>NZ_BAAILT010000003.1:0-216831 GCF_054588515.1 Methylobacillus methanolivorans
AGTGGTGATCGCTGCCGTCAATGTTGTCTTACCATGGTCAACGTGACCAATCGTGCCTACGTTGACGTGCGGCTTCGTCCGCTCAAATTTACCTTTTGCCATTTCCGTTTCCTTTAACCGACTTTATCAAGTTAATGTGTGCGTTTAATATCCAAGCACCAAATGGTGCCCATGGCGGGAATCGGACCCGCGACCTCTCCCTTACCAAGGGAGTGCTCTACCACTGAGCCACATGGGCAATTCTTAAATTCTGATTTTGAACTGGAGCGGGCGACGAGGTTCGAACTCGCGACATCTTGCTTGGAAGGCAAGTGCTCTACCAACTGAGCTACACCCGCACATCTAACCAGAAATCTATACCCTGGCTCCAAATTCTATGCTGGTGGAGGGGGAAGGATTCGAACCTTCGTACTCTGAGAGAACGGATTTACAGTCCGTCGCCTTTAACCACTCGGCCACCCCTCCAAACAGAACCCGGGATTATGCGTATATTTTGACTTAGTGTCAAACGCATTTTGAAAGAAATGGTGCCGGATGTCGGAATCGAACTGACGACCTTCGCATTACAAGTGCGCTGCTCTACCAACTGAGCTAATCCGGCACAACTAAAACTTGTTATTTCACCACCCTTAACGAGGGTTTTTTGACTACCGGCACATCAGAAGAGGCAACCGCCTCACCGTCAGCACCTTGAGTATTTTTTTCACTTGGATCCTCAGGCGAATCCACATCAAAAAACATACCCTGATTATTCTCGCGAGCAAATATTCCTCGCACCGCACTCATGGGCACATACAACTCATTTGATGCACCGTTGAAACGGGCTGAGAATGTAACAGCATCCGCGCCAATATGCAAACCTTTTGTAGCACCGTAATTAATATTTAGTACAATCTGCCCATCTCTTACGTAAGCCATGGGCACTACAGTTTGCGAATTGACAGCAACCAACAAGTGCGGCGTCAAACCATTATCCGTACACCACTCATGAATAGCGCGCACCATATATGGTTTGGTTGAGGTAATTTCACTCATTTCCCCACCTATTTGCGCATTGCTTTTTCAGAAGGTGTCATTGCTTCAATGTAAGCCGGGCGAGAGAATATACGTTCTGCGTATTTTAGTAAAGGGGCAGCTTGCTTTGGAAGCTCGATACCATAATGCCCCAACCTCCAGAGCAACGGCGCAATGGCAACATCCAGCATAGAAAACTCATCACCCAAAATATATTCCTGACGACTAAACAGCGGCACGATCTGGGTCAGATTGTCCCGAATCGTCGCACGCGCCTTATCGGCTGCTTTAGTATTCCCCGACTCGATATCTGCAATATGGCTAAAGAGTTGCTCTTCAAAGTTATGCAAGAACAAACGGGCACGGGCACGCATTACGGGATCAGCTGGCATCAGTTGCGGATGAGGGAAACGCTCATCAATATATTCATTGATGATATTAGCTTGCTCAAGCACCAAATCACGCTCAACCAGCACAGGCACGGTGTTATGCGGATTGATGACCGCCAAGTCTTCCGGCTTGTTCGCCATATCCACATCAATCACCTGAAAGTCCATGCCTTTTTCGAACAACACGATGCGGCAACGATGGCTATAAGGACAGGTAGTACCGGAATACAAGGTCATCATAATTCATATCTCACTTGAAGAATGCCCGACGGGCAACGTGAAACCCGTCGGATAGTAGTAAAGGCCATGACCAAACGCAGCGCGTCCAGTCAAGCAAGGGCAGAATTCTACAGAAATCCCAACAAAAATGAAACAATTAGTTAAATTTAAACTTAATAATCATTGGGTTATATGGGATTTTCTATATCAATAAACTCATATTCCAAGGCAAATTTCTCTGCCAGATGCCGTCCCAACATCTCCACACCATAACGCTCGGTAGCATGATGCCCCGCTGCAATGTAGGCTACGCCAGTTTCTTGAGCCAAATGAAACACCTGCTCAGATACTTCTCCACTGATATATACATCAACACCCAGCGCAATAGCAGCCTCAAAATAGCCTTGCGCCCCACCACTACACCACGCAATACGCCGTATTTTCCTCTGAGGCTCACCAAATATCTGTGGCGTGCGTTGCAACTTTACCGCCAGCACATCGGCAAACTCAGCCAATGTACTTTCCTTAATTAAGGATCCATACGCGATAAGGCCTTGTTCCCCTGTCCAACCTTCTATTGCAATATTCATGATTTGCGCTAGCCTGGCGTTATTGCCCAGCACCCGATGAGCATCCAGCGGCAAGTGATATGCCAGCAAACCTATGTCATGCTGTAACAAGAACTTCAATCGCGCATGTTTAACCCCCGTTACCACAGGCGGTTCGTTACGCCAGAAATATCCATGATGAACCAAGACCGCATCAGCACCCGCCGATTTTGCAGCCTCAAGCAAAGCCATACTGGCCGTCACTCCAGACACCAGCTTCCTAACTTCATCACGGCCTTGCACCTGTAATCCGTTCGGACAATAATCCTTGAAGCGCTCTACCTCAAGAAATTGTCCGGTATAATCAACCAGCTCTTTCAATTTCATTGACATCTCCAACATTTAGATTCGCAACGTCGACATCAACATGCGCAAACTCTGGCTTATTTTTGCACAGACCGTCACTATCAGTCTCGCTGCTCTTTTCGTAGTGCAATTGTTCTACCCGCAACTTCTGCCCCTGAATGAAAAATCGGCGACCTCAATCAAAGAAGCGCCTTCTCAAGCTGAAGACAACCACACACAACCAGGCTCCTATCGCCATGCGGCACAAGCGGCAATGCCTAGCGTAGTCAACATTTTCACTTCAAAAAAAGCGAATCAATCCTCCGCTAACCCATTCATGGATGATCCTTTGTTTCGCCACTTTTTCGGTGATCAAATGGACGAACAACAAAGCCAACGCGAAAATAGTCTAGGTTCCGGCGTTATTGTTAACAGTCAAGGGCTAATTCTGACCAATCACCACGTGATTGAATCTGCAGATGAAATCGAAGTTGCATTACCGGATGGCAGGACCTTTCCCGCTCGCATCGTCGGCACAGACCCTGAAACCGACCTTGCTGTCCTGAAAATCAATGTCCGCAACCTGCCTGCTATTACTTTTGCCCAACCAAGCAATCTCAGTGTAGGAGATGTTGTATTGGCGATTGGCAATCCTTTCGGTGTTGGACAAACCGTTACTCAGGGCATTATTAGCGCCCTTGGTCGCAGTCATCTCGGGATTAACACCTTTGAGAACTTTATTCAGACCGATGCCCCGATCAATCCAGGCAACTCCGGTGGCGCACTCATTGATACCGAAGGCAATTTGGTCGGTATCAATAGTGCCATCTACTCCCGTAGCGGCGGTTCCATGGGTATAGGATTTGCTATCCCTGTAAGCCTGGTAAAGCAAGTCATGGAGCAAATTATCCGTCAGGGTAGTGTCACTCGTGGCTGGATTGGCATAGAAGCACAAGACATCACACCGGAACTGGCCGAGTCCTTTCACTTGAAGCAAGTGCGAGGATCTCTGGTAGCTGGCCTTGTCCGCGGCGGCCCCGCGGACAAGGCGGGATTACGGCCTGGGGATATCCTACTTGAAATTGATGGCAGGGAGGTCATCGACAGCTCGACCATGCTGAATGTGATCTCCAACCTCAAACCGGATAAGAAGGTAATGATCAAGCTCGCCCGCAATGAAAACGAACTGGTACTACCCATCATGATCGGCAAACGCCCCACACCTCAACTAGCACGCAACCGGGAATAGCAGAGTCCAGCCTCAAGTAGCCCACCCAAAGGCAACAACTCAATGCAGTTGTTGCCGACTTTTCTTCTGTATCAGGCCTGCAACTAGAATACCCACCTCATATAGCAACCATAAAGGCACGGCCAGCATTACCTGGGAAATCACGTCAGGCGGAGTAAAAATCGCCCCAAGGACAAATGCACCAACAATGACGTAAGAGCGTGCCTCGCGCAGCGAAGCGACACTAACAATGCCAGCGCTCACTAACAATACTACAGCCACGGGCACCTCAAACGCCAAACCAAAAGCAATAAATAAGGTAATGGCAAAATCCAGGTATTTCCCTATGTCCGTCATGACAGCCACTCCTTCTGGAGCTGTATGAGTAATAAAACCGAACACGACAGGAAAAACCAGTAAGTACGCAAACGCCATGCCAAACAAGAATAGCAGGGTACTCGCAAACACCAGTGGCCCGATCAAGCGTCGCTCATGTGTATAAAGACCGGGGGCGACAAATGCCCATATCTGGTACAACGTATGCGGCAACGAAATCATGAACGCTGCTAGCAGGACGACTTTCATCGGCACAAAGAATGGTGTTGTCACATCCGTGGCAATCATCCGTCCACCCACAGGCAGGCTTTGCAGCAGAGGCTGCGCCAAGAAATGATAAATATCGTTAGCAAATGGGAACAGCACCATTGTAATCAGGACGATCCCGATAATGATGCGCAACAGACGATCACGCAACTCAATCAGGTGCGAGACGAAAGTATCAGAGGGATTATTCAATCTGGTATGCCGCGTTTTTTTGTACCATCTTCCACAGGATGGTCATGGACTTGAGACTCTAGATTACCTTGGGCAGAAGAAGCCATTTGCTGCACCTCCTGCTCTATATCAGTTCCCACCTGCTTCAAGGCAGACTCGGCATCGCGCATATCAGACTGCAATCGCTGCAACTCTTCAAACCGCAACTCCCGACTGATATCAGACTTGACGTTATTGACATAACGCTGCACCCGCCCCAACAGCAGGCCTACCGTGCGGGCAACCTTAGGAAGTTTTTCCGGACCAATGACCACAAGTGCCACGATCCCGATCACCACCAGTTCTGAAAAAGCAATATCGAACACAGGCGACTCGAAATGCTACTGCTTTTCCTTGTGCCTGATATCGTTGTCTATTGTCTGCCCCTTGGCATCATCGTCAAGCGCAGCATTGCCGGATTTACCTTCGTTGACTGCTTCCTTGAAGCCTTTGACCGCACCACCGACATCGCTGCCCAGATTACGTAAACGCTTGGTGCCAAAAATCAGAACTACGATCGCAAGCACGATCAACCAATGCCAAATGCTGAATGAACCCATCGCCAGTCTCCTAATCTCAAACTTTTGGCACGGTGTCGCCACCACCAAATACGTGAATATGTAAATGAAAAACTTCTTGGCCACCTTCGCGACCAGTATTGATCATAGTGCGAAAGCCCTTCAAGCCTAACTGCGCAGCAAGCTTGGGGGCCAGTAACATTATCTGGCCAAGTAACGACTGATGCGAAGCATCGCAGCCAGCTAGGCTCTCCACGTGGATTTTCGGCACAATCAGAAAATGTACGGGAGCAATAGGACGAATGTCGTGAAAAGCAATGACTTCATCATCCTCGTAGAATTTATTGGAAGGAATATCATTCGTCACTATCTTACAAAAAATACAATCAGCACTCATCTGATATTCAACTCCAATTCAAAACGCTTAATTCTCACTCTACCGGACGAGAGGCCTTCTCTTCAAGCCCAGACAAGCCTTCGCGCCTAGCCAGTTCTTTCAGTACATCCTGAGGGCCTAAGCCTGCATGGGCCAACATAACGAGGCTATGAAACCAGAGATCTGCGGTTTCATAAATGATTTGCTCGGCATCGCCATCTTTGGCGGCAATAATCGTCTCAGCTGCCTCTTCGCCTACCTTTTTCAGGATAGCATCCAGGCCTTTTGCATACAGCTTGGCGACATAAGATGACTGGGGATCTGCGCTTTTGCGCTGTTCCAGCAACTCAGCCAGTCTATCTAGCACATCACTCATGGTGATAAATATCCTCTGGATTCTTGATAACCGCTTGGTCAACAATCCAATGTTCCTGTTCCAACTTCTGGAAAAAACAATCATGGCGCCCAGTATGACAAGCGATACCACCCACCTGCTCCACTTGAATCAAGATGACATCTTCATCGCAATCCAATCTGATTTCATGCACTTTCTGCACATGACCAGACTCCTCGCCTTTATGCCAGAGCCTTCCTCGCGAACGTGACCAATAAACAGCTTGCCGGCTTTCAGCAGTGAGGCGCAAAGCTTCGCGATTCATCCAGGCAAACATTAATACCTTGTTGGTCCCTACTTCCTGAGCAATCACGGGCACCAGACCATCCTCGGTCCATTGAACATGCTCCAGCCATTGCATACTCATAAGCGCACCTCAATCCCATGCTCTCGCATATATTCTTTGGCTTGACGCACGGTATATTCGCCATAATGGAAAATACTGGCAGCCAGCACCGCATCTGCCCCGCCCTCTTTCACGCCTTCGACTAGGTGCACCAAGTTCCCCACACCACCGGAAGCAATGATGGGCACATCCACAGCCTCACTGATTGCCCGATTCAGAGGTAGATTGAAACCCATTTTAGTACCGTCACGATCCATGCTAGTCACTAGCAACTCGCCAGCGCCCAGCTCTACCATCTTGCGTGCCCAATCTACCGCATTTAGACCCGTAGGGTTGCGTCCGCCGTGGGTAAATATTTCCCAATGGTCACCCACCTGCTTGGCATCAATGGCCACGACTATGCACTGCGATCCAAATCGGCTAGCAGCATCTGCCACCAATTGAGGATTTGTCACTGCGGCAGTATTAATGCTGACTTTATCAGCACCAGCATTGAGCAATCGGCGCACATCTTCCACCGCACGCACACCACCGCCCACCGTCAATGGAATAAATACTTGCGAAGCGACTTGTTCGATGATGCCAAGAATCAGTCCACGATTGTCAGAACTGGCGGTAATATCCAGAAAAGTCAGTTCATCCGCGCCCTGCTCATCATATCGGCGCGCAATCTCCACGGGATCGCCCGCATCACGCAGCTCCAGGAAATTCACCCCCTTGACCACACGGCCATTGGTGACATCCAGGCAAGGAATGATGCGCTTGGCTAAGCTCATGCCTGACTCAATTCATCCGCGAGCGCCTGGGCCTCGGTAAAATTCAATGTACCTTCGTAAATAGCACGACCTGTAATCGCGCCCATTACACCTTCACTCTCAACCTCAACCAGGCGTCGCACATCATCAAGATTAGTTACACCACCACTGGCGATCACTGGAATAGTCAGCGCTTGGGCCAATGCCACGGTCGCCTCAATATTGACACCAGTCAGCATACCGTCACGGCCAATGTCGGTATAAACCACGGCTTCTACACCGTAATCCTCGAACTTCTTGGCAAGGTCGATGACGTCGTGACCGGTCAGCTTGGACCAGCCATCGACCGCAACCTTGCCATCCTTGGCATCCAACCCGACCATGATCTGACCAGGGAAGGCATAACAGGCTTCATGCAAGAAACCTGGGCTCTTGACTGCAGCCGTGCCCACGATCACATAGCTAATACCGTTATCCAAGTAACGCTCTATGGTCTCGAGGTCGCGAATACCGCCACCCAGCTGGATAGGGATGTCGTTACCCACGGCTTGCACAATCGCCTTGATAGCATCCTCATTCACAGGCTTGCCGGCAAACGCGCCATTCAGGTCGACCAAGTGCAATCGCTTGCCGCCTTGATCAACCCAATGTCTGGCCATGGCACCGGGATCCTCGGAAAACACCGTGGCATCTTCCATTAAGCCTTGTTTTAAACGAACACAATGACCATCTTTCAGGTCGATAGCAGGAATAATCAGCATGATATTGACGAATTAACGATTAAAACACCCCGTCCCACTGGACGAAGTTTGAAAGAAGTTGAAGACCAGCATGATGGCTCTTTTCCGGATGAAACTGCACCGCGAACAGGTTGCCATGGGCAATAGCACTAGTAAAGCGCTTGGGATATTCGCTATAACCCGCAGCCAAACTGGTATTTTCAGGAGCCACATAATAGCTATGCACATAATAAAAGCGCTCGCCATCCTCAATGCCATGCCATAACGGATGAGCTACGCTTTGACGCACTTGGTTCCAGCCCATGTGTGGCACTTTGAGTTTGGCGCCATGCTCATCATGCATGTCGGCAGCAGCAAAGCGCTTGACCTGGCCCTTGAACAGGCCCAACCCTGAGGCATCTCCCTCTTCGCTATGCTCAAACAATAGCTGCAAGCCAATGCAGATGCCCAGAAATGGCTTATCTGCTGCGGCAGCCATCACCGCTTCGCGTAAGCCACGTGCATCCAACTCACGCATGCAGTCTGGCATGGCACCCTGACCTGGAAACACCACACGTGTGGCAGCAGCAATCGCTACCGGGTCACTGGTCACAACAACGGTCTGGTTGGGCGCAACATGCTCCAACGCCTTGGACACGGAGCGCAGATTGCCCATGCCATAATCAACAACGGCTATATCTGTCATGGTAAGTCGGTAGAAAACCGGAAATGTCTATAAACTGCCTTTGGTTGAAGGCATTATACCCACCATACGGGGGTCAAGTTCAACCGCAGCGCGCAAAGCACGGCCAAAAGCCTTGAAAATGGTTTCTGCTTGATGATGCGCATTCTTGCCGCGCAGATTGTCGATATGCAGCGTAATCGCAGCATGATTGACAAAGCCCTGGAAAAATTCACGCACCAAATCAACATCGAATTCGCCAATGCGAGCACGGGTAAAGTCCACATTGAACTCCAACCCTGGACGTCCGGAAATATCCAGCACAACCCGCGACAAAGCTTCATCCAATGGCACATACGCATGCGCATAACGGCGTATGCCCTTTTTGTCGCCCAATGCACGACTAAAGGCCTGACCCAAAGCAATGCCCACATCCTCAACGGTGTGGTGAGCGTCAATATGCAGATCGCCCTGACACTCAACGTTGATATCCATCATGCCATGTCGGGCGATTTGGTCCAGCATATGATCAAAAAAACCAACCCCGCTATTCAGCTTGGATACACCGGTGCCATCCAGATTGATGGCGACAGCAATCTTGGTTTCTAGAGTATTGCGGCTCACTTCAGCGTTACGCATGGCAGTCATTCACATCACAAATCATTGAGTCATAAAATCAAAACCGTTGCAAAACAGTCAACACAGTCTTGCAACGGTTCCAGACAAGCTAAATATTGGCATATCTTGGATATGCCACAGACAGCTTGATTAGCTGAACAGCTTCTTCAGCCAGCCGAACACACCACCACTGCTTTGGGTACCCTTAGCAGCAGCACTGATTTCAGCAGCTGCTGCTGCTGGATCAGCTGCACCGTAGATAGCAGCGCCAGCAACAACGATGGTCGCGCCTGCATCAACCACTTGCTTAGCAGTAGTTGCCTTCACGCCACCTGCAACGGAAATATCCACGCCCAGGTTCAGACCTGATACCAGACCCAGGTCAGCGAAAGGAGTTTGACCAGCCGCTTGTTGGTCCAGACCAGTGTGAACGCCGATGATGTGCGCACCCAGCTTAGCAACTTCCTTGGTACGAGCAGCCTTATCAACTACATTGATCAGGTCGATCTGTGCCTTCTTGCCGTACTTGTTAGCTACATCAATTACACCCTTGATAGTGCCGATGTCAGCAGTACCCAATACGGTAACGATGTCAGCGCCAGCCTTGAAGAATGGCTCAGCTTCGTAGAAGCCAGCATCCATAGTCTTCAGGTCAACCAAGATCTTGTTATTAGGGAACTTTGCGCGCAGAGTTTCCAGCAGTTTGATACCGTTGTACTTGATGCAGGGTGTACCGATTTCAAGAATATCAACGTGTGGTGCAACAGTCGTAGCAAGTGCTACGGTCTGATCGAAATCTAGTGAATCTAATGCCATTTGAACTAATGGTTTTGCCACGATGCTTCCTCCGCTTAATTACAGAATTATGATGTACTGACCGCGCTATGATACATTTTTTCCATTGATTAAGGGAAGTAATGGTGCACTATTCTCTTAATTTATCGGGAAATCAACGCCATAGCCCGCTAATTGCGCCAGTTTTTAAGGGGTTAAAATCTCTTTTAATGCATCAACCAGGGCTTGCGACTGCATATCAGTACCAATAGTAATGCGCAGGAAATCACTGATACGTGCCGGCTTGCTGAAATGGCGTACGATGATGCTGCGCTCCCGCAAACTGGCAGCCAACTCTGCACCACTACGCTCGCCATGCCGGGCAAAAATAAAATTGGCCGCAGAGGGTAGGACGACAAAGCCCAGGGCCTGCAATTCACGAATCAAGGCTTCTCTTGTCGTCATGACCTTGCGACAGGTCTCGTCAAAATAGGCCTTATCCTCAATCGCAGCAACTGCGCCACTGATGGCAAAACGATCCAGCGGATAGGAGTTAAAGCTATCCTTGACCCGGATTAAGGCCTCGATCAAATGAGGCTGGCCAATTGCATAACCAACTCGCAAGCCTGCCAATGAGCGCGCCTTGGACAAGGTATGGGTCACTAACAGATTGGGATACTTCACCACTAGGCCAACCGCAGACTCTGCGCCAAAATCGACATAGGCTTCGTCGATCACCACGACGGATTCTGTATTAGCATTGAGCAGGCGCTCAATCTCTACCAGCGGCAAACCACGGCCAGTGGGTGCATTCGGATTAGGGAAGATTATGCCGCCGTTTGGGCGCTGGTAATCAGCGACATTGATCTCAAAGTCTTCACCCAAGGCCACCGTTTGGTAGTCTATGCCATACAAACCACAATAGACAGGGTAAAAGCTGTAGGTAATATCAGGAAAAAGGATGGGCGCATCATGCTTGAGCAAGGCCTGGAAAGTATGCGCTAACACCTCATCAGAACCATTGCCAACAAACACATGGGTAGCAGGCACATCGTAAAACTGAGCCACGGCTTGCACCAAGCGTTCTGACGTTGGATCAGGGTAGAGGCGCAAACTATCACCAACCTCCGCCTCAAGTGCAGCAAGCACTTTGGGGCTGGGCCCATAGGGATTTTCGTTGGTATTGAGCTTGACCAGATTAGCCAGTTTGGGCTGCTCCCCAGGGACATAGGGAGTTAGCTCATGAACAACCTTGCTCCAGAACTTGCTCAAGATCAGCCTTTCAAACGAAATTCAGCCGAGCGGGCATGAGCTTGCAAGCCTTCGCCATATGCCAAAGTAGCAGCTACCCGTCCCAGTTTCTGTGCACCGGCGCTGGAAACCATGATTAAGCTAGAACGCTTCTGAAAATCGTAAACACCTAAAGGCGAGGAAAAGCGTGCAGTACGCGATGTCGGCAATACGTGGTTAGGACCAGCACAGTAATCGCCCAAAGCCTCGCAGGTATCGCGCCCCATGAAAATTGCACCGGCGTGACGGATTTTCTTGCTGTATGCCAGCGGTTCATCCACCGATAACTCCAAGTGCTCTGGCGCAATATAGTTGGCAATCTCGGCCGCCTGCTCAAGATCCTTCACTTGGATCAAGGCGCCACGATTTTGTAGCGATGTGCGGATGATTTCCTTGCGCGGCATTTCCTCGACCAGCTTTTCAATGCTGGCTTGCACAGCGTCAAGGAACGCAGCATCAGGCGAAAGCAAGATAGCTTGTGCCAATTCGTCGTGCTCGGCCTGGGAGAACAAGTCCATCGCTACCCAGTCCGGGTTGGTCTTGCCATCACAAATAACCAAGATTTCAGAAGGACCCGCCACCATGTCGATACCTACCACGCCAAATACACGGCGCTTGGCGGCGGCCACGTAGGCATTACCAGGGCCAACGATCTTGTCGACTTGCGGCACCGTTTCCGTGCCATAGGCCAATGCCCCCACAGCCTGGGCACCACCGATACAGAACACACGGTCAACACCACAAACAGCGGCAGCAGCTAGCACCAGTTGATTCTTCTCACCACCTGGTGTCGGCACCACCATGATGAGCTCTTGCACACCCGCCACCTTGGCAGGGATGGCATTCATCAATACTGATGACGGATAAGCCGCCTTGCCACCCGGCACATAGAGACCAACGCGATCTAAGGCCGTCACCTGCTGGCCCAACAACGTGCCATCTTCCTCGGTATAAGTCCAGGAAGCCATCAGTTGTTTCTCGTGATAGGTACGCACACGTTCAGCCGCGTGTTGCAGCGCATCTCGCTGCTCAGCAGGCAATCCAGCCAGCGCGGCTTGCAGCTCATCATGAGCAATTTCAAGCTGCGACATTGATTGTGCAGATTGCGCCTCCAGACGATCAAAGCGCTGGGTATACTCCAGCACCGCAACATCGCCACGAGTTTTGACATTACGCAGGATATCGGCCACCACGTTGTCTATTTGGTCATCTTGCGCAGTCTCGAATGCAAGCAAGGCCTTCAGGTCTTGATCAAAGCTCGCATCGTTAGTAGAAAAACGTCTGATATTCATGATTTCAACCTGTTATTGATTGGCCGCTACGGCCTTGGCAAACGCATCCATGATGGGCTGCAACTGGTCGCGCTTGAGTTTGAGCGACGCCTGGTTCACAACGAGGCGCGAACTGATGTCGGTAATTTCTTCCACTGCCTTGAGATTATTGGCACGCAAAGTGCCGCCAGTGCTCACCAAATCCACGATAGCATCGGCAAGGCCTACCAAGGGTCCCAGCTCCATAGAGCCATAGAGCTTGATCAGGTCGACATGCATGCCCTTGGCAGCAAAATGCTCACGGGCAGTCTTCACGTACTTGGTCACCACCTTAAGACGCGCACCGCGACGAATAGAACCGAAATAATCAAAATCCTCGCGCACCGCCACCATCATGCGGCAACGCGCAATGTTCAGGTCCAACGGCTGGTACAAACCATCCCCACCATGTTCATCCAGCACATCCTTGCCAGCGATCCCCAAATCGGCAGCACCGTATTGCACATAGGTCGGCACATCGGTAGCACGCACGATGATCAGGCGCACATCAGGGCGATTGGTCGGCAGGATCAGCTTACGGGATGCTTCCGGGTCTTCAAGCGCAGTAATACCTGCCGCCGCAAGCAAGGGTGTGGTTTCCTCGAAAATGCGACCCTTGGAAAGGGCGATAGTAATCATTGCTGTCTTTCTTGGTTATTTGACCCGCTGGATGTTTGCACCCAGTTGGCCCAATTTTTCTTCCAGGCGTTCATAGCCACGGTCAAGGTGGTAGATACGCTCAATCACCGTCTCACCACGCGCCACCAGGGCAGCCAATACCAAACTGGCAGAAGCACGCAAATCAGTCGCCATGACGGTAGCACCTTCCAGGAACTCACAACCGCGCACAATAGCGGTATTGCCTTCAACTTCAATATTGGCACCCAGGCGCTGCATCTCCTGTACATGCATGAAACGATTCTCGAAAATGGTTTCTGTCACGGTGGCTACGGCATCCGCTACCGTATTCAAGGCCATGAATTGCGCCTGCATATCAGTTGGGAAAGCCGGGTGTGGTGCGGTTCTGATACTGACGGATTTCAGCGCTCCCCGTTGTTGAAGCACACCCTGGCTTTGCACCGTAATACTATGACTGTCATATTCAATCTGCGCACCGCTTTCACGCAATTTGTCGATCACGGCATCCAGTAGATCGGCACGCGCATTGCTGAGCTTGACCTTGCCACCGGTCATCGCGGCAGCCACCATGTAAGTACCCGCCTCAATGCGGTCACAGACCACATCATGCTGAGCTGTATGCAAATTGGCAACACCAGTGACCGTAATCACATCGGTGCCCGCACCCTCAATCTTGGCACCCATCTTCATCAGACATTCGGCAAGATCCACCACTTCAGGCTCGCGTGCGGCATTTTCCAGCACAGTTGTGCCCTCTGCCAGTGCAGCTGCCATCATGAGGTTTTCTGTCCCCGTCACGGTGACGATATCCATGAAGACGCGTGCGCCCTTGAGCTTGGCTGCCTTGGCTTCGATATACCCATGCTCAATATGGATTTCCGCACCCATGGCTTGCAAACCCTTGATATGCAAATCAACAGGGCGAGAGCCAATCGCACAGCCACCAGGCAACGAAACCCGGGCATGGCCAAATCGCGCAAGCAAAGGCCCCAGCACAAGAATGGAAGCGCGCATGGTCTTGACCATGTCGTAAGGCGCTTCACAGGTATGAATATCACTGGCATCCAGGCTCAAGCCACCCTCGCCTGCGACCTCAATCTTGACACCCATGTGGGCGAGCAATTTACGCATAGTGGCAATGTCATGCAAGTCTGGCACATTGCCCAATAGCAATGGCCCATCCGTCAACAGTGCAGCACACAGAATGGGCAAGGCCGCATTCTTGGCACCGGAGACTGATATTTCACCATTTAAAGGGCTGCCGCCCTGGATGACTAGCTTATCCACGTGTTATGCCTGGGCTTCCTGCAATAGTTTTTGCAATTCACCTTGCTGGTACAGGTCGCGCATGATGTCTGCACCACCAATGAATTCGCCCTTGATGTACAACTGCGGGATAGTCGGCCAGTTGGCATAGACCTTAATGCCCTCGCGGATGGCGGGATCAGCCAACACATCAATCGCGACAAAATCCTTCAGGCCACTGGCTTGCAGAATTTGTACGGCCAGGCCAGAAAAACCACATTGTGGGAATTTTGGACTGCCCTTCATGTAAAGCACTACCGGGTTACTTGTGACCTGGCTCTTGATCAGTTCTTGCGTATCCATATTGTTTCCTTCAAATAAAATCGGTTGCCATCACAGCGTGGCATTGAGTTTGGCCCAGGCTTCCGGGGTAAATGTACGCATGGACAAGGCGTGAATTTCCTCGCGCATGCGCTCTCCCAACGCCTGATAGACAAGTTGATGCTGTTGCACCATGTTCTTGCCCGCGAACAACGGGCTGACAATGACAGCCTCAAAATGCTGTCCGTCGTCACCCAACACCTGCACATGATCACAAGCCAGGCCTTGGGTAATGTAGTTCTTTAATGCTTCTGCACTTAACACGTTCAGCCTCGTAATTTGTAGCCAGATTTCAGCATCTGTAAAGTAATGAATGATAGGGCAAAAAAGCATCCACCCACAACGCCCAGGCTGATATAAGGCGAAATATCACCCACGCCGAAAAAGCCGTAACGAAAGCCATCAATCATGTAGAAAAACGGGTTGAGGTGCGATACCTGCTGCCAAAATGGCGGCAAGGAATGTATCGAGTAAAACACTCCTGACAGGAATGAAAGCGGCATGATGACAAAATTCTGGAACGCAGCCATCTGGTCGAACTTCTCTGCCCAGATACCGGCAATGATGCCAAAAGTACCGAGCAAGCCACTGCCCAACACAGCAAACGTCAATATCCAGCCAGGGTGTGTCACGGGCAGATCAATAAAGATCATCGACACTAGGTAAATACCCAAGCCGACCACCAGGCCCCGAATGATCGAAGCTGCCAGAAAAGCAAGATACATTCCCAGATAGGAAATCGGCGTAAGCAAGATAAAAATCAGATTACCCATGACCTTGGACTGGATCAGGCTAGATGAGCTATTGGCAAAGGCATTCTGCAATAGCGACATCATGATCAGTCCAGGAATAAGAAAAGCCGTGTAGCCCACCCCAGGATACACCTGCACCCGCCCCTCCAGCACATGCGAGAAAATCAGCAGATAAAGCAATGCCGTCATGACCGGGGCCGCCACCGTCTGGAAGCTCACACGCCAGAAACGCAGCAACTCTTTCTTGAACAAAGTCCATGGGCCGCGCAGATTATGCTTGATCAGGCCGTTCATCAGCTCACGATCTCCACGAACACATCTTCAAGATCGGCTTCGATCAATTGCATATCCTCTACTGCCACACCTGCAAGCCTTAATTCAGCCAAGATGGATTCCAGTTGCGCCACTTCGGTCAGCGCGAGCACATAAGTATCGCCTTGCTGGTCACGCGCCAGCGGCAGCAAAATTGCGGGCAAGGCGGCAGAAAGCTTGAGGCGCAAACGCTTGCCGGGTACGCGATTCAAGAGGTTACGCGTACTATCCAACGCCACGATTTCACCTTGCTTCATCATGGCAATACGGCTACAGAGTGTCTCCGCTTCTTCCAGATAGTGTGTCGTCAGAATGATAGTATGGCCTTCGCGATTCAAGCGGCGAATGAACTCCCACATGCTTTGGCGCAACTCGACGTCCACGCCTGCAGTTGGCTCATCCAGCACAATGACGGGAGGTTTATGCGCCAAGGCCTGGCCGATCAATGCCCTGCGCTTCATGCCTCCAGACAAGCGACGCATATTGACATGCGCCTTGTCTGCCAGCCCGAGTGATTCGATGATTTCATCCACCCAGGCATCGTTGCTGCGTCCCTTGCCGAAATAGCCAGCCTGGAAACGCAACATTTCACGCACATTGAAAAACGGGTCAAACACCAGCTCTTGAGGCACCACCCCTAAGGCCTGTCTCGCTTGGGCATATTGGCTATTGACGTCAAATCCCATGACTTGCAATTGCCCGCTGGTAGGGCGAAGTAACCCTGCTAACAGATTAATCAGGGTAGATTTTCCCGCACCATTCGGGCCCAGCAACGCAAAAAATTCGCCTTGCTCGATAGACAAGTCTATCCCTTTTAGCGCATGTAAATCGCCAAAACGCTTGTGCACCTGCTGAATATTGATTGCGGGAATCATGAATAGAAATTGGGGCCGAAGCCCCAAAACTCAATGGCTGTGGCTAACGCCTGATTGTGGAATCAACTCTAGCACGCCATATAGCGTCGCCAAGCTGACAAGATTGGCTGGCAAATTGACCAGCTTGATATTGGCCTTATTCGCGGCAGCATGACGTAGCCACTCAAAGATCAGGCTGAGTGCCACGGTATCCACCTCTACCACCTGGGCAAGATCAACCTCCAGTGCAGCAGGCATCTGCAAAGCCTTGCTTTCAGCCAGCAACACATCGACCTGATTGATGGTCATATCACCGCTGATTAGCCAGCGACTTCCTTGTTGTTGAATCTGTGCCAAGTTCTACTCTTCGTTTACTTGTTGGATTCCTGATTCTTGGCAGCCAGCTTCTGGATCAAACCATCCAGGCCACCTTGACGAATCTCGTTGCTAAATTGACCGCGATAGTTGGTCACCAGGCTGACGCCTTCAATCGTGATGTCATATACCTTCCAGCTTTCGCCATTTTTTTCCAGACTGTAATCCACAGCAACAGGCTGACCACCGGGTTGGAGAATCTGGGTTTTCACGGTCACATCGGTGTCACTAGGCTGCGCACGAAATGGCTTGTATTCAATGGTCTGGTTGCGATATTTAGACAGTGCAGTGGCATAGGTGCGTAGCAACAAGCTGCGGAACTCTTCCTGGAAAGCCTTCTTCTGCTCAGCAGAAGCCTTACCCCAAGCCTTGCCCAGCACCAAGCGCGACACACGGTCAAAGTTAAAGTTAGGCAGGATTTTTTCTTCTGCCAATGCAAAAATCTTGCTTTGGTTACCGGCCTGGATGTCCTTATCCTGCTTCACGACAGCAAGCACATCTTCCGCTGTTTTCTTTACCAAGGCATCAGGTGCTATTTCTGCCATCGCCAGATTTGCGCAACCGACAAACGCCATTGCGACCATCCACTTCATCATCTTTTGCATACTTACTCCGCCTCTTTAGTTATCGCTCGACTTACTTGTCGTCTGATTCCGATGCCTTGCTGTAGAGGAACTGGCTGATCATCTTTTCCAGCACTACAGCATCTTGTGTCTTGCTGAACTTGTCACCATTCTGCAGCATCTTGTCATCACCACCGGCTTCCAGGCCGATGTACTGCTCACCCAGCAAGCCAGCAGTATAGATATTGGCAAACGTATCCTTGGGGAAAGGATACCGTTTGTCGACCTTGACTGTCACCAGCGCTTCATACGTCTCGGGATCGAACTTGATACTGTCTACACGCCCAACCACCACACCAGCACTTTTCACCGGTGCACGTGGCTTGAGACTACCAATATTCTCAAAAGCTCCCGTCACACTGTAGGTTTCCCCCAAGGTAGCGCTATTAAAATTACCTACTTTCAAAGCCAAACCAAACAGTGCAGCAGCACCTGCTGCAACAAAAACACCGACCCAAAGATCAATTGTTGTACGTTCCATCTTTTCTCCAGTGTGTTGCGTTTACGCAACAATCATGAACGAAGTCATTACAAAATCAAGACCCAACACTGCCAGTGATGAATTCACCACAGTGCGCGTCGTCGCACGGCTAACACCTTCTGCCGTCGGCGGCGCATCAAACCCTTCAAACAAGGCGATCATGGTACAAGCGATGCCAAACACTACACTCTTGATCACCCCATTCACAATATCTTCACGCCAATCCACGCTAGCCTGCATTTGTGACCAGAATGCACCAGCATCAACACCTATCAGTGGTACTGCCACGAGGTAACCTCCCAGCACGCCCACCATGGAAAACAAGGCTGCTAGCAAAGGCATTGAAATAACGCCAGCCCAGAATCGCGGAGCCACCACGCGCCCGACTGGGCTCACCGCCATCATCTCCATCGCAGATAACTGCTCGGTAGCCTTCATCAGGCCGATTTCCGCAGTAATCGCTGTTCCGGCACGACCGGCAAACAAGAGTGCCGTCACTACTGGCCCCAGTTCACGCACCAGCGACAAGGCCACCAACACACCGATAGCCTCGGAAGAGCCATAACGCTGCAAGGTGTTGTAACCCTGCAACGCCAGCACCATACCGACAAAAAATGCCGACACCAGGATAATAATCAACGACAGCACACCCGTCGCATAAATCTCGCGTATGGTCAGGTGCAAGCGCCGGAAGCTTTCGCCCGAATAGATCAGCACATAAAAGAAAAAGCGCAAGCTGGAGCCGAAGCGCCAGATACGATCAATGACGCGGTGGCCGATACCACGCAACACATTCGCCACTGCACTAAACATTCGCACTCCTCAAGATATCCTGCCTGTAGTCAGGGGCTGCATAGTGGAAAGGCACAGGGCCATCGACTTCACCATGTACAAATTGGTGAACAAATGGCAACTCGGATTTGCGCAGATCCTCTGGAGAGCCCTCTGCAGCCACCACACCATCAGCGACAAAATATACATAATCAGCAAAGGCAAACACCTCCTCCACATCATGCGTGACAATGATGGAGGTGGCACCCAACGCATCATTGAGGCTGCGGATCAGGTTACAGGTCACCGCCATCGAAATTGGATCCAAGCCAGCAAACGGCTCGTCATACATGATGATGGATGGATCAAGCGCTACAGCACGTGCCAACGCCACACGTCGCGCCATGCCACCGGAAAGCTCAGTCGCCTTGAGATCACGTGCGCCACGCAGCCCAACAGCATTAAGCTTCATCATGACCAAATCGCGGATCATGGATTCCGGCAGATCAGTATGCTCTCGAATGGGAAAAGCCACATTCTCATACACGGAGAGATCAGTGAACAAAGCGCCTTGCTGAAATAGCATACCCATCTTGCGGCGCAATGCATGCAGGCCCTTGCGATCCTGCTCATGCACCACCTTGCCGGTCACCCGCACCTCACCACCCGATGGCTTCAACTGCCCACCGATCAAGCGTAACAGCGTAGTCTTACCACTGCCGCTCCCACCCATGATGGCTACCACCTTGCCACGCGGGAACTTCATGTTGATCCCTTTGTGCAGCAGGCGCGTTTTGTATCCAAAAGATAAGTTGTCGATTTCGACGATGTTGTCGCTCATGATCGCTACTTTTTTGATTAGCCGACTATTTTAATGCAAAAGCGCTCGAGTTCATAACGCTGAAAAAGTAAAAGCCCGCAAATGCGGGCTTTATCAATAGATGATCACTAAAAAGACATGCATACTGTAAACATATTTCCATCGGGTACATTAGCATTTGCTAAAGATGGCCCCGGCACACCATCGGCCACTACCCGCACATTGCCAGAATTGGTGACGCCATCATCCAACAAAACATCAATTTGTTTTGCTAGACGTCCCACAACCCCGCCAGAACAAACAACAAATGCACCAACCATAGAATTCACACCAGCATCAGTAATTGTACTAAATCCATTGATGCTCTGAATTCCTAACCGTCCACCATCCGCATTTCTCGGAATATACGCTTGATCCCCGATAACAGTTGAGCCAGAGGCCAAACCTGCTAGTCGCACATGCTGCCAAAATAAATACGATTCATCGGTAGTAATTACAGAATCCCACGTACCTTCAATTCTGGCATTGCCTACTGTACCACCGGTTGTAGCAAGCACCCCATTCGTCACATGATTAGCTACATTGGCATCATCGCCAGGTAAAGCCCTGAATTTATCTTGATAGGCATAAAGTAGTATTTGCGTATTCTTGAAATCATTCGCCATGCTTTTCGCCTTGGCGCTATTAATCAACTCCTGCCCCTTAAGCACGCCGCCCAGCAGCAGGCCGATAATCACCAGGACTATCGCCAGCTCGATCAGCGTAAAGCCGGATGTTTTTTTCATATAAGATCCTTGCATGAAGTTGCCAAGATGACAGCTTCTAATAAATAAGTTGGTATGAGATATGCAACTCCCGTGCCAACCACTGGCGGTACCCAATATGCATCCAACTCAGCTAGCACAAGGCTTACAGACCGATTCTCTGCACGCCCCACAAGAGAAAATCCTGCATCAAAGTGTTGAGATTTCGTCTATAGTGACAAAATTACGACACTCATTACTAGAGATACCTTTATTTCATGGCCAGTCTGAACAGCCTTAGCAACGCCTACCGCCCCAGCGCATCTACCATGCAACAGTGGATGTTAGGATTGATGTTGTTAAGCCTGCACGGCGTTATGCTTTGGGGTTTTGATGACCCGTTGCAAAAAGGCCTCCTGCTCTGCCATTACGGCTTGTTCCTGATCTGGCAACCGATCTGGCAAACCAAGGAAAAGCTTTCAGCGCAGGCCATTCTCTTGTTTGCGGCAGGCGGCATCTTGCTCGCTACGTTTGTCAGTTGGTGGTTACTTGCTATCTGGCTTTCTGCCTTGTTTGGTCTGCTAGGCGGGCGCATCTTCTCGGCAACTGCGCAGACCTCGCGCCTCAGTTACTTATTCGCCGCCACGTATCTGCTTTCAGCCCTGTTACTGTGGGTCATCCCTCATTTACTAGATGCCGATACGGCAATAGAAGTAGCAGCTTTCCTGATGCTTTACCTGCTGCCCATCCTGCCACTGGTGATCTTGTTTCTGCGTGTCAAGCAAGAAACCCATCAGCATGCGCCTATCCTCGACTTTTTCTACACTCTGTTGTTGTTCCTGCTTTCGGTGACACTCATCCTGAGTATTGTCACGATCTCGCGCACCACTGAGGCAGATTATGCAGAAGTGGTGGTGTGGGTAGTATTTGGCCTGGCAGGCGCATTGGTACTGGCCAGCTGGCTATGGAACCCGCGCGCAGGCTTTAGCGGCATCGGGCAGCTGCTATCACGCTATCTGCTGAGTGTCGGCTTGCCATTCGAGCGCTGGATCAAGAATATTGCAGAACTTGCCGAACGAGAAACCAGCGCCAAGGAATTTATGCATGCCGCCATGAATGAAGTGGAGACCCTGCCCTGGGTGGCAGGCGGAACTTGGCAAACCGAAGAGGATGAGGGCGAATTTGGTGCCCAGGCACCTTACCATGCCGATCTTGAGTTTCACGATTTCCACCTCACGCTTTATAGCCGCTGGCCCCTCACGCCCGCCCTTATCATCCATCTCAAGCTACTCACGCAAATCCTGGGAGAGTTTCATGAAGCGAAGCGCCGCGAGGAGGCCTTGCTGCAAAACACTTATATGCAGGCCATCTATGAAACCGGCGCACGACTCACACACGACATGAAAAACATCGTGCAATCCATGAACGCACTATGCAGCGCTGCGGAACAAGCAACAGAAGCAGATAACGATCGCCTGGTAGCGCTGATTCGTAAACAGTTGCCACTCCTTAACCAACGCCTGGCATTGACGCTGGACAAACTGGGAGCGCCGCGCAACGAGGCCACACGCATGCTGCCCCTACTAGAATGGTGGGACAATCTGCAGCAACGCTACAACGGCACGCGCATCAGCTTCAGCGAATCCATCATGCTGGATAGCGAATGCAAAATCGATAGCGAAGTGTGGGACAGCGTGGTAGATAACCTGCTACAAAATGCCCTAGCCAAGGCCAGGCAAGCACCTGAAATTCTTATCCACGCTCATGTGGTGATGAATGAACAGGTGTTTGTCGAAGTCACAGATAGCGGCAACCCGATGCCGGATGATGTGGCCACCAGCCTCTTCCGCAAGCGTATCCGCTCCGAAGGTGGGCTGGGCATCGGGCTATATCAGGCTGGACGCCAAGCACAACAAGCAGGCTACCAGCTCTCACTGGTAAACAACCAGCCACGACAAGTATGCTTCAGGCTAGCAATGAAATAGCAAAAAACTCAACCATGCATAACCGCTGCATGAAGCAATAAAAAAGGCCGCATCACTGCGGCCTTTTTTATATGAAATCACTTATAACTCACCATAAGAATGCAAACCAGACAGGAACATGTTCACCCCAAGGAAAGCAAAGGTAGTGACTACTAGACCAACCAGTGCCCACCAGGCCAAGATAGGGCCGCGCAGCCCCTTGACGAGCCGCAGGTGCAACCAAGCCGCATAGTTGAGCCAGACAATCAAGGCCCAGGTTTCTTTAGGATCCCACGACCAGTAACCGCCCCATGCCTCTGCCGCCCACATGGCACCAAGGATGGTGGCAATGGTAAAGAATGCAAAACCAACAGAAATCGCCTTGTACATCAGATCATCCAGCACTTCCAGGCTGGGCAGACGTGAAGCAAGAATACCCTTGCTCACCAGCAGATAAGCCGCAGCCACCATCGCTGCCAGTGCAAATGTGCCATAGCCGATGAAGTTTGCTGGCACATGGATTTTCATCCAGTAAGATTGTAGTGCTGGCACCAGTGGCTGGATTTCATACGCCTGGCGATCAAAGGTATACCAGAGTATAAAGCCGACCGCGGCATTGATCACGATCAGCACAAAGCCACCCAACTGGCGCGTGGCATAGCGGCCTTCGTAATAAAGATAAGCCAGCGCGGTGATCAGGCAGAAGAGGATAAACACTTCATAAAGGTTGCTGATGGGGATATGCCCGACATCGGGAGCAATCAGGTAAGACTCGTACCAACGTACCATGAGCCCGATGAAGCCCATGACTACAGCAGACCAAGTCAAACCCGACCCTACCTTGGAGGCAAAGGCAGAACGCGCAAACAAGCCCAGCCAATAAGCCAGCATGGCCAGGACAAACAGTACGTTCATCCACATAATGGCAGACTGGCTGGCAAACAAGAACTTGAGGAGGAACACTTGCTCTACACTGGCCTGGCTGCCATTGTAGAGCTGTATGGCACCAAGGCTGATTGCTGCAACTACCAGCAACAAGGTGCGCACTGGCTTCCATTGCCAGCCTAGCCAGCTAAACAAGGCAACCGATCCAAACAAGATACCGACTTCATAAGCATCCATGAACTCAGCGTATTGCTGGAAGGCAAACAAGCCACCCAGCAACAACAGCAACGCATAGCCCCAATCCAGCAGCCCCAAGCGCTTGAAGAATGGTTCCGGCACATCTTCCATATAGGCAGTTTTCATCATCAACCTCAATGCATGTTGGTTACGTGACAGATGTCACACGTGCTGGTTTTCCAGCAGGCGCGCGAGCTTGTCGCGCATCTTGTCGAATTCAATATCGAAATCACGGTTCTTGCGGTTAGCCGACATGGCAAATAGCACACGATTGTTTTCCGGCTTCACCAGCAGCCAGATACGGCGCTCGCGAATATAAATCATGGCAAAAATGCCCAACACCAATAATACCGATCCAGAATACACCAGCACCTTGCCTGGTGAGCGTGTCAATTGCAAACCACTAGACTGGCGATGGTCGAACCCGCTCAATTGCAGATATAGCGGTGCTCCATAATGGAAGCTATCGCTGATCGCATGCAAGCTATCCTCGATGAAAAACTGCAAGGCATCACCGTTTTCGGCAGGAGGCAAGCCTGCACGCTCACGACTGATGGCATGTGCTGCAAAAGCCGCTGTAGTAACTACCTTGACATAAGCCTGTGCCGCACCTGCCCGTTGCGCCTCTGGTACGGCTTCGTCAATCATCTCTGCCACCTTGCCGAAACCACCCTGGCTGAATGCCTGCAACAATTGCATGACACTGGCCTCGAACCTGCTCCGCGTTTCCGTATTCAGCTCGCTATGGCTGGATAAAGCCAATTGCGAAACACGGCGCACGATTTCAGGATACAGCGATTGGTCAAACATGGCCGCACGGAAGTTCATGTACCCATCGATACTGCCTGCATCATCCGCAGGTATGCGCAAGTAACGATAGCTATCCTGCTGCATGGAGCGCATGCCGGAGAGGAAATATTGCCGCCCATCCAATATCAGCGGATTCATGTAATTCACGTACTCATGCGCCTGGCCCTCAGCATCGCGAACCTTGAAGGTAACGTTCGGCCCCACATTGCGTGGCTTACCCTTACCATCAGTAGAAAGATTCAGGATATTGAACAGACGGAAATCAGATAACTCGACGCTCAATGGGCTATTGCCACCACTCACATCATATTTATTGAACACATTGCCGGAGAATGGAATATTGTCCGCATGGCTTCCGAGTAGGTTCCACACTTTGAAATCAAGCTTGGAGCCGCCATCGCCAAAATCCGACTGATAAATCGCGACACCTTTGTAGATCAAAGGATGATTGACCTTAATAGTTGCCGTGATCGGCTCCTCATGTTCCGGGTCGATGATCATGACATCGCTCTCGAACGACTTGGGCTGCCCAGTTTCATAATGCTCGATGCGGAACGCTTTCAGCACAATGCTAAATGGCAGATCCTGCACCAGATAACCATCCCTCACCCGCATAAATGCGGCGTTGGCACCGGCACCTTCAGGCAAGGTCATATTGGCACGGAAAGAAAGATTGGCAGGTGACATGCGGCTTTCAGCCGGCACCTTGCGCTCGGGGATGTCCCGCGTTTCCACGACCTTATATCCCAGTAGCTCTTGCGCCTTGAATACCAGGTTGCCATCCATGAGGCCACCAATACAAATAATAACGATGGCCGCATGCGTAAGGATATATCCCAGGCGCTGATAACTACCCGCCTTGGCGGCAAGCAAGTGCCCGCCATCTTCCTGCGCGACCGTCTTATAGCGAAAGCCGTGCTGCGTCAGGAATTTTGCCAAGCGCGAGGTTGTTTCCTCAGTGGAATAGGGAGTGTGGTACTCATACTGATGACTGAAACTACGCAGTGAAACCTCTTTTGCCGTTTCACGGAATGCGCGCAACTCCCGCAACATCAGGGGCGTATTGCGATAAATACAGAGTGAGGTGGAAAGAACCAGAAAAACCAGAATGACCAGAAACCAGCCTGAGTGGTATACATCGTACAGGCCGAGAAACTCGAAAAACTCAAACCAGAACTGGCCAAATTGCACCACGTAATTGGTATAAGGTTCATTCTGCTTAAGCACTGTCCCGATAATTGAGGCAATGCCAAGCACGACCAATACGCTCACCGCAAAACGCATGGAACTCAGCAGCTCGTATAACCTATGCCTATGGGACTGTACGGATTTCAAAACAAGACCATTCAAAAAATTTGAGGTGAGACCTTAGATATCGATGATTGGTTGCAGCCTGACGATATAAAAAATAAGGGCGGCTATTGCCACCCTTAACGCTCGCACTTGGCTTTTGGTTGTCAGACTTGTGCAATAAGCTGCCAGATTTTACTTCAAACCCTGAATATAATCAGCGACTGCAGCAATATCGGCATCCGTCATCTTGGCAGATACCATGCGCATCATCTTGGCAGCGTCGTTCTTGCGTTGACCATCACGGAAAGCTTTTACCTGGCTAGTTGTGTAGTTGGCATGCTGGCCAGCCAAACGTGGGAAGCCAGGCGCAATACCTTCCCCATTAGCACCATGACAGGAAGCACATGCTGGAACACCCGCACCAGGAATGCCTGTCTTGAAAATCTTTTCACCTATCGACCCTGGGCCATTGCTCACAGATGGCGTAGAACGTGGGGCCTGCTTGGCATAATGTTCAGCGACCACTGCCATATCTTCATCGCTCAACGGAGCAACAATGCCCATCATGACTGGGCTCATGCGCACATTGGCCTTGATATTCTTCAACTGCTTTTCTAGGTATGCAGCATGCTGACCAGCGATTTTCGGGAACATAGGCACCATGCTATTGCCGTCAGGACCGTGACATCCAGCACAAATCTGGGCCTGAGCAGGTACTTTGCTTACGACATCATCTTCATCGTCGTCATCTTCTGCATGCGAAACTGCTGCAGTTGCCAGCATCATGGCACTCATGATCAGTACCGCATATTTACGCAACAACATAGCCACTCCTAAAGTTCTTTTCAGATACCAATACTGCGAATAGGGTCGCATTTTATATAAAAAACCCTACTTCGTGCTAATATTTTTCCCTTTCCGACGATACCCCTGCCGAATCCATGCCTTTGTTTCAAAACGCCACTTTCTACATCTCCGCACACAAGCTCAGCGACCTTCCACCTCCTGCTGGTGTTGAAGTTGCCTTTGCCGGACGTTCCAACGCTGGCAAATCCAGCGCACTCAACACGCTTGCCAACCACAATCGACTGGCATTTGTCAGTAAACAACCCGGGCGCACCCAACTCATCAACTTCTTCAGCTTAGGGAACGAGCGCTTCCTGGTGGACTTGCCTGGCTATGGTTATGCCAAGGTGCCGGAGGCCATGCGCAAGCACTGGCAGCTCACGCTGGCCAACTACTTGAGTCAGCGTCCGTGCATTGGTGGGCTAGTCTTGGTGATGGACTGCCGCCATCCACTTACTCCGCTGGATCGCCAGATGCTGGATTGGTACAGCCCAAGCGGTAAACCCATCCATGCCTTGTTGACCAAGTCGGACAAGCTATCGCGCCAGGCAGCCAACCAGACATTGCAGCAGGTCAGAAAAGAGCTTGAGGCAAACTGGGGAAATTGCAGCGTACAGCTATTCTCCAGCCTGAAAAAACAAGGCGTGGAGGAAGCTGAAGCGGTGATCGGGCGCTGGTTATTTACGCCGGAAGATGATGTCCCAGACGCCGTGGCCTAGCTTGATGCCGCGGTTCTCGAACTTGGTCAACGGACGATAGTCAGGCTTGGGGGCGTAATCTTGTGCAGTGTTTTCCAGCAAGGATTCCTGCTGCAACACATCCAGCACCCACTCGGCATACTCCTGCCAATCTGTCGCCACGTGCAGGTAAGCGCCCGCTTTCAACTTGCTGCATAGCAGCTTGACGAACTCAGCCTGGATCAACCGGCGCTTGTGATGGCGCTTTTTGTGCCAAGGATCGGGGAAGAAAATATGCACGCCATCCAGGCTCGCATCAGGAATCATGTGTTTTAACACTTCCACCGCATCGTGCTGAACGATGCGCAGGTTCTTGAGTTCCAATTCTCCAATCTGCTTGAGCAGACTGCCAACCCCAGGAGCATGCACTTCTACCCCAAGGAAATCACGCTCAGGCTGAGTCTGCGCAATTTTGGCCGTACTATCGCCCATACCAAAGCCAATTTCCAGGACTTTCAGGCTGGCATCACGCCCAAATAGCGCATTCAAGTCGATCAACGACGGTGCATAAGGCACACCAAATACCGGCATTAATTCATCCAGGGCACGTTGCTGGCCATGGGTCAAGCGCCCCTGGCGCAATACAAAGCTACGGATGGGGCGCTTCGCGAGCTCTTCCTTGCTGATATTTTCCTTGTTTGCTGCCTCTTGATCCATGCTTGACTCAACCACTGAAAAAACCGCGATTATAGGGTATGCGAACGGTCACCGCGAACAAAACCCGAGAGCGGCGCGACACCTCTGCCCAAAGCTAACACCTTGAACAACTCGCCCATTTCCGCAGGCGACAAGAGCTTTTGCGCCTGGCTGGCCAGCGGTGCATATTGCTTGAGATCATGCGCTGGCACGCGCAACATCAGGTCGGTGATGCCACAATTGATGAGGAATTGCGCCTGTCCACAATATCCCAGCAATTGCAGGCCTTGCGCTTGGCCTGCCTCGGCCATGGCAGAGAAATCCACATGAGCGGTAATATCCTGCAAGCCAGGATGAAAGAATGGATCAGGATGCGCATGATGGCGGTAATGGCACATCAATGTGCCCTGTTGGCGCTGCGGATGGTAGTACTCCGCCCGTGAAAACCCATAATCAATGAACAACAGCACGCCCTGTCGCAGGCAGTGTGCCAGGCTTGCCACCAGCGCACGGGCTGCCGGACTCACTTCCGTCTGGTAAGACCCTGGCAAGACAAGCGTATCAATGCCAGCGACCAAAGCCTGATTCAGTAGCTCCCGGGGCATCAGCATCAAGCCTGCTTGATCATCCGCCGCCACCCCCATCTCCTGCCACCCTGTGCCGTACTTGCTGATCACATGCACAGGAACAGCATCCAGCACTTCATTGGCAAGCATCACTCCGGTGAAGCTCTCAGGCAAGGCATCCAACCAGCACAGTCGCTCATACAGCATAGGAGAAAGCACAGCCTGCAAGTGCTGCTTTTGCACGGCTTGCAAATCCGCGCTGACTTCTAGGATCAGGTATTGATCCGGCAATCTATCCGCACGCTGCATTTCCTCCAGAATGGCTGCAGCCAGCCTGCCACGCCCGGCGCCGAGCTCAAGCACACTACCGCCCGTCTGCGCCAACACCTCCATTACCTGCCGTGCCAGGGTGTGGCCGAACAATGGCGTCATTTCCGGCGCGGTGACGAAATCACCGGCTTCGCCAAATTTTGTTGCTCCCGCACTGTAATAACCCAGGCCAGGGGCGTATAACGCCAGCTCCATATAATGTGCAAAGCTGATCCAGCCGCCAGCAGCGGCTAATTCGTCGCGAATCAACGCAAGCAATTGAGCGCTATGGGCAATCGCCTGGCTATCAGGAAGAGGTAAGGCAGAGATATTCATGGTATTAGATTATAATCTCGCGTTCTTCCCGAATATCGATGCGATCTGGAACATTTGGTGGATTCCTCTCTGGAAAATAAAGTTATTTTGATCACTGGCGGTGCTAAACGCGTCGGTGCGGCGATTTGCCGCCTGTTGCATGCCGGTGGCGCGCAACTAATGATCCATTATCGCAGCTCGGATGACGAGGCACGCACTCTGCAAACGGAGCTTAACCTGCAACGCCCAAACTCTGTCGCGATCATTCAGGGAGATTTGCTAAGACTCAGCGTACTGCCCAAGCTGGTGCAGGAAACCGTGCAGCACTTTGGCCGGCTGGATGCACTGATCAACAATGCCTCCAGCTATTATCCCAGCGAGTTGGGCACAATCAACGAGCACCAATGGGAAGACCTGATCGGCCCCAATCTGAAGGCACCCCTATTTCTGTCCCAAGCGGCAGCGCCTGAACTGAAAAAAACCCACGGCACCATTATCAATATCACCGATATGCATGTAGAGCGGCCCAAAAAGGGCTATATCGTCTATAGCGTCGCCAAGGCTGGGCTGGTGACCTTAACCAAATCCCTCGCACATGAGCTGGCACCCGAAGTCAGGGTCAACGCCGTCGCACCCGGGCCAGTGTTATGGCCTGAGAACAACCCGCAGTTTGACGAGGTGTATCGCCAGCGCGTGATCTCGCAGACACTGCTGAAGCGGATTGGCGAAGGCGATGATGTTGCCAAGGCTGTGCGCTTTCTGTTGCAAGACGCCCCTTTCATTACCGGACATGTGATCGCCGTCGATGGCGGACGCTCACTCAATCTTTAAAAGTATTCATTCATCATGATCAAACACTACCCCGACGACGCCTCCAATAGTTTCCTCAAGCTGCGCAACAGCTTGATCAGCGCCACTGGTAAGGCGATTGGCGACTACAACATGATAGAGGAAGGCGACACAATCCTCGTCTGCATGAGCGGTGGCAAGGACTCCTACACCATGCTCATGATGTTGCTGGCTTTGCAGGAACGCGCGCCCGTCAATTTCAGGCTTATCGCCATGAACCTGGATCAAAAGCAACCGGGCTTCCCCGAGCACATTTTGCCTGCTTACCTCGCACAGCTTGGCGTGGAACACCGTATTGTCGAAGCCGACACCTACTCCATCGTCAAGGAAAAGATTCCTGAAGGCAAAACCACTTGCTCGCTGTGTTCGCGCCTACGTCGCGGCATCATCTACCGTACCGCACAAGAGCTTGGAGCAAACAAGATCGCCCTCGGCCACCATAGAGACGACATCGTTGAAACCTTGTTCCTCAATATGTTTTTCGGCGCCAAGATGAAGGCCATGCCGCCTAAACTAGCCACCAACAAAGGCGAGTTCCACGTTATCCGCCCACTGGCTTATTGCGCAGAAAAAGATATTGCCAGCTATGCACGCAGCATGAGTTTCCCCATCATCCCTTGCGATCTCTGCGGCTCACAGGAAAACCTGCAACGCCAGAAGGTGAAGGACATGCTGCAAGCCTGGGAACGTGAGCAGCCTGGACGCGTCAACAATATCTTCCGCGCTATCTGCAATGTAGAGCCATCACACCTGGGTGATACCGATCTTTATGATTTCAAGCATATGTCGCAAACCAAGGTAGAAGACGAAGACCCATTGTTTGGCGACATCGACAAGGAAAACAATCCGGCCCTGAGCTTGGTTTCTAGCGAAGGTTCGCGCATCGAGTTCAAACGTAACATCGCTTAAACACTCCCTCCAAAACAAGAAAGTGCTGTCGGCAAGCACCTAAATTTACAGCGCTTTCTTGTGTAGCAAGCAATTTACTCTTATCATCTGCCGCTCCGCATCCCACAAATTGTGTGTCCATGTCAAAACTGCTGATCGTTGAATCACCTTCCAAAGCCAAGACCCTGCAAAAATATCTGGGCAAGGATTTTGAGGTTCTGGCCTCTTATGGACACGTGCGCGACCTGATTCCCAAGACGGGAGCCGTCGATCCGGAGCATGACTTCGCCATGAAGTATGAAGTGATCGACCGCAACTCGCGCCATGTGGATGCCATTGCCAAAGCAGTCAAGAATGCCGATGCCATCTACCTCGCCACCGACCCGGATCGCGAAGGAGAAGCTATTTCCTGGCATATTGCCGAAATCCTCAAAAGCAAGAAGCTGCTTAAGGACAAGCTGCTGAAACGCGTGGTGTTTCACGAAATCACCAAGAATGCGGTACAGCACGCGATTGACGAACCGCGCGACATCTCCATGCCGCTGGTCAACGCCCAGCAGGCGCGTCGGGCGCTGGATTACCTGGTTGGCTTTAACCTGTCGCCATTGCTCTGGAAGAAAATCCGTCGCGGCCTCTCCGCTGGCCGCGTGCAAAGCCCGGCGCTACGCCTGATTGTCGAACGCGAGCTCGAAATCGAGGCCTTCACCAGCCAGGAATACTGGACTATCCACCTCGAATCAGCCAAACACCAGCATGTGTTCGATGCCAGGCTGGTACAGCTTGATGGTCAGAAGGTAGAGCAATTTACCGTCACCAGCCAGGAGCAACAACAAGGCATTGTCGGCAAACTGCTCGCCGCCAGCGCTGGCAAGACCACGGTTACACGTGTCGAAAAGAAACAGCGCAGCCGCAGTCCGGCAGCACCATTCACAACTTCCACGTTGCAACAGGAAGCCGTGCGCAAGCTGGGCTTCACCACCAGCCGCACCATGCGCGTCGCACAGCAACTGTATGAAGGTATCGACATCGGTAGCGGCACTGTCGGCCTCATTACGTATATGCGTACCGACAGCTTCAGCCTGGCCGCCGAAGCGGTGATGCAGATTCGTGACTATATCAAGAAAAATTTTGCTGCCGACTACCTGCCAAAGTCGCCCATCATGTATAAGACCAAGGCGAAGAATGCACAGGAAGCGCACGAGGCGATACGCCCGACCGATATTACGCGTACTCCAGCCAGCGTTCGTGCCTACCTGACGGATGAGCAGTTCAAGCTGTATGAAATGATTTGGAAGCGCGCATTAGCATGCCAGATGACGCAGGCCAAATTTGATGCTGTGAGTATAGACCTTGCGGTTGGCAGTGAGGCCAATCTGTTCCGTGCCACTGGCCAGACTCTGGTATTCCCGGGCTTTATTGCTGTTTACATGGAAGGTGTGGACGACGAGGAAGAAGAAGGCGAAAGCAAGCTGCCACACCTGGAAACAGGTGAAGTGCTCGCGGTGCAGAAAATCTTTGGTGACCAGCACTTCACCGAACCGCCACCACGCTATTCTGAAGCCAGTTTGGTCAAGGCTCTGGAAGAATTCGGTATTGGCCGTCCTTCCACTTATGCCAGCATCATTTCTACCCTGCAAGACCGCGAATATGTCCTGCTCGATAAAAAGCGCTTCACACCTACGGATGTAGGCCGCGTGGTGAACAAATTTCTCACTGAGCACTTCACACGCTATGTCGACTACGGCTTTACTGCCAACCTCGAAAACGAGCTTGACGATATCGCCGAAGGCGGACGTGAATGGATTCCTGTGCTCAATGATTTCTGGCAAGGCTTCAGCAACCAGATTCAGGAAAAAAGCAATGTAGAGCGTCCTGGCGTGGAAGTGCTGGACGAGCCATGCCCGAAATGTGGCAAACCGCTGCAATCGCGTCTCGGGCGCTTTGGCAAGTTTATTGGCTGCTCAGGCTTCCCCGAGTGCGACTATATCCGCAACCCAAGCGCCAATAGCAACAACAACGAACCAACAGTCATCGGTCAAGAGCCGGAAAGTGGCAAAGATATCCTCTTGCTCAATGGCCCCTATGGTCCTTACCTACAAATCGGCCTACCCGAAGCAGACAGCAAGAAAAAACCGAAGCGTGTGAGCATTCCCAAGGAAATCTCTGCGGCCAGCATAGATATGGAGACTGCGCTAAAACTGATCGCATTGCCACGCGACCTGGGCCAACACCCAGAAACCGGCAAGAAAATCGTTGCCAACATCGGGCGCTTTGGACCTTATGTCAATCATGACGGCAAGTTCAAATCCATTCCCAAGAGCGACAGCGTTTTTGACATTGATATGCCACGCGCGGTTGAGCTATTGGCGCAAGCCAACGCAGGCCCTGCGCCAATCAAGGAACTCGGCGCTCACCCAACGGAAGAAGGGACGATTGCCATCTACTCAGGACGCTTCGGCCCCTACGTACAACACGGCAAGCTACGCGCGACGCTACCCAAAAGCCAGGAACCTGAAAGCCTGACCATGGAGCAGGCCCTGGAACTGTTGGCAGCCAAGGCGGCCAAGGATGCTCCCGCCAAGAAAACCAAGGCGACTTCCAAGGCTTCAGCGAAGAAAGCCACCACCAGCACAAAAGCCAAGAAATCCACGACCACGACACGCAAGAAAAAAACCGCGGACGACGAGTAACATCGCCACAGGAATTCAAGGCAATAAAAAAGCGGCTTATGCCGCTTTTTTATTATTCCTCAGATATTAATTCAACTAGGCTTCATCGACTAGCTCGCGTGACGATGGTTAGTACTGCTTTCTATCCATTTGCGGATTTTCTGGGCATCACCTACACGGGCATTTTTGCTGAAAGAATCCAGCAAGACGATGATAAGCGGCTGCCCACCCACTTGAGCCTGCATGACCAAACAACGCCCGGCTTCGTTGATATAGCCAGTCTTGGATAGTCCAATCACCCAGTCGCTATTACGCACCAGTACATTGCTATTCACGTATTGCAAGGGTGCTCGCGTGTTGCTCACAGGCACCGCATAAGAGCTGCTGGTCGATACATGTCGAATCTCGGGATATTGATATGCAGCACGCACCATTTTCACCAAGTCTTCTGCAGTCGAGACATTGGCACTGTTCAAGCCAGTGGGGTCAGCAAAGCGAGAATGCAACATCCCCAGCTGCAATGCCTTGGCATTCATCGCTGCGACAAATGATTCAACACCGCCTGGGTAATGACGTCCCAGCGCTGAAGCTGCACGGTTTTCAGAAGCCATCAGCGCCAGCTGCAACATTTCTGCACGTGTCAGGGCAGCACCAATCGGCATGCGCGAACCAGTACCCTTGAGAGTATCAATGTCTTCACGCGTCACATGCAGTTTTTCGTCCATATCCAATCGAGCGTCCAGCACCACCATCGCCGTCATCAGCTTGGTCAGGGAAGCGATGGGAGAAGCAATATCAGTGCCCTTGGCATAGAGGATCTCGCCTGAATCCTGATTCACGATCATGGCCTTGCTTGAAGCCAGCTTCAAGCCAGCCGCATCATCCTTGAATACGCCTGCACTTGGGCTTGCCACAGCAACAGCACTGTTTGAACGTATCGTACTGATGATACGACCACTCGCCTCATTTTTCTTGGCGACTTTGGTCTTGGTTTTTTTCTGCGCAACGACCTTTTTGCTCGCCTTGGTTTTGCTGGCAGCTGTCTTTTGCGGCTTTTTGTCTGCCGCATAAGACAATACGGGCGGCATGCACAACGCCAGCATTGTCAGTAATAGTGTAATTTTACGCATGATGTCACGCCCACCCCGTTCAATGGTCGAGAAGAATAATATCCAAAAAACTTTGATTTGTCATTTACATAGCAACGGAAGTTTATAAACTTTCTTAATAGAGAATCATAAAAAAATCTCGCGATACACTGACTTAGCTGGTTTATGCGAAAATAAGACGATATTTATCTTCTGAGCTTTCCATGAAAATCCCTGAGCATTTGCAATATACCGCTGAACATCTATGGGTACGCCCACATGAGGATGGATTCTGGCTGGCTGGCATCACCGATTATGCACAAGACTTGCTGGGCGATATTGTCTATGTAGAAGCCCCGAAGCCCGGGAGCCATATAGCCGAGGGCCAGCCTTGCGGTTTGGTAGAATCAGTCAAGACCGGCTCCGACTTGCATGCCCCGCTCAACGCAACCGTGATCGCAATCAATGAAGCATTGCAAAGTACGCCAGAAAACATCAACGATAAACCGTATGACGCCTGGATATTCTCTTTTCAGCCTGATAATGAACCCACAGGTCTGTTAAGCGCGGCTGAATATCAAGCCCTCTTGGGCTAATCCTTTTTCAGCGCTTCAACCACGCGCTCACGCAAGCTATGCGCCAGGGCCTTTTCTACCTCGGCGCTGAGCTTGGGAGTTAAGGCCTGCATTTCCTTCGCAAGGGCATCCTGAATGGCCTGGGCAATCACAGGTTGCATATCAGCCATCACCGCCTCGGCGAGCTCTTGGCGCGCAAGTAGTAATTGCGGGTGCATTGCCTCCGGTTGGGCAAACAACGGCTCATCCGCAAACTCGTCGTCGTCCTCCACATCAGCAGGCAGAAATTTTATGCCAGATTCCTGGGGATGCTCACCCTCCGCTGATATTGCTAATGATGCAGCCGCCGCAAGTTCAGCTTGTTCGGCATTCGCATAATAAGGCGCCAGCCACTGCTCAATCTCCACCGCACTGAACGCGCCGCTCCCTGCATATACATCCGTCAGCACAGGTACTTCATCCTCAGCAACTGGCGCAGAGACAGCTGCTGCACCGCTCAGTGCATGGATGCGCCGCAGCACCAGCGCCAGTTCATCTTGAGGTTGATCACTCATGAAATACTCTTTTCATCATAAAGCCGCGCCAGTAGCATCGAATGTACGGATTTCGTAACCGCGATCCCGGTAGAAACGGAAACGCTCACGTGCTGCAGCACGGTCATCCTCGTCCAAACCCACAACTTCAATCAATCGCTTGAAGCGACTAAAGAACGGTGGATACTGCCTGTCCAGATTGATCAGGATGTCATCATGCGGCAAAGGATCATGACGCCAATCGATAATGATCGGCGTCTCGGCCGCACGCGGATGCGTAGCATGACAATGCGGCAGGAAGCCGATGGGAGGATTACTCCAGAACAATGTCCCTAACTTCTCCGCTTCCTGCTGAGTAGCAGTCAACACCATCAGTCGCCGCCCACGCTGGGCAGCGCGACTACTGAGATCGGCCACATGCAAGGCCTTGTTTGGCACGTTGAAAAAGAAATCTACCCGGGTCATGCGCCTTTACTTCCCAGCGCGCTGTTTGAGGAACTCGGTCAACAGCGGCACTGGACGTCCCGTGGCACCTTTATCCTTGCCGGATTTCCAGGCAGTGCCGGCAATATCCAGATGCGCCCAGTCATATTTCTTGGCAAAACGCGACAAGAAACATGCTGCGGTGATACTGCCACCGGCCCTGCCACCAATGTTGGCCATATCAGCAAAATTGCTATCGAGCTGAGGCTGATAATCATCCCAGAGCGGTAAACGCCATGCGCGATCCTGTGCTTCGTTGCCTGCTTGCAGCAGCTCATCAGCCAAATCATCCTTGTTGCTAAACAAGCCACTGGCATGATGACCCAATGCGATCACGCAAGCACCTGTCAGGGTGGCCACATCAACCACGGCTTGCGGCTCAAAGCGTTCAGCATAGGTCAAGGCATCGCACAGAATCAGGCGACCTTCGGCATCGGTATTCAAGACCTCAATCGTCTGGCCGGACATGCTGGTCAGTACATCACCGGGGCGCGTCGCATTACCGTCAGGCATATTCTCGCAAGTCGGGATAATACCAACCACGTTGAGTGGCAAGCCCAGCTCGGCAATTGCCTTGAAGGTACCTAGCACACTGGCAGCCCCACACATGTCGTACTTCATCTCGTCCATGTCGGCACCTGGCTTGAGCGAAATACCACCGGTATCGAAGGTAATCCCCTTGCCCACCAGTACGACAGGCTTCTGCGCTTTCTTGCCTTTTTTGTGCTGCAGCACGATAAGTTTGGGTGGCTGTACACTGCCCTTGGTCACACCCAGGAAGGAACCCATGCCCAGCTTCTCGATATCAGCCTGTTCCAGCACCTCGACTTGTAGCCCGTGGCTTTTAACCAATGCCTTGGCCTGTTCAGCAAGATACGTAGGGGTACAGTAATTCGGTGCCAGGTTGCCAAGATCCTTGGCAAAGCTGATACCAGAGGCCAAAGCCTTACCCTGCTTGATCCCCTCGTTGCCAGCCGCCACATCACCGCGCTGGGCAACATGCACCTGTAATTTGGCAATGCCTTTCTTGCCATTCGTTGCCTTGCTCTTGAATCGGTCAAAACGATACGTACTGTCCTCTGCCACTTCTACCACCTGGGAAACACACCAGGTCACATCGCGCTTCTTGACTGATAATTCAGCAAGGAATGTCGCGACATCTGCATCTTCCAGGTTACCCAGCGCCTTGATAGAGGCGCGTACAGCCTGGCGATAGTTGCGTTCGTTGAGTTCACGCTCCTTGCCCAGCCCTACCAGTAGCACACGGCTGGCTGCTACACCGGGAATGGAATGCAACAACACCGTGGAACCGGGCTTGCCATCAATATCCCCGGCTCGCAGGATATTGGTCAAATAGCCATCGGAGACACGATCCAGCGCCTCAGCCGCAGTGGAAAGCTTGCGTGCTTCAAACACGCCAACCACGACGCAATCTTTACGCTGTTTTTCCGGAGTACCACTTTTTATGCTAAATTCCATTCCTTGATCCTTAAGATTAAAGCCTTCTGAATTATCCCGCGTTTTCGCGGTAAATCAACCTCAATTGCGGAATCTGGACTACCTGTTTTTCTAAGATGCTCTTCAAACGCTCACTCCTGCAAGAGCTAGTCACCACTGCCATTGGCGGCTTTATGGTGCTGTTCGGCATTGTCATCGCCCAGCGCGTAGCCTATTACATTGGCATTGCAGCAAAAGGCAGCCTAGCCAGCGATGCCATTAATACCCTGCTCGGCTTCAGCATGCTGAAGTTCTTGCCCATGATGCTATCACTCACGCTCTTCCTGGCTGTCCTGCTTACTTTATCGCGCTGGCACCGCGACAGTGAGATGGTGGTCTGGTTCAGCTCAGGGCAAGGGTTGTCCAGCTGGATTCGTCCTGTCCTGACTTTTGGCGTACCCGTTATTGTCGTCATTACCTTCCTCAGCCTGTTTGTCACGCCATGGGCAACCAACAAGGGAGCTGAATTCCGTGACCAACTGAAAAGCCGTGATGAGCTATCTTCCATCAGCCCCGGCGTATTCAAGGAATCACGCCAGGCTGATCGTGTGTTCTTTGTGGAAAGCTTTGATGAGCTAGGCAATATCGTCAAGAATATCTTTGTGCAATCCATGCAGCACCAAAAGCTCGGCATCATCGTGGCTGCTCGCGGACATCGAGAGACCGCAGAGAACAACGACAATTTTCTCGTGATGCAAAATGGCCGCCGTTATGAAGGCACCCCCAACACTGCGGAATACTCGATTACCGAATTCGAGCGCTACGCTATCCGCATCGAGCCTGCGGAAGTCCAGCAGCAACCCCCCAATACACAATCCAAAAGCAGCCTGGATCTATTCAACGAACACAGCCTGGATAGTAATGCAGAACTACAATGGCGCCTTGCCATCCCTATTTCCGCATTTGTATTGATCCTGTTGGCCATTCCACTGAGCTTTGTTGACCCGCGCTCAGGTCGCTCTGCTAACCTGATGATGGCTCTGCTGATCTATATTGTGTATAACAACCTGCTCAGCATCCTGCAAGCCTGGCTGGCACAGGGGAAAATCCCTACCATGGTTGGCCTGTGGCCAGTGCATGCATTCTTCCTGTTGCTGACATTCTGGATGTTCTATCGCCGTTTGTTCCAGCTACCGTTCCTGCCACGCCTGTGGCGCAAATAATATTGCGATGAAACTACTCAACCGCTATCTTGCCCAGGAAATCATTTCCAGCATCATGCTGATCATGCTGGGGTTGCTGGCCATGTTTTCCTTCTTTGACCTGATTCAGGAGCTGGAAAGCCTGGGCCAGGGCAGTTACGGCATCGGCAAGGTCTTGCTCTACGTATTGCTCAGCGCACCCGGCCACGTCTATGAAGTAGTGCCCGTCGCAGTGCTCGTGGGCACCATGTATTCCTTGGGCCAGTTTTCACGCTACTCCGAACTGATCATCCTGCGCGTTAGTGGCATCTCCATCCGAAAAATCGCTTTCTCCCTACTACGCGTAGGTCTGGTATTCGCCGTGCTGACTTTCCTGGTTGGCGAACTCATTGCACCTTTGAGCGAAAAAGCCGCGCAACGCATCCGCATCCAGGCGACTGACTCCGTTGTGGCACAAGACTTCCGTTCAGGGCTCTGGGTAAAGGATGGCAACAGCTTCGTCAATGTGCAGACCGTCATGCCAGACGCCTCGCTCATGAATATCAACATCTATGAATTCGACAACGAATTCCGCCTGCGCACCATCAGCAACGCCAAAGATGGCAGCTTTGACGGTAAGAACTGGAATCTGCATCAAGTCACGCAAACCCATTTTGAAGAGCAGAAAATCCGTACCAACATGTTCCCGGAAGCCACCTGGCAATCCTTGATTCGTCCGGAATTGCTCAATGTACTGCTGGTGGTGCCGGAAAAGATGTCTGCGTGGAATTTATATTTCTACATCAACCACCTGACGAGCAACAAGCAGAAAACCTCTCGCCACCAGATCGCACTCTGGTCGAAAATGATCTATCCCTTGGCCTGTCTGGTGATGGTCATCCTGGCCTTGCCTTTCGGTTTCGTGCAGCAACGCTCAAGCTCGGCAAGCACCAAGATTTTTGCAGGGATCATGCTGGGGATCGTATATCAAGTATTGAACCGGGTATTTGTACACCTGGGCTTGCTCAATGACTGGTCGCCATTATTCAGCGCAGTCATGCCGACCTTGCTCTTCATGATGGCAGGCATCTTCATGTTGTACTGGGTGGAACGTAGATAAAAGTAAAAAGCCGTATGCATGACATACGGCTTTCTTGCGTTAGTCTAACTCTTCAAGACCGGTATCGATGTCAGGATTATCGCGGCGCAATGCTTCGCGCTTCGATTCTGGCAGGCGCTTGTACTCTTCCCACTTTTTGCGCAATTCTGCTTTTTTCTCAGGCGACAGGTTCTGGTATGCCTGGTATTTCTTGCGCGCATTCTCACGCTCGTAAGGCGTCATGCGACTCCAATGCGTCAGGCGCTTCTGCACCAGTTGCTGTTGCGTAGCTGACATCTTGGGATAATCGCGTGCTATATCCAGCATTTTCTCACGCTGCCACGGACGCAAAATATCCCACTCCTGCGCCAGTGGCGCCAGCACCTGACGCTGGCTTTCATTGAGTTGCGCCCAACTTGGTTCCGATGCGCCTGTTTCGGCACCTGCTGTTAGCGTAAGCAATAACAGGCTGGCTGCTATTGCTGTTTTAACCATGAATAAAAACCTTGATCAAGATATGCCTCGGGGGGGAGTTCAGAAGCCAGCAGGAAGGCATCGCCATGTTCACCATGACCATGCTCAGTCAATTGCTGGGTAACAACAAAAGTAAACAATACAGCCGCCACCAGGGCAGCCAAAGACAAGGTACGTTGATGATGGAGGGCATAGCCCGCAACCAAGGCGAGCAACCCACGCCCCTGTGGCTGGGAAGACTGTGAGTGTGCAACCATACGCGACACCGCTCGGAGGCGCGCCTCAGCTAGGCGATTGACCACCTCGGGTGTCAGATGCTCTGTAGTTTCGTCCAATCGGCGGACGATTTCTTTTGCAAAACGCTGTTCGTGATTCATCGCTCGCCCCCAGCCTTGTCGAGCACTTCTTTAGCAAAACCGTATTTTTCAAGTGTCGCAGCCAACGCGTGGACTGCCCGGGAACAATGAGTCTTGACGCTACCTTCCGAGCACCCCATGGCTGCCGCTGTTTCAGCAACATCCATATCTTCCCAATAACGCAAGATGAATGCTTCTCGTTGACGCGTTGGCAAATTTTTTATTGCGGTTTCAATAATCGCAATGGTTTCCTGCTGTTCATACTGTTGTTCCGGGTTGTCATGATCATCTTCAGAAACCATCGTCTCCAGAGGATCATGCTCCTCGTCGTCATGCTGATTGACACCCAGCGAGGATAGCAAGGTCGTCCAGATACCACGCACCTTTTGCCGCCGCCAGTAATCCTTCATGGTGTTTTGCAGGATGCGCTGAAACAGCATGGGATATTCTTCAACAGGCCTCGCGCCGTACTTTTCCGCCAGCTTGAGCATGGCATCCTGGACAATGTCCATGGCAGCATGATCGTCGCGCACGGCATATGCCGTCTGCTTGAAAGCCCGACGCTCGACTTGTGCCAGAAAATTTGAGAGTTCTTGTGTGCTCGCCATTGAAGTGCTTGGATGCTTTTTATTGCATTTAGTGCCTCGGCACGTGGAACATCAGCTATTGCGAGTGAGTATATCAGGTTTGATTTTGTGGCCTGGCCTGCTTTTAGCTACAATCAGCCCCATTCTCCACCCACTTCATTGAGCATCATGCTGAAACTGCTGTTACTCGCTATTGTCGTCTGGTTGCTCTTCACCATCCTCAAGCGCTATCGCCATAACGTCGACCAGCCGACACAACCACGCCCCCACCCCGAAGACATGGTGCAATGCGCACATTGCCAAGTACACCTGCCGAGAAGCGAAAGCATACAGGATGGCGCGTTGCACTACTGCTCAGAGGCACATCAACAGCAACATCAATCATGATCAAGCAGTCTGCCCACACTGGCAGCAACACTAGTACGAACTTCTGGCAGCCATTAGCCCTGTTCGGGGTCTACCGCATTCTGCTTGGCATCGTCTTCCTTGCTTCGTATTTTCTGCTACAAGACACCCGCGTTTGGCTCAACTACAACCCCACGCTGTACCTCAGCTTGTCTTTGGGATACTTAAGCTTTGGTTGCCTGGCGCTATGCCTGAATGTCCTGCGCAAACCCAACTTCAGTGCCCAACTATCCCTGTTAACCCTGCTAGATATCGGCTTTATCGTTCTGCTCATGTATGCCAGTGGCGGCATCAAGAGCGGCCTCGGCTTGCTGCTGATTGTCACCATTGCCGCAGCGAGCTTGATCAGCCAGGGAAGGCTGGCCTTGTTTTATGCCGCGGTAGCGAGCATAGGCCTGCTGCTGGAGCAGTCTTACCAGATGTTGATCTGGAATGAGGATTTTGGCGATTATTCGCATGCAGCGATGCTCAGCATCAGTTGTTTTGCTACTGCCTGGCTGGCCCACAGTTTCAGCAAGCGCGCCAATCTGCATGCGCAACTTGCCTCGCAACGCGGGATCGACTTGGAGAACCTTGGCCAGGTCAACCAGCTCATCACGCAGGAAATGGATGATGGCGTCCTGGTAGTGGACGAAGCGCTCAACCTGCGTCATCGCAATCGACAGGCGGATTTTTTGCTGGGCCTGGAAGGTGATATCCGCAACCACCAGCCACTCGCCAACTATGCTCCTGAACTGCACACACTATTACAACATTGGCACCAACAAGGCCACGGCAAACCGCAAGGCTTGATCAAACTCAGCCTGAGCAAACGCGACCTGCGCCTCAAAATCATGCCGGTAGGCGAAAGCTATGCACACGGTACCGTCATCTTCATCCAGGACTGGAGCCACCTGCAAACCCAAGCACAGCAACTCAAACTGGCCGCACTGGGACGGCTTACCGCCAATATCGCCCATGAGATCCGTAACCCTCTGAGCGCCATCAGCCACGCTACGCAATTATTGCAGGAAGACGAATCACATGACCCTGCCAGTCAACGCATGCTGCAAATCATCAGCGACAATGTGCAGCGCATGGAGCAGATGATCAAGGATGTACTGGAGCTGAACCGCCGTGATCGTACAAAACAACAGAAAATCCAGCTGGCAGACTTTCTGCGCGAGTTTCACGACCAGTTCTACCAAGTGGAGAAAATTCCCGCTCAAGGCTTTGTCCTGGATACCGACGACTTGGAGCCCACGATTGATTTCGACCATCGCCATCTGCACCAAGTACTGTGGAACCTGTGTCGCAATGGATGGCGCCATAGCCAGCAGCACGATGGCAGCCTGACACTGTCATTGCGCAGTGAAGCCGAGCAATGGCTAATTGAAGTGCGTGATGACGGCCAGGGTATTCCCGAGCATGCGCTGGCACACCTGTTTGAGCCATTTTTCACGACAGAAAGCACAGGGACAGGGCTTGGCCTTTATATCGCCCGCGAACTATGCGAAGCTAATGGCGCTACCATAGAACATGTCGCCATTGAGCAAGGCTGTTCGTTTGTTATCCATATTGAGAAAACTGAATCTGCATGAGTGCTTTTCCCGCTTGCCTGGTTGTCGACGACGAAACCGATATTCGTGAGTTGCTGGTGCTCACCCTGGAGCGCATGGATATCCGTGCGGATAGCGCAAGCAACCTGACTGAGGCCAGGCATCTATTGGAGCAAGGTCAATATGGCTTATGCCTCACCGATATGCGCTTACCCGATGGCAGCGGGTTGGACCTAGTCAAGCACATCGCCCAAGATTATCCTGGGCTGCCAGTCGCCGTCATCACGGCTTACGGCAGTGCGGAAAATGCCGTTTCTGCCCTCAAGGCCGGTGCTTTCGACTACCTCACCAAACCCATCTCACTCAAGCAATTACGCCCACTGGTGCAATCCGCGCTCAAGCTTGCCTCTGTTGAAGAAGAAAATACCGCGTCAGGTACGCTGAATATGATAGGCAACAGCGCCGCCATCAAGCAAGTACGAAGCATGATAGAAAAACTCTCGCGCAGCCAGGCGCCTGTCTACATCAGTGGAGAATCTGGCAGCGGCAAGGAGCTGGCTGCACGCTTAATTCACCAGCACGGCTCCCGGCGCGATGGCCCCTTTATTGCTATCAACTGTGGCGCCATCCCGGAAAACCTAATGGAAAGCGAGTTCTTTGGCCATAAAAAAGGCGCTTTCACTGGTGCGACACACGACAAGGAAGGCATGTTCCACGCCGCCAAAGGCGGCACCCTTTTCCTGGATGAAGTCGCTGACCTGCCACTTGCCATGCAGGTCAAGCTATTACGCGCCATTCAGGAAAAGAAGGTGCGCATGGTGGGCGGCACGCAGGAAGAAAGCGTCGATGTACGCATCATCAGCGCCACACACAAGAACTTGTCCATCCTCATGGAGCGTGGTGAATTCCGCCAGGATTTATACTACCGCCTCAACGTCATTGAGCTTAAACTGCCTGCACTGCGCGACATGCAGCAAGACATCCCGCTGCTCGTTGACTCGCTGCTTGCCAAGCAATGTCGTGAGGAGAGCCGTGCCGTGCCGGCATTATCCCCTGCAGCCAACCAGATGCTGGCAAGACACAGCTTCCCTGGCAATGTGCGTGAACTGGAAAATGTGCTGGAACGCGCGCTGGCTTTGTGCGACGGCAATACCATCACGGCTGATGACCTCTTGCTGGACCAAGACCCAGCCATGCAAGTACCCACGACCAATACATCTCCAGCGGATGAAGGCCTGCCATTGCCTGACTATCTGGAGCAATTGGAAAAAAAGGCAATCATCAATGCCTTGGAAAAAACCCAACACAACAAGACGGCGGCAGCCAAACTGCTTGGCGTCAGTTTCCGTACCTTTCGCTACCGACTCAGCAAGCTGGGACTGAGCAAAGATAACGACTAACGCACTGATGAATAGCGCCTTATTGATAGACCAGCATGGCATAGTGGCAGGGGCAGAGTTCATCGCCTCACCCAACCATGATGAACGCCCGAGTGCTCAGGATATTTGCCTGATCGTCATCCACAATATCAGCCTGCCACCAGGAGAATATGGTGGCCCTGGCATCACCCAACTGTTCACTAACCAGCTAGACCCTGCAACGCACCCCTACTACGCAGCTATACATCAACTCAAGGTTTCCGCGCACTTCGTCATCCGGCGCGATGGCTCGCTGCAACAGTTCGTTGCTTGCGAGGCGCGTGCTTGGCATGCCGGGGTCTCTAGCTGGCAAGGGCGCGAATGCTGCAATGATTTCTCGATCGGTATTGAGTTGGAAGGTAGTGATGATGAACCCTTCACCGCGCCGCAGTACCAACTATTACAAACGCTACTCCATCGCTTGGTCTCGCACTACCCAATCCGCGATATTGTCGGCCACTCCGACATTGCACCTGGCCGCAAGACGGACCCTGGACCTTATTTTCAATGGGAACGGTTAGCCGACCTCAAGGCAAGCATGGAAAAAACCGGCAATTCCGGTATAGACTCCTGAATTCTCGGGACAAAGCCAGGTTGACATGCAATAGTGCCAACCAACAAGCATGAGGGATTTATCCCTCATGCAATCAATCAGGAAAACTAGAATCAATGTCAGCTTATCGTGTAGGGGCTTTTGCACTTCTTGCCCTGTTACCTTTATTGAACATCGCTTGTAGCAAAAAAGAAGAGGTAGCTAAACCTGCCTCGCTCCCCTTGGTCAGCATCGCCACGGTGGAAACAGCCCGACTCGAAATTCGTGAGCAAGCGATCGGTACCCTTGAAGGCATCATGGACCCTACGGTAGCAGCAGAGGTGCCTGCCCGCGTCTTGAGGATACTCGCCCGACCAGGACAAGTCGTGAAAAAAGGCGAAGTCATCGCCCTGCTGGATGCGCAAGACTACACATTGCAACAGCACGAGGCTGAGAGCGAAGTTGCCAGGCTGGAGGCCTTGTTGCTGAACCAGCAACGCAATGTGGAACGCAACCAGAAACTGGTCGAGAAAAACTTTATTTCTCAAAATGCACTTGATGATCTGGAAACACAACAGATCGCACTCAAACGCCAGCTTGAAGGTGCACGCTCCCGCCTTGCCACGATTACCCACAATGGCAACAAAACCCGCTTGCTTTCTCCTATAGACGGCAAGGTCGAGAAGCAGATCGTCTCTCCGGGTGATTATGTCAAGGTAGGTGATCCCATCCTACAGATCATCAGTAACCAGAAGCTGCGTGCCCATCTGCCCTTCCCGGAAAACCTGGGCTCCAAGCTCAAGCCAGGACTCACTGTCAGGCTGAAAACACCCACTGCTGATGAAGAGGCAGAAGGCGTCTTGCGTGAGTTCAAGCCGGTGATTGGCAGCAACAACCGGGCCATTGATGTGCTTGTGGACATTGTCGACCAGCCTGGATGGCAATCAGGGGCCAGCGTCACTGGAGACATCATCCTGGGGGAATATCCTGCAGCCTTGGTGGTACCAGAGCAAAGCATGGTGTTACGTCCAGCAGGGGAGGTCGTCTACGTGATCAAGGATGATGTGGCACAACAGCGTATCGTCAAAACCGGTATGTATCAGGATGGCCGCATCCAGATCCTAGAAGGTTTGCAGGCAGGTGAAACCATTGCCGTTGATGGTGCAGCCTTCCTGACCGACCAGACCCGCGTACAGATTCAAGCACAGCAGGCCCAGCGATGACCTTGCCGGAAATATCAATCAAGCGCCATGTACTAGCCTGGATGGTTTCCGGCCTGCTAGTGTTGCTGGGCATCATCAGCTATCAGCGCATCGGTGTCGACCGCCTGCCCTATATTGAATTTCCCATCATTTCGATCACGACCACACTGAATGGTGCCAATCCCGACATCATAGATGCCAGCATCACCAGCATCATCGAATCCTCGGTCAACACCACACCGGGGATCGAACACATCCAGTCCTCATCATCACCAGGCGTGTCTGTCATTACTATTACCTTCGGCCTCGAGAAGAACATTGATGTAGCGTATAACGAAGTACAAGCCAAGGTTAACCAGGTATTACGGCGCTTGCCGGATGATGCCGATCCGCCGCAGGTGCAGAAAGTGGAAACCAATGCCCAGCCCATCATGTGGCTGGCCTTGCGCGGCGACCGCACCACGCAACAGATCAATCTCTACGGTTTCAATGTCCTCAAGAAAAAACTGGAAACCATCAATGGTGTTGGCGAAGTACGTCTGGGTGGTCGCCGTGACCGTACCATCCGCGTCAATGTCTTGCCCGAGCGCATGGCTGCCCACAACATCACGGCGACTGACCTCATCGATGCCTTCAAGCGTGAGCATGTGCAATTACCAGGCGGTTTCCTGGTAGGCAATAATGCCGAATACCTGATGAAGCTGGATATGGAATTCCACAATCTGCGGGACATGGCAGAGATGATCGTGGCCTATCGCGATGGTGCCGCGATCAAGCTCAAGCAGGTTGCCGAATTGGAAGACGGCATTGCGGATTATCGCCAGCTTGGTCGCTACATGGGTAAACCTGCCGTTGGCCTGGGCATCGTCAAGGTTTCCAATGCCAACACGGTGGCGATTATTGATGACGTATTGCGCAAGCTGGACAAGGACATCCGTCCTAACCTGCCTCCAGGCATGACGCTGGATATTTCAACCAATGATGCCTTATTCATTGAGGAAATCGTCCATGCCTTGCAGGAGCACCTGTTGGAAGGCACGCTACTTGCCGCCTTGATTGTGTGGCTATTCCTGCGCTCTATCCGCTCCACCCTGATCATTGCCACGGCCATTCCTGTGTCACTGCTGGGCTCAGTCGCCGTCATGTATTTCTCAGGCTTCACCTTCAACACCATGACGCTGCTAGCGCTGCTATTGCTGATCGGCGTAGTCGTGGATGATGCCATCGTGGTGCTTGAGAACATCTATCGACACCTCAGCCTGCGTACTCAACAAGACCCAAGTGCCAATGCAAGCCTCCTGGCACGTTCCGCCGCGATTACCGGTAGCCGCGAGGTAGCATTTGCCGTGATTGCAGCCACATTTTCCCTGGTATGTATTTTTGCTCCCGTAATTTTCATGGAGGGCATTATTGGCAAATTTTTCAAATCCTTCGCTGTGGTAGTCACCTTTGGCGTGTTAGTCTCATTGCTGGTGTCACTCACCCTCACCCCCATGCTATGTTCGCGCTATCTGAAGGCTCACGAACCTACTGGACGCTTCTATTTTTGGCTAGATCGTGTCTTCAGTGGCATGGATAAAATTTACAGTGGCATGTTGGCCTGGACGCTGCAACACCGCTGGAAAGTCATGTTCTTGACTATCTTGGTCGTGGTTGGCAGCGGTTTCTTCTTTGGCAAAGTACAAAAAGAATTTATCCCCGACTCAGATGAAGGCCGCTTCCTGATTTCATTTCGCACCCCCTTAGGCTCCAGCCTCGAATACACCAACAGCCGCTTGGAGAAAATGGAAGCTGTGTTGCAGCGTTACGATGCACAGATTGCCAGTTACTTCAGCACCATAGGCGTGGGTGCACAAGGCCAAGTCAACAAAGGCACGGTTAGCATCCGCCTCAAAGACCGGCGCGAACGCGACATGACCCAACAAGCCTTGATTCGCGCCATCCGCAGCGAACTAGACCAGATTCCAGGCGTGCGTGCCTTTCCGGTACCTGTTGCCATCGTCGGGGGACAACGTTCAGAAAAACTGCAATTCAATATCACGGGTGCCAATCTGGAACAGGTCAGCCTCCTCGGCAAAGCCATGCAACGTAAATTGGGCGATATTCCAGGCATGGGCAAAGTGGACCTGGATCTGGATCTGGACCTCCCTCAGCTCACCTTGCAGATAGATCGTGTACGGGCAGCAAGCCTGGGCGTGTCGACGATAGATGTCGCCACAGCGCTTAACCTTTATACAGGCGGGATTGACATTGCCGACTTCAATGATGAGCCTGGTGATGGGCAGCGTTACGACATTCGCCTCAAAGCCAAGGAGGGCAGCCTGAAAACCCCGGATGACCTGAAGAAGATTTACCTACGTAGCAACACTGGGGAATTGGTACGCCTAGACAGTGTTGCGAGCTTCAAGCAGACCCTGGGAGCTGCCGTGATCGGGCGCTTCGATCTGCAATATGCTGCCAGCCTCTACTCCAACCCCATCATGCCGCTAGGCGATGCTGTTCAGCATGTGCGTAACTTGGCTGCCGAGACCCTACCCCCCGGCTATCAGTTCAACTTGGTAGGCCAGGCAGAAGAACTGCAAAAAACCATTAGTAGCATGGTGTTTGCCTTTGCGTTGGCCTTGGTGCTTCTGTACATGGTACTTGCAAGCCAATTTAATTCTTTCCTACAGCCCTTCATCATCATGCTGGCCCAGCCACTGGCGATTATCGGCGGTGTATTTGCACTGTGGATCACGGGGAATTCGCTCAATATTTTCTCTATGATAGGCTTGGTACTATTAATCGGGCTGGTTGCCAAGAACTCTATTTTGCTGATCGACCTTACCAACCAGTTACGCGATGAAGGCAAAAGCGTCAACGATGCCTTGCGCGAGGCCTGCCCCATTCGCCTGCGCCCAGTACTCATGACCTCGCTGACCATCATCCTGGCCTTGCTCCCGGCAGCATTCGGCCTGGGGGCTGGTGCCGAAACCAATGGACCGCTATCCATCGCCGTGATCGGTGGCATGATCTCCTCCACCCTGCTGACGTTGGTAGTAGTGCCGGCAGCTTACTCCTTGATCATGAACAAAATGGTTCGTTAACATTCATCGTTATTACCTCTTCCCCAAGGCGGCAGTGTTACTGTCGCCTTTTTTATTTTTAAGCTATTAACACCCTATCAACCTGATTAATAATGAAATTTCATTTATTGTAAATCACTGTAAAAGTAGTCCTTTTCTAGTCATTTTTCCATCATGTGACACTGAATTGTCACATTTCCTCCCAATAATCCCGCCTCATTGAATGGCAAACACGCCGTCATCTCTCTAGACTTCAATGAGGAAAAAATGAAACTGTTACGTTTGTTACCCATGACCGCGATGGCATTGGCGAGTATGTCAGCGATGGCAGACTCCACGACTGATCTTGTCAATGCATTGGTCGCTAAAGGTGTATTGACCGAAGAGGAAGGCAAGCTTCTGAGCAAGGGCCACGAAAGCGAGAAGGCAGCTCAGGACAAAGTGCTGGAGAAAAGCAGCAAGGCAGGTGGCAAGGTCACGATTTCCGACGCAATCGACAATGCCACGATCTATGGCGATATTCGCGCCCGCTACGAATTCCGTCGAGGTGAGGACTCATCCAACATCACTGAAGATCGCGAACGTGGCCGTTACAAGCTGGTGCTAGGCGTCAAAACCAACGCTGGCGATTTCTACTCCGACATCGCATTATCCATGGGGGCAAATGGTCGCTCCGACAACTCCACTTTCGGTAACGCTGCCAACAGTTCCAACGGTTCCAACACCAAAGAAACTGTCTACGTCAAACGCGCACTGCTAGGCTGGAAAGTCACAGACTGGTTGAAGGTAGAAGCAGGCCGTGTTGCCAATCCGCTCTACACGACGCCTATGGTATGGGACGGTGACTTGACCTTTGAAGGCCTGGTCGAGAAGGTAGAGTACCAATGGGGTAAGGTAAACCTGTTCGCTAATTTTGCCCAATCACAGTACATCGGTGACCGCCAAGACTTCACCATTATCAACAATGATAGGGTCACCAATGATTTGATGGCATTTCAGGGTGGAGCAAAATTTGATATTAACGAGCGTGTTTCTGCCAAGGCAGCGCTCACCTTTACCAAGTTCTCCAACGACCATGCACCAGGTGCTGGGCCATTTGTGCCCGGTTTGGGCAGCGATAGTGGTCGAGGTGTCAGCCTGGGCACAACGACGACAGCAACCAACGATATCCGCACCATCGAGATTCCCGCCGAAGTTGTGTTCAAGCTTAATGACAGCATGAAACTGATGGCGTTCAGCGACTATGTGACCAACCTGGATGGTAAGGATAGATACGAAGCCGCGGTGGCTGCCGCGACTGCCAGCTCGGCAACCAGAGGGGCTGTAATCCGCTCGGCAGGCCATGACGACAAGGCCTGGTTGCTTGGCGTGGGACTCTCTAGCCAACAGGGCAAGCAACCCAAACGTGGCGATTGGTCCAGCAGATTGTGGTATCAAGATGTGGGAATTTACGCACTTGACCCCAATACCGTCGATTCCGACTTCATGGACTCTCGAGTCAACATGAAGGGCATCGTACTCAAGGGAGAATACTTCCTGCGTGACAATGTCGTCGTGAACTTGGCTGTCGGCCATGCCAACCGCAAGAACGATAAACTATCAGCTGCCGCATCGCAGAGCGATATCGCCCTCAATCTCGACAGTTTCAGCTTGTACCAGATGGATATCACCTACAGGTTCTAGTCCAACTTCATGCACACCACTCAAGCAGCTTACGGGCTGCTTTTTCATTTCCACCCGCTTCGATCAGGCAACAAAAAAGGCAGCAAAGCTGCCTTTTTGATTAATCACCCATCAGGCGATTATGATGGGATACTGTATTACTTAACAGTAACAGTACCGCGCATCATAGTGGCATGGCCAGGGAAGGAACAGAAGAATGTGTACTTCTCACCAGCAGCCAGCTTGCTTACGTCAACCTTAACGCTGTCCTTCTCACCACCACCGACCAGCTTAGTGTGAGCAATCACACGTGCATCACCAGCCTTAACAAAGTTACCAGCTTCACCAGCGGCAACACCGTCATTCATGACAGCCTTGAAATCAGCAGTCTTAGTGATCACCAGATTGTGGCCCATGACATTTTTTGGCAGTGAACCAGTGTGCTTCAGGTTTACTGTGAACTCTTTACAGCTCTTTTCAATATCAATGTTCTTGGTGTTGAATTGCATAGCGTCGTTAGCTTCGACATCTACCGAGCAACCGGCTGCCAATACGGAGCCAGAGAACAGTGAAGCGAACAACAGAGCGACGATTTTGCTGGATTTCATAATGACTTTCCTCATCTAAAATAGGCTTATTGCCTGTGTTATAGAACTTCTCTTTTGTTACTACTCAACAACTACCGCATTTGGCTTTTTGCTGCGCATTGTTTGATGTTGCTGCATCAGAGCGCATTGCCAGTTTCCCGATTTTTACAACTGAGAAACATTATCAATTAAACCGAGTATTTTTTCCAGTATCTTAGTGATACGCTAGTTATAACGTATCACCCCCAGTTTGGATGACAGTGCGGGCAATTCTATACAAAATCATCCCCCTGCAACAGGCTTATGGTCAGAAGTTGAGACAATTTCCTGCACAATCAAGCTACCCACCATGTCCCCTTCGACATTTACCGTCGTACGTATGGTATCCAGCAGGCGATCTATAGGCAGCAAAATAGCAATGGCCTCCGCTGGCAAACCGACTGACTGCAACACCATCACCATCGTCACCATGCCAGCACTAGGAATACCTGGAGCACCAAGCGAAGCCAACATGGCCATAAAAAACACTATGAGTTGCTGAACCAGGTTAAGTTCCACCCCAGCTAGGTTGGCGATGAATAATGCAGCAGAAGCTTCATACAATGCAGTGCCATCCATATTGATCGTCGCCCCCAACGGCACAACGAACCCCGCAATGTCACGCTTTACACCTAGTTGCTGCTCGGTACACCGCATAGTCACGGGCATGGTGGCAGAACTAGAGCTAGTGGCAAATGCAGTTACCAGAGCATCACGTGCGCCTTTCCAGAATCGCCATGGTGTAACGCGCGTAACCAAGTAGAGAATGCCTGGCAGGATGATGACACCATGCACAAGGGTAATGCCCACGACCAAGAGCATGAATTCACCCATGCTTGCGAACAGGCTGGCATCCTGCGTGGCTACCAGCTTGGTGAGCAATGCCATGATGCCGATAGGCGCCAGGCGCATCACCCAACCGACCACCATCATCACCAGGTCAAAGGCTTCCTGCATGATATTGAGTAAATGACGGTAGCGTTCGCCGCCGATCACCATGGCAATGCCAACGATCAAGGCAAAAATAACCACAGCAAGCACATTGCTCTGTGCCAGCGCTGCAAATGGGTTCTGGAACAGGCCCAACAAGAATTTGCTGAAAAACTCACCAACAGTCAGCTTTTCACTATGGAAATTCTCCATGGCATCCGCAAACATACCAAGGTGCATGCCCGCACCGGGCTTGAAGATATTGGTCGCCACCAAGCCCAGTGCCACCGCAATCGCCATGGAAATACTGAAGAAGACCAAGGTGGAAATCCACACCCGATGCATTTGCCGATGCGCCTGCAAGCTTGCGACGCCGACGACGATGGATGTAAACAGCAAGGGCACCAGCACCATCTTAAGCAGGCCGATGAAGACACCACCTGCCATAGTGCTGATGTATAAGCCAGTCTCTTGTGCTGTCGAACCTGTATCTAGGCTAGCCAGCAGGAACCCCAACCCTACACCCAATAATGCACCGAGCAATATCTGTGTGTTGAGGCTGGGTAGCTTCATGCGGACTCCTTAAGTGGTGAGTTCGAACACCGCAGCAAAGAAACCATCGGTTTCATGTTGGTGCGGCAGTAATTTCAGATAAGCCCCAGTATCCAGCTCAACCTGTTGTTGTGCAAGGACTTCTGCCGCATTCACAAGCTTGAATTGTGGATGTGCGGCCAAGAAAGCTTCTGCCACCTGCTCATTTTCTTCCGCCAGCAAGCTGCATGTGGCATAGATCAAGCGACCACCTGCCTTCACCAATTTTGCTGCCCGGGTCAGTATAGCCGCCTGTTTGGCAGTTAACTCGGCAATATCGTTGGGGGTCTGCTTCCACTTCAAGTCAGGGTTACGGCGTAAGGTCCCCAGGCCACTACACGGAGCATCCACCAGCACACGATTGAACTTGCCATTCAGGCGCTTGAGTTTAGGATCACTCTCACTGCTGATCAGTTGGCTATGCAGGTTGGAAAGACCAGAACGCTTGAGACGCTGGCCCAGGTTATGCAAGCGCTTTTCTGACACATCAAAAGCGTACAACCTGCCGGTGTTACGCATCAGCGCGCCCATCGCCAGTGTCTTGCCACCTGCGCCTGCGCAGAAATCCGCAATCATCTCGCCGCGCTTAGGAGCTACCAGCAATGCCAGCAGTTGGCTACCTTCGTCCTGCACCTCGATCTTGCCATCGACAAAGAAAGGGTGACGGTTGATGGACATACGCTGCGGTAAGCGAATGCCAGTAGGCGAGTAAGGCGTTGCTTCAGCACCGGCCTTTTCACTATTAAACCGTGCCAATACTTCATCGCGGTTGCTCTTGATCAGGTTAACGCGCAAATCAAGGCTCGCAGCTTTGTGCATGCTACGCGCAATCGCCAATGCTTCCTCTGCCCCATATTGCGACTCCAGGCGCTCCCACAGCCATTCTGGCAAGTCAGCTTGTATTGCCGGGCTCAAGCCATCCGTGGACTTGGCCTTGATCTCTTGCGCCCATTCCTTTTGCTGCTGGTTCAACAACTCATCCAGCTCACGTAAGCTATTGCCCTGCACGCGCACCAGCCAAGCTACTAACAAACGGCGCGGATCTTCATTACCAGCCAAGTAAGCAAGAAATGATCTTCGGCGTAGCACGCCATATACCGCCTCGGCAATCCAGCCGCGCTCCTTGTTGCCAAACTCGCGGTGCTCACGGAAAAATTTTCCCAACTTGGCATCCGCCGGACCGGGATTACCCAATACGTCGGCAAGGGCAATACTGGTGGATCTCAGAATATTCTGGTTCATAATCTCATTTCAATAAATCAGTCGATATGCTGGTGGCAAGCTGTTCGATCACGCTGCCATCCTCTTCTGTCTTACGCATTTTAACTGGCAGGTAGTGATAATCTATCGCCAGCCATAATTCGGTTTTCTCATGGCCCGTCTGGCCTGCATGTGCAATATGCCAGGTACGTACACTGCCAAACTCGGCATTCAGGGTTTCCTCACCTTCAAAACTGTAGCTATATTCGCTCAATTTCTTGCCATTGCTGATGTGCAGCGTCAGTTGCTCCAGCGGTGGTGTGAAAATAAACTGATACATAAAGCTCAATAAATCCTGCGAGCCTGCAGGCAATGCCACGGTCTTCACCCCCTTGGCGGTTTCCAAGGTCACCGTATGCTGCTCCCAGTCAAACCGGGATTGCTGCTTCTTGTTTTCCCCCTTGCCATATTGGTAAGAGAAAAACTGCGGTTGCAAGCCTTCGCTGGTCACCACGCCTTCGCTCTGCTGCAACAATTTTCCCGCCACAACCAATGCCGCAAGCCCCTTGGCTTCAGTAGTGCTGGTCAGCTCATACCGGCCATTCTCTTGCATGCGGTAACTAATCTTGGTCACCCCGATCTTGCTACCATTTTCCCCACGCAACACCACAAATTCGGTGTCTACATAACTGAACGCGGGCATTTCATGCGCCTCAATTTCAGGTGCTTCGGCTAACCCAGCATCCTCTAGCGGCCTAACTGAATCATCAGCCTGCGGCTCATTCGCTGGCGCAACATCCACGGCAGGCATTTCATCCATAGGCTGAAAATCTGTAATGGGCTCCTGCGCCGCCATCTCAGGCAATGGCTGGCTAGCTGGCGGCTGTGCCTGTTCCGCCGCGGGTTTAGGCTTGGGTGCTGGCTGCGGCTTGGGTGCCGGAGGCAACTGAGCCAGCGGTGCGGCTTGCAAGTGTATTTGCTGCACTTGGTGATTAGATTGTGCAACATCCAGACTGGGCAAGTGCCAATACTCACTCCCCAGTATCACCAAGTGAACCAACAGGGAAAGCAATAGTGCAAGCGCCAGCCCTAGAGGCAGACGCTTCAAGAAACTCTTGCTGAATACACTACTCCACATTAATGCTCGTCAGCACCTGTTCTATCTTGCTACCCTTGTCATCCACCATCATGAGCTTGACCGGCAGGTAATGCTGCTCCACGGCAAGCCATAACTCCTTGCCATCCTCATCAGCCACTGCCTCACTGAGATGCATCACCTTGAACTTGCCAGCAGCAACCTCCAAGGCATCGCTCTTGGCATCGATCTGATAGTGATAAGTACGCAGCTTCTTGCCTGTCGTCACCGGCAATTTGAGCTCGGCACCAGTAGGGGCTGCAAACATGAACTGATAGATGAAGCTGCTGATATCCTGCGCGCCCGGCTCTAGCGGCACAGTATTAAGCTTGCCCTTCACCTTCATCTTGAGCTGGTTGTTTGCCCAATCGAAATCGGTATATAACGAGCGCTTTTCGTTATCACCCTGGTGCAACTCAAAATGCTCCGGCTTCAAGCCCTGTGCCGTCACCTCACCACTACTGGTCAATCTGCGCTCGCCAAACAAGGCATAGACACCCACGCCTTTAGTCACGCTTTCAATATGGTAGCGATTACCTTCTTGCCGATACGTTTCATTCACGGTAGCAAAGGGCTGGCCATTGCGCGTGGCTTCATAGGTAAGCTGCACCTGCTTGGGCGCAGCCAGTGCCAGATGGCTGACACATAGCAGCAATAGACTCAGGACACGGATACGGGATATGAACATGGGACCTCCTGGAACATGAAGGGCGATGCATTGCATCGCCCTGAATCAGCACTCATCCAGTGCAAGCAAACACTCTGTTGGCAACAGAATCCTGCTTTAGTTCTTTACACCACCACGGTAGGCGCTTCGCCAGCCGTCTGTGCACGGATACGGCCAATGTCCCACACTTTTTCGCCCTCTGCCGCCAGTAAAGCCTGTGCAGCAGCCGCATCTTGGGCCGACACGATGACCACCATGCCAATACCGCAGTTGAACGTACGGTACATTTCCTGATCGGTGACATTACCCTGCTCCTGCAACCAGGAAAACAGCGGTGGCATTTCCCAGCTTCCTTGGCGTACTTCAGCAGTTAGTCCTTCAGGCAACACGCGCGGCACGTTTTCAGTAATACCGCCGCCAGTGATATGCGCCATGCCTTTGACCTTGATGCTTTGCAGCAACTTGAGGATAGGCTTTACGTAAATACGCGTCGGTGCCATCACTACGTCCCGGAACGGACGGCCATAGAAATCGCTATCAAGGTCTACACCAGAAAGATCAAGCAGCTTACGCACCAGCGAGTAACCATTGGAATGCGCGCCATTGGACGCCAACCCCAGTACTACATCGCCTTCAGCGATAGTAGAGCCATCAATCAAGGCATCCTTGTCTGCGGCACCCACCACGAAGCCTGCAAGATCATATTCACCGTCCGGGTACATGCCGGGCATTTCGGCGGTTTCACCACCCACCAGCGCACAGCCAGATTGCTCGCAACCCGCAGCAATGCCTTGCACCACTTGCGCCGCAGTATCGACATCAAGCTTGCCGCAGGCAAAATAATCGAGGAAGAACAAAGGCTCCGCGCCTTGCACCAGAATGTCGTTGACGCTCATGGCAACCAGATCGATACCGACCGTATCGTGCTTGTTGAGCTGGAAAGCCAGCTTGAGTTTGGTGCCTACACCATCGGTACCAGAGACCAATACCGGGTTCTTGAATTTCTTCGGCACTTCAAACAAGGAACCGAAACCACCAATACCACCCAACACTTCCGGGCGCATGGTACGTTTTGCGAATGGCTTGATTCTCTCAACCAGGGCGTCCCCGGCCTCAATGTCCACACCGGCATCGCGATAGCTAATCGAGGTTTTTTCAGAATTCAAGTTGAGTTCTCGCTTTCCACAGGATAAATTTAGACAATTAGGGCGCAATTTTACCTGATAATAGCCCGCAAACGATAATAAAGACCTCGGCAGGATCACGATGCATCATGCACGACACTGCCAATATTTAGCTCGCAAGTGAACCATATTGAAACAACTACTTCTTGATATCCAGCCCCCCGCGGCCCCCAGCCTGGATAACTTCGTGGTCGGCCGCAATGCCGAAGCCCTGTTCCAGCTTAAGCGCACCGTGCTTGAACATGATGATGCACGCTTCATCTACCTCTGGGGAGAAACCGGTTGTGGTAAAAGCCACTTGATCCAGGCGTGTAACGCGCTTGCCCACACTGCCGACCTAGACATGATCTGCGTCGATGATGTACACACGCTTTCCGATGATGACCAAATTGCCTTGTTCGACCTTTACAACCAGTTACGCGAATCTGGCGGCAGGTTGCTGGTCAGCGGCATTGCAGCCCCAGGGCAGATGGGTTTGCGTGATGACCTGGCTACCCGGCTGGCGTGGGGACTGAGCTACCAGCTACATCCACTAAGTGATGAAGAAAAAACCCAGGCATTGAAAATCCACGCCGATGCCCGCGGCATGAAGTTGCCCGACGAAGTGCTGGACTACTGCCTGCGCCACCTGCGCCGCGACATGCCCAGCTTGATCGCTACCATTGATGCCCTGGACGAATGGTCACTCACCGACAAACGCGCTGTGACGTTGCCGTTGCTGAAACAATTACTGCAAACTTCCACCCAACCCTAGGACAACCTCATCATGGCCATCTTACGCTGTAGTCGCTGCAACTTTATCGCAGAGCTAGATCACAGCCTGATCGGACATGATGTCGCCTGCCCCAAGTGCCAACATCAGAACAAGGTGTGGGATACCAGTTTTTTTGTAGGTAAGCTGCTGGAAAAGTATTTTGCACTGCATAACACCGTCAAACGCTTGCAGGCTGAACAAACGGAAGAGACTGCAACCACGGAAGCCAGTACCACTAGTCCGCACGACTTTTCCAACACGGAAATGCTCTCCAGCCCCAGCCAATCGCAACCCATCCTGACATGGTTTGAACGCAAGAAAATCGCTGTCGAGATTAACCCCAAGGCCGTGGATACCACAGGCTTCTTCGATGAGATCGCCAATGCCATTGCCGAGGATTACGCCACCTTGCGCCCGCTGATTGCGCAAATCTGCCATGCCTACAAGGAAAACTACAACGGCACCACTATCAAGCTGGACAATCGCAAGCCCGACGATATCAACCGCATCACGCGCTTTTGTAAGCAAATGCATGATTACGCTTTCCTCAGTCGGCTAGTACAGCAAAAAAGTGAGAAAAGCCTGCGCCTGATCTTGCAACCCTCACCCGTCATTCGCCAATTCTTCAATGGCATCTGGCTGGAATGGTATGCCTTGATGCAGGCACTGGAGTTTGCAGACAAACGTAACCTACCCTTTTCCTGTGCACGTAACGCCAAGATCACGCTACCCAATGCTGATGTCTACGAGCTGGATGTGTTCTTGCTGCTTGAAGAAAAAACACCGATCTGCATTGAATGCAAATCTGGAGACTACAAGCCTTACATCGAGAAATACCGCTTGCTCAAGAAAAGCCTGGGGTTACAGAAATCGCAATTCCTGCTTTGCGTTGCCGATCTACCTGACGAGCATGCACAAGGCCTCACCAGCATGTACGACATCACCTTCACCAATCAGAAGAATCTTTTGACCCACTTGATGCGGTTATAAAACCCCTCTACTTCTTCAATAAATGCCCGGGCGCGCAGGAGAGAAGTTTGGTACCATACAAATAACCCTTATTAAAAAAGGAGTATTTGCATGGCTAACATGAAAGCTGCAGTTTTCGTCTCCCCCGGCCGCATCGAGTTGCGTGACAAACCCATCCCCGACATCGGCCCGCTGGATGCCCTGATCCGCATCACGACCACCACTATCTGCGGCACTGATGTGCACATCCTCAAGGGTGAATATCCAGTAGCAGCAGGCCTGACTGTCGGTCATGAGCCTGTGGGCATTATTGAAAAACTAGGTTCAGAAGTCCATGGGTTCAAGGTAGGCCAACGCGTGATCGCAGGCGCTATCACACCCAGCGGATACTCCAATGCTTGCCTGTGCGGCATCGGTGCCCAAGATGGCCCGGACACTCCGCATGGCTTCAAGGTAGCCGGTGGCTGGAAATTCGGCAACACGATCGATGGCAGTCAGGCGGAATACCTGCGCGTGCCGGACGCCATGGCCAACCTGAGCGTGATTCCAGACCACCTCAGCGACGAACAGGTCTTGATGTGTCCCGACATCATGTCGACTGGCTTTTCCGGTGCCGAGCGTGGCAATATCAAGATTGGCGATACCGTGGTCGTGTTTGCCCTTGGCCCAATTGGCCTCTCAGCCGTTGCAGGCGCGAAGCTGCTGGGTGCCACCAAGATTATCGGCGTGGATTCGATTCCCGAGCGCCTAAGCATTGCCCGCGCCTTGGGCGCAGATCATGTCGTCAATTTTAAGACCCATGATCCGGTACAAGAAATCCTGAAACTGACCGATGGACGCGGCGTAGATGTCGCGATTGAGGCATTGGGCGTACAGCAAACCTTTGAATCCTGTTTGCGCGTACTACGTCCAGGCGGCACCTTATCCAGCCTGGGTGTCTACTCTACGGACCTTACATTACCCCTAAACGCGTTTGGAGCAGGTTTGGGAGATTTCACCATCGTGTCCACGCTCTGCCCCGGTGGCAAGGAACGTATGCGCAGACTGATGGATGCCGTTGGCTCTGGCCGCGCGGACTTGAGCAAGCTGGTGACGCACCGCTTCAAGCTAAGCGAGATTGAAGCAGCTTATGACCTATTTGCCAATCAGCGCGATGGCGTCATGAAGGTGGCAATCACGCCTTAAGTCGCTATGAGAGTGTCATGGCATGATGACCGCTATAGCCCTTGTTGTCATGCCATTCCACGCTTACTGTATCGCCAGCTTTCGCATTCGCCACGTAAAACACCAACTCTGGATCACTGGCAATGCCTGTCCCCCATTGCGCCTCCAGCACCTGCTGCCCATTGTGGCTGAACTGCACCCATTGAATGAAATGCGCAGCTACGCGCTGGTCAGAGGCATCCAGCCTGTCACCATTCTCCATGGGATGGAATAACACCAGCGTTATCTCAGCCACCCCTTGCTGTAAGCTGGCCTGTATCGTCATCTTGTTTTGGTCAGACAACACTGCTACACCTTTTGATCAAGGACTGTAATGTAACGACTGGCTTTGTAATACTGCCCGTTAGCCTTCACGACCACTTCAACCGACTGGCTTTGCGCCAGCCGGATGCGGGTCATGATATAGGGCTGCGCCCCATGACTTAGTGTGAAATTGGCCAATAATGGGACAGCACTCTTCTTGGCAAACAAGGCGATCGCTTCCGTGCCCGGCACACGACTCATAACTTCCACCTTGATGCCATCACCATTCCCTGCCCATGCAGGCACGATAATTTCAATGTCTCCCACTTGGTCAGTCGAAGCTAGATCTAGCGGTAGCACCTGCTGCAAGGCATCCCTATTAGACGCTATTGCCTGCCATGGCACCAGCACAGTTGCCACCAGCCACTTGAGCAATGATCGCCGCCTGGATTTTGTCACCAATTTCAATTAGGCCTCTTGTCATCAAGCTGTTGCCGCAACTGGTTAAGGCGCGCCTCAACGATAGATTTTTCATAAAAGTCGCCATCAGTGGCCTTGGCCGCCAAGTCCATTTGCTCCATGGCGCCACGGAGGTTATAACGCCTTGCGTAAGCCTCGCCTTGCGCTTGGTGCATGAGCAGAGTCTTTCCCTGCATGCTGTAAACGCGTGCCTTTAACTCATAAAAGTAAGGGTCATCAGGAAATTGATCCTGTTTATCCGCGATCAAGCGCAACAACTTGTCTACCTGCCTAGAGCCAAGCAAGTGCTCGGCATAGGCATAAATCAAGGCACGATGGTCGGGATAACTGCGCAACGCCTCGAGATAACGCTGCTCGGCCACCGCCGGGGATTGGCCTGCGACGGCAACCTGGGTAGCCACGGTTTCTATCATGGCGTTGGCGATGGCATTTTTGCGTAACCACGCCACCTCAGCACTTGCACCGGCAAGGTCATTCTTGCGCAGCATTGCCAGGGCAATGCCGTAATGTTCCGCAGCTTCATTGGCATAACGCTTTTCTTGCAGGTTGATACGGAAAATATTGATGGCGCTGTCCGCGGTACCGATATTGGCCAGCAACTTAGTTTTAACAAAATAGAAATTCGGGTTTTCCTGTACAGCACGGAAGCTGCCTTGCTCGACGCGATTGCGCACATCTGCAATCCGCTCTACCGTCAGTGGGTGTGTTCGTAAAAATGCCGGCGCACTGCCCTCGGAAAAACGCGTGCCCTTTTGCAGGGTTTCAAAAAACGATGGCATTCCACGGGTGTCAAACCCCGCGTCTGCCATGATCTGCAAGCCCACGCGGTCGGCCTCGCGCTCATGCTCACGCGTGTAGTCGATCTGTTTCTGTATGGAGCCAGCCATGGCAGTAGTCAGCGCACCTCCCGTCAATTGTGGGTTGCTACGCGCTGCGAGCAGGGCCAAGGCCATGGTCGCCATGCTAATGACAGAATCGTTCTTTTGCTTGGCCAGCATCCGCGCAAGGTGGCGCTGAACCACGTGGCCGATCTCATGCCCCAATACTCCAGCAACCTCAGACTCATTCTTCGCGGCAAGCAACAAGCCAGTATGCACACCGATAACGCCGCCGGGCATGGCAAACGCATTGATGCTGTTATCCTTGACCACGAAAAAATTGAAACGCTGATATTTATCTGGCCCGTTGGCAGCAAGCCTGTGTCCTAAATCATCAATGTAATCATTGATCTCGGGGTCTTCCAACACTTGGCTGCTCGCATACACATCTCGCATGATTTCATCCGCGATGCGCTGCTCATCAAGTGGCGACATGACGGTTGCAGAATAATCACCCAGCTCCGGCAAACCATCGGCTAGAGCAGTAGGTGCGACACAGGCAAGGAATACAATTAGATAAAGCGCTTTCATCATTGCTATGATAACAACCTCACGCACCAAGTTCACTAGCGCCGGGCCATCAGGCCCACGGCCACAACGCAGGAAACCACATGAGCAAGCTCACCCATTTTGATGCCAGCGGCCAGGCCCATATGGTCGACGTTGGCGACAAAGCCGAAACCAGGCGTATTGCCATTGCTGGCGGCAGTATCCGCATGCAGCCTGAAACATTAGCCACGATAGAGAGCGGTGATACAAAAAAAGGTGATGTACTCGGCATTGCACGTATCGCCGCCATACAAGGTTCAAAACGTACCGCTGAACTCATCCCGCTCTGCCACCCTATCCCACTCACCAAGGTTGGCGTGGTGTTCACCATTGACCGCGCATTAAACAGCATCCATTGCCAAGTCACGACGGAAACCGTAGGGCGCACCGGGGTGGAAATGGAAGCGCTCGCCGCTACTAGCATCGCCTTGCTGACGATTTACGATATGTGCAAGGCCATGGATAGGGGCATGATCATTAGCGACATTCGCCTGCTGGAAAAACAGGGCGGCAAGTCAGGGCATTGGCAGGCCATTGATTAATAACGAAATTAATCATTACTAGCAACCATGTCGTTATTCTAAGCCAATAGCCTTAGCGTAAATCTGCATTCAAATCCTATGTTTGTCCATCATCTGTCCAATTGGAGGGATGTATGGCATCAATTCGTGAACGTAATGGTAAGTGGCAAGCGAGAGTAGTACGCCGCGGCTATCCTTCATCAGCAAAGTCATTTGACTCTTATGATGATGCGGTGAAGTGGGCACGTAAGTTGGAGGTCGCAATCGACACCAACACTCATCCGATTCAATCATCGATTAACAATATCAATTTTGAAGAGTTGATTTATCGTTATATTCGAGAGGTTTATAAAGATCGTCCACCAAAAGATATTGATATTGTTCGCTTGAAGGCTTTAGCCAATCGTAAAGTAGCCAAGTACCGCCTGTGTCACATGCAGAGTAATGTCATTGCCGCATATCGAGATTTACGCTTACAGGAAGTCGGAGCTGGGACGGTAATTCGTGACCTTTCATACATCTCCAGCATATGGAATCACGCCAAGAGGGAATGGGGATTAACTGTTACCAATCCCTGCAGCCTTGTCAAAAAACCTCGGAGTCCTCTAGGTAGAAATCGAATATTAAGTATTGAGGAAGAAATAGCGTTATACAATGTAATTGATAAAAATCGGAAGTCCAACCCCGAGTTACGTACCATCATCCAATTAGCGATTGAAACAGCTATGCGACGGGGTGAGTTGCTTAACCTATGCTGGGAACATGTAGATTTATCAAAAAGCGTAGCCTACTTACCTCATTCCAAAAATGGTAAGCCAAGATACATACCATTATCTTCAAAAGCCGTAGCCATCCTTCAAGTGATAAAGAAGGACTCCGGCAGTGTCTTTACAATCCAACCTCAAACATTACATGCAGCATTTTATAAAGCCGTCAGGCGAGCAGGATTAATAAATTTACGGTTCCACGACTTACGTCACACTGCAACTACGCGTATGGCCAAAAAGTTACCGAATGTCATTGAATTGGCATCTGTCACAGGCCATCAATCTATTCAAATGCTAAAACGTTACTACCATCCAGATGCTGAGTTGCTTGCACGAAAGCTAGGTTAAATAATTCAATAGTCATGATAAGGAGCCACGGCCATTTTGATACTCATAGCAGATTCATACTATTGATAAGAAAGAGAAAGGTTAGTAAAAATTGACATTAGATCAAAATAAATAAGAACAAAATAATTATTTTATTTTGTTAGAAGATCAATTTTATTGGTGATATAACTTAACTCTACAAAGGAATGATTGAATTGGAAATTATCAATTAAAGATAAAACATTTTTAGCTTGATCAATATAAATTTGATCTCCTTTATTTTCTTTTACTAAGGAATTTAATTCATCAATTTCATTACTATTTCTATAACTATTTGATGCCATCATTAGCAATCTTGCATAAATCAAATTTCCTACTGAACTAAAAACAAAATCTTTTCCACCTGGCAAGCTAGATAAGTAGCTTATTACAGATGATACAGGTGCTCCAAAATAGATAATATTCCGATAAATAGAAGCAGCCTCAAACTTCAATATAACTAACAAAACCACTACTTCCGGATATAAATAACTATCAACAGGTGTGGATTTTATGACTATCGTGAAAATTGTAAAATATTGCTCTTGGGATCTGATTGAAATGTTAAATGCGACTGTTAGATAGGTGAGAGTTTTTATCAACCCACTTTCTTCATACTGAAGTTCTTGGTATTTCTTTCTTGAGGAAAAGAATTGATTATACCCAAAGCGATTTATCAGATTATTTGCAATTGTTTTCCCATCCGGATATGGCAAATGATACTCCATATCAATAAATCTCTTCAAATATTCATTAGCATTAAATTCACTACCATAAATAGCTTTAAGACTTGAATTTAGTTGATCTTTATCAATTGCCAATATAAAAACAATATCTTCAATATTAAAAATATGCTTCACTCTCTCAAGCAACTCAACAGAATAACTTGGTCGACACCGATCTAGCTCATCAACAAAAATTATTAATTTATTAAAATTTCCTTGTTGTTTAAGCTTCTGAACAAAGTCAGACAACCTAGATCTAAATTCATTAATTAAATTCTTCTGCTTATCAAAAGCACTTACAGCATCCCTAATACCATCACCAACAGCCTCAACTAGTGCTGACTCTTGTATTTCATCAAGATCCAGCATGCCTGCAGTTAATATTTTTGCTGCAACCGGGATAGATCGTTTAGCAAGGGCAGACCCAGTTGCTTTAAGTCTATTGATATGCTTTTCCTGAATTATTTTCTTTTCATCTAATAGTTCATACAGAGAATTAATTTCTGAAAGTAATGAGATAAGCGGGTCAGATGTAAAATCAGTTTCCCACGCATTCAAATAAATACAACTACACTCATTAGCTTCGAGATAGGATTTCCACATTTTTAGAAACGTAGTTTTCCCGCTGCCCCATGGTGAATTAATACCAATAACAAAAGAAGTATCCAATCCTTTAACGAAGCCAGACAAAGCAATTGCCAGCTCCTTTCTTCCATAAGCATCTTGCTTAAAAGGATCATTATTATTTACTTCTATAGCAGATAGTTTTACTTTCATAGATTTATTCATATAAGATTTATACCATGCAGATTTCAGGCTATTCTTCCCTTCTAAACTCCCAAGGCGGAATAGCTTTATCCGCCCACAACCCTAGCCTATCACGTTGAGCAACATACTCAGCCTGGGCGTAGATAGACCTATCCTCAACATCCTGCTCCCGTTCATAAGCCTTGTAATGCCAAGCCATGCCCAATTGAATCTGTCGTAGATTCATGTCCTGGCCGTTGTACAGTACCTTGCCGATAATACGACCATAACGGTCTTTTTTGTTGTAATCAACAGTGACGGTCTGCCCAGCGATAGCTTTTGAGAGAGTGAGCTTGGATTGATTGCCATAGGCTTGAGTCTTTTCGGGAGCATCAATTCCCACCAGCCTGATCTTGTACTGGGTTTTACCTCTCAGCACAGTGATCGTATCACCATCAGCTACGCGAGTGACTTTGCCAGTAATCGTATCAGCAAAAACGGGAGAGATAGCCAAGAGTAGGGCTAAACATAGGTTCGGTAGCAGTTTAGTCAGCTTCACCTAGCTATCCAAACTCATCACGTGGCTTGCTATTGGTTTCAGTAATAATGGGCTACTCATCAAAACGGATAGCCAGGTTTTGTGTATTGCCATTGCAATTTTCTTATCTCAGATTTTCAGCAACTCTGAGGTCATGCCCTCGGACTAGGCAGTCAGTTCCTCGTTGAAATTCTGGGTACGTTTTCTCAGCTCGGATTGGGTTTGATCAAGCGACTGTTCTTGCTTAGCTAGCCGGGTTCATTTAAAAAAACAGGTTAACTGCATAAGTCAGCCCTGCAGCCAGCATCACCAGAATGATTGTGGTCGTCATGTCCATACTCTTTTGTTGTTATTGGGTGTCGGAGTAAATCAGCTTGCGATCCTTAGCTATGAGTCATGCCTGATACCTTTAGCCTTATGTGGATAGGTGTTTTCAAACAGGCTATAGCATTCGTATTTGGCTAATACGTTTTGCTCCAGATGATCCATCTGAGCCTTGTATTCCTGGAAATTGATCATAAAAGCTTGGGAAAAGGCCTTGAGCTGCCTGATCTGCTTGAGATTGTCCACATGTACCTCGGATGCACACTGAATCAGGTCTGGCTCCAGTTGCTTGAAGAAAGGACTGGCTTGTAGTTCGTTGTATTGTTCAGCCTCTTCCCACTCCAGTGTCTTGGCAATCTCCTCTGCCTGTCGTTTTCCCAAGGCTCCGCCAAACCCTCGCAGATCTCGAAATGAAATGACATTCAACTCGGTATAGCCACGCATGACTTGGTTAGGCATCTTGGCGGCAGTGTTGAGATAAGCCTCTAGCTTGGAAACAGTGCCATCGAATTGATGGTAGACATAGCCACCAGCTCCAAGTACCCCTGTCACGATCAGCAAGGTGCCAATTAATAGCTTCTTTTTCATTGTTGTTTCCCCGATATGATGTTGCAGTAGTTTTTTATGATGGTGAATTAATTGGGCAGCCTGACTCTTGGATTTCGTCTCTGCCATTCTTCGTTTCTAGCTTTCTCTGCCTCAACACACTGTTGTGCATATTTCTTGAGAGCCTGGGCTGCTGTGGCATCAATATTTCCCCCGAACTTGGTTTCCTCGGGATTCATCCTGTTGTTATTGGGGAAGCTAATGAATTGCACACGAAATTGCTTCCTGTAGGAGAACACCTCGACATGGGCATAATCATGATCCGGATTCCTGATGCCGTATTCGATATTGGGACGAAAGGTATGGCGAACAGTGCATTGAATATCTGGGACCTGTGCTACAACAATGTTGGATTCGCGCGTGTCTTCTGCATCTTGTCCTTCACTGATAAAACCTCTCTCGCGGTACACCACGCTTTCTTCTGGCTGAGATCCAGATTTGACTGGAGGTTTAGATGGAGCAACAGCTGGTTCGGGGCTACTTCTGAGCAAAGCATCCAAGCCCCATAATAAAAAGCCGCCAATGATGAAATACGCGGCGGTTTGTATGATTTGACGCTTCAGGGTGTTAGGTTTTTTCATGATTCAGCATTTGTTGTTGATGTAATTTGCTTATACCATACACTTTACGTCATTTTTAATAATTTGCAATGCGTAAACAATTAATGCCTACTTTTGCTTGGGCATTAATCTGTGAACGACGAAATAACGGCTCTAGGGCAGGTACTTGGACGGAATATTGCCAATAGACGCAAAGAGCTGGCTTTGACTCAAGCCAATCTTGCAGAGCGATTAGGGACTGACGTGGTGACAATCTCTAGGTTTGAACGAGGGAGCAACTTGCCCTCGTTGCTAAGGTGTCAGCAGATTGCAGAAGTGCTGGCAATGCCCTTGGCTCAATTGCTTTCAGAATCCTCATCCCAACTGAGTGACCAAGCATTACAACTGGAGCAATACATTTCCAGCCTAGATGGCAAGGACAGGGCTTTTCTGATTGATATGGTCAAGGCTTGGTGTGGGCATTTGAAATATGATCAACATTAAGAGCACTTAAATTACTGCGTCTAAAAAATGTGACTTGAAGCAATTTATATATAAAACTTAAAAGGCAACATCGGTTCGCTTTCCTGTGGTGCAGCAATAAGAATATCACCAATAGCATCTGCAAATCTGATGGTTACTGGTGATCTATCATTAAACAAACATGTATTAAAATTGATTTTTGTTAGTGCTAATACATCACTCATTACAATCTTTAGATCAGCTCTGCCTCGGCGAATAGTAATTTGAAGTGGATTGGGTGTGTCGGGACCCATATAAGTACTTAGTCTGGGAACAAAACCAGAAGTCCATAGAAATCCAGTGTTGTGCCCTATGATCAATGCAGTACCTCTGATAACAGGATAGGCACCTGATCGGAAAAGTTTCAGTTGATCCCATGCGTCTGCAATCTGTACACCCACTACATTAGTAGCTGTACCTTGACATGCAGAAGTAAATCCATTCCATTCATCATCATTGAATGAAGACTTTGCATGGATAAAAAGCTCAAGAGGCTCTTTTCCATGTTTCGCTTTATATTCAGCAAGAACTGTACTAACCAATCTGGCTGCGGCCTCACTATTCAAATGATATTGCTTTGTGTCTGGGTGAAACCAGGGGCCTAGAGCACCTCTAAAGACGACTCCCTCACCATCTGACAAGAACATTTGAGCAGCACAAACTGAATGACGTGGGGAACCTCCATCCTCATGACGTTTATAAACTAATCCAACATAGCAAACGCCTGGCCGCATGTTGGCTATTTGCCATGGTCTTCCTCCGCTCTTGTAGTAAGAACCGGAACAAAGTTTCCATGCAACTGTGGCTGCGTCTTCAAGCTTACGTTTAGGCTCACCTTTTGCATTGATAAAGTCATAGGGAGCTAATGTGCTTTCACGGACGAGCTGAGTGACTATTTGATGATCAAGCAGACGTGCTTTCAGTTGACGCCGAAAGTTCTTTTCGTATTTGTAGACTTCCACGTCTTCAATATCAAACAGTGTTGGCTGGGATGATAGTTTTGTAGCAGTACTTTCAGAGATAGTGACTTTCCCAGTAATCCTATCTTTCTTTGAAACGGTAGACATTGGTCTGCCGAGCTCGTATACAAATTCTGGAAGAACCACATACCAAAAACTAGGTGGATCTTCATCACGTTTCTGTTGAGTAACTAATCGATCGACAAATACATCAACAACACATTTAATGGCTTCATGCCTATTCTCGATATGAATCAATCTATGAAGTTCACTTTCGTTGATATCATCTATGATACGGTGCGGAGAAGATGACCAAGTTGCATTAAATGCTTCAGCCACTCCAGGAAAAGGAACATGATGAGGCTCGACTTCCTTCGCACCGCGACGTGGTGCAGGGGTTGGAATAAATGTCGATACTTCTTCCGCCCATTGCCTAAAACGACGGAGTCCATCTTTTGTACCAATAAACCCGTATCGAATTGGCCGTCTAGATTCAGTGGCATCAACGGGCCCGTAAAGATAGAGTCCATCTCTAGCATATTCAAGACTCTGACCATAACGAAACTCTAAAGTAGGCTCGGGAATATATATAACTTCAGGCCTACTCATTCATTGCTCTCTTCTTGAAAGTCATTGTCAAAATCATCTTGCGGAACATCAGGATCATCGTCATCATCAGACACCTGTCCAGATTCGATCACACTAACTGGACAACCAAATTGCATTGGAGGTACACCAACAGTTAGTTTCTGAGCAAGACCAACGGGAATATTTAATGTCCCCCGTCCTTCTGCAAGCCACCATAAGTAAGCACATAACATATCTCTCCACCTTGCATTACGCCAGCCCTTTGCAAATGACCTGCGAAGACGATGTGACTTGTGAACATCCTCTATAGCGTCTAATCCATTGTTTGAAAAAATCAATCGAGCAGCAATTCTATAGTGATGAAAAGGTGAGGTTCTAAGCTGTGCACTGACTGCATAGTGCCAATGAATATTACGTTTTGGGGAGTGTCCAATAATTTGCCTTGATCCACGTCTAAAGTTCCAATCGAACTTAATCTGGGAGCGTGGAGCAATTTTGATATCAGGCCACCAACTTAATCTGTGACCAGATCCCATATACCCCTTAAGGCCCCTACTAGCACAAAACTTTTCGAAAGCTTGCCCTCCAATATCAACATATACATTGCGAGCTTCGAAGCAGGACATGTCTAAATCAGGCCATCCCTCTTCAAGAAATTGGGTAGTGGTAACGGAGGCAACTAAATTACCGGGCAAATTCTCTGAGAATAGTCCATCGCTATTGGGAGTTGAGAACGTAATTACCCCTTCCCTGTATGGAACGATCGGCCATGGGTGGAGTTGGCGATTCTGAAATACTTTCAAATCAAAACCAACTGGTGGTTTACAGTAGTAAATTACTTCTGGAGAAGATTGTATTTCTAACCAATTTGAAACTAATGGCTCACTCTTATATTGTAATGTAGATGCTCCTTCTGCATGCTTATTCATCCAAGTGCTGATAGGCTCAGGTATTCCCCTTGGAAGTTGAAATGTCTCAAGTAGTTCAGTGAGTTCAACTAGTCCTGCTGCCCATCCTTGTGAAAAATTGATATATTGAAGATGAGCAACTAAAAAGTGAGGTTCAAAGCTTTCCATTCGAAGAGGAATTATGAAAGATGAATCATTAAGTTTTTTGGAGATATCCGAACCAATCTGGATTTCATTTCGTACACCCTGTTTTTCCAGACCAGCAGCGGTACATACTAGTAGCATTTTTGCTGCACGATTACGCAAAGCGTCTTCTAGCTTTCTAGACCAATCATCCCCTCCTTTCAACTGCATTACATCAGCCCAAACCTCATATCCCATGGCAGAAAGTTTTGCTCCAAGCCATAAAACAAAGGCGTTATCTTCAGGTGTCGCATGTGAAAGGAAAATTGCTTTACGAGCTTGAGCTTCTTTATTCATGCTGGATAGGTGATAGTTGGTAGCGAAGTTCACGAACAATTGATCTTAGTTATTCTTTAGCATCTTAAACTGTCACTCGTCTCCGTGTCCAAGTTTTCACTTTATCTAAAACTCTACCTCCCATTCATCGTTCAGCTTATGTGTTAAATATGGTCTTATCCTGAGGGTATAAGAACCTAGTAACCATCATCTAGGGAGGAACCATGTCCGCAGCCTTGGCTTATGTATTGCGAGCTGTACTAGTCGCACTCGTCGGAGCTCTGGCTAAGATCATCATCGAATACTTCGACCAATACGCTGGCAGTCCGCCAGCACCAGACTGGTATGAATAACTAACCAGAGACAATTTAATCAATTCAACAGCTCCGTCACGTTCACCGTTGCGGGGCTTTTTGCATTTCAGGAGCCCACAATGTCACATTTTGTCCACACCATGGCTTACGCCAACGAACTTCCCTGGCATGGCCTTGGTAACAAAGTCTCACCCCATCAACCTATTGAAGTCTGGCAACGCGAAGCAGGCATGGACTGGCAACTCAAAGAAGCCAAGGTCATGTTCAATGCAGCAGAGCAGGGAAGTGGAATCCTCGCATTACGAGACAATCCTGATGCCAAAGTCCTGTTCCGTAGCGATACCTTGGAGCCGCTATCTGTTGTATCTCCTCGCTACAAGGTCGTACAGCCCAGTGAAATCCTCGAGTTCTACCGTGATCTGGTAGCAGTTGGTCACTTTGAAATCGAAACAGCTGGTGTATTAAAGTCAGGGAGAAAGATCTGGGCACTTGCCAGGACAGGCCAGCAAATGATCTTACGTGGTGGTGATCGGGTAAAGAACTACCTATTACTTGCTACTAGTTGTGACGGATCACTGGCGACCACAGCTCAATTCACCTCAGTCAGAGTCGTCTGCAACAACACCTTGCAGATTGCTCTGGAGGATAGAACAAGCATGGTACGCATACCTCATCGCAGACCCTTTGATCCCAATGAAGTAAAAGAAGCTCTTGGTCTTGGTATGACCGCCTGGGATAGCTTCAAGAAGGCCATGCATGAACTGGCACTTAGACCAGTGAACCGCTTTGATACCAATGCCTACTTCGTTAATGTCCTGGGAGATCCAACACTGCCACTCAATGAACAACCTAACCAACGTGCACTGCAAAGCGTACATAATCTGTTCAAGGGGCAAGGCAAGGGAGCCAACCTACCGTCCAGTCACAACACTGCCTGGGGACTGCTCAATGCCGTGACGGAATACGTAGATCATCATCGAAGAGCAAGGAACCAAGACTACCGTTTGGATAGTGCATGGTTTGGCATGGGGGCAACAATAAAAGAAAAGGCATTAACTACCGCCATTAAAATCAGCTAAAGAGCTGACAAACCAGCTATACGCTGGTTTTTTACAAAAACTGTGTTTTTGTGTTCAAGTAAGGCTGTAGGAGTAGCTTATTTATAAAGAAGTACACTGATAACACTAATTACATTAAAAAGCATAGCACCTTTAGGAGTCTGTCTTCCCATATCTCTTTCATACTGAAGACATCGCTGAAATATGGTGTTTTAAGTGTAACTGGTGTTTAGGTGTTTATCGGAAACAACAAAAGAAGCAGGCTTCCGCCTGCTCCCTGTGTTTTTTTAATTGATAATGTCTCCCTTGATACCATAAAGCCGCATAGGCTTATTCATATCAGAAAATTTTTTGGAAACTGAGCTTTTACCGCCTGAATCCAGAATCAAAAAATTTCGCTCAATAAGAGCTTTCGTAACCTCACGTTGGTCAAAGCCATTACAAAGTACAGAATTGTATACTTCAGGGAAAATCCAATACTCTGTGCCATCATTGTTGTCTTGCGTACGGAAACCATACCTATCAGAGATTCTTTCCCCACTCAACCCCGGACAATTAGCTAATTGAAATTTTGATTCGCCATACCGTTGAATGATTTCTTTAACTTGATTCAATGCCCGCAACTGCTCAGAAGCAACATCTCCCCCACGCTCTAGCATCCAAGCATCAAAACACGTACGAGCAGCTTGGAAGGCCCCCCTCTCCCCCCATGGCAACAGGCCATTCCGAATGCAATATTCTCCGATCCCGGCTACCAGCCCAAACTTTGCTGCAGCTCGATGTACTTGTCCATGGGAAGTCACTGAGATAGCTTCAGAAGTAAACTCTTTCTGGGTTGCACGAATCTGCTCAATGGCCTCTTGAATACGACTATTATTAGCAGTTATAAACTTCAGCAAGCTATCACCTAGTGTGCCGTAATATTGCCCACAAGCCTCCTGCAATTGATCAGCAAAATTGGCCGCATTCTCAGCCCCATGAATATTTTCAAAGATGCCCAGGCCTCGTCCAGCATTAGCAGGAATGTCTAACAGTCGAACTTCCTGGCCAGCCCGAATCTGCTGCTTATCCTGAGCCATATGCTGGGCAAGACTAATCTCCCCACTGGAAAGGTAGAAGAAACGCCATTCTTTAGTGTCCCGTGCTTTACCATATCGATCAGCCCATACCTTTTTCTGCCCATTACCCAAGGTATAGGCAATATCACCAGCATCAGCGGGGCGAACTTGACCCATTTCGTCCAAGATAAGAATCAGATCATTAAACTGCAAGGCAAGCCCCTCAAGGCCATTGCTAGTACCACGCCATGATTTGATCATGCCATTACCACCCCAGACGCTACCTGCCACGGTCAAAGCTTTCGTTTTACCAGTACTGCTTTCACCCCGGAAATGGAATCCGCCATTCTCCTCCTCCAAGTGCTTCAAAAACGGCCCTGCGAGTGAAATACAAATCGCCAGCATCAAACGACTATTACCAAGACATTTGATACCAATATGACTATCCCACTCTGCCTTATCGCCGCTAGTAGCTACAGGGCTGACTTTACTGAAATTCGTGCTTTGGAAAAAAACTCGCTCATTCGTAGGACCATATGACTTATGAGGGAGCACAAAATTTTCGCCGCTCCAACCTGTTGCTGTAACACACAATACTCGATCAGGCGGGTTACTTGACATCAAGTATTCAGTTAATGCCTCTTTAGTCTGAGGTTGTGAAGCAATAACAGCCCCATAGTTCAAAAGCATTTGTCGATAAAGATCGCCACTTCCGGACAACATATCTTTTGGCAGTACGACTTCATGGACTTTTTCATCCAGATCAACGATGTGCAACAGAAGGCCCCAGTCACTACTCTCTTTGCTACGAGTTAGCGCGGCTACATCAATACGAGAACATACCCTCTGCCAAATACCATTATCATCTTTCCTTTGTTTCCATACCCACACTCCCTTATCATCAACCCTGAATCCTTCAGGGGCATACTCCTTTCTAGGCGGAAAAAATGTCTCGTAGTACTCTTTGCCAAGTGAAGCAATAAGATCAGCCGTCCATCCCATTGCCAAGGCATCGGCTGCATCCCACTTTTCAGGAGTTTCAAACCCCAGCTCAAAACTAGTTTTTCCATCATGAAGTACAGGTCGAATATCCAGAATCTTCATAACAGAAATCACGGTAGTTGGAGCAACTAGGTGCAAACGCTTAATAAGCTCCTCAGCATATTTTCTGCCTGCTTCATCATTATCAGGCCAAATTAGAATCTCTCTACCATAGAGGTCTGTCAGATCAGTCTTCAAAACACCATTTGCGCCGCCAAAACAAGTAGTTGCCACATAGTCAGGAAAAAGCTTGGCGGCAGCTTCAGCACTCTTTTCCCCCTCTACAACAATTACTTTCGCTTTAGGACGCTTCGTAAGCTCATCCAGGTTATAAAGTGGTCGAGGCTGAGGTACTGCTCCAAATCGCCATTGATAACCTGTTTTGGTATGCCAGCACGTGCAAGGCCGATAAGTTTTTCCATTTCCGCCAGGATTAGAGAATCGAAGTTGGTGAAGCAATACATCCCCTTCCCTTGACCGATAAACCCATCCGGCTGTAGGTTTACCGATGCCACCAAAACTCTCTGGCATTGAAGGTGCATCAGCTGGTACTGGCATACAAAGTCTATCTTCCAGCTCTTTAATAGGCTGGGCAGCACACTCAGAAAATTCAGTGTTAGCCACAACTACAGTCGTTGGAACGGAATGTTCTTCAAGAACAGCCACCAAGTATTGATAGGCTTGGTGTTGCGGATAGCCGTTGAGATATGCCACTAGAGAGACAATGTCTCCACCGGCATCACCAATTGCAAAATCTGACCATTTCCCGGTGGGCATATGAATAGTAAAGGAACCAAGCTCATCATCATTCCTCAGTGGATTCAGAGCCAGGAATTGCTCGCCTACTTGCTTTCCATGTTGCAACAGGCCAAGCTTATCCAACACCATCTCAAGGCACTGGAGTGCCCTATCATTCAATGACTTGTAATCGGTCTGGGAAAGAGACTTAGAGGACTGAGGTACTTCAATTACATTTTTTTTATTACGGTTAGTTACCATTTTTAAGCCCATTTAATTCTTCATGGAGCTAACCGCTATCTGACTTCAGACGAGCAGAGGCCCCACGAACTGTTTAGGTTCAAGAAAAGGGCCTACTAACTTCATTCTGTTACGTCCATTAATAGGTCACAATCGCTGCCAAGCGAATGCATTGTCGACTATTGGGATTACTTGGTATAACTTCAAGTGCAATTCAAAAAAATTTTCGCATATAATCTGAATAGCAATATGGAGGGACAACCTGTCCCATTTTCGTGCAATCAATATTGGACAAACACGGAGAATAATCGAGGTTAGTCTGCAGCGAACCTTACTGCCGCAAGGGCCCTGCTAACGATTTACGACATGTGCAAGGCCATGGATAGGGGCATGATCATTAGCGACATTCGCCTGCTGGAAAAACAGGGCGGCAAGTCAGGGCATTGGCAGGCCAGCTAAACTATGCAGCAAAGATGATGTTGGCAGGACAATTAACGGGTAAAAATCGATCGGGTAAAAAGTGCCCACACACAATTTACTTCTTACGCGCTCGCGGATGCGCAGCATCATAAACTTTGGCCAGGTGCTGAAAGTCCAGATGGGTATACACCTGGGTAGTACTGATATTGGCGTGCCCCAGCATCTCCTGCACCGCACGCAAGTCGCCACTGGATTGCAGCATATGACTCGCAAAGCTATGGCGCAACATGTGCGGATGCACATTGCTACTGATACCGCGTTTGAGCGCCCATTGCTTAATGCGGTATTGGATGGCGCGACCACTGATACGCTGGCCGTGGCGATTCAGAAACACGGCCTGATAATCGGCCTCTGCTGCTGGCTGACGCACTGCCAACCAGTCATGCATCGCCTGGATGGCATGGCTGCCCATCGGCACAATACGTGACTTATTGCCCTTACCCAGCACTTGCACGGTGCCTTCATTCAAATTGAGATCGCTGATATTCAAGCCAGTCACTTCAGACAACCGTAACCCGGAGGAGTAGAACAATTCCAGGATGGCTTTATCCCGAAGAGAAAGTATGTCCTCACCTTCCATATCCACCAGCTGCACCGCCTGATCAATAGCGAGTGCCTTGGGCAATGCCTTGGGAGACTTCGGTGCACGCATGTCATGACAAGGATTACTTGCCGCACCATGGCGCTTGATGAGGAAATCAAAGAAACCACGCCAGCCTGAGAGATGGCGCGCAATGGTTTTACCGCTGAGGCCCCGCCCATGAAGAATAGCCACGAAACGGCGAATGTGGGATGGTTGTAGTGCATCCAGCGCGAGCTCTGACTTCAACTCAAACAACAGGGCCAAGTCGCGCTGGTAATGCTTGACAGTAAGCTGGCTTAAGCCACGCTCGAATTGCAGATGCTCCAGATAGCGCTGCAGTTCATCCATGCTTACACAACGATATGCCGAAGCAAGGCAGCACTGACCAATTCGCCTATACGCTTGAGGTAAAGCGTGCCCATGTCGGGATAAAAACGCTTTTCGTCATCACTGGCCAGTGCCAGCACACCAAACACGTGCTCCGCCTTCAATGCCATCACGGCAAAAGCCGCTGGCCTAGCTTCTGCACCAAACCATCCCTGCAACGGCATACCAGGATGGTTACCACAATAAGGCTTAGACAGCCCCTGTGCCCAGCGCTGCGCTTCTTGATCCACCTTGGCAAACGCTGGCAAGCCGCCATTATTTTCATCCCGAGACTGCGCCCATAGGCGCAAACTCACATAAGGCACTTGAAAGTCTTCACGCAAGCTGTGCTCCAGCAAGCTGACCAGCACGGTCACTTGCTCGGTCGCCAATAACCCCAGGCTTAAGCGATGCACTTTCTCGCCAATCGCATCGTTTTCCTCGCCATATTTCATCAGCTGCGCCAGCTTGGCATCCAGCACACGGATGCGATCACGCTGCGCCAACTGCTGGCGCTCGGCGAGGGAGATTGTCCCCTGGCCATGGGGACTGGGCAGGTAGAGCTCCGCCAGGAGGCTAGTATGATGCTCAAAAAATTGTGGGTGCGCACGCAGATAACTCGTAACCTGGTACTCCGCTAACGGCGCTTCGTGATGATCTTGTGATTCCATGTTAACTCCTTGCAATCGTCATGACTGACGGTAATGATGGCTAGGCTACATCGTTGGCCCTGATTGTCCTCGCCCCTGAAACTACTGCTCCCAACTGACTGCGATCAGTCATCCAAGACGAGCCAGACCTGTGACGCCAGCCACTTTAAATCTCAATACTACCTTCAAATACAGTTTCGGCAGGGCCAGTCATCCAGACCGGCTGTTGATCCCCATCCCAGGCAATCGTTAACTCTCCACCGCGGGTCGTCACCTTTACCGGGGACTGCAATAGGCCACGCCTGATACCACTGACCACTGCAGCGCAAGCCCCTGTGCCACAAGCCAAGGTCTCGCCGCTACCACGCTCGTAGACTCGTAAGCGGATATGATGGGCACCCACCACCTGCATAAAACCGGCATTCACCCGCTGTGGAAAACGCTCATGATGCTCAATCAAAGGCCCCAGGCTTTCCACTGGCGCCGTATCGACATCACTGACCAGGGTCACTGCATGAGGGTTACCCATGGAAACCGTGGAAATCTCCAAGGTCTGGTTTGCCACCTGTAAGGGGTAAACCAACTCATCCTGATCCGCAACAAATGGGACTTCGGCTGGCCGGAAACGCGGCTCTCCCATGTTCACCGTCACCAAGCCGTTATCTTCTAGTTTGGGGAAGATAACGCCGCGTGCCGTTTCCACACAAATTTCACGCTGATCGGTCAAGGCCTTGTCATGCACAAACCGGACAAAGCAACGCGCACCATTGCCGCACTGCTCGACCTCGCCACCATCGGCATTGAATATGCGGTAGCGGAAATCCACGCCCTCAACTGTCGGCTTCTCCACCAGCAGTAACTGGTCAAAACCGACGCCAAAATGACGGTCAGCAAGGCGACATATCGTTGCAGCATCCAGATTAACTGGGCTACTGTAGCCATCGATCACGATAAAATCGTTGCCTATGCCCTGCATCTTGGTAAAAGTAAGTTTCATATCCTGCCTTGAAATTGCAGCAATCCCCCCTACTCCAGGCGATCACTCTAATATCCATAAAATACGCTTCTAGCCTTGCGCCTCACGCGCCTTGCCATGCGGCTTGGGACGCTTGAACCGACGATAGCTCCAGAGATATTGCTCGGGACACATCCTGACCAATTGCTCGATCCCTTGGTTAATATTGTCCGGGGTGGGCTCAAGATCAAGTGGGCGTATATGAATGGCGTAGCCTCTACCCCACGGCAGACGTTCCCCGTAAGCCAGCAATACTCGTGCACCAGAAGTCTCTGCCAGCTTACCCACCAGCGTCATGGTGTAGGCTGGGGTACCGAAAAAATCCGCCCAGACACCTTCACCGAACTCAGGCACCTGATCGGGCAAAATGCCGATCGCCTCACCCTGCTTCAAGGCCCTAAGCAAGCTACGCACCCCACTGAGGTTGGTCGGGGCCTGTTTGATCTGGCTGCGGTTACGCCCCTCGTCTATTAAGGGAGCCAACCATTGTTGACGCGCAGGACGGTATAGCACCGTAATCGGATGGCGAGCGGCGTAGTACAAAGCGGTAATTTCATAACAACCCAAATGAGGGGTAAGAAAGATAATACCCTGCCCTTGCGCATGTGCAGCCTCGACGTGCTCCCAGCCATGACATTCGCTAACCCAGGGCAATACCTGCTCCTGCGGCCTGAACCAGATGGCAAACGTCTCGATCAGGCCTTTGCCGGTTTCCACCACACTGCGTTTGACCAAGCGCCGATAGTCAGCTGGAGATGGCATAATGCCAGCGATATTGAGATTCTTGCGAGTACGCCGCAATACCTTCTGGGAAAAGAAATAAAGCCCCCACCCCGTTAGCACACCAATCAGATTGATAACAGGCAAAGGCAACCGCGCCAGAATGCGTAATAATGCTTTAAGCATGTACTTCTTTTTGAAACATCATGATTTTGCTATTCTAACAACCTTTTGCATAATTGATTTGGCAGGAGTTCATGAGCGAATATCTATTTACTTCAGAATCCGTTTCCGAAGGCCATCCCGACAAGGTCGCCGACCAGATTTCGGATAGCATTCTGGATGCGATTCTTGAGCAGGACCCTACGGCACGCGTAGCAGCAGAAACCTTGACTAATACTGGCTTGGTTGTACTGGCCGGCGAAATCACCACCACTGCCAATGTCGATTACATCAAGGTCGCCCGCGATGCCATCAAGCGCATCGGCTATGACAACGCCGACTATGGCATTGATCACAAAAGCTGCGCGGTACTGGTTGCCTATGACAAGCAATCCCCCGATATTGCCCAAGGCGTTGATAATGCCAATGATGACCCACTGGATCAAGGTGCGGGCGACCAAGGCCTGATGTTTGGCTACGCCTGCGACGAAACCCCGCAATTAATGCCATTGCCGATCTGGCTCTCGCATCGCTTAATGGAGCGCCAGTCACAATTGCGCAAAGATGGCCGCTTGCCTTGGCTGCGCCCTGATGCCAAAAGCCAGGTCACCATTCAATATGTCGATGGCAAACCGCACAAGATTGATACCGTCCTGATCTCAACACAACATGCCCCTGATATCTCGCTAGATCAAGTACGTGAAGGCGTAATTGAAGAAATTATCAAGCCATCCCTGCCACAAGAACTTATCAAGGGCGATATCAAGTTCCTCGTTAACCCGACCGGCCGTTTCGTCATTGGCGGTCCACAAGGCGATTGCGGCTTGACCGGTCGTAAAATCATCGTCGACACCTATGGTGGTGCAGCTCCTCACGGCGGCGGTGCCTTCTCTGGCAAGGATCCCTCCAAGGTAGACCGTTCCGCAGCTTATGCAGGCCGCTACGTTGCAAAGAACATCGTGGCCGCTGGCTTGGCATCCCGCTGCCTGGTACAGGTTTCCTACGCGATTGGCGTCGCCAAGCCAACCAGCGTCATGGTGGAAACCTATGGGACGGGCAAGGTTCCCAACGAAGTTCTCACGCAACTGGTACTGGAACATTTCGATCTACGTCCCAAGGGTATCGTACAGATGCTAGACCTTTTGCGCCCAATCTATTCCAAGACGGCAGCTTATGGTCACTTTGGTCGTGATGAGCCTGAATTCACCTGGGAAGCAGCGGATAAAGCCAACGTGCTCCGTGCTGCTGCGGGAATCTAAAAAACCAGATATATTGCTACTTAACATGTAAGTCCGGGGGGTATCAACAATGCTAAAAACAATCCCTGTGCGCGAATTGCGTATTGGCATGTATCTGCATAAGCTTGATGCCTCCTGGATTCACCACCCCTTCTGGCGCAGCGCCTTTGTCATTACCGATTACACTGATATAGAAAAGCTGCTCAGTAGCGGCATTCATACTGTCATCATTGATACCAGCAAGGGTGATGATGTGGCTCCCGCCCAGCAAGAGCTGCCATCCGAATTACCCTCCACCCCTGCTGCCGATCAGGCTCCCCTCACCACCACTAAGAAAACCAGCATTGCGGAAGAACTGGAGCAAGCAGCACGCATTTGTGCCAAAGCCAATCGCGAAGTCAAAGGGATATTTCAGGAAGCACGCCTAGGCAAAGCGGTTGACAGCGAGCAAGCCATGTCATTGGTCAGCGACATTTCCTCGTCCGTAAGCCGCAACCCAGGGGCGCTGATCAGCCTTGCACGCCTGAAGAACTACGACGACTATACCTACATGCACTCAGTCGCGGTTTGCGGACTCATGATTGCCTTGGCAATGCAACTTAATATGAATGACGAAGAAGTCCGGCTCTGCGGCTTGGCAGGCTTGCTGCACGATATCGGCAAGATGCATATCCCGATGAACATCATCAACAAACCCGGCAAACTCACAGATGAAGAGTTCGATACGGTCAGACACCACCCAGAAGCCGGGTATGCTTTGCTCTCCAACTCGCTCAACATTCACCCTATCGTCTTGGATGTTTGCCTGCATCATCACGAAAAAATTGCTGGCACTGGCTATCCACACCAACTCGCTGGTGACAATATCAGCCTCTATGCCCGCATGGGAGCGGTCTGTGATATCTATGATGCAGTGACCTCTGACCGGATTTATCACAAGGGCTGGCACCCTGCTGAAGCCTTGCGCAACATGGCTGAATGGACCACCGATCACCTCGACAACCGCATTTTCCAGGCCTTGGTCAAAAGCCTGGGCATCTACCCGATTGGCTCCCTGGTACGCCTGCAATCAGGACGCCTTGCTGTCGTCATCGATAAAAACCCGGCTTCATTGCTCAACCCTGTCGTGAAGGCCTTTTTTTCCATTAAGTCCGGTACCCGTATCAAACCAGATATCCTCAAGCTCGGCACACCTGGCTGCCAAGAGAAGATTATTGCCATTGAGCAACCAGAGGACTGGAAATTCCCTGACCTCAACCTACTCTGGACAAACGGGATCCAACACCCATGATGGTCGCCGTGCACAAGCACGGCAAAACCCTCTATAATAACGATCTACCGAGGAACGCTGCGAGGATGCTATCCCCAGGCTCGGTTGCCGCAGTACAAACTGCGTAAACGGCGTTCACCAGATTGACAGTACCGGTCATGAAGATGGTGAATTGTTGTAAACGCAGACCTCACCCTTCCACTGGTCAGACACTCCCAACGGACACAAACAGTGTCCACGTCGCTCAATGTTTTAAAGGATGAATACTGTGGCTAACACCCAAGATTACGTGATTGCCGACATCAACCTGGCTGAATGGGGCCGCAAGGAAATTGCGATCGCCGAGACCGAAATGCCAGGCCTGATGGCAATCCGCGAAGAATACGCAACCACCAAGCCTCTACGCGGTGCCCGCATCACTGGCTCCCTGCACATGACAATCCAGACTGCCGTACTGATTGAAACGCTGCGCGACCTGGGCGCAGAAGTACGCTGGGCTTCCTGCAACATCTACTCCACGCAGGATCATGCAGCCGCCGCGATTGCTGCACAAAATATTCCGGTATTCGCCGTCAAGGGCGAAACCCTGGATGAATACTGGGACTATACCCATCGCATTTTCGAGTGGGCCGATGGCGGCTACAGCAACATGATCCTCGACGATGGCGGCGATGCCACATTATTACTACACCTCGGCACACGTGCCGAGCAGGATGCCACCATTCTCAACCATCCTGCCAGCGAGGAAGAAACCAGCCTGTTCAACGCTATCAAGGCGAAACTGGCACAAGATTCAAGCTGGTATTCCACCCGTTTATCCAAAATTCTTGGCGTCACTGAAGAAACCACTACTGGCGTGCACCGCCTATACCAGATGCACAAGGAAGGCAAGCTGGCTTTCCCGGCTATCAACGTCAACGATTCCGTCACCAAGTCCAAGTTCGACAACCTCTACGGTTGCCGCGAGTCCTTGGTAGATGGCATCAAGCGTGCCACCGATGTGATGGTAGCCGGCAAAGTAGCCGTGGTTGCTGGCTATGGCGATGTGGGCAAGGGCTCTGCCCAGGCATTGCGCGCTTTATCTGCCCAGGTATGGGTCACTGAAATTGACCCGATTTGTGCATTGCAAGCCGCAATGGAAGGCTATCGTGTTGTTACCATGGATTATGCTGCCGAGCACGGCGACATCTTCGTCACTGCTACCGGCAACTATCATGTCATCAACCATGAACACATGGCAAAGATGAAGGATCAGGCTATCGTGTGCAACATCGGCCACTTCGACAACGAAATCGACGTTGCCTCGATCGAGAAATACCAATGGGAAGAAATCAAGCCACAAGTCGATCACGTCATCTTCCCTGACGGCAAGCGTATCATCCTGCTAGCCAAAGGCCGCCTGGTCAACCTCGGTTGCGCCACTGGCCACCCAAGCTACGTGATGAGCTCCTCGTTCGCCAACCAGACCATCGCCCAGATCGAGCTATTTGCAAATACTGCCAAGTATCCGGTAGGTGTTTATACTCTACCCAAGCATCTGGACGAGAAGGTTGCCTTGCTGCAATTGAAAAAACTCAATGCACAACTGACGACCTTGACCGATGAGCAAGCAGCCTACATTGGCGTGGAAAAACATGGTCCATTCAAGCCAGACCATTATCGCTACTAAAGTCTAAGCAGAGCACACGATCCTGACCAAATGCTCCGCCTTAGGGCAATGGAGTACTCGCCAGGCAAATGCGCTCAATATTCTTGAAAGCATGATGCCCGGCACAATGACCGGGCACTGCTTGCGATTTACCCAACCAACCCAGCAACATCGGGCATATGCAAGGAGGATAGCAAGATGAAGCTCTTGATCGTATGGTTACTCAATGCCCTGGCCCTGCTAGTAGTGGCTTACGTGGTACCGTCCATTCACGTTTCTGGCATCGGCAGCGCATTAATCGCAGCAGCCGTCATTGGTTTGGTCAACCTGCTTATCCGGCCAATCCTGGTAATCCTGACGCTGCCGGTCACCGTGCTGACCTTGGGTTTATTCTTGCTGGTTATCAATGGGCTGCTATTTCTCTTCGTCGGCCACATATTGAATGGATTTGAAGTACAGACACTACTTGCTGGCATTGTGGGGGCTGTTCTCTACAGCCTGATTTCCTGGGCGCTTATCGCCCTGATCCTGGGCACGAAGGACTAGCCCGTAGCATCAATCACGCATTCATATGGTTTTTCAATGAACACTGCTCCTATCATCAGTTTTGAGTTTTTCCCGCCAAAAACGGCAGAAGGCATGGCCAAGCTGCGCACCGCTCGTGAACAGCTGGCTGCCTTCAACCCCAAGTTTTTTTCCGTCACCTTTGGTGCCGGTGGCTCCACACGCGACCGTACACTGGAAACCGTCGTCGATATACAACAGGCTGGCTATGAAGGCGCGCCTCATCTTTCCTGTATATCTTCCGATAAAGCTGAAATCCGCACCTTGCTGACACAATATCAGCAACAGGGCATTAAACGACTGGTGGCCTTGCGTGGCGACGTACCCTCAGGTGAAGTCAGTGCCGGAGATTTCCGCTATGCCAATGAATTGGTCAGCTTCATTCGCGAAGAAACTGGCAATTGGTTCCAAATTGAAGTAGCTGCTTACCCCGAATTCCACCCGGAATCATCATCTCCCACTGCAGACCTGAAGTATTTCAAACAGAAAGTAGATGCCGGAGCGAATGCGGCCATCACACAGTATTTTTACAATGCCGATGCTTACTTCCGCTTTGTGGACCAGTGTGAGAAATCGGGCATTACCATCCCGATTGTGCCTGGGATCATGCCTATCTATAACTTCACGCAGCTTGCGCGTTTTTCCAGCGTGTGCGGTGCAGAAATTCCGCGCTGGTTGAGGCTGAGACTGCAAGATTATGGCGATGACCTCGCTTCCTTGCGCGCTTTTGGCACGGAAGTCGTCGAAGATCTATGCGAGCAACTGCTCGCTGGCGGTGCACCTGGACTGCATTTCTATACACTCAACCAAGCAGGAACGATCTCTTCGATTCTTGAGCAACTGGGTGCTGGGGAAAAATAAAACTTTGCCGGAGGCCGAACGGTCTCCGGATATACCTTAAAGAACTACATTGCCTTAGTGCAATGTTGGGCGATTGTCGTTAAACATGGCATCCTCGACAAACAAGTAATCACTGGCCTTATCCTGGTTCCATAACGCCATCAATACGATCCAGCGCGTCTCTTCCAAGCCAATTTCAGGCTGCAATAACGCCATAGCCCTGTCTATCACCAGCTCGCGCTGTGATGCCGTCAATACCTTGGCCTGCTCAAGAAACATGATGAAACTCAGGCTATCAGCACTTAGTTTCTTGGTTTCCGCATCACTGTAAATGCGTAACCCGGTCGTGCCAAGCTGTGGTGCATCAGCCTCAGACATCGACTCCAGAGCGTTATACCAATCAAACGCGCCATTGATGTCTTCCTGATCAAAACCTGCTGCGAATAATTCCTTGGATAGTGTTTCGTGGTCGGGATGGATATCTGACTCAAAGTAGTTTTCAAACATATACACCAGGACTTCGAACATACATTCCCCAATCAAAATGACCCGGGTGACCCTGTGATGTCTTCACTCACTTAGCAGATTTTGAGAATCGCCATTGTGTCGTGTTGATATTGTTCACAGAATTAGGCGATGCGCTGGAAACGCCCTCCCGGTAGAGAGGTTAGCTTACCTTCTAACTCCAGCACCAACAGCATGGCGGAAAGGCGTTCGGTCGTCAAGCCGCTTCTTGCTGCCAACACATCAAGGCTAACCGGGTCATACCCGAGCGCCTCAAGCAAGGGATCATGCTCGCTATCCACAGGCTGCTCTAAGCTAGGTGAATCAGCTACTGATTGCGGAGCAATCTTCATTTCATCCAAGATATCCTGCATGCTATCCACCAGCTTGGCACCCTGCTTGATAAGCTGGTGACAGCCCTTGGCCATCGGCGAGTGTATAGATCCTGGGATGGCAAACACCTCGCGCCCCTGTTCGACCGCTAAGCGCGCCGTGATCAATGATCCACTTTGCAGGTTGGCCTCGACCACCAGGCACCCTTGGCTTAAGCCGCTGATAATGCGATTGCGTCGCGGAAAATTCTGCGCACGGGAAGGTGTACCTAATGCAAACTCGGAAATGATCAGACCATGTTCGGCAATTTGGTGCGCCAGATGACGATGCCGTGCCGGATAGACGATATCCAGGCCAGTCCCCACCACGGCTATCGTAGCACCTCCCGCCTTGAGCGCACCTTGATGTGCAGCACCATCAATACCAAGAGCCATGCCACTGACAATGCACAACCCCTGTCGACTTAAGGCAGCAGAAAACTCCTCGGCATTTTTTTCACCCTGCGGGCTAGCATTACGGCTGCCTACCACCGCAATTGATGGCATATTGAGCAGCTCTAGTCTACCTTTGGCGTACAAGAGCGGGGGCGGATTGGGAATATCCAATAGGGGTTGAGGATAGCTGGCATCAGCAAGTGTCACCAGATGATTACCTTGTTGTTGCAGCCAGGCAGCAATTAAGGCCTGGTGTTCCGCTACGGGGCCTGCTGCCACAGCACTCGCCTGGGCATCAGGTAAAACATCACGCAGGCGCTGCCGGCTGGCACTATAGATTTTTTCAGGAGAACCAAACGCCGCCAGCAATTGGCAAAGCGCCTGGCTACCTAGTCCAGGCACCAGGCTCAGGCTAACCCACAGCCCGGCTTCCTCATGGCTAGTGCTACTTATGGCTTCTCCACAACATCCAGCACGTTCACCGGCTCTGTCGCCTGAACAATCAGCGCATAAGATATTTTGTCAAAAGTACGAAACACCATGGCCAGCCCAATGCGCTCATTAGGCAACTTGATGTTTTCCGGCTCTTTTGATTCCTTGTTTTTCTTGTCGTACTTCGGATTCTTGATGACCCGCCCATTGCGGTTGATAGCAAGCACATGACCTTGCTCCAACCCATCGTCGCTACCTTTGCTAATCGCAATAATGGTATTGCGCCCTGCTTCCGCCACTCCACCATAAATGGAGAGAATACGGCCTTTGACCTCGGCTTCTGGTGCTCGGGGAATAAAATTGGTTTGCAGGTTTTCCGGAGCAGCAACTAATTTGTCGCTCGCAAAAATCTCTTCCTTGGCACTGACAATGTCACCACTCGCAGGCTCACCATATTTGGTAATCCGCGCATCACCAAGATAGATAGCCTCGGTACCTAGTACCGCCTTGCTTTCGGGGTCGATATAAGTTTTACCCGTACGGTAGATATTCCACAGCGTGCCCTCACCTTCGCTGATGCGATCAACATAGACGCGCGAACCAGGGCTTAGAACCACACGGTTTTCCGGCCCAGCAATGATACTGGGAGCATCCTTTAATCCTTCGTTCTCAATGATCAAGGGCTGACTGAGGAAAGGGGAAATCACACTAGGCGAAATGGCTGGAATGGCTTCGGCATCCAGCTTCTCAGTACGAATGCCAGGCGCGAGACTCACCTCGGGGTTAGCCACCGTCTCGCGCAATAAGCGCAATTCGGGCGACCCACTACTGGTATCCAGCACCACGACATCGCCGGGATAAATCAGGTGTGGGTTCTTGATTTGCTCACGGTTCATCTTCCAGACCTGCGGCCACTGCCAGGGATCTTTGAGAAAGCGGCCAGAAATGGCCCATAAGGTATCGCCTTTGACCACAACATATCGGTCAGGATGATTGGCTTGCAGCTTCACCTCATCTGCCAGAGCAGGCAAAATCGGGCAACAAAGCAGTAGCAGCGTTATAATGTGTTTATACATCATGTATATGTTAACGGCAGGCGTAAGGATTCATTTAATATTCTGAAACTTGCATTGGATTCTGCATTCAATCTATTAAACAAGCAAGCGTTCTATGGCAATTCTAGACATCCTGACCTACCCCGATCCGCGCTTACATAAAGTGGCCGCGCCAGTGGATGAAGTCAATGACGACATCCGACAATTGGTACGCGACATGGCAGAAACCATGTACGACGCGCCAGGCATCGGCTTGGCTGCAACCCAGGTTGATGTTCACAAACAAGTGATCGTCATGGATTTATCGGAAGACAAGTCTGCACTGCAAGTCTTTATCAACCCACGCATCATCAAGAAATGTGGCAGCCAGGATTACGACGAGGGTTGCCTCTCCGTGCCGGGATTTTACGAGACAGTGACGCGCGCTGCGGAGATCACCGTAGAAGCCCTGGACGAGCATGGCAAGCCATTCACGCTGGAAGCCGAAGGCCTGCTTGCAGTCTGCATCCAGCATGAAATGGATCACCTGCTGGGCAAGGTGTTTGTCGAATACCTCTCCGGTCTCAAGCAAAACCGCATCAAGAACAAACTGAAGAAACGCCAGCGCGAACGCGCCTGATTAGCCCCTCATGAAAATCATCTATGCCGGAACCCCGGAATTTGCCGTGCCTGCTTTGGCAGCCCTGATTCAGTCCTCCCACGAAGTCAGCCTGGTGTTGACCCAGCCTGACCGCCCGGCAGGACGAGGCATGAAGCTCAAACCCAGCCCGGTCAAGAGCTTGGCACTGGAGCACAATATCCCCGTCCTTCAGCCAGAAACCCTAAAGGATGCAGCAGTGCAAGCCCAGATCGCCGCGGAAAATGCCGATGCACTAGTGGTAGCCGCTTATGGACTCATTATCCCCACGGCCGTGCTCAACATGCCACGCCATGGTTGCTACAACATCCATGCTTCACTGTTGCCTCGTTGGCGCGGCGCGGCACCTATCCAACGCTCCTTGCTTGCTGGCGACAAGGAAACCGGTGTCACCATCATGGAGGTCGTGCCCGCACTGGATGCTGGTGCCATGATTTTGCGTGGCGCATTGCCGATTACAGCGCAGGATACAGCCCAAACCTTGCATGATGGGCTGGCAAACATAGGCGCAAAGTTGATGCTGCAGGCCATGAACCAGCTGGAAAGCGCAGGAAAGCTGGCAGCCGAACCACAAGACGAAGCACTGGTGACCTATGCAGAAAAACTGCAAAAATCCGAAGCAGCTATCGACTGGCACCAGGATGCAGAGGCGTTATCCCGCCAAGTGCGCGCTTTCAACCCCTTCCCTGTCGCACAAAGCACATTGCAAGGCGACACTTGCCGCATCTGGATGGCACAAGCGCTAGATGGCCAGGCCGAACCGGGCACTATTGTGTCCTTGGATCAAGGCATTATCGTGGGCTGTGGCAAGGGCTTGCTGAAAATTGACGAATTACAACTGCCTGGCGGAAAGCGCCTGAAAGCACGCGACTTCCTCGCAGGCAACCCGCTGAAGCTGGGTGACAAATTCGGTAGCTGACATTCGCTTCGGTGCACCAAGCATCACCGCTAAAAACCTGCTTATCCACTTGAATTTTTTCCATTGATCGCTATCTAAATGGGGAAGCAAAATAGTGACGAATCGCGGCGTTATGCCGTAGGCAACACATTTAGAATGGAGTAATGCAACAATGGTAGGAAACTGGCTAAAAACTTCCATCCTCATGGCGGGGATCGTAGTCTTGTTTGGTTCAGTAGGTGCCGCACTAGGCGGTGCTGGCGGCATGATGATCGCCCTGCTGATCGCGGGGGCGATGAATGTCTACGCCTACTGGTTCTCCGACAAAGCCGTACTCAAGATGTACAACGCGCGCGAGGTTGATGCTTCCACTGCACCCGAGTTTTACAACATGGTACGAGAGCTGGCGAAGAATGCCGAGCTGCCGATGCCCAAGGTTTACATCATTGATGAAGACCAACCTAATGCGTTTGCCACTGGACGTAATCCAGAGAATGCCGCCGTGGCAGCCACCACTGGCATTATGCGTATTCTGACCCAACGCGAACTACGTGGCGTGATGGCGCACGAGCTGGCACACGTCAAGCATAGAGACACCTTGATATCGACCATTTCCGCAACGATTGCCGGCGCCATCTCCTCAATCGCACAATTCGGCATGCTGTTTGCGCATGACAGGGAGCGTGGTGTACATCCCGCTGTAGCTATCCTGATCATGATCGTGGCCCCGATTGCAGCAATGCTGATCCAGATGGCGATCTCACGTGCTCGGGAATTCGAGGCTGACCGTGCTGGCGCACAGATTTGTAACGATCCGACTGCGCTTGCTGCTGCCTTGCAGAAAATACATAACTACGCGCACAAGATCCCACTGGAAACTGCCGAGCAGCATCCAGAGACGGCACAGATGATGATCATCAACCCGCTGTCTACTGATGGCATCAAGGGCTTGTTCAGCACCCATCCGCAAACCGAGGAACGCATCAAGCGCCTCATGGCGATGGCAGCTTAAGCAGTGCAGGTCTCGCAGCAGCTTGCCGCGCAAGCCGTCGGTCAAGTGCTTGATGGACGTAACCTATCCGTAGTGCTGGAAACCCTCTTCCAGCACTACCCACATATCACCCCGCAACAACGGGCCACCAGCCAGGATTTAGCCTACGGCACGTTGCGTTTCTATGCGCGACTAGAAGCCTTCCTGCAACAACTGCTGCAAAAACCCTTGACTGAAGCCTTCATTCATCATTTGCTTCTGGTCAGTCTATATCAGCTAGCCTATGACAAGGCCGGTGCACACACCGTGGTCAACCAGGCAGTACTAGCCGCAGCCAAAACCAAAAAATCCTGGGCCAAGGGCCTGGTCAATGCCGTACTGCGTAACTTCTTGCGCCAGCGTGATGTGCTTGAACAAAAGCTCGCCAATAACCAAGTTGCGCAATATAGCTATCCACAGTGGTGGATCAACAAGCTCAAGCAACAATATCCAGATGATTGGGCATCCATGCTGGAAGCAGGCAATCAGCACCCTCCAATGACGCTGCGCGTGAATCGACGCCACAGCGATACCGATCATTACCTGCAACGATTACAGGCAGCAGACTTGCCAGCACAAGCCTTGGATGCACAAGCCATCATGCTTGAGCACGCAGTGCCGGTGAGCAGACTACCTGGCTTTGAACAAGGCCTGGCCTCAGTGCAGGATTGGGGCGCCCAATTTGCTGCCCTCGAACTAGATGCCAAGGATGGCATGCGTGTGCTGGATGCCTGTTGCGCCCCTGGCGGTAAAACCGGGCATGTATTGGAACTGGCAGATGTACACATGACCGCCATGGATAATGATGCCAAGCGCCTGCAACGTGTACAGCAGAACCTGGATAGACTAGGCCTGCAAGCCAGCCTGGTACAGGGTGATGCCAGCACGCCTGATACCTGGTGGGATGGGCAGCCTTATGACCGCATCCTGGCCGATGTGCCCTGTACTGCCTCGGGTATCGTGCGCCGCCATGTGGACATTAAGTGGCTGCGAAGGGAACAAGACATCGCAGCATTTGCAGAGCAACAACGTGTGATTTTGCAAGGCCTGTGGCGACTGCTGGCAAAGGGTGGTAAATTGCTTTACGTCACCTGCTCGGTATTTCATGAGGAAAACCAGCAGCAGATCGCGCATTTTCTGCGATCCCAACCCGATGCTCGCCTGCTGCCGTTAAAGCACGACGCATTACAATCAAACCAAGGACAACTACTCCCCGGTACAGAACATGACGGCTTCTTTTACGCTCTACTGCAAAAAGTTTAGGCTGTTCCTTTTACTGCTGCTGGCCTTTTTTAGTGCCCAGGCAGTTGCCATCCAGAGTAGCTTGTCGATCACTTCTGCCGAATTGACTGCCACCGAGGAGGGAAATTATGTGCTGGATGCAGACTTCGGACTCACGCTTAGCCCCGCACTGGAAGAAGCGATCAGCAAGGGAATGCCGCTGAACTTCCTCGTGGAATTTCAGCTGGTCTCACCCCGCCGTTATTGGTTCGATGACGAGATCGTCAGCCTCACCAGTAAGGTATCCTTGAGCTATCATGCCCTGTCGCGGCAATATCTCGTCAACCGTGACGGACACCAATTATCATTTTCCAGTATCTACGAAGCCAAAGAGGAAATTTCCCGCCTCAGGCATTGGCAAGTTGTTGACAACAGCCTGTTGAAAAAAGGGGAAAGTTACCAAGCAGGCTTACGCATGCGCCTTGATCAGTCCAAGCTACCCAAGGCCTTGCAGGTAGACACGCTCAGCTCTGAAGATTGGAATATGGCCTCCGAGCGTTTACGCTGGACCCCGACACTCGGCCAATAAACTGTCATGAAGTACATTGTCTTTATCAGCGCAGTCTTGGGAGCAGTACTGCTGTACTTGCTTTCCCACGCCAGCACCCGCACGGCCTCTGCGGGTAATTACTACAACCTGCTGCTGATCCTCAACCTGGCACTAGCCGTCGCCCTGATCGTATTAATTGGCGTGCAACTCTGGCGGGTGTATCGCCAGATGCGTAATAGCATCATGGGCAGCCGACTGACCTTGCGCCTGCTTGGCAGCTTTGCCCTGATCGCCATCATCCCCGGCGTCATCGTCTATGCTGTCTCGGTCAACTTCCTCACACGATCCATTGAGTCATGGTTCAACGTCAAGGTAGAAGCAGCGCTCGAAGGCGGCCTACGCCTAGGCCAGAGTGCACTGGACATCATGCTTTCGGATCTGGAAGACAAGGCCGAGACCATGGCCTTGTCACTTGCCTTCCAGCCCAACAATCTGCACTTGAGCGTGCTTAATGACCTGCGCGAAAAAAGCGGTGTACGCGATGCGGTACTCTTAACGGTTCAGGGACGCATCCTGGCCTTCTCCAGCGGCGACCCTTCAAGCTTCCTGCCTGATCTACCCAGCGTCCCACAGCTCCGTCAGGGACGACAACACGTTTATGGCGTGATTGAACCGATTCTAGGCAAGGGCTTGTACCTGCGTGTCCTCGCCCCAGTCACGATGAACGATATGGCAGGTGAAACCCGTGTACTGCAATTACTGCAACCCGTGCCCAAATCCCTGTCTGAAACCGCAGAAGCAGTACAGGATGTATACGAAGACTATCAAGAGCTTTCCTTCAGTCGTGAATCCTTAAAGGAAGTGTTCGCGCTGACACTGACACTGGTGTTGATGCTGGCCATGCTCTCCTCCATCGCATTTGCCTTTATCTTGAGCCGCCGACTCTCCGCGCCACTGGGCATTCTCGCAGAGGGCACACGCGCCATTGCCCGCGGCGAATATGGTACGGTTCTGCCTGCCCATGGCAAGGATGAACTCGGCATCCTGGTGCAATCATTCAATAGCATGACACGCCAGCTTAATGATGCCACCCAGACAGCCGACCGCAACCGCGCACGCCTGGAAGCTGCACGTGGTTACCTCGAAACCATTCTTGCTCACCTCTCATCCGGGGTACTGGTGCTGGGCGAGCACGGGCAACTACGCACCTTTAACTATGCGGCATCCCACATTCTTGGCGTTCGCCTGACGGAAGATACACTCAATCAACCACTTGACCTGCTCGCTCACCAGCAAGAAACCTTAGCCAGCTTCGTCAATCGCATCCAGGTCTACTTCAAGGCTGACTCTGCCTCGGAATGGCAGGAGCAAATGGAAATCAGCACCAGCCAGGGCAAGCAGGTTTTACTGGTGCGCGGTACACGCCTGCCTGACGGCCCGGATGGCGGCTTTGTCGTCGTGTTCGACGACATTACGCAATTAGCGCAAGCTCAGCGCGATGCCGCCTGGGCAGAAGTAGCGCGTCGATTGGCACATGAAATCAAAAACCCGCTAACACCAATCCAGCTCTCAGCCGAGCGTATCGAACACAAACTGGCATCCAAGCTGAATGAAACCGATGCGGCAATGTTAAGCCGGGCAACTGCCACCATCGTTAGCCAGGTCAATGCCATGAAGACCATGGTGAACGAATTCAGCGAATATGCTCGCCTACCCGCCCTCAACCTGGATACGGTAGATTTGCGGCAATTGATCCAAGATGTCCTGACTTTATATGAAGCAGGTGCTATTCAAATGGTCGTGGATATGCCGGCTGAGTTGCCCAAGGTACATGGTGATGCAACCATGCTGCGCCAAGTGCTGCATAATTTGTTGCAAAACGCACAAGATGCGCTGGAGCATCACCCACACCCTGAGATCACAATCTCTTGCGTACTCGCGGACGAACGCGTAAAACTGTGCGTCAAGGACAACGGCGCGGGCTTCCCGCTGGAAATCCTTTCCCATGCATTTGAACCCTACATGACGACCAAGCGCCACGGCACTGGCCTTGGCCTTGCCATCGTCAAGAAGATCATTGAAGAACACAAAGGCAGTATCAAGGTGGAAAACCTAGAACCTGATGGTGCTATCGTCACCGTCACCATACCAATAGCGGAGCGCAAGCAATGACGGCAAGGCAAGTGCTGGTCGTGGATGACGAAATCGGCATTCGCGAATTATTGAGGGATATTTTGCAGGATGAAGGCTATCAAGTACGCCTGGCCGAGAATGCAGCAGAGGCACGCACCTGGCGTCAGCAAACCCGGCCCGACCTAGTATTGCTTGATATCTGGATGCCGGACTGTGATGGCATCAGCCTACTCAAGGAATGGGGTAACAGCGGCCTGTTGACGATGCCGGTCGTCATGATGTCTGGGCATGGCACCATTGATACTGCCGTCGAGGCCACCCGCATCGGCGCATTTGATTTCCTCGAAAAGCCTATCGCGCTGCAGAAACTGCTCAAGACCGTCAATGCAGCGCTCAAGCATGGCGAGCAACTACCGCGCTCCGACATGAATTTGCTTAACCTGGGGAAAAGCCCAGTCATCTCCGAGCTGCGCCAACGCCTGGAGCAAGTCGCCAGCCTAAAATCTGCCTTGCTGCTGATCGGCGCCAAAGGTAGCGGTCTGGAACTTTGTGCACGCTTTCTACACCAGCCAGGCTCGCCTTGGTTGGAGCTTAATGAAACTGAGCGCCTAGCCTCGGCCCCGTTAGAATTACTCGAGCATGCCAGCGATGGCTTGATTTTCCTGCCCGAAGTCGCCGAGTTGAACAAGACCGAACAAAAGGGCTTGCTGCTTCTGCTTTCCAAAGCAGAGAAATATGCTGTGCGCGTGGTTTGCGGCACTGCTCGAGCCTTGCCACTGTTAGTACAGGAGGGTGCGTTCGACAGCACTTTGTTACAAGCCATCTCAATCGCTACGGTCAGTGTACCTGCGTTGGAAGATCATCGCGAAGATATCCCTGACCTTGCGCGCTCCATGGTCACGCTGATGGTAGAAACCGGTGAGGCTGCTTATCGCGAGTTTGACATTGCCGCCCTCAATGCCCTGCGCAATGCAGATTGGCCAGGCAACCTGGCCCAGTTGGACAGCGTCATCCGTAACCTAGTGCAAACCTCGCTGGGAGAAAAAATTACCTTGGCGGATGTCAACCGCGTCGTCGGCCAATTCGCCCAGATGCACCAAGAGAATACTGGCAATGCAGCCGCGACCTCGCTCGCAATAGACCTGGATCAGCCACTACGCGAAGCCCGGGATGATTTCGAGCGCTTGTACTTCGAGCATCACATCGCCAAGGCGGGCAGCAACATGAGCAAAGTCGCAGAGAACGTGCAGCTAGAGCGCACCCATCTTTACCGCAAACTCAAGCAACTAGGGGTTAAATCAAAATAAGCCTACTGGCGTGGCACTCTAGCATCGTAAAGACAGATGCCAAACGCTACCAACAACAGAAGCACAGGTACCAGCAAGGCTTGATTCCCCATGCTGAGGGTGCATAGGCCACCCAGCACCGCGCCAAACAAAAAGCAGGCGCATACTAAAGCAAAGATTCTTGCCTCCCGCAGCGCTAGCTTGTCAAACTGGCGCGCCACTCCCTCGAACAAGCTCTCTATGCTTCTTCTCAGGTTGCCTGTCGTCATCACTGAGTTATATTTGGCATTGCCAATATGGGTAAAACTTGAATTCTGCATCGCAGCCACCAATGCAATGCCTGGTACCAACCAAGCATCAGGAAAATCTGCCGGCAATTGGCTACCTATGCTTAGCATGACGATTTCAAGCCCCAGGCAGAACAAGGCTGGGCTGACGATTTTTTCCCTCACACTGGGCAAGCGCATGCAATTGGCCAGGAACACGCCCACCACGAACGCCAACAGTGGTGGCAAATGTCGCGAAGCCTGAGACCAATCCTGTTCTCCCACCGCTACACCCATCAGCACGATATTACCCGTCATGGCATTGGCAAATACCTGGCCATGACCAACATAGGTAAAAGCATCGAGAAAACCGCCAGAGAGTGTGAGCAGGGCAGCGACTTGCAGGGAATTATCGGCAGGTAGTGATGTAGAAGGCAGCATGCCTCAAGGAAAACATAATCCTGCATGCTGCGCAATGGCTGGGCACCATACCCCGCCATTGCAATAGCAGGAAACTGCTTAGGCCTTGCTACCAGCGACACTACGATACAACAATGCACCAATCACGCCGCCGACAATAGGGGCCAGCCAGAACAACCACAGCTGGTCGATTGCCCACCCACCTGCATAGACTGCCACACCAGTACTACGGGCAGGATTAACGGAAGTATTGGTCACCGGGATGCTGATCAGGTGAATCAGGGTCAAGGTCAGGCCGATGGCCACTGGTGCCAGGAATGTAGGTGCACGCTGATCCGTCGCCCCCATGATGATGAAAAGGAAGAACGCTGTCAGCACAACTTCTGCTACTAAGGCTGCTGTCATCGTATATCCACCGGGCGAATGCTCGCCGTAACCGTTGGAAGCAAATCCTGCCGTGACATCAAAACCGGCTTGCCCGCTAGCAATCAGATAGAGCACACCACCCGCCGCAATTGCTCCCAGAACTTGCGCCGCGATATAAGGCAACAACTGGCTACCTGCAAAGCGACCACCAGCCCACAAGCCAATGGAAACGGCAGGATTAAGATGACAACCGGAAATATGCCCAATGGCAAATGCCATGGTGAGTACGGTCAAGCCAAATGCCAGGGAAACCCCATGCAGGCCGATACCGACCTCAGGAAACGCCGCCGCCAATACCGCACTGCCGCAACCGCCCAATACCAACCAGAATGTTCCGAGGAACTCCGCACTATATCGATTCATTTTTGATCCTCCTTGTTTACGCTGTCTTTTGGCTACTCATATTCAACCATGTAGCCAGCGCAAGTATAGGAGGTTTACTGCAGCGAAAACGTAGCTAAAACGTCAACAATTGTTATCAACCGCTTCCATTGCCCATTATGAGGAAGTGTGTTTGCATTGTTCAAGAATATCGCCTGCATTACCATGATCGTCTGTAAACAAGGTCGCTTCATCCCCTTTGCTCCACCACTCTAGCGCATCATTCCGATAACGCGCCCCACTGGCGGAAATAGCTTGTACCAGCGTGTGGGTTTGCCCACAATAATGCAGCACTGCTTTATCCTGCTCGTAACTCACTTCAATCACCGTCCCGCTATCACAGTGGTAGGTCAATGCCTTGCTACCAGCATGACAAGCACTGAGCAACCAACAAACACAGATCATTAGCGCAACACGCATGATGTAAGCTCCTTATAAACGATCAAATACCGAGCCGATGTCCGGGCTAAATAAACGATGGTATAGACGGGTGGCATGCAAATCGGTCATGCCAGCGATGTAATCGCAGATTACGCGCCTAGAACGGCCACTTTCGTGAAACTGCGCCAGATAAGCAGGCGGTAGCAAGCGATCTGGGTTCTCCAGCAAGGTCACAAACAAACGCATGATCATCTGCTGCCCCTTGAACTCCAGCGCTTGCACCTTTGGATGACGAATCACCTCATCCAGCACGAATTTCTTCAAAATATCGAGCAGTTGCCGTGCTTCACCCTGCATCTCGGCCTGCAAGCGCAACAGCGGTGACGCAAAGCCATCTTGCTCCCGAATCGCGATATTGCCGATGAAGTAAGCGACCAACTTGCTGATCGCATGCTTACGGTCACGGTCACTGCCAGAAAACAGTTTGCTGTTGTAGAACTCTGCCTGTGTGTTTAAGGGAGATTCAGGCAAACTTTCAACGCGAGACATCACTTGCTCACGCCACTGCCGCTCGGTGACCAGCTCGAGTGCTAGCGCATCTTCGAGATCATGCACGCCATAGGCAATATCATCCGCCAGCTCCATGATGGAAGTATCGAAGCCCTTGTGAAGTGATTTTGCATGCTTGCCTGGCATGTGCTTGAACGCACGGAAGCCTTGCCTATCTTGTTCCGGCAATGGTGCCAATATCCACGTCAGGACATCTGCCTCATCATCATGGATACATTTGGGTGGTTTGGCATGATCAATATTGGAAGAAACGGCCTGCATCTCTTTGCCATAGCCTGCCACTTCATTGTGCAACACCGGGTATTTCAACAAGCCCAGCATGGTACGACGCGTCAGGTCTAAGCCATGCTCAGGTGAATATTCCCCCAGGCGGCCAATAATGCGCAGGGTTTGCCCATTGCCCTCAAAACCACCATGCGCGTACATCAAGGCATTCAGGGCAACCTCTCCCCCATGCCCAAACGGCGGATGACCCAGATCGTGCCCCAGGCAGATGGCCTCGATCAGGCTCAACGAAGGAATCCAGGTACTGCTCTCAGGATCATCTGCATAGCGTTGGCGTAATTGCTCGCAAATGCCCGAACCGATCTGCGCAACTTCCAGGGAATGTGTCAGCCGCGTACGGTAGAAATCGCTGTCGCCTATGCTGAAAATCTGCGTTTTGGATTGCAGACGCCGGAATGATGAGGAGTGAATAATGCGCGCGCGATCCCGCTGGTATTCACTATCAATCGAGTCGGAGTTGAAGGATTTTCCTGCATAGCCAGCGGCATAACGTCGACGGTCTATCCAGGGGGTCATGATGTGTTCTTGCTTGGTTTCCATGGCGTGATATTGCCATGAAAGGTGACGCCAGCCTAATCAGGCACCACAAGATATCAAGCTGAAGGTTGATCAAGTTGCCAGTGCCCGCGCGCATAGACATCCATCATCATACGACCCGCCTGGGAATAATGGATTTCAGTACCAGAAGGCACAACCAGCATTTCCAGCATGGTGCGCAAGGTAGCGCGAGTAACAGCAATGTCAGCGGTTGTAATATCGATACGCTGGTATACCAGGCGCTGTGAAGCATGCTGATCAATATCGCCCAATGACTGCCCCCACCCGATCACATCCCCAGCCTGGGCTTCCTGCATCAATCGTGCAAGCTCGTTCTCGCGCAGATGAAATGGGTCTGGTCTTGCATGGGCTTTCAATGGAATCTTGACGTAGACAAACAACGTCTGGGAAGTACGATCAAACACCGTACCATGGTCTGTTGCATCAACGGTATTGCCTGCGCCCATCTTGCCAGCCTCGTTTGCCATATAGTGCATCAACGATTGGCAGGCCAGGCGCGTTGACATTAACACGCCTTAGCGCCGGTTCAGCTGCCTGACCATAGCTCGGCATAACTTTGCCAGGCAGCGCGCGGGGCCTGGTCCCTGGGCGCATTGACGGGCACCCCAAGGTTCAGCAACCCAATGATCTTGTCCTGCGGCGCGAACCCCATCACCTGATTCAGCAAGCTGCCCAATGGGTCAGGTGCACTACTCCAGAATCCGCTATATCCCAACACATGAGCAGCATTGAGCATATTCATGACCGCAGCCCCTGCCGTCAGCAACTGCTCGAATTCCGGTGCCTTGGGATGTGGTGTCATCCGGGCAGCTAATACGATGACCAAAGGCGCAGTCGTCAACTTGAGGGTATATTTGCCGCGCAATGCCTGAACCTGCTCAGTCTGGGCATCGGGATGCTGCAATATCTGTTGTAATAAGGCCTGCCTAGCTTCGCCCTGCACGACCTTGAAATGCCAAGGCATCAAGCCAGCATGGTCGGGCGCCGTCGCTGCTGCTTGTAGAATGGTTTCCACCTCGCCAGCCTGCGGAGCTGGCGCCATCAATGGCCAGGCCGAACGCCGGGCCAAGAGGGTTTCTAATATCTCTGTCGTCATTTTGCTTCTACTTCCTCTTACTTAACCAAGTCTGGCGCACTATCCAATAGCACGAGCAAGCTGTGCCATTGCGCAAAAGGCCACCAGCATCAACAAGGTTGCGCTTATACGCACCACTCTCGCTATCAGCAGGCAAGCTGCAACACCACAGGGGTATGATCAGATGGTCGCTCCAGCTTGCGTGGCGCCTTGTCTATCCAACAACGCTGGCAACCCGCCTTGAGAGCATCACTCACCAGAATATGGTCAATACGTAGCCCCAGGTTGCGGCGGAAACCAGCCATGCGGTAATCCCACCAGCTGAAGCTGGCAGGTTCTTGCTCGAACAGACGGAAGCTGTCATGCAAGCCCAGCGCTGTCATGGCGCGGAAAGCTGCACGCTCCGGCTCACTCACCAATACCTGACCTACCCAAGCTGCCGGGTCATGCACATCTTGATCTTCCGGCGCTATATTGTAATCACCGAGCAAGGCCAATTTTGGATGGGCAGCGAGTTCTGCCTGAAGATAGGCAATCAACGCGTCCAGCCATCCCAGCTTATACTGATATTTGTCTGAATCCAGGCTTTGTCCATTCGGGATGTAAGCACATACTATTCTTACACCATTGATAGTAGCAGCCACTAATCGCTTTTGCTCATCATTCAACCCAGGAATGCCAAATGAGACATCCTCTATCGGGTGTGGGCTAAGAATCGCCACGCCGTTATAGGTTTTCTGGCCGCTATGCACAGCGTTATACCCTGCCTCGCGCAAGGCCTCATAGGGGAATTTACTATCTTCCTGCTTGGTTTCCTGCAGGCACAAGGCATCCGGTTTTTCCGCATTGATCCAGTCGATCACATGTGGCAAACGGACATTGAGTGAATTGACGTTCCAGGTGGCAAGCTTCATGAATGGGTAGCGTTTACTGACAATTGTTCAGTTTACCATTGCTGTCGCCCTGAATTTGCCTTTATCGGCCACGCTAGTGTTTCACGCGCCCTCAAACAGGAGTAAAGTTGGCCCATGATGCGAGGTAATTGCAACAGGGAGCAACGCCTCTACATGACTCAGTAATCGTTGCAAAAATAATGACAATCAATATGACATCAATTTTTCACCCGTGCCTCACACGTTGTAATAGCTGGGTCATGTTGGCCTGTTTGATGCTGGTTGGCTGCAACACCATGGCCCCGCCATATCAAGCCCCCGCAGCCCCTGTGGCCACTCGCTTTCCCTTTGAGCAATCGACAGGTTCAGAAGCTGCCAATCTCGCATGGCAAGATTACTTTGCCGATGCCGAACTGCGTGCCTTGATCCAAGCAGCCTTGGAAAATAATCGCGACCTGCGCATCGCCATGCTACGCATTGAGGAAACGCGGGCCCTGTACGGCATACAACGTGCCGACCTTTTTCCATGGCTCAATGGCCAAGCCAATTTTACCCGCTCGCGCACTCCTGCAGATATGAGCCTGATCGGGCGTCCACTGCTACTGAATGAATACAATGTTGGCCTGGGCGTCAGCAACTGGGAGCTGGACTTCTGGGGACGTATCCGCAGCTTGCGCGATGCCGCCCTGGAAACTTTCTTTGCAAGCAATGAAGCACGCCGCGCAGCCACCATCTCGCTAGTCGCCGAGGTCGCCAATAGCTACTTGCGGCTACGCGAATTGGATCAGCGTATCGAACTCGCAGAAAAAACCATTCAAAGCCGTGAAGAGTCCACACGGATATTCCAGCGCCGTTTCGATGTTGGCTCCACCTCCAAATTAGACCTGAAGCAGGTGCAAACCTTGCTAGCACAGGCCCAGACATTGCTCTATCAACTGCAGCAATCTCGCGCCACCGAACTCAACGCCTTGACCGTCTTGGTTGGCAAGGAAGTCGCATTGACAACGTACCAAGACAACACCATCGAGCAAAAACAGTTCCTCAACGACATCAAAGTAGGCTTGCCTTCCGAGATACTGGCTCAGCGACCAGACATCGTAGCGGCCGAGCATGTGCTCAAGGCAGCCAATGCCAATATCGGCGCCGCGCGTGCCGCCTTCTTTCCACGCATCAGCCTGACAGCGGCATATGGCACGGCCAGCCGCGAACTTGATGGTCTGTTCGAGTCAGGCAGCCAGGCATGGCGCTTCTCGCCCAGCATTACGCTGCCTATCTTCAATGCTGGTGCCAACCGTGCCAATCTTGATTTGGCGGAAGTGCGCAAAGACCAGGCCATTGCCAACTATGAAAAAACCATCCAAGGCGCTTTTCGAGACGTGGCCGATGCATTAGCAGCCCAACATGGGCTGCGCCAGCAGCTGATTAGCCAACAGGAAATGTTAGATGCGCAGGCAGAGCGTGCCCGATTAGTGAAACTACGCTATGACAATGGCGCTACCTCCTATTTCGAGGTGCTGGATGCGGAACGCAACCTGCTGGAAGTTGAACAGCAGCTCGTGCAAATGCAGCGAGCCCTCTTCTCCAGCCAGGTCAGCTTATATGCTGCGCTGGGCGGCGGGTCGCAATCGATTGCCGCATCCTCGCCAATCACCCCCCTCAGCCGGCAGCCCGCCAATTGAACGGATCACGCCATATGAACCCAAAAATCAAGAAATTCGCCCCGCTAGTGATCATTGCCGCCCTGGCCGCCGCCGGCTTTTATGCCTGGCAGGCCATGAGCAGCAATGACCATCTCGAAGGTTTTGCCAGTGGCAATGGACGGATAGAAGCCATCGAAATTGACGTTGCCACAAAATTAGCAGGCCGTATTGATGACATTCTGGTCAATGAAGGAGACTTTGTGCAAGCAGGACAACCGCTTGCCAAAATGCAGGTGCAAGTGCTGGATGCACAACGCGATGAAGCCCGCGCACAACACCAGCAAGCACTTAACAGCGTGGTGGCTGCCCAAGCACAGGTCGCCCTGCGCGAAAGCGACAAGCGTGCGACGCAGGCACTAGTGGCACAGCGCGAAAGCGAGCTAGATGCCGCTCAACGCCGCTTGGCACGCTCTGAGACACTCTCGGCAGAAGGTGCTTCATCCATCCAGGAGCTGGATGACGACCGTGCGCGAGTACGCAGCGCACAGGCCGCTGTCGAGGCGGCTAAGGCACAAGTGACTGCGGCTCAAGCCGCGATTGATGCAGCCAAGGCACAGGTGATCGGTACTAATTCCACCGTGGCTGCTGCGCAGGCCACCATCGCCCGCATAGAGGCCGACATCACGGACAGCCAACTCATTGCGCCACGCGATGGACGCGTGCAATATCGCGTGGCACAGCCAGGTGAAGTACTTGCCGGTGGTGGCAAGGTGCTCAATCTGGTTGACCTCTCGGATGTCTACATGACCTTCTTCCTGCCCGAAGCCGCTGCAGGCAAGCTGGCCATGGGTGCCGAGGCACGTATTATCCTCGATGCCGCGCCGCAATATGTCATCCCAGCCACGATCTCGTTTGTAGCCAGCACTGCCCAATTCACGCCCAAAACTGTAGAAACCGAGAGCGAGCGGCAAAAGCTGATGTTCCGCGTCAAGGCACAGATTGACCGTGAGTTACTGCAAAAACACCTGAAACAAGTCAAGACAGGCCTACCCGGCGTAGCCTGGGTCAAGGTGGATAACCAGGCGCAATGGCCTGCTGAACTGGCGGTGAAAGTACCAGAGTGAGCAACACCCAGCCGCAATCAGCAACTGTCGTCCAATTGCAGGAAGTCAGCCTGCACTATGGCAAGATCTCAGCACTTGATGGTATCAGCCTGAACATTCCTGCCGGATGCATGGTGGGCATGATAGGCCCCGATGGTGTAGGTAAATCCAGCCTGTTATCGCTGGTAGCGGGTGCCAGGGCAGTACAGGCAGGTAGGGTAAAGGTGCTGGGCGGGGATATGTCCAGCAAACAGCATCGCGATCATGTGTGTCCGCGTATTGCCTATATGCCACAAGGCCTGGGCAAGAACCTGTACCCAACATTGTCAGTGGAAGAAAACCTGCAATTTTTTGGTCGCCTGTTCGGACACGATGCCAAGGAGCGCAGGCGGCGCATTGATGACCTGACGCGCAGCACCGGTTTGCAGAAATTCCTCGACCGTCCGGCGGGCAAACTTTCCGGCGGCATGAAGCAAAAGCTCGGATTGTGCTGCGCGCTGATTCACGACCCGGATCTGTTGATCCTCGACGAGCCTACCACTGGCGTCGATCCGCTCGCCCGCGCCCAGTTCTGGGACCTGATCGAGCGCATCCGTCAGGAAAGAAGCAGCATGAGCGTCATCGTTGCCACGGCTTATATGGACGAGGCGCAACGCTTTGACTGGTTGGTAGCGATGGATGACGGTCAGGTATTGGCGACAGGCACACCACTGGAACTGCTAGAACGTACGGGCAGCACTTCGCTGGAAACCGCATTTATCGCCCTGCTGCCTGAAGAAAAGAAACAAGGTCACCAACAAGTCACGATCCCACCATTGCCAGAGGGTGATGGCAGCGACGCGGACATTGCTATCGAAGCCAAAGACCTCACCATGCGCTTTGGCGATTTCGTCGCCGTCGACCATGTCAGCTTCCGCATCCGCCGCGGCGAGATTTTCGGCTTCCTTGGCTCTAACGGCTGCGGCAAATCCACCACCATGAAAATGCTCACCGGCCTGCTACCGGCCAGCGAAGGGCAAGCATGGCTATTCGGGCATAAGATCGACCCCAGGGATATCGACACCCGCCGCCGGGTCGGCTACATGTCGCAGGCGTTTTCGCTCTACACCGAGTTGACTGTCCGACAGAATCTGGTGCTGCATGCCCGACTGTTCCATGTACCCGAGATAGATATTCCCGCACGCGTGGATGAAATGGTGCAACGATTCGCGCTGGAAGAAGCGCTCGATAGCCTGCCAGATGGCTTGCCGCTTGGCATCCGCCAGCGATTGTCATTGGCAGTGGCCATGGTGCACAAACCGGAGTTGCTGATTCTGGATGAGCCGACTTCCGGCGTTGACCCAGTCGCCCGCGATAATTTCTGGCGACTCTTGATCGAGCTGTCGCGCCGTGACCGGGTCACTATCTTCATTTCCACCCATTTCATGAACGAGGCCGAACGTTGCGACCGCATGTCGCTGATGCATGCGGGCAAGGTACTGGTCAGCGACACACCCGCCAACATCGTCGCACAGCGCAATGCTGATACGCTGGAGCAGGCATTCATCGACTATCTGGTGGAAGCCGGTGGTGGCACCGACAAGGCCCAACCAGTCGAACATGCAACGCCTAATATCGAACACACCGCACAGCATGTTCCACATCGTTTTTTTAGCCTGAACCGTATGTTCAGCTACCTCTGGCGCGAAATGCTGGAACTGCAGCGCGACCCAGTACGCGGTGGCCTCGCCCTGGCAGGCTCGATGCTGCTCATGTTTGTCATGGGCTTTGGCATCAGCATGGATGTCGAAGACCTGACCTATGCCGTGCTGGATCGTGACCAGACGACGCTGAGCCAGAACTACGCGCTCAACCTTTCCGGCTCGCGTTATTTCATCGAACAGCCGCCTATCAGCGACTATCAAGAGATGGACAAACGCATGCGTAGTGGCGAACTTTCCCTTGCCATCGAGATACCCCCGGGATTTGCCCGCGATGTGCAGCGCGGACAGCGTGCCGAGATTGGTGCCTGGGTGAATGGCGCAATGCCCCAGCGCGCTGAGACAGTACAAGGTTATGTGCAGGGCATGCACCAGCAATGGCTGCAACAACAAGCGCAGGAACGCCTGGGTGTCACGCTCGCTAGCGCAGCCAGAATAGAGACACGCTACCGCTACAACCCCGACGTACGCAGCCTGCCCGCCATGGTGCCTGCGGTCATTCCACTATTACTGCTCATGCTGCCAGCCATGCTGGCAGCATTGTCCGTGGTGCGAGAGAAAGAACTAGGCTCCATCATCAACCTTTACGTGACGCCGGTCACCCGCACCGAGTTCTTGCTCGGCAAGCAATTGCCTTATGTCGCGCTCGCCATGCTGAATTTCCTGCTGATGGCATTGCTGGCCGTGACGGTATTCGATGTGCCAATCAAGGGTAGCTTCGCCACGCTGACGCTGGCAGCTTTTATCTATTGCATTGTCGCCACCGGCATTGGCCTGCTCGCATCCACGTTTACCCGGAGCCAGATTGCTGCACTGTTTTTTACGATGATCGTTTCCATCGTCCCTTCAGTACAGTTTGCCGGCATGCTCAACCCGGTATCTTCCCTGGAAGGCGCAGGCCGGATTGTGGGCGAGATTTACCCCACAACCTATATGCTGATCATCACCCGCGGCGTTTTCAGCAAGGCACTGGATTTCTCTGACCTGCATGCTTCATTCTGGCCGATGCTGGCGGCCATTCCCGTCATCCTGGTGATGTCCATCCTGCTGTTAAGAAAGCAGGATAAATGACATGAGCACACCCCTGATGACCAGACAACCTATTGCGAGGATTGTCCTATGCGCCACCTAGCCAACATCTACCGGCTTGGCGTCAAGGAACTCTGGAGCCTGATTCGTGACCCGATCATGCTGGTATTGATCGGTTACACCTTCACCATCATGATCTACAGCTCAGCCACGGCAATACCAGAAACCCTGCACAAAGCGCCGATTGCCATCGTCGACGAAGATGCTTCACCCTTGTCCGCACGTATTGTTTCTGCATTCTATCCGCCGCATTTTTCCACGCCGCCGCTGATCACGCAGAGCCAGATCGACCCAGGCATGGATGCAGGCGACTACACGTTTGCCCTGCATATCCCGCCCAATTTCCAGCGCGACGTGCTGGCGGGTAAATCGCCCGCGTTGCAACTTAATGTGGATGCCACGCGCATGTCGCAGGCTTTTTCCGGCAATCGCTATATTCAGGAGATCGTGCTGACCGAAGTGAATGAATTCGTGCAGCGCTACCGCAGCACAGCGACCCTCCCGGTAGAGCTGTCACTGCGCATGCGCTTCAACCCCAGCCTGATCCAGGCGTGGTTTGGCGCCATGAACGAAATCATCAACAACATCACCATGCTCTCTATCATCCTCACCGGCGCAGCGCTGATCCGTGAGCGCGAGCATGGCACCATTGAGCACTTGCTGGTCATGCCTGTCACGCCAACCGAGATCATGCTGGCCAAGGTTTGGTCTATGGCACTGGTGGTCTTGGTCGCCTCGACATGCTCTTTGCTCTTCGTAGTGCAAGGTTTGCTACACGTCCCTATCCATGGCTCGATAGCACTGTTCTTGCTGGGTGCCACCCTGCACCTGTTCGCCACCACATCAATGGGCATCTTCATGGCGACATTGGCGCGCAACATGCCGCAGTTTGGCATGCTGATGATCCTGACCCTGCTGCCATTGCAGATGCTTTCCGGTGGCCTCACGCCGCGCGAAAGCATGCCAGAGTTTGTGCAGAACATCATGCTGCTAGCACCCACCACGCATTTCGTGGAGCTGGGGCAGGCGATATTGTTCCGTGGTGCGGGTATTGATGTAGTGTGGAGCTCATTCCTGGCACTGTTGTTGATTGGCACCGTGCTGTTTATCGTCTCGCTGACGCGTTTCCGCAATACCATCAGCCGTATGGCTTAGAACGACGAACAAAACTCTCTTGGCGTTGTTGCCCTGCCTTGTCGCACTCTCATTTGTACTGCCTGCGGCAGAGCGGCTAGCTAGGAGCGCTTTGCTGAGTTTTGTTAGCTATTCTAGTAAATCATGGTGACACCGTTTACCAGCGCTCGCGGCCCCATGCACGCTGGGCTGCCTGATCAAGAAAGGTCCAGGCGACAAAGCGGCTTTTCTTTTGTCCCTGTGCCATCTCCACCGTCTTGACCTTCACTGCGCCCACGGCTCTCAATGCACGGTAAACCGCAGGCAATGTGGTGGCCTTGGATACCAAGGTAGTAAACCACAGGCATTGCCCGGCAATCGTGGCGCTCTCGCTCACCATGCAGCTGATAAAAGCCTCTTCACCGCCATCACAGTAAAGCTCGGCCGCCTGTCCGCCAAAGTTGAGCTTGGGCGCGGATGAGTTGGATATTTTGCGGGCTGGCTTGCACCGGTTACGTTCCAGGTTCTGCCATTTGCGTTGCGTTCCCGCTGTGGCCTCTGCCTGTGAGGCATGAAATGGCGGATTGCACATGGTGAGGTCAAAATGCTCTCCCGGTTGTACCACCCCGGTAAATATCTTCTGTGCATTACGCTGAGAACGTAGGGCGATCACCCGGTCCAACCCGGCATTGGCCGCGATAATACGCTCTGCGTTCTTCAAGGCTGCGGTATTAATGTCAGCACCGACAAAAGACCAACCGTATTCACGCTGGCCGATGATGGGGTACACAAGATTGGCGCCAACCCCAATATCCAGCACACGCACACTTTCGCCACGAGGGATTTTGCCACCATTGCCTGCAGCCAGCAGGTCGGCAAGGTAATGTACATAATCAGCCCTACCCGGAATCGGCGGGCAGAGAAATTGCGGCGGAATATCCCATTCTGCAATCCCATAGTATTGCTTAAGCAGCGCCTGATTCAGTGTTTTGACTGCTCTCGCATCGGCAAAATCAATGCTGGCATCCTGATATTCATTCAGCCTGACAAAAGCTGCCAGCACGGGATGTGCCTCTATCAGCAAGGCAAAATCATAGCGCTGGCGATGCTGATTACGCGGATGCAACCCAGACTTGATCACGGTGTTATCTGTCATAGATGGCGACTAAGGCTGCATGCCTTGATCTACAAATGCATCCATCAGTAAGAATGTCGCTTCTTGACGTTGATATTGCGCAATAGCTGGCACCAAACGCTGGAAATGTTCTGTCTGGCAATGTGTATCCAAAGCTGCTTTATCTGGCCACTCTTCCACAAACACAAAGTGTCCTGGATCTTTCTGATTGGTAAACAAGGCATAGGAAATACATAGGGGCTCCTGCCGGGTTTTCTCAATTAACTCTTTATACAAGGGGCGCACTTGGTCAATGTATTCAGGCTTGATGAAATCCTGGGCGATAACTTTCAACATGGATAATCCTTGGCAGTAACGTTAGTGATGCCGAAAAGCACGGCTCGAAATGCTGATGGCATTTTGGTCTGGGTCTTTCGCGTTAGCAAAAGAATAGCCATTTGCCTGGTGCAAGGGCCCAAACTCCAGCCCATTTTCTCCTGCCTGCCGGATAAATGCCGTGATGTCCTCGACATGAAATGACAATTTGACGCCAACCTGCCCCAACTTCACGGACTTGGCGGCCTGATGCACCAGAATACCTGCACCACCAGCCGGAGCAAACAGTTCAATCAAGCCCTCATGAGCCTCACCTGTAGTAGTAAAACCAAAATGACGACAATAGAAATCAGCGGTGGCTTGCATATTGCGAGCGTAGAGAATAATCGTGCCAAGCGGGTAATGCATGTAAAACTACTCCTGGAAAATAACGGACACCTATTGCTAGACAAGCAGTTTGATACAGTTTTGGAAATATTCTTGGTTTTGCCATCTCGCCATCACAGTGATCACACCGCAATAGCCTGCTCTTGAACACTACTGATTGCCAAGCCTACCGGACTGGATCACAAAACGCGCTACCAAGTTGACCAGCTCTGGCATCACCGGCAACTCTGGCTGATTATAGGTGTTCCAATTTTGTGCGCGATCCGGTACCGAAAGCTTGAGGATATGGTTCATCCCCTCCATCATGATCACCGTTGCCTCTGGGTTAGCAATCTCTAGCAACGCAGCATCTTCTGCGCTCACCTGGAGATCATTGGTCCCCTGTAATACCAGCACCGGAACCTTCAGCTTAGCAATTTCGTTGGCTGGGTCATACTTAAACCACGATAGCAGGTAAGGCTGCACACTCGGGCGGAACAAGGCAACTATGGCCGGATTGACAGTAGCTACCCGCCTGCCTTGTCGCAACTGCTTGAGCACAGGGAATGCCAAGGTTTGTATCTCGACAGGCTGCTCAGCCAGTTGCCTTTCCAGCACATCACTGGCAGCACGGCCCGGGCTGCCGATCAGCACCACCTGTGCCACGCGACTACGCTGCGCTGCCAGCATCCCCAGTAATGCTCCCTCGCTATGGCCAAGCAGCGTCATCTTGCCAAAGCGCTTATCCCTGCCCAACCATGTGATCCAGTCCCGCACATCAGTCACATAATGCTCAAAGCGCAGATCTTCTTCCTTGGTGGCAGCACTGATGCTCTGTCCCACACCGCGCTTGTCGTAACGCAAGCTGGCAATGCCGTACTGCGCCAGGCCCTGCGCCAATAACAACAAGGCGTTGTGATGCAGGCCAGGCTGGTTGCCATTCCGGTCTGTCGGGCCGGAGCCAGCCACCAATAACACTACCGGCATGCTAGGCTTGGCTTCGGGTACCAAGAGGGTGCCTTCTAGCGTACCGCTCGCGGTGTCCAGCCGCACGACAGACTCTTCTATCGCAGCATAGGCTTTCACCTGCGCGTAGAGCATCAGGCAAATGGCAATCAGGTATGGGCGTATGCTGGCCAACATGGTGAGATTTTCAGAGTTGAGATGACAAGATTTCATTCTGATCATACCGTAATTCCATAGCGCCACTGCATTAACCAAACCCCATCAATCTGCAAAATTAAGGTAAATTCCCAGCATCACATCATGCAATCAGGAACATCATGATCTCACTCACCTCTCCCGTCACCGAGTTGCTAAAGACAAAGGCTATTCCCTACAGCGTCATCGCCATTCCCTTGAGTGAAGACAAGAAACCCGTGCGCAACCTGGAAGAATTATTGGAAAGTGAAGGGCTGGACCCAAAATCCGTGGTGCGCAGCGTCCTGTTCCGTACGGGGTCTGAACAGTTCATTCTGCTGGCTGTCGCAGGCGGTGGGCGTGCCGATTGGGCCACCCTGCGCAGCCATCTCAACGAACGCAAGCTGCGTATGGCGGAATATGATGAGGTACCAGAAGCAACTGGCTATGTCGTCGGTGCCGTACCACCGATTGCCCTGCCACTAGGCCTCAAGGTGATGGTGGATAACAGTGTGAAAGACTATGAGACTGTCGTAATCGGCAGCGGGGTACTGGGTTATGCCTTGGCATTGAAAGGCGCAGACCTGATAAACATGCTGAGAGATGCAGAACAAGGCAGCTTTGCCAAAGCATAAGCCACTGCCAGCAAGATCACGTTATTGCATTAAGGCGGGATTATTGCCACTTTTCACATTGCACTTCGACACTACGTTCACCATCGCTTAGCCATATCTGGCCATCTTGTATAGTGCATTGCAGGCTCATCGTGCGTTGCGCCATCTCTGCCAGCGCCTTGGTCTGCTCTTGCGGCAGGTTGAATACGCTTACCTGCTTCAGCTTCGCCAACGCGCTCCTGTTCTGTTCAAACCACATCTCTGCCGTGCGGCCACCATAAGCATACAACAGCACCTCATCTGCGCGGCCACACGCTTTGCGGATCAATCGCTCATCGGGCAACCCCACGTCAATCCACTGCTCTATCCTGCCGGTGAGATCTTTGCGCCAGATATCCGCCTCATCACCATCCGTCATGCCCTGACCAAAAGCCAATAGCTCATGTGCATTCAGAGCAAACGCCAGCAAGCGCACCATCATGCGCTCATCCGTCTCGGAAGGATGCCGCGCCAAGGTCAACGCATGATCGTTGTAATAATGCCGCTCCATATCCGCAATCTGCAGATTAGCCTTGAATACAGTGGATTTGAGCGCCATGACATGCCTAGTGAAATCGATGAAGGGGAAGAGCTTAACCTATGTGCGCAGAAAACTGCTACTGAAACTCTTACATCACATACGGCGCAATCACCAGCAGATATTGCGCCGTATCTCACCTTAAGCCGTCATGCCGTTATGCCTAAGCAAGGCATCGATACTGGGCTCCCTGCCCCTAAACGCAATGAATGATTCCAGCGCTGGTCGTGAACCACCTTGGGCCAATATTTCGTTCCAGAAACGCTTGCCAGCCTCTGCGGATAACACACCGTTTTCCTCGAACATACTATATGCATCAGCAGAAAGGACTTCTGCCCATTTGTAGCTGTAATAGCCAGCGGCATAACCTCCAGCAAAAATATGTGAGAAATTGTTGGGGAAGCGGTTCCACTTGGGTGGACGCACGACGGCGACTTCGTCGCGGATGGCTTCGATCAAGGTCAGTGCTGTCGTGGTGTCGTACTCGCTGAAATCGGCATGCAAACGCATGTCGAACAGGGAGAACTCGATCTGGCGCACGGTCTGCATACCAGCCTGGAAGTTCTTGGCAGCGACCATTTTGTCAAACAAGGCTTTAGGCAAATGCTCGCCTGTGTCGACATGTTTGGTCATGTGACGCAGCACATCCCACTCCCAGCAGAAGTTCTCCATGAATTGGCTGGGCAACTCAACAGCATCCCACTCCACGCCCTTGATACCGGAGACGCCATAATCCTCAACCTGGGTCAGCATATGATGCAGGCCATGACCAAATTCATGGAACATGGTGATGACTTCATCATGCGTGAATAACGCAGGCTTGCCTCCCACGGGTGCAGAGAAATTGCAGGTCAGGTAGGCCACGGGAATCTCGATGCCGTGTGACTTCCTGCGTCGGGTGATCGCTTCATCCATCCAAGCACCGCCGCGCTTGTTGTTGCGGGCATAGAGATCAAGGTAGAACTGGCCGATTGGTTCGCCGGCCGGGGTAGTGATTTCGTAGAAGCTGACATCCTTGTGCCAGACTGGTGCTTCCTGCTTGCGTACTTGCAGGCCGAAGATGGTCTCGGTGACCTTGAACAAGCCTTGCAGCACTTGCTGTTCAGGGAAATATTGCTTCACTTCTTGATCGGAGAAGGCGTATTTATCTTCACGCAGCTTCTCGGAGGCATAGGCAATATCCCAGGCTTGCAGGTCGGTAAGGCCGAGTTTATCGGCAGCATATTGCTTGAGCTCTTGCACGTCACGCTCGGCGAAAGGCTTGGCGCGCTGTGCAAGGTTGTTGAGGAACTCTTCTACCTGGGCAGGCGTTTCTGCCATCTTGGTTGCCAGTGATGTCTCTGCGTAGTTGTTGTAACCGAGTACAACCGCAGCCTCGTGGCGCAAGGTAAGAATCTTGCGGATCAAATCAGTGTTGTCCCACTCTGGCTTGCCAAACTCGGACGCGCGGGTGGCATAGGCGCGATAGAGCGTTTCGCGCAGCGCGCGATTGTCGGCATATTGCACGACAGGCATGTAGGAAGGGAATTGCAGGGTGAATTTCCAGCCGGGCTTTTCATCGGCCTGGGCAGCTTCTGCCGCTGCTTGCAAGGCATCTTCCGGGATACCCTTGAGCTGGGTTTCATCCTCAATGAACAAGGCGTAATCGTTGGTGGTATCGAGCAGGTTTTCCTCGAACTTGGCGGCCAGGGTGGAAAGCTCTTCCTGGATGGCCTTGAAACGGGCTTTCTTGTCTTCCGGCAATTCGGCGCCACCGAGACGGAAGTCGCGCAGCTCGTTATCGACGATCTTGCGCTGTGCGGTATTGAGCTGCTCATAAGCAGCGCTAGCCTTGATGGCACGGAACTTGGCATAGAGCCGCTCGTCCTGCGACAGGTCGGCGTAGAAGGCGGTGAGCTTGGGCAGATTGTCGTTGTAGGCTTCGCGCAGTTCGGGGCTGTTGACCACGGCATTGAGGTGGCCGACTTGCGACCAGGCACGGGAGATCTGCTCCTCGAAATCTTCCAGCGGCCGCACGAAGTTGTCCCATGTGGGTGGCGTGCTATCTGCCACCAGCGTTTCGACCAGGGCCTTGCCCTGTTGCAGCAAGTGATCCACCGCAGGGGTGACGTGTTCAGCCTTGACCTGGTCGAACTGTGGCAGGCCGGAGAAATCCAGCAATGGGTTATTGGCAATACTCACTTGGCATCCTTAACTAATCAATCGCAATGTAAACGGGTAACGGTATTCCTGGCCCTGGCTGGCAGCAATCGCGGCCAGCACGCAGAGGATGAGGTTGGCAATCCAGAGGATGCCAGCCAGCACGAAACCGACGAGGATTACCATCAATATGGAGCTGATGGCATAACCTATCAAGAGGGTGATCTGGAAATTCAGCGCCTCGCGCGCCTGTTCGGCGATAAAGGGGCTGCTATCCTTTTTCAGCAACCAGACGATAAGCGCAGGAAACACGCTGAATACCGTGCCGCCGAGATGGGTGACGACGGCGATATTCTTTTCGTCGGCACTGGGCACTGGAATCAAGTTGGTCATGGTGCATTCCCTTCAACAATAAATGACCGAAACAGCAATAGATGAACTATTGATTGAGTTTTTCCAGCAAAGGTTCGATCTTGTCGATATCGTAGGCATTCATGATCTTGCGCGTCAGCGGGATAATGGCCTCCAGCTCGGTTTGCAGCACCTGGCGCTTGATGGTGAGCACATGAGAGGGATGCATGGAAAACTGGCGCAAACCCATGCTGAGCAGCAAGCGGGTGAAATGCAGGTCACCGGCCATCTCGCCGCAGACGGAAACCGGCTTGCCCAGCTTGTTACCTGCCTTGATCGTCATCTCGATCAGCTTGAGCACGGCAGGATGCGCGGGCTTGTAAAGATGGGAGACTGAGTCATCGGTACGGTCGATGGCCAATGAATACTGGATCAGGTCATTGGTGCCGATGGAGAGGAAATCCAGCTCGCGCGCGAATGCCTCGGCATTAATGGCCGCGGCGGGAATCTCTATCATGCCGCCCAGCTTGATCTCTTCATCGAAGGGGATGTTTTCCGCCCGCAGGCTCTCCTTGGCGCGTTCCAAGTGAGTCACGGTCTGGCGCAACTCGAACAGGGAAGAGAGCATGGGGATCAATATCTTGATCTTGCCATAATGTGAGGCACGCAAAATGGCCCGCAACTGGGTATGGAAAATCTGCGGTTCGGACAGGCACAGGCGAATCGCGCGCAAGCCTAGGGCCGGGTTGGTGCAGCTACGTGCAGCATCCGGGTTCATCTGCTTGTCGGCACCCAGGTCCAGCGTGCGTATCGTCACCGCCATGCCCTTCATGGTTTCCGCCACGGTACGATAGGCTGCAAACTGCTCCTCCTCGTCCGGCATCTCGCGCCGGTTCATGAACAGGAACTCGGTGCGGTACAGGCCTATGCCGCTCGCGCCCACCGCCTTGGCCTTGGCCACGTCGGCGGGCACCTCGATATTGGCATGCAGCTCAACCTCAACACCATCCAGCGTCACGGCCTTGGTCAGCTTGAGGCGCTTGAGCTTTTGCTGCTCCAGCTCCCATTCTTCCTGCCGCAGGCGATATTCCGCCAGGGTATCCTTGTCCGGGTTGACGATGACGATGCCATGGTTGCCATCGACGATAATCAACTCGCCATCGCGGATCAGATCGCGGGCGCGATGCAACGCCACAATCGAAGGAATGCTGAGGCTACGTGCCAGGATGGCGGTATGCGAGGTGGCACCGCCAACATCGGTGATGAAGGCGGCAAAATGGTGATGCTTGAACTGGATGGCATCGGCAGGAGATACGTCGTAGGCGACGAGGATCTGCGCACTTTCATCGGGCCGCACCGCCTCGCTGGGATGGCCGAGCAATACCTTGATGATGCGCTCCACCACCTGCACCACATCCTGCTTGCGCTCGCGCAGGTATTCATCCTCGATCAGTTCGAACTGCGCCACCAGCTCCTGCATCTGCTGCTTCAAGGCCCATTCCGCATTGCACAGCTCCTGCTCGATGATGGCCTTGGGCTCTTCCGACAGGTGCTTGTCGGAGAGAATCATCAAATGCGTGTTGATAAAGGCATCCAGCTCGGCCGGGGCATTGGCGGGCAATTGCTCACGCACAGCCTGTAGGTCTTGCCTGACGCGCTCCAGCGCTTTCTCGAAGCGGATAATCTCGGCCACCAGGGCCTTTTTCGGGATCTGGTAATGCACCACTTCCACGAGGGCGTTGGTGACCAGGTGGGCGTTGCCGATGGCGATGCCGCCGGACACACCAACACCGTGCATGGAGAAACTGACCTTGTTACTCTGGGCCATAATCGGGTTATTCCTGAGGGGAGAGGAAAAACATGATGGATATTATTCTGGTTCGCCAAAACGGTCATTGATGAGCTTGACCAGCGCATCCATGGCGGCCTGTTCGTCGCTGCCGTTAGTTTCCAGCGTCACCTTGCTGCCCTTGCTGGCCGCCAGCATCATCACGCCCATGATGCTCTTGGCATTGACCCGGCGGCCATTGCGCTCTATCCAGATTTCACTGGCATGCTGGCTGGCGGTCTGCGTCAGCTTGGTCGATGCACGGGCATGCAAACCCAGTTTGTTGATGATTTCTATTTCTTGTTTAATCATGATGCTGACATGCGTCCTTGGAAAAATGTACGACCCCGTCACGTCCACCGCTGATGGACTTATCAACCAGGGTCATGATGTTGTTGCCCTGCCGGTAGGTGAGCGCACGCACCAGCATGGGCAGGTTAACCCCGGCTACGCCTTCGACATGGCCGGGAATCAACAGATTGGTCACCAGGTTGCAAGGCGTGGCACCGTAGATATCAGAAAGTATCAGCACCCCCTGCCCTTCGTCCAGCTCCCTGATCATCTGTTGCGCCTGTGGCAACAAGCCGCCTGGATCATCATGAGTGCCCACACCAAGTTGCCGCAATAATGGCGGGCGCGAGCCCATGACATGGCTTGCACAGTGAATCAGGCTTTCACCCAGCGTACCGTGGGCGATGATGAGTATTCCTATCATGCTCTTGCTTCCTGTTGTGGCAATGTGGCTACCTGCATGTTGCAGACCACGCTAATGCTGCTCCAATGACCGGTGCCTCACCAGCACACGATGTTGCTGATGGCGAAAATAACGTGCCAATCGCTCTGCTAGGTAGACCGACCGGTGCTGACCTCCAGTGCAACCAATCGCTACTGTCAGGTAGCTGCGGTTATCAGCAATAAAGCCAGGCAACCAACGCTCAATGAAATGGCGAATATCGTGATACATATCGTGCACGCTCTCGTGCTGCTCAAGAAAATCGCACACTGGCTTATCCTGCCCGGTTTGCGGCCTGAGCTCGACATCGTAATAAGGATTGGGCAAGCAACGTACGTCAAAGACATAATCCGCATCTAGCGGAATGCCATGCTTGAAGCCAAAAGAAGAGAACAGCAAGATCAACTCGCCATTTTTCTGGGTAACAAATTCCTTGACCCAATGGCGTAAGGCATTGGCGCTAAGGTTGCTGGTATCGATACGCAACCCCATGTCAACCAAAGGCTCCAACAGATGGCGCTCGTAGCTGATGCTTTCAGCCAAGGTGCTGGTGTCGTTGCTCAACGGGTGGCGGCGGCGCGTCTCGCTGTAGCGCTTGACCAGTGTCTCGACATTGGCCTCAAGGAACAATACCTGCACATCGATGCCTTCGCTCTTGAGCTTGCGAATATTGCCAGGCAAGGCCTCCAGTGAGGCACTACGGGTATCAATGCTGATCGCCACTCGCTCATGCTGCACCTGGCTCAAGTGCTCAGAGGTTTGTGGCAACAAGGTGGCAGGCAGGTTATCGATGCAATAATAGCCGCTGTCTTCCAGCAACTTGAGTACGATGCTCTTGCCTGAGCCTGAGAGACCGGTAACGATAACGAGCTGCATGGATTAATCCGCCTGGTGTTTGAGCTTTCTTGCCGTGCGCGCCATTTCACGATGCTGGCGCTGCATGAACTGCTTGGTGCCGTTGATGCCACGCAGCAAGAGCATATGATTACGCACGGCCACCTCGACCAATACCGCAATATTGCGCCCGGCAGCCACCGGGATCACCACCTTGGGGACTTTCACATCGAGGATTTGCTCATGTTGGGATTTAATCTTGAGCCGATCTAGCGGCACCATGGTATCGGCCATTTCCAGTTGCACGATGAGATCCAAGGGCTTGGTTGGCTTGACAGCGTTATCGCCAAACAAGGCACGGATATTCAGTACGCCCAGCCCACGCACTTCGAGAAAATCCTGCAGTAACGGCGGGCAACGCCCTTCGAGCCGGTCAGGCGCAATACGATAAAAATCGACAATATCATCGGCAACCAGCCGATGGCCGCGTGAAATCAACTCCAGCGCCAATTCGCTTTTACCAATGGCTGGCGTGCCCTTGATCATCAAGCCAAAGCCCTGCACCTCCATAAAAACACCATGCTGGCTTTCCGATGCAGCAACCGCTTGCGCAAGGTAGTGGCTCAACACATCCATCAGGCCAGGGCTACGCAACGGGGAGGTAAACAAGGGCGTGCTAAATTCATCCGAGGCTGCCACCAATTCATCCGGAGCCTCTTCGCCATTGGCGACAATAATCGCGGCCAGGTCAGCAGAAAACAGATTCTTGATCGCCTGGAGCAATTCGCGCGTCTTGAGACTGCGCAAATAATCCATTTCGGCACATCCCAGCACTTGTACACGGTTGGGATGCACAAAATTCAGGTGTCCAACCAAGGCCAGTGATGGCTTGGTCACCGTTTCACTCGTGAGGGGGTTATCACCGCCAGCTAACCCTGATACCCATTTCAGCTTGAGTTTGCGGCGCGTATCCTTGTAGAGCTGGGTAACACTGATTTCAGCCATGTGTGCTTAATACCTTGGAGGAAAACAAGGGAGGAAACTGGCTGCCAGAGTACCAAATCCATGCATGAATCATTGATCTGGCACTCTTTTGCAGCATTTCAATGGGAGTTATTCAACTGCCTGCTGGTGCTTGAGGCCTCCAGATGCCTGATTATGGTTGCTGACTTTTTCCTTGTGCTTCACTACCTGGCGATCCAGCTTGTCAGCCAACGAGTCAATCGCGCTATACATGCTTTCTGCCCCGCATTCAGCGTGCAGGTCGTTGCCCGGCACATGCAAGGTGGCTTCCGCCTTCTGCACCAGCTTCTCCACGCTCAGCGTCACCTTGAGGTCGATCACATGATCAAAGTGATTGCTGAGTCGGGCCAGCTTGGACTGCACATATTCGCGCAGAGCTGGTGTAACGTCGAGATGATGTCCGGTCAGATGCAAATTCATAACGCTCTCCTTACTTGAAAAACGCGCAAATCAAAGCGACTTGCGCTGGTTGGCCGCGGGTATCTGTAGAGACTCGCGGTATTTCGCTATGGTTCTTCTTGCAACAACTATGCCTTGTTTGCCAAGGATGTCGGTAATCTGGTTATCAGACAGTGGTTTTTTCGGGTTTTCCTCGCTCACCATCTGCTTGATCAACGCACGAATCGCCGTGGCAGAGCACGCCCCGCCCGATTCTGTCGCCACATGGCTGCCGAAGAAATACTTCAATTCGTAGACACCACGTGGTGTGAGCATGTACTTGCGCGTTGTCACGCGTGAAACAGTGGACTCATGCAAACCAAGTTCGTCGGCAATCTCGCGCAGCACCAATGGGCGCATCGCTACTTCACCGTGCTCGAAAAAGTTGCGTTGCCTATCTACAATCGCCTGCGACACGCGCAAGATGGTGGAGAAGCGCTGCTGGATGTTCTTGATCATCCACTTTGCCTCTTGCATCTGGCTCATGAGATATTGACTCGAACTATCGCGGTTGCGTTTCAGGATACCGGCATACAGCTGATTGATACGCAACTTAGGCACGACCTCATCATTGAGGCTGGCAATCCAGATGCCCTTGATCTTCTTCACCACGATCTCATGCTGGATGTAATGATCCGAGGTGATATGGCTGAACTCTCCGCCTGGACGAGGATTAAGCTGGGTCACCAGTTGCTGCACGGTTTTCAGCACATCGTCATCGCAATGCAACAGCTTACGCAAGCGTGTGTAGTCGCGGCTCGCGAGCAAGGGCAAATGTTGCTCGGCAACCTTGATGGCCAGATCAACATAAGGCGTATCTTCTGGCAGCGCACGCAGTTGCAGCGCAAGGCACTCTGCCAAGTTACGTGCACCGATACCGGGCGGATCAAGGTTCTGGATATGCTTGAGCGCTGTTTCCAGCTCCAGCTGGTCTATTTCCAGCTCTTCCGGCATCAGTTCTGCCAGCTCTTCCAGGGATTGCTCAAGGTAACCATCATCATTGATGGCATCCACCAGCACCATTGCCAGCGTTTGGTCACGCTCAGACAACGGCAGTAGCTTGATCTGACTTAACAGGTGCTCGCGCAGGGTGAGATTGACTGCCTCCTGGAAGCTGAAGTCATTGTCATCATCATTGTTGGAACCGCCCTCTTCCCAGCGGTTGCTGCCCTGGAAAGATTCAAAATAATCATCGCCACCACCAAATTCATCAACACGTGGCACATCTTCGCTCGCAGGCGCAGGTGTATCGCTAGCTGGCGTAGCTACCGCGACATCCGGTGTGGGGCTATAACTTTCCGACATTTCAGCCGCACCATCAGGGCCATCAACACGCTCCAGTAATGGGTTGGCCTGCAACAGCGACTCCAACTCCTGGTTAAGCTCCTGCGAAGACAGTTGCAACAGCTTGATCGACTGCTGCAACTGCGGCGTCAATGCCAGGTTCTGGGAAAATTTTAGCTGTAGACTTTGTTTCATCTCTCTAATTCTGCTTTGACTACAGGCGGAAATCCTTGCCCAAGTAAACTTCTCTGACACTTTCGTTATGGATGATCTCGCCGGGTTTGCCTGATGCAAAGACACGGCCTTCATTCACGATGTAAGCCCGATCACAGATACCCAATGTTTCACGCACATTATGGTCAGTGATCAACACGCCGATGTTACGCTCAGTCAGAAAACGTACGATCTTCTGAATATCCAACACCGCAATTGGGTCAATCCCGGCAAAAGGCTCATCCAGCAAGATAAAGCTGGGGTTGGTGGCCAAGCATCGGGCAATTTCCACGCGGCGACGCTCGCCGCCGGACAGGCTCACCGCCATGCTGTTGCGTATATGGGTGATATGGAGCTCTTGCAGCAGAGATTCAAGCTGCTCCTTTTGCTGCTCAGCCGTCATGTCCTGCAACTCAAGGATCGCCTGGATATTTTCCGTCACCGTCATCTTGCGGAAGATTGACGGTTCCTGAGGAAGATAGGCCAATCCCATGCGTGCACGCTGATGGATAGGCATGCGGCTCAAATCCTTGCCGTCGAGCAAAATGCGTCCGCCATCCAGAGGGACCAAGCCCACCATCATGTAGAAACTGGTGGTTTTACCCGCGCCGTTTGGCCCCAGCAAGCCCACCACTTCACCACTATTGAGTTGCAGCGAAATATCCTGCACCACCGTGCGGGACTTATATTTCTTGCGCAAACCTTCTACGATTAATTCACTCATTTATGCAATATCTATCGATGCCATCTCTAATCAAACACAGTACCCTGGCCCCTTTATCACCAGACCACTGCGCTTATCATCAGTTTCAGGGAGTCTCTGTGGCTGGCTTCTTCTTGGGCTGAATAATGGCGCGCACACGTCCTGTAGGCGTTGCAGGTGTCGCCGCCTGGGAGCCACCGCTGATCACCTCGGCATATTCAGCATTGGCGTCATACATGATGTAGTCGCCGTGCACGATATCCTCGCCGCGCTTGACCCATGCCTTAGTGAATAACTGCACCTTGTCCATGCGTCCATCATACTCTATCCGCTGACCACTGCCTTCCATGTATTCGTTCTTGCCGTCACGCTTCTGCTTGAAAGTGGTTGGGTTGCCATAAGAGGTGCTGTGTTGAAAGCCTTCCTTATCTTCACGCACAACCAGCTTGTCGCCACGGATCACCAATGTACCCTGGGTCAGGATCACATTGCCGGTATAGGTACTGGTCTTCTTTGCATCATTCACCTGTACCGAATCAGCCTCCAACTCGATCGGCTTATCCCGGTCTGCCTTTTCGGCATAGGCAGTCGCTGACAACATGCCGATCAATAGGGCAGGCAATAAGGAACAACGCAAGTTGCGCATAGGGTCTCCGCTGAAGAATATCGTTCTATTTGGTTTTAGTTGGCTGCTTGGCATTTTTACTATTCCCGGCTGGGGTAGATTTGCTGGACTTGCTGGCCGCTGGCTTGGCGGCAACCTGCCTAGGCTTACTGGCAGCCTTGGGCTTACTTGCCTGCGGCTTGGCCGCAGGGCGCTCATAATGGCTACGCACTCGCTTATTGAGCTGGATGGTTTGATTCTTCTTGTCGTAATACATCCCCACCGCGTGCACGACGCTCTTTGGCCCCTGGGTAATGACCACTGGCTGGTCAGTAGATGCGATTTCCTTATCCGGCTCCACGCGCAGGTATTGCGTTGTCAACGTCATCTCTGGACGGTCAGCAAAGGCGGGCCTGACCACGCGCACATCATCGCGGAACTCGACCACATCGCCCTTGCTGGACACATGGCCTCGCTTGCCCTCAATCGTCGTCGTCGGCTTGCCAACGCCAAACTGGGTAAAATGTGGATTGGTCAGCTCGGTACTGTCATCATCTGGGTAATGCCGCATTTCAGATGCCTTGAGGATATGGCTAATCGCTCCCGTCGCATCGGTCTTGGTGGTGACAAAATTATTGAGGATGTAATCCGGGTCATGACGTGTACTGCCATCCACGCGCGGCTCCGGCGGCTGCACCGTGCGGTCAATCCACAGCGTGATCAAGGCCAACAGGCCCAGCACGGCTAGTGGAAACAGGATGGTGTTGGTACGTCCTTGCATATCGCTTGATTATTTCAAATAAGGCGCCATTTGGGCATCAAACGTGCCTTGCGCCTTCATCAGCATCTCACAGACCTCACGCACCGCACCAAACCCTGCCTGGCGCTCGGTCGTGTAGTGGGCATATTCCTTCACCAGCGGCATGGCATGCGGCACGGTGATCGCCAGGCCAGCACGTCGCATGGGCGGGATATCGATGACGTCATCGCCCATGAACAGGCATTCCTCGGCAGAAACCCCCTGCTTTTCCAGCAAGTCGTTGAACGCCTCAAGCTTGTCATCAATGCCCTGGTAGATAATGCTGACGCCAGTGTTCTCGGCACGCTTGACCACGACATTGGACTTGCGCCCTGTGATGTACGCCATGCGGATGCCAGTGTTCTTGAGCATCTTCATGCCCAGGCCATCCTGTGAATGGAACACTTTGTATTCCAGGCCATCATCACCCAGCATTAAGCCACCATTGGTCAAAATACCATCCACATCGAACACTGCTACCTTGATGCGCTTTGCGCGCTCTTCTACTGAAACCACGTTCTATACCACCTTTGCCATCAAGAGGTCGTGCATATTGAGTGCGCCGACCAGGTTACCTTGCTGATCAACGACCAGCAGGCTGCTAATTGAATATTGCTCCATTAATGCCACGGCATCGACTGCCAATTGTTCGGGCGCAATCGTCTGCGGGTCAGCATGCATCACATCACCCATGCTAGTGCCGTGAATATCAATCCCGGCCTCAAAAGCACGGCGCAAATCACCATCCGTGAAAATCCCGACAGGCTTACCTGCCTCATTGAGCACGGCCGTCATGCCCAAGCCCTTGCGCGACATTTCCAGCAAGCCATCTTTGAGACTGCTGGCGCGAGGTATTCCAGGCACATCATCGCCACTACGCATCACGTCTTGCACATGCAGCAACAAGCGTCGACCAATGGAGCCACCAGGGTGCGCCAGCGCAAAATCCTCGCGAGAGAATCCGCGTTGATCAAGCAAGGTCACCGCCAAGGCATCACCCAAGGCCAGCGCAGCTGTGGTACTGGCCGTAGGTGCCAAGCCTAGCGGGCACGCCTCTTGGGTCACGTGAGCATCAAGGAAAACAGCGGCTGCCTTGGATAGGGTCGAATGACGATTCCCTGAAATACTGATAATAGGCGTGCCAATACGTTTCAAGGGCGGCAGTAGCGCCAGCAACTCATCCGCCTCGCCCGAGTTGGACAAGGCAATCACCACGTCATCCTGCGTGATCATGCCCAAGTCACCATGGCTGGCCTCGGCAGGATGCATAAAAAAAGCGGGGGTACCAGTGCTCGCAAGCGTCGCGGCGATCTTGTTACCGATATGACCGGACTTGCCGATGCCGGTCACGACAACTCGGCCCCGGCATTGTAAAATAAGCTCGACTGCGTTGACGAAGCTCTCATCCAGGCGCTCGGCCAATGCCTGGACCTCTCGCGCCTCGATGGACAATACCTCGCGCGCCAGTTGCAGTGGTGCAGTTGCGCTATTGCTTGTCTTTAACTTGGAAATTCCCATATGTGCCAAGTATAAAAGGGAATGTTCCCTGAATAAAGGATATGCCGGCAAAGTCGGCATAATTTTTGCGTGATTAATTTATTTAAGCTTGACCGCCGCCCTTATCCCAACTCCCGGAAATACTACGCATGAGCCAGCACGTACTGATTGCAGGCGGAGGCATTGTTGGTTGCTTAACCGCGATGGAGTTGGTTGCCAGAGGCTGTAAAGTTACCATTGTCGAGCGCAACAAGATTGCCAGCCAAACATCAGGAGAATCTTCCTGGGCCGGCACAGGCATCATGTTTCCGCTATTGCCGTGGATGTATTCAGATCATGTCAATACGCTCACGCATTACGGCGCTTCACGCTATGCCGATATTTGCTCGCGCCTGCTCAAGGAAACCGGCATCGATCCGCAGATGCTGAATTCTGGCTTTCTGTTATTGCCCCCATTTGACCATGAGGCCGCACTGGCTTGGTGTAAGCGTTACCAAGTCAAGGTCGAAGAAGCTAGCGTCGCAGCCTTCGGCATCACATCACCAAGTGGCGACCACGCTCTGTGGCTACCCGAAATCAACCAGGTTCGCCCACCCTGCCTCATGCACGCCTTACGCACATGGCTAGAAAACCATCATGTCAGGTTGCTTGAACACACTGAGCTCAAGCCACTACCCCAAGACACTACTCGTCTGAAATCATGGCAGACCACAACCGGCGAATGGCTGGAAGCCGACCATTTCATCGTGACTTCTGGCGCATGGAGCTTTGAGCTACTAAAAGAAGTAGCAAGCAAACTGCAAATCAAGCCCATGCGTGGGCAAATCCTGTTGTACAAACCTGAGCACAACCCCAGCACTGTGGTCTTCCGTGAAGATTTCTATTTAGTGCCGCGCCAGGATGGCTATCTGCTGGCTGGTAGCACCCTGGAAGACGTCGGCTTTGATGCATCCACCACTGATAGCGTACGCGATGAAATACGTGCCAAGGCAGAAGCCCTGTTGCCCGAACTACAACACCAGCCCATCATCAAGCACTGGAGCGGATTACGCCCCGGCACCCCTGAAAACCTGCCTGTCATCGGCCCGCATCCTGCAGTAGAAAACCTTTACCTCAATACCGGGCATTTTCGCTACGGACTCACGATGGGACCAGGTAGTGCCAGCCTAGTAGCAGCCTTGGTGTGTGGTGAAAAACCCTGGACTGATCCCACTCCTTTCTCCCTGCCACAATAAGCTAGCAAAACGAAGTTTCTCATGATCAGCCACACCCTGATCATGACTGATTTCGAGAATGATTCGCGCTACCTCAGCATTTTTTTTCTTATGGCAAAATGCTTCTTAACCTTTATCAACCCAACACAAAAAGGAATAAGCATGGCACATCAACTTCCTCCGCTTCCTTACGCCAAGGATGCCCTGGAGCCCGTCATTTCTGCTGAGACGATTGAATATCACTATGGCAAGCATCACCAGACTTATGTGACCAACCTCAACAACCTGATTCAGGGTACAGAGTTCGAGAATGCTAGCCTGGAAGAGATTGTCAAGAAATCCTCCGGCGGCATTTTCAACAACGCAGCCCAGGTCTGGAACCACACTTTCTACTGGAACGGCTTCAAGCCCAACGGCGGTGGTGAGCCCACTGGCGAGCTGGCAGAGGCCATCAACAAGGCATTTGGTTCTTTTGAAGAATTCAAGAAGCAATTCACGCAAAAAGCCATCACCACATTTGGCGCTGGCTGGGCATGGCTGGTCAAGAATGCAGACGGTAGCCTCAGTCTGGAAAGTACCAGCAACGCCGAAACTCCCCTGACCAAGGGCCAAACACCATTGTTGACGATTGATGTATGGGAACACGCCTATTACGTTGATTACCGCAACGCACGCCCAAAATATGCTGAAGAGTTCTGGAACATCATCAACTGGGACTTCGTCGCTGCAAACTTCAAGGGCTAAGCCCTGACGCGCGGTGCATCCGCGACTTCAAAGTATTACTCTCAAGGACTAGGCAATGCCTAGTCCTTGTCATTTCAACATTTCATCATAAGCTGCTAGAATCGCAACCATGTTGCGTAAATGGCTGCTCATTGCACTCCTCCCTTTCTTGCTGCTTTTTGGCCAGCAAGCACTGTTTGCGCACGAAATTTCCCACCTCGGTGATGCCGTACCGTACTCACAAGACCAGGCACCGCATGCCAGCTTTTGTAGCCAATGTCTTGCCATCAGCGGATTAGGCAGCGCCTTACCTAGCACACCCAGTAACATTCTCGTCCATACCCCACCACTACTTGCAGAAACAAAGCAGGTGCTGGTCGAGCATACCAGCCCTCTCCACGCCTATATCTCGCGCGCCCCTCCCACAGTCATTACAAGCTCCTCCCGATAAGGGACATTTAATCATTCACCATGCAGGACATGCATTGCCTTGAGCATGCTGCCTGCCTATTAGCTTGACTGCGAGAACCCTCATGCGATCGACTTCACCGGTATTTTTGCCAAAAAAAATGTTATCCGCCCTCACACTGGCGCTTGGCAGTTTCACTGCACAAGCGGCTGACGATATCAAGTTACCAACCATTGCCGTCACCGCCAACCCGCTGGGAGTGGCTTCTGACGAACTAGTCGTCCCCGTCTCCACACTGAGCGGACGCGATCTCACCCTGCAACGCGAAAGTACCCTGGGTGAAACCCTGAAATTCATCCCCGGCGTCTCTTCCACCAACTTCGGTCCCAATGCTTCCCGCCCCATCATTCGCGGCCTGGATGGCGAGCGCGTGCGCATCATGCAAAACGGCGTCAGCATTCTTGATGCCTCCAGCCTCAGCTTCGACCACGCCGTGGCCATTGACCCGCTGGTGATCGAGCAGATCGACGTCGTGCGCGGCCCGGCAGCATTGCTGTATGGTGGTAGCGCTGTTGGCGGCGTGGTCAATGCCATCGACCACCGCATCCCGAAACAAGCGATCGACGGCGTCACTGGTCGTAGCGAAGTACGTTTCGGCGGCGCCGAGAATCAAAAAAATGGCGCCGTGGTGCTGGATGCAGGCAATGGCGTGCTCACCCTGCATGCCGACGCCTACAAGCGCAAGACCGATGACCTGGATATCCCAGGCTATGCTGTTTCACGCCGCAAAAGCGAAGCTACAGGCGAAGAACGAGAGCACAAGGGCAGGCTGGTGAACAGTGCCTCAGATGCCGATGGCGGTGCAGTGGGTGCGTCGATTGCGCTCGATAACGGCTATGTAGGCTTGTCTTACTCGACTTTCAACAACAAGTACGGCACCGTTGCGGAACCGGATGTCCTCATCGACATGAAGAGTGATCGCTGGGACTTTGCCTCAGAGCTGCGCGACTTGGGGAATATCATCACTAAGGTAAAAGTCCGCATGGCCTACACTGACTACAAGCACCAGGAATTAGAAGATGGCGAAGTAAGTACTACCTTCAAGAACCGCGGCGTAGAAGGTTCAATTGAAGCCTCGCACGGCAATATCGGCCCCTTAAGTGGTGTCATCGGTCTGCAGTTCAGGGACAGTAAATTCCAGGCATTGGGTGAAGAGGCCTTCGTGCCATCGAATCGCACCAAGAGCCGTGCGGTTTACGTTTACGAAGAACTCCCCCTGGATGCCCTCAAACTGACCTTTGGCGGGCGTATCGAGCATGCCGAGCTCGACTCCAACGGCGGCGATAAATTTGGCCCCAGCCAATCACGCTCATTCACGCCTTATAGCTTTGCCACCGGCGGGTTATTCAAGCTTGATGAGCAATGGTCCATCAGCACCAATCTCTCACACAATGAGCGGGCACCCAGCTATTTCGAGCTGTTTGCCAATGGCGTCCATGTCGCTACTGATCAATACGAGCTCGGTACCGATGCACTCGACAAGGAGCGCTCCAATGGTATCGATAGCCAGTTACGCTGGAAGCAGAATCACAACTCCTTCACCCTGGGCGCCTATTACACCCGCTTCAGCAATTTCATCGGCCTGTTTAATACTGGCAACCTGGTCAATGAAGAAGGTGAAACCGGCCAGGCTGACTCCACGATTGCAGAAGCCCAATTCAGCTCGGCCAAGGCAGTGTTCAAAGGCCTGGAAGCCGAAGGCAAGTTCCGCGTCTATGACACCATTGGCGCCTTGGATTTGCACCTGCGCGGCGACTATGTGCGCGCCACCAACCGCGACACGGGTGATCCACTGCCGCGAATTTCTCCACTGAAGCTAGGCTTTGGTCTTGACTACCGCTTTAACCAGTTCGGCTCCAGGCTGGATGTACTGCACGCCTTCAAGCAAGACCGTACCGCAGACAATGAGCTACCCACCGACGGCTATACCTTGGTCAACGCAACATTGACCTACAAGCTACCGACCCCGGAAAGATTCCAGCTCGAAGTCTTTGCCAAGGCTTACAACCTGTTGGACCAAACCATCCGTGAGCACACCTCTATCCTCAAGGACATCGCGCCTCTGGGTGGTCGTTCTCTTCTCATCGGCTTACGCGGCGACTTCTAGCCTCTCCTCGTGTGGTGCCCTCGCACCACACGACAGCTTACGCTATGATGTCGGTCTTGATTCACTCATTAAGATCGACATCATGGCACGTACCGTTTTCTGCGTTAAGTTAGGCCGCAATGCTGATGGCCTGGACTTTCCTCCTTACCCTGGCGAACTTGGCAAGCGTATTTACGAACATGTTTCCAAGGAAGCATGGGCAGGCTGGCTCAAGCAACAAACCATGCTAGTCAATGAGAACCGACTGAGCCTGGCTGATCCACAAGCCCGCAAATATCTTAGCCAGCAAACAGAAGCCTATTTCTTCGGTGATGGTGCAGATACCGCATCAGGCTATGTCCCACCTAATAGTTGAACCATTTTTCATTAAACTGTCATATTGCGGGCATACAGTGAGGTTTTTATCATGTTGCCCGTCAAATTGAGTCCCGAATATTTTATCAATCGCGAACTAGGCATACTCGCCTTCAATCGTCGCGTCTTGGCCCAGGCTGAGGATGAGAGCATTCCACTGCTCGAGCGCCTCAAGTTCCTCTGTATTTTCAGCAGCAACATGGATGAGTTCTTCGAGGTGCGTGTTGCAGGCCTCAAGAACCAGATCAAATACAATTCACCTCACGTTGGTGCCGACGGCATGTTGCCCAAGCAGGCATTTGCCAAGGTCAGCACGCTGGCTCACGAAATGGTGGACCACCAATATAAGATTCTTAACGAGGTAGTGCTACCGCAGCTCGCAGCACAAGAAATCCGCTTTATCCGCCGCGGGCACTGGAACGATGTGCAACGTGAATGGATCGCGGCTTATTTTTTCCGTGAGCTGATGCCTATCTTGACGCCTATCGGCCTGGATCCGGCCCACCCCTTCCCGCGCGTACTCAACAAAAGCTTGAATTTTGCAGTAGAGCTGGAAGGTAAGGACGCCTTTGGGCGCAACTCTGGCGTTGCCATCGTGCAAGCACCACGTGCATTACCACGCGTTATCCGCCTGCCTCGCGACATCGCGGGCTGCGACCACGGCTTCGTTTTTCTTTCTTCCATCCTGCATGCCCACGTTAACGAGCTATTCTCTGGCATGACGGTCAAGGGTTGCTACCAGTTCCGCGTCACTCGCGATAGCGACCTGATCCTGGATGATGAAGAAACCAAGGATTTACGCCTGGCACTACAAGGAGAACTAACCCATCGCCAATATGGCGATGCTGTGCGCCTGGAAGTCGCCGATAGTTGCCCGGCAGAAATGTCCGCCTTCCTGCTGGGGCAATTCGGCCTGAATCAGGACGACCTTTACCAGGTCAACGGCCTCGTCAATCTCGTCCGCCTGATGCAAATCCCGGATAGCGTGGACCGCCCAGACTTGAAGTATCCACTGTATACACCCAGCCTACCCAAGGAGCTGGCCAAGGATGCAGACATCTTCAAGGCCATCCGTAAGCAGGATATTCTGCTGCACCACCCGTTCCAGTCGTTCAACCCGGTAGTCGAGTTCATCAAGCAAGCTGCGGAAGACCCGCAAGTCCTGGCGATCAAGCAAACCTTCTATCGCACCAGCGCAGACTCCACCTTGATGAAGTCTCTCATTGAGGCAGCGCAGCGCGGCAAGGAAGTGACTGTTGTTGTAGAGCTGTTGGCGCGTTTTGACGAAGAAGCCAACATCAACTGGGCCGCCCAACTGGAAAATGCAGGTGCTCACGTAGTATACGGCGTCGTCGGCCACAAAACCCATGCCAAGATGGCCATGGTAGTACGCCGTGACGATGACAAACTGCGCCGCTACGTTCACGTTGCCACTGGCAATTATCACCAGCGCACTGCCCGTCTCTATACAGATTTTGGCTTGATTACCTGCCAGGATGAGATCAGCGAAGATGTCAATGACGTGTTTGCCCAGCTCACAGGCCTGGGCAAAGCCTCCAAGTTGCGCCACTTATGGCAATCACCCTTCACGCTGCACCAGCGCACCATCAAGGCGATACAGAACGAGGCCGACATTGCCAAGTCAGGCAAGAAAGCACGCATTATCGCCAAGATGAATGCACTGCTGGATCCTGACGTCATTCGTGCTTTGTATGATGCTTCTTGCGCAGGCGTGCAGATTGAGCTGATCGTGCGTGGTGTCTGCGCGCTACGCCCAGGTATTCCCGGTGTTTCGGAGAACATCAAGGTACGCTCGATCGTAGGCCGCTTCCTTGAGCATACCCGCATCTTCTATTTCTACGATAATGGTGCGGAACACATCTATCTCTCCAGCGCTGATTGGATGTACCGCAACTTCTTCCGCCGCATCGAGGTCTGCTTCCCCTTGCTGGATGCCAGGGTCAAGAAGCGCGTCTTCAAGGAAGGCCTGGAGCCTTACCTCAAGGACAACTCCAACGCCTGGGAAATGCTGCCAGATGGTAGCTATGAACAGAAACCGAGCCGTCGTGCCGGCTTTGCTGCGCAGCAATTCCTCATGACAGAATATGGCCAGGAAGTATTACCAGATATCTGATCCTGATATTGCTTGCAATAAACGAATAAGGCCGCGTTAAATGCGGCCTTATTGTTTTTGATAATACAGAAAAATGTTGGAAAGGACTCTGTGTCGCTCAGGAACCCAAACTTAAGCTCAGGCCAACCTCTTTCCAGTAGGCAACTTCATTGAGCAACTCTGCCTCGGTCAGGGGATTTTCCTTCAACCAATCCGAATCTATCTCCAGCTGGTAGCCAGTTTTCGTAATAGAGAGCACCAAGTCTGGGCGATTATCCGGTTGGCGATTACGGTGGAACAAGACCGCCAGGCGCAAGATAAGGACCAATAAGAGGCGATCCTGATTACCCACCAGACTCAAACTAGTGTCCAGCTTGGCTAGAGAGCGTCGATGCGTCCTGACCAACAGCCCCAGGGTTTCCTGCTCCATATTGGAAAAGCCCGGCATATCAGCATTTTCCACAATGTAGGCGGAATGTTTATGATAAGCGGCGTGGGCAATCGACACACCAATTTCATGCAGACGTGCAGCCCAGGTCAGGTATTGCGCTGCGGTATCTTCATCCCATTGCTGCAAGAGGCCTGTGCATTGGGATAGCAAGCGCAATGCCATATCACGTACGCGTTCTGCCTGGTCTGGTTCGACATGGTAACGGCGCATGAAGCTGGATACCGTCACTTCACGTATATCCCGGTCATGCAAACGGCCGAGCAACTCGTAAAGTACGCCTTCACGCAAGGCACTACTTGCCGCCGTCATGCGCTCAATCTTGAGGGCATCAAATGCCGCCGTCATAATGGCTAGCCCTCCCGGCAGCACCGCTGCCCGATCTGCGCTTAACCCAGGCAATTCGATTTTCTTGATATCCTTGACCTTGATGAGATGCTGACGCAGAAATTCCAGCCCCTCCCTGGTGATTTCGCCTTCACTCAAGCCACTCAACCGAATGATTTCTCCCAGTGCCTTGGCTGTGCCAGACGATCCGACCGCCTCCTCCCAACCTTCAGCCACAAAGTGTTTGCGTATGCTCTGGATTTCAGCCGCCGCTGCAATGCGTGCTTGCTCAAAGGCATCCGCATTCAACTTTCCCTCGGGGAAATAGCGCAAACTATAGCTGACGCAACCCATATACAGGCTTTCCATCTCGATAGGCTCAAGATCCTGACCAATGATGAACTCAGTAGACCCACCGCCAATATCGATCACCAGTCGCTTATGAGTCACGGGGGGCAAACTATGGCTGACCCCGACGAAAATCATGCGCGCTTCTTCGCGGCCAGCAATAATTTCAATCGGGAACCCCAATGCGGCCTGCGCTTCCGCCATCAGGTTGGGGGCATTTCGTGCCACGCGGAAAGTATTGGTAGCAACCGCACGCACTGCTTGCGGCGGCAAACCCCGCAAGCGTTCGCCGAATCGCTTCAGGCAGTCAATCGCACGCTGCTGAGCATCGATGCTCAGGTTATTTTTTGCATCCAGGCCTGCACCGAGACGCACAGCCTCACGTAGGGAGTCATGAAAAATAAGATGACCGTCTGCAACCCGGGCAAGCTGCAGACGGAAACTGTTGGATCCCAGATCGACTGCCGCGATCTCTGGAAAATCGGATTTTTTGGTAGGCAAGTTCGACCTTCTTGTAAAACGGTAAAGCGTTTGCCTACACCACAGCTAGCAGCTTAGGGCTCCTGGGCTTCGCGTTCCATCTCTTGAACGGTGGTGTGGCGTACGTCTTTACCTTTTACCATGTAGATCACGTATTCGGCAATGTTCTTGGCATGATCACCAATACGCTCAATCGCCTTGGCAACAAACAAAACTTCCAGCGACATGGAAATGGTACGCGGGTCTTCCAGCATGAACGTGATCAACTGACGCATGGCAGCGCGGAATTGCTCATCCACTTGCTCATCCTGGCGCGCTACGTCTACGGTCTTGGTCACATCCAGACGCGCAAATGCATCCAGTGCAGTGCGCAACATTTCACGCACATGGCCGACCATGGTCTTGATCTCGTTGAAACGAGGAGTATAAAGACGACCAGACTCGGACACCTTCTGTGCAACACGAGCGATCTTGGTCGCTTCATCACCAATGCGCTCTAGGTCGGTAATGGTCTTGACCACCATCATGATCATGCGCAAGTCACCGGCAGCAGGCTGGCGGCGGGCAATGATATGGCTGCAGTCTTCATCAACCTGCACTTCAAGCGCATTCACCTTGTGGTCATTGGCAATCACCTTGTCAGCCAGGGTGGTATTCACCGTGACCAAGGCTTCTAGCGCATTAACGATTTGCTGCTCGACCAAACCGCCCATTTCGAGCACTTTTGCACGGACTGATTCCAGCTCGGCATCGTACTGCTTGTATGTATGTTCAAATTGCATAACGCGATCCCTTCCGTGATTGAATCTGGCCGGGCTGCGCTAGTCCCGACCAGGATATGAGTCAACGTTCTAGTGTAATTGCCGATTATGACAATTTCATGTTGAACTGATGCGCGTTGCTTACTTGGCGGTCAATGTCTTGACGCCATCTGCTGTTGCCAGCAGCAATACGTTCGCAGGGCGAGCTGCAAACAAGCCATTGGTCACCACACCAACGATTTCGTTGACCTTGGATTCCAGTGCCACAGGATCGGTGATGGTCAGGCCATGCACATCCAGGATAACGTTACCGTTATCAGTCGTGAAATCACGCAGCTTGGGCTGACCGCCCAGCTTCACCAACTCACGTGCAACATATTCGCTTGCCATCGGGATCACTTCCACTGGCAGTGGGAATTTACCCAGCACTGGCACCAGTTTGCTCTGGTCGCAAATACAGATGAAATCCTTGGCACAAGCCGCCACAATCTTCTCGCGTGTCAACGCACCACCACCACCCTTGAGCATGTGCATCTGCTCGGTGATTTCATCCGCACCATCCACATAGATTTCCATGCCATCTACATCATTGAGGTCAAACACCTGGATGCCATGACCACGCAAGCGTTGGGCAGTCGCCTCGGAGCTCGCAACAGCGCCATCAATCCTGTCCTTGACCTTAGCCAGTTCATCAATGAAAAAATTGGCTGTAGAGCCAGTGCCGACACCGATGATGCCACCCTTTACATACTCAACTGCCGCCTTGGCAACCTGTTGCTTCAATTCGTCTTGTGTAGCCATTTATCTAAACCTTTTACCTATTTATGACCAAATCAGGGCTTGCCAACGCTGTATGAGCCAGCGCAACATGTTGCAGACCCTCTGTTTTCTTTATAATTCAGGTTCTTTGTGAACCAACCCCTCAATCATACACTGCCGCACTATACAGTGCAGCCCTGGACAGCGTCCCTAATGAAAATCGATTACCTGCACAAAATCAAATCCGCCCGCGTTTACGATGTTGCAAGCAAAACCCCGCTGGATTTGCTCCCCAATATTTCCCGCCGCATCCATAACCAGGTCCTACTCAAGCGCGAGGATATGCAGCCAGTCTTTTCATTCAAGCTGCGCGGCGCCTACAACAAGATGGCACAACTTTCTACTGAGGCATTAGCACGTGGGGTTATCACCGCCTCAGCAGGCAACCACGCCCAAGGAGTAGCCCTGGCCGCCAAGAATGCAGGATGTCGGGCAGTAATCGTCATGCCTGTAACTACACCAACCATCAAGGTAAATGCCGTGCGCAACCGTGGTGCCGAAGTGGTGCTTTCCGGCGAATCCTATACCGACTCCTACAACCACGCGCTGAAGCTCATGGATGAGCAACAGCTCACCTTCGTGCATCCTTTCGACGACCCTGATGTGATCGCAGGGCAAGGCACAGTGGCCGTGGAAATCTTGCAGGACATCCCAGGAACGATTGAGGCAATTTTCTGCCCGGTTGGCGGCGGTGGCCTGATCGCGGGCGTGGCCGCCTATATCAAGGCAGTACGCCCCGAGATCAAGATCATCGGCGTTGAGGTCAATGATGCCAATGCCATGACCTTATCGCTGCAAAAAGGTGAACGCGTTACCCTGGACCAGGTTGGGCTGTTTGCAGATGGCAAGGCAGTGAAACTGGTCGGCGAGGAGACTTTCCGACTCTGCCAACAACACGTTGATGAGATGATTCTGGTTGATAACGATGCTATCTGTGCCGCTATCAAGGATGTTTTCGAGGATACGCGCGCCATCCTTGAACCGACGGGTGCACTGGCGTTAGCGGGCCTAAAGGCCTACGCTCAGCAGCATCAGCTAAAAGACAAAACCCTGATCGCTGTCGCCTCTGGTGCCAATATGAGCTTTGACCGATTGCGCTTCGTGGCCGAGCGCGCCGAGATCGGGGAAAAACGCGAGGCTGTGCTGGCGGTGACCATTCCAGAAACCCCGGGCTCATTCAAGAAATTCTGCCGCCTGATCGGCAACCGTAACATTACCGAGTTCAACTACCGTTACGCTGATGCCACCGCGGCTCATATCTATGTTGGCGTTGCCATTCATGACCCCAGCGAATCGGGTGCACTGGTGTCGCAACTCCAGGCACATGGTCTACCTGCACTAGACCTGAGCGACAACGAAGTCGCCAAGCTGCATTTGCGCCACCTCGTGGGCGGTCATGCGCCACAAGCGGAGCATGAGCAGGTCTACCGCTTTGAGTTTCCGGAAAAGCCAGGGGCCTTGATGAACTTTCTCGACAGCATGCGCCACGATTGGAATATCAGCCTGTTCCACTATCGTAACCACGGTGCTGACTTCGGCAGGGTTCTGGTCGGCATGCAGGTGCCACCGGGAGAGGAAAAGGAATTTGCCGCATTCTTGCAGAACCTAGGCTACCCATATTGGGATGAAAGCGACAACCCGGCTTACAAACTGTTTTTAGGATAATACCTAATAAAAAGCCCGCCAATTGGCGGGCTTTTTATTCACATTTTATTACTTCATTCTTAAAGACTGCGATCTCTGACGATGCGCGCTTAAGCCTTGTCAGAAATAGGCGTACCGTAAGCGGTAATATCGTAATCGGTCAACTCATAACCCAGCTCACGTACGATCACCTTGAGGCGCTCTTCAATGCCCAGGTCATAGAACTCGCGCACCTCACCAGTGCTGGTGCTTACCAAGTGGCCGTGGTGCTCCTCACCATCGTTCAACTCATAAACAGCCTTGTTGTTGCCCAACTGGCTCTTCTTCAACAAGCCTGTTTGCTCGAATTGCGCTAACACACGATATACAGTCGCCAAACCAAACTCGGAATGTTCGGTAATCAGGATGCGGTATACATCTTCAGCAGCAAGGTGGCGTTGTTCACTGTTACGGAAGATATCCAGCACCTTGAGGCGTGGCAACGTGATTTTCAGGCCACTATTTCTCAAATCCTGATGCGGATCGACTACTCCGTCTTCTTTTTTCGTTCCCACTATCATCTCCTTAATCAATTGAACCCTGACGCCGCAATAGCATATCACGCATTGTGATGATGCCAAGCATCAACATCAGGCAAGTCGTTTCATGATGAATTCCCAGTCCCGGGGATCCACCGGTGTAATCGAAAGGCGGTTCCCACGTTGCAAGATACGCAGATTCTGCAACTCAGGGGCGTCGCGTAACTCTTTCAAGCTTAATAAGCGCGTTTTACGCACCAGTTTCACATCCACATTGAACCAGCGAGGGTTTTCAGGCGTCGCCTTAGGGTCATAGTATTTATGACCCTCAACAAATTGTAAGCGGTCAGGGTAAGCCAGCTTGCTCACTTCGGCAATGCCCACGATCCCTGGCTCCGCGCAATTGGAATGATAAAACAACACACCATCACCAAGCTGCATCTGGTCGCGCATGAAGTTACGCGCCTGGTAATTACGCACCCCGTACCAATCTACAGTTTGATTAGGAAAAGCAGCGAGGTCATCAATCGACACGTCGGCCGGCTCAGATTTCATCAACCAGTAACGCATGAAATTCTCAAATCAATACAGATTCCGTATCATACCCCGAGTCGCATTCAAATTCAGAATCTCAGTATGGCCCGCAACGTCCTTGGCACTACATTACAAGCTTGTAGCACAGACCCTCTTACCGGTTTCACCCGCAATGGGTGTTGCGAAACCGGGCCTGAAGATATTGGCAGCCACACAGTGTGCGCCATGATGACAGAAGAGTTTCTTGCTTTCTCCATCTCACGTGGTAATGACCTCAGTACTCCCAGGCCAGAATATGGCTTTCCTGGGTTGAAGCCTGGCGATCACTGGTGTCTATGCGCCTCGCGCTGGCACGAGGCTGCCGAAGCAGGCTATGCACCTCCCGTGATTCTGGAAGCATCGCATGAGCGTGCACTGGATATTGTCAGCCTGGCTGACCTGAAATACCACGCATTAAGATAAGGTGTACTGCAATGGCTTGGAGCTCAAGGCTTCAAGCATTAATGGGAGTTCCCCGCAAATGCCATCCGAACCGGCATCCTGAACCTGTACGGTTCAAGTGGTAACGACCTAAAGCTACGTTAGGTACACCCGCATCGGAGCGCGCACACTGTTACTTAACAGACCGAAACCAAAGCCAAATTTATGGTTCAAGGAATCTATGGCCCGAACAGCACCGCAGGGAACAAAGGGAAGAAGCCGGGATGATCCAGCTTCTGAAAACTTGTGGCAGTAATGCGGCCTATTGTCATACAACAGGCTTAAAACAGTTGGCTTTGCTCCTCGCCAACGACCGCATCAATCTGCTCCTGCATGGAAGTAATTCTACGCTTGAAATCGCCAATGTCAAAACCACCCGCATTGGCTGTCAATAACTCGTGAGCAATGTTAAGAGCCGCCATGATAGCGATTTTTTCTGCGCCTACTACCTTGCCCGTATCCCGGATTTCACGCATTTTCTTGTCGAGATAATCGACGGAACGTAATAAGGACTCGCGCTCATCTTCAGAACACGCAATGGTGAGCTCACGCCCCATGATGCTGACATCGACACCACGCACATTACTCATAGCGTTCCCTCTGGCAGACGCTCAATCACCGCCTGTAATTTCTGACCGGCAAGCTCCATATTGTCCTTCAATTGCTTGTTGTCATCCTGATAACGTCCAAGCTCTTGACGCAACTCCAGATTTTCTGCCCGCAACAATTGGCATAGCGATATCAGCTGCGAGAGCTTTTCTTCCAACGTGATCAAATCAGCATTCATGGCGCCACTATAATTGCAAAATCAGCACATGGTCAACTGCACCCAAGAATTTATGGCTTATTTACAACACCTTATATTAAAAACTTATTTCACCGCATAAAGTACGAATCATTTATAATCGGCGGCAAGTTTGAAGGTGTCCTTGGCCTGTTCATGGCGCAAGGGTGAAACTGGGAAACAGGTGCGCATTGTTTAAACCACTCGCAAATCCTGTGCTGCCCCCGCAACGGTAAGCAAGCCAGATATGTCAAATGCCACTGTGACGAGACGTCATGGGAAGGCGACGTATCATTGATCTTGCAAGCCCGGAGACCGGCCTCAAAACGAAAAGGAAGTGCTGCGGGGATGCGGCTGCTACCGATGCCGTCGGCTCACAATGGCTCACCTTCCCTGCACACTCCATTCATGACCAGCTCTTGCGGGGACGCGGGAGCTTTTTGGAGTTTGCAAATCTGATGTTTCGTTTTTCCCTGGGCACGCTTGCCCTTGCTTCTGTTTATTCCCTTCCCTTGATTGCCAATGCTGCCGATATCAAGGTGGAAGATACTATTGTCACGGCTTCGCGTACTGAACAAAAAAGCAGCGAAGTGATTGGTGACGTTTCTGTGATTAGCGCAGAACAGATACAAAAAGCCGGCCAAACCACGCTGGCTGAATTACTCGCCATGCAGCCTGGCATTGAAATGAGCAGCAACGGCGGTGTAGGAAAATCCACCGACATTTTCATCCGTGGCGCCAACTCTACCCATACTTTAGTATTGGTTGATGGCATACGCATCAGCTCTGCCACGACTGGTGCCACCGCTATCCAGCATATTCCATTAAGCCAAATCGAGCGTGTCGAAATTTTGCGCGGCCCAGCCAGCAGCTTGTATGGCGCTGATGCAATAGGCGGGGTGATCCAGATATTCACCAAACAAGGACAAGGTCAGCCCAAGTTCAACGCATCAGTGGGTTTAGGCACTTATGGCACGGCAATCGGTGAGGCCGGTGTCAGTGGCCGCATCGGCAATACCAGCTATAGCCTGCAAGGTGGCATGACTCATGTGCATGGCATATCCAGTGTACAAAACAAGCGTAACACTGCTTACAACGCTGATGCAGATGGCTACCGCAACCAGAATATAGCAGCCCGCATTACCCAGCACCTTACCGAGAACCATGAAATTGGCCTTAACATTCTGGTGACCGAAGGCCGTAACTTCTATGACTCTGGCTCTACCGTTGCAACAGGGCGCTACGACTACTACATGGATCAAACCCTATCCAGCTATACCGTGCACAGCAAGAATCGTTTCACTGATTTCTGGACAAGTACCTTCAGCATCGCGCGTAGCATAGATGATCTTTCGTCCTACACGAAGCGTCCAACATCAACGTCGGAAAGCATGATCAAGACAACGCAAGATCAATTCCTCTGGCAAAACGTCTTGACCAGCAAGGCAGGGACTTTCAACCTGGGTGTGGAACGTAGGGAACAAGAGGTTGAGTCAAACTCCACCACACCGTTGCGCGTCACCGAGCGGGATATTCAATCTTACCTGGCAGGCTGGCAACAGCGGTTTAATCAACACAGCGTACAAATCAATGTACGCAACGATGACAACTCGCAATTTGGCAATCGCACCACGGGTAACATTGGTTACGCTTACCAAATCAATCCGCAGTGGAAAGCAACTGCCAGCTTCGGCACCGCATTTGCCGCACCGACATTCAACCAGCTCTATGCTCCATCCTCCACGATTCGAGGCATTACTTATGCCAGCAATCCTGACCTCAAGCCAGAAGAGTCCCGGAACAAGGAAATCGGCCTGCTTTACGACAATGGCCGCGATCTCATCAGTGCCAGTTATTACCATAACGAAGTGGATGACCTGATTAGTCGCACAGCCATAGGTTCACTACAACGTACGGTCAATATCGACAAAGCGGTGTTGCGTGGCCTGACATTGAATGGCCGCACCAATCTCGCTGGCTTCAACATCAAGGCAAATGCTGATTTCCAGCGCCCTGAGAATGCTGCCAATGGCAATCTGCTACCACGTCGCGCTAAGGAGCATGGCATGCTGGCCATCGGCAGGTCATGGCAAAACTGGGAACTGGGCAGTGAAATCATCAGTACAAGCCATCGTTACAACGATGCTGAAAACACCGTGCGCATGTCCGGCTACACTCTGGTCAATCTGTATTCCCAATACCGTATCAACGACGACTGGTCACTGAATGCACGCATCAACAACCTGTTTGATCGCAAATATGAACTGGCCTATGACTATGCCACTTTCGGCACCAACCTGTTTGTATCAGTGCGTTACGCGCCATCGCTGTAGAACCAGATCGCTAGCTGTGGCCCACAGCCAGTAACAATCTCGGTAGGGCTGGAGCATTTCAGTTAAAATTCAGCGTTATTTTGATTATTTGACCCAGCCCAAGGAAGACAACCATGCTGACACTCAACAAGAACTACCAGATCATGATCGGCCTCTTGCTCGCCGCTTTGCTCATCGTGACGCGGGGCCACCACTTTGCTGCCATCAACCACTTGCCTAGCGCATCCTGGGCCGTGTTTTTCCTGGCTGGCGTTTATCTACGCCCAGTATGGGTATTCCCAGCACTGTTTGGTCTGGCCGCTGCACTGGATTTTGCTGCTGTCACCTGGGGTGGTGTTGATGGTTTCTGCACATCACCGGCCTATGGCTTCATGATTCCTGCTTACGGCACACTCTGGCTCGCTGGTCGCTGGTTTGCCAAGCACTATCAGTTTGCTTTTAAAAGCATTGTCACACTGGCAGCGACAGTCGTTGCCAGCAGCTTCATCTGCCAGTTGTTCTCCAGTGGTGGCTTCTATTTCTTCTCTGGCCGTTATGTCGACCCGACCCTGGCCGAATTCCTGCCACGCATCGCCAAGCACTACCCCTCATCCTTGGGTACGCTGGCGTTCTACGTGGCGACTGCCGCCATCATCCACATTGTGGTGAAGGCGCTTTACGCTGATAACAAACGAACCGCATGACCGATCAGGAAAAACCAGACCTCAACCAGCGCCATTCAGACCGGATGGCGCGCAAGAAAACAGTTGTTGATGCCAAGATAGAGGCTGCGCGCATTGAGCGCGGCCTGTTTCTGGTCAACACAGGCAACGGCAAAGGTAAATCCACTGCTGCTTTTGGGCTCCTCGCCCGCGCCCTAGGCCACGGCATGAAAGCTGTCGTTGTCCAATTCGTCAAAGGCCGCTCTGACACTGGCGAAGAAGCATTCTTCCGCAACCAGCCCAATGTCACCTGGCATGTCATGGGCGAAGGCTTCACCTGGGAAACCCAGAACCGCGATCGTGATATCGCGGCCGCCCAGCAAGGCTGGCAGGCAGCTCAAGCCGCGCTACAAGATGAAAGTGTCGGCGTCGTGATCCTCGACGAACTCAACATCGTCCTTAAATATCATTATCTCGATTTGCAACAAGTATTGGCTGACATTGCCGCTAGGCCTGCCATGCAGCATGTCGTGGTCACCGGGCGAGCCGCCCAACCTGAGTTGATAGAACAAGCCGACACCGTCACCGAGATGACAATGGTCAAGCACGCTTTCAAGAATGGCGTACAAGCCATGCCAGGGGTGGAGTGGTAACAATATGGCCAGCTCTTGCCCGGCGCTACTACTTTCCGCTCCCGCATCCAATCAGGGCAAGACACTAGTATCTGCAGCGCTGGCGCGTGCTTGGCGCGATCAAGGCCTCACTGTACAAGCCTTCAAGTGCGGGCCAGACTTCCTTGATCCCATGATCTTGCAAGCCGCCACTGGTCGCCCGGTATATAATCTTGATCTGGCCATGTGTGGTGCCGATGACATTGAAGCCCGACTATATTGGGCAGCGCAAAACGCTGACGTGATCTTGGTGGAAGGCGTAATGGGGCTATATGATGGCCAACCCAGCAGCGCCGATATCGCTACGCAATTCCAGTTACCTCTTGCACTCACTATTGATGGCAGCGGCATGGCCCAGACCTTTGGCGCATTGGCCTCCGGGTTGTTTGCCCATCGGCCCGAGCTTATCCCCGCGGGCGTGATTGCCAACCGAACTGGCAGCGCCAGCCACGGCACATTGTTGCGAGATAGCCTGCCTAGTCACCTGCCGTGGCTAGGTGCATTGCAAAAGCAGGAGGTACTCTCCCTACCAGAGCGGCATTTGGGCTTGTTCCGCGCCAATGAAATTGATGATCTCGAGCAGCGCATTGCCCAGGCAGCCGCCATGCTAACAGCAGCCGGGCCGCTACCCTTGCCGCCAACAGTCAGCTTTTCACTCCCAGCAGCAAGCGCCACGCCTTCATTACTCGCGGGCAAGAAAATTGCCATCGCACGCGATGAAGCCTTTTGCTTCATCTATCCGGCCAATCTGGATTGTTTGCATGCACTAGGCGCTGAAACGCTCTTTTTCTCGCCACTGCATGACCATGCATTACCCGCCGGGATAGACGCCATCTGGCTTCCCGGTGGCTACCCGGAGCTGCATCTGGCCGCTATCGCCAACAACCATGCCATGCGTAACGCCTTACAGCAGGCATGGCAACAAGGTCTGCCCATGCTGGCCGAGTGTGGTGGCATGATGGCGGTCACCAATAGCATCAACCAGCAGCCAGGTTTTGGCTTACTGCCCGGGGATTGCAGCATGCAAGCGCGCTTCCAGGGACTGGGTGTGCAATTTGCCGAATTGCCTGAAGGCAGGTTGCACGCGCATACCTTCCATTACTCCCGTCTGGAGACGGCATTGCCAGTCTATGCACAGGCCACTACCCAACGAGGCAAGCCGGGTGAAGCCATCTATCGTCATGGCAGCCTGCTGGCAAGCTATCTGCATTTCTATTTCCCATCCAACCCACAGCTGGTTGCAGGATTGTTTTCTCGATGAATCGTCAGCTTTATACATTACTCACCGCCACAATCCTGGCTGCTTGCCAGTTACCTGTCCAGGCAGCTACCTTGTTCGGCGTGGTGTCAGACCGCACCGCGCCTGCCGCTGCCATGGCGGCACAGCAAGCTTTGCAGCAATCCGGCAAACAGGATCGCATTATCCTGCGCACGCAATCGCAAGTACTCGCCGCAGACAGCAAGACGTTGCAGCGCTGGTTGCACGATGCCGATGCAGTGTTTGCCGTAGCGGTGTACGCTGAATCATCACAGCAGTTGCAAACCCAGCTCCAGCAGCTTGGGGGAAAGCAGCCACGCAATTTCATCGCCTTTAATGGTGAAAGCGCCCTCTCATTGCAAAGCCGCTGGCAAGGCGAAGCCGTCAGCAGCTTTTCACATGCCAAGAGCCTGACGCTGACGCAGAACAATCTCTCGGAAAAAGTCGCCAATCTTGCGCAGCAGCACAACGCTGCCCGCCAGTGGCTTGGCCTGCACAACCTCTGGCAGGCTGGCGGCACTGACAATCTCAGTGCATTCATGCGCCACCTGTTACACCCCGCCACCAATCTGCCCACTATTCAGCCCGAGCCACTGCTGCGTTTGCGCCAAGGCGGCAGGGAAATCAAACAACCCAATATTCCTGGTAATGGCGCTGCTATGCTCGCGGTGCTTGACCTCAGCACTAGCGACCCGCAGCCCGTGGATGCCATCTGCGCCGCCAGTGAGGCACAAGGCCAGCCCTGTATTGGCATCATGGCACGCTGGGGAGAAGCTTCGCGCGATGCCATCGCCAACTTGAAAACCCTGCTAGCCCCGGCAACACCTAGCGGACTGGTGGTCTTGCAGGATTTTGTCGTCGGTGCCGCCGAAGGCCGCGAGGCTGTCACCGAGTTATTGGGCAAGCTGGATGTGCCGGTCTACAAGGCCATGCGCCTGACCGACCGCAGCGCCAATGCCTGGCAGCTTTCGGAAGACGGCCTGCCGATCAACTCCGTGCAATACCGCGTTGCCATGCCGGAAATCCAGGGCAGCTCGCAGCCGCTGGTCGTCGCGGCGGCTGGCCCTGCCACCATAGACAAGCTTACCGGTGTGGAGTTAAAACTGCCGCAGATCCTGCCTGCCGAGGTGCAATCGCTGGTAAGGCGCAGCCTGAATTGGCAACAGTTACGCAGCAAGCCCAACGCCAATAAGAAAGTCGCCCTGATCTATTACAACCACCCACCAGGCCGTCAAAATATCGGTGCAGATAACCTGGATGTGCCTGCCTCGCTGTTTGAGATGCTGCATGCCTTGCAACACGCTGGTTACAACACTGGCGAACTGCCTGCTTCACCCGAGACCTTGCTTGACCTGATGCAAGAGCGCGGCGTCAACTTGCCGGAAGACCAGGCCGCACTCACCGAGATGAGCAAGCATGTGAACAAGCTCGATAATGCGGCCTACCTCAATTGGTTCGGCACCCTGCCAGCACAAGTGCGCGGCGAAATGGTAGAAGGCCCGCTCGGCAAGCTACACGCCGACTTGGTTGCCGCGCAACGCGCTGGCGAAATCGACATTGCGCGCAATCGCCTCGATAAAGCCATGCATGAACTGCATCATTTACTTGAAGGCGCAGACCACCCGCAGCGCAAAAATGCGCTCAAGCAGATTGATGCACTCAACAACGCCTATCTGCAATGCCTGGACAAGCACACCGACTGCAATGCGCTTGCCTTGCAGAAAACCCGGCTTGCCGCACTTGGCATTGAGGGCATGCGCGGCTGGGGCATCGCCCCTGGCAAGGTGATGGTGCATGACAGACAAATCCTCATCCCCGGCGTGCAGTTCGGCAATATTTTCATCGGCCCACAGCCGCCACGCGGCTGGGAAGTGGATGAAGAACTGCTGCACGCCAATACCACCATCCCGCCGCCACACCAATACCTGGCGTATTACCACTGGCTGCGCAGCGTGTTCAAGGCCGATGCGCTGGTGCATATCGGCCGCCACTCCACTTATGAATTCCTGCCTGGCAAGGCGGTTGGGCTGGCAGCGAGCGATTACTCACGCCTGATTGCTGGCGACCTGCCCGGCATTTATCCCTATATCGTCGATGGCGTGGGCGAAGGCACGCAATCCAAGCGCCGAGGCCTGGCCGTGATGGTGGATCACCTGACGCCGCCACTCACCTCCACGCCGCTGTATGACCGCCTGCTGGAGCTGCGCCAGGTGGTGGAAAGCTACGAATCTTCCAGCTCCGAAACCATGAAGGTGGAAGCGGCACGCGAGATGCGCCGACTAGTGGAAGCCCTGCAACTGCGCGCCGAACTGGAAGCCAGCATGGCCGACGTGCTGGAAGTGCGCGGCATTGGCTTTGAGCAAACTGATGACGACCTGCTCGCCCATGAAATCGGCCACTACCTGACCAAGCTGCAAGAGAAATTCATGCCACACGGCCTGCATATTTTCGGCAAGGATTGGTCGGAAGAATCGCTGGCATTGATGCTGGACTCCATGGCGCGCGGCCAGGAGCAAGGCGTAAGTGCAGAAACACGCGAAAAACTCGCCATATCGCCGAGACTGGAAATGCACAGTCTGCTACATGCGCTCGAAGGTGGCTTTGTGCCACCCGGCAAGGGCAACGACCCCCTGCGCTCGCCAGATGCCCTGCCCACCGGCCGCAATTTCCATGCGCTGGATGGCGATGTGCTGCCGACCAGATTAGGTTTCCAGATCGGTGCCAACATGGCAGCCAAAGTACGTGAGCGCGATAGCGTGCAAGATAGCGAAGGCGTGATCCTCTGGGCTTCTGATGCGGTGCGCGACGAGGGCGTGATGGTGAGTTTCATCCTCAGCCTGATGGGCATAGAGCCGGAATGGAATGCACGTGGCATTGTGCAGCGCATGCAGCTCAAGCCCGGCATTGCCCGCCACGATGTGATCGTCACCACCTCTGGCCTGTTCCGCGACCTTTACCCCAACCTCATGCAATGGATAGACAATGGCGGCCGCCTAGCACTGGCGGCTTCCGCCAAAACCATTCGCGCACAATATCCTATGCTGCAAGCCGCGCTCAATGAAGCGCTAGCCCCATTGGGGGCCAGCACAGAAGAAGGTGAAGAAGCTATTGCCAGCAATGGCGTCGCCCTGCAATGGATACGCCGCACCCAGGCCCACCAGCAACATGGCCAGCCCCTGGCCCAGGCTGGGCGAGAAGCCGCCTGGCGTATTTTTGGCGATGCACCAGGTGCCTACGGCACTGGCGTCAACCGCCTCACCGAGCGCTCCGGCACCTGGAAAGACCGCAACGAGCTCGGCCAGGCCTATCTCACGCGCATGGGTCACGCCTATGGCATGGATGCCCAAGGCCAGCCTGCGCACGAGGTGCTCAAGACCGCGCTGACCAGCATTGCCAATACCTATCATGGCCGCGCCTCCAATCTCTACGGCCTGATGGACAACAACGATGCCTTCGATTACCTCGGTGGCCTCTCGCTTGCGACAGAAACAGTCACCGGAAAACGTCCCACCGCACGCATCCTCAACCACACAGACCCGGATAACCTCAGCGACGACCCGCTGGAAACCGCGCTACTAATGGAGTTGCGCGGGCGCTACCTCAACCCGGCGTGGATACGCCCGTTGATGCAGCACGGCTATGCAGGCGCACGCACCATGGGTCAGGAGTTCATGGAAAACCTCTGGGGCTGGCAAGTCACCCGGCCAGACATCATCAAGGACTGGGCCTGGGACGAGGTGAAAAAAGTCTATATGGATGACAGCCTGCAACTTGGCCTCAAGCCCTTCCTTGAGCACAAGCACAATGCTCAAGTAAAAGCACATATGCTCGCCATCATGATGGTGGCCGCACAAAAAGGCTTCTGGCATACCGATGAACAAACGCTACGCCAGCTGGGTGGCGAACTAGCGCGGCTAGTGAATAAAAATGGCCTGCCCGGCAGCGGTCACACCGCACCCAACCACCCGATGTGGCACTGGCTAGGGCAGCATCTGGACGGCGACACCGCTGTCGCGTTGCAACAAACCCTGGCCAAGGCACGCGGTGATGCCGCGCCTGCTTATGCAAGCAACGAGGCGATTGTTTCAGAACAAGTCGCCATCTCTGCAGAAGCCAAGCCAGAAGCAGCGCGAGAACCAGCAGCACCAACAGCGCAACCCAAGCCCGCTGCACAAGCGCCCGAACCTGAGCCAGCGAAGGCCGCGCCTGCGCCACGCGCTTTTGAGGTCGCCATCAAGTCCGTGCGTGAGCATTGGTACTGGTGGCTGGCATTGCTGCCGGTATTCGCAGCAGGTCTGTGGTTCGGCACGCGCAAACCCCGGCTATAACTTTTTACAGGATCACTCTCCGCCATGTCATTTGAACTCGACGCCCTGCATCACGCCATTACCTGGCTGTTAAAACCGGTCATTATTATCCTGGCGCTTAGCGTCATCATTGCCGTGCTGGAAGCCGGGTTGGCCGTAGGCGAGCGTCTGTTCGGCCTCAAGGCAATGCGAAACTCGGGCAATACTGATGCCGTGGTCAAGCTCGCCCGCCACCGGCTGGAGCGTGCCGACCTGCTCTCACGCATCCCGCCTATGCTGGGCCTGATGGCCACCATCATCCCGCTTGGCCCTGGACTAGCCGCACTCGGCCAAGGCAACCCGGCACAATTGGCACAAGCCGTCACTACAGCATTCGACGCGACAGTGCTGGGATTGATCGCCGGCATTATCGGCTTGGTTGTCGGCAAACTGCGCCGCCGCTGGTATGAGGACGTGCTGGAAACACTGGAATCGCAATCATGAGTAAGCTGCGCCTCAAAAGCCGGTTTGATCACGAAGACGAAGACCCGCGCGCCAGCCTAGTCAACCTGGTGGATGTCATGCTGGTATTCGCCTGCGGGTTACTTGCCGCCTTGAGTGCTGGCGGGCAGGCCATGCTGGTCAAGCCAAAGGAAATAGAACAAGGCAAGGAAATCGAGGCTCCGGAAACTACCAGCAGCAATGCAACAGGTAGTGGCTACGAAGCTGTCGGCCAAGTTTACCGCGACCCCAAAACCGGTAAGCTGGTGCTGATTGAGCAAACTACAACGCCTCCTTAAGTTCATGCTGCAATCCTCTTATACTTAAGCCTTAGCCTCCAAGCTCACGATCACTATGTCTAGTAACGAATTTGCCTTTACCGAACCCGAGATGAGCGGCGTTTACCGTGCCATCCACCAGCGCCGCGACATGCGCCACTTCAAGCCAGGCAAGATAGAGCCAGAAATCCTGCATAAGCTGCTGGATGCAGCGCACCATGCCCCCAGCGTCGGGCTGATGCAGCCATGGCGCTTTATCCGCATCACCAGCGCTGAGGTACGACAGGCAATTTACGACCTGGTGCAAGAGGAGCGGATGCAGACAGCGCATGCGCTGGGTGAGCGTGAATCTGAGTTTCTGCGCCTCAAGGTAGAAGGCATTCAGCAATGTGGGGAATTGTTCGTGGCTGGGCTTTGTGATCACCGCGAACGCTTTATTTTTGGGCGCCGTACCCTGCCAGAGATGGACTTGGCTTCCGTCTCCTGCGCGATCCAGAATCTCTGGCTCGCCGCACGAGCAGAAGGCTTGGGCATGGGCTGGGTGTCGATTTTCGACCCGATCAAGCTCGCCAAGCTACTGAATATGCCGGAAGGTGCCAAGCCAATCGCCATCCTCTGCCTGGGCTATGTGGATGAGTTCTACAAAACCCCGATGTTGGTAGAAGAAGGCTGGGCCAAAGAGCGCCCATTATCAGAGCTAATGATGGAAAACACCTGGGCCGCTGCAGAATGAAAGGCCCGCAGCGTATTGCCTGCCTGGCAGCGGAAACTACTGAGGTGCTTTACCTGCTGGGCGCGCAGGAGCGTATTGTAGGGATATCCGGGTTTACCACTCGCCCTGCGATTGCCCGCAAGGAAAAACCCAAGATTTCTGGTTTCAGTAGCGCGAAACTGGAAAAAATCCTTGCCGTGAAACCAGACCTGGTACTGGCATTTTCCAACCTGCAAGCCGACATTGCCGCCGAACTGGTACGCGCCGGGGTGGAAGTGCATGTCTTCAATCAACGCTCTATCCAGGGAATCTTCGATATGATCGCCACCCTGGGCGCACTGACTTATGCATCTGACCGCGCTACGGCCCTTATTGCTGACCTGGAGGCGCGTATACAGCAAGCTACCGAGACCGCGAGCTACCTGCCCTGTGCCCCCAAGGTCTATTTCGAGGAATGGAATGACCCGCTGATCAGCGGCATCCAATGGGTGGGAGAGTTGATAGCGATTGCTGGCGGCACCGATTGCTTCGCCGAATTATCCGCCTGCAAATCCGCCAAGGAGCGCGTCATTGCAGCGGATGAGGTCATCCAGCGCCAGCCTGATATCATCATCGGCTCCTGGTGCGGCAAGAAGTTCCTGCCGGAACAAGTACTGGCAAGGCCGGGCTGGCTGGCGATACCTGCCGTGCAAGCCGGGCAAGTGCATGAAATCAAGTCTGCCGACATCCTGCAACCAGGCCCCTCTGCCATTCGGCATGGCTTGGCGCAATTGCAAACCATTATTCAGCGCTGGGGCGTCCAACAGATGCACAGCAAGCATTGGAGTTGACCATGAATGCACACGACCATCACTTGATTCTGGGTGGCGCCCGCTCCGGCAAGAGCGCTTATGCAGAAAAAATAGCCCAGGAAAGTGGCCTGGAAGTTGTTTATATCGCCACGGCACAGGTCTATGACGATGAATTCGGCAAGCGGGTAGACCAGCACCAGCAACGCCGCCCATCCCACTGGCAAACCGTCGAGGTGCCACATCAACTGGCAGCAACCCTGCAACAACAAGCTGCACCGGGCCGTTGCCTGCTGGTGGATTGCCTGACCCTGTGGCTAGCGCAGTGCATCTGCCCGGAATGCGCACCGCCAGAGGGTGTGGATTGGACGCACGAACGCGCCATCCTGCTGGAAACACTGCCTGGCCTACCCGGCAAGATCTTGCTGGTGAGCAATGAAGTCGGCATGGGCATCGTGCCGCTGGGAGAAATCAACCGGCAGTTCCAGGACGAAGCAGGCCGCCTCAACCAGGCAGTTGCAGCCATCTGCAACAAAGTCAGTTTTATTGCGGCAGGATTACCATTGCAGCTGAAAAGTTAGGGGCAGCATGTATAGCGCCACATTTATTTTTGATAAAAAACAATTCGACACACGATTCCAGCAAATTGATTCAGAAATTGCTGTATTTGCCCGCAACACGACGGGCTACCTCGGTGAAGAAGCTTGGGAAAACCCGGAAAATGGGCGCATCTGCAATGTGTACTACTGGGAAAACATGCAAGGCCTGCAAGAATTAATGCAGCATCCCAGGCACCTGGAGGCCAAGGCGGCGCAAGCCAACTGGCTCAATGGCTACCAAGTGGTCATTGCGCAAGTCATCCGTGCCTACGGCGACGGTACATTCCCTCACCCGACCAACGGGTTCAAACCAGCGTAGTGGCGGCCTACTGCTGGAATAAGACCAGCTGTCGCTCACGCAGGCTCACAGCCAACCCTCCTCCGTCATGACTTCCTGAATCAGCGGCACCAGCGCCTGGGGTACTTTCACCTGGGTCAGCAAAGCTTGGTGTCCGGTTTTGGATACCTTGCGCAGCGTCTTGCGTAAAATATCCTTCCATTTCGGCACATCGTATTCAGGATGCTGACCGACAAATTCTTCCAGGTAATACTCGACAAATACCATCACAATCACATCTTCGAGCACCTGCATCTCAGCATCTGCTAGCGGCGCATCCTTGCTCACCAGCCTGGTAACCCGTGCGATCGCCTCTGCGTCATATCCCGCCTGCTGCATGATCTCGCTCGCCACTTCGGCATGATATTCCTTGAGCTTGCGCCGCCATTGGTGATAACCCGGCTTGGTCATGGGGTAAGCATCGCGCGGCAACGTCCAGCGCTCAATGTGCTGACAACGGGCCGCCAAGTGCAGTGTTTCGGGCGCATCGGGCTGGTAGCGTTGCAGCATCTCAGTCATGCGCTGGGCATAGGCCAGCTCCTTCGGCGTTGCCACAGCATCAACCAAAGTCTGGTTAGGGTCGCGGGCATTGCGTGCATCAAATGTGGTGATAGCCTGGGTGAAGCGTGACCCGAATGCTGGTGGAGAAAAATGCTGCATGACATACCCTTGTTGATGAACCAGGCGTTATTTTACGTGAAAGCAGCGCACGCTCGTTTCACCATGCTGGAAAACATGGTCTAATCGCGGGCATTCAACCTCAAGGCATGACCTCATGGAATTCACCCTGCGTGACGACTATATCGAACTGTGCAACCTGCTCAAGCTCACTGGCATCGCCGATTCCGGTGGTCGAGGCAAAACCATGGTGGCCGAGGGCCTGGTCACTGTCGATGGCCAACCAGAACAACGCAAAACCGCCAAAATCCGCGCTGGCCAAGTGGTGGAATGCATGGGTCAGACCATCACCGTACTGCCTCAGGCATAAACCAGCAACCCTATGATTTTCATTGACCTTTCCACCTCCCACCCGTAAAATCCGCCCCACTTACGGTTTTCCCCATCGTCAAGAGGGGGAAATTAATAGGGAATCCGGTGAAGACATCATGATCGTAATCCGGAACTGCCCCCGCAACTGTAATCGGTGAGTCTGTTTGCATTTCTTGCCACTGGATATTGATCCGGGAAGGCCGCAAACAAGACGATGACCCGAGAGTCAGGAGACCTGCCGCAAGTCAGTCATGTTGTTCGTGCAAGGGCGGGGTGTCCTGGAATCGGCGAATGTTCACCACATTCATTCGTACTCATTGATGCATGTATTTTGAGGGTTTGATCATTGCCCTCAAGCTGAGCTGCCATTGTGGCCGCTTTGCATGCATTGCCCCCTCTTGCCCCTACTAGATGGCTGATTTCCACATGACATCGTCATGCTGAACTATCAAATTGGGAGCAAATAATGAAAAACAGCAACTACATCCTGGCAACGGCCCTGATGGCAATCTTCTCTAGCGGGGCGCTGGCGGAAGAAACCACACTGGAAGAGGTTCAGGTCAAGGCAACATCCGAAAAATCTGGCCTCAACCTGAAAAAGCAAAACACCACAGGTAGCCGTCTAGGCCTCACGGCAAAGGAAACCCCTGCCAGTATTGAAATACTGGATACGCAAACAATTCGTCAACGTGGCGACATTACCTTGCGCGAGGCTGTCACTCGAACCACAGGTATCACCGATATCAGTGCCCCTGGTAATGGACAGGCTTTCTCTTCTCGTGGATTTACTGGTAACAATTCTGTTGCTCAAGCAGAAGATGGCGTACGCCTAATGACAGGAGCTGGAACATTAACCTACCCTTCCGACATGTGGGGGTACGAACGCATTGAGGTATTACGCGGACCAGCATCCATCATATTCGGTGATGGATCAGCAGGTGGCATTATCAATAGTGTGCGTAAACAAGTAAACCGTGAAACCTCTATCGAGGCATTGGTCGGCGCTGGGACTTATGGTGCCTATCGCGCGGCTCTGGGCGGCACCGGAGCCATTGGAGAGATTGGCGCTTTTCGTATTGATGCTTCTGTACTAGGCGGAGATGGTTATATCAGCCGTGGTGATTACGACAGCAAGAAAATCATGACTTCTTTTCTGTTCACACCTACAGAAAACCTGAAAGTCGGTTTTACCCTGGATCATTCTGATGAATCCCCAACTGCGAATTTTGGCACCCCTTTGATCAATGGCAGACTTTCGCATTCTATGCGTAACAAGAATTACAACATCGAAGATAAAGCGATGGATTTTCAGGACACTCGCGCCCGTGCAAAAATCGAGTGGGATATATCTCCAACGCTCAAATTCAGAAATGAAGCCTATTGGTTCAAGTCTGACCGGAAATGGAAAAATGCGGAAAACTATTCATTTAACTCCGCAACAAATCTAGTTCAACGATCCAGCTTCCTGAATATTGAACATGATCAAAAGCAATACGGTAACCGCATAGAACTGGCATCTACTGCTGATTTGTTTGGTCACCAAAACCGCTTTGCCGCTGGATGGGAAATATCACACACTGACTTCATCCATAGCTCAGTCAACGGTACTCCAAGCAATGTTCCTGTTAACGGCTATAAAGGGTTGTTCAATGCTCCTTCATCTCCCCTAACAAACTATGATGCTGACTTAAATCAACAAGCCTTCTTCATCGAAAACGCATTGAATGCAACAGATAATCTGAAGTTGGTTGCTGGCTTGCGCAAGGACTTTATCAATAGTAAGCGCGAAGGATATAGAACCAATCCCGACACTGACAGAGATTTGTCAGCGCTGACGTGGAGGCTGGGTACAGTGTTTGATGTCACAGAAAATACCGCACTCTATGCCCAGACCAGCAAGGGAACTGACCCGGTTACAACGCTACTGGGGATGAATCTGACAAATGCTGAATTCAGCCTAACCAAGTCACGCCAATCTGAAATTGGCATCAAGCAGGCTTTGCCCAATGCAAAGGGCGAATGGACGCTAGCAGCCTACCATATTGCCAAAGACAACATCCTGACGCAGAACCCTGACAATCCATCCTTTTCAATTCAAGGTGGCAAGCAGTCATCCCGCGGCGTTGAGTTTTCCACTGTGTTATTTCCAATCGAACAATGGCGCTTTGACTTCAACGCTACCTTGTTAAAAGCTCGCTATGATGAATTAGAACAATCAGGTGTTTCACGCGCTGGCAACACGCCCATGAATGTACCTGAAAAAGTGGCAAATGCCTGGGTTTACTATCAGGTGTCAAATTGGGAGGCCGGTATTGGCGCACGTTATGTCGGCAAGCGCTACGGTAATGATGCCAATACTTCAAGCATTAGCAGCTATACCGTTTACGATGCCAGTGCTGCATGGCATGTTAATGACCGCATGACGTTACGTGCCAACATCCGTAATCTGACTGACAAGTTCTATGCAGCACTATCACGCAACAATAATCTGCAACAAATCGTAGGCGCACCCCGCCAGCTCGAGCTCACTGCGGAATTCCGTTACTAAGCGTTCACTATTCATCTTGGGAAGATTCTCTTCCCAAGACTTTCTATTGCCTGAAAAATAACAAATGAAATCAAACTACCTGATCCATATTGCAGTCCTGTCTGCCATGACAACGAGTACTTATGCTGCTGAAACAGCGGTACTTGAAGAAATCACCGTATCCAGCCAAACAGAAAAACCCAGCATCAAACTCAACAAGGTCAACACCACTAGCAATCGTTTGGGACTGACTGCCAAGGAAACGCCTGCCAGCATCGATTCGGTGGATGCCGAAACCATTCGCCAGCGGGGCGATGTCTCTATTCGTGAGGCCGTCACACGTACCGTTGGCATTTCCGATATTGGTACACCAGGGGTCGGGCAATCTTTTTCATCGCGCGGCTTTTCCGGCAATAACTCTGTCGCCCAGGCAGAAGACGGCATCCGCCTGATTACTGCTGCCGGCACATTGACCTACCCTTCAGATAGCTGGGGATACGAAAGAATCGAAGTGCTACGCGGCCCGGCATCCGCATTATTCGGCGATGCTTCCAGCGGCGGGATTGTGAACAGCGTTCGCAAAAAGGCTAGCAGGGAAGCCTCATTGGAAGCATTGGTCGGGATCGGCACACGCGGCGCCTACCGTTCGGCGCTTGGCGGCACAGGCGCGCTCGGTGACATCGGTGCTTTCCGTATTGACGCATCTGTCATGGGTGGCAACGGCTACATCGATCGCGGCGATTACGATACGAAGAAAATCATGACTTCGTGGCAATTCGAGCCTTCCGATACTGTACGTGTTGGCTTCACGCTTGATCATGCTGAAGACTCACCTGCCGTGAACTATGGCGTTCCTGCAGTCAATGGCAACTTGCTTTACGGCCTGCGCAAGAACAATTACAACGTCGAGAACAACAAGATGGATTTTGTTGATACCCGAGCTCGCGCCAAAATCGAGTGGGATATCAGCCCAGCGCTTTCCATCAAGAATGAAACTTACTGGTTTCACGCAACGCGCGACTGGCGTTATGCAGATGACCTGCGCCTGAACCCTGCGACATTGCGCGTCACCCGTGCCGCATTCCGTAATGTGGACCATGACCTCAAGCAGATCGGCAATATTTTCCAACTTGCATCCAACTCCAGTATGTTTGGCAGGGAAAATCGCTTGGCTGTTGGTATCGACATCTCCCGCGTGGATTTCATGCACAAGATGAATACCAATAACACACTTACCGACACGGTCGATCTGTATGCCCCAGCCGCAGGTAGTTTCATCACCAACCAGGCATTGCGCAACAATTATGCTGCGGATCTTGATCAAAGAGCATTGTTTTTGGAAAACGCCTGGAATGCGACTGACAAGCTGAAGCTGCTCGTCAGCCTGCGCAAGGACTACATCGATACCAAGCGCAAGGATTACATTGCCCCCGCAGCAAGCTCTTCCCAGAGTTTCTCCCCGTTCACCTGGCGAATTGGCGCGGTCTACGACGTTACACCTGATTTCTCATTGTATGCACAGACCAGCCGCGGTACCGACCCAATCACCAATATGCTGGGGCTGAATCTCGACAATGCGAAGTTCGACCTGACCAGGTCGCGCCAATATGAAATGGGCATCAAGCACCTGCTTCCCCAATCGAAGGGAGAGGTCACGCTGGCTGCCTACCACATTGCCAAGGATGACATCATTACCAGGAGCCCGACAGATCCGTTGATTTCCGTGCAAGGAGGCAAGCAATCCTCGCGAGGCATTGAATTCACCACCACATTGCTGCCAGTTGAGCATTGGCGCATCGATTTCAATGCCGCCTTGCTGGATGCACGCTTCGATGAACTCTTTGAAGGCAACACAGGAATTTCCAGGGCAGGTAATACACCAAGCAACGTGCCGGAAAAGCTGGCCAATGCCTGGGTTTACTATCAAACCTCGCAATGGGAAGCAGGGATAGGCGCGCGGTACGTTGGCAAGCGTTATGCAAGCAATTCCAATAATGTTGCGATGGCTGGATACACTGTGTTTGATGCTAGTGCTGCATGGAATGTCAATAAGCAGATGACGTTGCGTGCCAACATCCGCAATCTGGCAGATAAATTCTATGCCTCTATGTCAAACAACAATGATCAACAGCTTGTTGTCGGCGCACCACGCCAGCTCGAGCTAACTGCGGAATTCCGGTACTAACCTAACCTTCCAAGTACGACACCATGAAACTTCTCTCCATGCGCAATCTCCACCTCTGGCATCGCTGGCTGGGGATAGCGCTTGGGGTGTTGGTGCTGCTCTGGTTCATTTCCGGGGTGGTCATGCTGTTCGTAGCTTATCCCAAGCTTACGCAGGAAGAACGCATACCTCGCCTGGAAGCAGTGGTACCAGAACGAGTGAACATCACGCCGCATCAAGTCGCGATTATGCTTGGAGGGGAGCCGGACAAACTCCGGCTGACGATGCACCAGAGACGGCCAATTTATCATGCTTTGTATGAAGATCATTGGCAATCTATCTGGGCCGATCATGGCAATTCACTGCGTGTGACGCCAGACACCATTCGCGCATCTGCACAGGCTTTCTTGCCTGGCTTATCCATCGACCACACAGAATTAATCGATCGCGACCAATGGTCAATCTCGTCTTCACTTCACCCGCACCGGCCATTGCATCGCGTGAGTTTCAGTAACGGGAACGTGTTGTATTTATCCAGCCGCACGGCTGAAGTCGTGCTGGATACCTCGCGCAGCGAACGTGCCTGGAACTGGCTGGGCTCCATCATCCATTGGATTTATTTCACGCCATTGCGTTTTGACCATCACGAAGCCTGGCGTCAAATCGTCATGTGGCTGTCCTTCCCCGCCACGGCCATGAGCCTAATGGGCATCTGGCTGGGCATAGACCGTTTGCGCTTGCGTCGCCGCTACAAGGGAGGCCGTATGACGCCCTATCGCGGCTGGGCTAAATGGCACCATGTTTCTGGCCTGCTCGCAGGCGTGTTTTGCCTGACTTGGCTATTCAGCGGCTGGCTGTCGATGAAGCCGTTCGATATGTTTTCCGGCAGGAAGCTAAGTACAGAAGAATCTCAGCATTGGGCCGGAAAACCTGGCTATGGACTATTGCCAACATTGCCAGCGTTGCTAGGTACTACAGAGAAAATTGGCGAGATTGAATGGATATATTTTGCCGGGAAACCTATTTTGCTTGGCCTTGCGCAGCATCGCACCTGGATGTTCGATACACACACTGGTGCTCGTCTAGCTCCAATTACCACCACAGCACTGGCAACCCAGGCAGCAGGGCTGCTCCCCGAGGCTCAAGTCAAAACAGCCTCACTGCTAACGCATGGCGACAGGTATTACTACGGCAAACGGCTGGAGACCGTGTCCCCGGTCATCCGCGTCGACCTGGATGATGCTTCTGCCACCAGCTATTACGTTGACCCAGCCACTACGCGCGTCGTGGCATCTCAGGACAATAACAGCCGCACCTACCGCTGGCTATTTGCAGCGCTACACCGTCTTGATTTCGCGCCGCTAGATAATGCAGAAATCCCACGTTGGATTGTCGTGATCCTGTTCTCGATCGGCGGGGTCATTCTCACCGCCGCAGGCATGGTGATGGGCTGGCGCAGGCTTACTCGCGTCTAGCCGCGATGTTGCTGCAATCACCCACAATCAACGGAGGATTGCCAGAGCCTGGCCGGAGCATCACACCACTACTCACGCCATTGGACGCAACACAGGACTGAAACCCCACGCGCGTGCTACGCGGCGTGGCAGTACTAACCAATACCTCGCGCTGTTCTTCGCTCAATGCCAGCGGCCCACGCTCGGACAAGAGCTTGCCGAAGGATGGATACACCCCATGCGCCTGGTGAAACATTTCCAGTTTGGCCTGCAACTCCTCAGCAATACGATCAGTATCCACATGGCCAGCCGCGCGTTCCGCCTTTTGCTGTTGCAGAGTTAATGCCTCCAGCGCATCTTCCTGCTGGCGTTGCTCGACCACCGCCTTGGAGACTGCAAAGATACTGACGAGGAAAAACACCAACAGCACGGTATAAATCAGGTTGATGATGATGGCGAGGACGGCAAACAAATTACCCTGCCCGGCGGCACGGGACTTGAGCCAGGCAAAGATGCCCACCACCACACCCAGCAAGGGAACACAAAATACCGAGAGCAGCAAGGCGATGATACCCAGCTTCTTGCCTGTATTTTCATTGTTCACGGTGGCATGGTTCATGTTGTCTCCTGCGTATTCAAGGCGGATCGTGTAAAGCAGGATTATAGCCTGCCCTTGGTACAGTCAAAAAAAAGCACTCCGCAGAGTGCTTGGGCATTTGGAATATGGGCGCTACGATTTAGTATTTCCAGCGCACCATCAAGAGCGCATTCCTCGGGGTGCCGTAGATGTTGTAATAGCCTGGATAACCAGGATATTGCAGGTATTTGCGGTCAAACAGGTTGTTCACTGTCAGCGATGCATCCCAATGCTGGTTGATCTGGTAGCCTAGTTTGGCAGAGGCAATGGTATAGCTGCCTTGACGTATGTAGTCGGTATACATGTCACTTTGCGCCTGTAAGCCTGCGCCCACGCTCAGTCCGTTCAATGCTCCTGCCAGCGTGCTGCCATCGAAGCGGTATTGCGACCAGAGCTTGAGCATATGCCGTGGAATCTGGTCGGCAGCAAACCGGCTGCCGGATGACACGGTAGCATCTTGCAGATAGGTGGCTTGGTTGTAGGTATACCCTGCGGAAAGATTCAGGTTGGCGCTTGGCTTTCCGGTGACTTCCAATTCCACGCCCTGGCTTTGCACTTCCCCGGCCTGGCGGTAGCATTCGCCACTGGAGTTGGCACATCCTGCCACGGTGGTATCTACAATCGCACGATTTTTGTCACGAATGCGGAATAAAGCAGCCGATGCATTGAGCTTGCCGTCGAAGAATTCACCTTTCAAGCCGGTCTCCACCTGCCAGCCAACTCTGGGGTCAAGAATGCGATCGCTGCTATTCCGCTGCGTTTGCGGCACGAAGGTATCTGCATAGCTCGCATACCAGGTAATCCGCTGATTGATATCCCAGACCACGCCAGCATAGGGCGTAAATTCATTACTGGTATCGGCATCACTTTTCTGCCAGGCCGTCTTGCTGGGCCAACTAGTGCGATCCTTAGTGCTGTAATCGCTCCAGCGCCCACCCAGGATCAGGCTGAGTGGTTCCAGCAATTTGATCTTCGCCGAGACATACAAGCCAGATTGCTCGGTGTAGGTCTGGCTTTTGGACAGGATATTGCGATTCAGCACACCATCCCAGTTGTGTGTCAGCAATGGGGCGACATTGCTGGCCGTTTCATATTGATAGCCGATGACATCATCCCTGGTGGCGCGGTTATAGCCGACGGTCAAGGTATGGGTCTGGCCAAACAGCGCAATCGGCCCGCTCAGGTTCACATCCATGCTGTGCCATGTGTTTTCAAAATTCAGGAACCCGACCCCGGCATCTCCCAATCCAGTGGCGGCATCGATCACATCGTAGCCATATACGCCAAACCCGTGATATTGGCTGTTCTTATAGCTCAATACCCCCTTGGCAACCCAGCCATTGTCAAATTTATGCTTGATATCAAAGGCGATGTTCTTGTCCTGCTTGTGGGAATTTTTATCAATGCCAACATAGGAAGAGCGGCTGGGCAGGCTACCATCGCTATATAAAGGCAAGCCCCAGAAATTCTTGTAATCCCGCTCGATATAGCTCGCCCAAAGCCCTGCCGTCGTGCTTGGCCCCAGGTCATATTCCAGCACGCCATACAGCACCTTGTTGCGATCGCTGCCGACATGGTAGAACTTGTCCTGGTCCTGATAGACCGCCACTGCCCTGCCACGCAGGCTGCCATCGGCATTGAGCGGCCCTCCCACGTCCAGCTCGCCACGCTGCTGATTCCAGGAGCCCAGGCCTGTCGCTGCCGATAGCGTAAATGCATCTTGTGGGCGTTTCAGGACATAATTAATCGTGCCGCCAGGCTCGCCACTCCCGGTCAACAGGCCTGAAGGTCCGCGCAGTACTTCAATGCGGTCATACAATGCCAGGTCGTAATGATTGGAGTCTCCCTGTTGGGGCACGCCATTGAACTGCGTATTTGCGGTATATCCACGGATAATGAAATTCTCTTCACGCTCGTAGTTATACCCCCGCACCCCGGTCACCTGGTTCAAGGCCTCAGCAACCGTCGTAAAGTTCTGGTCATTCATCTGCTGGCGGGTCATCACCGATACCGATTGCGGAATCTCGCGCAAGGTCTGCTCGGTCTTGCCTATGGTCACAGCCTTGGCGGCATAGGAGCCTGACCCTTCAGTCACCGCACTGCGCTCTGCCTTGGCAGACACACTGACTTCCGGCAAGGTAGAGGCCGAAGCACTTTTATCGCTATTGAGGGCTTTGGCCTTTTGCAGCACAAATACGCCTTTACCGCCTTCCACCGCCTGCAAGCCAGAACCTGCCAGCAAGGCGTCAAATCCCTGTTGCACGGTGTAATTGCCGCTCAAGCCCTGGCTGTTTTTACCTGCCACCAGCGCAGGCGGCACCGTGACGCTCACCCCGGCCGCGGCGGCAAAATCGCCTAATGCATGATCCAAGGCCCCTGCCTGTATCTGGTAATGATGCGCAACCTGCGCGGTATTGCTGTCTGCAAACGCCAATGACGCCTGACCGCATGTGGCACCAGCCAAGGTCAGCAGCAAGAGGGCCCCCTTGACTGCTTGGCGCAGAGGGTGGCGATGATATTGCGGATACATGAAATCCCCTTAGTAAATATGAATGCGAATTGCTTTCAATTCACTTCACACGCCAGATTGGCAAAGGGGACATCTTTAGAAATATTTTTCGTGAAATGACAGTGCAGCAGCTTAAGCTGGGCTAAAGGTGACCCAGTAGCGCGTGAGGTAACTGACTTTTACCGGCAACACCATGGGCAGGCTAGCAAACACCTGATCAGTGTCAGCCAACTGGAATGCGCCAGAAATCTTTAGCTCTGCCACATCTGGCGCACAGCGCACGACACCTTGCCGGTAGCGTGCAAGCTCGGCGACAAAGTCGGCAAGACGCATTTCGCGGGCATGCAGGATGCCTCGTGTCCAGCTATCGGCATTGGCTATCACTGCGGAAGGCGGCATGATGGCATGGTCATTAAAACGTGCTTGCCAGCCTGCTGAGATCACTTGTCGCACGCCTGCATGCGTGGTGATTTCCACGGCACCTTCCAGCACGGCAAGCTGGATGTCATCCGCAGACTGCCGCACGATAAATCGCGTGCCCATAGGCTGCAATTGCCCATGCCGCGTGGCAACCACCAGCGGACGAAATGCCGGCTGTCCCTCAGATGCTTGGCCTTTGCCGGTCTGGATCAGCACTTCGCCCGCCTCCAGCTCAATCAAGCGCTGCTTGGCATCCAATTGAGTATTAATGCCGGTAGAAGTATTGAGATGCACTGCCGTGCCATCGGCAAGCTGAACCTGCCTACGCTCCCCGGTACGTGTGCTGTATTGTGCCAAGCGTAGCCGCACTGGCTCGCTACGCCAGCCTTGCCAAGCGGCCCCACCTGCCACTACCAGCAACGCCATTGTCTTGATCGCATGGCGGCGGCTTTCAACATGGCTGCGCTGCAAGGTGGCATTCGCCAGCTTGCCGGGCACACCACCCAGCATGCCACTCACCTGCTGCGCTCGCTGCCAGGCTGTTTCGTGCATAGGATCGGCTGCTCGCCAGGCAGCACAAGCACGTTGATCAGCTTCAGAGACTTCCGCTTCCTGCAACCGGAAGAACCATTCCGCCGCTTGGAAAGCGATGGTTTTATCCATAGTCTCATCCATAAGTTTCATGGTGCAAACAGAATGCATTGCGCCATGGCCTGCACCATATAGCGCTTGATGGTGCGCTCGCTGGTGTTCAACTGTGCGGCAATTTGCGCATAGGTCATGCCCTCAAGCTGGGCAAGCAAAAAAGCCGCCCGTACTTTGCTTGGCAAACCATCCAACATGCTATCGATCTGCTGCAGCGTTTCGAGAATCAGCAGGCGTTGCTCCGCTGAAGATGTCGACAACTCTGGCATCAAAGCCAGAGAATCAAGGTAAGCTTGTTCCAGTGCCCGCCTACGGTAGAGATTGGCCACTACGCGCTTAGCGACCACAGTAAGATAAGCACGAGGTTCCTGTAACTGCCAGCCCGCCTGCTTTTCAGCGATATGTTCAGGCGCCGTAAGAATGCGCATGAAGGTGTCCTGCGCTACATCAGCAGCATCCGCCGCATCACCCAATTTGCGCCGCAACCAGTCTTGCAGCCAGCTATGGTGATGGGTATAGAGAAGTTGCAGCGATTGCTGCTCCTGATCGAAAGACATGGCCTAGCCAAAAAATAAGAATTGTTCTCATTTTAATCAGCTCTATCATCTCAGTCCATCTGTCCTGAGAGCTCATATTAATTGGGGAAAACCTTACTGCTTTGCAAAGCCTCCCCATCAGCAATAACACCTAGAAATCAATCGTGGCAGAAACACTTAATATCCTTGGCGCAGACAGTACAATGCCGCCCGACCCTGCACTGCCCTCCCAATAGCTGCGATTAGCTACATTGAGCACATTGGCACGCAATGTCAGGGGATGTCCAAGATAGTTGGTCTGATAACGCGCGCCGATGTCCCAGCGCGCCCAGCCCGGCAAAGACAGGGTGTTTTGCGCATTCACATACTGTTCACCCGTCGCTATGACACGCGTGTTCAATGTTAGGCCAGGGACAAAAGGCGTATCCCATTCCAAGCCGGCGTTCGCAATCCAGCGTGGTGCTGCCAAGGCATCTTTGCCATCGTTGAGGCCAGTCTGCGTTTTGACCTGCTTGGCCTGCATGTAAGTCACGCCGCTGATGGTACGCAAGCCCTCAGCCAGTTCGCCTGCCAAGCTGAACTCGATGCCGCGGTTGCGCTGCTCGCCATCCATACGATAGAGATAAGCGGCCGGAGTGCTGCCTGGCACATTGATGGCATTCGGCTGTTTCAGCTCGAACAAGGCGATCGTGCCCAGCAGGCGGCCAAAGTCCACCTTGACCCCGATTTCCTTTTGCTTGGTCTTGGTCGGTTCAAAGGCCTGCCCAGCATTTTCTGCCGGCGGAGTCGCTTGAGCACCTGGGCTCAACCCTTCGATGTAATTAGCGTATAGCGAGATATTGCTCCACGGCTTGACGACTAGGCCCACTGCGGGAGTATTGACCGACTTGTCGTATTCGGAAGTCTTGCTATTAATGGGCGAGCCGCCATCGTAATTGTCAACCGACACTTTTTGGCGGCGCAGGCCCAGCAACAATTGCAACGCACCGTCGTGCCAAGACATGGTATCGGATACGCCCACCGAGGTGATTCTGGTCTCAGAGGCTTTACGCATCCCGAAGAAGCCATTAAAAGGCGCATTAGAAGCAATCGGGTCAGCTACCCACACAGGAGCATGAACATTGGATGCAAAAGCTGCCCACTGCGCAAACCCATAGCCAGCCTCGATATCCAGGCTGGAATAGGACAGGTTGACCTCATGCTCGGCAGCCAATCCATTGAATTTGATGCGATTGCCCAGCAGGTAGGATTTGGTATCAGAATATTCCGGGTAGTTGACCGGGGAAACGCGCAAAAGACCGCCTGCCGCCTCAATTCTTGATTCCGTACGGAAATTGCTGTGTTGATGATCCCGTGTGCCTGCTGATCCGTAGACCGTCCAGCGCGGCGTGAGATCATACTCAGCCTGCGCTACCTGATAATCATCGCGGTATTTCCGGCGCTCCCAGTCTTGGGCCAATTGCTTACCTGCCCTGGGCGGGCTAGGTATATGCGTCAAATTGGCATTTTGCCTATATCCCAGAGAGGCGCCCCTGACATCATCGGATTGGTAGCCCAGATCCAGCGAAGCGCGCAATCGGTCGCCCCTGAAATCCAACCCGATCGCGCCCGTGATCAAGGTAGCCTCCTGGTTGGAAATAGCCGTATCTCCACTACGATACACACCGTTCACGCGTATCCCGAACTGGTTCTGCTCGCCCCAGCGTCGGCCGAGGTCGATATGCCCGCCCCATTGTGAATCCGAGGCATAATTGAGCGTAAAGCGCGTGATCGGCTGATCCGTCGCCCGTTTCGGCACCACATTGATTGCGCCGCCAACGCCGCCGCTAGGCGCCATACCCATCAGCAACGCGCCCGGCCCTTTCAGCACTTCTACGCGCTCCACGGTTTCCAGCGACAACGTACCGTAGGGCAAGACGCCATACAGGCCATTGAGAGCAACATCCCGGTTACCCAGCACAAAGCCACGCATGAAAAAATTATCCCCGCCACCAATGCTGGTATTGCGGCCGCGCGAGCTCATGCGCACGGCCGGGTCATTATCGAGCACATCCGCCAAGGTTGCTACTTGCTGGTTGCGGATCAGGTCACTGGTATAGCTGGTGATATTGAACGGCGTATCCATGACATCGCGGTTGCCCAGCAACCCCACACGTGCACCTCGTGCAACTTGCCCTCCGGCATAGCTCATTGGCAAGTCATCTGAGGAGCCAGCCTTTGCCTGTACCGCAACTTCAGGCAACATGGCATCGTCCACCAGTGAAGTTTTGCGCAAAACATAACCGCCACCGCTCACCTGTACGGCCTGCAATCCTGTCCCCGCCAGCAGGGCTGACAGCGCGGCAGACAGCGTGTAATTCCCGGCTATGCCTGCTGTCGTTTTCCCTGCAGTTTGCGCATCGGTAAAAGTCAGTAGCACATTGCTGTTGCTGGCGAGTTGGCGCAAAGCTGGTGCTAAAGGCCCAGCCGGGATACTGTAGTGCTGGCTTGCCTCAATACTGCGATGTGCTGCCGCAGGCTCAGCCTGCCCAACCCCTGGTATAGCGAGATATAGACTGGTAGAAAACAATACGGATAAAGCATTAGCGATAGATCGCCTTGGTGTACCTGTATTACATAGTGTCATGCTACGCAGATGTAATTGCCGGGCTGGCATATAACTTCCCCTTGTTTGAAAATAAAAATCAATTCCCTCACAAGGTAAGTGCCGCGAAATCATCAATCGGGCAGATTGATGCGATCATTTTATTTATCCAGCACTGGTCACCGTCACCCAATACCGGGTGCGCAACTGCACGCGTATCGGCAGCACGCTGGGTAGCGTCGCTAAAATTCGGTCAATATCGTTTAAAGGAAATACGCCAGAAAAACGCAAATCTGCTATCGCAGGATCGCAGCGTACAATGCCGGGAAGATAGCGTGCCAGCTCTGCCATGAAGTCTTCCAAGCGTATATTGTCGGCAATGATCTGGCCCTTGATCCAACCTAGTGCTTGCTCATCCAGTGGCACTGGCGCACCCAGACTGGTACTGGTAAAAAGCAGGCGTTCGCCCTGTTTTACAACACGATGGTTTGCGGGATTGTCAGCAAGCACAACATCCACGGCACTCTGCAACACCGCTACAGTGCTATGTCCATCCCACTGCCGCACGACAAAATGCGTGCCCAAGGCCTGGATGCGGCCTTGGGCAGTGTGTACATACAAGGGTCTAGGGTCGGCAGGAGCGCCAGACGCAGCATGCCGGGTAAGGAGTGCTATTTCACCAGCCACAAGCTGAATAACACGGGCATGCGCATCAAAGCGTACTTCTATCGCACTGGCAGTATTCAAGGTCACCATGGTGCCATCGTCCAGTGTCAGGCTACGTTGCTCACCTGCTGCAGTGTGATAATCAGCAGTGCATCTTTGCCAAAAGCTGCTACGCGAGACCACTGCACCGCTGGAGATGGCAATCGCGCCGAATGACAACAAAGTGATGATCTTGCGCCGACCAGGTAACTTAGGCATGTTGGATTGTGTATAAGGCGAGAGTACGCCATAAGCCGCCTGCGGTTGCATGCCTCCTAGCCAACCAGTGACTGCTTCGATATGAGACCAGGCATGTTCATGGTCAGGATCAGCCTCGCGCCATTGTTGCCAGCGTTGCTTATCTTCCTGCGTAGCTTCGCCCGACATCAGCAACGTCAGCCATTCGGCAGCCTCATCCGCTGCCGCTGCCTTGATTGGCCTTCCACCCACTAACAGCATGGGTACCGACACATCATGGGAATCAGGTAGGGACATCAGGCGTTACACAACCAATGCGAACAAACACTGACGGTTGGCCTTAGTAAGGTATTGCTTCACCGAGCTGGTAGACACTTGCAGACGCTCGGCAATCGCCGCATAACTCAAGCCCTCCAGATGAGCCAGCAAGAAAGTCTCTCTCACTTGTGGTGGCAAACCATCCAGCGCTTTATCAAGCTGTTGCAAGGCTTCCAGCGCCATGAGCCGTATTTCGGGTGCGGGCACCATAGCTTCTGGCAAGCAAGAAAGCATTTCCAGATAACTGGCTTCCAATAATTGCCGCCGATAACGATGTGCCATCAACCGCCGCGCTATCGTCACCAAGAAAGGCCGCGGCTCGCGGATATCATCTGCGGCATTGGCGGACATGATGCTGACAAAAGTATCTTGCGCGAGGTCATCCGCCAAGAAGGAGTCGCCCAGCTTGCGCCGCAACCAATCATGTAGCCAGCGATGATGATGGTGATACAGACTATGCAAAGATTGCGGCTGATCGACAGACATGGCGAAAGAAATATAATAAGAATTGTTCGCATTCTAATGCAAATATGGGGATGAAGGCACGACCCTGAAATGATTATTTCCTTTGCCTATCAAGGCAAATATGGCTGCAACTTGCCCCAATCCAGATGCTGTTCCACCTCATCCGCTAGGCGCTCTAGGCTAGCTTCGCGCAGAGCGATGTAATCGTAATGAGCGATTTCTTCTTGCGCCTGTTTCAGCTGGTTATATCCTGCCCAATCCAGCCAGGCCTGGGTGGCCTCGGCATGGTCAAACAAGCCATGCAGGTAAGTGCCCGCTATCTGGCCATCTACACTCAGAGCTCCTTCTGGCTGGGCCCCCAAATACAGCAAGGGACGCTTGAGGGCTGAGCCGCTGCTGACACCCATGTGGATTTCGTAGCCGGTAACGGTCGCGTCAGCAAACGTGAGTTTGCCTTCGACTTGTTTGAGGTGCTTTTCCTTGGTGAGCGTAGTTTCCATATCCAGCCAGCCAAAACCATCGCTAGAGCCAGCATCGCCTTCCATACCATGTGGATCATGAATATGGCGGCCCAGCATCTGGAACCCGCCGCAAATACCAAGCACTTTACCGCCATAGCGCAGGTGGCGGGCGATTTTATCGCGCCAGCCATGAGCTTCAAGCACGGCCAGGTCGCCACGTACATTTTTGCTGCCAGGCAGGATAATAAGGTCGGCCGGGGGCACAGGCTCATTGAGTTCAATAAACTGGAAATCAACATGCGGATGCATACGCAGGGCGTCCATGTCAGTGTGGTTGCTGACATGAGGCAGCACCGGGGCAATAACGCGTAGCCAGGTCTGCGATTTTTCTGGGGTATCTCGCGCCACGCTATCTTCGGCTTCGAGATGCAGGTTGCGCAGGTAAGGCAGCACGCCAAGCACGGGTTTGCCGGTTTCCTGCTCCAGCCAATCCAGGCCGGGTTGCAGCAAGGCAATATCGCCGCGGAAACGATTGATGACAAATCCAACAACACGCTTTCTTTCCGACTCGGAGAGCAAAGCCATGGTGCCGACAATATGAGCAAACACGCCGCCGCGATCAATATCTGCAATCAGGATCACCGGGCAATCTGCCGCTTCGGCAAAGCCCATGTTGGCAATATCGTTCTGCCGCAGGTTGATTTCCGCAGGGCTACCCGCGCCCTCGACAATGATGCACTCATACTGCTCGCGCAGCCGCTGCCATGAGGCCAGCACCGCTTCGCGTGCTTTGGGCTTGTAGGCGTGGTAGGCCGTAGCCTCAAGATTGGTGAGGACCTTGCCATGAATAATGACTTGGCAGCCGGTGTCAGTATTCGGCTTGAGCAGCACCGGGTTCATGTCGGTATGCGGTTGCAAGCCACACGCCTGCGCCTGCACCGCCTGCGCACGGCCTATCTCGCCACCATCGCTGGTCACAGCGGAATTGAGCGCCATGTTCTGCGGCTTGAATGGCACGACACGCACGCCCCTGCGGTACAATACCCGGCATAACGCAGCCACCAGCGTGCTTTTGCCCGCGTCGGAGGTGGTACCCTGAACCATCAATGTGTTGGCATATGTCATTGGCCCATTATCCCATTAGTTTCCTTGCAACCCCAGCCCTGCTGATCGCCGCCCTGTTGCTGGATCGGCTGCTAGGCGAGCCTGGACGCTGGCATCCGCTGGTAGGTTTTGGCAACCTGGCCTCCACACTGGAAAAACGCCTCAATCGCCAGCATGCGCCACTCACGGCGCGCGTGATGGGCCTGCTAGCCTGGCTGACCTTGCTGCTGCCAGCATTTGTGCTGGCCTACTGGCTCACGCAACTCACGTATGGCTGGCTAGTCGACATCGTGCTGCTGTATTTCGCTATCGGTGCACGCAGCCTCAAGGAGCATGCCTTGCGCATTTACCACGCACTCTCCCGGCAAGATTTACCTGCCGCACGCCATGCCGTGGGGATGATTGTGAGTCGTGACACCGCTGAACTCAACGAGCGTGACATTGCCACCGCCAGCGTGGAATCGGTACTGGAAAACGGCAATGATGCCATTTTTGGTGCGATATTCTGGTTTGTGCTCTTAGGCGGCCCTGGCGCACTGTTGTTCAGGCTAGCCAACACGCTAGATGCCATGTGGGGCTACCGCACCCCGCGCTTTCTTTATTTCGGCTGGGCCGCCGCACGGTTAGATGATCTGCTCAACCTTATCCCCGCCAGGCTGACAGCCTTGAGCTATGCGCTGTGTGGGCATATTAGGAGTGGATTATCGTGCTGGTGGCAACAAGCACGGCTATGGTACAGCCCCAATGCGGGGCCGGTGATGGCCGCAGGCGCAGGCGCTTTGCAGGTCACACTGGGAGGCAAAGCGCGCTACCACGGGCAAGATAAGCTACGCCCCACACTAGGCACAGGGCCAGCCGCCTCGGCACCCAGCATTAATGCCGCGGTTCGGCTGGTAGATCGCAGCATTGTGATCTGGTGTTTGGTGATTATCGTGGCTTACGCCTTGCTCGGAGCATGCCATGCTTGAGCACGGAGGCAACTTGCACCATGCGAGCCAGCAATACGGCATCTCATTAGCAGATTGGTTAGACCTTTCCACTGGTATCAACCCGCATGGCTACCCGGTGCCAGACATTCCCACAGCAGCCTGGCAACGCCTGCCAGAAACGGATCAGCAACTAGAAGACATTGCGGCACATTATTACGGTGCCCAGCACCTGCTGACGACTGCAGGCTCGCAAGCCGCGATACAAACATTGCCCAGGCTACGCGCAACATGTCGGGTAAGCTTCCTTGGCCCCATGTATGCAGAGCACGCGCATGCCTGGCGACAACAAGGGCATCACGTCAGCGAACTCCTGCACCTGCCCGAAACCAGCGAACTCGCTAATATCGACGTACTGATTCTATGCAACCCTAACAACCCCACTGCTCGGTTGATTCCCCCGGAAACGCTGCTGATCTGGCACCAGGCACTGGCCCAGCATGGTGGCTGGCTCATTGTTGATGAAGCCTTCATGGATACAACACCGGAGCATAGCGTGGCCGCATTCAGCCACTTGCCCTGCCTGATTATCTTACGTTCATTGGGTAAATTTTTTGGCCTCGCCGGTGCCAGGATCGGGTTTCTGCTTGCCGATCCAACATTATTGCGCAGCGCAGCAGATATTTTAGGTCCTTGGCCTGTCACTGGCCCCGCAAGAATCGTGGCCCAGGCCGCATTGGCGGATGTAAGCTGGCAAGAGCAGAACCGCGCCAGGCTAATCAAAGAAAGCCAACAACTAGCTACGTTATTACAAGGATCTGGCCTAGATACGCTCAATGGTTGCGCATTGTTTCAATGGCTGAAGCCGGATCATGCTGAGGACCAGCATAGACAACTGGCAAGCCGGGGGATATGGACACGCCATTTCCCTGCCCAGCAAGGGCTACGCATTGGGCTACCTACCATAGAGGGCTGGAGCAAGCTGCGTCAGGCGCTGCTAGCACTCGGGCTAGCAGACTCACCCCAGTTCAGCGATTAACGTAGGCTACCTTCGTGACACGGTCATCCAGAATGATCTTGCTCACGCTGGCATAATCCACCTGTAATTTAAACGTGTGCACCAAAGGCAATTCCAGCGCATATCCCGTCAAGGCACGGATAACACCTGCATGCGTGAACACCAGCGCTGGCTGGTCATCATGCTGCAACTCTGCAATAAAGGCTTGCGCACGCTGTGAAAGTTGCAAGAAAGATTCCCCGTTCGGCGGCACATGGCGCACATGATCTTCTGCCCAAACATCCACCAGGCCACGTGGAATATCATTCCAGGACTGCATTTCCCAATCGCCAAAATTCAGCTCCTTGAGCCTGGCATCCCGCTTTACCGTGATTTGTGGACTGAATGTCGCCGCCATCGCCTCTGCCAACTTGACGCAACGCTGCAACGGGCTGCTATAAATCACGGGATTACGCAGATGCCCGAGTTTAGGATGCAGGGCTTCAAACTCGGCAAGAAAAGTTTCTGTCACATCAACATCGCTATGCCCGTAACAGGTGCCAGGCAACACGGCAGGCGTCGTATGACGCACCAGGTAAATTTCCAAATCACTTACTCCACACTCAATTTGCCACGCATAGCAATACGCCCAGATAAAACGCCAGCTCAGTGAACTGCTGCATGGCACCCAGGCAATCTCCGGTGTATCCACCCAGGCGCTGCCTGAGCTTACGACTGAACCAAAGCCAAACCAGCACAACAGGCACCCACGCCAACCACAAGCCAGCAGGCAACAAAGCCAGTGGCGCAAAGCCGGTGAATAATGCCACGCCTAAGCTGGTAGCACTCAGCTTGTGCGCCAGCGGCTTAGCCTTGCCTTCTTCCCGCACATACTCCTGCGAAGCAATGACCAACACGGCAGCCAGGCGGCTCACCGCATGCGCTGCCAACATCACGAAAGGTAATATCTCCAGGGGAATATGGCTTAGGCTAACAAATTTGAGCAGCAAGGCCAGCACCAAGGCGATCGCCCCATAACTGCCGATGCGTGAATCCTTCATGATGGTGAGCACCTGCTCCTTGGTCCAGCCGCCACCGAGACCATCCATGGTGTCTGCCAGCCCATCTTCATGAAACGCACCCGTCAGCCACACACTAGCCACCATACTCAGGATGATCGCCACCATCACAGGCAACTGCAGGTGCAAACTTGCCAACAACACCAGCGCGGCAAGTAAACCCACAATCATGCCGACTAATGGGAAATAGCGTGCGGCATCATTCAACTCTGCCGGATCAAAGCCTTTGATAGCAGGCAAGGGCAGGCGCGTCAGAAAGCCCAATGCTAGGAGAAACAAGCGCCACTGATGCTTCATGAAGCATCCTGGCGGCTGATATTTGCAGAATCAAATGAAGCCATCTGGTTGAGAAAATTCACGGCAGCCTGCACTAGCGGGTAAGCCAGCGCTGCCCCCGTTCCCTCACCCAGTCGCAAACCAAGATTCAGCAATGGCTTCGCCTGCAACTGCTCCAACACCAACTGATGTCCAGCCTCATCAGAACAATGCGCAAAAATACAATACTCCAATATGGCAGGAGCAATGCGGCTCGCCACCAGCAAAGCAGCTGTGGCAATAAAACCATCAATCAACAAAGCCACCCGGCGTTCCGCAGCGCCCAGCATGGCACCCACCATCATGGCAATCTCAAAGCCACCAAATGTTCTCAATACAGCCAAAGGGTCACTACTATCCACTTTATGCCGCGCAATTGCCTGACTGATGACCTCTGCCTTGTGAGCGACACCTGCATCATCCAGGCCAGTGCCCCTCCCAACACATTGTTCCACCGGCAAATTGCATAGTACCGCCACCAGCGCCGAGGCCGAAGTAGTATTACCTATCCCCATTTCGCCAAAACCCATGATGTTAGTGCCAGCATCTGCCTCTGACTGGGCGAGCTTATAACCCTTGATCAAGGCTTGGGCACACATACTGGAAGACATGGCCGCCATCTTGAGGAAATTATTAGTGCCCATGCTGACCTTGGCGCGTATCAATTCCGGATGCGCAGAAAACTCATGACACACCCCTGCATCGACAATCCGGATACGCATGCCATTTTGCTGGGTAAACACATTAATACCTGCGCCACCGGCAAGAAAGTTCATCACCATTTGCCGCGTCACTTCCTGCGGATATGGGCTGACACCTTCCTCAACCACCCCATGATCACCAGCAAACACCAGCATGGCAGGGCGTTGCAGCACTGGCGTCAAAGACTGCTGGATTAATCCCAGCTGCAAAGCCACATGCTCCAGCTTGCCCAATGCGCCAATAGGCTTGGTTTTGTTATCGATCTTGGCTTGTAATGCAACTGCCAGGCTTTGATCCAAGGGAGGTATAACAAATGCTGGCAAGGACGACGTTGGGAAGCTCATGAAATTTACTTTTCAAATCAAGCCCGAAGCATAACCGACCCCGCCATTTTTTTAAACTAGAGGAATAAAACCGGAAAATTTTCGATCTCAGCTAGACGAAACGCCGAAGTTTGCTATAATGCTGGCCTTGCGTGAGCTTCTAGAGCCAACGTAATCCAAGTAGTAAAGGCCAGGTAGCTCAGTTGGTAGAGCAGCGGATTGAAAATCCGCGTGTCGACGGTTCGATTCCGCCCCTGGCCACCAAGGAATATCAAAGGGTTAGCTTCAGTGATGAGCTAGCCCTTTTTCATTTTTAGCAATTTCCTGCAAAACATTGCGCGCCTGAGCATTTCAGGCGCCTTTGATAGTCGCACCTGTACAATGTCCGCTTTGGCTATCTCGTCTTATCTAAAAGCCTCATGAAAGCCCTCTCCTTTTATCAACCTATTGCCTGGATGTTGGCCCATGGTCATTTTGTTGTCGATGACAGAACCTGGATTCCTTATTACCGAGGGCCAATCGCGATTCATGCCAGCAAAACAGGGCTAGAGGAATATATTCATTACTGTAGGCAGATTGCTGGCGTTGATGTGCCTGATATGGTCGACCTCGAGCGTGGGGGGATTATCGGCGTGGGTGAGCTGGTTGATGTGCTGAGGCCTGGTGAATCCGGTGGCTTCCCGCTTGAAAAGCGCGCCTATAGCGGCCCCGGTCACTATGGGCTGGTCTTTGCCAATGTGACCCCTGTGGCATTCATTCCATACCGTGGAAAGCCCGGGCTGTTTGATCTCGATTTCGACCCTCGAACTTACCAAGCGCCCAAGGTTATTGCCCCCCAGAGAAACTTATTCGATTAAAACACCCTATTATTCCCCATGGCACATCTTCCCTATCTTAACGGCTACCCCGCACCTCTGCTGGCACAGGTCTGCACCATGCTGGAACAAGGGCGGCTGGGTCAGTGGATAGCGCATAAATACCCTGCGCGGCATGACGTGCAAACGGATAAGTCGCTGTATCAATATGTCTCTGACATCAAACAGCGGTATCTGAAGAATGCCCCTGCTCTCGCGAAAATACTGTTTGATAACCAGCAACATCCAGTAAAGGGAACGCTAGGGACGAATACCTTTGTCGCCCGGGTGCAAGGCAATAAGCTAAAGAACAAGAATGAAATACGTATTGCCGCGCTTTTTCGTGAGGCGCCCGCAGAGTTTCTACGGATGATTGTGGTACATGAACTCGCGCATCTGAAGGAAAAAGACCACAACAAAGCCTTTTACCAATTGTGCGTGCATATGGAACCCGATTACTTGCAGCTGGAGTTTGATATGCGTGTATGGCTGACTTGGCGCGAGTATCAACCGTCATTGACTGCAAAATCTGTTCCTGCCTAAATGTAGCCCTTCATGCAACTTTGATCCATGTCATCGGACTGTCAAAAAGCAGTGATACTATCTTAATAAGAGATCAACAATTACTCCTGATCTTCTGCCATCTGGTTGTCAAATAAGCACAAAAGCTTTATCTTAGGCTCGTATTTCATAGGCGTCCCAATCACTTTAATGCTTTCCCGGCGGTTCAAGAAATTTTCCATGTATCTGGTATTGCTGCTTGCCATGCTGCAAGTGCTTTCGCCATTGATACATGCGCACCCTGCCGGGACACCATTGTCAGGAATGGGTAGCGGTATCCATGTGCATGACGTCCTCAGCGGGTTTGACAACAACTGGACCATGCCAGTCGTCCATACCCAGCATCATTACGTGCAGGTGATTGGCGTAGGCAATGCCTATGAGCCCGAGCGCCTGAATTTACCCAACCTATTCCTGCTAGCCTCCTGCCTGCTGCTTGCCTTGTGTTTTGGCGGCGCAACGCGCCGTGTCTATTGGCGCGAGCATAACTGCCGCCCCACTCCTACCCCTACCTATTTCAGCTCCCCGCTGCGCGCCCCACCTCTACGTTGATTCATCCCCACTAGCCTAGCGCTGTTTTGCGCTGGACGCTGTGCTCTGCATTGTGTTGGAGCACTGGATCAACCATTAGAGGGTCTCGATTTTGAAAGCATCTCGAACGACATGGCTTGTGTTCGCCATGTGTTGCCTATTTTTCCAGGCGCAAGCCGCACCTGATGAATTAGACGGCAATGAAGCATTTCCTCCCATTCATATCGACCATGACGATGTGCTGGAGGGTAGTACAACACTTTCCATGTTTCAGGTGTTGGAAGCAGCCTATGCCCGCAACCCGCAGCAAAAGCTGTTGCAGGCGCTGGATGGCGAGGCGCAAGCCAGCTATACACGTGCCAAAAGCATGTTGCCCATGGCACCTGCCGTGGGTGTTCGCCACGTCAACGATAGCCTCAGTAGTGGCCGCGGGGAGCGTGAGTGGGAAGCTGGCTTGGACTTGCCAGTCTGGTTACCGGGGCAGCGCGCCGCCAGGCAAGCCGTTGCAGACCATGCCCAGGAAGGGGTAGCAGCAAGCCGGGAAGGCTTCATGATGCAACTCGCAGGACTAGTGCGCGACACGGTCTGGGATGTGGCAATGCGGGAAAATGACCTCAAGCTGGCACAATACCGGCACAAGAACGCGCAAGCCATCCATAAAGATGTCATGGCGCGTTTCAAGGCCGGGGAACTGCCACGCACCGACACTATGCTGGCCGAGGATGAAACCTTGAAAGCACAAGCCGCGGTTATCCGAGCTGAGGCCGAAGTCAAGCATGCAAGGCATCGCTATACGCAGCTCACCGGCCTCGATATCTTGCCAGCCCGGCCTACAGAAGATTTGGCCAGTATCCGCACTTTGCAGGACAACCATCCTTTGTTGAAGGAAGCCAGAACCAAGCTGGCGCTGGCAGAAGACGAAGTGCATCTGGTGAATATCGAAAAACGCGAGAACCCGATGGTGAACGTGGGTACGCGCACCATTCGCGGCGGCTTTGATACCCAATTCAACAGCGCGCTCACTGTGAGCCTGCGCATCCCCTTCGATGCAGAAGTGCGCTCAGCTCCCATGCTAGCTGCTGCCAACAGCAACTTGGCCCGAGCCTCGGCAGAGCTGGAACGGCTACGCCTGGTGATGCAGACCATGCTGCATGAAGCCATGCACAACCTGGAAGTCACTCACGAAGAACTGGAGATTGCCACGCGCCAGCGTGACCTTGCACAGGAAAACCTGCGCCTGTCCCGCAAGGCTTTCCAGCTTGGTGAAAGCGATCTGGTGAGCCTCATGCGCATCCAGGCACTGGCCACTGAAGCAGAGCGGGCATATCGCAGCCGCCAAACCCAAATGAAATGGGACATTGCCAAATACAATCAGGCAGTAGGAGTTTTGCCATGAACATGAACAAGATCACCGTGATAGCGCTCTACCTGGGCTGTAGCCTGCACGCTATCGCGGCAGAAACCATTACCATCACACCGCAGCAACAAGCTTCCCTTGGCATCCGCACGGGTCAAGCTGAAGCAGTCACTACCGTCCACAGCCTCAAATTGCCCGGCGAGGTGATTCTACCCGTGGGCAAAGAGCATATTGTCAGCGCACCGCAAGCAGGCCTGATCGACAGGATGTATGTAGGCGCAGGCCAACAGGTGCAGCGCGGTCAACCAATGGCACATCTCAGCAGTCAGGAACTGACGACCCTGCAACGTGATTACCTGCAATCGCAAACCCGGCAACGCCTTGCCAAGAAAAATCTGGATCGCGATGCGGAGCTGTTTAAGGATGGCATTATTGCCGAACGCCGTTATCTCACCACGCAAGCCGAGTTTGAGGAAGCCGACACCGCCTTGCAACAAGGCCGGCAGAGCCTGCGCATTGCAGGCCTTGGCGATACAACGATTGACGGCATCAAGAACGCCCGCCATCTTGGCAGCGGAACGACATTGACAGCGCCCATCAGCGGCCAGGTGATCGAGCAAAACATCAGCACCGGGCAACGTGTAGATCCTGCGACTGCGCTATTCAGGATTGCCGATCTCTCGACACTATGGCTGCTGATTCATGTGCCGGTTGATGCATTGGGAACTATCCACAATGGCACCAACGTGACTCTTGATGCCCAGGGGATTAGTGGCAAAGTGATCAGCATTGTGCGCAACACCACCCGCAACCAGCAGACAGTGCAGGTACGCGCCGAATTTCGTGACCCTGAACAACGCTTGGTACCGGGGCAATTCGTCGAAGCACAACTGGCACTGAATCAATCAAACGATCAGGCGAATGTCACGCCAATGTTCCGCCTGCCACGCACCGCAATCACGCGTTATCAAGGCAAGGCATATGTGTTCAGCCAACGTAGTGCGCAAGATTTCGAGCCGCAACAGGTTGAGGTGGTTGCTGACAATGGTGCGCACATCACGATCAAGTCTGGCAATGCACTGCGCTACCCCATCGCCATTAGTGGCATCGCCACGCTCAAGGCGATGTGGACCGGCCACTCCGGGGAGGACAATTAAATGCTGACCTCTCTGATTCGGCTCGCACTGACGCAGCGCTTGTTCATGCTGGTCATGACGGCCATCCTGGTCGGTGCCGGAGTACAGGCGTTCCGCCAATTACCCATTGACGCATTTCCCGACGTGTCATCTACCCAGGTCAAGATCATTATCAAGGCACCGGGCATGCCCCCCGAGGATGTCGAGGCACGCATCACCGCGCCTATTGAAATCGAGATGCTAGGGCTACCCAACCAGACCATGCTGCGCTCTGTCGCGAAGTATGCACTAACAGACATCACGATCGACTTTGCCGATGGCACGGATATCTACTGGGCCAGGCAGCAGGTCACCGAACGCCTGAATAGTGTCTGGGATAAATTGCCGCCTGATGTCACTGGCGGGGTAGCACCGCTTACCACGCCGCTGGGTGAGATGTTTATGTTCACCATCGAAGGCGATCTGCCATTGCAGGAAAAACGCAGCCTGCTCGACTGGGTGATCCGTCCACATTTACGTACCGTGCCGGGCGTTGCCGATGTCAATCCGCTGGGGGGTACCGTACGCAGCTTTGAGATTGTGCCAGATCGCGCACGCATGTATGCCCGCGGCATCAGCATGGATCAACTGCAACAGGCACTGGAGCTCAATAACCGCAACGATGGTGCCGGGCGACTTGATGATGGAGAGGAGTCGTTGCTGGTACGGGCAGAAGGTCGCTTCCAGAACCTGCAGGATGTCGAAGAAACTGTTGTGCGCAGTACTGCTGGCTCACCCCCGGTACGTATTGGCGACTTAGCGACTGTGAAGATAGGCGCACTCACCCGCTATGGTGCTGTCAGCGCCAACGGCCAGGGTGAGGCGGTACAAGGCCTGGTGCTTAGCCTGCGTGGTGCCAATGCCAAAGAGGTCGTACAGGCGCTCAAAATCAAGCTTGATGAAATCACGCCACAATTGCCCAAGGGCGTGACCCTGCATACGTTTTATGACCGTAGCTCACTGGTAGACCGGGCAATAGCGACTGTCAGCAAAGCCTTGATAGAAGCCATCGCGCTGGTCGTTGTGCTGCTGATCCTGTTCCTCGGCAACCTGCGTGCCGCCCTCACCGTGGCGCTGTCGTTACCGCTGGCGGTACTCATCACCTTCATACTCATGAAGCAGTTCAATATTTCTGCCAATCTCATGAGTCTGGGTGGGCTGTCCATCGCCATCGGCATGCTAGTCGACGCTGCGGTTGTAGTGGTCGAGAACGTCGTCTCGCACCTGGCACATGGTGAGCAATCCCGCCTGCCGCGCCTGCACTTGATTTTCCGCGCAGTGAAGGAGGTAAGCGTACCTGTCACCTCAGGCATCCTGATTATCATCACGGTATTCCTGCCCCTGCTTACGCTACAAGGCCTGGAGGGCAAGCTGTTCTCGCCGGTGGCTCTTACCATTGTGTTTGCGCTGTCAGGTTCATTGCTATTGTCGTTTACCGTGATCCCAGTGCTGGCATCCTTCCTGTTGGGCAAGGTCAGCCATGAAGAACCCTGGCTGGTGCGCAAGGCCTTGCAGCTTTATCAGCCAACCCTGCACTGGGCATTGGACCATGGCCGCCTGGTGTTCGGTATCGCATTAGCTTTATTGGTCGCAACAGGGTTTGTCTACACCCTGATCGGTAAAACATTCATGCCGGAAATGGATGAAGGTGACCTGGTGATGCAGACGGAAAAGCTGCCTTCCATTAATCTGGAGTCTGCCCTGGCAATCGATAAAGTCGTGCAGCAGAAAATCCTGTCAACAGTGCCGGAAGTCACGCAGATGGTTGCACGTACGGGCACAGATGAAATCGGCCTTGACCCGATGGGACTCAACCAGACCGATAGCTTTCTGGTGCTAAAGCCACGTGCGGAGTGGCGCTCGCCGCATAAGGATGCTTTGCTCGATGAGTTGCGTAAGGTCATGCAGGATATCCCCGGCATGCACTATGCCTTTACCCAACCCATCGAGATGCGCGTCAACGAGATGATTCTGGGCGTGCGTGGAGATCTTGCCATCAAGATATTTGGGCACGACATTGAAGAGCTCAATCGCCTGGCGCTCAAAACCGTTGATGTGCTGCAACAGATTCAGGGTGCAGAGGATGTCTACACGCCCATCAACAGCGGCGTGCAATACCTGCGTATTACTGTCGACCGTCTCGCGGCTGGCCGCCTTGGCATTGATATTTCCCAGCTTGAAGATATCCTGCGCGCGCAACTCGAGGGCAAGCAGCTCGGCATCGTGCAGGAAGGCCCGCGCCGTACTCCGGTACTGCTGCGTGGTAGCCAGGATTTGCAGCAATCTGCTGCCGAGTTTGGTAATTTACGCATCACCTTGCCCGATGGCAGCAATGTGCCGATTGCCACAGTAGCCAAGCTGGAGCGTGTTGATGGCCCGGTAAAAATAGATCGCGAACGCGGCAACCGCATGGTGGTGGTCATCGCCAATGTGCGTGACCGCGACCTGGTCGGCTTTGTAGAAGAAGCCCAGCACACAGTGCAACAGCAAGTGAAGCTACCGCAAGGCTATCTGATGAAATGGGGTGGGCAATTCGAGAACCAGCAACGGGCTGCCGCACGGCTCGCGATTGTCGTGCCTTTGGCTATCGGACTGATTTTCCTGCTGCTGTTCGCCACCTTCCGCTCGGCACGCCAAGCCAGCCTTATTCTCTGCAATATCCCCTTTGCGATGATAGGTGGTGTCTTTGCGCTTTGGGCCTCGGGTGAATATCTCTCCGTGCCTGCATCGGTCGGCTTTATCGCCTTGCTGGGCATTGCAGTATTGAATGGCGTGGTCATGATGAGCTATTTCAACCAGTTGGCCGAACAAGGCATGAGCATCGCACAAGTCGTGATTGAAGGTGCCAAGCGCCGCCTGCGCCCTGTCCTCATGACAGCCAGCATTGCAGCCTTCGGCTTGGTGCCCCTGTTGTTTGCCACCGGACCTGGCTCGGAAATCCAGCGGCCTCTTGCCATCGTTGTCATCGGCGGGTTGGTGACATCCACCCTGCTGACGCTGGTGCTGCTGCCCATTCTTTATCGTCGCTTCGGCATACCGGAAAGGAATTGATATGTTGCATCACTTGGTACACATCCTGGTGTCACCCAAACTAGAAGATGCCATGGTTGACTGGCTGCTGACACAAGAGCCAGCCCTCCTCTTTGAAACCAGCCGGGTGCAGCAATATGGCCGCCCCCTGGACAGCCTGACTGAACGGGTGACAGGCTTTCGCCTGCAATTACTCTTTATGCTACAAATCCCGGCAACGGCATTGGGCACCTTCCTGCCAGCATTAGAGGAAACCTTTGGCAAAGAGGCCATCCACTACCGTGTGCTGGCACTCAGCCACAGCCATATCCCCTTGGCAAGAGCCTAAGGCTGGCTATGGTATGATGTGCCGTTTATCACCAGCGACACCGCCCATGGCCAGCCATATCGATATTGATGCCAGCGAACTGCATACCCTGCTTGAATCACAGAACACCATCCTGATTGATGTCCGCAACGACGATGAAGTCGCGCGCGGCATCATCAAGGGCGCCATGCACATGCCAATGGCCGTGATTCCCGGCATTGGTAACTTGTTGTGCGAACACAATGACACGGCGCTGATTTTCTACTGTCACAGCGGCATACGCTCGGCACAAGCCGCTGCCTTTATTGCCAACATGGAACGCGACAACGTTTACAACCTGCGTGGCGGCGTTCTGGCATGGGCCAATGCTGGTTATTCCTTTGTAACGAAAACTGATTGATTATGGAATTTCATCAAGAGCTAGACGCGCGCGGCCTCAGATGCCCACTACCCATTCTGCGTTGCAAAAAGGCATTGTCCGACGTTGCCGCAGGCGAAATCCTCAAGGTCACCGCCACTGACCCTGGCTCGGTGAAGGATTTCCAGGCATTCTGCAAACAGACCGGGCATGAAATGCTTGCCATGGCGGAAAACGCGGATGCGCCAGAGAAAGAATTCATCTTCCATATCAAGAAGCGGCTAGCCTGACCTCACAACAACCAAGGAGCCAGCATCATGAGTAAAGGGTTGAGATTATCCGAGAAGTGGTTTCGACGTGGTTTGTGGCTGGTTGCCTTCATCTTCGCCAACTTTCTCATCGGGATGGGTCAAAGCGTCATCCAGGATTTGCCGCGGGTTGAACATCACTACTCCACCGAGGATTTCCTTGACCATGCGCAAGCAGACCCCCTGCGCGCAAGCCTGGATAGCACGCGACAGCAACGCCAGGATATTCATGACACGCTGCAACAAGCCCAGTTAAGGCGCAATACGGCGACGACAGATTATCAAGCGGCCCGTGATACCTTCAACAACTGGCTCTCCACACGCCATGCCACCGAGCAAGCATCACAAGATACAGAGCTGATCAGCCGCGCGCAGCAACTGGACAAACTCAAGGCCGTGGAGCGCGAGGCCCAATCCAGTGTCGAGCAACTGGAAAAGCAGTCACTGGACGTTCATCAGCAAGAGTCTCGCGTACAACAACAGCTGGAAAAACTGCAGCAAACGGCTTACGAGCATTATGAGGCCGCCATGCATGCACAGGAAATCCGTGTTTTCCTCTATCGACTGGCCTTGACCTTACCCTTACTACTGCTGGCGGCCTGGCTATTCTTGAAGCACAGGAAAAGCACATACTGGCCCTTCGTCTGGGGTTTCATCTTCTTCGCGGTATTCGCGTTCTTTGTCGAGCTGGTGCCCTACCTCCCCAGCTATGGCGGTTATGTCCGTTACGGTGTAGGCCTGCTACTGACCATCTTGATCGGGCGACAAGCTATCATCTCGCTCAACAGATATCTTGAAAAACAGAAGCTGGCAGAACAACAGCCCGAAATAAAGCGCCGCGAAGAGCTCAGCTACGACACAGCACTGGCACGGCTTGCCAAGAATGTGTGCCCTGGTTGTGAACGTAATGTCGACCTGAAAGATGCCTTGAACGACTTCTGCCCGCATTGTGGCATTGGCCTGCATAACTATTGCACGGCTTGCAATGCGCGCAAGAGCGCTTTCTCTCGCTTCTGCCACAAATGCGGCACATCTGGTGCCCAGCCCACAGCCGATTAAGCTATAACAGCACACCCTCTTGCGCCTGCAATGCAGGCGGCAATGGCTCATCCAGCAACTCCAGTATGCCAATCTCGATATTGCGGCTCATGGCATCCAGCGGCAAATCGTTAGGCTCGGTGCCAAACGGGTCGGCAATCTGGTCACCCAGGGCATCCAGCCCAAAGAAGGTATAGGCCAGAATGCACACCGCCACAGGCGTGAGCCAGCCTATGCTATCCACCAGGCAGAACGGCAGGAGGAAACAATACACATGCACCACCCGGTGCAACATCAAAATGTAGGGGTAAGGAATCGGCGTACTCTTGATACGCTCGCAACCACCCAGCACATGCGAGAGCTGATTGATCTGGGCATCCATCTGCGCCAGCAGGATGGGATCCAGTTTCGATAGTCGCGCATACTCCGTCACACGCTTTCCCAATGTCATCAACATTAATGATGGTGCGTGAAGCTGGCGCTTTACCTCATCATCCGCAATTCGATTGGTATTATCATATATAACGTCACGCAAAAAATTTCGCATGGCGTATGGATAAGCCAGCAAAGGTTGCAGCAGATACAAGCGCTCTTCGCGATCGAGTTGTGGAAAAAACTGCTGCACTTGGCGCGTAAAATTGCGTGCACTGATCAACAATTCTCCCCATAGCGTGCGCGCCTCCCAGAAACGCTGATAAGCCGCGCTGTTGCGAAAACCAAGGAAAATCGCCAGCGTCAGCCCCCACAAGGTGAACGGCGTAGCCGTCAACGTCACCTTGTAGTGGTATAGGGTTCCGTGGGTCGCCACCACCAGCGAACTCAGCACTGTAGTAAACAGCACCTTGCGCCAGATCGCAGGAATAATGGAACCCTTGAGTGAAAACAGCAGCACCCGGGCGCTGGGATTCTGTGGATGAGTAATCATGAACTTCTCCTGTTATCCCGACCCGGGCGAGGTTTATTTCAGCTTGGCAAGCTGGGCCTGCAATTTGGCAAGCGTATCGCTAAATGCCGCCAACCGGGCTTTTTCCTGCTCAACTACCGCTGCCGGTGCACGCGCCACAAAGCTCTCATTGCCCAGCTTGGCTTGTGCCTTGGTCATCTCGCCATCAATCCGGCTGATTTCCTTGCCTAGGCGCTCCTTCTCGGCAGCTACGTCAATCTCAATCTTGAGCATGAGCTTGAAATCACCCGCGAGTGCCACAGGCGCATCGGCCTCCGGTAACTCCGCGACAATCTCGACCTCGGACAGTTTAGCCAAGGCCTTCAGATGCGGCGCATAGGCAGCAAGCTTTTCCTGATCACCAGCCGCAATCAAGGGAACACGAGTGGCAGGTGATACTCCCATCTCGCCACGCAAACTACGGCAGGCATCCACCGATTCCTTGAGCAAGGCCACCCAGGCTTCGGATTGCTCATCCAGCTTGGCTGGCTGGCTCACCGGATATTGCTCCAGCATGATGCTGGGGCCAGTGCGGCCAGACATCGGGCCTACCGTCTGCCAGATTTCTTCGGTGATAAACGGCATCAATGGGTGCGCCAGGCGCAGGATGGTTTCCAGTACGCGCAGCAAGGTACGGCGCGTGGCGCGCTGTTGAGCCTCGTCGCCATTCTGCAACTGCACTTTGGCCAGCTCCAGATACCAGTCGCAGTATTCATCCCAGACGAACTTGTAGATCGCCTGCGCTACGTTGTCGAAACGGTATTCGGCAAAACCACGCTCAATATCTGCCTCGGTGCGCTGCAAGAGGCTGACGATCCAGCGGTCGGCTGGCGAGAAGTCCAGGTAACCATCAGGCTGCGTCTTGCAATCTTCCAGACCGTTATCCTTGCCCTCGGTGTTCATGAGCACAAAACGGGTAGCGTTCCACAGCTTGTTGCAGAAATTGCGATAGCCTTCGCAACGTTGCAGGTCAAACTTGATATCTCGCCCGGGCGAAGCCAACGAAGCAAAGGTGAAACGCAAGGCATCAGTACCAAATGCAGCAATACCTTCAGGGAACTCCTTGCGCGTGCGCTTCTCGATCTGCTCAGCCTGCTTGGGGTTCATCAGGCCAGTGGTACGCTTCTTCACCAGGTCTTCAATGCCAATACCGTCGATCAGGTCGATCGGGTCGAGCACGTTGCCCTTGGACTTGGACATTTTCTGGCCTTCCGCATCCCGGATCAGGCCATGCACATAAACATCCTTGAACGGAATCCTGCCGGTGATGTGCTTGGTCATCATCACCATGCGCGCTACCCAGAAGAAGATGATGTCAAAACCAGTCACTAATACGGAAGAAGGCAGGAACTGCTGCAACGCCTGGTTGGCCTGATCTTGCGCCTCGTCACCAGTCCAGTCCAATGTAGAAAATGGCCACAAGGCAGCGGAATACCAAGTATCCAACACATCAGAGTCACGTTTCAGGTTGCCACGATAACCATCGTTAGCAGCAAGCTGGATCGCCTCGGTTTCGTTATGCGCAACATAGACCTTGCCATCATCGCTATACCAGGCGGGAATCTGGTGTCCCCACCAGAGTTGGCGCGAAATACACCAATCCTGGATGTTATTCAGCCACTGGTTATAGGTATTCACCCAGTTTTCCGGCACGAAGCGGATTTCGCCATTGGCAACCACTTCCAGCGCTTTTTCCGTGATGCTCTTGCCATCATCGCCCGGCTTGCTCATGGCGACGAACCACTGGTCAGTGAGCATCGGTTCAATCACCACATTGGTACGATCACCGCGCGGCACTTTGAGCTTGTGCTTATCAACCTTGACCAGAAATCCCTGGGCTTCGAGGTCTGCCACAATCTGCTTTCTGGCCTCAAAACGATCTAGACCAATAAACTTCTGTGGAACAATTTTTCCCTCAATTTCATATTGGAAAATTGGATGACCTTCAGGAGCTTTTATAAGATCTGCCGAGGACATATTCCTTGTCAAAAAAGCTGCATCATCTGTATCAAGCATGCCTAGTGGAGCGATTAAACCACTCAACGTCATGATGCTAAATAATGGAAGCTCAGGATGGCGCTGATATACGGCATAGTCGTTGAAATCATGCGCAGGCGTCACCTTGACCGCGCCGGTACCGAATTCGCGATCTACATAGTCATCGGCAATCACCGGGATTTCACGCTCGCAAAGGGGCAGCTTGACCTGCTTGCCGATCAGGTGAGCATAACGTTCATCTTCGGGGTGTACCATCACGGCGACGTCGCCTAGCATGGTTTCGGGACGGGTCGTCGCCACCGTCAGCTCGCCATTGCCATCAGCCAGGGGATAACGGATATGCCAGAGGTGGCCGTCTTCTTCCTCTGAGATCACTTCGAGATCGGACACCGCGGTGTGCAGTTTGGGGTCCCAATTCACCAGGCGCTTACCGCGGTAGATCAGGCCTTCGTTGTAGAGACGCACGAAGGTTTCGGTGACGGTGCGTGACAGACCTTCGTCCATGGTGAAGCGTTCGCGGCTCCAGTCGGGCGAAGTGCCCAGGCGACGCATTTGCTTGGTGATGCTGCCGCCAGAGTATTCCTTCCATTCCCAGACTTTTTCCAGGAACTTGTCACGCCCGAGGTCGTGACGGCTGACGCCTTGCGCATCGAGCTGGCGTTCCACCACGATCTGCGTGGCAATGCCCGCATGGTCGGTACCCGGCTGCCACAGGGTATTGGCGCCACGCATGCGGTGATAGCGCGTCAACGCATCCATGATGGTCTGGTTGAAACCATGGCCCATGTGCAGCGTACCGGTCACGTTCGGTGGCGGCAGCAGGATACAGAAATTGTCTTGTTTGCTGGCATCCAGCCCTGCTGCATAGTAGCCGCGGTCTTCCCAGAATTGGTACCAGCGGCTTTCTATGTTCTTGGGTTCAAAGGATTTATCCAGTGTTTGGCTTGCTGTAGTGTCGGTATTCATAGGGGTGGGATTTTAGCATAGCGCCCTCACCGCCATCACCTGTTACGCTAAAAACCTAGCTGCCGGCCATTAAGCGCAATAACACCAGCAACATCCCGACAAATATCAATCCATGCAGCCAGCACCATCGTTGATAGCGTCGCTTCAAGCCTTGGGGTGACAAGCTGGAAAGCAAAAACAGGCGACCATCTGCAGGGGCGCGCATCACATGCACTCCGGGCGATGCACGCAATACCCTATGCTGTTTTTCCACCTCGCGCACTGCGGCACGACGCGCCAACTCCCACTCCTTGAGATCGATTTCACCATTGCCATCCAGATCAAAGCGCTCCAGCAAACCGGCCTTATCACGCTTCCATTCAGCCAATAGTTCAGCGACATCCTCTTTCTGATTGAGTGGCATATTGGCACCACCCACTGTGCTGAATTCACCCAGCACATAAATAGACCCGGCGAACAGGATATCTTCCACCCGCTTGTAGTCTCCGGCATAGCTTACCCTGCGTTCGGGTCCAATCACCTCGGCATGGTCAGGGTCGACAAAACACTGGCCAGAACCATCACTGATGACAAAGGTTTCGTGGCTGCTACCTTCATGCACCAGCTGCCAATGGCGCCGATCACGGCGCTGGAATACCTGGAAGCGATACCAGACACAACGAACAGCGGAGTAAGGACTGACGATCAAATGTTCAGGATCGGGTACTGCCCTGCCATAAAGCTCCACATATCCTTGCGCAGCAGAAGCAATACGCGAAGTAGGCAGGTCGGCAATCATGCGGCTACGTTTGTTGCTGCCTATCCAGGCAACAAAGCTGATCACCGCCACCAGCAGCACGCACACCATGGATGCCTGGCGGTCATTCAACTGCAATGCAACCAACAGCAATGCCAGATATGCCGCACCACTCAGGCAATCAAGGTAGTAGCTACGCCAACCGCGCCACATCAACCTCATGGGTGAGAAACCAGTCCTGCGACTACGACTTGAAGCGCGCAGCGATATCAACATCCTTGAGTTCACTGCGGGCAAAACGCAGCATTGTCTCGCGGTTGAAACCCAGGGTACGGGCTACCAGCAGGTCAGGAAACTGTGCGATACGCACATTGTGCAGGTTGACACTGTCGTTATAAAACTCGCGTCGGTCAGCGATTGCGTTTTCAAGATTGCTGATGCGCGCCTGCAAATGCAGGAACTGCTCATTGGCTTTCAGCTCAGGGTATGCTTCCGCCAGCGCAAACAATGTCCCCAAGCCGGCACGCAACGCGCCCTCTGCTGCGCCCAGCGCCGCCACATCATGATGCTGGCTGGCCTCCTGCACACGTGAACGTGCCTGTATCACCTGCTGCAAGGTTGCCTGCTCATGCTGCATATATTGCTTGCAGGTATCCACCAACTTGGGCAATTCGTCATGACGCTGCTTGAGCAAGACATCAATATTGGCCCATGCCTTTTCGACATTATTCTTGAGACTTACCAGGCCGTTATAGACCATGATGAAATACACAACGGCCACCACCAGCAATACCAGCAAGAAAATCTGCATATGCCCTCCCTTTTTTGCTGGCAGTGTAATCTGCATCATCTTCCGCAGGCAACGATATCAAACAAAAAGCCGGCAATGCCGGCTTTTTGTTGTGCTGGTTTGATGCCTAGCTAGACATCTTGCGGCGTGCGACAAACCCGACCAGAGACAGACCTAGCAACATCATGCCATAGGCGCTAGGCTCCGGCACTGGTGCCAGGGTTGCGGTAAAGGCCAAATCGCCACCCAGGGATGTATTCCAGGCAGCCCCCGTCAACTGGCTACGATCATTGCCATTATTGAGGTAAACGAAGCTACCGCCGGTATAGGCCGTATCTGGCGCGAAAGCCCATTCATTGGTACTGGTGCTATCACCCTGGATTCCAGAAGTGGTGAAGTACAGTACGTATTGCTGATTTCCCGCCAGGGTGACAGAAGGATAAGCAGTAATTTCGGTATATTCACTGCTGGCAGAAAAACTGAATGGATCAGATTGATAAAGCACTTCACCAACGCGTGAACCCGTCCAGGTGCCCACCTCGATAGTGAATGGCGCCTCTAGCGCGGTCAGGACAAAAGAGAAAGATTGCAACACTTGATCCTGCTCACCAATGGTAATTGTTTGACCATAAGTCGCGGTATCTGGTGTGCCAAATGGAGAGACGGAACCGTCCCATTCATCCATGGTGCTGATGGTAGTAGCGGCATGAACTGCCGGTGTAAATGCTAATGTCAAAAGAAAACCCGCTGTGGGAAATTTCATCACGACCTCCTTGATGTTGAAAAGATAAAGTTCAAGCTTCAACCTCGTGCTCGAAAATTCCCCCCCGCTGCCAGACCGCAAGCAAGACGTAAAGTTCTGGTACGATGACGCACTAAACAATCACCGGGATTCAATCAACATGCTGGAACCGCTATGGATCTGGGCCATACTTGGGTTAGCCCTCATTGCGCTGGAAATGCTGACAGGTACGCTGTACATCCTCTGGTTTGGCATCGCCGCGCTGGGCCTGGCATTACTGACCTCCCTGGCACCATCCCTGGCGGTCGCGTGGCAGTTGTTGATTTTTGCTGTGCTTTCGCTTGGCTCCCTTGCGATCTGGAAGCAGTTCTACCGCCGCGAACACAATGACTCCAACATCGGGCAATCACGCGGTGATGAAATTGGCCGTATCGGGATCATCACTGTCGCTGTCAGCCCTCGACAAAACGGCCAAATCGAGTTTGCCCAAGGCGTGCTGGGCAGTCGCCTGTGGATTGCCATCGCCAATGAAGAAATCGAGGCCGGTAGCGAAGCGGTGATTGTCGCCGTGGAAGGTAACCGACTGCGCGTGAGTAAAAGAACCCAACCATAACAACTCCGAGGAGAGACCATGTTCGAGTTTGCATTTGTATTGATCGCGGCGGCAGCCGTACTGGCCTGGAAAGGCATACGCATCGTACCGCAAGGCGAGGAATGGGTCGTGGAGCGCTTGGGCAAGTTCAACGCTGTACTCACCCCCGGCCTGCATATCATCAACCCTATCTTCAGCAAGGTGACCTATAAAGTCACGACCAAGGACATCATCCTTGATGTCCCTGAACAAGACGTCATCACCAAGGATAATGCCGTCATCCTCGCCAATGCCCTGGCTTTCATCAAAGTTACCAATATCGAGCGTGCGGTCTATGGCATTGAGGATTTCCGCGAAGCCATGCGCAACATGGTGCAGACCAACCTGCGTTCGATTATCGGCGGCATGGATTTGAATGAAGCCCTCACTTCACGCGAGCGCATCAAGACCGAATTGAAAACAGCCATTGCCGACGAAGCCTCTGACTGGGGCCTGACCGTCAAGTCAGTAGAGATTCAAGACATCAAGCCCTCGGCGAATATGCAAAATGCCATGGAGCAGCAAGCCTCTGCCGAGCGTGAGCGCGTTGCCGTGGTGACACGCGCCGAAGGCGACAAGCAATCTCTCATCCTCAATGCCGAGGCCCGCCTGGAAGCTGCAAGAAAAGATGCAGAAGCACAAAAAGTAGCTGCAGAAGCGTCGGCAGAGTCCATCCGCTTGATTGCAGAAGCCGTGCAGCACAACGACACATCCGCCACCTTCCTGCTGGGTGACCGTTATATCCAGGCCTTGCAGCGCATGTCTAACGCCAACAACAGCAAGATTGTGGTGATGCCGGGAGATGTCGTTAGTGCGGTAAAAGCACTGGTGGGTGGCAGCAAGTAAGCTAGATTATTGGTGCTGGCAAACCTGGCAGGTCGGGTCTTTTGCCAGCTTGAGGCTGCGCCATTCCATGGTGATGGTATCTAGTAGCAGCAACCTGCCCTGCAAGCTCCTGCCCAGGCCCAGCAGCAACTTCATCGCCTCTGCTGCCTGGGTAGTGCCTATCATGCCCACCAGCGGGGCAAACACGCCATTCTCTGCACAGCGCAGTCCTTCGTCACCACCAAGATTGGGGAACAGGCAGTGATAGCAAGGGCTATCGTCATGGCGCATATCGAATACCGTCACCTGCCCCTCAAAGCCAATCGCGGCACCTGACACCAACGGTTTGTGCAATTCCACACAGACCTGATTCACGGCATAACGCACCGTAAAGTTGTCTGTGCAATCAATCACCACATCTGCAGCATGCACCAGCTCCCGCAGGCTGGCTTCATCTACACGCTGCTGCATGGCATGGACTGTCACTTCCGGGTTGATGCTGGCAATGGTTTCTGCCGCCGATTGCGCCTTGTTGCGCCCCACGGCAGCTGTAGTATGAATGATTTGTCGTTGCAGGTTGGTAAGGTCCACCTCGTCAAAATCGCAGATCGTGAGTTTGCCCACACCACCCGCAGCGAGATAAAGCGCCACAGGTGAGCCCAAACCACCCGCGCCTATCACCAGGGCATGACTGTTGACGAGCTGCTCCTGCCCTTCATAACTGATTTGCGGCAGGAGGATGTGGCGGCTGTAGCGAAGTAATTGGTTGTCGTTCATCAAGCAGGCTGCCAAGGATTAATCAGTGTCAGATTTTTAATATTGGCAAAATCTTTGGTATTGCGCGTGACCAGCGCGCAGTTATTGCACAGTGCAATCGCAGCAATCTGAGCATCTTCCGTGCTGATGGGCATACCTCCAGCCTGACGTGCAGCAACCAGCAACGCATATTCTTGCGCAGCTCGATGATCAAAAGGCATGCAATTGCTACTGAAATCTTCATCAAACATATTCATGACAGCCTGTGCCAACACTTCCCGTCGCTTTCCCAACGGCAGTAAAGCGACGCCCAACAACATTTCAGCCTGTGTAATGCTGCTGGTATACAGCTGCGCCTGTGGCTTGTCGGCAAACCAAGCCAACACTTGCGCATCTGGCTTGGCACGAATCAACTCAGACAATACATTGGTATCCAGCATAAAACCACGTTGCATCACTTAATCTTCCAGTGCAATCTGGCGCACGGTTTGTCGCGCGGGAATCTCCAACTCACCCTCAAGCCCAGCAAACCGTTGTCGAATCTTCTGCGCAAAACCCAACTCCGTGCCAGGCTCACTTACCGCACGCCGCAAGATTTCGCGGGCCTCCTGCTCCATGGACCACCCATGCTCAGCTGCCTGCAAGCGTAACTTGGTTTTTAAAGCATCGTCCAGATTTCTGATGGTCAAACTTGCCATGTAGCACCTCAAAAAATGATTGCAATGCAATCATTTTAATCACCCTTCATGTACTAAGCAAATTCTTCAGGAACTCAGGGACTATGGCAATCGACCAGTAGCAATAAGCTTATTGAGTAATATAGGGCGAGAAAGCCAAATCAACATGTCATCATAATTGTTAGAGAAATCACTAACTTGGTACACATTGTCGACCACTGCATTGTGCCCATCTGCCATTAGATTTTTACCAGCAGAAAATACAATAGCCAACGGCCTTTCTGGCGCGCTGCTAGACAAGAGGCTATTACCATTAGCATCCTGCAAATCTAGATCATCAATAAATAAGAATTGAGTTGTTGGGGCAGCCAACATCTTAGTACTAAAACTGGTCGAATTGGTAAACCCTTGATCTACCCGATAATGCCATCTTCCGCGCCATGCATCGGTAGCATCAACACTGAGAGTACGCCAAGGTAAGAACCCCTCCTTCCCTTGATTGCTTGAACAATCTTCTATTCCCCCGTTAGTTAACTCCACATCAGCAGACATAGCAGGAGCAGGGCAAGGTAATCGGCCATTTAGAACGACAAACCCAATGATGGCCTCATTAATCGTTTTCAACGCACTACGATTAGCCTCAATATAATGAATATCCCGTTGAGCTCCGATTGGGATAAGCAAAGCACTTATGACGAAACCTACTATCACCAGCACCATCGCCATTTCGACTAAGGTAAACCCTTGATAGCGGCTCATCACCACACTACCTGGTCATTAAACGTAGAGGTTAGCGGCCATTGTTGATCAAATATCAAAGCTTCTGAGACATTATTCACACTGTCAAAATAATCTTGCAAATTAGCACTATTCCTCTGTTGGGCTGGATTGCTGGAATTAAACTGCTCGCCTGACTTCAAAAGCGTCTGATTAAGCGCCACACCTGCACTCATTACAACCAGTGGTAAATTATCCGCCTTGGTCTGGCCATGCATGACAACTTGCAAACACCCTTCAGAACAAGAACGACTAGCATTTGGTTGATAAGCAGGTGCTAGTGCAGCATAAATGTATTGATACCACTGATTATCTCTATACCAATCAGGCAGAATAGGATACTGAATTTGAGTAGCCAGCATTGACTCCTCACTAATTGGTGCTACAGAGTCTAAACGTGCCTTGCCAACAAGATTGATACCATCATAGTCTTTGATTGTCAGTACTTCTTTTAAAGTGCCATATTTTGTTAAGAAAATACGCCGCGCATGTGTAGTTGAATCTAGTACAAAATAACTTTGTTGCTTTTTCATACTAGGTATATTTATTTTTACTATTCGCTTGGTTACCCCACTAGGCAACCCGGTATCTAATGTATCCTCACATTTATAATTAGGATTATTTGAATTCACAGTAGTGACATCAATCGTTGTGCACTTCCCCTTATCTTCAAAGTAATTAAGATATGTCAACATTTCTTCTAATGTCATTCCACTCAGAGTTCCGGAATGTTCTTTCAACTCTGGTTCTTTTACAATTAAGCGTAAGCGATACAATTGATTAGGATTGCAATTTTTTTGTGTACTACTAGCCTCACAAATAACGAATGGGACCAATCCTTTAGAACTATACTCACCATCGACCCAAGCAAAATTTGTAAGTAACTCTGGATTCTTGAAAGGTAACAACCATGGCCTATAAGACACTCCATAAATGCGCGGGTAATCCAGTGCCTTCTTGACCTCCTGAGCTACCCGCTTTTCCAGCATAGGCACAAGTTGATCTATCGTCACATAGAGCAATCTGTCATTCGCTACATTTATCTGCTCTTGCCCAGGAATAATGTAATCATTATCCATATCTGCATTGCTATAGCTCCCTGGCACACAAGGTTTGATGCAGTCGTCAGACACCACTAGCTTATCAAGATAATTTGTCACATCAGTTGCAGGTGCAACTGCCCGATACTGATTGTTTAAAGGTTGACCTGGCAGCATCACGATAAATGCCACTCGATCACTCAAAACATTGCCCCGCTGGTCACGCACAGTGAGCCATGGATGAGCGAGGCTGCCCCCTGATGGATTACAAACATATCCTTGATATTGCATCCTCAAGATCCCGGGATTAACCATCATGCATGTACCATCCACCAAGTTAGCGGACACAGCATACCAAGGCATCTCCCCGATACTATCCTGCTGACTCGTACTAGCCGTCATCATGGCAAGGCGGCGCCAAGGCAAACGTCCCAGGCAGCGCATATTCTGGCCGGAGGAAATCAGTGGCAAACCATTGGCTTTGCTAGCATCCATACATCCACCATCCGGCTCTCCGTCATAAACAGGAGGTGTTTCCGCAAGATAATCAGGTATTGGCATCCCACCAGGCCATTCCCCATTCCCGATACGACCTAATGTATAAGCAAAGATAGCTTCGCGAGCATTATTTAGTGCATCGTCAAATTTTTCAGCTTGGCGAGCCTTAATTGACAAATTATCAAGCGATCCGAGTAAATAGGTAAGCATTGCGATACCTATGATAGAGACCAACAATAGCAGAGCAACGCCTCGCTGGTGACGACAAGGGAAATAGTGATTGTCAAACGGCATCACGCCACCACCTAGCGAATCACGCCTTGCTCAGCCGCGCTGGTGGGTACGTCAGGCGTCGTATGCACATTGCGCTCAATGATCTGCCCGGTTTCCGGGTTGAATACTTGCCCTGCCTTGAGGCGCACATGCTGCCCATTTTCATGCACAGTCAGCGGTACGCCTTGTTGATTCACTGTGCCTACCTGCACTTGGCCATTGTTGCTGCCTTCCTGCACTGGCTGGTGATTGATCCAGACTGTGCCCTTGCCACCATCACTCCTCTTTACATAGCCTTGCACACTAAGATCTGGTGTGGGTAATGGCACCGTAGCTGGCATGTGAGCTGGAGCCTCAGGTTGGGAGACTTGCTCCAGCAATTGCCCACGTTGGCTCTGGCGTAATTTCTCCAGGTTGCTTCGCTCAAGCGGAGTAGTGAACAAACGTCCGAATGGCTCTGCTGCCATGCTGGCATGTGTCAAAAATAACAGGGCAATCAAGAGCACTCGCATCATGGCGTAGCTCCTATTGTAGATTCGTGTAAAGTCAGCCAATCAATATCGCAGGACATGGTCGCAACTGGCGTTAATGTCGTCGTTGCCGCCATGGCGTTACGGGTGATAGTGCAATCCCGCACGAGGAAAGGTGTGCTCTGTTGATGCTTGAGGCCATCTAGCAGCGCAAGCATATCGCCCTCATGCAGCAAGGGCAGCTCCAGCTTCATGATGGAGCGGTACAAGGTGAAAGGTGCGGTATTGCCAATAAAGCTTGGTTGATAAGTCGCTTGTGCCCCGATACTGTACTTGATACCAAACAAGCGCTCGGACTGATGGATATTACGCAGTGCATCTACCCACTCAATGCGGCGCTCCTCGCCAATAAAACCTTGGTGTATCAGGCGTTGGTACACAGGTAGGTAGCGCATGATGTTATCCCGCTCCTGGTCTGACGATAATAAGCGCGAACGCGCCTGCATCAATTGGTTTTGCTGCTGTTGCAGCCGCTGCCCAACCTCCTCACGATAAATCTGCGCATAGGTCACAATGCCGATCGCAAATACCATGGCAACCAGCAATGCCAACAAGGGCAATGCCAGCCGGTGCCAATCTTGTCGACTCAGCTTCATGATCATGGCCTGACCTCGGGTTTCAACACCAGCTTGAGCTTGAACACGGCTTTTTCATTTTGGGCAGTGCGCTCATCTGATGTGCTGCCCTGCAAACTGGAGTAAGAGCTCACATTCACAGGCTGCTGCACCACACTTACTTCCTGTATGGCAACATTCGATTTCAGTGTTTCGGCAAAATGATTGACCATGTCCAACGCGGCGCGATAATCACCATTGAAGCCGCGAATTTCGCCGCTCATAAACCCAATCTGGTACAACACTGCACCCACATTAGCAGGGGTTGTCGACGTAGCAGTATTCGCGTTGTCTTCATCCTTGATACCAATATCGTCACTCATCACCCAACGCAAACGGTTTAATTGGATGTTGCTCATCTGGTCCATCACTTGACTCAATACCAGCAGCATCCTGGCAGGGCTGGCCTCCTGCCTGATGATGGCATCGTGCACATTAGCCGCCACTGACAAATCCATGCCCTGGATAGGTGTCGCGGGGAAGTTATTGGCAATCTCGTTATAGCGCTGCTCCTGTTGACGCGTTTCAATGGCGCGCTCATGTAACTGTTGCACCTCATCAAGCGATTGCGCCAGGTATAGCAAAGTGATGAGCAATCCCAGCACTGCCACGATCAATGCCGACAGCACCAAGCCCTTGCGCAGGAGCTCCATCCGGTATGTCTTGACCAGTGGCTCTGGCGCGAGGTTGTCTGGTCGATGCCCGCGGGCCAGCATCTGCATATGCACCAGCTCAGGCCACTGTCGCACCAGCTCCAGCGGCAATCCCTGATTTTTCGCCAGTTGTACCAGATGAATTGGCTCACATTGCAGGCCCTGTTCCTGCTGGATATTGCGACTGATCTGCTCTGCATCTTGCGCAGGGGTAAGCACCACCACCCTGAGGGCAGTATCACGCGCAATTAGGCGCTGGCTTAATAGGTACAACCTGGCCTTGTCTGTTTCCACCAAGTGGAAATATGAGATTTTCTGATAAGCCTCGGGGGGTATCTGCACCAAGCGGCTAATCCGTAATCGCCCTTGGTGCAGATAGCTTTGGCGCAGCCCTGATGAAAGTTGCTCGCTAAGCAAAATATCATTGGCCTTGAACTTGAGCTTGCTCAACAAAAGCTGGCTGACCATAGGCAAGCTATACACACCGGCAAGCGGCACTTGCTGCGCCACCAGCGCATCCAGCCAAGGTTGCAGGCTGTCGGTGTTGTTCAGTGCCACAAAGAGGAAGCGATCATCACGGCGCTTGTCACGCTCACGGTTAAGAAACTGTGCCGCCTTGAGGGTGGTATTCCGATAGACCTGGTTGAGTTTGCGCTGCAACAACTCCTTGCGTGAGCGTCCTGAAGTATGGGGCAAGACTTCCAAGTGGAAATCTTCTTCCAGCGCATCCACCATGAGATAAGTCGGGATGTAATGATGCTGCATCAGGAATTCGGTGAACTCTAGATGCCCTTGCGGCTGGTTATCGAATATCTCTATCCCGCGCAAACGACCAAAACGCCATCGGCCAGCAATCAGCCGGTCATGCGTTGCACAAAGAATGAGACGTTCGAACATAGGGCTATAATTTGAGTTGGCTAAAGGAATCGTACACCGGACCAAGCACCGAAAACATGATCAGGGCAAGGATGGCACCTAGTATCACGGTCAATGCGGGCTCTATCATCTTGAGCAATTTTTCCACCGATTCGTTGACATCCCGATCATAGAAATAACTGACATTGAGCAAGGCCTTATCCAGCCCGCCTGTGCTTTCCCCCACGCGTATCATGCGCACTACCAGCGGTGGAAACAGCCCAACATTACGAAAACTGTCGCTCATGCTCTCCCCCGCATTAATCTGTTGCAACGCCCGATTCAATGCCTCCGCTACTACGAGGTTATCCACCACTTCTTCGCAACTGCGTATGCCATCCAGCACAGGGATGCCCGTTTGGTACATCAACGCAAAATAACGCGAGAAGCGCGCCAGGATGATTTTACTAAGGATATTGCCTGTCACCGGTAAATTCAGCTTGGCCTGATCATACCGATAGCGCACTTCCTGACTACGATGGATGGCGATGCTGAGCAGGATCACTGTTAGCATCGGCAGGCCGAGCATCAACCACCAATAATCCACGACAGCATTCGACACCGCAATCAGAATACGCGTCTGCAATGGCAGAGCCTGGCCCATATTGCCGAGAAAAGACACCATCTGCGGCACCAGATAGGCCATGAGGAATATCACTGCAGCGACAACCACAACCAACACAAACATGGGATAGGCGAGCAATTTGCGAGTTTGCGCAATCAGCTCATCCTGCCACTTTAAGGTATCGGCAAGATGGCGAAAAATTTCCGGCAAGCGCCCGGTTTGCTCGCCAGCCTTGATCAGGCTAACGAATACACGGTTAAAAACGTAAGGGTGCTCGGCCAATGCCTGCGACAACATCTTGCCGCCCTCCACCGATGACACCAAGGAGCCGATAATCTTCTGGAAATGCAGATTGGTAGTACTGTCCCGCAAGTCCACCAGCCCTTCGAGCAATGGCACACCCGCTGTTGTGAGTTGCTCCAACTGAAAGCAGAAAATCACTAAATCCTGCAAACTGACCTTACGGCGACTCAACACCGAGGGTCTCAGGCTGGAAGGCCGGAAGGTGATCAAGTCCAGGCCCACGCGCTTGAGGCGCAACTCCAGGTCAATCTCGTTCAAGGCATCAATCTGGCCATGTGCCGCCTTGCCTGTTTGGTCGACCGCTTTGTAAGTGAACGAGGGCATGTTTGCAGGCGTTAATTGATGCGACTGGTAAGATCAATCACCCGCATCACCTCGGACAAGCTGGTGTGTCCTTCGATAATGCGCCGGATGCCATCTTCTGCCAGCGTGACAAAGCCTTTTTTCAGGGCAAGGTCTCGCATTTCGTCAAAGTGCGCACGGCGCGCCACCAGTGCATCCATCTCGCTATCTACCCGCAACAACTCCATGATCGCCATGCGTCCACGATAACCGGCATAGCCGCATTGCTTGCACCCGATCGCTCGGTGGATGCGCAAATCTAGCCGGACATTCTTGCCCAGCAATTTGCGCTCGTCATCGTTAGGAGCATAAGCTTCCTTGCAATGGGGGCATAGCACCCGCACCAAGCGTTGCGCCACCACACCGATGATGTTCCCCGCCATGATGTCAGGCGAAATGCCAATATCAAGCAAACGCGGGAAAGTACCCAGTGCAGAATTGGTATGTAGCGTGGTGAAAACCTGGTGCCCGGTCATCGCGGCGCGAAACGCCATGGTGGCCGTGTCAGCATCACGCACCTCGCCAACGAGGATAATGTCTGGGTCCTGGCGCATGATGGAGCGGATGCCGTTGGCAAAATCCACCTTGTTCACTTCTGCCACCGAGGTCTGGCGCATCATGGTGACGGGATACTCCACCGGGTCTTCCAGGGTCATGATATTGACCCCCTCTGTATTGAGGAATGACAATAAGGAATATAGCGTCGTGGTCTTACCGCTGCCAGTCGGCCCGGTCACGATGACAATCCCTTCTGGCCGCGTCATCATGAGTTTCAATTCATCCAGTGCCTGATCGCGCAAGCCCATGCGCTCAAGTGGGATGATCGATTTTTCCCGATCAAGCACCCGCAGCACGATATTCTCGCCATGAATAGTGGGGTGGCTTGCAACACGAAAATCGATCGGCCTGCCTGAGAGATTCATGTTCAGGCGCCCATCTTGTGGAGAACGCGTCTCGGCGATATCCATGCCGCAGATCACCTTGAGGCGCACGGCGACACCGGGCCAATAGGTCTTGTGCAAGCTACGCACTTGCTGCAATACGCCATCGATGCGGTAGCGGATGCGCAAGAAAGCATATTCCGGCTCGAAATGGATATCCGAAGCCCCGCGCTTCACTGCATCCATGAGCAAGGCACCCACCAAGCGCACCACAGGCTGGGTGTATTCATCCCCGCCTGCCTGCAAACTCTGGTAGTCAATTTCCCCAGTTTCGATCTCGCGCAAGATGCCATCAACAGAAAGCTCGTAACCATAGAACTGGTCAATATAATCTTCAAGCTGGGCATCTGCCGCCAGCACCGGCTTCACCTGCACCTGTGAACCGACGGTGGCACGTAATTGATCCAGTGCTACCACGTTGAACATATCGGACATTGCCACCGTCAACTGACGCGTGTTGGCATCAAACGCCACGGGCAGGATATGATAACGGCGCGCAAAGCCTTCTTGCACCATCTTCAACGCCTCAGCATCTGCCACCACCGTGGAAAGGTCGATACTTTCCTGGCCTATGGTATGCGCCACCAGATCACGCACCATCGCCTCAGTAACAAAGCCAAGACGCACTAATTGGCGTCCCAGCGGGATATTGCTCTGCTCCTGCTCCATGAGGGCAATACGCAGCTGATCCTGACTGATCAGGCCTTGCTGCACCATGAGCTCTCCCAAGCGGAGCTTGCGACGTTGTTCTACCATGAATGAATCTTACATCCGTTATGTGTTGGCCCGGACACACCAGGCCGTGAGCATATCCTATGCACGGAAAGTGTTACTGAAGCTGGCGTATCCTGGCAGCCAACTGCGCCTGATTTACGCTGGGTGATTCCTTACCAGCCAGCAATGCCTGGGCTTGCTGATAATATTGCAATGCCAAGTTGGATTTACCCAATTGATCCAGGCTCACTGCCAAGTTGAAGGCATATTCAGGATTGGCCGCATCGAGATGATGCGCCTGGAAATAAGACTGCTGTGCCAACGGCCATTGCCCTTGCTCAGCATAATGATGTCCCAATGCAGCATGCAAGTAGGCTGCCTCTGGTTGTTGGGCAATAAGATTTTTGAGTCGAGTTTCATTGCTCAACGGATCAGCCAAGCCTTGCAAATCCAGCAATGCCGCCTGGGCAATGCCGTTACGCGGCTCGACTTGCAATACTTGTTGATACCAACTCACGGCATCCTGCTGGCGACCATGTCGTGCAGCAATAGCGGCCATGCCCAATAGCGCATCCACATTCCGTACATCAGCCTGCAATGCCTGTCGATATGCCTGCTGGGCAGCGGCATCATCACCAAGATTAAATGCTTGATAAGCTTCCAGCACATGCTGATTGACTGTAGCGACAGGTCGGTTACGCGTCACCTGAACTTGGCTGTTAGTCGTCGCCTGCGGCACCTCACCAAATACCTGGGGCAAAGGCTGCTGGATGATATTGGTACGCTGCTTGGAGCTGTCGACAGGAGTAATAGGAGCTGCCATCACCTCTGCCGGACTTGTGTTGCCATGTACCTCTTCACTAATATCAGGCTCAGCAACCGAATCCTGCCCAGCAACATTTGCGAGAGGTTCCAGGTTAGTGTCTGGTGCGGTATTCAACACTACCGGCCTGGGCACAATTACTTCCGGCTGGGTCAAGGAACTGACATACCAGAACACGCCACTGCCCACTAGCAACACTAGCAATAACAACAACAAACCTTGGGTAAATGGCGAGAGCAGCGTCTCTCGCTTAGCAGCACCAGACCTGGCAGCCAACAGCTGTGCTGCTGCGCGTTGTTGGGCGATGGATTCCTCAGAAGCATGACTGGATTTAGGACTGAGCGAAGATTGGGATTGACTGGCTTCGCCACCATGCACAGGCTCAGCCGGTGCAATATCCAGCAAAAACTCCTCAATCTCAGCCTTTTCCAAAGGCTGTTGTTTGGCTTGTTCCGCTTTCTGCAATGCGCTAATTAACAGACTCATTAATTAACCTTTGCAGTTGCTGGGCAGGCAAATATTGCTTATATGAATTAAGCTCGTCACTTTCCAGGCTGGCATTCTGCACCACGACTGGACGCAAGAAGATCACCAGCTCGGTCTTCACATTGAAATTGCTACGTGCAGTGAACAACTTACCCACTAATGGCACCTTGGCAATACCAGGCACCTTATCTGTTGCCTGCTGGATATTGTCTTGCATCAAACCACCCAGGACTGCCGTATCGCCACTATTCACCCGCAACACAGACTCGAACTCGCGCACCTGAATTTGCGGTATCTTACTTTCAATTCTAGTTGTCGTCGTACCGTTTGTTAACGTCAATTGCGGATTGGGATCATCGACATAACTCAGCACACGTGAAATGGTGGGGCGCACGTTGATATTCACCTGTCCGGCATCATTGATCTGCGGCGTGACACTCATCACCATGCCCACAGGCACCGTATTCGGTGTGGTCGTCACCGATTGTAAATTAGTTGAGCCTTGCCCAACACCTTGTGAGACCTGGGATTGAATCGTGAAGTACACCAGGTTATCCACCACCTTCATTACCGCAGTCTGGTTATTAAGCACCATCAATTTTGGACTGGAAAGTACTTTGGTATCGCCAAATCGTTGCAGCAAACGCAAGTTAAAATCCACGCTGCTGTTATCGCTAGAATAGCCAATACTGAAAGGTAGTGTTGTTCCTGCCGTACCCGCAATCCCGGCCGGCGTCAGCACTGTACTCAACCCCAATTGATTCGTCATGTTGAAGCCATTGCCCAGCTTGGTCCAATCAATACCAGCTTGGTAGGTGTCATTCAAAGTGACCTCAACAATGGAGGCCTCAATCAATACCTGCCGCTTGGCACTGCTCATGACCTTGTCGAGAAATTCCTGCACCTTTTCGTGCTGGCGATGAGTTGCTCGCACACTGACAATACCAGTTTCCGGGCTGGCAATCACAGTAGCGGCAAACAAGGTTTTATACTCGGTGCGCGCATCCTCGCGCTCTTGCGTTGTATTGCGGGAGGCAGATAGCTGCGCGGCAGCTCTATCCCCACCCTCGGGAACAGACGCTTCCGCAGATTGTTGTGAAGCTGCTGTACCACTACGGGTAATAATCACTTCCTTGTCGGTTTCCGCCAGAATGTCTTTCAGATTCTGGATCAGGGTTTCCCAGAAATGGTTGGTAGCCAGGCTATTCACTGCGGTACGCGAACTATTGGCGGCTCCCGTGCCTGAGCTAGAAGAGGTGCTAGAGCTAGACGTCCCTCCTGCCCCGCTGGTCGTAGATGCGCTCCGTCCTGTACTTGCAATCTCCGCTGCCGCACCGATAAAGCCTGTGGTATCGCGCGACATGTTCACATAATCCACCTTGTAACTGCGCAACACTGGCATATCTGGCGTAATGCTCAGCACGTTGCCATCTACACGGTAGGTTAAATCAACTTGCTTGGCGAGACGCTCCAGAATTGCAGGCAGGGTTTGATCAACGGCATTCAGCGTGGCCCGCCCCTGGATGGCAGGATGAATATCAATATTGAGCTTGCTCTCGCGCGCGAGCGCAAAAAGAATTTCCTTAACCGGCACATCATTGACCACTACGCTGTAAGTCTGCTCTTTGGCCCTGGGTTTGGGTGGCGGCAGGTAGCTACTACTTTTGACTGGCTTGGGAATTTCGGCTGGCTGAATAGATTTGGTTGATGACGTTTCGTCGATGTGCCCGGTGGAAGGAGAAACGGTAGATTGATGGGCGCAACTTGTCAGGCCAAGCAGACATGGCAGTAGCAGAATGCTGGCAACTTTTGGCAATTGGCCGGACAAAACGTATCCCCTCTACTGATCATGTTGATATTCCGGGATTTATCCCACAATCAGTACATGTTTGCAAATGAAGATCACAACCAGATAATTGTGATCAAGTTATTGATGCTGCAACAGTTCTTCCCTAACACCTGCAATCGTTCGCAAATGTGCCCCTGTTTGTAATGCTGCTGGCAACGACTGTAGCTCAGTCAGTGCATCCTGGCGGCTTTTGTATGCGCCATACAATATGATAACGCTGGCTTTGTCACCAACTTTAGCCTGCACGGCATGAAGATTATCAAGCACCAGTTGTGCCACCATCGGCCGGAGTTCGTGATCCAGTGCACTGCCTGCCGCATGGTATGCCAGTTGTATGGTGATATATTCGTGCGGAATGCTGCCCAGCCAGGCTAATGAAGCCTCTCCACGCTGTTCTATCTCTTGCATGACGTCTGCGTCTGGCTCAGCGAGTTTGCTTGCGTGTTCCAGCAAGGGCTGCACTGCCTCGACTGGCTCCTGCCGCAACTGAGCATTCATCATAGACGGCCAGGGTAGCGCTCCCTGACTCCAGGCATAAGCCACCACGCCAGTGATCACAAAAAATACTCCGAACCACGCAAACCCTACCCAGCGTCTTGCCGGCCGTGTTATCTCTTGAGCAAACTCGCTATCCCGTATTGCAGCAGCAACATGTCGTGGCGTAACCTGGTAAGTATTCGCGGCAAATGCTGCCAACAAGGATTTATCCGCCAGGATATTCACCCGTCGCACCAAACCCTGCGCCATCGTAGCCAATTGCTTGATTGCCCGCTTGGTAAATAATGGCGGCCCGAAATACCCTGCTGCACGCAGACGGAACATCAGGTACTCCGCAATTTCATCATTGCTCAGCGGACCAAGATAAAAGCTATGGGTAATGCGCTCCTTGAGCTGGCGGATTTCGCGCTGGTTCAAGTTGTCATCCAGCTCGGGCTGGCCAAATAACACGATTTGCAGCAACTTGTGGTGACGAGTTTCCAGATTGGTCAACAGGCGGATTTCTTCCAGCGTCGCCAGCGGCATACCTTGAGCCTCTTCCACGAATACCACCACCTGGCGTTTGGCTTCGTGCTTTTCCAGCAACACCTGTTGCAAGCGTTGCATAACCTCCAACCGACTCAAACCAGAAGGCAGATCAAGCCGTAACTCCAATGCAATAGCGTGCAGCACGTCTTCTGGTGCCATACTCGGATTAGCAAGGTAGACATTATCCACATGCTCCGGCAACTGCATTTGCAGCATGCGGCACAGCATGGTCTTGCCACTACCCACTTCGCCAACAACTTTGACAATCCCCTCACCGTGCAAGATGGCATAGCGCAATGCGTCCAGCACTGCACCACGATTGCCGCCAGAAAAGAAAAAGTCAGTATTGGGTGTTATCTTGAATGGAGGCTCTTTCAGGCCAAAATGGGCGTAATACACTATTCGCCTTTGTAGTCCTGCTGCAGCTGGATGCGGCTATAGAGCGTGGTACGGTTGATACCCAGCAGCTTGGCCGCCTGGCTCAGGTTGCCATGGGTAATTCTCATCGCCGCGTCAACATACGCCCGCTCCCAGGATTTGAGCACTTGGTCCAAATTAACATTGGCCTGCGTTTGCAAATGCTTATGTGCCTGGCTTGCCATGGCAGCTTCATCGGTCAAAAGTGGTGCATCAGCACCATTTGCAGCGGCCTGGCCAAGTCCCGTATGCATCAAGTCCAACTCGGCTGCCAATTGTGCATCTGTCACAAGCTGACCAGCATATTTAGCCACCAGGCGGATAATAATATTGCGCAGCTCACGCACATTACCTGGGAAGTGATAGCCCAGCCACCGCTGCTTGGCCTGGTCATCAAGCGCAAAAGTCTTCTGCCCGGTTTCACGTGCATAAAATTGGTTGAAATGATCTAGCAAGACGTAGCGATCCTGCTCTAGGTCTCGCAATGGCGGAACCCGTACGGAAAACACACTCAGGCGGTGATAAAGATCAATGCGAAAATTGCCTGCACGCACTTCTTCCCGCAAGTCACGATTTGTCGCTGCGACAATACGCGCCCGACTACGACGAGACTGGGTCTCACCAATGCGCTGATACTCACCGTTTTCCAACACCCTGAGCAACTTGGCTTGAAGCTCTAACGGTAATTCGCCAATTTCATCCAGGAATAAAGTACCCTCACCCGCATCCTCAAAATAGCCACTATGTGCATTGGCCGCCCCGGTAAAGGAGCCTTTGCCATGCCCAAACAAGATAGATTCAGCCAGATTCGGGGAAATAGCCGCACAATTAAGAGAGAGATAGGGTTGTTGTGAGCGCCGACTGAGTCGATGCAGGCAACTAGCAACCAATTCCTTGCCACTACCTGACTCCCCTTCAATCAACACCGGAAAAGGCGCATCGGCAAACTGGGTAATCTGTGTACGCAATGTTTGCATCGGCAGGCTGATGCCGAGTAAACCGCCGCCCTCTTCTGCATTAACCGTTTCACCGAGCTCAGCATCCTGTAACTTGAGTGCGTTGTGCAGCAATTGCCGTAAACGCTCAACATCACAAGGCTTGGGAATAAAGTCCACTGCACCCAACGCCAAGGCATGCTTGACGTTGGCCTCTTCATTCTGGCCGGACAATACCAGAATTTTCATGGTGGGTGCATGAGCTAATAGCTCCCCAATCACCTTGAAGCCCTCATCCGGCTTGTGGGGTACCGGCGGCAAGCCGAGATCGACCAGCGCCAATGGTGGCGGGCTTTCCAGTTGGCGCAATAAGCTCCTTGCTTGCATGCGCGATTCGGCAACATACACCTCAAAATCCTTGCCAAGCAGGAAATGTAAGGTATCAGTGATTAGGGGATCATCATCGATAATGATCAATGCAGGTAGCTGTGCCACCATCAGAAAGGCTTTCTGCGAATCATATGGGGGGAATAATGAGTACAAAGCATGACGTTACTATAAGCACATCGCCACAATCACACAAGACAAGCCCTGAAAGCTGCCAGCCTTGATAAATCAGGAAGTCGCGTAGGATTTCATAGATAATATCGGCACAATTTTCAGGAGCCCATTATGTCTTTAGACGAACGTGCAATTAATACCCTCAATGAATACTTTCCATCCATCGCGCAAATTGCCTTGGATCATACTTACGAAGTGGTGACCGAAGAAACCAGCTTTGCAGAATTCATGGAGTCACTGCTCAACAAGATCAACCAATATGCAGCAGAGCACGTGGCAACTGAAGTTCTAGGGCTGTCATCCCGAAAGATCGAAACCATCAACGATGGCACAGGCATCAGCGTAGACGATATACAAGACCTTATCGATACCGCAGGAGATGATGATGAAGACTATGATGCATACTAACTAAGTATCAGCATACTGGGCTTGAGGTGATGGCCTCAAGCTGAAGAGCTTATATTTTTTGATGGGGAATGGGGTGGCTGATGGGGCTCGAACCCACGACAACTGGAATCACAATCCAGGGCTCTACCAACTGAGCTACAGCCACCATTGAAACTGAATAACCAGTGTCATGGCCTGCCCGACAGGAATCGAACCTGTAACCCCCAGCTTAGAAGGCTGGTGCTCTATCCGGTTGAGCTACGGGCAGATTGTCGGGCAATCTAGACTTACTACAAAACTGGTCGGGGTGGAGAGATTCGAACTCCCGACATCCTGGTCCCAAACCAGGCGCGCTACCAGGCTACGCTACACCCCGAGGGCGAGAAATATAGCGCACTCTAGCGGGAAGGTCAAACTGATTCTGCTAAAATGTCGCATTATTTTTGAAAAAACTTGTCATGACCGCCAACATCATCAACGGAAAATCCATCGCTGAAGTCACGCTTTCCGAAACAAAATCCTTAATAGACAATCGCTTGGAAAAAGGATTGCGTGCGCCGACCTTGGCCGTGATCCTGCTTGGCGCTGACCCTGCTTCTGCTATCTATGTGCGCAATAAAAGACTCGCTTGCGAGAAAACCGGCATTCGTTCCCTGGCTTATGATTTGCCTAGCACCACCAGTGAAGCTGAATTACTCGCGCTGATTCAGCAACTCAATGAGGATGAAACAGTGGATGGCATCTTGGTGCAGTCTCCCGTGCCTGCGCATATAGAAGAAAAAAAAATCATCGAAACAATTAGCGCGGCCAAAGATGTGGACGGCTTTCACCCTTACAACATTGGCAGGCTGGCGGTGCGTCAACCGACATTGCGCTCATGCACACCTTACGGCGTCATCAAGCTTCTGCAATCAACTGGCATCAAACTACTTGGGCTGGACGCGGTTGTCGTTGGGGTATCCAATCACGTGGGCCGGCCAATGGCCCTAGAGCTGTTGCTAGCCGGCTGCACCGTGACCAGCTGTCACCGTCACACCAAAGATCTGCAAGCGAATGTTGCGCGAGCGGACATTGTGGTAGCCGCTGTTGGGAAGCCACACCTGATCAAAGGCGAATGGATCAAGCCCGGGGCAATCGTCGTGGATATCGGTATCAATCGCCTAGCGGATGGCAGCTTGTGTGGCGATATTGAGTTTGAAACCGCAAAAACGCGTGCAGCATGGATCACACCCGTTCCAGGCGGAGTAGGCCCCATGACCGTTGCCACGTTAATGCAGAACACGCTGGCAGCACTGGAATTGCGCGAATCTGGCCTCACTTCCATTTAATTGTCGAACCAACGGCTTGATTTGAGTTGAAGCCTTGGGGCACAAGGCTTTTGCATCACTGAATTATTCAGTGTACACTTGCGCCTGCTTTATTTTTCTGTTAATCGAAAGTTAACTCTTAAGGCGCACATGGCTGAAGCAATTACAAGACAATTTGTTCCTTACCAACCCAAGGCTGGCGAGGAATACATGAATGATAAGCAACGTGATCATTTCCGGAAAATCTTGAATGACTGGAAAGCAGAGCTTAGTCATGACATTGACCGCACAGTGCATACCATGCAGGACGAAGTCACCATGTTTGCCGACCCAAATGATAGGGCAAGCCAGGAATCTGACATGGCGCTGGAACTGCGTAACCGCGACCGCGAGCGCAAGCTGATCAAGAAGATTGATGAAACTCTCAACAAGATCAATGAAGGTGAATACGGTTATTGCAATGGTTGCGGTATCGAAATCGGGTTAAAGCGACTAGAAGCACGCCCCACAGCAACACTTTGCATCGACTGCAAAACGCTGGATGAAATTCGCGAAAAACAAGTCGCAAAGTAATTTCACTGCCATTCATTCAATAAAAAGCCCATCCATTTTCATGGTGATGGGCTTTTTACATGCTCGACTCTTGAGCATATCTTCACAGCAACAAATCTGATGTTGTGAACACAAATAAAAAAGCCGGTTTCAAACCGGCTTTTTTATTGAGCTAACGCAACCAGATTACTGTTGGTCAGTAACTGTTGCTGAAGAGTCTTCTGCAGCAGGCGCTTCAATCAAAGCTTTAGCACTCAGGCGCACACGACCCTTGTCATCCACTTCCAACACCTTGACCTTGACCACTTGACCTTCCTTCAGGAAGTCAGCTACAGCATTCACGCGCTGATGGGCAATTTGGGAAATATGCAGCAGGCCATCCTTACCTGGCAACAAGGAAACAATCGCACCGAAATCCAGCAACTTAAGCACAGTACCGTCATAGACCTGGCCTACTTCCACTTCAGCAGTGATAACTTCGATACGCTTCTTGGCTTCTTCACCAGCTTCTGCACTGGTGCAACCAATCTTGATCGTGCCATCTTCTTCAATATCGATCGTTGTTCCAGTTTCTTCGGTCAGCGCACGAATCACCGCACCGCCCTTACCGATGACGTCACGAATCTTCTCAGGATTGATCTTCATGGTAATAATACGTGGCGCAAATGCGGACAACTCCTGCGGCTGCTCACCAACCGCTTCCTTCATCAAGCCGAGGATATGCATACGGCCTTCCTTGGCTTGCGACAGGGCAACACGCATAATTTCTGCAGTGATACCAGTAATTTTGATGTCCATTTGCAACGCAGTGATACCGGCTTCAGTACCTGCCACCTTAAAATCCATATCGCCGAGGTGATCTTCATCGCCCAGGATGTCGGTCAAGACGGCAACACGGTTACCTTCCTTGATCAGCCCCATGGCAATACCAGCCACTTGCGCCTTCAACGGCACGCCTGCATCCAGCAAGGATAGGCAGCCACCACAGACGGACGCCATCGAGCTGGAACCATTGGACTCAGTAATTTCAGACACAACACGTACGGTATAGCCAAACTCTTCCTGGCTTGGCAATACTGCCAGCAGTGCGCGCTTGGCCAAGCGACCATGCCCGATTTCACGACGCTTAGGTGTACCAACACGACCAGTTTCGCCAGTAGCGTACGGAGGCATGTTGTAATGCAGCATAAAACGATCTGCATATTCACCCTGCAAAGCATCAATGATCTGCTCGTCACGACCTGTACCCAATGTGGCCACGACCAGCGCCTGGGTTTCACCACGAGTGAACAGGGCGGAACCGTGGGTGCGTGGCAGTACGCCAGTGCGAATGCTAATTGGACGCACAGTGCGCGTATCACGACCATCAATACGTGGTTCGCCATTCAGAATCTGAGTACGCACAACCTTGGCTTCCAGGTTGAACAAGGCACCCTTGATTTCGTTAGCTTCAGCAGTAGAGGTTTCTTCTGTAATCAATTCGCCCAACACACGGCTCTTGATTTCATCCAGCTTGCCGGAACGTGCACCCTTGGACTTGATCTTGTACGCTTCGTTGATGTCGGCGCCAGCCAGAGCCTCGACCTTGGAGATCAAGTCGGTATTAGGCTCCGGAGGAGCCCAATCCCAAGGCTCCTTGCCAACTTCGGCTGCCATTTCGTTAATAGCATTGATCACAGCCTGCATTTGCTCATGACCGTAAACGACGGAGCCCAACATGACGTCTTCTGGCAACTCCTTGGCTTCAGATTCAACCATCAACACAGCGCTGTCAGTGGCAGCTACCACGAGATCAAGCGCGGTTTCCTTCAACTGGGAAGCTGTCGGGTTCAATACATATTCGCCATTGATGTAACCAACACGTGCGGCACCAATCGGGCCATAGAATGGAATACCGGAAATCGCCAACGCAGCGGAAGCACCAATGATTGCTGGAATATCCGCATCAATTTCAGGGTCGGAAGACATCACGGTCGCCACCACTTGCACTTCGTTGTAGAAGGCTTCAGGGAATAGTGGGCGCAATGGGCGGTCGATCAGACGGGAAGTCAGTGTTTCCTTTTCAGAGGGACGACCTTCACGCTTAAAGAAACCACCTGGGATCTTGCCGGCAGCGTAGGTTTTTTCCTGGTAATCCACAGTCAATGGGAAGAAGTCTTGACCAGCCTTCACTTCACGTTTGCCCACTACACTCACCAGCACTACGGTATCACCATAGCTGACCATCACGGCGCCATCAGCCTGGCGTGCAATTTCTCCGGTTTCAAGTGTCAGCTCATGCTGACCATAGGTAATCGTTTTCTTGATTGCCGTCACAATATTTGTCCTTTAATAAAAAAATAAGCCGATAAGCATTGCGTCTCCGCTTTGCTTTCGGCTTATTTATGAGTTCACAAGTGCGCGATGATTACTTACGCAGACCCAAGCGCTCGATCAATGTACGATAGCGATCAGCATTCTTACGCTTGAGGTAGTCCAGCAGTTTACGACGCTGACTTACCAACTTCAGCAGACCACGACGGGAGTGGTGATCCTTGGCATTGCTTTTGAAATGCTCGGTCAAATAAGTAATACGGGCGCTAAGAAGTGCAACTTGAACTTCTGGGCTACCTGTATCGTTCGGAGCTTGTTGGAAATCAGCAACAATCTTTGCTGTTTCTTGAACTGTAATTGCCATAACTTAATCCTAATGTTGTGAGATGTGTTGTGCGTCAATGCAAATGCAGGAACATCTAGCCCGCTAGAGCATTCATTTACAATCAACTTTTTATTATATCGCTAATTACCGCTAAGTTCAATAAACCAGTGATTTGATCGTTTGAATGGACGAGTGCTTGCTGATGACTAAAACCAGGATGCCGGACTTACCGAAAAGGTAGGCATACAAATGGGCTGAATGAAGGCCTTACAAGACCTGGCGGAGTAAACGCTTTGGGGCGATAGAACCACGTGAGGTTTGTTCACCTATGCCAAGAAAAACTCCTTGCGGCGAATACAGTCTGAACATACCTTCAATATTTAGGCCAGACTTCCACACTTCTTGACCGCGTAATAAATAAAATACGCTATCGTCGTCGATACTGACTTGTGGCAAATCTTTAATCGAGGCGTCCGCTCCCAACAGGGTTGCATCCCGCTGCTCTAACGACATTTGCTCAAGCTGTTCTATCGTAACAGCCTCGCTCAGATCAAAATGGGCTGTTGTGAGGCGACGCAAACCACCCAAATGTGCCCCGCACCCCAGCAAGTTACCAATGTCTTCTGCCAGCGTCCGGATGTAAGTACCCTTGCTGCACGACACCACCATCTCAAACTGCTGACCATCAAACCGCTCAAGGGTGATGGCATGAATAGTCACAGGCCTAGGCTCTCGAGCGATTTCCACCCCATCTCTGGCATATTCGTAAAGAGCCTTACCACCATGCTTCAAGGCAGAATACATAGGTGGCACTTGCAAGATATCTCCGACCATTTTTTTCAGTGCCGCTTCCAGCTCAGGCTGGGTTGTGTTGACAGGTAGCCGCTGCAACACTTCACCTTCAGCATCACCGGTCGTTGTGGTGCTGCCCAAAGTCACCAATGCGCGGTAACTTTTGTCAGCATCTAATAAAAAATGGGAAAACTTGGTGGCTTCGCCAAGGCAAATGGGCAATAAACCGCTCGCCAATGGATCCAGGCTACCGGTATGACCAGCTTTGGCGGCTTGATACAGCCGCTTGACTATCTGTAGTGCTTGGTTGGAAGAAATGCCGAGTGGCTTGTCCAGCAATAGCACGCCATCGATATTGCGCTTGATCCGTCTGAATTGCACAGCGTGACCGTTTTGCTTAGACAGACTCGTCGTCTTGATCCGGCTCGGCAGGAGGCAAGACCTCATCGATCAACTTGGCAATGTACATGCCACGATCAATAGAAGCATCGTAACTGAAATGCAGTTGCGGTACCGTTCTCAACAACAGGCGTTTGGCCAACTGGCTACGTAGAAAGCCTGCAGTTTTTTCCAGGCCTTTTTGCAACTCAGGCGTACCTTGCGGTGCAGTGTAATAGATCTTGGCATGCGCCATGTCGCCACTCACCTCAACTTCAGTCACCGTCACCATGGAGGACACTCTGGGATCTTTTACTTCGAATTGCAGCAGATCAGCGAGTTCTCGCTGAATCTGCTCGGCAACACGATCGCTTCTGGAAAATTCCTTGGCCATACGCTTAAAGTGTTCTCGCTACTTCGACGACTTCAAACACTTCCAGAATATCGCCTATCTCAATTTCGTTGTAATTCTTCAAGGATAAACCGCATTCGAAGTTAGATTTCACTTCCTTGACGTCATCCTTGAAGCGCTTGAGCGAATCAAGATCACCAGTGTGGATCACAACATTATCGCGAATCAGGCGGATCTTGGAGTTACGGCGGATGACACCATCCTGCACGTAGCAACCAGCAACAGAGCCAACCTTGGAGATACGGAATACTTCACGAATCTCGACGGTACCGATCACGCTTTCCTTCTGCTCTGGCGACAGCATGCCACCCAATGCAGCCTTCACCTCATCGACTGCTTCGTAAATGATGTTGTAGTAACGTACATCAACACCGGAACTGTCGATCAGCTTGCGAGCACCGGCATCTCCACGCACGTTGAAGCCAATCAACACGGCCTTGGATGCAGCCGCCAAGTTAACATCAGACTCACTGATCGCACCTACGCCAGTATGGATGATGTTGACCTTGACCTCATCGGTGGACAACTTCTGCAAGGAAGTCGACAGCGCTTCATAAGAGCCCTGGACATCGGACTTAATAATCAGCGGCAAGACCTTGACCTCGCCTTCGCCCATTTGCTCGAACATGCTTTCCAGCTTCGCAGCTTGCTGCTTCGCCAGCTTCACGTCGCGGAACTTGCCTTGACGGAACAAGGCAATTTCACGTGCCTTGCGCTCATCATTAAGCACAATGACTTCTTCACCAGCACTCGGCACATCTGAAAGACCAAGAATTTCAACCGGAATAGAAGGGCCGGCCTCTTTCACATCCTGTCCAGATTCATCCAGCATGGCACGCACACGACCATAGGCCGTACCCGCCAAGATCATATCGCCACGTTGCAATGTACCTGCTTGCACCAAAATAGTGGACACTGGACCACGGCCCTTGTCCAGTCGACCTTCGATCACCAGGCCCTTGGCAGGGATATTCTTTGGCGCCTTGAGTTCAAGCACTTCAGCTTGCAACAATACAGCTTCCAGCAGGTTATCGATGCCAAGACCAGTTTTCGCAGATACCTCTACGAACATGGTGTCGCCACCCCAGTCTTCAGGCACAACTTCATGACTCACCAACTCCTGCTTTACCCGCTCTGGATTGGCTTCAGACTTATCAATCTTGTTGACAGCCACCACCAGTGGCACTCCGGCCGCTTTGGCGTGGTGTACGGCTTCGATCGTTTGCGGCATCACGCCGTCATCGGCAGCCACCACCAGGATCACAACGTCAGTCGCCTTGGCTCCTCGTGCACGCATGGCGGTAAACGCCTCGTGACCGGGAGTATCCAGGAAAGTCACCATGCCACGCGGTGTTTCAACGTGGTAAGCACCAATGTGCTGGGTAATCCCGCCAGCTTCAGCCGAAGCCACACGACTGCGGCGAATGTAATCGAGCAAGGAAGTCTTACCATGGTCCACGTGGCCCATCACGGTCACCACCGGTGGACGCGACTCCTGCACCGCTTCTGCATGATCTGATTCATCGAGGAAAGTTTCAGGATCATTGGAGGCCGCCGCCTTGGCGTTATGGCCCATTTCCTCAACAATGATAATGGCGGTTTCCTGATCAAGCACTTGGTTGATCGTCACCATCATGCCCATCTTCATCAGGGTCTTGATGACTTCACTGGCCTTAACCGCCATCTTGTGAGCAAGATCGCCAACCGTGATGGTTTCTGGCACCAATACATCATGCACAATCGGCTCTGTTGGCGCATTAAATGCGTGTTGTTGGCTTTCATTGCCTTTGGACTTGGACTTACCTTTCTGCGCACGCCAGCCTTGGCCTGCAGCTCCAGCATCTCCGCGGGTTTTTACGGCACCACGCTTCTTGCCATCATTATCATTCCAATCCTTGCCACCACTCTTACCTGGCTTCTTAGCATTCTTGTCATCAGCTTTAGGCGCTTCTTTCGCTGCGGGCTTATGCAATGTACCTTCAGACAGCTTACTCGCAGCGGCTTCAGCAGCACGCTTGGCTTCTTCTTGACGACGCTGCGCCAACTCTTGCTTTTTACGCAGCTCTTCAGCCTGAATCGCCATCAGAGCAGCCTGACGCTTGGCTTCACGCTCACGCAATGCCAACTCCTCAGCTCCCAGCAGCTCTTTGGCTGTCAAGCGCGGACGCGCTTCCTCTGCGGACTTTTCTTCGACATTAACTGCTGCCACCTCTATCACTTCAGGCTCTGGCTCAACGACGGGAGCCGGTTCTGGTTCTGGCTCAGCTTGCACGACGACTGGCTCCGGCTCAGGAGCTACTTCGACAACAGGCTCGGGTACAACCTCGACCACTGGGGCTTCCACCACTACCTCTTCAAGCACTGGCGCTTCAAGAATAGCGTCTTCTTCGGCCACTGCTTCAGATGGGTCGCGCCGCACAAGCACACGCTTTTTGCGAACCTCCACCTGGATAGTACGTGCCTTACCGCTGCTATCAGATTTTTTGATTTCAGTAACTTGTTTACGGGTCAGCGTAATCTTATTCTTAGGCTCTTGTGCACCGTGCTCCTTGCGCAAATATTCCAGCAAAGAGGTTTTATCCTGCTCAGTGAGGGTGTCGTCATACGCAGCCTTGCTGACACCTGCACTTTTTAATTGCTCCAGAAGCAGTTCAGCTGGCAACCCCAACTCACTGGCAAACTGTGCTACGCTCGATTGTCCCATTCAGTTACTCCAATCTCTTTCACTTGCACTGTCAGCCAGTGCATTTCTTTTAGCTACGCTCTCTATCGCCTTAAGCAAACCAGGGCGCACGCGCAGTCATAATCAATTGCTTGGCACGCTCGACATCCATGCCGGTCAGCTCAACCAAGTCATCCACTGCGAGGTCTGCGAGATCGTCCATCGTAGCCACGCCCTTGCCTGCCAAGGTACGAGCAGTCGCATCATCCATGCCTTCCATATGCAGCAAGTCCTCAGACGCCTCACCCACCTTCTCTTCCTTGGCAATCGCTTCAGTCAACAAGGCCGCACGTGCACGCTTACGCAACTCATTGATGGTATCTTCATCAAAAGCTTCAATTTCGCTCATTTCAGCCAGAGGCACGTAAGCAATTTCTTCAAGAGTACTAAAACCCTCTTGCACCAGAATATCGGCTACTTCTTCATCCACATCCAGCTTATCGACAAACAATTGCAAGATGTTGCTATGTTCTTCTTCGTTCTTCTTGGCGGCTTCTTCTTCGGTCAGGATATTTAATGTCCAGCCCGTCAATTCGGAAGCCAGACGCACATTCTGACCATTACGACCAATCGCCTGCGCCAATTGCTCTTCATCTACGATAACATCCATGCTGTGGGCATCTTCATCCACCACAATGCCGGATACCTCTGCAGGCGCCATGGCATTAATGACAAACTGGGCGGGCTCCATCGACCACAATACGATATCGACACGCTCGCCGGCCAATTCGCCAGTCACGGCTTGTACACGTGAACCGCGCATACCAACGCAAGTACCGACTGGATCCAGGCGCTGATCATTGGACTTCACTGCAATCTTGGAACGCAAACCAGGGTCACGAGCGGCCGACTTGATTTCAAGCAGCCCCTCTTCAATCTCAGGCACTTCCAGCTCGAACAATTTGACCAGAAACTCTGGCGCAATGCGCGAGAGAATTAACTGAGGGCCACGACCACCACGCTCAATGCGAGAAAGGTAAGCGCGCACACGATCGCCCACACGCAAATTCTCCTTTGGAATCATTTGCTCACGCGGCAACATTGACTCCAAACGACCTACCTCAATGATTGCATTACCCTTTTCCATACGCTTGATGACACCAGTCACCAAATGCTCTTTACGTGCAAGGAAGTCATCCAGAATCTGCTCACGTTCAGCTTCACGCACCTTTTGCAAGATGACCTGCTTAGCAGCCTGCGCACCAATACGACCAAACTCTACAGACTCAAGTGGTTCTTCAATATAATCACCCAATGCCAGACCTTGAGCGCGCTCGTCCTCTAGCGTAATTTGCGCATCAGGATTTTCCAGCTCCTCGTCTTCAACCACTTGCCAGCGACGGAATGAATTATATTCCCCGTTATCACGGTTGATTTCCACGCGTACATCAGCATCTTCAGTGAAGCGTTTTTTGGTAGCCGAGGCCAGTGCCAATTCCAATGCCGTAAAAATAACGGTTTTAGCCACATTTTTTTCATGGGCCAATGCATCGACCAATAACAATATTTCGCGACTCATTTCAATCTCCGCCAAAAAATTGGTGCTTAGAACTCAGGGGACAATCTTGCTTTATCAATGTTGGAAAATGGCACGCGCTGTTCCACGCCCTCACATTCCAATACAAGATAGTCTTGGTCCACGCCACGCAATATGCCTAAAAAATTCTTCCGGCCTTCAACAGGCACGCGCAATTTCACTTGGGCACGCTCGCCCACAAACCTCACAAAATCAGACTCTTTCTTCAAAGCCCGATCCAAGCCAGGAGAAGATACCTCCAGCCTGTCGTAATCAATATCATGCTCTACAGCCAATAAATTGCTTAAGTGATTACTCACCAAAACGCAGTCATCAATATTGATACCTTCCGGCTTATCAATAAATAAGCGGATCAATTTTCCACGATTGGACAACTCCATATCGACCAACTCATACCCAAGCTGATCAAGAGACTTTTCCAACAATGTGTTTAAATCCTGCATAGCAAACCTTATTGCCTGATTCTACAAATAAAAAATGGGCTCAACGCCCATCCCCAATGATCACTATTATAGCAATCCGTCATGCATAACACAAAAACAAAAGCCCTCTTGTAGAGGGCCGTTGTCGTCATCCAGATGAAATCTGGATGTTAAATAAAAGCCTGGCGGTGACCTACTTTCGCATACGAGAAGTATACTATCATTGGCGCGGAATCGTTTCACGGCCCTGTTCGAGATGGGAAGGGGTGGTTCCAATTCGCTATGGCCGC
>NZ_BAAILT010000004.1:0-165855 GCF_054588515.1 Methylobacillus methanolivorans
CTTTCTAACTAACTTCGCTTCACATCACCTCGTTCAGCGAGCCGCGCATTTTACAGACCTTTTCGATCCAGTCAAGCAGTTTTTTTAACTTCATTCAAAACTTGCTTAACAGCGCTTCGCTTTCTCAGCGAAGCCGCGCATTTTACAGACCTTTTTAAATCGGTCAAGGAGAATTTTCATTTCTTTAAACTCTCCTGCGAGCCCCGCCGTTCAAGCGAGGTGCGCATTTTACTCACGCCAATTTCCTGGTCAAGCCCTTTTTACGACCGTTACAAAATAATTACAATTGGGACTATTGCAGCTGCATTACTTACTAATAGTAATACGTGCAAATTTGCGCTTCCCCACTTGAGCGACCACCACGGCATCCACAGGTAACTGAAGGTTACGATCCGTAACTTTCTCGCTATCCAACTTCACTCCACCCTGCTCTATCATGCGAAAGGCTTCGGAGGTGCTAGCAACCAAGCCCGCTTGCTTCAATAAGGGACCAATGGCGATTGCAGCCTCTTGGATAGTCACACTCACTTCTGGCACATCTTCAGGAATTCCACCTTTTGAACGCAACTCAAAATCGGCAAGTGCATCAACAGCAGCTTGCTTACTATGGAATCGTGCGACGATTTCCTGCGCAAAGCGCACCTTAATATTGCGCGGGTTCTCACCTGCTGCCACAGAGGCGCGCCACTGCTCAATAGTGGCCATTGACTCAAATGACAACAAGGTAATATACCGCCACATCAATTCGTCAGACACTGACATGAGCTTACTAAATATAGTATTGGCTGGTTCAGCAATACCTATATAGTTACCCAAAGATTTGGACATCTTATTAACGCCGTCCAAGCCCTCAAGCAATGGAACAGTGAGAACAGACTGTGGGGCCTGACCAAAATGCTTCTGCAATTCACGACCCATTAATAAGTTAAAGCGCTGGTCAGTACCGCCAAGCTCAATATCCGCCCTCAAGGCTACAGAGTCATACCCCTGCAATAAAGGATAGAGGAACTCATGAATGGCAATTGGCTGGTTGCTCTTGTAACGCTTTTCAAAGTCATCACGCTCCAACATCCGTGCCACGGTGTGTGTTGCTGCCAACTTAAGCATGCCCGCGGCACCAAGCTCATTGATCCAACTTGAGTTGAACACCACCTCAGTCTGCTCAGGCTTGAGTATCTTGAAAACTTGCTCTTGGTAGGTTTGCGCATTGAGCTGCACCTGTTCAGCACTTAATGGCGGGCGGGTAGCACTCTTACCAGTAGGGTCTCCTATCATCCCGGTGAAATCACCAATCAAGAAAAGTACCTGATGACCAAGATCCTGAAACTGACGCAATTTATTGATCAATACCGCATGCCCCAAATGCAAATCAGGAGCAGTCGGGTCGAAGCCTGCCTTTACCTTTAATGGTCGCCCAGACTTCAGCTTCTCAATCAACTCCTGCTCGCCAATCAGGTCATCAATACCACGCTTTATCAGCGCCCAGTCATCGTTCAAATTCGCCATATCTGATAATTATCCGTATCTTAGGATGCTTTTTTGCCTTCACCATGCAGAATTTTTCTGTTAGCATGCCTCATCGTTGATTTGTAACAGTAATGAGGTAGTGACCAGTGCAGCAAACTGAGCAGAGCCAAAAGGAAGTTATTTTAACGCAAAACCCAGCATTAAAAGAACGCAAGCTACGCCTGCGTTGGTTGCTCGCCATTTCCAGCCTGCCACTCTTCGGTATCATTACTGCTTTTGGTATTGCGCCACAAACCTCTACGCAGGATATTGCGATTTCCACCATTATTGAGGATATTGCACTCCCTGAGATTTCTACCCCGCTAGTTTCAGAAAATCTCGAAAGCGAAAACTATTGGCAAGCAGATCAAGTCCGCCGCGATGACACCTTATCCAGCCTGATGGCCCGGTTGAATGTACAGAATAACGAGGCCCTGGAATTTTTACGCAGAAACGCCGAAGCGAGCGCACTCGCTTCCCAACTGCGGCCAGGACGTGCCATTCAAGCCCAAGTCAACGGCAATGGCGAGTTGCTCAAACTGCAATACCAACTCAGCCCAACTTCTACTCTTACCGTAGAGCGCACCGATTCCGGTTACCAGGCCAAGACTGGTGAGCCGACCTTTGAAATTCATAATGTACTGAAAACAGCTGAAATTCGTAGTTCACTATTTGCAGCTACCGATGCGGCAGACATTCCAGATTCAATCGCCATCCAGATGGCAGAGATTTTCTCTTCCGATATCGACTTCCATAGCGACTTGCGCAAAGGCGATCGCTTTGTCGTCATTTACGAAGCGAAATACAATAACGGCAACTTGGTGAACACCGGCCAAGTTCTAGCTGCTGAATTCACCAATCAAGGCAAGACCTATAAAGCGATTATGTATCGCAATCCCGAAGGTAAAGTCGCGTACTACACACCCGAAGGCAAAAGCTTGCATAAATCTTTCCTGCGCTCCCCACTGGAGTTCACGCGTATCAGTTCCGGCTTCACCATGGGTCGCTTCCATCCGATTCTACAGAAAATGCGCGCTCATAAAGGCGTTGACCTTGCAGCCCCTATCGGCACACGCATTAAGGCACCTGCAGACGGTGTTGTGCAGTTTGTTGGCGTTAAAGGTGGTTACGGCAACGTGATTTACTTGCAACATAGCAATGGCGTCACCACTGTCTATGGTCACCTTTCCCGCTTTGCACCTGGCTTGCGCAATGGCATGAAAGTGTCCCAAGGCGACATCATTGGTAATGTTGGCATGACAGGCATGGCAACCGGGCCACATCTGCACTATGAATTCCTGCTCAATGGCATCCACAGGGATCCTCTGAAGGTAGCACTGCCTGCGGCCCAGCCACTCGCACCACAATATCGTGATGCCTTCCTCACTCACAGTGCCAATTTAAGCGCCCAATTACAATTGCTGAGTGCAAGCAACGTCGCGTCGCTTGACTAGTAGTGCAGGCTAAGCTTTTTATTGGCCTGATGTCAGGCACCAGCCTGGATGGTGCCGACAGCGTCATTGCATCTGTTGATCAACATCACTGCCAAGTCATCGCGCAACAATTCACGCCCTATCCAGCCACGCTAAAACAACAATTATTGGTGCTGCACGATGCAGGCCATAATGAACTGGAAACTGCCGCACTGCTAGGCAATCAGCTTGCGCGGTTGTATGCCCAGAACATTGAAACACTTTTACAGAATGCCAGGATTGATCGCACGGCTATTTCTGCCATCGGCTGCCACGGGCAGACTATACGTCACCGACCCGAACTCGGTTTTACATTGCAGATAGGCAACCCCGCATTATTAGCCGAGCTGACTGGCATCCGAGTCATTGCTGATTTCCGTAGCCGTGACATTGCTGCCGGCGGTCACGGCGCACCTCTGGTTCCTGCTTTCCATGCCGCTATATTCTCGTCCACCGATAAGCACCGCGTGGTGCTCAATATTGGCGGCATTGCCAACCTGACCAATCTACCGACCAACAGTGCGGAGATCACTGGCTTTGATACCGGCCCTGGCAATATGTTGATGGATGCATGGATCCACAAACATCAAGGCAAGGATTACGATGCGAATGGGGATTGGGCTAGCAGTGGCAAATTAATTCCCCAGCTACTACACCAGATGCTTGCGGATCCTTTCTTCTCAATGCCGCCACCGAAGAGTACAGGGCGTGATACCTTCAATCTTGCCTGGTTGGAACGACACCTGCACCAGATGCAGGATAAAACGCCACCAGAAGATGTACAGCGCACGCTTTTGGAGCTGACTGCGATGACGATTGCCATCGCAGTGACACAGTATTGCGGTAATGTTGATGAGCTGTATGTCTGTGGCGGAGGCGCTTATAATGAAGCCTTGCTGCAACGATTACAGAAACTGCTGCCACGGGTAGCCATTGCACTGAGCGATACGCTTGGCCTTAGCGTCAATGCCGTAGAAGCTAGCGCTTTTGCCTGGCTAGCCAGGCAAACCCTGGAGGGCCTGCCCAGCAACCTGCCTGCTGTCACTGGCGCACGCGGCCCGAGAATACTTGGCGCAGTTTATGCTGCGTAATTTGTAACTAATAACCCTCTTGACTCAATAATGATGAAACCAAGCAAAGTCACTCTTACCTTCGATGACGGTTCTGCACCCATCGAATTGCCCATCCTGCCCGGCAAGCTAGGGCCTAGTGTCATCGACATTCGCTCCTTGGGCAAGCATGGCTATTTCACTTACGATCCTGGATTTCTTTCCACTGCTTCTTGTGACTCCAATATTACTTATATTGATGGTGAGCAGGGCTTGCTGTTTTATCGCGGTTATCCCATTGAGCAACTGGCAGAACACTCCGACTTCATGGAAGTTAGCTATCTGCTGATGCATGGTGAATTACCGAATGCTGAGCAAAAGACCAAATTTACCAATACCATCACGCGCCATAGCATGGTGCATGACCAGCTCACGCACATTTTCCGCGGTTTCCGCCGCGATGCGCACCCAATGGCGGTCATGGTAGGCGTAGTTGGCTCCATGTCGGCTTTTTACCACGAAGCGATTGATGTGAGCGATCCGAAAAATCGCGAATTTGCAGCACATCGTTTGCTGGCCAAGGTACCGACAATTGCAGCTTGGAGCTACAAGTACAATATTGGCCAGCCGTTCATGTATCCGAAGAACCGCTTTAACTATGCGGAAAACTTCATGCACATGATGTTTGCTACCCCATGCGAGGACTATGAGCCTAACCCGGTGCTGGCAAAAGCTTTTGAACGCATTCTGATCTTGCATGCAGACCATGAGCAGAATGCCTCGACCTCAACCGTGAGGCTCGCAGGTTCCAGTGGTGCTAACCCGTTTGCTTGCGTTGCAGCAGGGATTGCTTCCTTATGGGGTCCCGCACACGGTGGTGCTAATGAAGCCACATTGAAAATGCTGGAAGAAATTGGCGATGTCAGCCGCATTGGCGAATATATCAAGCGCGCCAAGGACAAAACTGACTCATTCCGGCTGATGGGTTTTGGTCATCGCGTTTATCGCAATATGGACCCACGGGCAGCCATTATGCGCCAGACTTGTCACCAAGTACTGGACGAACTGGGCCTGCATGACGACCCCATGTTCAAACTGGCACTGGAACTGGAAAAGATCGCACTGGAAGATGAATATTTCGTCAGCCGCCAGTTGTATCCTAATGTCGACTTCTATTCCGGCATTGTCATGCGCGCGATGGGCATCCCGAACTCTATGTTCACGGCCATCTTCGCCTTGGCGCGCACCGTCGGTTGGGTTGCACAATGGAATGAGATGATGTCCGACCCCGGCTCAAAGATTGGTCGCCCACGCCAGCTTTACATGGGCCCGGAACGTCGTGACTTTGTACCGATTGATCAGCGTTAAGAAGTTAACGCGATGATGCAAAAGAAAAAGGGGCCTACGGCCCCTTTTTTAATTCACGTGCTAGCTTGCCATTAGGCAGAAAACGATGATCCACACCCACAAGTCGTCGTTGCATTAGGATTACGAATCACGAACTGGGAACCCTGCAGGCTATCCTGATAATCAATCTCAGCACCTACCAAGTATTGCAGGCTCATGGGGTCGATCAACAATGTGACACCATCCTTGTCAACGGTCGTATCATCGTCGTTAACGATTTCCTCAAAAGTAAAGCCGTACTGGAAGCCAGAACAACCACCGCCGCTCACAAATACGCGCAACTTAAGATCCGGCGACCCTTCTTCATCAATCAACTCTTTTACCTTGCGTGCCGCATTGTCGGTAAAGACTAATGGGCTTGGGATTTCTTCTGTAACAGCATTCATGATAGGTAACTCCTTAAACTAATTGAATTCATTATCCTGCGCGCGGCTCGCGCGGTCAATCTTTGCCCTCGGGCACAATAGGGCTTTCTGCTTTGGCAGCATCCCCCAAATAAACCAGCTTGCCCTCAATAATGGCACCGGTGTGGATTTCCAGAGATTTGTAATACACATCCCCGCTAATTCTGGATTTCGCGAGCAACTCCAGATAATGGCTTGAGCGTACCGGCCCTTGCACTTCACCATTCAATACTATGCGAGCCACAGTCACAGCGCCTTCTATGCGTCCTTGCTCACTTAATACCAGCGTACTGGGAGTACCAGAAGACTCACTCACATCTCCCTTGATTTGACCATCCACACGCAAGCCGCCATTGAATGTAATATTGCCCTCAATGCGTGTATCGGTACTGATCAAGGTATCGATGCGGCTTTGTGGTTTATTCTTGCTCTTGAAGAACATGCGTCTACCTTTTTCCAGAAGTGATGCATATCAGCCTCATCCAGGTAATTCTACCTTCTGGCTAATATTGGGCTGTGTCGCCCCGGTTTCAAGAAAGCTGAGTTCAACCTCTTCAGCCGTGATGTTGTCTGGCAAGGCGAAGCTGCCATCCATGCGTTGGTAATAACGGAAATTTACTTTTGCCTGGTTGCTATTGGCAGGCTGTAATATCAGCGGAAGCTTGACCACTTGCCCTTGCTGGTTATGGCCCTGCACGATAAAACTTAAATTACCCTGCACCGGCTTGCTGGAATTGCCTTGCTGGGATAGCACCAAGTGATATTGGTAATGCCCGGGCTCCTTGGCCTTCTCGACGAACAAGCGAGTCAATTTCACCGACTTAGCAACAGCATCACCATTTTGCATGCTTTTATAAAACGCTAAGTCTTCCTTGAGTTTGATTAATTCATCTTGTACCTGCTCGAAATCATTTGCCAGCTTGTCCTGAGCTGCCCGTTGTACCTGCAATTGCCGCTCCGCCATGACAGCACGACTTATCAGCTCCTGCTTGCTCGGCTCGTTTGCATCCACCATGCCTAGGGTACCAGTGACACTCAAGCGCCAATAAGCCAGCAGATAACCCACGATGACGAGCCCCACGATCATGATCCAGCGCCAATACCAGGCACGGTGAGACTTGATGGCTACCGGCTTAGTTGGCTTATGAAAATGACGCTTAACGCGGCGTGAAAGTCGCTTCATCTAACGCTCAAGGTAGCAACGGCACAATATTCAACCCGGCCTGCTCATCCAGATCAAACATGATATTCATGTTCTGCACTGCCTGCCCTGCGGCTCCCTTCACCAAGTTATCCTGCACTACGATAATCGTGAGATAACCGCTATCTGCTTGGGGATAGAGCGCTAAACGCAATTGATTAGCCCCACGCACTGATCGCGTCTCAGGCAAGCTACCTGGAGGCAATACATCGACAAACGCCTCTCCCTGATAACGCGCTTCATACAACGCCTGAATATCAGTGTTCAAACCCGATGCCGAAAGTTTGACATACATAGTGGACAACATACCGCGGATCATCGGGATTAAATGCGGCACAAAAATAAACTGCACCTGCGCACCTGCAAGTTGCTGCAGCTGCGCATGAATTTCAGGATGATGCCGGTGTCCCGCAACACCATAAGCCTTCATATTATCGCTGGACTCTGCAAACAAGGTGGCAACTTCTGCCTTTCTACCTGCGCCAGATACGCCAGACTTGGAATCGGAGATGATAGGGACGGATAGATCGATCAACCCTTGCTCCAATAGAGGAGCCAGCCCCAGCAATACGGTGGTCGGGTAGCATCCTGGATTGCCAATTACTTGTGCAGCGCGCACTTTGTCACGATATAGCTCAGGAATACCATAGGCGGCATCTGCCAAAAGCTCCGGGCAACTATGGGACAGCTTATACCATTGCTCAAATACTGCCGTATCCTGCAAGCGGAAGTCCGCAGCCAAATCAATGACTTTTACTCCCGCAGCCACTAGTGCCTTGGCCTGACTCATAGCAACACCATGCGGTGTCGCGAAAAACACAACGTCACACAAAGTCAGATCAGCTTGTGCCGGATCAGTAAACGCAAGATTCACACGCCCACGTAAGCTGGGGAACATATCCGCCACTGGCAGGCCCGCTTCGCCGCGTGAAGTAATCACACTCAACTCTACATCCGGATGTAGGGCCAAGAGTCGCAACAACTCGACACCGGTATATCCAGTACCGCCAACAATGCCAACCTTTATCTTTTTGCTTTGCATCACTTGAACTTACCTTCCGCATGCCCCATGGCATATCCACAGGAAATCTATAGTAACAAAACCCCAAGACATTTTGAAAACAGCCAAAACAAAAAAGCCGCAACAAGTGCGGCTTTTTTGATGATACGGCAGTAAAGCTTAGCGCTTGGAGAACTGCTTACGACGACGCGCTTTACGCAGGCCGACTTTCTTACGTTCAACTTCACGTGCATCACGAGTGACGAAACCTGCCTTGGACAGGGCGCTCTTCAGAGCAGCATCGTAATCGATCAGTGCACGGGTGATACCGTGACGCACTGCACCAGCTTGACCGGACTCGCCACCACCAGTGACGTTCACCAGAATGTCGAAGCTCGCTTCGTTTTCTGTCAAAGCCAATGGTTGACGCAGGATCATGCGTGATGTCACGCGGGAGAAATACTCGTCAGCAGGCTTGTCGTTAACAACGATGTTACCGCTACCGGACTTCAGGAATACACGAGCTACCGAACTCTTGCGGCGGCCAGTACCGTAGTTATATTTACCAATCATCGCTGCTTATCCTTACGCTTGACTTTGGAGTACCAATGGTTGCGGCTGTTGTGCAGCATGGTCATGCTTCTCGCCAGCGTAGACCTTGAGCTTGCGGAACATCGCATAACCCAATGGACCCTTAGGCAGCATACCCTTGACAGCTTTTTCCAGGGCACGGCCTGGGAAACGCTCTTGCATCTTGCCAAAAGTGGTTGTGGAAATACCGCCTGGGTAACCACTGTGGCGGTGGTACTTCTTGTCCAGCGCCTTGTTGCCAGTTACCTTGATCTTGTCGGCATTGATCACAACAATATAATCGCCCGTATCTACGTGCGGTGTGTAAATAGTCTTGTGCTTACCACGCAGGCGGTGCGCAATTTCACTCGCCAAACGGCCCAGCACCAAATCCGTAGCATCAACTACGAACCAGTCGCGCTTTACTTCATGCGCTTTTGCAGAAAAGGTCTTCATCGGACAAACCAATATTCGCTGAAAAAATTAAGAGGCGGATTGTAAGTCAAGGCTTCACGCTTTGTCAAACATTTATGAGCTAGATTTTTCAATCTGCATAGATACTTAAAATGCATGCTTAAAGATAATCGCTTGCTAGCACGCCCGCAAAGACCACGGCACCCAGCCAGTTGTTATGCAAAAAAGCCTTGAAGCAGGACATGCGATCACGCTCACGGATCAAGGTGTAATGATATAGCGCAATGAATACTGCAACCACCAATCCGGCGAAATACGGCCAGGATTGCAGCAAGCGCACCCCAACCCACGCCATCAGTCCCAAGAACACGATGTAGCACGACATGACGGCAGCAATATCCAGCCGCCCAAAGAAAATAGCGGAAGACCTGATGCCTATCTTGAGGTCATCGTTGCGATCGACCATGGCGTACTCGGTGTCATAGGCAATAGCCCAGAATATATTCGCCAATAGCAGCACCCAGGCCTCCAGCGGCAATTGACCAGTGATGGCAGCAAATGCCATCGGGATGCCAAAACCGAATGCTATGCCAAGATAAGCCTGAGGAATGGAAAGGAAGCGCTTGGTCAATGGATAACTAGCGGCAAGGAACAAGGCTGGGAATGACAACGCCACCACCAAGGTATTCAACTGCAACACCAATGCAAACGCAACCAGACTCAAGCCCATTGCGAGCCCAATTGCCTCCCTCGTCGTCACATCTCCGGTCACTAAGGGGCGTTGGCGTGTACGCTCCACATGACCGTCAAAATTGCGGTCAGCCAGGTCGTTCATGACGCAGCCAGCCGAGCGCATCAATATCGTACCGATGATAAAGACAAACAATACCAAGCTATCCGGCCAGGCGGGACTGGCGAGCCATATGCCCCACAATGTCGGCCAGAGTAATAACAGGATGCCGATAGGCTTATCCAGCCGGGTCAGGCGGTAATAAGCATTCAGCTTTCGTTGCAAAGGTGAGAGATTCATTTATTTAGATGGTTGTAGGGCTTTGTTATCTGCTTCAGGTAGCGTCAACACAGCAGGCAAAAATAGCTCGGTCACCAGCACTGCACCTTGATGCAACCTAAAAACTGAGCGCCTGGCCCACACTGGCCCATAGAGCTGTGGAATATGCGCAGCGGCCAGGCGGTAGAGAAAATGCCGGGGAGAAAGCTTCTTGTATTGCAATTCGTCACGGCACATGCATGGATCAGCAAATAAGGCACTGCCCAATGAGTGGTTGCCAAGTCGCCCCAAGCCGCGCCAGGCACCACGCATCGCCTGCCTGGGCAATACACTGTGGGCAAAGACAACTGCCTCCCCATCACAGCGCAAGATAACATCCCGCAACAGGCTATGCTGCCTAGGCAGCGCATACAGCATCTGCGCCTCATGGAAAGGTGGTTTTGCCCTTGCCTGCCGCACAGGCTGTACAGCAAACTTGCGACTATGTCGCTGCAAACGCAGCGTTAGTGAACCGCGCTCACTCAGCCAGTGACGATAATGCTGCGATCCAATCGGCTTTTTGAGCCAGCGGTCTCGCATCTGCGGGAAATGGGCAAAGACTTTCACCGAGTGATTATCTCAGACTTTAACCAATTCTTCCGCATGGCCAAGCCAGCGAGCCAGATGCACCTCTGCCGCCTGTGGCGCTTGCTCCAGCAATTCTGCTGCGATATCACGAGCAACTTCGAGCAAATCCTGGTCACGCTCCAAGTCGGCAATCTTCAACATGGGCACTCCGCTCTGCCGCACCCCCATGAACTCTCCAGGACCACGTAGCGCCAAGTCAGCCTGTGCGATAGCGAAACCATCACTGGATTCATAGATGATCCTAAGGCGCGCCCGCGCAGTTTCGGAGAGCTTGCCATCCTGATACAGCAAGATGCAACTACTCTTGGCGGCGCCACGCCCGACACGGCCACGCAACTGGTGCAACTGTGCAAGCCCCATGCGCTCGGCATGCTCGATCACCATCAAACTGGCATTAGGCACATCCACGCCTACTTCAATGACAGTAGTCGCCACCAGCAATTGGGTTTCACCTGCACTGAAGGCTGCCATCACAGCCTGTTTCTCGGCAGGCTTCATGCGACCATGCACTAGGCCCACACGCAATTGCGGAAAAGTCTCGCGCAAGCTCTCATAGGTATCGGTCACGGTTTGCAATTGCAGCGCCTCGGACTCTTCAATCAAGGGGCATACCCAATAGGCTTGCCGCCCTTCCATGCAAGCCTGCTGCACTCGCTCCAGCACTTCGTCGCGCCGTGCATCCGACACCAAGCGGGTGACGATAGGCGTACGCCCTGGCGGTAATTCATCAATCACCGAGACATCCAAATCGGCAAAGTAGCTCATGGACAAGGTACGTGGGATAGGCGTAGCACTCATCATCAACTGATGTGGCTGCACACCCTTCTGCCGCAAGGAAAGCCGCTGCTGCACACCAAACCGATGCTGTTCGTCGACGATCGCCAACGCCAGCCGCTGGAATACGACCTGATCCTGAAACAAGGCGTGAGTGCCGATCACCAGCTGCGCCTCACCTTTCTCCACTGCGGCCATCATTTCCCGCCGCTCCTTCTTGCCCTGGCTGCCAGAGAGCCAAGCCACTTGGATACCTAGCGGTGCCAGCCAGCCCTGCATTTTCTGGTAATGCTGTTCGGCCAGGATTTCGGTAGGTGCCATGATGGCAGCCTGCCAACCATTCTCAATCGCTTGTAAAGCCGCCATGGCAGCGACGATCGTTTTGCCACTGCCTACATCGCCTTGCAATAATCGCTGCATGGGATGTGGCTGTTGCAAGTCGCAGCTGATTTCCACTGCCACATGTTGCTGGGCCTGGGTCAAGGCAAAAGGCAAGCTACGCAATAGTGCAGTCACCAAGCTTTTGGATTGGGCCAATGCTGGCGCACCTTGATGTCTACGCCGAGCATGATGCTTCAGCATAGAAAGCTGTTGTGCCAACAACTCATCAAAGGCTAGCCTGCGCCAGGCTACATGATCACGTGACTCTATACTCCCCAGATCAACACCCGGCTCAGGATGATGCAGTTGCCGCAGGCTATCTGCAAAAGCAGGTAAGCCTAGCGGTTGATAAATGGCAGGAGGCAGGATTTCTGCGGTATCTGCCTGCTGCAATGCCCAGCTTATCCATTTACGCAGTGTCGCCTGGCTCAGGCCAGCCGTTGTCGGATACAAAGGCGTCAATGCCTCGGCAACCGGTGCATCCTCTTCGGCCTGTTTACATTGCGGATGCACCATCTCCCAACCGAAGAAACCACCGCGGACCTCACCGAAGGCGCGAATATGTTTACCCTCCTTCAGGCTGGCGACCTGGCTGGGGTAAAAATGCAGGAATCGCAGCACCAGCTGGCCGGTATCATCGCGCAATCGGCAAATCAAGGCCTTGCGCGGACGATACTGGACTTCGGCATGTACGATCTCGCCCTGCACCTGAGCTTGCTCGCCAGCACGCAGTTCACGAATGGGCGTAATGCGGGTTTCATCAAGATAGCGTAACGGCAAGTGCAGCAATAAACCCTGCACATTCACAATGCCGAGTTTAGCAAGACGCCCCTGCAATGCAGGCGTCATGCCTTTGATACCATCAAGCTTGCTATTGGCGGGTAATGTGGGCGCCATGATCTTGGGGAAAGGGCTGATCCTGGCGTGATTTATTGCCGGTGATTAAGCACCAATCTCCAGCACGCCATCTGCCTCAACCAAGGCATTGCGTGGCAACTGCGCCACACCAACAGCGGCACGTGCAGGGTAAGGCTGGGTGAAATACTCTGCCATGATGGTATTTACCAAGGCAAAATGGCCAAGATCTGTCAGGAAGATGTTGAGCTTGACCACATCGGCCAGCGAGCCACCAGCGGCCTCTGCCACTGCCTTAAGGTTCTTGAATACGCGATGCACCTGCGCCTCAATACCATCCACCATTTCCATCGTAGCGGGATCAAGACCGATCTGGCCGGACAGATATACTGTGCTGCCGTTGACCTTGACTGCCTGGGAATAGGTACCGATTGCCTGTGGTGCGCCATCGGTATGGATGATTTGCTTTGCCATGAATCTCTCCTGAATTGCTTAAGTTTATTGAAATTGTTGAATTGCGACGTAAGTGAGCACTACTGCACACGCTGTTCCGCACCCGACCCCTTGACGCGGTTGATGCGGACGACATCGGGAATCTTGCGCAAGCGCCGCATGAGTTCGGCCAGATGCACGCGATTCTCCACCTGCACGGTGAAGTTCATATTGGTATAAGTGCTGTTGTCTGCCTCTTCCATGCTCACATTGTCAATATTTGAGCCGGCCTCGGCAATGCCGGAGGCAATCTTTGCCAGCATGCCGCGGCGGTTTGCTACCACCAGCTTGAGGCTTACCTTGTATAGCCTGTGTCCTTGCGGGTCCCACTCCACATCCAGCCACTTATCGGGGTCAAGGCGGAATTTACGGATAGCCGGACAATCATGGGTATGGATCACCAGTCCCTTGTCTTTGTTGATGAAACCCAGGATAGGATCACCAGGGATGGGGCGGCAGCATTGTGCAAATTGTACTGCCATCCCTTCGGAACCACGGATGGTAATGGTATCCAGCACCTTGGCAGACACTTTCTGCTGTTGCTCGGTCACAACTTCCTGCTGACCCGCCTGTGCCATCAATTGGTGTGCCACCATCACATTGAGACGTTTCCCCATGCCAATATCTGCAAGGATTTCATCCTTGCTCTTGGCGCCATAGTCGCGCACCAGTCGTTGCCAGGCAGCATCGTCTATCGTCGCCGGGTTAGCATGCAGTGCGCGTAGCGCCTGATTCAACATGCGCTCACCCAGCAATGCCGACTCGGTGGACTGCATGGACTTGAGATAATGGCGGATATGCGCACGCGCCTTGCCTGTCAGCACATAATTTAGCCATGCTGGATTGGGATGCGCGTGAGCTGCGGTAATGATCTCGACGTGGTCGCCATTGTGTAGTTCGGTACGCAGCGGCGCCAGCTCCTGGTTGATTTTCACGGCCACACAGCGGTTGCCGATGTCGGTATGAACCGCATAGGCAAAATCCACGGCTGTCGCCCCCTTGGGTAAGGCCATGATGGTGCCCTTGGGCGTAAAGACGTATACCTCGTCCGGGAACAGGTCCACCTTGAAGTGCTCAAGAAACTCCAGCGAATCCGAGCTCTCGTTCTGGATGTCCAGCAAACGCTGCAACCATTGGTGCGTCTGCTGCTGCAAGGCCGTCAAATGGGCATCAGTAGTCTTGTAAAGCCAATGCGCCGCCACACCGGCATCGGCGATATTGTGCATTTCGCGGCTACGGATCTGGATTTCTATCGGCGTGCCGAACGGGCCGAACAAAGTCGTATGCAATGACTGGTAACCGTTAGCTTTAGGAATAGCAATGTAATCCTTGAACTTGCCAGGAATCGGCTTGTACAAGCCGTGTAGCACGCCAAGTGCGGCATAACAGGTAGGCAAATCGCGTACAATGACGCGGAAGCCATAAATATCGTAGATTTGCGAGAAGGTGACGGTCTTGCCGGTCATCTTCTTGTAGATACTGTACAAATGTTTCTCGCGCCCAGTTACCTCGGCGTCGATATGCTGATCTTTCAGGCGCTGATTGATGGCATCGAGTATCTTGCCGACCACTTCCTTGCGGTTGCCGCGCGCCGCCATGACGGCCTTGGAAATGACGCGATGACGCATGGGGTAAAGATACTTGAAACTCAAGTCTTCCAGCGTCTGGTAAATCTCGTTGAGCCCAAGACGGTTGGCAATCGGCGCGTAGATATCCAGCGTTTCACGCGCAATGCGCCGCTGTTTTTCCGGCTTCATGACATCCAGCGTGCTCATGTTATGCAGGCGATCAGCCAGCTTGACCAAAATCACGCGCACATCCTGCGACATGGCCAGCAACATTTTGCGGAAATTCTCCGCTTGCGCCTGGGTTGCGCTCTGGAACTCGATCTTGTCCAGCTTGGACAAGCCATCCACCAAGTCGGCCACCTGCTTGCCGAACTTCTCGCCAATTTCCTGCTTGGTAACGCCGGTATCCTCTACTACATCATGGAGCAAAGCGGCGATCAATGTGGGAGGGTCAAGATGCAATTCCGCCAGAATGCCAGCGACACTGACAGGATGAATCACATAAGGCTCACCACTGCGGCGTACCTGACCTTCATGCGCAGCAGCGCTGAACCGGTAGGCATCCCAGATATGGTCGATGTCATCTTGCTTGAGGTATTCCCGCAGGCGCAGGGTGAGTTGGGAGTCTTCGCTGTCGGCTGGCAGCAAAGGTGGGGGTATAACTGGTTCGGCTGGTCTTTTGGCTGCGGTTTTGGGCATAAATTCCAGTAATTACTTAATGCTACATCGTCGCAAACCCGGGATCATGCGCTGGCACCATCCCGGTTGCATCACCAGCTCGCATCACTACACGGTTGGCGTTAGGCCTGTCCGCGATTCAATACTTCCAGACCCACCTTGGAGGCTGCGATTTCACGCAGGGCCAATACAGTAGGCTTGTCCTTGCTACCATGCGCATTCACCAACGGCTCGGAGCCATTCGCAAGCTGACGTGCACGGTAAGCGGCTACAAGGGTCAACTGGAAACGATTAGGAATCTTTTCCAGACAGTCATCAACGGTAATACGGGCCATGTTACGAATATCTCCTGAATTTTGTCATCATTGCCATGCACAGTCGGCAGCTCAAAGTAGTTTTTGCACTACATCTTGGTAACGGACAAGCTGCTTTTCACGCCGTAATCTCTGGCTGCGAATAATCGCACGCAGATCTTCCAGCGCATGTTCGAATCTGTCGTTAATTGTAACATAGTCGAATTCTGCCACGTGGCGCATCTCATCCCGCGCGGCAGCAAGCCGGCGGACAATCACCTCGGCACTATCCTGCGCACGATTGTTCAGGCGTTGCTCCAGCGCCTCCATCGAAGGCGGCAAGATAAAGATACTGATCGCTTCGGCATATTGGTTGCGTACCTGCTGGGCACCTTGCCAATCGATTTCCAGGATCAAGTCATATCCCGCTGCCAGCACAGAATTCACCGTAGACTGCGAGGTGCCGTAATACGCACCGTGCACCTGGGCACTTTCCAGGAAGTCACCATGGTTGAGCAATTCCACAAACCGCGACTCCTCAACGAAGTGGTAATGCACGCCATCTTCCTCGCCAGGCCGTGGCTGACGAGTCGTGTGGGATACCGAGAGCTTGATATGCTCGTCACCATCAAGCAGGGCACGCACTAGCGAAGTTTTCCCGGCACCCGATGGAGCAGTGATGATAAATAGATTGCCTTTCATAGCCTTGTGTTCCGTCGTGCAAACTTAAAAAATTAGACCCGTTGCGCCAGTCTGCGCTTGTAGAAAATAGATGACAAGAAAGCCGCCATGATGAATACCACGCCGATGAGCCCAGTCACCACTTCAGGCACGGGCCGGTAGATGGTATAGAACATGATCAGCCCCAGAACCCCAATCGCATAATGCGCCCCGTGTTCCAGATAAACATAGTTGTCGAGCGTACCCTTGTATACCAGCCGCACGGTCATGGAGCGAACGAACATTGCGCCTATGGTCAGGCCCAGCATGATGATGACCACATCGCGTGTAATCGCGAATGCACCGATCACACCATCAAATGAGAACGAGGCGTCGAGGATTTCAAGATAGAGAAAACCCATTGCGCCATTACGCTTTGCCGTCTTGGCAAAAGCATCGCCTTCGGCCTGCGAGGAGAAAAATCCGCTCAGGCTATCAATCACAACATACAAGACCACCCCGCTCAGGCCTGCTAGCAGGATAGTCAGGCGCTCAGCCTGAGAAATGGGCAGGAAATTCTGCAAACCTAGCAAGATCAATAAAATCACGATGATCTTGATAGATTCCATACTGCCCAGCTTGCCAAACACGGCTTCCAGGCGGCCTAACCAATGCAACTCTTTGTCGGGATCAAACAGGAAACTGAGAAATACCAGGAACAGGAAAGAGCCGCCAAACGCTGCAATCGCATCGTGGCCGTCATCTAGGTAATCCGCATACAACACTGGGTTGTTGATCGCCATGTTCGCGACCTCCATCAACCCTTGATCGGTCGCCACCGCCACCAGCAATAAAGGAAACAGCAAGCGCACGCCGAATACCGCAATCAATATGCCTACCGTCAGGAAAATATGCCGCCATTTTTCATCCATTTCCTTGAGGATAGAGGCATTGACCACGGCATTATCAAAAGACAGGCTAACTTCCATGATACCCAGGATCAATGCCACACTTAACGCTGGCCAAATACCAGCCACCCCGCCCTTGAGCTCATAGCCCCAGAGCGCAGCCAGCCCTAAACATAGAAAAGTGACAAAAAAAGAATATCTGAAATCGCGCATTGCTTTAAGTTCCGGATCTAATGATGTTCACGGCCTGACACCACAAGCTGAAGCCGTCGGGATGATTATTCGATGTTCTGCACTTGTTCGCGCATTTGCTCAATCAGCAGCTTGAGCGCCATGGCAACCTGGGATACTTCTGTGGACACGGACTTGGAGGCCAGTGTATTGGCTTCACGGTTCAACTCCTGCATGAGAAAGTCCAGTTGCTTGCCTGCTGGGCTACCTGCCTCCAGTATGCGTTTGACTTCCTCAATGTGCGCCCCAAGGCGGCTCAGTTCTTCGTCTACATCAATGCGCTGGGCAAAGATGGTGAGCTCCTGGCGCACGCGCTCTTCATCTGTCGCGCCTAAAGCTTCCTTGAGTTTGGCTGTCAGGCGTTCCTGGTAGATTTTCACCTGTTCGGGCAACAAGGGACGTACCTTGGCAACCAGGCCTTCCATTTCCGCCAGGCGTTCAAGGATGATGGCCTTGAGCTTGATGCCCTCGCGAGCACGTGCCTCTGTCATTTTCTGTACCAGCTTCAGCAAGCTATCCTGTATCGCCGCCGCCAGCGCTTCATGGTCTGTGCCCTCGCCTAATATCACACCAGGCCAGCGCAGGATATCGGCAACGCTCAATGGACGGCTTTCCGGAAAGTGGCGTTGTACACTGACGGTCATCTGCGCCAATTGCTGCAAGACCGTGTCATCCAATTGCACCTGACGCTGTTCAGCTGCCCGGTGTACCAGGCTAATGCGACATTCCACCTTGCCGCGCTTAAGGCGGCTGCTAATCAGCTCACGCACCTGCGGCTCGAACATGCGCACATTGTCATCCAGCTTGAGTTGCAGCTCCAGGTAACGATGATTGACCGAGCGCAACTCGAGCACCAGAACACCATGGTTAATCTCTTGCTCCAGCGAAGCATATCCGGTCATGCTGAAAATCATGTTGATGCACATTCCTGATTAAATTTGGCCCATGGTATCAAATCCCGAGCGTTTCATGACAGAATAGCCTGCAAATTATAGGTTTTACCCTTGCCGCTTACTTAGTCAGCCACCCATGCATGCCAACCAGAATCTTGCCCTGCCGCCAGGCTATCAATTGCAGGGCTATGAAATCAAAAAGCTTCTCAGTGCCGGTGGATTCAGCTTCGTCTATATTGCCCGCGACCTGGAAAACGACAGCACTGTCGCCATTAAGGAATATCTTCCCAATATGCTCGCCTTGCGCAAGGAGGGCGATCAAGTACGCATCCCAACCAATGAAGCGGCAGCAGGGTTCCGTTTTGGCCTGAAATGTTTTTTCGAGGAAGGCCGGGCGCTGGCGAACATTGAGCACAAGAATATCGTGCGCGTGCAAAACTTCTTCCGCGCCAATGATACGGTGTATATGGTAATGCGCTACGAGCGCGGGAAATCCCTGCAGGAATATGTACTCGCGCGCGATAGCGCCCTCCCCGAAACCATGCTGCGCAGTATTTTCAGCCAATTGCTGAATGGCCTGCGTGAAGTACATGCACAAAAGCTACTGCATCTCGACATCAAGCCCGCCAATATTTATATCCGCCTGGATGGCTCACCAGTATTACTCGATTTCGGCTCTGCCCGCATGGCACTCAACGAGGCATCCAACAAGCTACCACCCAGCTACACCCCTGGCTTTGCCTCTCCCGAACAATATGGCGACCGCAAGCAACTTGGCCCCTGGAGCGATGTCTATAGCATCGGCGCCAGCATGTATGCCTGCTTGCTGCAAGCAGCGCCCCAGGCCGCTGATCAGCGCGTTAACAAGGATTTGTTGATTCCTGCCAGCAAACTAGGCAAGGGAAAATACTCCCGCAATCTGCTGGGGATTATTGATAGTTGCATGGCTCTGGATTATATGGAACGCCCGCCTAGTGTGTTTGCCTTGCAGAAATCATTGCTGGAAGCTGTGCCATTGCCCGCACGCCACGGCTGGCTGCACAAGATTACCTCGCTGTTCACCCAGGATTAAGAGGGGTTTCATCCATGAAATTCACGATTCACCAAAGTAGCCGCAGCGGCGGACGCCCGGTCAATCAGGATCGAGTTGCCTACTCCTACAGCAAGAACGCCGTACTGCTGGTGCTCGCCGACGGTATGGGTGGGCATCACCATGGCGAAGTCGCGGCGCAACTGGCCGTCAAGATGTTGACAGGTGCATTCCAGCGAGCTGCCAAGCCGGACTTGGACGATGTCACAGTCTTCCTGCAAACCGAGATCGTGAAACTGCATGAGGCCATTCATCAACTGGCGGAAAACCGTGGCCTGGATGAAACGCCCAAGACCACACTGGTGGTGGGTATCCTGCAAAACAATACTCTGTACTGCGCTCATGTAGGCGACTCACGCCTGTATCACTTCCGTCACGGCAAACGCCTGTTCCGTACTGAAGACCACTCCATCGTGCAAATGATGTTGAAACAAGGCAAGCTGGATGCAGCTTCCGTCATACACCACCCTGACCGACACAAGATCTACAATTGCCTGGGTAGCGAACTCCCACCCACCATCGAGATCGCCCCGCCTCGCCTGCTCCAAGCCGGCGACCAAATATTGCTATGCAGCGATGGCCTATGGTCACAACTCAGCGATGAACGGATACAGGATATCCTCCACACAGGTCTTGGTGTCGCACATTCGGTGCCTAGCCTGCTGGACACGGCAGAAAAACTGGGCGGAAAAAACATGGACAACCTGAGTGCCGTCGGCGTGCAGTGGGAGAGCAAGTCTGAACAGTCACTGACGATTTCCACCTTGGAGATGTCACTCGCTCAGTCACACACTATCCTCGGGCTAACAGAGCCTGATGAGCACAGTATTCCCGCAACGGCTGCAGACCTTGATGAAGAAGATATAGAGCGTGCCATTGCCGAAATCAACGCTGCCATCAAACGCAGCAAGTTGCCTTAAGGCCTTGCTTGGCCGCGCCCTCGCGCAACGCCGCCGTCGAGCGTCACTTAAGTCATAGGCATCGCGCTATAATATGCGCTTTGAAAATTCAGGAAACACCATGCGTCCCAGCAACCGTGCCCCAGACCAATTACGTCACGTCGAGATCATCCGCCACTACACCAAACATGCGGAAGGCTCTGTGCTGGTTAAGTTCGGTGATACGCATGTGCTGTGTACCGCAAGTGTCGAAGAAAAAGTCCCGCCTTTCCTGCGTGGCAAGAACCAAGGCTGGACCACCGCCGAATACGGCATGCTGCCCCGCTCCACTGGCAGCCGCATGGACCGCGAAGCCGCGCGCGGCAAGCAATCCGGCCGCACCCAGGAAATCCAGCGCTTGATTGGCCGCAGCCTGCGCGCCGTGATTGACCTCGAAAAGCTCGGCGAGCGCACCATCCACCTGGATTGCGACGTCATCCAGGCTGACGGCGGGACGCGCACTGCCAGCATCACCGGCGCTTATGTCGCCTTGCATGATGCCATCAGCTTTTTGCTGAACAAGGGACTGATCCAGGAATCGCCACTGCGTGACGCAGTAGCCGCTATCTCTGTCGGCGTTTATCAAGGCAACCCCGTGCTGGATCTGGATTACATCGAAGATTCCGCCTGCGATACCGACATGAACGTCGTCATGACCGGAAGCGGCGGCTTTGTCGAAATCCAGGGCACTGCCGAAGGTGAGCCATTCCAGCGTGATGCCATGAACCGCATGCTGGAACTGGCCGAGAGTGGCATCCGCACCCTATTGCTCAAACAGAAAGAAGCGCTGGGGCTATAAATATGGCGATGCCGTTCCAGAAACTCGTCATTGCTAGCAACAACCAAGGCAAGCTCAAGGAAATCCAGGCCTTGCTTGCGCCGCTATCGGTCGAGGTACTGCCGCAATCTGCACTCAATGTGCCAGAGGCAGAAGAGCCATTTGTGACCTTTGTCGAAAACGCACTAGCCAAGGCCCGCCATGCCAGTCGCCATACCGGCCTGCCTGCACTGGCCGATGATTCGGGTATATGCGTCAATGCCCTGCAAGGGGCCCCTGGCGTTTACTCTGCGCGCTATGCTGGTGAACCCAAATCCGATCAGCGCAATAATGACAAGCTGCTACAAAGCCTGGATGGCCTGCATGACAGGCACGCTTACTATTATTGTGTCATGGTGCTGGTACGCCATGCCGATGACCCGCAACCACTGATTGCAGAAGGCGCCTGGCAGGGAGAAATCCTGACCGCAGCGCGCGGTGAGGGAGGCTTCGGCTACGACCCTTTGTTCCTGGATGCCAAGACCGGCCAGACCGCTGCCGAGTTGCCCGCCGAGATCAAGAATCGCATCAGCCATCGTGGCCATGCCCTGACTAAACTGGTGCAACAATTGGAAAGGCTGGCGCTATGAGCGGAAACTGGCCGAAATGGTTGCGTGACGACGGCAGCGTCGTCTCCTGCACGGAAAAAGTCAAGGTGATGACCGAGAACTTCGACGAACTCAAACAGATTGCCCAGGATGCCCTGGAAGACGGCCTGTTGATGGAAGTCTCTGAAGCACAAATGCGCGATGCCCTGCATCGCCTGATTGACGAATTGGTGAACCCCTATCAGCACACCCATCGAAATCAAGGCGATTAGCGATCTTCCTGGCCAGGGGGGTAAGCAAGAAACACTGCCATCTGCCCCGACCGAGCCACCGCCGCTATCGCTTTATATCCATATCCCTTGGTGCGTGCGTAAATGCCCGTATTGCGATTTCAATTCGCATGAATCGCGCACGGAGATTCCTGAAGCAGCTTATGTCGATGCCCTGATTGCCGATCTCGAGCAATCAGTACCCCGCATCTGGGGACGGCGCGTACACAGCATTTTCTTCGGCGGTGGCACACCCAGCCTGTTCTCTCCCGAAGCAATTGATCGCATACTCAGTAATGTACGGGCATTGGTGCCCTTGAGCGTGGATTGCGAAATCACGCTGGAAGCCAACCCTGGCACCGTCGATGCTGCGCATTTCCGCGGTTATCGCGCGGCAGGCGTCAACCGCCTCTCGCTCGGTATCCAGAGTTTTGATAGTGATTACCTGCACAAGCTTGGCCGCATCCACGATGAAACCCAGGCAGTCGCCGCAGCAGAACTGGCACTTAGCACCTTCGACTCAGTGAATCTCGATGTGATGTATGCCCTGCCCGGCCAAAGCCTGAGAGACGCCTTGGCAGATGCGCAACGCGCCTGCGACCTTGGCCCCGCGCACCTATCTTTCTATCACCTGACGCTGGAACCCAACACCCCATTTCACCGCACCCCGCCAGCCTTGCCGGACGATGACACCAGCGCCAGCATGCAGGAAGCCATTGAAGACTTATTGGGCCAACATGGTTACACACATTATGAAACCTCGGCGTTTGCTCAACCAGGCAAGCAATGTCGTCATAACCGCAACTACTGGCAGTTTGGCGATTATCTTGGCATAGGCGCAGGAGCGCACAGCAAATTAAGCTTTCATGACCGCATCACGCGCGAAAGCCGCCACAAGCACCCCAAACGCTATTTGGAGCATGCGGGTCAAGGCCATGCCGTAGAGCAACAATGGCAGATTGCCAGGGATGAGTTGCCTTTTGAGTTCATGATGAATGCCTTACGATTAACTGATGGCGTGGATCCTGCATTGTTCAAGATACGCACTGGACTGCCATTGGAACACATCTCCCCCATCTTGCAACATGCTGTTGCAAAAGGACTATTAGACCTCAGTCCAACCCGTATCGCACCCACACCTCTAGGACAACGGTTCCTCAACGAGTTGCTGCAACTATTCCTTGATTGATATCAACCCGATGCTTCCATATTTAAGAATTGCTTTGTAAGAGATTCCCTGTATTACAATACAGCGATTCTGGAAGTAGAGAGCAACAATCATGGGGATAAAAGTTGCCGCACACCCAGAACTCTCAGGGACACCGACACAATTCGAGTCAGCTATGGATCAACATAAAAAATCCGTTGAAACTGCACGACAAACCCTTATCCAGCTTGCAAAAAGCCGGATAGCGCCGACACCGGACAACTATCGCAAAGTTTATACCGCCATTAATGGCGAAACCGTCGCCGATAGCACATCCACCATAGGTCAGCTTCTGGGCAACGTGCTAAAAGAGGTCAGTACACAACAACCTCACTATGCAACCAGCATTCACCACATCCTGAGCCAGCTTGAAGGCCAAAACTGGCGGAGCCTGGACACTGCATTGCGCCAGTTATTGGCACACCTACCCTCTCCAGACAGCAGCCATTCACATTTTCAGACACCGTCCACCCAGCATGACATCAGCGACATCATGACGCTCTGGCGCAATATGCTGATCAGGACGCTGGACTTAGTCATCATCCCACAGCTCAAGGAGCTTCCTGAGGCTCAGTCTCGAGCAACTGCCTTGCTGGAAGCGACGCAGAGGGCTCAGCACCGTGATGAAATTCTTGCGCTGGAAGATGCATTGAAGAACATTCTCTTCAATCTGGAAATGCACTTAGATAGCCAGAGCCAGCTGCAACTACGCCTGTTGCAGCTATTGCGCCTGCTCTTGGTCAGCATGGAAGCACTCGTGCTGGAAGAGCGCTGGCTACAAGGCCCGACGACGGCGATTCGCGACATCCTCACTCAGCCATTGAATGTCGACTCTCTAGCCAAGGCAGAAGATACGCTTAAAGACCTTATCTTCATGCAAGGCCAGCTCAGGCCTGGATTGATCGAAGCCAAGAAAACCTTAAAAAAGATGGCAGAGATTTTTGTCACGCAACTGTCCGAGATTACCGTGGCCACGGATGAGTACCAAACCAAGTTGCAAGGCTATCGCGAGGAAATCAGCCATAGCGATGAGATACAAGATCTTAACCACGTATTACATTGTCTGTTGGAAGACACCCAGGCCATCAGCACGATCACGCAAAATTCCCGCAACGAGATACTAGATGCGCAAAACAAGGTGCGAGAGGCTGAAAAGCAAATTTACGAACTGACATTGCAACTCGATCATATCAACGAAATTGCACACGAGGACTACCTGACCGGAACACTGAACCGTCGAGGCATGGATGAGGCCTTGCTCAGGGAGTTCAATCGCGCAGACCGTTTTGGCATGCCTTTGAGTATTGCCATGATGGATATCGATCACTTCAAGCAGATTAACGACAATATGGGCCATGCCACCGGCGACCAGGCATTAGCTCACCTAGCCTCCGTCATCAAGGAGGCCTTGCGCACGACCGATGTGATTGCGCGTTATGGCGGCGAGGAATTCATCATTTTGCTGCCAGGCACAACGGAACAAGATGCCATCAGCGTCATTACACGTGCTCAACGCGAATTGACTCGCAATATTTTCCTGCACAATGACAGCCATGTGTTGATCACATTTAGCGCAGGCGTTGCCCAGCGTCAGGAAAATGAGGCAGCCGACTCGATTATCGGGCGTACAGACAAAGCCTTGTACCAGGCAAAGAACAGTGGGCGCAATCGCGTCATCGGTGCCAGCAATCTCGACAAACCCATTCCCCCCCAGTAGAAGACAACAAAAAAGCCCCGCGATTGCGGGGCTTTTTCCATCAAACACTTATTGTTGAGTACATTTAAGCCAGCAGAGCTTTAGCCCGCTTAAGTGCTTCCCGCACCTGGGCTGGTGCAGTGCCACCACGATGGTTACGGCTTGCCAGCGAACCTTCCAGCGTCAATACTTGGTATACATCCTCTGCAATCTGCGGGCTGAATTGCTGCAGCTGCGGCAAGGAGAGATCAGACAAGTCGCAGCCCTGCTCCACGGCATGGCGCACGGCCAGTGCAACAACTTCATGCGCGTCGCGGAAAGGCATGCCTTTCTTCACCAGGTAGTCTGCCAGGTCTGTCGCCGTGGCAAAACCCTCTGCCGCAGCCAGGCGCATGGCGTCCTTGTTCACCTTGATGCCGCGCAACATGTCAGCATAGATTTCCAGCGTCACCAGCAAGGTATCCACGGTATCGAACAGTGGCTCCTTGTCTTCCTGGTTATCCTTGTTGTAAGCCAGAGGCTGGCTCTTCATCAGCGTCAGCAACGCCACCAGGTGTCCATTGACGCGCCCAGTCTTGCCGCGCACAAGCTCAGGCACATCCGGGTTTTTCTTCTGCGGCATGATGGAAGAGCCAGTACAGAAGCGATCAGCAATATCAACAAACGCGAAACGTGGGCTGGACCAGAGAATCAACTCCTCTGACAGACGAGACAAATGCGTCATGATCAATGATGCCGCCGCAGTAAATTCAATGGCAAAATCACGGTCAGATACTGCATCCAGCGAGTTTTCGCACACAGCCTCAAAGCCCAGATCACGCGCCACACGCTCACGATCAATAGGGTAGCTGGTACCAGCCAGAGCTGCCGCACCCAGTGGCAGGCGGTTGATACGCTTACGCGCATCCATCAAGCGCTCTGCATCCCGCTGCAGCATCTCGAAATAAGCCAACAGGTGGTGTCCGAAAGTCACGGGCTGCGCCACCTGCAAGTGGGTAAAGCCGGGCATGACGGTATCTGCATGCTGCTCAGCCAGATCCACCAATGAGGCCTGCAATTTGCGAATGCGGGCTACAACATCATCTACCATTGCGCGTAGCCACAGGCGAATATCAGTTGCCACCTGGTCGTTACGGGAGCGACCAGTGTGTAGGCGCTTACCTGCATCGCCTATCTTGTCAGTCAGGCGTTTTTCAATATTCAGGTGCACATCTTCCAGGTCAAGCAACCAGGTAAATTGGCCATCGTGTATCTCGCGCATGATCTCGCCCAGGCCCTGCTCTATCTTGGCGACATCTTCCTGGCTGATGATGCCTTGTGCACCCAGCATGCGTGCATGTGCCAGCGACCCCTGGATATCGTATTCAGCAAGGCGATAGTCAAATCCTACAGATGCGGTATATTGCTTGACCAGTTCGGCCACAGGCTCGTTAAACCGGCCAGACCAGGTTTTGGAAGAGGGTTGATTCAAGTGATTGGACTTTTCTGTCATGATGTCGCGTGATGAACTCACGATGCTGATTAGAATGTGAAAATAGTGCGATAAACCATGGCTATTATAAAGCAAAACGCCATTCATTCCTTGAAGTTGCCAGACTTCCGCAATCTCGGCATCTGTCTGCGCATATTGGTCGTCGCCAACCTGTTGGGCTTGTTTGCCTCGCTGGCAGCTAGTAACAACCTGACAGAATGGTTACCAGGCTTTACCCGCTGGAGCGCCCTCATGCAGCCTGTACTTCTGCTCAGCCTGCTCGCTGTATATGCCATCCAACCCTGGCTGGCAAAGCTACATGGCTACATCGCCTACCCTATTGCCCTGTTGATACCGGTCACCTTCAGCCTGTTAGCCCATGTCGTTGCGAGCGAGATATTGCACATTGATCTCGCCAGCAGCTTGTTGCGCACGCTCACCCTCACCGCCAGCATCACGGCCATCACCCTGCTTTATTTGCAGCTACGTCAGCGCGCCCTTACCCCGGCGATTGCCGAGGCGCGTCTACAGGCGCTGCAAGCCAGGATACGCCCGCACTTTCTCTTCAACAGCATCAATGCCGTGCTCTCGATCGTACGTAGCGATAGCAAGCAGGCAGAAACCGCGCTCATGGACATGGCCGACCTGTTTCGTGTCTTGATGGCGGATAATCGTGAACTGGTACCGCTGGCGCAGGAGCTGGCGCTCTGTCGGCAATACTTGGCGCTGGAGAAACTGCGCCTGGAACACCGGCTCAATCTCAACTGGCAGGTCGACAACATGCCGCAAGACGCCCTGATTCCACCGCTCATCCTGCAACCCTTGCTGGAAAATGCGGTGTACCATGGCATAGAACCGCTGGCTGATGGTGGCACCATCAGCATCCAGCTACACAGCACACGCAACGAATTGCATATTCAGTTACGCAATCCTTACCAGCCTGGCTCAACCCATCATCAGGGCAATCGCATGGCGCTCAGCAATATCCGCGAGCGCCTGCAGCTCCACTTTGATGTCGAGGCCAGCCTTAATATCCGCCAGGATAATGGACATTACGCCGTGCATATCATTATCCCATATCGCCACAGGGCAGCCGCATGATGCATGCCCCGCTCAATATCGTCATCGCCGACGATGAGCCGCCTGCGCGCAACCGCCTGCGCGAACTGCTGACTGAGATTCCCGGTGTCACACTGGTAGGCGAGGCCAGACATGGCAATGAGGCACTGGAGCTTGCACAACAGCTCAAGCCGCACGTGTTACTACTGGATATCCGCATGCCCAACATGGATGGCATTGAAGCAGCCGCACATGCACAAAAACTCCCTCAGCCGCCTGCCATCATTTTCACCACGGCGTTTGATGGCTATGCCATCCAGGCATTCGAGATGAATGCAGTCGATTACCTGCTCAAGCCCATTCGACAAGAACGTCTGGGAGCGGCGCTGCACAAGGCGCGCGTATTGTTGCCAGCCCAGGTTGAAGCACTCAAACCCTTGCAGCGTACACGTACCCATTTCAGCGTCAACCATCATGGCCGCATCCTGCTCATCCCGGTGCATCAAGTGATTTACCTGCGCGCCGAGCTTAAATATGTCACGTTGCGCACCAAGGAGCAGGAATACCTGATCGAAGAGTCCCTCACTCAACTGGAACAGGAACTGGGGCACCTGTTCCTGCGCCTACACCGCAATTGCCTGGTGGCACAATCCAGCATCAGCGGCTATGAAAAACGTGAGCTCAATGGCGAAAGCGGCTGGCACGCCATCCTCAGGGACATTCCGGACACCATCGCTGTCAGCCGACGGCAATATCACCTGTTGCGCAAACTGGCTGCCCACTAGCAACCCGCAGCGCTAAGCCTCTCAGGCCCTATGCTAAAATGGCGCTTTCAATAACAACTTGGCTGTAAGCGCATCGCCCACCAGCCCCACTCACTGATGAATGCTCCCAAGAAACTGGTGATCGCCTCGCGTGAAAGCGCATTGGCCATGTGGCAGGCAGAACATATACAGGCCCGCCTGCAGGCCCTATACCCAGACACTCAAGTCACTATCCTCGGCATGACCACCACCGGCGACCAGATTCTCGATTCCCCGCTTGCCCGAATTGGCGGCAAGGGCTTGTTCGTCAAGGAGCTGGAGCAGGCATTGGCAGATGGTCGGGCCGACTTGGCAGTACACTCCATGAAGGATGTCCCGATGCACTTGCCGCCAGGCTTTGCCTTGGCAGCGATTGGCGAGCGTGAAGACCCGCGTGATGCTTTTGTATCCAACAATTACCCCAACCTAGAATCGTTGCCCGCAGGCAGTATCGTCGGCACCTCGAGCCTGCGCCGCCAGAGCCAGCTACAGGCGCGTTTTCCTGCCCTGAAAGTCGAATCCCTGCGTGGTAACCTGCAAACCCGCTTGCGCAAGCTGGATGAAGGCCAATATGCTGCCATCATCCTCGCCGCTGCCGGCCTTAAGCGCCTGGGGCTGGAAGACCGTATTCGCGAAGCCATTGACCCTGACCAGAGCATACCCGCAGTCGGGCAAGGCGCACTGGGCATCGAAATCAATGCCGAACGCCATGATCTGCTGGATATTCTGGCACCACTCAACCATGCCGAGACCGCCGCCTGTGTGGAGGCGGAACGCGGTATGAGCCGCGCACTGGCGGGCAGTTGCCAGGTGCCGCTAGGTGCGTTTGCACAGCAACAAGGCGATACGCTGCATATGACCGGCTTTGTCGCCAGCATCGACGGCAAGGAGCTATTACGTGAGTCTGCCCAAGGCCGTGCCAATCAACCCGAAGCACTGGGCCAGGCGCTGGCTGCGCAATTGGTGGCACGCGGTGCAGACCGTATTCTTGCCGCACTTGCCCATGACTGATTGCCCTCATGATTGATTTAACAGGCCGCCATATTGCGATTACGCGGCCGCTGGACCAGGCCACGCGCCTGAGCCGCATGATAGCTACCGCTGGCGGTGATACCACCAGCTTTCCGCTGATCGCCATTACTGCATTAGAAGATAACAGCGCCTTTATCCACGCCCTGGATAACGTGGCTGCGCAAGACTGGCTGATTTTCATCAGCTCCAATGCCGTGCAATACGGCATGCCCAGCATCCAGGCCAGGCTTGAGCCATGCACCCGAAAACCGCGTTTTGCCGCTATAGGCCCGGTAACGGCGGCTGAACTGATGCAATATGGCGTGACAAATGTTCTGCAACCCGAGCACCGCTTTGACAGCGAATCCCTGCTTGCCCTGCCGGACATGCAAGCAGTGCAGGGACAACGCATGATGATCGTGCGCGGTATCGGTGGTCGCGAACTGATGGCCGACACCTTGCGCAGCCGCGGTGCCGAAGTGCGCTTTGCCGAATGCTATCGCCGTATCAACCCGCAAACAGATGCAGGAAAATTGCAAACGCTATGGCACAATGGGCACTTGGATACCATCGTGGTAACCAGTAGCGAAGCCATGCGCCACCTGCTTGCCTTAACCAGCAATGGCAGCGCAGAGTGGCTGCGTGGCACCACAATCTGCGTCAACCATGCCCGCATCGCCGAACTGCCAGCTAGCCTGGGCCTGCGTGTACGGGTTGCGACAGCACCCGGGGATGACGCCATGCTGCAATGTATAAGTGAAGTAAACCATGACTGAACAACAATCGCCTGATACCCAGACACCATCACCTGCGCCGGTCCAGATATCGCGCAAGCCCTCTTCGCTTGCCTGGATCGCCCTGCTATTGGCTCTTGGTGCCATTGCCTTTATTTCTTGGCAAGCGCTGCATACGCGCCAGCGCCTCAATGGCCTGGAACAGTCATTAACGCAACGTCTGGAACAGTTCAACGGCAGCAATCAACAAAGCCTGGCCTTGGCCAAAAACGCTGACGAGCGTAGCACGGAGGCCACCAGCCGCATCATCCGCCTAGAGCAACAACTGGCAGAATCACGCGACCAGCAGGAAGCCCTACAAACACTATACCTGGAGCTGGTCAACAATCACGACGAACGCGTGATTGCCGAAGTAGAGCAATTATTGGTCATCGCAAACCAACAACTACAGCTCGCAGGCAATATCAAACCTGCGCTGCTAGCACTGCAAACAGCGGATTCGCGCTTGCAGCAAATGGATAGCGTACCCGCTGTGCAGTTACGCAAAGCGATTGCCAAGGATATTCAACGTCTGCAAGAGCTGCCGCAGATCGATACCATCGGCATCAGCCTCAAGCTGGAAAACCTCATTGAAGGCATCAACAAATTGCCTTTGGTCAGTGACCGCCACCCGAAAGCCACGATTGCCGAAGCCACCATGGCTGAAGAAAACCAGTTTCGCAGGCTACTCCGCGAAATCTGGGACGATCTCAAACACATGATCCGCCTTGAGCGAGTTGACCGGCCAGAGCCGCCATTACTGGCACCAGACCAGACCTTCTTCCTGCGCGAAAACCTCAAGCTGCACCTGCTCACCGCCAGAACAGCCTTGCTACAGCATGATGAAAGCTCTTACCGCGCCGATCTACACCAGGCTGAACACTGGATACGCAATTATTTCGACCTGCGTGAACAAAGTACCATTGCAGCCCTTGATACATTGAAGCAGCTTTCCGCCAGCAGCATCGTGATCCAATTACCGGACATTTCCGAGACCCTGGGCCTGGCAAGCAAATACAAGCTGACCCTGGAGCGCGCTAACAACTCTGAGCGAACCAATGACCGCGTCAACCTGGAACGAGGTGAATAGTGCGCGTATTGATCTGGATCCTGCTGATACTGGCGCTCGCTATCGGTGTTTCACTACTAGCGGGAAATAACGAAGGCTATGTGCTGATTGTTCGGCCACCCTACCGCCTGGAGCTGTCACTCAACCTGCTGCTTATCTTGGTCGTGCTGGCATTTGCCTCGCTGCATCTGCTGTTGCGCTTTATCCATTATGCCCGTGACTTGCCCGCTAACGTGCGCGCCTACAAGGAAAACCGCCGCATTCGCCTGGGTCATGCCGCCTTGCTGGAGGCCTTGCATGCCATGAGCCAAGGCCGCTATCAGGCGGCACAAAAAGCCGCCTCAAAAGCACTTGATTACGGTGAAGACCCCAGCTTGACTGCACTGCTGGCCGCGCGCGCCTCACACAAGCTCAAGCAAAAAGGCCAGCGTGATTATTACCTCGCTGAGGCAGAACGCCTGGCACCCGAGGCCGCCGTCGCACGCCTCTTGCTGCAAGCAGAGCTACTGGTTGATGACCGCTTGTATAGCCAGGCCTTGGATGTGCTGCACAAGATCGAGAAACTAGAGTCGAAATTTGTCCCTGGCATGCGGCTTGAGCTGAAAGTGCAGATACGCCTCAACAACTGGGAGCAAGTCCTGGTGCTGTTGCAACAGCTGGAAAAACATGATGGCATGGAAAGCTGGCAAGCCAGGGAAATCCGTCATCAAGCGCACCAATACTTGATTGAGCGTCACGGCAAGGACTTGAACACGCTAATGGCCTACTGGAAAAAAGTGCCGGAGGATGACAAGCTCAATTCGCGTATTGCCAGCATGGCCGCTGATGCCTTTATTGCCTTGAACGCAGGCAACCAGGCTCAGGAGGTATTGGAAATGAGCCTGACCAAGACTTGGGACAGCGAGCTTGCTGGCAAGCTGGGCGATTGCAGCAGCACCAATCCACACAAACAGTTGCAACAAGCAGAGCACTGGTTGCTGAGTCATGAGCAGGATGCAAACCTGCTGCTATCGCTGGGTAAGATGTGTATTCGCCTCAGCCTGTGGGGCAAGGCGCAAAGTTACCTGGAGGCCAGTATCAGTGTGCAACCTTCTGCCGAAGCCCACCTCACCTTGGCGCGATTGCTGGAAAGCCGTGGCGAAAGCGATGCCGCCAACCAGCATTACCGCTTGAGCGTGCAATTCTGCCGCGAAGATAAATAGCAGCTTACCAGTGCTGGCGAACAAGGTGTTTGCCAGCACTTACTCACTCGCTATCGCAGGTCAATCTAGACGGTCACCTTTGCTACCGGATTGGCAAAGGTAAACGCATCGGAGAAAAACTCCTCTTCAGGCAAACCATGGCTCTGGAAATCACGGTGAGCCACCTCCACCATTTGCGGCGCACCGCAACAATAAACCTGATAACCCTGCATATCCGGATGATCCTCCAGCACGGCCTGGTGAACCAATCCAGTACGCCCTTGCCAGGCATCGTCAGGTGCAGGGTCAGACAGTACCGGGATATAGCGGAATGAGGGGTTTTCTGCCTGCCACCGTTGCGGCAGGTCATCGAGGTAAAGGTCTTCGCGCGTTCTGGCACCCCAATACAGCGTTATCGGGCGCTTGATGCCCAACTGCAGAGCATGCTCGACTATACCTTTGACCGGCGCAAATCCAGTTCCCCCAGCGACCAGGATCACCGGGCATGTACTGTCTTCGCGCAGAAAGAATGTGCCAAAAGGCCCTTCAATACGCAGGATGGTTTTTTCCTGCATTTCATTGAATACATATTGGGTAAATTGACCGCCGGGCACCAAACGCATATGCAATTCCAGGAAGCGATCATGATGCGGGGCATTGGCCAGCGAGAATGCCCTGCGACGACCATCCTTGAGCAGGAATTCGATATATTGCCCGGCCATGAACTGCATACGTTCATTGCTAGGTAACTTGAGCGTCATTCCCATGACATCGTGGGAGAGTTTTTCCAGCTTTTCTACACGTACCGGCATAATCCGCGGTGGAATGCCTTCGCCCGCAACTTCCCGGCACTCAATCACCAGGTCAGACAAAGGCTGGGCACAGCAAAACAAGGCTTTGCCTGTTTTCCTCTCATCCTCGCTCAGCGCACTATCAAAATACTCGCCATCACTCACCTCTCCTGCCAACACCTGGCCTTTGCAGGCACCACAGGTACCATTGCGACAGCCATAAGGCAGGTTAATCCCTGCATCAATCGCAGCATCCAATACGGTATCGCCCTCATCCACCGTAAAAACACGGTCGCTGGGCTTAATGATGACTTGAAAAGACATGAAGGAATCCTGAACCTATGCGCTTGGCCATGTCCCTGTACCACACTGTTCTTTAGTTTGAAGTCTCAACATCTAGGCGATACTAAAGAAAATAAACAGGCGATCAACAGGCCAGAAAAAGCTTGCAAGTCTAGCATAGCGCTAGTCTTCACGGCGGTACTCACCCTCAATCACATCGCCAGCGGATGGCGAGCGAGTAGTTTCTTGTTGATATTCACGCTGATTGGTTTCACGTGAAACGACATCATCGTCATTGGCAGCTTGCGGTAGCTTGCCACCTCCAGGCAACAGCAACAGGATCACGGCAAATACATCACTGATTACACCGGGTATCAGCAGCAGGATGCCCGCCAACAAGTTCTTGGCACTACCAAACACGGCTCGCAGAGGCGTTCCACCTGCTTGCAGGGTTTGTGCCATACGCCCCACCATCAACAGCTTTTCATCCTGGATCAAACGCCAGCCCAGGATACCAATCAAAATCAGATAAGCCAGCACCAACCAGCCATATCTTGCAGCCAACTCCACCAGCACCCATATCTCAGCGAGAGGGAAAGCGAGTAAAATCAGCAAGAGGAAAAGAAAACGCATGAAACTTCAATCTCCATCATTAGAAAACATTGAGGCTGTCTTGGTATTGACCAATATGCCAGATCAAGACAGCGCAGAAACCATGGCCCGCACCTTGGTCAGCAGAAAGCTGGCAGCTTGCGTCAACCTGCTCGCTCCTTGCCAATCGTTTTACCAGTGGCAGGGCAAACTGGAAACCGCAACGGAAACGCCCATGCTCATCAAGACCACCAGCCTGCGCTATCCTGAACTTGAGCAAGCCATCCACGAGCTGCATCCTTACGAACTTCCCGAGATTATTCGTGTCTCAGTCACGGGCGGGCTACCAGCCTATCTTACATGGCTACACCAGGAAACCCAGGCTTGAACTCTGCATTACAGCGCTGTTTCACATTCATCCTGTTGCTCTGCACTTTACTGTTCAGCACCAATATGGCGCTGGCTGCTGGCAATAGCCAATTTGGCGAATGGCTGAACCAGGGACGGAATGCTTTTCTCGGGGACAACAACGACAATATTCTGCCGCCTGAGCAAGCTTTCAAGCTCCAGGTCGAATTAATTGATGCCGACCACCTGCAAGCAGCGTTCAAAATAGCCCCAGGGCACTACCTCTACAAAGACAGAATCAAGTTCGAGCTTGAACCGGCAGCACATGGCGTCCGTGAAATCCTGCTGCCCGCTGGTGACTGGAAACAAGACCCCACATTTGGCCGCACTGAAGTATTTCACCGCGACTTCATTGCCGAACTAAGGCTGGCACTCGCTTCCACTTCAGCAGGCAACCTCACACTCAAGGCCACTTATCAGGGCTGTAGCGAAAAGGGCCTGTGCTACCCCCCCACACACCAAACCATTGCTTTAGGCTCCCTGCATGCGACCACAAGCAACAGCGCAGGTTCCTCCACCAAACCGACCCAGGCCGAACACGACCGCGCTAGCAACCTGCTCGCCAGCGGCAAGCTCTGGCTCATTATTGTCGGCTTCTTCGGCTTTGGCTTGCTACTCTCATTTACCCCTTGCGTGCTTCCGATGATCCCGATTCTTTCCGGCATCATCGTTGGCAGCCAGCGCAAAAGCCGCTTGCACGCTTTCTGGCTGTCACTGGCTTATACCTTGGGCATGGCATTGAGTTACACCGCAGCAGGCGTAGCGGCTGGGCTTTCCGGCCAGCTACTGAGCGCGGCCCTGCAAAATGCCTGGGTACTCAGCAGCAGCGCATTGGTTTTTGTGCTGCTGGCGCTATCGATGTTCGGTTTCTATGAACTAAAATTACCCTCTGCCCTCGAAAACCGCTTAGTGAATGCCAGCAATCGCTTGCCAGGTGGACATTTGCTGGGCGTCTTTGTCATGGGGGCACTCTCTGCGCTGATCGTTAGCCCCTGCGTCGCAGCTCCGCTCGCGGGCGCCTTGATTTATATCGGCCAAACACAGGACGTCATGCTGGGTGCAACCGCCTTGTTTGCCTTGTCTATCGGCATGGGCGTTCCCTTACTGTTAATAGGTGCTTCTGCGGGCTCTTTGCTTCCCAAGGCAGGGCCATGGATGGTGGCTATCCGCCAAGCGTTTGGCGTATTCATGCTAGCTGTCGCCCTCTGGATCGTATCGCCATTGCTGCCAACCAGTCTGCAACTATTGCTCTGGGCCGCGCTGCTCATCGTACCCGCCGTCTTCATGCGAGCACTGGACAGGCTCCCGGATACCGCCACGGCTTGGCAGCGCTTCTGGAAAGGCATCGCCATCCTTATGCTACTGGCAGGTACTACCCTAGTCGTTGGTGCAGCATCAGGCGCCAAGTCGGCCTTACGTCCACTGGAAGGCCTGACAATATCGCAGGCAAGTGCCAGCCTGCCTTTCCAACGCATCAAACGCCTCGCTGACTTGGAGCAAATATTGGCGCAAAACCCTGGTAAGCTGGCCATGCTGGATTTTTATGCCGATTGGTGTGCATCTTGCAAGGAAATGGAGCACTTTACCTTCACCAACACCGAAGTACGCGCCAACTTGCAGGATTTTATCCTGTTACAGGCCGACGTCACTGCCAACGATGCTGACGACCAGGTACTGCTAAAGCACTTTGGTCTGTTTGGTCCTCCCGGCATTATCTTCTTTGATCATCAAGGCCAGGAATTGCAGCAACACAGGGTGATCGGCTATCAAGACAGCCAGCAATTCCTCGCCAGCCTGAATTCAGTAAAAGCCACTCATGACAACACCCAATAACAAAACTAGCGTGAGCAAAGGCCGCTTTGCCTTGCTGGCATTGATATTTGCTGCCGCCATATTATTGCTTCAACAATACGGCAGCTCGCCCCGGATAGCGCAGCCAGTCGAAACATTTGCCTCGACCGCCGCATTTTTTGCCGCTCATGCCACCGATCTCCAGCATACTGAACAAGCGCTGTCACAATGGCAGGGGCAATTACTGGTCGTGAACTTCTGGGCGACCTGGTGCGCCCCCTGCCGCGAAGAAATGCCAGAGCTGGCAGCTTTGTCACAAGAACTCGCGGGAAAAGTCACCGTACTTGGCATTTCGCTGGATGATGCAGAAAAAATGCAGGCTTTTGCCCAGCAGACACCAATGCCATACCCATTGCTATCAGCGGATATCGAAGGTATGAAGTTGAGTGCATCATTAGGCAACCTGAATAGTGTGGTGCCACATACCGTGATCATCGATTCCGATGGTAAAATCCTCAAAAGTTACTTTGGTCGTATTACCAAGCCACTATTGCTGCAAACCCTGCAACCAGCGCTTAACTCCTGAACTTTCCCTCATGCAGGACAATATCAGGCAAGTTCGCTAAATTTCGTCAATTCTCTAGACAAAATACCCCAAATTACGGCAAACTTGCAGCCATTAAAGTTGCATTGGCGGTCAAACCGCCCCTATTCATGGCCCAACCATCCTCCAAAACCGTACTGGTATTGCACGGACCCAACCTGAACCTGCTGGGATTACGTGAACCCAACCATTACGGCTCGGACACCCTGGAAAGTATCAATGCTCAGCTCAAGCAACAGGCTGATGCCGCTGGCATTGATATTGAAGCCTTCCAGAGTAACGATGAAGCCGTGTTGATAGAGAAAATTCACACATTGGCACATACGCCTGTCGATTTCATCATCATCAACCCCGCAGCTTTTACCCATACTTCAGTGGCCTTGCGTGATGCATTGTCCGCAGTGAAGATTCCCTTTATTGAAGTCCATCTTTCCAATATCTATGCGCGCGAGTCCTTCCGTCACCACTCGTATTTCTCCGATCTTGCGGTCGGCGTGATCAGTGGCTTGGGCGCACGTGGATATGCACTGGCGCTGGACTACGCCATCAATAACATTACCCGTGCCTGATCGGCACCTCATATACATCTAGAGGTTAACCATGGATTTACGCAAACTGAAGAAACTGATCGACCTGGTCGAAGAGTCTGGCATCTCCGAGCTAGAACTCACCGAAGGCGAAGAAAAGGTGCGCATTTCTCGCCACCTGCCCAACAGCCAGGCACCCGTTCAATTTGCACAACCTTATATCGCTGCCCCTGCCGCACCTCAAGCTGCGGCACCCGTAGCAGCGGCTGAAAATGCAGCCCCTGCGATCGAAGGCCACGTTGTGAAATCCCCGATGGTAGGCACTTTTTACCGCGCACCTTCCCCTGATGCCAAGACATTCGTTGATGTAGGTAGCAGCGTCAGTGCTGGCGATACTCTCTGCATTATCGAAGCCATGAAGCTGCTGAACGAGATCGAAGCCGACAAGAGTGGCGTGATCAAGGCAATCCTGGTCGAGAATGGCCAGCCCGTGGAATATGGTGAACCCCTGTTCATCATTGGCTAGGAAATATCCTCATGTTTGATAAAGTCCTCATTGCCAATCGAGGGGAAATCGCCCTGCGCATTCAACGCGCTTGCCGCGAACTCGGCATCAAGACAGTTGCGGTGCATTCCGAAGCTGACCGTGAAGCCAAGTACGTCAAGCTCGCCGATGAATCTGTCTGCATCGGCCCTGCTCCCTCTGGCCAAAGTTACCTGAATATTCCCGCAGTCATCAGTGCGGCAGAAGTCACCGATGCTGAAGCTATCCACCCTGGTTATGGCTTCCTCTCAGAAAACGCTGATTTTGCCGAGCGTGTCGAGCAAAGCGGCTTTACCTTTATCGGCCCACGTGCTGAGACTATCCGCCTCATGGGCGACAAGGTCAGCGCCAAGGACACCATGAAGGCAGCTGGAGTACCTTGCGTACCAGGCTCAGATGGCGCACTCACCGATGATGCAGATGAAAACCTGCGCATTGCCAAAGGTATTGGCTACCCGGTCATCATCAAGGCCGCTGGCGGTGGTGGCGGTCGCGGCATGCGCGTGGTGCATACCGAAGCCGCATTGCTGAATGCCATCAGCATGACCAAGGCCGAGGCCCAAGCCGCTTTTGGCAACCCCATGGTTTACATGGAAAAGTTCCTTGAACAGCCTCGCCACATTGAGATCCAGGTGCTGGCTGATCAGCATGGCAATGCTATTTACCTAGGTGAACGCGATTGCTCCATGCAGCGCCGCCACCAAAAAGTGCTGGAAGAAGCCCCAGCACCCGGCATTAGCCTGGCCTTGCGCGAAAAAATCGGCACAGCATGTGCCGAGGCCTGCAAACGTATCAACTATCGTGGCGCCGGTACTTTCGAGTTCCTCTACGAAAATGGCGAGTTTTACTTTATTGAGATGAACACCCGCGTGCAGGTAGAGCATCCCGTCACAGAAATGGTCACGGGCATCGATATCGTGCAACAACAGATCCTGATTGCAGCTAACGAAAAACTCAGTATCAAGCAGAAAGATGTCAAGCTGGCCGGGCATTCGATTGAGTGTCGTATCAATGCCGAAGACCCGTTCAACTTCGTGCCTTCTCCAGGCCGTATCACCACATTCCACATGCCTGGTGGCCCTGGTATCCGTGTTGATACCCATGCCTACCAAGGTTACATGGTACCGCCCAACTATGACTCCATGATCGGCAAGCTGATTGCCTATGGCGATACACGTGAGCAAGCGATTGCCCGCATGCAGATCGCTCTGTCGGAAATGGTGATTGAGGGAATCAAGACTAATGTAGCCTTGCACAAGGAATTGCTCGCGGATGCAGCCTTCCATCAAGGTGGCACCAGCATCCACTACCTGGAACATAAACTAGGCATTGCAAGCAAGTAATGGGCTGGATTTCACTCAAAATCGAGGCTCAGGACAATAACGCCGAGCTCTTGAGCGATAGCCTGATGGAACTTGGCGCCCTCTCTGCCAGTATTGAGGACGCCAACGCCGAAACCCCGGACGAGCAACCCATCTTCGGCGAACCCGGTGATCCACCGCCGGGCATCTGGCAACAAAATGTTGTCAGTGCATTGCTGGATGAAGATGCCGACGTGGCTGCTCTATTACATGAGCTCAGTGCCGCGACGGGTATTGCGGATTTCCGCTATAGCACCGAAACCATCGCTGAACAGGATTGGGTACGTGCAACACAATCCCAGTTTGAGCCTATCCGTATCCGCGATGATCTCTGGATCGTCCCTTCCTGGCACGATGCGCCCAATCCCGATGCACTTAATATCGTGCTGGACCCAGGCCTGGCCTTTGGTACCGGCAGCCACCCGACCACGCACTTGTGCCTGAGCTGGCTTGCCAACACCGTCACACCTGATATCAGCGTGCTTGATTATGGCTGCGGCTCTGGCATCTTGGCGATTGCTGCACGTAAGCTAGGTGCTGGTAAGGTCATCGGCGTGGATATTGATGCCCAGGCCATTCAGTCCAGCGTCTATAACGCCGAACAAAACCAGACGGATGCCAGCTTCTATCTCGCCAATGACTTGCCTAGCGGGCAGTTTGACATGGTCGTTGCGAATATCCTCTCCAGCGCTTTATCGGTGCTTGCACCGGCATTGGCACGCGCCACCAGCCCTGGTGGCAAGATTGCGCTGTCAGGCATCCTGCGTGAACAAGCTGAACAGGTCAGCGCCATTTACCAGGAATGGTTCGACATGAACACACCGACATTCATGGATAGCTGGGTGTTGCTCACGGGAAGCAGAAGGTGACCTACTGATATGCAGCTAGTGACCTCCTGCCCAGCGTGCGACACCCGATTTCACGTCAAGCCGGAACAACTGGCAGCCCATGCTGGCGACCTGCGCTGCGGTCAATGTCAGCATGTCTTCAATGCAGGCGCCAGACTGTATGAAGTTCTGCCACCACAAAGCCTGGTTCCACTACCTGAGCACCACATCACAAACGATGTGGCCATTGCACCAGATGCATCGTCTACTGAAACTTTCGATGAAGTCTCTCCCCTGCACGCAGAGACTATTCAGGACGATAGCGCATTCGTCGTTGACTCAACACCAGCAAGCACTACTCCACCTGCATCAGCCGATGATGCTGACGCCATTGCCGATATTGATGCCGCCCTGGCAAGGATTTTGAATATCAATCAGGGAGAGTCTGTAGATACCGAGGCGGAAGCCGAACCGGTCTTGGCTGTTGATACAGATACAGACGACCAATCTCTGGATATGCCAAGGGCAAAGATTGCGGAAGAACCAATAGAGCCGCCCGTTACCAGTAGTTTCCTTGCACCGGAGCAGCCCAGTCGTAAACGTCGATTTACTCCCTGGCTGACCATCCCGCTGAGCCTGCTGCTCGTGTTGGTCCTACTCGCCCAAGCCGCTTATCTATTCCGCAGCCAGATCGCGGGTTATTGGCCAGCCAGCAGACCCGCTCTCAGCGCTACCTGCCAATGGTTCGGATGCACAGTGCCTTTGCCTCGTAATGCTGAATTACTCGCCCTGGACGACTCTGACCTACAGGAAGATTTTGAGCATCCAGATGTCATCCAGCTCGCTACCAAGCTGCTCAATAATGCCAGCTATACGCAAGCCTATCCCATGCTGGAATTGACACTGACAGATGAAGACGACAAGCCCAAGCTGCGCCGTATCTTCGCACCCGAGGAATACCTGCCCGCAGGTACCGATCTTCAGGCAGGCTTACCTGCGGGTGAGGAAATCCAGATCAATCTGGCATTTTCCACCAGCGGCGAAACTGTATCAGGCTATCGCGTATTCGTTACGTACTAGAGCTACAAACCGCTGACCACAACAATATAGTCTTACACCACTCTCATGAAAATCATGAGCCACAGATCATGATGCTACGCATGGCATCCCTAATTTTGATCTATATGATGTGAATCATGGATTGCGCGGTTAAGAGTGATTACCACGCACCCTCTACCCCAAACTTAAAGGAGATTCATCATGTGGACCAAGCCAGAAGTGACTGAAATGCGTTTTGGTTTTGAAGTAACCATGTACGTTTGCAACCGTTAATCATTTGTTGCTCATCTCCGTACGTAAAAGGGGCCGCCAGGCCCCTTTCGCTTTTCCTTTGATCGCGTTTATTCAACCTCTATGATCGCGTGCAAACACGGTGACTTGAGCGCACGTATCGCCTCTACCAAACATGCAATCGCTTTTTCGCGCGTGTAGCCCTTGCGCCAAGCCAACGCCATACGCCTTGTGGGGACAGGGTGAGTAAATGGAATAGTCTTGATCAGTGGGTTCTGGTAGCGCTCCACCGCGGCGCTACAAGGCAATACAGTAATGCCCAGATTGGAAGCCACCATATTGCGGATCGTTTCTAGCGAGTTTCCCTGCAACACCTCGCCATGACGGGAAAGCTCCGGGCAAGCTAGGACCACTTGGTTGCTGAAACAATGTCCACTATTCAGTAAAAGCACCTTTTCATCAGCTAACTCTTCGGCATGAATCTCCTTGCGACCAGCCCAAGGATGAATATCTGGCACCGCCACCACAAAACTCTCGTCATACAAAGGCTCGCAACGTATGCCAGGTACATCAAATGGCAAGGCGATGATAGCCGCATCAATCACACGGTTGCGTAACTGAGTTTCCAGATTAGCCGTCAGGTTTTCCTCTACTTCCAAGGGCATGTCTGGTGCCAATTGACGCAAGGCGGGGATAATCTCCGGCAACAGATAAGGACCAGTAGAATAAATCACACCCAGCTTGAAAGGGCCCGCCAACTGATTATTGCCCATACGCGCGATTTCCTTGATGCGGTTGGACTCCTCTAGGGTGCGGCTTGCCTGGGCAATAATCTGCTCTCCAATCGGCGTCATCGCTACATCCTTGTGGCTACGCTCAAAAAGCGTCACACCCAGCTCTTCTTCCAGCTTTTTCACCGCCAAGCTCAGCGCTGGCTGGCTGACAAAGCATTTTTCCGCTGCGCGTCGAAAATTACGCTCGCGCGCCACCGCAACAATAAATTTAAGTTCACTGAGTGTCATATTGGGTAATGATAACTAATATCAATCAAATGATATATATTAATAAGCGTTAAATATATCTTATCAAAAAAACCCATATTCCCAAGCATCGCCAAGGGTAGGCATTGATGATAGATTGCACCCTTTGCAAATATTAAGGTTACACCTGTGTCTGGGGTACTGAATTGGTTCAAGGGCTGGAAGCCACAGCAAAGCCCAGTCAATCACCAAGAGAAATTGCGCGCGTGCCTGGGTGCCTTGCTTGGCATCCTGATCAGTGGGCTTATGAGCGCTTGGTTACTGGGCGTAGAAAGCCTGCCCTTCCTGATTGCGCCATTAGGCGCTTCCGCAGTGCTACTCTACGCCGTACCTGCCAGCCCACTGGCACAGCCATGGTCTATCATGGGAGGCAATATGGTATCGGCGCTCGTCGGTATCCTCTGCCTGCACTGGATTGCCAGTATCCCAGTAGCAGCTGCGATTGCAGTTGCGCTATCCATCGGCCTCATGTTTGCATTACGTTGCCTGCACCCGCCCGGCGGCGCCGTGGCATTGACCGCCGTGCTATCCGGCCCGTTGGCGCTAGAGCACAGCGCTTATTTCCTAGCACTGGTCGCGATCAACTCGGGACTTCTGCTCCTGGTAGCTTTGCTTTACAACAATGTCACTAAACGCCGTTATCCCCACCAGGCAAGAACTGAAACACACCTGCATAAAACCCATGACATCAGTCCAGGGCACCGGGTAGGATTCACCACTGCCGATCTGGATGCTGTCCTCAAGGAATACAATCAGGTACTGGATGTTGCACGGGACGACCTGGAAAATCTTTTCCTACAAACCGAGATGCAGGCATATAAGCGCCGCTTTGGGACAATCACCTGTGGCGATATCATGTCGCGCGATGTCGTCAGCGTGGAATACGGCACACTGCTGGAAGAAGCGTGGCCCTTATTGCTCAACCATCACATCAAGGCATTGCCTGTTGTTGACCGAGCACAACGTGTTATCGGCATCGTCACGCGCTTTGACTTTCTCAAGCACGCCAATCTTGATGCTTATCCAGGCCTGGAAGAAAAATTGCGGAAGTTTGTACGGCGTACCTTCCGGGTAGAAACCGATCACCCGGAAGTGGTCGGCCAAATCATGACCAGCAAAGTGCTCACTACCAACACCGATACCCATATCGTGCAGTTGGTACCATTGCTGTCTGAACATGGGATTCACCATATCCCGGTACTAGATCACGAACGCCGCTTGGTGGGCATCGTAACCCAGACCGATTTGATCGCCGCACTCTATCGTGGACGGCTTGAGGAAACCGGCAGCCAGGCTACCGGTTAACCAGTTCAAGCGCTTTGAGCTACCGGACGCAACGCCTGAAAATCGGCTCCACTTGGGTTTTGGAATACACGTAGGCCAAATTCAGGCAGTATCGCGAGCAGATGATCGAAGATATCTGACTGGATCGCTTCGTACTGCACCCAGACCGTCGTGTTAGTGAAACACCATATTTCAATCGGAATACCTTCTGCAGAAAGGTTCTGCTGGCGCACCACCATGGTCATGTTCTGGTTCACTCGTGGATGCGTTTTCAAATATTGCTCCACATACGCACGGAATGTCCCAATATTCGTTACGCGGCGCGTATTGATTGGCCGCTTGCCCCTTTCCCCCAAGGCCTTGTTCCACTCCTCCAGCTCGCCCTGTTTTTTCTTCAGGTAATCATCCAACAGGCTGAACTCCTGAAGATGTTGCAACTCTTCCGGCGTTAGGAAGTGGATGCTGTTCTGGTCGATGAAGATACTGCGCTTGATGCGGCGACCACCAGACTCGAACATGCCACGCCAATTCTTGAATGAATCAGTGATGAAACGCTTGGTGGGGATTGTCGTAATGGTCTTGTCCCAGTTCTGCACCTTGACCGTATGCAACGCAATGTCGATCACATCGCCATCAGCGTTCAATTGCGGCATTTCCACCCAATCTCCCACACGGATAATGTCATTGGAGCTGATCTGCACACTCGCCACCAGCGAGAGCAAGGTATCCTGGAAAATCAACATGAGCACCGCCGCCATCGCGCCGATCCCAGACAACAGAATCACTGGCGAGCGATCCATCAGCGTTGCCACTACCAGGATAGCCGCCAAGATGTAAATCACCAGCTTCACCACCTGCACGTAACCCTTGATCGGCTTGCGGTGTGCATCAGGCCGCTGCTGCCACACATCATTGATCACATCCAGCGCACCTGCAATCGCCAAACCTATCGTCAGGACGATAAAGCCATGCGCCACGTTGCGCACCACCGTGACCACGGCCTCTGGCAACTCAGGGATCCAGGCAATGCCAACTGAAATAATCAAGGCAGGCACAATATTTGAAAGCCTTGCCACTACGCGGTTTCGCGCAATCGATTGCCCCACAGTAGCTGAACGTAAAATCTTGTGCAAACCGCGCACCAAGATATGCTTGACCACCCAGTTGGCGATCCATGCCCCCAACAACAAGAGTGTGACACACACCAAGCTGAACACTTCGCGATGGCCCTGTAGCCACGCCAATACACCATTCCAATCTTCTGTCATTTTTTATCTTTCCTACCTGTTACAACACGTGTGACTGAAACATAGCCAGCCACGTCGGAGGTTCCCGCAACACAAAAGCAAAAACGCCAACAGCCTTGCACAGCAAGGATTGGCAGCCAATGGATGAGTTAGGGAACAGCCTGTTAGTACGCAGGAGATTGGATAGGTTCAGAAAAATATGGACTCACTTAACTCAACAAGGTGCCGGACTTGAACCGGCACCTATCTTTTGAACCGTCGCTAAAAAGTATATTTCATTGACGCCATGAAATTACGCGGAGCGCCAAAAGTGCCGTAATTTCCGGCTACCGTCGAATAGTGTTCTTTATCCAGCGCATTGTTCACATTCAGGGCAAGGGATAGATGGCTGCTCACCTCATAACGCGCCATCAAGTTAACCAACGCCATGCTGCTCTGCCTGTAATCAATGGTACTGCCGCTGTGAATGGCGCTTTGCCAATTTACGCCACCGCCCAGCGTCAGCTTGTTCCACGCGCCTGGCAGTCGATAGGTGGTAAACAACTTCAGGCTATTCAACGGTAAACGGGTCAAGGTGCGTTCGCCATTCTCGTTTTCAGTACGCGCGTAAGCATAGCCGGCCCCAGCTTGCCAGCCTTCGGTCAGGGCGCCATTGAGTTCCAGCTCCACACCGCGCGTGCGAGTTTCACCTTGCACTTCGTAAAAACGCACATTCGGGTTCCAGAAGGCCAAGTTTTCAACGTCCATCTGGAATAGTGACAGGTTGGCGGTCAGCTTGCCGCCATTCAGGCTGGCTTTGACACCCGCCTCATAACCTTCACCCTGCTCTGGATCCGGCGAAGCACCTGGGCGGCCATACAAAAATACGACACCCTCTTGCGGCTGGAAGATTTTGGTGTAGCTGCCATATACCGACCAAGTATCGTTGAGTGCATGGACAAGGCCTACATAGGGTACGAAGACATTTTCCTCGCGCTTGCTCAAGCCTTCATCCAGCTGCCAGTGAGTACTACGGGCGCCGAGCAAGAAACTAGTGGCGTCACTGAGCTGGAAGCGTGCGTTCAAATAGCCGCTGTACTGCCGCTCTTGAAAGCTCCCCCTGCCTGCCTTGAAAAAGGCGGGAGCTGGTGCGGTACTAGTCCAGTCGAAGATATTGAAATCAGTCGGGTAGTTTGCCCAGTCGTAATCGTAAAGCGTAGTAGAAGAACGACTGCGCGACAACGTAACCCCACCAATCAGCTCGTGATCCCTCCCGAACAACGAGAACACACCGCTTACGTAAGCATCGAGGTTGTTCTGACGGGTTTTGCTATTCCAGCGATACGGTGAGATCTCCGCACCATTTCCAGTTGCAGCATCAATCCTCTGCCCAATTCCCACTGTAATGGCATCGTCGTCGTAGCGCGTCTGACTGTACTCAACTTTGCCGATCCAGTGTGCCCCGAAGCGGTGTTCGAGCGAGGCAAAAACATTGTTCGACTCGTGGTTGTAATAGCTCCACGAAGGAGTGTCATCGTTCGATGGCGAAAGCTTGATACGCTGGCCATTGGTGAAAAATAACGGGCGTCCCAGGATGGTCGAATCTGTCTTCTGGTCCAGATGATTGAAACCGGCCGTGAGCAGGGTATGGTCGCCCAGCTCAAACTCAGCAATGCCGTAAAGCGCAAGGTTCCTCTGGTCGAAGCGCTTTGCCCAGGCACCCTCATTGCCATAGTTAGCTACTAGGCGGGCACGTGCAGTACCACTTTCGTTCAGCGGGTTGGAGATATCCATGCCAATGCCGTAGCGATCCCAATTGCCAGTCTGAACATTAACAGATTGCTGTGGCGTGGCGGTCGGGCGTTTGCGGATCAAGTTGATCGTCGCGGCTGGCGTGCCTAGTCCGTTCATAATACCGGTGGCTCCTCGCACCACTTCTATGCGGTCATAGGCCGCCGTATTGGATAGCAGAGGGCCAACCGCAAGCGATGTCGGCACACCTTCGATCTGGTAGTTGCGCAGACGGGAACCACGCGCGTAGATATCTGTACCGTCTATGCCCTCACCCACCATGGGCCGCTGAACAATAATACCCGGTGTGGCATCCAGCACATCGACCAGTGTGTGGAGCTTTTGATCGTCCATGCGCTGCCGTGTTATCACAGTAACTGCTTGTGGCGTTTCCTGCGGGGTCAGATTAAGCCGTGTCGAGCTACTGGTCGACCAAGTGGTGTAAGAACCTGTACCTTCTGTTGTTGAGCCCGGTGCCTTGCCGGAAATACTGACTGCCAGCTCAGGCAGTACAGAAACAGCAGCATCCCGTGGCGTAAGGTTCTGCACCGGAATCTTACGCAGCAAATAGCTGGTTTCAGTTTGTGCCACGGCCTCGAAGCCACTGCCTGCCGTAATCCGGTCAAAGCCTTGTTTGATGCTCACGTTGCCTTGCAGGCCTGGTGAGTGCAGCCCCGCCACCAGGGAGGGATCGAATGAAAGTGTAACGCCTGCAGCAGCAGCGAACTCACTGAGTGCAGCACCCAATGGGCCGGAGGCAATCTGATATTGCCGGGCTGGGGAAACTTCTGCGGCAATTACTAGGCTAGGTATTGTCACTTGTGCAGATAGCGCAAACATGGACATGCCGAAAACAGCCCGGGCAATGACTTGCACCAGAGGTTTGGTCTTGAACAAATCCTCCCCTTGTGATGGATGAGACGAGCGCTTATTACGCTGCGACATGAAGACTCCCTTTCGTTCTTGATAGATTGGATTAAGCGTAGAAAACAACGCTCCATCTGTTAAGCCGAATGAGAATCAGAAACAGCAACCCTAAATGAAAGTTTTTTTATACTTGCTCACGCAAAGTAACGCTGACCCAGTAGCGGGTGCGATATACCACCTTGATAGGCAGCGTGTTGGCAATATTGGAGAGCACTTCGTCAGTATCCTGCACCCGGAAAGCGCCTGATATACGGATATCGGCAGCGGCCGAGTCGCATCGCAATATGCCAGGGCGATAACGTGACAACGCTTTGATGAACTCTGCTAAAGCTTGGTTTTCCACCACCATGATGCCGCGTATCCAGGCATCCTGATAAGCACTCACATCGCTTACCTGGCCTGCATGACCACGATTAAACTGCACTTGGTGGCCAGCCTCTAGCAGCAGGCTTTCGTGTTGTTGATCCGCCAAGCGGATTTTCACTGCATGTTCCAGCACAGCCACCTGTGCAGCTTGGGTATCGCTTTGCACCGTAAACCGCGTACCTAGGGCACGGATTTCACCATGGATGGTTTGCACGACGAATGGACGCTGCGCCCTATCGGCTGCGGTAGTAATGCAGATTTCGCCCTCATGCAAGTGAATTAAGCGTTTCTCAGCGCGGTAATCTACATCCACGGCTGTCGCAGTATTTAACACCAAGATACTGCCATCTGGCAGGTTGATTGTTTTTTGCTCGCCGGTCGCGGTGCGGTAATCTGCCGCTACCATCCACCACGGCAGGTATTCATAGGCACCCCAACCCGCCGGTGCAGTGATGCTCAGTAAAGCCAGAGTTTTCAGTACAGCACGCCGCTTGGCAGCAGCATCGCGCAATGTAGGTATTGCGATATCGGCGGGCACCATGCCAAAGCGCTGTTCAAGCTTTTCCACCCGCGCCCAAGCTTGGCGGTGCAGAGGATCGGCCTCTAGCCAATCGTTAAATAACAACCTTTGCTGCTGGGCAGCTTCTGCCTGCATCTCCTCATGCAGACGTACATACCATTCCGCAGCCACTTCTAGCAATGCTGGGCTCAGTGTTGTACTCATTCCGGCGCGTCATCCAGCAATATGAGGCAGTGGGTCATGGCACGCACCATGTGTTTCTTGACCGTGGTGATTGAGACGCCAAGTTGTTGGCCAATGGCAGGATAGGTCAAGCCTTCCAGCTGCGCTAACAGGAATATATCGCGTGTACGTGGCCCTAGACCATCAAGCATGCGATCTATTTCCATCAAGGTTTCCAGTACCAGCAAGCGCTGCTCGGGAGAAATAGTCAACGGCTCAGGAAACGCGACCAACGCATCCAAATAAGCCTGCTCCAGCGCGCGACGACGAAACATGTCTGCCATCAAGCCACGTGCAATCGTGCTGAGATAAGCGCGCGGCTCACGAATCTCCACCAGGCTATCCGCATGCAACACTCGCATGAACGTATCCTGGGCCAGATCAGCAGCATACTCGGCATCACCGAGTTTTCGGCGCAGAAGTTGATACAGCCAGCCATGGTGGTGCTGATAAAGCTGCGTTAAGGAGGGATCGTAAACGGTCATGATTTTCAATACTGAGAACTATTCTCATCATACCAGCCCGGAATCAGGTGCTGCAATCTTCATCCAGTGGGTGGCATGCGGTGTTGTCCTACACTAACATCAGTAGTTACCCGATATTGCTAAGGCTGAGGCTGGGCGATGATGGTGCTTCAAATTGCACAGGAGAATCATCATGAAGTTTCTGATCAAGGCTGCCCTCGTGACTTTTGTTGTCAAACGCATTGCGAAATCGTATCTGCGCAAGGCTTAAAGCGCTCATCCACGATTACCTGGAGATAATACGATGGATATCCATGTCAGCTTGACCCCGCTTATTTCCCTGATTGCCGGAATATTGATCCTGGCGATCCCACGATTGCTCAATTACATCGTGGCTTTGTACCTGATCATTATCGGCCTGATTGGCTTGTTTGGCCCACCCAGTTTGTAAATTCCAGGGAAAATCCACGACGACTTGTCGCAAAACGGCGTCACTACGGGCTTCTGAGGTGAAAAATTTAGCCAGTTTGTAGCGAAAAGGGGTTTCATCGGGCGCAGGTTGTGATATTTTCTCCCCTGTTACTATTTAACCTGGTAACGAGGCGAAGTATCAGCCTTACCAAAACTAGATTGATAACCCAATATACACAAGGACTGGATAACTTATGAACAAGACAGAACTGATCGAAGAAATCGCCAAGGAAGCAGGAATTTCCAAGGCTGCTGCTGGTAAAGCTGTTGATGCATTCACTGCATCCGTAACTGCAGCCCTGAAGGGTGGCGATACAGTAACACTGATCGGCTTCGGTACTTTTGGCGTTTCCGAGCGTGCTGCTCGCACTGGTCGCAATCCTCAAACCGGTAAGGAAATCAAGATTGCTGCTCGCAAGGCTCCTAGCTTCAAGGCTGGCAAGGCTCTGAAGGATGCTTTGAACTAAGACGTTGAATCAAGACTGATTCAATTGAGCGAAAACGCCAGCCCATGCTGGCGTTTTTTATTGTTATTGTTGCGGCAACAAGCGCTTTTCAAAGCAGCAACTCACCGGGTTGCCGATATAAGGCCCAAATGGCGCAATTGCTTGATAGCCTAAGCCTTGATACAAGGACATGGCAGGCGATTGCAGATTCCCGGTTTCCACCAGGATGCGCTTGATTCCCTGCTGCCTTGCCCATTGTTCCAACACAGCCATTAATTTCTTGGCCACGCCGCAGCCACGGGCTGCTGATACAACAAATAGTCGCTTGATTTCAGCAATATCCTCGTCTAGCACCATCAAGGCAACGCATCCCACCGGCTGGCTATTATCCCGTGCGATCAATGTCAGTGCTGGCTGCAGTATGCTTGGCTTGGGCATGGCAGGATAGAGCTGATAAAGCTCGTGCTCCAGCCTGGCCAATAGTGCCTGCATATCGTCATCTGCCATCTGGCAGACTTCGACAATCATTCCATCGTGAGGCTTATTCCTCATCCTGGTCGGGAGAGTGGAACTCAATATCTTCATATACCGATTCTGCGATAGGTAGCAACGCTTCGTGCAGGGCTTGCTCGGTGATGACACTATATTGTTGCTGTGCGGTCAAAGCAGGGTCGATTTCCAAAGCCTGTAATAATGGCTCGTAATCGTCACCTGATACGCCGAAGTGGTCGTCGCTGCCCACTGGCTTGCTATAGACAAGTGAAAACTGCTGCTGGCCCAACTCAAGATCGAATCTGATATTAAAATGGGGGATTGCAGCGTCATTGTCACGCGATTCGCCGTAATCGATGTCAAACAAAATGACGTTGACCCCTTGGATGCTGATGGCTTTACCCTGTTGCGTCACTACAGTGTCCTTACTGACTAAATCCAGCATTGTACTGGTTTTACACAGACAAATAACGCATCAACTCATGAGGAGGAAGTCATGACCAAAGTGGTAAAAAGCGATGCCGAATGGCGTCACCAACTTAGTCCGATACAGTATGAAGTCACGCGCCACGCCGCAACCGAACGCGCAGGCACTGGAGAATATGACCAGCATTTCGAGCATGGCATCTATTATTGCGTCTGTTGCGATACGCCCTTGTTTGCTTCTGATACCAAGTTTGACGCTGGATGCGGCTGGCCAAGCTACTTTGCAGCTCTGGACCCGGATAATGTCCGCGAAGAAGAAGATACCTCTTACGGCATGGTACGCACAGAGGTGATCTGCAATGTCTGCGATGCACACCTGGGGCATGTATTCCCTGATGGCCCTCCTCCGACCGGGCTACGTTACTGCATCAACTCCGCTTCGTTGCGCTTCGAGCCACGCTAGACACATATTCCACATGCGAGAACTGGACGAACTGTTTGCGGCCCTGGGACGTTCCCGCTTTCGCAGTTCGTTCCAGCTCAATGCGCACGATAATACTTACCTGCATGCCAAAGGCTTACCAGTCATACAGGATCATGCGCGAGATTTCATTACCAAGCGCCTGGCACCTGCGCTGATCGCAAACGACGGCAAGCAAACCCCTTTTCGAGGCCATCCAGTATTCGTGGCACAGCACGCCACCGCTTGCTGTTGTCGGGGCTGCCTGCAGAAGTGGCACCTGATTCCTGCCGGACGTGCCTTGCGCACAGATGAGCAGGAATATGTCTTGCAAGTACTGATGCACTGGCTGGAAAAGGTTTATTGACATGAAAACAGGGTTTTACAGAAGCACGGCTTATGCCTATCATGGCGACCCAAGACTACAGTAACGAACAATTCCCGGCCTGACATGACCACTTCCTTAGACACCAATATCCTGCTGGTTGGCGGCGGCATCATGAGTGCCACCCTCGGCACCTTGTTACATCAGCTCAATCCAGACCTGCGTATCACACTGGTGGAACAACAGGCTGAAGTCGCGACGGAAAGCAGCGATGGCTGGAACAACGCCGGGACAGGCCATGCCGGGTATTGTGAACTTAATTACACGCCGCAAAATTCAGATGGCAGCGTCTCCATTGCGCGCGCACTTAGGATCAATGCAGCCTTTGAAGAGTCCCTGCAATTCTGGGCCTGGCTGGTTGAGCAGGGCATACTGAAAGAACCCGCCAGCTTTATCAATCCCACGCCCCATGCCAGTTTCGTCTGGGGGGAAAAGGATGTAGCTTTCCTGCGCAACCGCCACCAGGCATTAAGCGCGCACCACCTGTTCGCTGACATGGAATATAGTGAGGATCCGACCGTGTTGCAGCAATGGATGCCCCTGGTCATGGCAACCCGCAACATGGATGCCCCAGTCGCCGCAACACGCGTTGCCTATGGCAGCGACGTCGATTTCGGCTCTCTTACCCGTCAACTGGTACAACACCTGCAAACCCTACCAGACTTCAAGCTGCTTACCCGCCATGCAGTGACCGACCTCAAGCAGGAACAAGGCCGCTGGACAGTGAAAGTGGCAGACCTGGCCAAAGGCAAGCCGATCACCATCCATGCTGATTTCGTTTTTCTCGGAGCTGGCGGTGCAGCCCTGCCCTTGCTACAAAAATCCGCCATCAAAGAGGCTAAAGGCTATGGCGGCTTCCCGGTCAGCGGGCAATGGCTGGTGTGTCACAATCAGGATGTGATTGAGCAACACCACGCCAAGGTCTACGGCAAGGCCCCTATAGGCGCGCCGCCCATGTCAGTCCCCCATCTGGATACCCGCATCATCAACGGTAAGCCTGCGTTGCTGTTTGGCCCGTTTGCCGGCTTTACCACTCGCTTCCTCAAGCAAGGTTCATTGCTTGACCTAGTCAGCTCGGTCAAGCGAGGCAACCTGAAATCAATGCTGGGCGCAGGGCGGCATAACATGGACCTCACCCGTTACTTGGTTGGAGAGGTGTTCCAAAGCCATAAACAACGTGTGGCAGCCTTGAAGCATTTCTACCCAGCCGCCAAAGAAAGTGAATGGTCACTTATTTCGGCAGGCCAGCGAGTACAGATTATCAAGGGCTGTGACGAGAAAGGTGGCAAGCTGGAATTTGGCACCGAGATTGTCTCCGCGGAAGATGGTAGCCTGGCAGCCTTGCTGGGTGCATCGCCTGGTGCCTCTACCTCAGTGCCCGCAATGCTGGATGTCTTGCAACGCTGCTTTGGCAAATCCTTACAAAGTACAACATGGCAACAGCGCATGCGCGAAATGGTGCCTTCCTATGGCCAATCCCTGCTTGATGACGCTACGTTGCTACACACAGTGAGACAACGTACTTTGACTCGCCTGAAACTGGCTTAACACACCATTCCATTGCTTTTGGCTGAGCCTCATGCTCAGCCACTTCCGTTTGTCCTACACGGATATCAGAATTTTCCAGATAACACGTCCCTGACACCAACGCTATAGTAGCCCCACATTCTTAAGCAACATACATAAAGGAATCCATTATGCATGCCTTATTGAATCTGGTGCTCGTCACCGTCATGTTTGGCCCGATTGCATTGGGCTTTATATTCGGTTAAGCCCTGCCAGTTTTGCGAGCCGCTGGCATTTGTCAGGATTAGCGACTGTCCGTCCCCCTCATTATGCTGATCCGGGCGATTTCATAGAAAAATGCCTTGAGCATGTGAAATCTCCCAGGCAAATGCCAGCACAGGCTGCTTCAACAACCTTCTCTTCCACTCCCAATAGCATCTCCATATCTTTGCCTCAGCAACATTTACCTCTTTATTGACCTAAACTTAGGCTGGTGCGCCCAGTAAGCTCATTCCTACATTGCTTTCAGTAACTTGCTGATTAATCGCTCTAACATGGCTTTATAGAATGAACTCGTGTTCTCGATAATTAAATCCAAAAAGGAGTCTTAAATGAAAGCGAATTTTAAAAGCCTTGTTCTGATCGGTGCGTTGATGATGCCAGTAGCCAGCTTTGCGGCAGAGGGCGATAGCATTGAAACCAAGCTGAGCGACTCCGTGGTGACCACCAAGGTAAAGGCTGCTTTTGCCAAGGATAAGCTTGTGAGCGCTACCGACATCAAGGTGGAAACCGATAGCGATGGCTTGGTTCAACTGAGCGGAACCGCCAAGAGCAAGGCAGAAGCTGAACGGGCTGTGAAAATTGCCAAAAGCGTCAAGGGCGTTACTGCTGTGAAGAACGACATCATTGCACCTTAAGCCATTAAGATCCATGAATAAAAATGGGGCTTTTGCCCCATTTTTTTATGCCTGTCATGATTTGAAACGATGATTCAGATAAACCAGGATTTCCTGTTTGAGCTGTTCGTGAAAGCCTTCACGATCAAACCCTTCGGGATCTGTCGTTGGCAATGCCCCGCCCTGCTTGATCTTGGGGGGAAACGGACTAAGAAAAGAGAAATGCCCAGCATTCTTCACGCAGCGGCTGGTCACCTTGGTGATGTCTGGCACACCCTTCAGCACAATCTCGTTATGCCAACCTGGCGTATAAGGGTCATGCTCCGCACTCAACATCAAGATAGGCACATCGACATGTTTGAGAGCGTCTTCCGGAATGAACCATATTGTTGCCGGTGCCAATAACACCAGTGCCTGAACCCTGTCGTCATGTTCCACTTCCACATTGTTAGGTGCTGGCCCAGCATAATCAGGCTTAAATGCCTCTGGCGGATACCATGGTTTACCCCCTGCAAGTGCAAGCGCAGCATATCCTCCCATCGAATGCCCAATGACGCCAAGCTGTCGCGACTGTAAATGCGGGCCCAAGCTAGCATCCTCATGGAGGGCATCTGCCGTGAGCCGAAGATGGCGTGGACGGTATTGCAGGTTTTCCACTTTGCCCATGAATTGATTATCAACGCGGTTGTTGCCCGGATGCTCAACCATTGCGACGATATAACCGTGCTGGGCAAGATAAGTCGTCATACTCCGGTACAACAGATGTGAACCGCCGCTACCATGAGAGACCAAGATCAGGGGATATTGCCCGGGTGCGACGGGAGCATCAAGGCTAACATCCATCACATAAGGGCCAAATGCGTGGCTGGTTGGCTTCTGCTGAGTCGGATACATGACCAGCGCAGGAAACGAAAGTCCGTGCGCTTCATCTTGCAGCTTCAGTTCTTTCACACCAACAAACATATTAAAATCAATTAGTTGATAAATATACAGACAAAATAAAAGCAGACTTTTTATGGTCTGCTTTTATTGGAATTGGCGTCCCCACGGGGATTCGAACCCCGGTTACCGCCGTGAAAGGGCGATGTCCTAGGCCTCTAGACGATGGGGACATGAAACATAATGTTTCTAGAGGGTGCGAATTCTAACCAAAAACCCTGACGAACGCCAGCTTATTTTGAAAAAATATTCCACACTGCATCATTCCAGAGGTGATGCGGTCTTGCCTGATCATTGTTAGCATAGCGACCAGATGAAAGATGTTCGTTTCCCAGACCGCCGTATTGCCCATCTCGACATGGATATGTTCTTTGCCGGAGTGGAGTTGCTACGCTACCCTGAGTTGCGCGGGCAGGCCCTGGTGGTTGGTGGTCGCTCTACCCCGCAGCCACGCAGACTTGCCAATGGCCGCCATCAATTTGCACGCCTGGGGGAATACAATGGCCGCGGAGTCGTCACCACCTCCACCTATGAAGCCCGGGCGCTGGGCGTCTTTTCTGCCATGGGCTTGATGAAATCCGCACAACTGGCACCGGATGCCATTTTGCTCCCAGCAGACTTTGAGTCATACCGTCACTATTCGCGCTTGTTCAAGGCAGCTGTCATGTCAATCGCCCCTGATATCGAGAATAGAGGGATTGATGAGATATATATTGATCTCAGTACCATTGAGGAAGACACGGATGCCCTGGCCCAGCGCCTGAAAACTGCCGTGTTCGATGCCACAGGCCTATCCTGCTCGATTGGCATTGCCGCTAATAAATTGCTCGCCAAGATAGCTTCAGACCTCGACAAACCTGATGGACTCACCATCATCGATCGCCAGGCTTTTCAGGAGCGCATCCTGCCGCTGGCGGCCAAGAAGATCAACGGTATAGGCCCCAAGGCCGCATTGAAGCTGGAGAAACTGGATATCCGCACGATTGCAGACCTCGCCTCTGCGAAGGCGGATATCCTGTTGCAGCATTTTGGCCAAAGTTATGCCCATTGGCTGATGCGTGTCGCCCAGGGGCAAGACGACAGGGTGGTTGTCACTAGCTCTACGCCCAAATCCATGAGCCGAGAAACCACGTTTGAGCGTGACATGCACGCACACCAGGACAAGCACTATCTCAGCCGCGCATTCACCGCATTATGCGAACGTGTAGCGCAAGACCTGCAACAGAAACGCTATCAGGGCCACACTGTCGGCATCAAGATCAAGTATCAGGATTTTCGTACTGCCACACGCGATCTCACCTTGCCTCACCCTACCAATGATGCAGCCACCATCCGCCGAGCCGCAGGCCGCTGCTTAAAACGCCTTTCGCTAGATCAGCGCTTTCGCTTGCTAGGGGTAAAAGTCAGTAATCTAATACATAGCGATGAGATCGAGGCAGATCCCCCGGAACAGGCCAGCTTATTTAGCTGAAGATGAGCTCTACAAACTAGCCGGTCAAGCCTGCCATGGCGCCGGGATATGTGTCACCAGAAAATCGATCAGCAACCTGAGCTTGCCAGTTGCCGCCTGCCTATCCCGATAGCAAGCATAAAACTCCAAGGGCTCGATCTCGGCATTCGGCACCTTACCCTCAAGCGGCTCAAACAAGGGCACCAGCAATTCATCCGCAATCAGGCGGTCCGCGACAAACGCACCGATACGGGCAATGCCAGCTCCTGCAGCCGCCATGTTGGCCAACGTATCAATATCGTTGCAAATTAAGGTATCGTTCAGCGGAGCTTCAAACCGCAAGCCATTTCTCACGAAGCGCCATCCGAGTAATCGTCCGTCAAACGGCACTCTTAACACCAAACATTGGTGATGGATCAATTCGTCAGGATCATGTGGTGTTCCATGTTGTGCCAGATACGCCGGGGAGGCGCAAAAGCGCAATGGCACCCGTGCAATCCGCCTGGCAACCAAGCCAGCCTCCAGCTGCTGCGAAAAGCGGATACTGAGATCAATTTCTTCGCGGATATGATCAACATAGTGATCTGCCAGCACCAGCTCGATCTTAAGCTTGGGATAGCGAATAGCAAACGCTGCCACCAGTGGCGCCAGCACATTGCGCCCAAAAGCTGCAGAACTGGCGATACGCAATTTCCCCCGAGGTTCGCCAGCAAGCTCATGCAGCTCTGCCTGCGCGTCATCCAGTTCCTCCATCACCGATTGCACCCGCTGGTAATAAAGCTGACCACTTTCCGTCAAGGCCAGGCTGCGCGTCGTCCTGATCAGCAACCTCACTCCCAGTTGTTGTTCCAAGCGAGCAATATTTTGGCTGGCAGCAGCAGCTGAAATACCCAGCCGCCTTGCCCCGGCAGCAATGCTCCCCTCCTCCACTGCCTTGACGAAACTGCTAATGCCTTTCAAGTTATCCACAAGCTAACCTTTTGTACAATGATCTTTACTTATAAGTTTAACTTGAAAATTTCATTGGATTTTACAGGCTACTGGCTAATGAATGGCTAGAGTACAGTGCTCTCCATCCACAAACACAGGAGCAATATCATGAATGTAGTTCCCCGTTTCAACCTCGGCCTACCCAAACACTACACGCCTGTGGTATTTGCCTTTTTCATGTCTGGCATCATGGCCATGCTGATGTGCCTGGTGATCGTTGCCGCCAACAGCGGCGTAGGTTTGGGATATTTCAATCGAGTACTGCATGCCTACATGCTGGCGATGCCAGTGGCATTTATCTGTGTACTCATGGTGCGCCCCATCGTCATGGCTTTGGTTGCCAGGACCATCCGCCCTTAAACTCTGTGGGCATTCACTTTCTCCGACAGCCATTTCGGAAGCCAACCTATGCCATGAAAGACTTGCCATCACTACAATGGTAGTCAGGGTTTCTACTGATACAAAGCAATTCAGTGGAACTGTTTAGCCCAGAAACCATCCATATTGATAGGAGGACGTCATGCCAGTGATTGAGAAATCCATAGAAGTGAACGTACCCGCCCAAGTGGCCTATGATCAATGGACGCAGTTCGAGGATTTTCCATTGTTCATGGAAGGCATCATTGCGGTTAACCAGCTTGACGACACCCATGTGCACTGGACAGCGGAAATCGTCGGCCAGCGCAAGGAATGGGATGCTGAAATCACAGAGCAGATTCCCGGCAAGCGCATTGCCTGGCACAGTGTTTCCGGTGCGCGTAACGCTGGGGTTGTCACCTTCCACCATCTTGATGATTCGAGCTCACGCATCATGCTACAGATGGATTATGACCCGGAAGGTCTGCTGGAAAATGCCGCAGATGCTATTGGCGTATTAACCCATCGTGTGGCAGGTGATCTAGAGCGCTTCAAGGGATTTATCGAGTCGCGCGGTAACGCCACAGGAGCTTGGCGCGGTCAGGTCAATCAGAGTACTTACCAAGCACCGCCGCCTGGTCATTTGAATCAACCACGTTAGGAGGTTTATCATGAAACTACTACTGAAAACCCTGTTTGCAGGTTATGTCGCTAAGAAACTGACGCGCTATTATCTCAACCACAGAAAACCTAAAACAGTAGACGCTTAACCTTGAGCCGGGCCATTGCCCGGCTCATTATTTGTGAATCCCGCCATGACATTGCTTTCCCGCCTTATTACTTGGTTAACACTATGCCTAACGCTGGGAGCATTTCCCTCTCAAGCGCAAGAAACCAAGCACCTCTCTTTGAATGGTAACTGGCAGTTTCAGCCTATTACCGGCCCAGTCAATGTAACACCACAACTCACAGCGCCTGATAATGGCTGGAAAATGATCAAGGTGCCTGACAACTGGTATCGTCAGGGCCATGACATCAGTGGGTTTGCCTGGTACCAGACGCAATTCAAGCTTGATAATGCTAAGTCCAGCAAAGTGACTCACCTGCTATTCCATGGCGTGGATTACGCAGCAGACGTATGGCTTAACGATCATTACCTTGGCCATCACACTGGTTATTTCCAGGCCTTTGCGTTTGATGTCAGCGGTTTACTCAGATCCGGCAACAATCAGCTGCGTGTGCTAGTGAACAGCCCGCTAGAAAAACCTGAGGATTGGTCTTTACACAAACGGCTGGTAAAAGGCATTTTCAGTCATCACGATACCCGTCCCGGTGGAGCCTGGTCTGAGCGCGGGCAGGAAAAAAACACTGGCGGCATCTGGGCGCCTGTCGAGTTGCAGTTTGCCGAACAGGCAGCACTACGCCAGTTACAGGTCACGCCTCGCAAACAAGCGACACAGGCACAGCCAGATCGCTGGCAAATAGACACTAGCGCACAGATACGTCAGCATGTTTCACATGAAACATCTGTCACGGTAGAGGCAAATATCCGCCCGGAGAATTTTCCGGGCAACACGCTGCATTTCAACCAGCAGCAAACCTTGAGGCCAGGTGACAATCGCCTTGCTCTGAGCTTTCCACTGGATAACCCTGCGCTGTGGTGGCCATACGAATATGGCAAACCCAATCTCTACAAGCTGGAGCTTAGTATCAAAGATGCTTCAGGCAAGGTACTGGATCGTCAGGCACAGATATTTGGCGTGCGTGAAGTCAAGGTAGACGATGGCTTACAATGGCACATCAATGGCCGCCGCCTGTTCCTGCGCGGTACCAATTACATCGGTGCTCAATGGCTGGCGGAAATGACACCCGCACGCTACCAGCATGACCTCGACATGATGCAGGCCGCCCACATCAATGCCGTGCGCGTGCACGCTCATGTTACCGACCAAGCGTTCTATGCTTTATGTGATCGGCTGGGTATCTTGGTGACACAGGATTTCCCTCTGTTGTGGGGTTATAGCGATGATCCCGCGTTTATTGCCGATGCGCGCTCCCAGGCCAAGGATATGGTGCAAGCACTGCAGCAACATCCCTCCATCATCTCCTGGACCATGCACAACGAGCCACCCTGGGATTCACCGTGGATGGCACAGAAATACACGGATTACCAGCCCAACATCAATCGCAAGCTTGATGAGCTACTCTATGTAGACATCAGCCAACTAGACCCGTTACGCATTGTGCGCAAGGAATCCGCCACCAAGGAACATGAGTGGATGGGGTGGTACTTCGACCACTGGCTGGCTTTTTCTCGCCCTACGCCTACGCCCTGGAGCACGGAATTTGGTGCACAGGCATTGCCTAATCTCAAGAACCTGAAACGTATGTTCAGCCAGGATTTGCTCTGGCCGGACAACGAAGAAAAATGGCGCCAGTGGGAATATCACAATTTCCAGCGTAAGGAGACTTTTGAGTTCGCTGGTATCAAGCAGGGTAAGAACATTGAGGAATTTATCGCCAACAGCCAGCATTATCAAGCTAGGCTGCTCCAGTTTGCCGTAGAAAACTACCGCCGCCAGCGTTATGCCCCGGTATCTGCCGTATTTCAATTCATGTTTGTGGAAAACTGGCCCTCCATCAATTGGGGCATCGTCGATTATTGGCGTGAACCCAAGGCTGGCTATGACGCCTTGCGTACTGCCTACCAGCCTATCCTGCCAAGCCTGGAATGGAAGCAGGACGAATATCCAGTAGGCGCTACACCACAGATCGGGCTATGGGCGATCAATGATACCTGGCAGGGCTTTGAGCATGCCCGCTACAAGGTCACGCTCTACCGAAACGGCACTGCGCTGGACAACCTCCAGCTACCGCTGGAAATGCCGCCGGATTCTGGCCACAAGCTGCGCGATTATGCCCTACCCGCCCTGCAAGCCGGGCAATACCAGCTAAAAGCCGAGATCACAGGCCAGGACGGCAAGCTCATGGGGCGCAACCAGTATAGCTTCAGCGTGAAATAAGCGAACGCAGCAGGCAGAGCCAGTCAGGCCTAGTCCAGCTTGTCGTCAGCCACCGCATAGGTGGGGTCTTCCAGCAGATTCACTTCGACTAACTCTTTCGCCTTGCCCAACAAAGCCCGGCAATCCGGGCTCAAATGCTTGAGCGATAACTGCTTGTCTTGCTGTGCATAACGCTCGGCCAAAGCATCAATCGCAGCCAGGGCTGAGTGATCCACTACTTTTGCCTGTGCAAAGTCCACCACGACCTGCGCAGGATCATCATGTGGCGTAAATAAGGCCTGAAAGTTGGCAATCGAGGCAAAAAACACACTGCCCTTGAGTACGTAGACTTTACGACCAGACTCGTCAATCGCGGTACTGACTGATACCTGCTTGGCATGTTCCCAGGCAAATACCAGCGCTGACACGATGACCCCGATCAATACCGCCACTGCCAGATCACTGAACAAAGTAATCAATGCCACCAATATGCCGACAAAAATATCCGGCCTTGGCACCTTGCCGAACAATCTGAAACTGCCCCATTCAAAGGTCTTCAGCGCCATGACGAAAATCACACCTATCAGCGCTGCCAATGGGATCATCTCGATCCAATGCGAAGCAAACAAAATGAAAGAAAGCAGGAAAATCGACATGGCAATGCCGGATAACCGGTGTAAGCCGCCTGCATTCATATTGATCATGGTTTGCCCTATCATGGCACATCCACCCATGCCACTGAACATCCCAGTCGTCACATTCGCTGCCCCCTGCGCCATCGACTCACGATTGGGTTGACCACGCGTATTGGTCATCTCATCCACCAGGTTCAGCGTGAGCAAAGTCTCGATCAAGCCAATCGCTGCAAGGATGAGTGAATAAGGAAACACGATCTTCAAGGTTTCAAGATCAAATGGCACCGAGGGAATATGAAAGCTAGGCAAACCACCGGCAATTGAGCCCAGGTCGCCCACCGTCTTCGTTTCCAAGCCGAAGCCAGCCACCGCCACTGATACCAGCACAATTGCCGCTAATGCCGACGGCACTACCTTAGTCATACGTGGTAATAGATAGATGATAACCATCGTCAACGCGACCAGCGCCAACATGGTGTAAAGCAAAGGCCCACTCATCCATTGCAAGCTACCATCGCCTGCCGCCACCTTGAAATGGTTGAACTGCGCGAAGAAAATCACCATCGCCAAACCATTCACAAAGCCAAGCATTACCGGATAAGGCACCATGCGAATGTACTTGCCCATCCTTGCAACACCGAATAGCACCTGCAATATCCCCATCAGCACCACAGCTGCAAACAGGTATTCCACGCCATGCTGCACCACCAAGGCTGTCATCACTACCGCTAATGAACCTGCCGCCCCGGAAATCATTCCTGGACGCCCGCCAAAGGCAGAGGTGATAAACGACACGATCACCGAGGCATACAGCCCTGTCAAAGGCGATACATGGGCAACAAAGGCAAATGCGATTGTTTCCGGCACCATCGCCAGGGCTGTTGTCAGCCCGCTTAATGCATTGGTTTTAATTTTGGATAGATTTAGCCGCTTGGATACTACATTCGACATCAATAAACTCCTGTGCTGAAGCACAACTCAGCCGTTTTAGCGGCCACTGTGTCATACCAATTTAATCAATAAGTTAAATTGGTAAAAACACCAGATAATAGAAAACAAACTGTTAGCCTTTCCAAGCTCGATATGACAAATCCTACAAGTTTGCAGAAATAGTAGGTAGTAGATTAACCTGCATTCAATATTCCAGATGATAAGGAGCTGCCATCATGGAAAACCAGTGGAGTGTCTATCGCGTATCTCCTATCGACCACGGTTGGCACTATCTCAAGACGGTAAACGAAACCGCACGCCTATTGGGTGGGAATTGGGCAGAAGCAGAAGCGAATGGTCTAGTCGCAGATCACCCGAGGGTTGAGGTATTTCTAGCAGCCTACCGTTTTGCTCGCGAGGCAGCGATTGCTCACGGCTATGACAATATCAACCGCAATCAACCCGTTGTATTCTGGTTACCAGACAGTACTATTTTCAACTATGGATTTGTATTCAAGTCAGATAATGGCGGGATCACTTATGTAATTTCACCCAAACCCCTACCTTGGCTAAATCAAATGAGTTGAAAGCAATCAGGCTAATCATTGATTAGCCTGATGGTTGACGATCATATAAAAATACTTTATAGATCAAACATCTAGGTTACTTACCCCCAGAGCATTGCCTTCAATAAAGGCACGGCGCGGTTCTACCTGATCACCCATCAATGTAGTGAAGATTTCATCAGCCGCAATGGCGTCGTCAATCTGCACCTTGAGTAGGCGGCGCACAGTGGGATCCATGGTGGTTTCCCAGAGTTGCTCAGGGTTCATTTCACCCAGGCCTTTATAGCGCTGGATATTGAGACCGTGCTTGGCTTCGCCCATCAGCCAATCTAAAGCAGCCTTGAAGCTGGTGATTGGTTGTTGTTTTTCACCACGCTTGATAGTGGCACCCTCACCTACCAAGCCTTGCAAGGTTTGTGATGTGGTGAGGATTTGCTGGTAATCACCACTACTGATGAAATCGCTATCAATCACGCTGGCTTGCAGGTTGCCGTGAACATACTTGTTGATTGCGAGGCGATAGTTGCCACTTTCCTGGTTTTGCGTCACCAATACTTCGCTACCTGTATGGCCCAACAATGGACGAAGTTTTGCGGCTGTTGCTTCAGCCTGGGCCTCACTATCGAGTTCAAGCTTGCCCAGCTCAAGCAATGCGCGCAGGATGCTTTCGTCATACAGTGGGCTTAAGCGACGAATGATAGCCTCAGTTAGTACCATTTGCTTGGCAATCGCTGCCAATGCTTCGCCGCTGATGGTTTCACCATCTGTTTGCTTGAGTAATTCCGCACCTTTGAGTGCAGATTGCAGCAGGTATTGATCCAGTTCCTGCTCATCCTTGAGATAACGCTCATCACGTCCCTGCTTGACCTTGTACAACGGTGGCTGAGCAATATAAACATGGCCTCGCTCTACCAACTCCCCCATCTGGCGATAGAAGAATGTCAACAACAAGGTACGGATGTGCGCACCATCAACGTCCGCATCGGTCATGATGATAATGCGGTGATAGCGCAATTTTTCTGCACTGAAATCATCCTTGCCTATGCCTGTCCCCAAAGCAGTGATCAGGGTTGCAATTTCCTGTGAAGACAAGAGCTTATCGAACCGGGCTTTTTCCACGTTCAGGATCTTACCCTTCAATGGCAGGATAGCCTGGAACTTGCGGTCACGTCCTTGCTTGGCAGATCCGCCCGCAGAGTCGCCCTCGACTAGGTAAAGCTCGCTTAATGCAGGGTCTTTTTCTTGGCAATCAGCAAGTTTGCCAGGCAATCCCATGGTATCCATGGCGCCTTTTCGGCGTGTCATTTCACGCGCCTTCCGGGCTGCATCACGTGCACGGGCTGCCTCAATAATCTTGTTGCAGATGATTTTGGCTTCGTTAGGATTTTCCAGCAGGAATTCAGCCAGCTTGGCAGAAACTACTTCTTGCACAACAGGCTGTACTTCACTGGAAACCAGCTTGTCCTTGGTTTGCGAGGAAAACTTTGGCTCAGGTACCTTTACGGAAAGTACACAAGTCAGGCCTTCGCGCATGTCATCACCGCTGGTGTCGATCTTGGCTTTTTTAGCTAGATCATTTTGTTCAATATAACTGTTCAGCGTACGTGTCATTGCCGTACGCAAGCCAGTCAAGTGAGTACCACCATCGCGTTGTGGGATATTGTTGGTAAAGCACTGCACGCTTTCACTGTAGGAATCGTTCCATTGCATGGATACTTCGATAGTCATGCCATCTTTTTCGCCAGATGCATAGAAAGGCTTGGGATGCAGTACAGTCTTGCTGCGGTTCATGTATTCGACGAAACCCTTGACCCCACCTGAGTGGGCAAAGTTTTCAGATTTGCCATTGCGTTGGTCGATCAGCTCGATTTTGACGCCATTATTGAGGAAAGAAAGCTCGCGAATACGTTTTGCAAGAATTTCGAAATGAAACTCCACAGTAGTGAAAGTTTCAACGGAAGCAAGGAAATGGACTTCTGTACCACGTCGTTCAGTCGTGCCAGTCACAGCCAAAGGTGATACGGCCACGCCACGACGGAATTCCATTTGATGTACTTGGCCATTGCGACATATACGCAATCGAAGCCAATCTGAGAGCGCATTCACCACAGACACACCTACACCGTGCAAACCACCAGAAACTTTGTAGGAGTTTTGGTCAAATTTGCCGCCAGCATGTAGTTCTGTCATCACGATTTCAGCGGCTGAACGCTTAGGCTCGTGTTTGTCGTCTTCCTTGACGTCGGTAGGAATACCACGACCATTGTCTGAAATACTGATCGAATTATCAGGATGAATGATTACCTTGATGTCATCACAGTGTCCGGCCAAGGCCTCATCAATCGCATTGTCCAGTACCTCGAACACCATGTGGTGTAAACCGCTGCCATCGGATGTATCGCCAATGTACATACCTGGGCGTTTACGAACTGCATCTAGGCCTTCAAGGATTTTAATACTGTCGGAATTGTAATCAGTCATAGTCCTATTGGTTTCACGTGAAACAATCAGTTATTCTTTAATATTCAATTAGTTAAATTCTCATTGGCATAACGACATATTTGTAATTATTGTCGTTTTCCACTGTCACCAGGCAACTGCTATTAGCGTCTGCAAATGAGAAAATCACGCTTTCGCTGTCTGAATTGTTCAATACATCGATCATGTAAGTGACATTGAAGCCGATATCCAGACTGCTGCCACCATAGCTAATTTCAAGTTCTTCTTCTGCTTCTTCCTGCTCGCTATTGGTGCTGATAAGTTTCAAGCTATTCGCAGAAAGCACCATGCGAATACCACGATATTTTTCGTTGGACAGGATAGAGGCTCGTTGCATGGATAACAAAATCATCATGCGATCTACAGTGAAACTGTTCTGGTGCCCTGTAGGGATTACACGTGTGTAATCTGGGAATTTTCCGTCAATTACTTTTGAAATCAATCGGATATCACCAAAAGCGAAATTAGCCTGACCATTGGCAACCTCTATTGTGACTTCATCTTCGCTTTCGTCCAACAGTTTTATCAATTCGATCACGGTTTTGCGTGGCAGGATGATTTCCTGTTTTTCGTAGCTATTTGCCAGTTCGGTAGAAGTAAAACTGAGTCTGTGACCATCAGTACCTACGACATTCAGCCTATTTCCATTCACTTCGAACAACAAGCCGTTAAGGTAATAACGGATGTCTTGTTGCGCCATCGCGAATTCAACTTGTTTGAATAAGCGCTTAAGCGATTTTTGCCCGATGTTGATGATGGTATTACTTGCATCTGCATTTTTAGTCATCAAAGGATAATCGTTGGCAGGCAGTGTTTGCAGGTTAAAACGGCTCTTGCCGGTTTTAACCTGGATGCGATTTTCCTGTGTTGCCATGGTGATATCAGCGTTTTCAGGCAATGAACGGCAAATATCCAGAAGTTTCTTTGCAGAGATAGTCGTTGATAGCTCACCGCCGACGGCTGTTTCGACTGAAAGGGAGATTTGCATTTCCAGATCTGTGGCTGTCAGAACAATTTTGTCCTGTTTAGCTTCTAGTAACAGATTGGAAAGAATAGGCAAGGTATGACGTCTTTCAACAATACTGCTTACTGATGAAAGTGGTTTTAACAGCGTATCGCGATTGATTTGGATGTTCATATCTTTAAAACCTAATATATAAAAAATAAATTGATAATAACAATAAAGTAAGCAACTTCTGTTGATAACTCAAATTTTCAATTTAAATTCAATCACATATTTGAAATTAAACTATCTTGAAATTTTTAGAAACTGTTGTGGATAGAATGTTGGTTATTTTACTGACTTCTTAAAATCGCGTTTAACCCGCATTGTTACCCACAGCCTTTCCATAAGCACGTACTTATTTTTAATCCCGGATCACTTGAATCAGGACAGAAATATCTCTTGCCAAGGTTTGATCGTTTTGGCGCAATTGTTCAACTTCATCACAGGCATGCATTACCGTGGTGTGGTGACGGCCACCAAAGGCTTCTCCGATTTCGGGGAAGCTGTGATTAGTCAGCTCACGAGCTAGTGTCATGGCGATCTGTCGTGGACGTGCAAAATTGCGTGAACGTTTTTTGCTATACATTTCAGCAACTTTGATCTTGTAGTAGTCAGCAACTGTTTTCTGGATATTTTCGATAGTAATCTGACGACCACGAACTGCGATCAAGTCTTTCAATGCTTCTTTTGCCAAATTAACATCAATGGCATGACCAGTGAAATTGGCCATAGCAATAATACGGTTAAGCGCTCCTTCCAGTTCACGGACGCTAGAACGTACCTGCTTGGCGATGAAGAAAGCAACGTCTTCATCCAATCGTACACGTGCTGCTTCGGCTTTCTTCAACAGGATGGCAACGCGCATTTCCAATTCTGGTGGTTCTACTGCTACTGTTAGCCCCCAACTGAATCGTGTGCGCAGGCGTTCATCGACATCTGCGATTTCCTTGGGATAGGTATCACAGGTGATGATGATTTGCTTCTTGGCTTCGATCAGAGAGTTGAACGCATAGAAAAATTCTTCTTGGGTGCGACTCTTCTTGGCGAAAAACTGGATATCGTCAATCAGCAAGAGATCCAGAGAATGATATTGACGTTTGAATTCATCAAACGCTTTGTGTTCATAGGCTTTGACGACATCCGAAACATAGCGTTCTGCATGTAAATAACGAATTTTTGCATCTGGACGCTGGGATTTCAGGTGATTGCCAATCGCTTGCAACACATGAGTCTTGCCCAAGCCAACTCCACCATAAATAAACAGAGGGTTGTAGGCAGTACCTGGATTTTCCGCGACTTGTATGGCTGCTGCACGAGCTAATTGATTGGCTTTTCCCGTGACAAAGTTATCAAAGCGGAATGCTGGATTGAGGCCATTGGTTTCGGCGACGGGTTTGGTTTTTTTCACTGCTGCTGAAGCAGATTTTGTCGGTGTTATTGCTTTTGTGACCTTGCTCACTTCAGCTTCAATTTTTGCTTTTGGAGTAGGTTCTGCTGCCGCTTGTTGTGGTTTAGGGCTGACTGGCGCTGCTTTGTCACTGGCATCGTACAATGCCAGTTCGATATGCATGGGATTGGAGAATACTTCCTCAGCCAGTGCCGTGATTTTTTGTAGAAAGCGATCTTTTACCCATTGTTGTACAAAGCGATTGGGCGCTAATAGGCGCAATACTTCCCCGTTAGCTTCAAAACGTAAGGGCTTGATCCAGGTATTGAATTGCTGCGTTGACAACTCTTCTTCAAAGCGACCGAGACAAAGAGACCAAAAATTTTCCATCGGTTGCCCGAAACTCCGCAGTGAAATGAATGTGAGGTATGGACGAAATGTCTGATTATGTTTATTTTTATCGACCAGATGCTGTATTCACAGAATGTTTACCACCCCATGCCAGATGAAGGATTCTAGCTTGTTTGCCACAACTTATCCACAGGCAACGCACAATCATTTTCACAACGGCAATGTTTTCCCAAATAAACATTGACATAGGACTGTGTTTTCAGGTTAAATTACGCGTTTTTGATTCGCAACATCTAGAAGTCAACCGGAGATTCCCATGAAACGCACTTACCAGCCTTCAAAAATTCGCCGTGCTCGTACGCATGGTTTCCTGGTGCGTATGAAGACCCGTGGTGGTCGCGCTGTTATCGCTGCGCGTCGTGCCAAGGGCCGTGCTCGCCTGGCTGTTTAATCAGCCTTTCGCCGTTTAAGGCGATTTTAGCTATACATGGTTTTGCCATCATATGCGTTTGAGCGTCGGGCAAGATTGTTAAAAACGGATGATTTTTCATCCGTTTTTAATTTCCGCAAACGAGTTTCAGGTCGTTATCTTGTGTTCCACTACCAATCTAACGAGTTGGCTTATGCAAGATTAGGCTTGGTAGTAGGTAAGAAAATTGCTCGCCGTGCTGTAGATCGTAATTATATCAAGCGTGTCATGCGGGAACTATTCAGGTTAAACCAGCATCAATTGCCTGGCGTTGATCTGGTGATAAGACCTCACATGATATTTGGTCGTTCTGAGTTTACCGAGATTGAACAGGAGTTCATGGAATTGGTAAGCAAACTACAGCGTAAGCTGACGATACAGCAGGAGCCTCAATGAATGTTGGGCAAACTCATGGTGGGTTTGATCAAGTTATACCAATGGGTATTGAGTCCATTGCTGGGCCAGCGATGCCGTTTTTACCCGACCTGTTCGCAATATGCCATTGAAGCCATACAAAAGCATGGCACATGGCGCGGAGCCGTTTATACAATACGCCGTTTATCCAAGTGTCATCCATGGCATGACGGTGGTCATGATCCTGTGCCATGAGAGTGTGGCTTAATACATTAGATTAAGAGATTTATGGATACCAAGCGCCTGATTCTTTTCGTTGTTTTTTCCTTTTCTATCCTGATGTTATGGGATTCCTGGCAGCGTGATCACAAGCCTGCCTCAACGCCTGTAGCGACAGCAACTCAGCATGTTGAAGATAGTAGCGTTCCTCAAGCCGCAAAATCATCTACACCTGCTGCTAGCCAGGCAAGTCTTCCTGTAGAAACTGGTTTCCGCTTGCAATCTGGTGAGCGTGTTCAGGTTGAAACTGATCTTTACAAGGCGAGTATTGATACGATAGGTGGTGACCTGCGTCGTTTGGAATTGCGTGAGCACAAGGATGACGTTGATCTGGATAAGAATTTCGTGTTGATGGATGATGGTTCGGCACCGATGTTGTATGTCGCTCAGACTGGCTTGATTGGTAATGACTTACCAACTCACAAGGCGGCCTTTACCAGTGATTCTTCAAATTATCAGCTTGCTACAGGTGCTGACAAGTTGGATGTGCGTTTGACTTGGAAAGGTGATAACGGTGTTGAGGTTGATAAGATTTATACCTTCCACCGCGATAGTTATGCAATAGAAGTCAGCTATGAAATCCGTAACAACGGCACGGTGGCAATTGACCCCTCGGTGTATTACCAAATTGTCCATGATAATCAGTCCCACCAAGGCTCATACATGATGCCAACCTTTACTGGTGGCGCTTATTTCACTGAGGCTGACAAATATAAAAAGCTCAGCTTCTCCGATATGTCCAAGACCAATCTCTCGAAGAATGCGAGTGATGGCTGGGTTGGCTTGGTGCAGCATTATTTCGTTAGCGCCTGGATTCCCAAGGATGGTTTAGCGCGGGAGTTCTATTCCAAGAAGCTGTCGGACAATATGTTTTCTATTGGTAGTGTCAGTCATCTGGGCAATATTGAGCCCGGACAGTCTATCGAATTGAAGTCTCGCTTGTACGCAGGTCCCCAAACGCAAAGTGAATTGAAAAGCGTAGCTCCCGGGCTGGAATATACCGTGGATTACGGATGGTTGACGGTGATTGCATCGCCTCTGTTCTGGGTTCTGTCTTCGATTCAGAAACTGGTGCACAACTGGGGTGTGGCTATTATCTTGTTAACGGTTCTGATCAAGCTCGCCTTCTATCCATTGTCCGCAGCCAGCTATCGTTCCATGGCCAATATGCGTGAGTTGGCTCCGCGCTTGCAACGCCTGAAGGAACAATACGGTGATGACAGGCAAAAAATGCATCAAGCAATGATGGAAATGTACAAGACAGAAAAGATCAACCCTATGGGTGGTTGCTTGCCTATCTTGGTGCAAATTCCTGTATTTATTGCACTGTACTGGGTGTTGCTTGGTAGCGTTGAAATGCGTCACGCGCCGTTCATGCTCTGGATACAAGACTTGTCTGCGATAGATCCTTACTACGTGCTGCCTATTCTCATGGGTGCAACCATGATTATCCAGACCAGGTTGAACCCCAAGCCTGCTGATCCTGTTCAGGCCAAGGTCATGACCATCATGCCTATTGTGTTTAGCGTGTTCTTCTTCTTCTTCCCTGCAGGTCTGGTGCTGTACTGGTTGGTGAATAATATTCTTTCGATTGCCCAACAATGGCATATCAACCGCACTATCCATCAGGCAGCAGAAAAAAAGAAGGGAAATGCGCGTCGTTGATACCATTGCTGCCATCGCCACTGCTCCCGGCTCCGGGGGTATTGGCGTGGTACGTGTCTCCGGCCCTGCTAGCCAATCTATTGCCGAGGCAGTGCTAGGCCACTGCCCTTCCCCACGCTATGCAGCGTATCTTGCTTTTCGTGATGACAAAAATTCCCTGATTGATCGGGGCATTGCCATTTATTACCCTGGCCCACACTCCTACACCGGTGAGGATGTATTGGAATTACAGGCGCATGGTGGCCCTGCCTTGATGCAGATTTTGCTCAAGCGCTGCTTGGCTCTTGGAGCCCGGCAGGCAGAGCCGGGGGAATTCACGCGTCGTGCTTACTTAAACGACAAGTTGGACTTAGCCCAGGCTGAAGCCGTGGCAGATGTGATTAATGCGGCCACTGAGGCTGCTGCTCGCAGCGCGGTAAAATCCTTATCCGGTGAGTTTTCCACAAGAATCCATGAGTTGCTGCAGCAGCTGATTGATTTACGACTATATGTCGAGGCCTGCCTGGATTTTCCTGAAGAGGATATTGACTTCATCAGCCAGGGGCGTGTTGCTGAAAAATTAGCGCATGTTGCAGCAGGATTGGACGCAGTGTTTCGTGAGGCTAAACAAGGCAATTTATTGCGTGAGGGTTTGCAGGTGGTTTTGGTTGGCCAACCCAATGTGGGTAAATCCAGCCTGATGAACCAATTGGCCGGTGAAGAAGTCGCGATTGTGACGTCTATTGCAGGTACAACGCGCGATACCATAAAAAACTCCATACAAATCAATGGGGTGCCACTTCATATTATTGATACTGCAGGATTGCGTGAAACGACAGACGAAGTAGAACAGCATGGTATTGCCAGAACATGGCGAGCGCTAGAAAACGCCGGTGTTGCATTATTATTGATTGATGCATCTCATGGTATTGGCGAGGTGGAAAAATCGATTCTAGAGCGATTGCCGCAGGATTTACCCAAAATTTGGGTTCATAATAAAATTGATCTTGAATCCACAAGCCCTAAAATTATCCAGCAAGACGGCAATACGCATATTTATCTTTCTGCCAAGATGGGAGATGGAGTAGCGCTATTACGACAACGCTTGCTGGAAATTGCCGGCTGGCAACCCAGCGGTGAAGGTGTATTTATGGCGCGTGATCGGCACTTGTTGGCATTAAATACCGTCCATGAACACTTGGATGTAGCTGAAGGTTTGTTACTTCAACCGGAATTATTTGCTGAAGAGCTTCGACTGGCGCAGGATGCGCTGAATAGTATTACGGGTGAGTTCACCCCGGATGATTTACTTGGGGAAATTTTCAGCCGTTTTTGTATTGGGAAATAAAGTGTTAGATCAATAAAAAAGCCCGGATACCGGGCTTTTTTATTTCTTGGCTAGTCGTAACTTATGCGCGACGACGAGCTGCAAAGCCAAGGAACCCTAAGCCTAGCAACAGCATGGCATAACTCGAAGGCTCTGGTACTGCAGCAATTGGTAGATTACCTGTGAATGCATATTGGTGAATTTGGCCGCGTTGAACCAGATTATTCACATATACATTGCCTTCGATATCTGCCTGATTAGTTAATGTAGCATCAGTCGCAAGGATGGTGCCACCAAACTGATGCCCTAAGTCTACTGTCTGAGCATTGTAAAAATTCCAGACGACATTACCCGCAATTTTCTGTGCCGAACCGCCGAGAAAATTAGCGGAAATATCGATATCCTTCAGGCCGGAATTGATAACAATAGTGGTAGCGTTGTTCAGGATAAAATCAAATTCACCCAAGCCAAAAATAGCCAGTGCATCAGCATTGCTAAGGTTAAAAACGGCTAAGCCAGTACTGTCTGCGCTAGCGGTGAAAGTTGCCTTTTGTGAGTTCCAGGTGACATTGCTGGTGTTGGTTAACAGTGCCAGACTATCCGAGGTTTGGTTCAGTACATTGTAAAAATTAGTGGAGCTTGCCACTGCAATATTGGTATCCAGTTGAGTATTGGGTGTAGATAATCGGCCACCATTGAAGTGGATATTGCTTGTTGTGCCATTGATATAGGCTGGTCCATTCATGTGACCATCACTGGCATTTCCGAAAATAGCTGTGCTGCCAGAGTTTACACTGGTGTTAGTTGAGTTTCCCTTAATGACAGCACCATCTGCAAGTACTCGAGCATTGCTAATGTTGCCTTGAACGGTAAGCCCAGCATAGTCTGATGTTGGGAGTGAGCGATGCACGTATTCCCCACCTACTACATTGCCTCCCACCCAGGCACGCCCATGCAAGTGGGAGGTAGAGTCGACATTACCCAAAACCACGGTATTGAACTGTTGAAAAGTTTGGTTAGCATCAAGCGCTGCTTGTGCGCTTGTGCTAAAAAATGCGGCAGCCATGATGGCTGGCAATGCAAAAGCACGAATTAACATAAAAATCCCCGATAGTGAATTAAATAAACTTCTTTAATAATCGCGCTAATGAATGGCGTCGACTTTTTTAACTACATTGATAATGTGGTTTTGGATGTCAAGAAAATATCAGATGGTGAATCAGAATTATATAATCTGAATGGATAAGCACCACTCACAAAAACTCAACAATTGTTAATTGTTCCACGTGAAACATATGGGGAACTGAGGTGCGGAGAATTTATCGATGTTTCACGTGGAACATTGCCTGATAGTCACTGACAGAGGGGGGGTAATACAGTATCATTCGAGTAATTCTATCTGAGTATTTTTCATGCAATATCCCGAGAAATTTGACGTGATTGTGGTTGGTGGAGGCCATGCTGGAACGGAAGCGGCGCTAGCGAGTGCTCGCATGGGTCAGAAGACCTTGCTGCTGACTCACAACATTGAAACGCTGGGCCAGATGTCATGTAATCCATCCATTGGTGGTATTGGTAAGGGGCATCTGGTTAAAGAGGTGGATGCGTTAGGTGGTGCTATGGCTGCCGCTACCGATGAAGGTGGCATACAGTTTCGTATCCTCAATTCAAGCAAGGGGCCGGCTGTGCGTGCAACACGTGCGCAGGCAGACCGCGTGCTTTATAAGGCTGCTATTCGTCGTCGTTTGGAGAACCAGCCTAATCTGTGGCTGTTTCAGCAAGCAGTGGATGACATTATTCTCGAGGGTGAGCGTGTTGCGGGTGTGGTAACCCAGTTGGGTCTCAAGTTTGAAGCCAGGGCTGTGGTATTGACCGCAGGCACTTTCCTGGCGGGCTTGGTGCATGTTGGGTTGGCAAATTATCAGGCGGGTCGCGCGGGTGATCCCCCCGCTGTTTCGCTTGCGGCACGCTTGCGTGAAATGGGCTTGCCGGCTGGTCGCCTGAAGACTGGCACTCCTCCCCGCATTGATGGTCGCACCATTGACTACAGTGTCATGGCGGAGCAACCAGGTGATACGCCGGTGCCAGTGTTTTCCTTTTTGGGTAGCGTTGAGCAGCACCCGGCGCAACTTCCCTGCTGGATTACTTTTACGAATGAAAGAACACACGACATCATTCGCAGTGGGTTGGATCGTTCACCGATGTATACCGGAGTGATTGAGGGGGTTGGGCCGCGTTATTGTCCTTCGGTTGAGGACAAGATACATCGTTTTGCAGATAAGGATTCGCACCAGGTTTTTCTCGAGCCAGAGGGTTTGGCTACCAATGAGATCTACCCTAATGGTATTTCAACGAGTCTGCCATTCGATATCCAATACCAATTGGTGCGCTCCATCAAGGGGCTGGAAAATGCACATATATTGCGTCCTGGCTATGCTATCGAATATGACTACTATGATCCACGTGGCTTGAAAAGCTCGCTGGAAACCAAGGCCGTAAAGGGCTTGTTCTTCGCTGGTCAGATTAATGGCACTACGGGGTACGAAGAAGCCGCTGCGCAGGGATTGCTGGCGGGAGCCAATGCGGCGTTGTATGCGCAGGAAAAAGAAGCGTGGTGGCCTACACGTGACCAGGCTTACCTTGGTGTGTTGGTTGATGACCTAATTACTCAGGGTGTGAGTGAGCCCTATCGTATGTTTACCAGTCGTGCGGAGTATCGGCTGATGCTGCGCGAGGATAATGCCGATATGCGGCTAACCGAGGCTGGACGTAAGTTGGGCTTGGTTGATGATGTGCGTTGGGCGGCTTTCCAGCGCAAGCAGGAAGCGATTGAGCGTGAGCAGCAACGCCTGCGTCGTACTTTTATCCATCCGCAACATGTGCCGCAAGAGCAATTGCAACAGGTGTTTGGCAAGATGCTGGAGCGAGAATACTCCATGTTTGAATTGTTGCGGCGTCCAGAAGTGAGTTATGAGGCATTGCTCACCCTGCCCCTGGCCGGTGAAGGCGAGGCGGATCCACAAGTGCGTCAGCAATTGGAAATCGCTGCCAAGTATCAAGGATATATAGATAGGCAGGCTGAGGAAATCGAACGCCTAAAAACTAGTGAGGATTATAAGTTGCCCATAGATATGGATTATGGCGAAGTGCACGGTCTTTCTATTGAGGTGCAGCAAAAACTCAACAAGCAAAAGCCAGAAACAATCGGCCAGGCCGGACGTATTTCTGGGGTAACGCCAGCCGCAATCTCATTGTTATTAGTACACCTCAAGCGTAAAGGACGTAAGTCGAATCAAACAACGGGTCAGGTGGCATGAGTTTGCGGAGTAAGTTAGAAGTAGGTGCTCAACAACTTGGGCTGGATTTACCGGGCACTGTCATTGATAAGCTATTGGCTTATCTTGAGCTGTTGGTGAAATGGAACAAGGTACACAATCTGACGGCGGTGCGCGACCCTGAAGAAATGGTCACGTTGCATTTGCTGGATAGTCTTTCGGTATTGCCTTACGTGCCTGCTGGTCGATTGCTGGATGTGGGCAGTGGTGCTGGTTTACCAGGCATTATTCTGGCAATTTGCCGTCCGGATTTACAGGTGACTACTATAGACGCGGTGCAGAAGAAGGCGAGCTTTATGCGCCAGGCCAAGGCAGAGTTGCAGATCGACAATTTGCAGGTGGTGGCTGGGCGTGTGGAACAGCTCAAGCCGGAGCTGCCTTTCGATACCGTGATCTCGAGGGCATTTTCTGAGATCGCCTTATTCATCAAGTTGACGAAGCATTTAATCGCTGAAGGAGGATTGTGGCTGGCGATGAAGGGGCAAATGCCACAGGGTGAATTGGAAGCGATTTCGCTTAAACCCTCGAAGGTAGAGTTGTTGGCAGTGCCGGGGCTGGATGCACAGCGTCACCTGGTTTTCCTGCCAGCGAGGCAGTGTTAATGGATTTAATACTAGTGGGATGGCTTAAATCATGAGGATTCTGGCAATTACCAATCAAAAAGGTGGCGTTGGCAAGACGACGACCTGTGTCAATCTCGCTGCCAGCTTGGCGGCAACCAAGCGCAAGGTGCTGGTGATTGATCTTGATCCGCAGGGCAATGCCACCACCGGCTGCGGTATTGATAAATCCAAGATGCAGCACACCATTTATCACGTGTTGATTGGTGACAAAAGCTTGCGGGATGTGATGCAGCGTTCAGAGCGCGGGCGATTTGATGTCGTGCCGGCAAACCGGGAGTTGGCTGGGGCTGAGGTAGAGTTGGTTAATGAGTTTGCACGCGAGACTCGTCTAAAATCCGCTTTGGCAGAGCTAGGCGATGGCTACGATTATGTGCTGATCGATTGTCCCCCTGCCCTCAATCTCACCACCGTCAATGCCTTGACTGCGGCTCATGCGGTCATGATCCCCATGCAGTGTGAGTATTATGCACTTGAGGGTTTGTCTGACCTGGTGAATACCATCAAGAAGGTACGTGCCCACCTCAACCCTCATTTGGAGATCGAGGGTTTGCTCAGGACGTTATTCGATAATCGCAATACCCTGGCACAGCAGGTTTCCCATGAGTTGGCGCAGCATTTTGGTGACAAAGTCTACCGCACAGTGATTCCGCGGAATATCCGCCTGGCGGAAGCGCCTAGTTATGGTGTGCCTGTGTTATTGCACGATAAGGCATCCAAAGGAGCCAAGGCTTATCTTGCCCTTGCGGGTGAAATCATCAATCGACATATCGTCAGCAATCGGCAAGTTGCAGCAAATTAGGAGTTTCAATGGTTAAGTTGAAGGGGTTGGGGCGTGGGCTGGATGCGCTCTTGGCAGGTGATGTGGAGACGGTATCGGCCAATGATACGCCCAATACCTTGTTGGTTGGTCAGTTGCAGCCGGGTAAATACCAGCCGCGGACCCATATGGATCAAGCATCACTGGCTAGTCTGGCTGATTCCATCCGTGCCCAGGGCATTATGCAGCCTATTTTGGTGCGCAAGATTGCTGAGGATAAATATGAAATTATTGCCGGTGAGCGTCGCTGGCGTGCATCGCAATTAGCAGGCCTGTTAGAGGTTCCGGTGTTGGTGCGCGAGATTCCCGACGAGTCTGCACTGGCGATGGCACTGATCGAAAATATCCAGCGCGAAAACCTCAATCCACTGGAAGAGGCGCAAGGAATTCAGCGCTTGATCAATGAGTTCAATATGACGCACCAGGCAGCGGCAGATGCGGTTGGTCGATCACGCAGCGTGGTTACGAATCTGCTTAGGTTGCAGAATCTAAATAAAAATGTGCAGGAAATGCTGATGCAGGGGCAGTTGGATATGGGGCATGCACGTGCGCTATTATCCTTGACTGAGGCGAATCAAATCCTCGCTGCAGAGCAAATTGCTCAGAAGCAACTGTCTGTCAGGGAGGCAGAAAAGCTGGTCAAGCAGCTGAGTGTTGAGCCACAACAAAAGCCTGCCAAAGTAGTTGATCGCGATGTTTTGCGTTTACAAGAGGATTTGTCCGAAGCCTTGGGCGCTGCGGTTGTGATCAAGGCTGGCAGCAAGGGTAAGGGAGAGGTCAAGATTCATTACAGCAGTCTTGATGAGTTGGATGCATTGATTCAGCGATTTAAGGGTGGAAATAGCAATTAAGCTTGACTTAATGCTGATTTAACAACAGAATCTCGGGATTTCACGGGTAGGGCAAAAATGCTCGGCTTTTCTTTTGCCCGTTATTTGTGAAACAGGGAATTCTCAAGGCATGGACGAACTACTGGCAAGAATGATCAAAAGACAGGTCTTTGCCACGCTAGTAGTTGCGGTGCTTGCGTTTGTCTTCCTCAACAAGTTTGGTGTTGGCCTCCATGGTGCAATGTCTGCACTGGCTGGAGGTGGTTCTGCCATCTTGGGCGGCTTGGCTGCCAAAATGAAGCTGCAAAATAAGACAGTGGGGATGGGCGCAGGTTCCGTATTGGTCAATATTTTGGTTGCCGAGGCAATCAAAATCGCAGTGATCGCAATCACCCTGCTCTTGGTGTTCAAGTTTTATGAAAAGCTGGTTCCTATTGCGCTGATCGCAGGGTTGGCGGCGGCGGCAATCATGTCTGGTGCAGCAATTTTTGCAATTAATGAGAAAAACAACGCTTAAGGTTTGATGGTTATGGCGACAGGTCAATTAACTCCTTCGGAATATATCGGGCACCACCTCTCTTTCAATGCAAAGAGCGTGGGTGATGGCGGCTTTTGGGTATTGCATATGGATACCCTGGTTATGTCTGCGTTGCTCGGTATTGTCGTATTCGGTCTGCTCTGGTGGGTGGTGCGTGGCGCTACCGCTGGCGTGCCAACCAAGCGTCAGGCATTTGCGGAGTTGTTGATTGAGTTTATCGACAACCAAGTTAAAAGCATTTTCCATGGCGATCGCCATGCATTTGTTGCACCGTTAGCTTTGACCGTATTTGTCTGGGTGCTGGTCATGAATGCGATGGACTTCCTGCCTATCGACATCATGGCGATTGTTTACGGCTGGCTTGGTCTGCATGAGTGGCGTAGTGTACCAACCTCTGACATCAATGCTACGTTTGCGTTGGCATTGGCTGTCTGGTTTTTGATGATCTTCTTCAGTATTAAGGTCAAGGGCTTGGGCGGCTGGATTCACGAATTGTTCTGCTCACCTTTTGGCTCAAACCCACTGGTTTGGCCAGCTAATTTTGCATTCAACCTGATTGAATACATTTCCAAGCCTCTTTCACATTCCCTGCGTTTGTTCGGCAATATGTACGCAGGCGAAATCATTTTCCTGCTGCTCGGTATGTGGGCGGCAACTGGTCTGGCAGGCACTTTCTTCGGTGCATTGTTAGGCGCTGGCTGGGCGATCTTCCATATCTTGATCGTTTGTCTGCAGGCATTCATTTTCATGATGCTGACAGTTGTCTACATATCCATGGCGCATGAAAGCCACTAGATTTAGTTAGTTTTGTTCTTAATTTTTATCGTTAACACTCTCTAAAAGCCGAAAGGAAATTAAATGGAGAATTTGCAATTGTTGGCCATGATTCAAGCTTACACCGGTGTTGGTATCGGTTTGATCATCGGTTTGGGCGCAGCTGGTGCTTGTATCGGTATTGGTATCATGTGTGCAAGCTTCCTGGATGGCGCAGCTCGTCAACCAGAACTGATTCCTGCTCTGCAAGGCAAGGTATTCCTGCTGTTGGGTCTGATTGATGCTTCCTTCATTATCGGTGTTGGTCTGGCTATGATGTTCGCCTTTGCAAACCCATTGCTGAGCGTAGTTGCTTAACGAAATCTAGTACTGGATTAAGTGGTTAACTTAATTAATACCTACTAGGTTCAAAGGCTCGGGAGCAAATATGAATATCAACCTGACACTCATTGCGCAGGCCATCTCATTTGCCATTCTGATCTGGTTTACCACAAAGTTTGTGTGGCCATATCTCCTGAATGCAATCGAGACACGCCAGAAAACCATTGCAGATGGTCTGGCAGCGGCTGAGCGCGGTAAGCAGGAGCTTGACGTGGCAACCCAGCGTTCTGCTGAAGTTGTTAACGATGCCAAGCAAAAAGCGACTTCCATCATTGCACAGGCTGAGAAGCGTGCTAGTGAAATCGTGGAAGAAGCCAAGGCAAATGCCAAGGCAGAAGGTGATCGTATTATCACTGGTGCTAAGGCTGAAATTGATCAAGAAGTTAACCGTGCCAAGGAAGGCTTGCGTCAGCAAGTGTCTGCGTTGGCGGTTGCTGGCGCAGAAAAGATTCTGCGCAAGGAGATCGATGCCAAGGCGCATGCTGACCTGCTGAACACCATCGCAAACGAGCTCTAGGAAGGAATGGGAGCACGACATGGCTGAAGCGATCACCATTGCAAGACCTTATGCGGTAGCGGTTTACCGCTTGGCGAAGGAAAAAAATGCGCTGGCAGATTGGTCGCAAATGCTCGCACTGGCCGCGACTATCGTGGCCGATGAGCAGATGCGGGCATTTATTGACAACCCCAAGGTTGACGCGGCTGATTTGGAGCGCGTATTCCTTTCCGTAAGCGGAGACAAGCTCAACGAGGCGGGTGCTAACCTGGTCAAGTTGCTGGTGGAATACGGTCGCCTATCCATCCTGCCAGAAATTGCAGCTGCATTTGAAGAGTTAAAGGCGCAGGACGAAGGTGTGTTGGAAGCCGAGATTACCGCGGCCAGCCAACCAAGCGATGCTGAATTCGCGGCCATCGTAAAGCGCCTGGAAACCAAGTTCGGCAAAAAGGTTGAAGCAAGCGTAAAAGTGGATCCGGAAATTATTGGCGGGATCAAAATTGTAGTCGGCGATACGGTCATTGACGCTTCAGTCCGTGGCCAATTGCAAGAGATGGCCTACACGCTGAAAGGTTAGGAAAAAGTAATGCAATTATCCACATCAGAAATCAGTGAACTGATTAAGAGCAGATTAGAGAATTTCTCCACCAGCGCTGAAGCACGTACTCAAGGTACTGTGATTTCCGTGACTGATGGTATTGTGCGTATTCACGGCCTGTCCAATGTGATGGCTGGTGAAATGATCGAGTTCCCAGGCAATATATACGGTCTGGCGCTTAACTTGGAGCGTGACTCCGTGGGTGCCGTGATTTTGGGCGACTACGAAAGTATCACTGAAGGCGATACCGTGAAGTGCACTGGCAAGATTTTGGAAGTGCCAGTTGGTCCAGAATTGGTTGGTCGCGTAGTGAATGCACTGGGTCAGCCGATTGACGGCAAGGGTCCAATCAACGCCAAGCTGACAGACAAGATTGAAAAGGTTGCTCCTGGCGTGATCGCACGTAAGTCTGTGTCACAGCCTGTGCAAACCGGTATCAAGGCGATTGACTCCATGGTGCCGGTTGGTCGTGGTCAGCGCGAATTGATCATTGGTGACCGTCAAACAGGTAAGACAGCTGTAGCGGTTGATGCCATCATCAACCAAAAGGGTCAGAACATGACCTGTATCTACGTTGCGATCGGCCAAAAGGCTTCTACTATCGCTAACGTAGTGCGCAAGCTGGAAGAGCATGGCGCGATGGAATACACCATTGTTGTTGCTGCTTCTGCTTCCGACCCTGCTGCTCTGCAGTTCCTGGCACCGTATGCTGGTTGCACCATGGGTGAATACTTCCGTGACCGTGGTCAGGATGCATTGATTGTTTATGATGACTTGACCAAGCAAGCTTGGGCTTATCGTCAAATCTCCCTGCTGCTGCGTCGCCCACCAGGCCGCGAAGCTTATCCAGGTGACGTGTTCTACATCCACTCCCGTCTGCTTGAGCGTGCTGCTCGCGTGAGCGAAGAGTATGTTGAAAAATTCACTAACGGTGAAGTGAAAGGCCAAACAGGTTCCTTGACCGCCCTGCCTATCATTGAAACTGCAGCTGGTGACGTTTCCGCATTCGTTCCGACCAACGTGATTTCGATTACCGATGGTCAGATCTTCCTGGAAACTGACTTGTTCAACGCTGGTATCCGTCCTGCGATCAATGCTGGTATCTCCGTATCCCGCGTTGGTGGTGCAGCACAGACCAAAGTGATTAAGAAGCTGGGTGGCGGTATTCGTCTCGCATTGGCTCAGTATCGTGAATTGGCTGCGTTTGCGCAGTTCGCTTCCGATCTGGACGAAGTAACCCGCAAGCAATTGGATCGTGGTCGTCTGGTGACTGAGTTGATGAAGCAAGCACAATATGAGCCGCTGTCTACCTCCGAGATGGCAGTGAGCTTGCTGGCTGCTAACAAGGGCTTCTTTGACGATGTGCCGGTTGCTCGCGTGTTGGCGTTTGAATCTGCCCTGCACTCCTTCCTCAAGTCCAAGTACAAGAGCATTCTGGACAAGATCGACAGCACCAATGACCTTGGTGGTGACGATGAGAAGGCCCTGGAAGCAGCAATTCAAGACTTCAAGGCAACCAACGCTTACTAAGCTTAAAGTACAGACAGGCAGACTAGACAATGGCTGGTAGCAAAGAGATACGTAGCAAGATCAAGAGCGTGGAAAATACACGCAAGATCACCAAGGCGATGGAAATGGTCGCGGCTTCCAAGATGCGTAAGGCGCAAGAGCGCATGCGCATGGCCCGTCCTTACGCAGAAAAAATTCGTAATGTGACAGCTCACCTGTCCCATGCTAATTCCGAATACAAACATCCTTTCGTTGTTAAACGCGAAAAGGTTGGCAACGTCGGTTTGATCGTTGTGAGTTCGGATAAGGGCTTGTGTGGTGGCCTCAATACGAATGTACTGCGTTTATCCATCAATCAGATGAAAGCCTGGGAAGACGAAGGCAAGAAGACGGTTGTGAGCGCTATCGGCAATAAGGGGTTCGGTTATATGAACCGCATCAATGCCGATGTGAAATCTCATGTGACCGGCTTGGGCGATACGCCACATCTGGAAAAGCTCATCGGTACGATCAAGGTGATGCTGGATGCCTACATCGCAGGTGAGATTGATCAGCTGTATATCTCTTATACCCGCTTTATCAATACCATGAAGCAGGAAGCGGTGATTGAGCAGGTGTTGCCATTGTCTAGCGAAAAGCTGGATGTTTCAGCAACGACAGCCAAAGGGCACTGGGATTACATCTACGAGCCTGAGGCTAATGTCGTCATCGATGAACTGATGACTCGATATATTGAGTCCATTATTTATCACGCCGTTGCCGAAAACATGGCGTCTGAACAAAGCGCCCGTATGGTGGCCATGAAGGCTGCATCGGATAACGCGAAGACGGTGATTGGTGAATTGAAGCTGGTGTACAACAAGGCGCGCCAGGCTGCAATTACCAAGGAAATTTCAGAGATTGTCGGTGGCGCGGCTGCTGTTTAGTCGTGCTGAACTGTAGCTTAGCTAAAGCTCAAAGAATTTAAGTATAGATTGAGGATACCAAGATGAGTCAAGGTAAGGTTGTTCAATGTATTGGTGCCGTGGTTGACGTTGAGTTCCCACGTGACCAGATGCCCAAGGTATATGACGCACTGATCCTGGATGAAGAAACATCCACAGCAGAAGCAGGGTTGACCCTGGAAGTGCAACAACAACTGGGTGATGGCGTGGTTCGCGCGATTGCCATGGGTTCCAGCGATGGCCTGTCCCGCGGCATGAAGGTGAAAAACACCGGCAGCCAAATTCAGGTACCAGTAGGTCACGGTACACTGGGCCGTATTATGGATGTGCTGGGTCGTCCTATTGACGAAGCTGGCCCGATTGAAGCTGACGAACGTCGCTCCATCCACCAGAAAGCGCCAACTTTCGAAGAGCTCTCCCCTTCCGTTGACCTGTTGGAAACCGGTATCAAGGTGATTGACCTTGTTTGCCCGTTTGCAAAGGGTGGTAAGGTTGGTCTGTTCGGTGGCGCTGGTGTGGGCAAGACCGTTAACATGATGGAACTGATCAACAACATCGCCAAGCAGCACAGCGGTCTGTCCGTGTTTGCTGGTGTAGGTGAGCGTACCCGTGAAGGTAACGACTTCTACCACGAAATGAAGGACTCCAATGTTCTTGACAAGGTAGGCATGGTGTTCGGTCAGATGAACGAACCACCAGGCAACCGTCTGCGCGTAGCGCTGACTGGCCTGACCATGGCTGAGCGTTTCCGTGACGAAGGCCGTGACATCCTGTTCTTCGTTGACAACATCTACCGTTACACACTAGCTGGTACTGAAGTATCTGCGTTGCTGGGTCGTATGCCTTCTGCTGTGGGTTACCAACCTACACTGGCTGAAGAAATGGGCCGTTTGCAAGAGCGTATTACTTCTACAAAGGTTGGCTCCATTACTTCCATCCAGGCTGTTTACGTACCTGCAGATGACTTGACCGATCCATCCCCAGCGACCACATTCTTGCACTTGGACTCCACAGTGGTTCTGTCCCGTGACATCGCTGCGCTGGGTATCTACCCTGCGGTTGATCCACTGGATTCCACATCACGCCAGCTGGATCCACAAATCGTGGGTGAAGAGCATTACAGCGTGGCACGTTCTGTACAGTCCACTCTGCAACGCTACAAGGAATTGCGTGACATCATCGCGATTCTGGGTATGGACGAATTGTCTCCTGAAGACAAGCTGGCAGTGGCCCGTGCTCGTAAGATCCAGCGCTTCTTGTCCCAGCCTTTCCACGTTGCTGAAGTCTTCACTGGCGCACCTGGTAAGTACGTGACCTTGAAAGACACCATCAAGGGCTTCAAGGCTATCGTTGCCGGCGAATATGATCACCTGCCAGAACAAGCGTTCTATATGGTAGGCGCGATTGAAGAAGCGGTTGAGAAGGCAAAGACCCTTAACTAAACCTTGTCACAGGTAAGGATAGGACGATATGGCATCAACAATACACCTGGACGTGGTTAGCGCAGAAGAATCCATTTTCTCGGGCGAAGCAGAGTTTGTCGCAGCGCCTGCGAAACTGGGTGAGGTAGGTATTTATCCTAACCATGCACCGCTGATTACCACCATCAAGCCAGGCGTGCTGCGCGTCAAGGTTGCCAATAGCGGTGAAGAACAGGCTATCTACATTTCCGGCGGTTTGCTGGAAGTGCAGCCAGGCTTGATCACCGTGCTGGCAGATACTGCGATTCGTGGTCATGATCTGGATGAAGCCAAGGCGATTGAAGCCAAGCGTGCTGCAGAAGAGGCATTGAAGAACAATGCATCGGGTGTGGATTATGCGCGTGCGCAGGCTGAATTGTCCGAAGCGCTGGCACAATTGCAGACAATTGAGCAATTACGCAAGACAACGCACTAAACCTGCAAGTTTTGCGAGGAAAGGCAGCCAAATGGCTGCCTTTTTTATTTATACTTCTAGTTAATTTTCAATGCTTGAACCGGATAGCTACTTGTCTCTTTCCACACCCTCTTCCAAGCTCAATATCGTGATTCTCGCTGCGGGAAAAGGTACCCGCATGCATTCCAACAAACCCAAGGTACTGCATGCCCTAGCAGGCAAGCCTATCTTGCAGCACGTGCTGGATACTGCCCGCAAGTTGCAGCCAAGCAAGATCATTGTGATCTATGGCTTTGGTGGTGAGGCCGTACCACAAGCCTTGCCAGCAGATGACATCACTTGGGTAAAGCAGACTGAACAATTAGGCACCGGGCATGCCATGCAGCAAGCCCTGCCCTATCTTGAGTCAGATGCAAGAACGCTGATTCTGTTGGGGGATGTCCCGTTACTGGAGTTGGAAAGCTGTGAGCGATTGCTGAGTGAGCAGGCAGCATTGGCATTATTGACTGTCAGTAAGCCTAATCCTGCCGGGTATGGGCGCATTGTGCGCGATCAGGCAGCTGTGAAAGCGATCGTTGAACATAAGGATGCAACAGAAGCACAGCGCGCTATCCAGGAAGTGAATACTGGCATCATGGCTGCGGAAAATGCGTGGTTGGAGAAATGGCTATCGCGTTTGGATAACCGTAATGCCCAGCAAGAATATTATCTAACGGATATCGTTGCGATGGCGGTAGCGGATGGCCAACCAGTGGCTGCTACGCAAGGTGATGATGAGTGGCAAGTCGCTGGGGTTAATTCCAAGCAAGATTTGGCGACTCTGGAACGTGTTTATCAGCATCGTTATGCCGCTAAGTTGCTCGCGCAAGGGGTGACACTGGCAGATCCTGCCCGTATCGATATTCGTGGATTACTGGTGGTTGGCCGCGATGTGGAGATTGATGTGGGATGCGTATTCGAGGGTGTGGTGACCTTGGCAGATAATGTACGTATCGAGCCTTATTGCGTCATCCGCAATGCGACGATTGGTGCGGGTACTACGTTATCCGCCTATACGCATATTGATGACGCAAGCCTCGCTGAAGACTGTCGTATCGGGCCTTATGCACGTTTACGTCCAGGTACTATCTTGGCCGATCATGCCCATGTGGGTAATTTCGTTGAGTTGAAAAATGCCCAGGTGGATAGCGGTAGCAAGATCAATCACCTTAGCTATGTTGGTGATGCTACGGTCGGCAAGCAAGTCAATATTGGTGCTGGCACGATCACCTGCAATTATGATGGCGTGAACAAATCGCGTACCGTCATCGAGGATCGCGCATTTATTGGTTCTGATACTCAATTGATTGCTCCGGTAACCGTTAAAGCAGGCGCGACCATTGCAGCAGGCTCGACCATTACGCAGGATGCACCGGCGGATACTTTGACCATGTCGCGTGTGCGCCAATTTACGATTGAAAACTGGAAACGCCCCGAGAAAGTGAAGAAATAAGATGTGTGGCATTGTTGGTGCAGTTGGTGCACGTAATATCGTTCCGATCCTGATAGAGGGCTTAAGCCGACTGGAATATCGAGGCTACGATTCTGCCGGTGTGGCAGTGTTGAGCGAAGACAATATTCGCCGTGTGCGTGCCGTGGGCCGCGTAGCAGAAATGCAGGGAAAAGCTCAAGCGGAGAATCTCACCGGCATGGTCGGCATTGGGCATACCCGCTGGGCGACGCATGGAGGGGTGACGGAGTCCAATGCACATCCGCACATCTCGCGTGGCGAAATTGCCGTGGTACACAATGGCATTATCGAAAATCATGATGAGCAGCGTCAGCGGTTGCAAGCCATGGGTTACGAGTTTGAGTCACAAACCGATACTGAGGTCATCGCACACTTGATTCATCATTATCTGGGGCAAGGGCTTGCCTTGCTGGATGCGGTGAAGCATGCGGTGAAGGAACTGACGGGTGCATTTGCGATCAGCGTCGTGTCGATTCATTACCCTGGACAGATGATCTGTGCACGCCAGGGTTGCCCACTGTTGATTGGCCTTGGCGAAGGTGAGAACTTCATTGCCTCGGACGTTTCTGCCGTGTTGTCCGTTACCCGCAACGTGATCTATCTTGAAGATGGGGATGTTGCTGACATCACCAAGGATAAGGTCGATATATTTGACGCCACAGACCAAGTTGTCGCCCGTACTGTACACCGTAGCGATCTTTCGCTGGCATCGCTGGAGTTGGGGCCCTACTCCCACTTCATGCAAAAGGAAATTCACGAGCAGCCGCGTGCCTTGACCGATACGCTGGAAGCCATCATCGACGACAATGCTTTTAGTCCAGCCTTGTTTGGTGCCGATGCCGAATCCGTGTTCAAGGAAGTAGATAGCATCCTCATTTTGGCAGCTGGCACCAGTTATTACGCAGGGTTGACGGCTAAATACTGGCTGGAAAGTATTGCTGGGCTACCGACTTCGGTCGAGATCGCCAGTGAGTACCGTTACCGAAAATCCGTAGCTAATCCCAAGCAGTTGATTATCACCATTTCGCAGTCTGGTGAGACTCTGGACACGATGGAAGCGCTTAAGCATGCCAAATCGTTGGGTCAACACCTGACACTTGCAATTTGTAACGTGCAGGAGAGCGCCATTCCGCGAGCTTCCAAGTTGGTGCTGTATACCCGCGCTGGTGCTGAGATCGGTGTAGCGTCCACTAAAGCCTTTACCACTCAATTGGTAGCGTTGTTCACACTGGCGGCGACATTCGCCAAGCAGCGTGGATTGCTGGATGCTGAGCAAGAGCAGGCATATATCGATAATTTGCGCCACTTGCCTGGCAGCGTGCAATACGCACTTAACCTGGAACCGCAAATCCGCGAATGGGCCAAGGCTTTCAGCAACAAATTCCATGCCCTCTTCCTCGGGCGTGGCATGCACTACCCCATTGCTCTAGAAGGTGCGCTCAAGCTCAAGGAAATTTCCTACATTCACGCTGAGGCCTACCCTGCGGGAGAGCTCAAGCATGGTCCGCTGGCATTGGTGGACAAGAATATGCCGGTGGTCGTGATCGCCCCTAACGATGCCTTGCTGGAAAAGGTCAAGTCCAATATGCAGGAAGTTCGTGCGCGTGGCGGGGAGTTATTTGTTTTTGCTGATGCAGACAGCAACTTTACGGAGAGTGAAGGTGTACATGTGATCCGTACACCACGCCATGTCGGTGTGCTCTCTCCCATCTTGCATACTATCCCGGTACAGCTGCTGGCTTATCATGCTGCCCTGCTCAAAGGTACGGATGTGGATAAACCTCGTAACTTGGCGAAATCCGTGACGGTCGAGTAATGATCCAACCTTTGTTCAAGTACAGTAATAGGAGAGTAATAAAGTCTCATACCAAGTAATGAAGATTCATACTGAGTATAGGTACCATACTAAAATGGCAGCAATCACATCGGAACGCTGTCATTTCTAAATTAAAAATGCCCCAACCAATTTAGAGATTAAAAGTTGAGACAAGATTTTTTCTCTTGATTGACCTGTTTTATCGGACAAGCCTCTTAACAGTATGAGTACACTATTTGAAATCGCTAAACATTGATCGTATCAATAAAGCCGGTCAGTAGCATAAATCACTAGAACGGCCAGAATAACTAGAAGAACTGTGAGCGCTAGGGTCATTGCCAACTTTTTCCTGAAGCCTGGTTTATCAAATACCACGCCTGCTGCTTCCCTCACCCTCCTCTCTTCATCAAAATGCCATTTAATAGCAAAATAGGCTCCAATACCTAATACAGTAAGCTTAAAAGCTCCAGCAAAGTATGGAAAGGAGTTAGCCCAACTGCCGTCCATTATCTTCTCCATCAAATTCAATATCGATTTTGCGGCAGCATAATCAAAGGTTCATGTTTAGTGCGCACCCAAAGTCAGGCGTTTTCGCTAGCGCAAGTCTACTGCTCAAGCTAGCTGTTCACAACTCTCTTTGCAATACCTGTAGTGATGGTAGTTTGCTAAATATGCAAAAGCACTGACACATTTATGTCCAAAACTGAGTTGCAACCAGCATGATACTTTAATACTCGAACCAAAGAAGAGTAACTCTCAGCTTAAGAAATCCATGTAATGACATTATCCTTGCCCTCGCTGCCCTTGTATCATTCATCACAGGAATTACTCAGCACAAGATCAGGCTCATGTGATCTGCCCGGTCTGGCTGATGGTGATCGCTTAAGAAGGGGTTGCCAGCGAGGGCAATAATGGCAAGCTGTTGGACACCCATGCTGGTATCTCTTCAGCAGGCATGGGGCGTGCGAAAAAATAACCCTGAATACTGTCTATTCCACATTGCTGCACAATAGATAGTTCTTCTTCCGTTTCTACTCCTTCGATTGTGACTGGGATAGATAATTCTGCACACATGACTGCAACCTTGCGCAGCAATAATTGCCTTCTTGGCTCATGCTGAATATTGCGTAGAAATAGTCGATCACACTTGATGCCTGCAATGGGCAAGTCTGCGAGTACGCTGAGGGATGAATAGCCAACGCCGAAGTCATCCATGACGACACGTATGCCGATGTTATTCAAGTGGGACATGACATCAACAATCTCTTTTTCATAGGCAATGATGGCATGTTCTGTAATCTCCAGGCATAGCTGGTGAGTTGGCAGGGAAAGTTTGTCCAGTGCGCTGATTAACCATGGGATGAACTCCTTGGATAATAAGGTGATGGGGGCGATATTGACGCTGATACAGGGCAGCATGTTTTGCTCTTGCCAATGCTTTAGGCATTGCAGTGCATTGAGGATGATGAGTTTATCGACCTCTACTGTTCTCTTATGCAACTCGCAGGCCAGAAAAAACTGCTCAGGGTTGATACGCCCCAATCGCTCATGCTCCAATCTAAGCAATGCTTCCAGGTGAATGCTATGGGAGCGTAAATTGACGATGGGTTGAAAATGCAGCACGAGTTTATCGGGATGTACCAGCTCATTGAAATGATCTGCCAGCATTGCCAGGTTATGGTCTTGCGCAGGAGAGATGGAAACATGTGAGGCCCGGAGCAGTAATAAGCCTTGATGAAAGAACTGCTGTCGTTGCCGATCTGAACGTAGGTTAAAAAGTAATTCTGTCCCAATGGCCAGCGATGAGCCGATGATTAAGAGCAACAATAAAAGCGTGTTTGCAGGAGGCTCTGTGGTGGTCAGCGAGTCAGGTGGCGAGGTGACACCATTGACCAATAACCAGTGTATGAACAGGATGAGCCCTCCTCCCAACACCCAGTCTTGCCAGTTGTTCCAGGCGACAGGGGTTTTGAGATTGCGCAACTTGACGCGCTGGTGCGAAAAAGACATATAAAGCGTTAGTGCCAGGATGAAGAAAATCGCAGTCGCGATGTTCCAGCCATCTTGGTAGATCACGCTGGGCATTTGCCAATTTACAATCACGCAATGTGCTGTCAGGATCGCGATTACCAATCCTGTGCTGGCGAGGATGACCGTGCTATTGCGTGTGCTCGCTGCCAGTGTGGGTATGGTCACCCGGCAACCAAGAGTGATGATGATTAAGGCGATCAGCGCTGGGATTAATTCCAGGTTTTTTGAAACGATGCCTGGCTCATAAATGAAGAATCCTGCGACATCCAGTGTCCAGATAATCGAGCCCACGCCAATGGCAGCATGGGATGTGGTGATTTGCCGGCTGAATTTATCGACGGACACGGCGGCATGTTCAACTAGCCGTTGACAAACAAACATGGCAATAGAGGCCATGATCCAGAACAGCATACCGAGTAATGGCGATGGAATTTTGAGCCCCTGGGACAAGGGCTGAATCGAATGTAGCATGGTTGCTATTTCTCCTACGAAACGTGAGGGTTCTAATTAGTATTAGCTTCCATCTACATGGGTATTCTGGAGCTGCAGATATTGTGTCGCATCATAGGCTTGATAATACATTTGAGTAAAGACGGAGTTTTTCTTACAAATGTCATGGAATCTGGCGTCTGATAAACCATGCTTAATGGCTGGAGTGTTGCGCAGCGAAGCAAGTGGGAAGGTGGCTAGGGTTTGAGTAAGTGGATTATTTTTTTACTTTTATTTGCTTTTTACCCAATGAATTGTGCATACACACGGGGTTATGCATGCATTTGACCAAGTTTGTTATAGTCTGTGTTGATAAACTGACTTGCTTGCATGAGTGATGTGGTTGTAGCAACTCCTGTCTTATAATAATTGCCAATTGACTTTCTCTACCACCAGCGCAATGAACACTACACAAGAACATATTCTCGTAGTTGATGATGATCACGAAATCCGTGAACTATTGACGGACTATCTTCGGGATGCAGGCTTCAGGGTATCTGAAGCAGCCAATGGGCGTGAAATGTGGAGGATGGTTAACAAGGATCAAGTGAACCTGATTGTGCTGGACTTGATGTTGCCGGAAGAGAGTGGTCTGAGCCTATGCCGCGAGGTGCGTGCTCAAGGGGATATGCCGATTATCATGCTGACCGCCAAGGGCACATTGGTTGATCGTATTATTGGCTTGGAGGTGGGAGCAGATGATTATCTGCCCAAGCCGTTCGACCCGAGGGAGTTGCTGGCCAGGATCAAGGTGATTCTGCGGCGTACCCGCTCCAATCAGGCAAAAACTGCAGACGAGTTTGCCTATATCAGTTTCGAGGGGTGGCGCCTTGATACACACGCTCGCCAGATGTTTTCACCGGAGGGAGTGGTGGTTTCTCTGGGAAGCTCGGATTATATGGTCCTGCGAGCCTTGCTTGAACACCCCAATCGCCCCCTTAGCCGCGACTTCCTGATTGAACATGTCTATGGCAAGGAAAGCCATGCCATGGATCGGTCCATAGATGTCTGTATCAGTCGCCTACGGCATCACCTGGAGGTTGACTCACGTAACCCAGCGATTATTCGTACCGTTCGGAACGCGGGTTATATGCTGGCTAGCCAGGTCAAGCAAGAAAAATGATCTGGAAATGGCTGTGGCCTGCCTCGCTATTTGGCCGTTTGGTTATTGTGTTGGTTGCTGGCACCATGACAGCGCAAGTACTGACAGGATTTATCTGGTATGACATGAATTACGGCAAGGCACTGGAAATCCCTACACGGGTACTAGCCGCCAAACTTTCCGATAGCATCAGCCTAATAGAGATCAGCAAAGTAGATGATGAGCGCTTGCTCATTAACAAGCTCAGCAACAATATGTACCGATTGTCCCCGGTAGATGCCCCTCCCCGCCTGAAAACTTTAAATACCCGTGAGCGTGCCGTGGAACTATTGTTCAAGCATGTTTTCGAGCAAGAGTTTGGCCGGTTGTTGCCCATCCGGATGGGAGATATTGACTTGCATGATGACCATGGCAGGGAAGCCGGGTGGCTGGATTTATTTGAATCCCACTATCCTTCTGCCCATTTTATCCTCTATGTGCAATTGGATAGTGGGCAATGGCTTAAGCTGGATGCCTATGAAGGTCAGGCGGGCATGAGCATGGCACCTCTCATGGATTTATTCGATTACCTGTTCCGGATTTATTTCATCCGCATCATCGTGATTGTCGGGATTGCCTTGTTTGCGGTGAGGCAGATTATGCGGCCATTAAATCGGCTAGCGGAAGCAGCAGAGCGTTTGGGACGTAATATTTACAGCCCACCCCTGGATGCTGATGGGCCAACAGAGGTACGCCGCTCTGCCAAGGCATTCAATTTAATGCAACAAAGGCTGATTGATACTGTGACGGAAAAGACCCGCTTTTTGGCGGCGATTTCTCATGACCTGCGCTCTCCTATTACTCGGATGCGTTTGCGCACCGAGCAGATCGATCAACCAATGTTGCGTGAGAAGTTTCGCCGTGATCTTGAAGATATGGAGACCCTGATTTCCTCCACGGTGGATTTTATGCGTGGCGTTGAGGTGCATGAGAACCGCCACCTCATTAATATCAATGCCATGTTACAAAGCTTACAGGTAGACGCACAGGAAACGGGCGCTGAAGTCTCATTGTCAGGTGAGGCGGCCCCGATTGATGGCTATGCAGTGAGCCTGAAACGCTGCTTGCAGAACGTATTGGAAAATGCCATTCGCTATGGGAAGTCTGCGCATATTGAAGTGATGGATGCGCCAACCCACTTAAGTATCGCCATACGTGACAGAGGCCCGGGTATTCCTGAGGACTTGCTCGGTCAAGTGTTTGAACCATTCTATCGGGTGGAAACCTCCCGTAATGCCGCTACTGGGGGCTCTGGTCTGGGCTTGAGCATTGCCAAAACTATTGTGGAAGCGCATGATGGACAGATACATCTGCGCAATATGGCCTCAGGGGGGCTTGAAGTCCTGATTGCCTTGCCAAGGCAATCACTCTAAACCGCTGCAGAACAAAAACAGGGAATGAATGGGTAGGGACTTCATGGTGACATGATGTTTTGCTCATTGGGACGACAATAATTGGGTTGCGGTGAAAAGAATGAGCAGTACGAATATCTCTGACCGGGGCTTGAACGGTGCTATGCAGCTGAAAATGCTGAGTTTTGTCATTAATCGCATTCAGGAAGCTGTGCTTATCTGTGATGCTGATGGCAGGATATGCCTAGTGAATTTGGCCAGCTGTGATGAACTGGGCTATACAGAGGAAAACCTGCTGCAAATGTCGGTGACTGAGGTGCTGACTAGTCTGGATGCTACACAATGGCAGATGGACTGGCAGGTGTTGCAACATCAGCAGATCATGATCCGCGAAACCCATATCCGGAACAGTGATGCCACTACTATTCCCGTCGAGATCCAGGCTAATTATTTTGTCGATTCAGGTCAGCAGTATTGCGTGTTGTTGATCCGAAATCTCAGTGCTCATCTGGAAATGCTGGAAAAGTTACGCGAGCAGGAGCTGCAATTCCGCCAGTTGGTCAAGAATTCCCCCGATATTTTTATTCGCTACGATCAAGATTGCCGCCGTATTTTTCTGAGCGATGATTATGAGCGCGTATTTGGCGTATCTGCTGCCAAGGCATTGGGCAAAAAGCCAACTGAGGTCTGGGGTAGGCCCAACATGCCACCTGCAGAGTATGAAATCAGATTGCGAGAGGTGATGCAGTCGGGCACGGCTCAAGAAATTGAATTGGAGTGGATGAAGGGTAAACATTACGTGTGCCAGTCTCTGCACGCTGTGCCTGAGCGTAATGTCAAAGGCGAAATTACGGGGGTGTTGACCATTACGCGCGATATTTCACATATACGCCGTGTGGAGCGCGAACTCAGAAAACGAGAACAATACCAGAGTGCCTTGATTGAGAACTTTCCTTTTGTGGTTTGGCTCAAGGATTTGGATAGCAAATTATTGGCAGCTAACAGTGCTTATGCCGAGTTTGCCAAGGTGGCATCAAAAGAGGAGTTGGAAGGAAGAACAGATTTTGACTTGTTCCCCTTGGAAGATGCCAGGAACTATGTTGATGGGGATAAGCGCGTCTTGCAAAGTGGCCTGCCTTATCTCGCAGTAGTGCCAATCACCAAGCCGAACGGTGAAAAGGGCTGGATAGAAGCTTATAAGTCGCCCATGGTATTAGATGGCAAAGTCGTGGGTACAGTAGGATTTTTCCGCGATGTCACCGAAATCAAGCAGAACGAGGAGAAGTTGCTACAACGCGAGCGCGAACTGCAATCGCTGATCAATAATACGCCCGATACCATCATCCGTTATGACCTGAATGCACGCCGTTTATATGCTAATACGCCTAAATTGAAACGTATTGGTATCGACACCGAGAAGCTGATTGGGACATCGCCATCAGAATACCCCGGTGGTGAGGCGTATGTGAAATATGAGGAGAAGATTAAGGGAGTGATCAGCAGTGCAACGCCAGATTTCCTGGAGTTACACGGCAAGGCCGAGAATGGTAACGCATGGTTTATTCATGTGCGGATTGTGCCCGAATTTGGGGACAACGGTCAGGTTGTGGGTGTGCTGGCGGTAGAGCGCGATATTACTGAGCTGATGGAATACCGGGAGCGGATTCATTATCTCGCATACTATGATGCATTGACTGGCCTGCCGAACCGCACTTTATTCTCTGACCGTGTTAACCAGGTATTAGCGGATGCAAGTTGGCATGAGCAGCGCTTTGGGCTCATGATGCTTGACCTGGATCGCTTCAAGGAAGTCAATGATACTTTGGGGCACCAGGCAGGTGATGAGCTGCTGGTTGCCGTGGCGCAGCGGCTCAATGCCGCGGTGCGCAGCTACGATACGATTGCGCGCTTGAGTGGTGATGAGTTTGCGATCCTGTTGCCTGAGTTGCGCAATCCTGATGACCTAGCGACCATCGCGAGGAAAATCAATGATGAGATTGCCAAGCCCTTTCATATTCACAAGAAAGAGCTTTTCATTTCTACCAGTATAGGGATTGCTATTTATCCCGACGATGGTGAAGATCGTGCCACACTGTTCAAGAGCGCTGATGTGGCGATGTATCACGCCAAGAACTATGGCCGCAATAACTACCAGTTCTATTCTCGCGAGTTGGGCTCCAAGGCGTCAGAATACATTATGTTGGGTGCCTCCATTCGACAGGCGCTCAAGAATGCTGAGTTTGAATTGTTCTACCAGCCTCAGGTTGATCTCATGTCAGGGAGCATTGTCGGCGCGGAGGCGTTGCTGCGCTGGCGTAACCCGCAATTGGGCGTGGTAATGCCAGATCGATTTATCAAGGTTGCGGAGGAAAGTGGCCTAATAGTGGAAATTGGCGAATGGGTATTGCGTGAGGCCTGCAATGCCTTGGTTAGCCTGAATAACAATCGCGGGGAACAGAGTCCGCTTAGCATGGCGGTCAATTTGTCTTCACGCCAGTTCCTTTATAACGATCTGCTGGCCTCGGTGAAGCAGATTTTGGCAGAAACCGGTTGCAAGCCTGAGTGGCTGAAACTGGAAATTACCGAGAGCCTGTTACTGGAAGACAGCCAGGAGATCATCAATACCCTGAGCGCATTCAAGGAAATGGGGATAACCATTTCGATTGATGACTTCTGTACTGGCTATTCTGCCATGAGTTATCTTGGTCAGTTCCCAATCAGCCAGGTGAAGATAGATCGCTCTTTCGTGCGGGATATCGCTGCCAAGCAAGATAAGCTGGAGCTGATTACCGCCATTATCCGCATTGCCCATGCCTTGAGGCTGGAACTGGTGGCAGAAGGTGTGGAGAGTAAGCAGCAGGCTAATTTGCTCAAGATTCAGGGATGCACGATTGCGCAAGGTTACTTCTTCGGCAAGCCCATGCGCCTGCGCCATCTGGAACTTATCTTGGCAGATGGACAAAACCTGATGCAGTAGCGTTTTGCTCCCGAGGTTACCGGAATGGGCTTTGCACGCGGAAGACACTGCTATATAATGAGATTTATTCTCATTTATTGCGTCGTGTGCAGCTGCCACCCTCCTCATCTTGAACGCTTTCAAGGCTCTCTACACTAATCACCATAGCTGGCTTAGCCAATGGTTGCGCAAGAAAATGGGCAACCAGTTCGATGCGGCTGACCTGGCGCATGATACCTTCATGCGTGTTTTACTCAGTGGTGATGTCGATAAGCTGCATGAACCTCGTGCGTTTCTCACTACCGTGGCTTCTGGCCTGGTATCTAATTTTTATCGCCGTAAGAAACTGGAACAGGCTTATCTTGATGCCCTGATGCAATTGCCGGAAGCCGTCATGCCTTCGCCCGAGGTCAAAGCCATGATGTTGGAAACCTTGGTTGAAATTGATGGTCTGCTAGAGGGGTTGCCATATAACGTACGCAAGGCTTTCCTGCTTTCCCAGTTGGATGGCTTGAGTCAGGCGGAGATTGCCTTGGAGTTGGGCGTATCGATATCGACAGTCAAGCGCTACATTGTGCAAGCGATACAACAATGTTGTTTTGGAGGTGTGAGGTAATGGGGATGAATACGAGCAAGGAAATCTCCCTGAAGGTGAGCCGTGAGGCTGCCGAGTGGTTGGTAGAGCTGCAATCTGGCCAGCCCAGCCCTCAGACCCAGGCACAATGGCAAGCTTGGCGCGACGCACATCCTGAACATGAGCAGGCATGGCAGCATATTGAAAAGCTGGGAGAGCGGTTGGGAGGCTTATCATCATCCCTCGCCCATGCCACGCTGGCACCCAAAGGCTCCTTGCAGCGCAGGCGTGCCATCAAGACCCTCTCAATGTTATTGTTTGCTGGTGGCAGTGCCTGGGTCGTGCAAGACAAGATGCCATGGTGGCAACTCAATGCTGATTACAGCACCGGCGTGGGTGAATCGCAGCGGGTGGTGCTGGAAGATGGCACCGTCGTGCAACTCAACTCATCCAGTGCGATTAATGTGGCGTATACCGCACAACAGCGTATTGTGATGTTGCTACGCGGCGAGATTCATATTGCCACTGCCCACGAGCCTGCCAAGAGGCGGCCATTTTTGGTGGCGAGCGATCAAGGCAGTATGCGTGCCTTGGGAACCCAATTTGTTGTGCGACAGTTGACCAATGACAAGGATAGCCCGATCAAGATCGGTGTGCTGGAGGGGGCTGTCGAGGTTGCCCCCAACGAGATATCCACCAAAGTAAGGCTGCAGGCAGGAGAGCAGTTATCTTTTACGCGGCATATGCTGACACCAGTTGAGCCTATTCTTCCATACGATACAGCCTGGCTGAAACGCATGCTGGTGGCAGATGACATGCCCCTGGCTGAATTCCTGGCCGAGCTTAGCCGCTACCGCAAAGGTAGCCTGAGTTGCGATGACAGTATCAAGCACCTGAAAGTGAGTGGGACGTATCCCTTGGAGGACACCGACAAGGTCATTGATATGCTGCAACAAAGTCTAAAGCTGGAAATCCGCATGTTGACCCGTTACTGGGTGCGCCTGATGCCAGCTTCGGTGTAAATTCCAACACATTATTGAGCTGTTTTTGATTCTTGCGTGGCATTGGAAATAGGGGAACCTATTTTCATTCGCATATCAAGGGAAAATCAATGCAGCACAAGCATTACATATCACCGCCACGGTTAAGGCTGGGTCAGTTGATTCTGGCTCAGGCATTTTCCACACTACTAGTGTTTACCACACCTATCTTTGTTGGTTCTGCCATGGCAGAGGTGGCGGTTAAGCACTACCAGATTTCTGCTGGGCCGCTTAAAGATGCGCTGGCGCAATTCGGCCAACACGCACAAATCATGCTTTCTTACAGCGGTGAGCTGGTAGCTGGGTTGCATAGCAATGGCTTGAACAAGGCTGCATCGGTGAGCGAAGGCCTGGAGCAATTGCTAGCTGGAACTGGCTTAGAGGCGGTTTCGCAGGAAAACGGCGGCTATGTATTGCGCAAGGTTGCCAGGCCTAACACTGGCCGTACGGAAAGCACCCTGCAAGAGGTGCGGGTGCATGCCAGCAAGGATCCAACAACGGAAAATACGGGTTCTTACACCACAAGTGCTACCGGTGCTTCTACCAAATTGCCGTTGTCACTCCGTCATACACCGCAATCGGTTAGTGTGATCACGCGTCAGCGCATGGACGACCAGAACCTGACACAGTTGCAGGAGGTGCTGGAGCAAACCGTGGGGATTACCGTGACGCAGAGCGGGTATGTTGGCGCTAACTGGAACGGCTACCAGTCACGAGGATTCTATATCGATAATTATTTAGTTGATGGCCTGCCACAGCGGAATGGTTTTGAGCAGATGACATCGGACATGGCATTTTATGACCGGGTGGAAATATTGCGTGGTGCCAATGGTATTGTGAATGGCGTGGGTTCGCCTGGGGGGAGTGTCAACTTTATCCGCAAAAAACCGACCAAGGAATTCCAGGCTTCTATCACTGGGCAAGTGGGTTCTTGGGACAACTATCGCGGTATGCTGGATATTTCCACCCCTTTGAATGCAGATGGCAGTGTGCGTACTCGCGTAGTTGGCGTCAAACAGGACAGTCGCTCCTATACAGAGCGCTTTTCTCTTGATCGTGAGATGTTTTATGGCATTCTTGAGGCAGAAATTACCCCTGCTACCTTGTTCACTGCAGGCGTTGAATATCAGAAATATGACACCAATGCTTCGCCTGAAGCAGGCTTCCCCTTGTTCTACACTGATGGCTCGCATACGCATTGGAAGCGCTCGAAAAATCCAGGGGCCAATTGGGCATACAGCAAGCATGAAAAACTCGCTTGGTTCACTTCGCTGGAGCATTTCTTTGAAAATGACTGGCGCGCTAAGGTACAGTTTAATCGTTCCCGCATCGAGTACGATTCACTCATAGGCTCGGCAGCCTGGGGATATCCAGATCGCAACACGGGCGCCGGGGTTAATCTATATGCAGGTCGCTGGGAAGCCAAGCCGGTGCAGAATGCATTGGATGTCTATGCTAGCGGCCCGTTCTCCCTGTTGGGGCGACAACATGAGCTGGTATTTGGCATCAACGCTTCTGATAGCGAATATAACGCTCCCGAGAATGAGCTTTGGTATATCACTGGCTATGATCCCAGCGTGCCAAATTTCATCAATTGGGATGGTAATTCGCCAGCCGCGCCGTACTTGCCAGCAACGGGGCGTTACAAATTCAGGGAGCGCCAGTTTGGTGCCTATGCTACTGCTAAATTTAAACCTACAGATAAGCTGGCTATCCTGGCCGGTGCGCGTGTCAGTCACTGGCATCAGGCAACCGAGCACGAGCCAGGCGATAGGGAAAGCAAGTCAGAAACCGGTGAAGTGACACCTTACATTGCCGTGACGTATGACATTACCGATATAGCTTCTGTCTATGCCAGTTATACCACCATTTTCTCGCCGCAGTCTTATCGGGATATTAATGGTACATTTCTTCCTCCCTTGGAAGGAAATAGCATGGAGGCAGGCGTCAAGCATGCTTTTTACGGTGGTCGCTTGAATACTAGCTTGGCCGTATTCCATGTTGAGCAGGATAATACCCCTGTGGAGTTGGTGGGGGTCCCAAGCCCAGCAGGAGGGGCGGCTTATAGGGCCGAGAAGGGCACGACCAGCAAGGGGTTCGAGGCCGAGTTGGCTGGCGAGTTACAGCCCGGTTGGCAAGTTAGTGGAGGCTATACTTATCGAATCTCCAAGGATGCCGATGGCAACCTGATGCAAACTGTTGCGCCTAAAAATCTTGTCAAACTGTTTACCAGTTATCGTTTGCACGGTGACTGGAATAAGTTGACTATCGGAGGTGGTGTCAATTGGCAGAGCCGTATCTATTCAGAAGGCACCGGCCCTGGCGGTACATATCGCTTCACGCAGGGTAGCTATGCTGTTGTTAACCTGCTGGCACGCTACCAATTTGATGAGCACCTGTCTGCAGCGCTGAATGTCAACAACCTGCTGGACAAAACCTATTACAGCAGCACCAGCATGGGGTTCTATGGCGCACCTAGCAATGCCATGCTAACCGTAAAATACCAATTCTAGTAGTAAATGAATTCACAGGAGCGACATATCATGCCGCCCCTGTGAAGTTTTATGCACATTATTGGTGCCTAATTCTCTTGGAACGGGAGTTGTGGCCGGCCCAGAATTTTCCTTCCGATTTCCTGCATCAGCGGAAAATTGTTTCACTCATCAGTACAATACAATCTTTAGCTTCATGTTTCAGTTCATTTCAGGTAAGTGAACTGTAGTTTCCCCACTTCATATCCTCTAAGCCAGCAGGTTTGCTAGGTTAGATCTGATTCTATCGGCACTGCGCACGAAAAATGTGCCTCAAATGTGCATGCGCACATTTTTGGTGCTTTTGATAACATTCTCAACAACTCCATATCATTCGCAAAACGTGATGCTTGGTGTGCAATGCTTTGTTTTTAAAGTGGATGTGCCTTGATGGAAATGCGGAAGGTGAATATCTATAGCATTAACTTGGTTTGGTATGGTAATTGCTTATTAATAAGACCGGCGGAAGTTGGGGGTGCTTGGAATGGCAACGAGACACCACAATATACCATGCCATGGAGCACGGTATAACCGGAGCCGCATCAGATTAATGAATTTGCTGGAGAGGTGAATGAGCGCAATCAATGGTTCGCAAAGCGACAATACTTTTGGCTTGTATGACAGTTCCTTGGAAAAGGATAACTGTGGCGTTGGTTTTATTACCCGCAAAGATGGGATTCAAACCCACGATGTACTGGTCAAGGGGCATGAGGCTTTGTGTACGATTCCTCACCGAGGTGGTATGTCTGCCGAAGGCGTGGGCGACGGTGCTGGTGTTTCCATTGATTTGTCCTTGCCTTTCTTCTGTAGGCTGACTGGTAAGACACTTGCAGCTGGTCGCTTTGGGGTGGGTAACTTCTTCCTGCCTAGTGATGCCGCCGCTTATGCCCGTGCCGAAGAGATTATCCGTGCCGCCTTGGCTGATAAGGGTTTGGAAGTCTTGCTGGTGCGCGATGTGCCGGTGGACAATGACGCGATTCGCCCTGCTGCCATCCGCTATCAGTTGCCTATCCAGCAATGGGTGTTTGCTGCGCCTGCCGACATTGATGCGTCAGAGTTTGATCGCCGCATCTACAAGGCCCTGTTGGTAATCGAAGAGCAGGCATATACCGATGCTACCTTAAGCGGCCTCTATCCATTGTCGATGTCTGCCCATACCCAGGTACTCAAGGGTCGCCTGAATTCCAACGAAGTGATTCCGTATTTCCACGACCTCATGGAAGAAGATCACGCCGTGCATACCATGTATTTCCATACACGGTTCTCTACCAATACTGACCCGCATCCGAGCATGGCGCAGCCATTCCGCATGATGGCGCACAACGGTGAGCTGAACACTGACCGCAAGAACCGTATTGCGGAGGCGGCGCTGGCGCGTGCCCGTAATGGCAAGATTTTCCGTCCCAAGGGTCAGTCTGACAGCTCGCGTCTTGACCAGACCCTGAACAGCCGCCTGATGGATGACGGCTTGGACCTAGTGACTGCCGTGGTTTCCATGATGCCGCCCGCCTGGGAAAATGATTCTACCCTGCCTGACAATATCAAGGCCATGTTGGAGTATTTCTCCCTCTATGAAGAGAAGAATGATGGCCCTGCCGCGCTGATTTTCGGTAATGGTAGTGTGGTGGGTGCACGTCTTGATCGCCTGGGCCTGCGTCCTTTGCGCAGTGTCGAAACCGAGGAATACCTTTGTGTCATGTCCGAGGCTGGCCAGATCAATTTCGCGCCAGAAAGTGTATTGCGCCGTGGTCGTATCGAAGCTGGCGGCATGCTGTATTACGACCACAACGAAAAGCGTTCGCGCGGCACACTGGAAACCCTGGAAATGCTCGCGGCCAAGCGCGATTATCCCGCCCTGCTTGAACAAGCGCGTGCCACATTGAAGCAATTGCCTGCGGTGCCTGCCGAGGTGGCTGGTTCGCCTCAGCGCTACCATGGTGATCTGGCCCTGTATCAGCGCTTTGTTTCCTATTATTACAATCAGGAAAGCTTCAAGTTCATGATGGACCCGATGCTGGCAACCGGAGGCGAGAAGATTTCCGCCATGGGTTACGGTAATGCCATCAATGCGCTGACCGACCACGAAGGCGGCGTGGCACATTATTTCTCGCAACGCTTTGCACAAGTGACCAATCCTCCGCTGGATTCCATCCGCGAGGCTGACGGCATGACCCTGCGTGTGGCGCTGGGTGCCAAGCCCAACATGAACAAGGGTAAGGGCCGCCAGATCGTCATCGATTCGCCTGTCCTCAGCCATCTCGACATGCTCAAGCTGCGTGAGCAGAAGGAAACGCCATATCGCGGCTTCGAGTCTTTGTATACCCCTGTCGTGGGGGATGCAGCGGCTAATGAAAAGGCGCTAGAACAGGGCATTGATGATCTCGCCGAGGCCGTAGTTACCTTTGCACGCGAGGAAGGCGGCATTGCCGTCATTTCTGATCGCCATGTGTCCTCCAGCCAGGCTGCCATGCCGTTGCTGCTGGTGGTATCCGCCATCAACCAGCGCCTGATTGACGAAGGTTTACGCCTGGATGTTTCCATCGTGGCGGAAAGTGGCCAGATCGTATCTTCGCACCATGTGGCGGCTGCCCTGGGCTTTGGCGCTTCTGCGGTGTATCCGCTGGGCGTGCAATTGCGTGCTGAAGAAAAGTACGGTGCAGATGCTGACAAGGCATTCAAGAAATACGCCAAGGCTGCTGAAAAGTCCTTGATGAAGACCATGGGCAAGGTTGGCCTGTGCACGGTTGAAAGCTACATCGGTGGCGAATTTTTCGAGCCTAACTTCCTCAATACCAATGACCGCGTGTTGCGTAAGTATTTCCCCAACCTGAAGACCCCGGTTGGTGGCGCTGACTTTGCCGCCATTGCCAGGATGGTAGTGGATTGGCATCAGGAAGCACAGAAAGTGACCGACGAGAACAGCGTGCCCTTGCTGGGCTTGTTCAAGGAGCGTTCCGAGGGGGCTGGCCATTCGTTCGGCACTATTGCCGTGCGTGGTTTCGTCGATATGACGGAAGAAAAAATTCACTTCGACAAGCAGGGTGCACGTGCGGAAGATGAATTCCTGCGCCTCATGACCTTGTCCAAGCTTGAAGATGCGTTCTCTCTCAAGAAAGGCGAGGCATTCAGTGGCAGCTTTGATCGCCTGAGTGCGGAGGAAATAGACAACTTTGGCGTGACACCAAGCTATCGCAGCTTTTCGCACATGATGGCGGAAGAGCGCGCCAAGCGGCCATCTGCCTTGCGTGACGTGCTGGAGTTTCCTGCTGATGTGAGCAAGATCACCAGTGCGGATGAGTTCCGCGCCGTGCTTGGTCGCTATGCGATTGTTGGTAACAACAGCATCGTGATCCGCGGCATTGAAGTGCAAACCCTGGGTAATGACCGTTTTAGCCTACATCTGACAGGCCCGTTGGCAGGGGATATTTCACGCTTGTCTACGTTGGGCCAAGCGTTGGTAGCCCATTTTGGCAAGGCCATCAGCGGCCACTGGCTGGAAGACAGCGCATTGACGGTGGAAGCCACCGGCAATGCTGCCGAATATTTCAAACTGCTGCGCGTGGCACCAGATAGCGTGCCATTAGCGGAAGTACAACCTGCGAGCGAAATCACTCGCAGCTTCGCGTCAGGTGCGATGAGTCATGGGGCACTGGTTGCCCCTGCACACGAGGCAGTGGCCCACGGTACCAATATGGTGGGCGGTATGTCGAACTCCGGTGAAGGTGGTGAGCATATCTCCCGCTACGGCACCATCCGTGCCTCGCGCATCAAGCAATTGGCTTCCGGTCGTTTCGGCGTATGGGCTGGTTACTTGGCAGACCCAATGCTGGAAGAACTGGAAATCAAGATTGGCCAGGGTGCCAAGCCAGGTGAAGGTGGCCAGCTGCCAGCACCCAAGGTCACCGTCGAAATCGCGGCGGCGCGTGGTGGTACGCCTGGCGTGGAGCTGGTGTCCCCGCCCCCGCACCACGACACTTACTCCATTGAGGACTTGGCGCAGCTCATTCACGACTGCAAGGCAGCGCGCGTGCGCGTGATCGTCAAGCTGGTGTCCTCCGAGGGCATAGGCACGATTGCCGTTGGCGTAGCCAAGGCCGGTGCCGATGTCATCAACGTGGCAGGCAATACCGGCGGTACCGGCGCTGCTGCCGTCACCAGTCTCAAGTATACCGGCCGCTCCGCTGAAATCGGCATTGCCGAAGTTCACCAGGCATTGTGCGCCAATGGTTTGCGCGATAAGGTGATCCTGCGTTGTTCTGGTGCTCACCAAACCGCTAGCGATGTGGTGAAGTCTGCAATGCTTGGTGGCGATAGCTTTGAGTTTGGTACAACAGCGCTGATGATGCTCAAGTGCGTGATGGCGAAGAACTGTAACGTCAAGTGTCCTGCTGGCCTGACGACCAATGCCGAAGTATTCGATGGTGATCCACGTGCATTGGCGCAATACCTCATCAACGTCGCGCATGAAACCCGCGAGATCCTTGCCACTATTGGCTTGCGTTCATTGCGCGAAGCACGTGGCCGCAGCGATTTGCTGCAATTGCTTGATCACCCCGCTTCTGTTGGCCAGCTTGACCTGCGTGCCATGTTGACCGTGGTGCCAGAAGTGAAGATCGAGAATCCGGTCTACATGGAAAAAGATTTCGAGCTGGATGATGCGTTTATCGACGTGTTGCGCAAGGCGCTGCTCGAGGACAAGCAGCTTGAGGTTAACCTTGGCGCAGGCCAGATGCTCAACAATCGCAACAAGACCGTGGGGGGGCAACTGGCGATTGATATTGAGCGCCTGCTCAACCATGAGTTGAAAGCAGAAGCTGCATTGCAATTGCCTGCGGTGATTGCAGATAAGCGTGGTCGCCGTTTCCTTAAGCCCGATACCGTCAAGATATCGACCAGTGGCTCTGCAGGCCAATCTTATGGTGCTTTCTGTAACGATGGCATGGTGTTGCGCCACAGCGGCACCTGCAACGACGGCGTGGGCAAGGGCCAGGCTGGTGGCACCATCATCGTGACTTCGCCAGGCGGTGGTTCCGAGCAGGCAGGTGGCAATGTGCTGGTGGGTAACTTTGCACTGTTTGGCGCAACCGGTGGTAGATTGTTTGTTGAAGGCCAGGCTGGCGATCGTTTTGCAGTACGTAATTCCGGTACGACTGCTGTGGTCGAGGGTGTGGGTGATTTTGCCTGTGAATATATGACCAACGGCGCTGTGCTTAACCTAGGTGCGTTCGGCAAGGGTTTCGGTAACGGCATGAGCGGTGGTTTTGCCTATCAGTATGATCCTTATGGAGAGCTCACTGGCAAGGTGGCGGCGGATTCTGTATTGCTGGGCAATATCACTGATGATAGCGAGATGGCGCGTGTACACAGCCAGGCTATCCAGCAATTATTGCAATGGCATCTGGAAGCCACCGGCTCCAAGCGTGCTGCATGGCTGCTGGAAAACTGGGAAGCTGAGCGTCAAAACTTCGTCTTTGTCATGCCACGCGCCCTGCTGCTTTACCAGGACAGCGATGAAATCCTTAAGGCTAAGCCACGCAAAGAGTTGTTGGAAGAGTTATCTTCCGCGTTGGCTGCTTTCCAAGTGCGCAAGTTCAAGCTGGCTTACCGCGATGGCAAGCCCGTGGTGGGTGGCAAGGTGCCAGGCCATGGCGAGGCAGACAGCGAGGAAATGTATGAGCTACTGAACAATTACACTGTGCTCAACATGGCGCAGCAAGTGGCCATGGCCAAGGTGCCAAATGCACAATCGGTAGCTGACCCTGCCGTGCAAAAGGCGGTGCGCAACCTGTTGCTGACGGAAGACTTCCTCCTGATGCAGAAGCTGCAGCGCTATGCGCGTGAAGCAATTGACGGATATAGTGATCAGGAGCTGGCTGTGCTGATTGCCGACAAGCGCCTGAGAGATTACAAGTCTGCCTTGAGCCTGCGCAACATTCTCTCCATGGATAGTCCAGGCACTTATGGCTGGATTATTCATCAGAGCTTGAAGAACAGCACCCTGCTTGGTGCACTGCCCAGCCTGGAAGCCTTGTTTGCCAAGGCCTCCATGCAAGAGCTTGTAGCCACGCTTAAATCCAATTAAGACTATACTAATAGTTTGACCCCATGCCGTGCCTGGTGCACGGCATGCATTTGTTGACGACCAGATAATGAAGATTCCCTACATTCCTGAAGATTCACCGTTTAATCAAGACCAGAAAGCTTGGCTGGCTGGTTTCCTGGCTGGTTTGCAGACGAGATTGCTCAATACCGATAGCGGTAGCGGGCGCGGTAAGCCGCCGATTTATATACTCTACGGTTCACAAACTGGCAATGCAGAAGGCCTGGCGGCTACCGCTGCCAGCACGGCCAAGCAGCATGGCCTGGAGCCTGTCGTCAAGGCGCTGGATGAAGTCGAGCTGGAAGAGCTCGGTACCATGCGTCGCGTATTGATTGTGACTTCCACCTACGGCGAGGGTGAAATGCCCGACAACGCCCAGTTGTTCTGGGAGGCGTTGTCATCCGAGCATGCCGAGCGCCTTGAAGAGATGAGCTTCGGTGTGCTGGCGATTGGTGATACCGGTTACGATGGTTTCTGTGAGGCAGGCAAAAATCTCGATACTCGCCTGGAACAATTGGGTGCCAAGCGACTGCTCGCACGCGTGGATTGTGATGTTGATTTCGAGGAAGCGGCCAATACGTGGATTGAAACAGCGCTACCTCTATTTGCAGAAGTTGAGGGTGGCCCTGACGAAGTAGCAGCCAGTCCTGCAGCAGCCGATACTGCTGCACCAGCCGCATCGGCCTACAACCGCAAGAATCCTTATAAGTCGGTATTGGCGGTTAATCGTCGCCTTTCCGGCGAGGGTTCTGGCAAGGAAATCCGCCATTACGAATTCGACTTGGGCGATAGCGGCATTCATTACGAGGCAGGTGATGCACTCAATGTGGTGCCGGAAAACAATCCTGAGCTGGTGAATCTGCTGATTGAGCGCCTGGGCATCAAGGCCGATGCCGCTGTGGCCAAGCATGACCAGCCAATAGCAGAGTTGCTGACGCGTGGTTTCGAAATTTCCACACCATCGCGCGAGCTGATTGCTGCTGTGGAGCAACGTGCTGGCAATGCGGACTTGAGCCGCCTAGTGCAGAGCGGTGACAAAGCTGCCTTGGAAAACTGGCTGTGGGGCAAGGATACGCTTGATCTGTTGCAGTTGAACCCATCGCTAAGCCTGAGTGCCGATGAGTTTGTCAGCCTGCTTAAGCCATTGCAGCACCGCGCTTATTCTATCTCCTCCAGTTCGCTGGCCAATCCTGACCGTATTCACCTCACCGTTGCAAGTGTGCGCTATGTTTCTGCTGGCAGGCAGCGTGGCGGTGTGTGCTCGACTTATCTCGCTGATCGCGTTCAGGAAGGTGAGCAGGCCGGTATTTTCCTCACTACCAACAAGTCGTTTCGTGTACCTGCCGATAAGCATGCACCTGTGATCATGGTCGGCCCAGGCACTGGTATTGCCCCTTTCCGTGCTTTCCTGCAAGAGCGCCAGGCGTCTCAGGCACCAGGCAAGAACTGGCTGTTCTTTGGCGACCAGACCCGTGCTAGCGATTTCATCTATGAAGATGAGTTGACGGTGATGATGAAGGACGGTGTGCTGAATCGCTTTGACCTCGCCTTCTCGCGTGACCAAGCTGAAAAGATTTACGTGCAGACCCGCATGCGTGAAAACGGCAAGGAACTGTACGCTTGGTTGCAGGATGGTGGACATTTCTACGTCTGTGGTGATGCCAGCCGCATGGCCAAGGATGTGGATCAAGCCCTGCATGATGTGGTGGCCGAACACGGTGGCCTGGATGCCGAAGGCGCGACAGCCTATGTTAACCAGCTCAAGCGTGAGAAGCGCTACCTGCGTGACGTTTACTAAGCCGTAAAACAGCTAGATGTGAAAAACGGGGCACTCAGCCCCGTTTTTTTATGTGCGTCGATGTTGCAACAGTGGCAATTGTTGTGAAATTTTCTCTACCGGGGTGTCCTTTTTTCATTCTCGCGTGTCATTACTAGTAAGAGCGCATTTTTTACTCGCGCAATAACGAGAATGGAAAACACATGACGACACGACAATCCTTGATCGGCCGCTGGGCAATTGCAGCGACGGCCTTGCTTGCCAGCTTTAGCGCCAGTGCAAATTACCTTTGGCTGGAGCCAATGCAAGGTGGTGCAACAGCATACCTCGGGCTTTATGAATCTGCGCGACTGGATACTGCTGCTCTAAGCGCTATTCGCAGCCTGCTGGCAGATGGCAAAGAAGTGGCGACCAAGGTGGACGGTGAGCGTGTGCAGGTAATGGCACCCGAAGGTGGCGATCTTCGATTAACCGCCCAAGCGATAGGTCAGGACAAAGTCCTGCATTTTTACCAGGCCAAGCTAGGACGTAGTGAAACCAAGGCCGTGAATGATCTTGAACTAGTGCCGACGGAGGCTAACGGTACCACGTTCAAACTGGTGTGGAAGGGCAATGCCGTGGCAGCTTCTCAGGTCAATGTCAGCACTAGCGAGGGCTGGGTGCGTACCTTGAAGCCAGCAGAGGATGGCACGGTGACACTGACAACGCCATTCCCTGGTTTGTATATCCTTGAAGTCACTGCGCGCGTGAACGGCAGCGTGACGCACCAAGGCACCAAATACACCGATGTGCGGCATACTGCGACATTAAGTTTCGAGGTTAAGCCCTAAATGCGCCGGCGTAATATTGCGCTGCTAGCGATTGTGCTGGTAGTGGTGGGTACTGTTTGGCTGACCCATACTCAGGACCCTGCCGATATATTCGAGATCGAAACGGTCAAGCGTGGCAATATCGAGCATAACGTCACGGCCATTGGTACCTTGCAGCCGCGCAGCTATGTTGATGTGGGTGCACAGGTGTCTGGCCAGATTCTGGCCCTGCATGTGCAGCCTGGCGATGTGGTAGAAAAAGGTCATCTACTCGCGGAGATCGATCCGCGCGTGCCACAGGCTACGGTGGATGCGGGGCGCGCGGCGTTGGCTGGCTTACAGGCCCAGCTGCAAGAGCAGGAGGCGCAATACGTGCTCGCCAGCCAACAGCATGAACGCCAGCAGCAGATGCAAGCCGAGGGCTCGACACGAACCGAGGAAGTGCAGCAGGCACAGGCCACCCTGAAAACTGCGGCAGCGAGAATCAACAACCTCAAGGCACAAATCGACCAGACGCAATCCACGTTGCAGGGGAATGAGGCCCTGCTTGGTTTCACTAAGATTTATGCACCGATGTCCGGTACGGTGGTGTCCATTGAAGCCAAGACCGGGCAGACCCTCAATGCGACCTATCAAACCCCTACCCTGTTGCGGATTGCTGATTTGTCCACCATGACGGTGTGGACGGATGTTTCCGAGGCTGACGTGCGCCATGTAAAGCCCGAGATGCAGGTTTATTTCAAGACCCTGGGCGCTGATGATCGTCGCTGGAGCAGCACGGTGCGCCAGGTGTTGCCTGCGCCACCCAAGCCTGAAGGCGCAAGCACTTCCAGTACACAAACGCCTAGTAGCAATAAAGTGGTGTTATATACCGTGCTCTTTGATGTGGATAACACCGATGGCGAGCTAATGCCGCAAATGACAGCGCAAACTTCCTTTATCGTGGCAGCGGCTACAGAGGTGCTGACTGCACCTATTTCGGCGCTGACAGAAGTGGATGCCAAGGCAGGCAAATACAAGGCGCGCGTGCTGCACAAGGATGGCAAGGTGGTCTGGCATGAAGTCACCACAGGGGTGCATACCCGTTTGCGTAGCCAAATTTTATCTGGTCTCGCGGAAGGCGATCAGTTGATCACTGCGGACAAAGCGCCCAAGCCCAGCCCGTGGAAGTTCCAGTTTTGAGTGACCGCCTGCCCTTGATCTCCTTGGTGGATATCCGCAAGCACTATGGCGGCGGAGATAAGCCACGGGTGGAAATCCTGCATGGTATTTCACTGGACATCCAAGCCGGTGAGTTTGTGGCGATTGTCGGAACTTCTGGCTCAGGAAAATCCACCTTGATGAATATCCTCGGCTGCCTGGATAAACCTAGCTCCGGACACTACGATTTTGCCGGACGTAATGTGGCCGATATGGATGCCGACGAACTGGCTTGGTTACGCCGTGAGGCATTTGGCTTCGTGTTTCAGAGTTATCACCTGATCGCCACCGAGACCGCGCAGGAAAACGTGGAAATCCCCGCGCTTTATGCCGGCATGCCAGAGCGCGAGCGTGCAGAGCGTGCCCAGGCCTTGCTCACGAGGTTGGGGTTAGGCGAGCGCCTGCACTATCGTCCCAAGCAATTATCCGGCGGACAGCAGCAACGTGTATCGATTGCGCGGGCACTCATGAATGGTGGTCGTATCATCCTGGCGGATGAGCCTACTGGTGCGTTGGATTCGCGTAGCGGTGAAGAGGTCATGCGCCTGCTCAACGAGCTGGCTGATGCAGGCCATACCATCATCCTGATTACGCATGACCGCGATGTGGCCGCCAATGCGCGGCGCGTGATCGAGATTCGCGATGGCCATGTCATCAGCGATACTGGCGTATTGCAGCCCTCCTTGGTAAACACTGCGCCTGCATTCAGGCTGGAAGCGGATGCCAGCAAGGTAGCCTGGCGTGGCGATATGCTAGAGGCATGCCGCGCCGCCTGGCGGGTGATGTGGGTCAACCGCTTCCGCACGGCCCTGACACTGCTGGGCATTATCATCGGTGTGGCCTCGGTGATTGTCATGATGGCCGTCGGCATGGGAACCAAGGAGCGCGTGGTGGCTGAGCTGGGTGCTTTTGGCACCAACCATATTTACGTCAGGCCCAAGCACGAAAGCTCAAAGGTGCCGGGCCGTGGCATCAGTGTGGGCGACCTTGAAGCCATTGGTGATATTCCACAGATCACCTACGTGTTGCCTAATCTTTCCGGCAACAAGGTGGTGCGTTATGGTAACCAGGATGTGCAAACCCGCATCAAGGGCTCAGGCGCGGCCATGGCACGTATGTTGAACTGGCCGGTGGAAAAAGGCTCTTTCTTTAGTGAGGAAGATAACCAGCGCATGGCGACAGTGGCCGTCATCGGCCCGCGTCTGGCGCAGAACCTGATGCCGGATGTGGAAAACCCGGTGGGCGAGACTGTCCTGATCGGCAACGTGCCTTTCCAGGTGATTGGGGTGCTGGTTTCAAAAGGGGCGGTGACGGGAGACCAGAGCGACGACGACTTGGTGGTCATTCCCTATTCCACTGCCAGCATGCGGGTGTTCGGTGAGCGTGACCCCTCCTACGTCACCTTGGAAGTGGGAGACATGAAGCAAATTGATGCGGTGGCAAAAGCCGTGGATGATGTGCTGTTTTCCCGCCACCAGATCCGAGATTATGGGATGGAGAACGCCGCTGGTTGGATTGCCGCCCAGGCCAAGACGCAAGACAGTATGGGCATGATGCTGGCCTTGATTGCCGTGATTTCCCTCCTCGTCGGGGGTATAGGCGTGATGAATGTAATGCTGATGACCGTACGTGAACGTACGCGCGAAATCGGCATACGCATGGCGACCGGTGCCCGCCAGCGTGACATCCTGCAACAATTTCTCACCGAGGCGGTACTGGTGACCACGGTTGGCGGCGTGACTGGCGTGCTATCCGGCCTGGCGATAGGCGTCATCCTGGTGTTCTGGGGCATGCCTGTCATCTTTTCCCTGAGTGCCATTATCGGCGCTTTCTTCTGTTCCGTGATTACCGGGCTGGTCTTTGGTTTCATGCCTGCACGCCAGGCAGCCAAGCTTGACCCTGTGGTTGCCCTTGCCAGTGAGTGACATGAAAGTCCTGCGTTTATTCCTATTATTGTTATTGACTGCCTGTACCCACGTTACCCCGCCGCAGTTGCAGCCGGAGGATGGGCTGCACAATCTACCTGACCAATGGCGTAATAACGCTAGCGTAGCCGAGGCCGCTCATGCGCCTGATCAGGATTGGTGGCAGTCATTTGGTAGCCAAGCGTTGGCAGGCATGGTGCAACAAGCCCAACTGGAAAGCTACGACATTGCCGCTGCGATTGCGCGTGTTGAGCAGGCGCAGCATTTGGCGGTGGTGGCCGGTGCGCCCCTGCTGCCGGAGGTCTCTGCCTCCGGCAATATCGGTCGCCAGCAACGGCTGGGAGGAAGCAGCGATGCTAATCGCCTGAGCACCTATTCCGCTGGGCTGCTCGCTAGTTACGAAATTGATTTTTGGGGCAAGAACCGCGCTGCCTACCAAGGCGCATTGAGTAATCTCCGCGCCAGTGAGTTTGATCGTGACAGCATGCGGGTAACCCTGGGTGCTAATGTCGCCATCAGCTGGATAGAGGCCATCGGTTTGGCTGAGCGTGTCGAGATTGCCCGGCATAACCTGGAGAATGCTGAGCGGGTATTAGCCCTGGTGGAGTCACGCTACCGTGCTGGCGCTGCGACTGCGATTGAGCAGGCCCAGCAACAGGGCTTGGTGGCAAGTCAGCGCCGTACCGTGGCCTTGTTACAACAACAGCGAGGTAATACCGAGGCAGCATTGGCCACGCTGATGTCACGTCCACTGGCTGAGCTACCGTTGGTGGCTGCCAGTGTGCGAGAGTTGCAGCCTCCACTGAGCGATGCCGGGGTGCCTTCTGTGCTGTTGACCCGCCGACCTGATATAGCCTTGGCAGAAGCCAGGTTGCTCGCTGCCGATGCCAATATCCAGGTGGCACGTGCCGCCATGCTGCCAAGTATTCGCTTAACTGGTGGTGTTTCTACTGCAAGTGAGCACTTGCGTGATCTATTTGATGCCCCGCTGTATAACCTAGCAGCCGGGTTGGCTGCACCTATCTTCAATGCGGGCCGTCTGGCAGCCCAGCGTGACGTTGCGATTGCGCGCCGCAAGGAACTGCTGGCGAATTACCGCCAGGCTATTATTGCCGCATTGAGCGATGTAGAGGCGGCGCTCAACCGTATTGCCGGATTGGAACAGCAGGCCATTGCGCAAACTCTGGCGCTGGAAAATGCCGAGCGTGCTTTTGTCCTTGCCCAATCCCGCTACCAAGCCGGGGCAGAAACCATGCTGACGATGCTGGATACGCAACGTACCCTATTCACTGCGCAAGATATGGATTTGCAATTGCGCCAACAACGCCTGCAGGCCTCTGTGGATCTTTATCGCGCCTTAGGCGGTGGCTGGCAACGCTCGCAGTAGAGGCTTGAATGCAAACCGATGTGAAGGGGCGCATTTGCTAGCTCGCCCTTTTGGTTGCCTCAACGTGTTGCATGCCTCGCCCGACGCTAAGAGGGTCTTGTCGAGATTACGCGGGATTGCCTGACGTGATTTGGTGTATAGTCATCCTCTGATTCATTCCTATTCTCAATCAGCATGTCTGCCAGCAGCTCCCAAGCCATTACTCCTGAACACCTGCACAACATCAGCGCAGAAGAGCTAAAGCGTCAGCTTGCAAGCGATCCGCGAGAGGCGATGCAATGGATACTGGCCTTGGCTGAACAAGGCGAGCCAGAAGCACAAGCCTTGCTTGGACAGGCTTACCTTGACGGGCATGGCCTGGAGCCAGACCCCAGGCAGGCCAGAATCTGGTTTCGCAAGGCTGCGGAAGCGGGCCATCTGTTCGGGATGAACATGCTGGGACGAGCTTACGATCAAGGCTGGGGCGGCCCGGTGGATTATGCCTGTGCTGCGTACTGGTTTCGCATGGCGGCCAATCAGGGGCTGGATTGGGGCATGTATAACTATGGACACCTGCTGTTGCATGGGTTGGGCGTAGAGAAAGATGAGCCACAAGCGTTCGACTGGTATAACAAGGCCGCCGAGTTAGGCCACGCCAAGTCATTGGGCGTGATCGGCAGGTTTTTCGAGGAAGGCTGGCTGGGCGAAAAAGACCTGGAAAAAGCTTTCGACTATTATCGCTGCTCTGCAGAGGCAGGCGATTTTCGTGGGCAATACAACTATGCCCTGATATTGCTGGAGCGCACCCAAGTCGAGAATTCATTGCACTGGATGCGTATTGCGCTGCTCAATGCGCATCTGGCGTTTTCCCGCACCATGGCAGCCAATTTGCTCCGACACCCTCACCCGGCTTTACGCCAAGTGGGCATGGAAGCCTTACACAAATGCGCACAACAAGGTGATGAGGGGGATGGGTATACATACGCTAAGCGCTTGTTAAGCCAGCAAGACATCATGAGCCTCTCCCTGGGGCGCTGGTGGCTGCGCTGCGCAGCACGTCAGGGCCATGTGCAGGCGCAACAAGAAACTTCCCTTCACATCATTCTCAGCTGAACATCCTGGTCGCCATTGATTGCCATCTAGATATAATTAGCTAATAATAAGAATGATTTTTCTTTAATTCCGGCCGGTGTCCAGCCACCGCTTTACTGTGCCCGCTAAGAATCCCATCATCTCCAACCTAGTGCACCAGCTTTATAGCAGCCATCATGGCTGGCTTTATGCATGGCTGCGCAAGAAGCTGGGTTGCCAGCATATTGCAGCCGACCTAGCACACGATACCTTTGTCCGGCTGATGGTGGCCGGCAAGGCTCCCTTGCCCGAGCAGTCGCGTGCCTATCTCACCCAGATCGCCAAGGGCCTGGTGGTTGATCTTTACCGCCGGCGTCGCCTGGAGCTAGCTTACCAGGAATGGCTGCTGCAATTGCCGTCGACGGACGCCCCCTCTCCGGAAGACCAGGCGATTGTCCTGCAGAGCCTCGTCCAGCTGGACCAAGTGCTGGATCAATTGCCGTGCAAGGTTCGCCAAGCGTTCCTGCTTTCGCGTTTTGATGGCCTCACCTATACCGAAATTGCCGTCCAGCTCGGGGTGTCGGTTGCAGCGGTGCGCAAGTATATGCTCAAGGCCGCGCAAGCCTGCATGGGGTTGTGATGGAGCACGGGATGGCTGCTACACCAATGCTTCAACATGAAGCGCGGTTGCGACAACAAGCGCTGGAATGGCAGGTTGTCTTATGGTCAGGGGAGGTGACAGCCGACGAGCAGTCCGATTTTGACAATTGGCTGGCGGCCAGCGACTTGCACCGCCAAGCATGGAGTGAAATAGCGGCCATAGAGCGAAAACTGCAATTGATCCCTGCCCAAGCAGTTGAATTACTGAAAGACAAACCCGACTCGACGAAGCGCCGCCGGTTATTGCAACTGCTAGGCCTGGCGGCGGCGACAGGCGGTACGGTGCCCATCGTGCGTAACAGCGATGCGTGGCAGGCCTGGAGTGCAGACCATCACACGCACGCTGGCGAGCAGCAGCAGCTTGCCCTTTCAGATGGCAGCCAGTTGTTCCTTAATACCTCGACAGCGGTCGATATCGAATTCAATTCCCGCGAACGTCGGCTGATACTGCATCATGGCGAGATGTACGTCAGGACTGCGGCAGACGCCGGGCAGTCTGTGCGTCCTTTCCTGATACAAACTCGCCATGGCGTTGCCCAGGCGCTTGGCTCTAAGTTCAATGTGCGCCTGAAGCAGGAAGAAACACGGGTTTCGGTGCACGAAGGCGTGGTGCAAATCCAGCCACGCCTAGGGTCCAGTCATAGGCTGGAGCACGGTTTCCAGGCTGGATTTTCCACCCACGGGTTCACAGCTACTACGCCCAATGGCAATGAGCTTGCGTGGCTAGAGGGCAAGCTGGTGGCGGAACATGTGAGGCTGGGGGATTTCCTGGATGAATTGGGGCGTTATCGTCGGGGCACGATCCATTACGATGCAAAAGCGGCCGACATGGTGGTTTCCGGTGTTTTTCCCTTGCCTGATACAGACAGGATACTGGAGTCGCTATTGCAGGCATTGCCTCTGCGCATCAGCTATTTCTCGCGTTATTGGGTGTCGGTACATGCCTTGTGATTGGTAGGAATGCGAGCTGAGGTAAAAAATCTAGGGCAAGCGTAGCACTTTTGTTTTTTCGTTCGGGATAGCAGTGAACACTTCTATTTCTGAACGAAGGAATTATCAATATGTTGAAGCACGCCAATCTATCGGACCGGGTACAAGTCGCGGATGTTTTTCGTATGAGCAGGCTTGCAGGCCTGTTATTGCTCTCTGGCTTGGCCAGTATGGCTTTGATACCCGGCGCTTACGCCGAAACCACACAGCCGGGCCAGGCCGCCAGGGCGTTCAATATCCCGGCCGGCAAGCTGGATCAGGTGTTGAATGCCTATGCCAAGGAGACTGGTATCTTGCTGGTGATCGACGGTAAATTGACCGAAGCCAAACAAAGCCGCGGCTTGAATGGCGCATACAACTTGCGCCAAGGCCTGGAGGCTATCCTGGCAGGTAGCGGTTTGCAGGCGGTGGTGCAGGATAACGGTAGTTACAAGTTGCAAAAAGCGTTGCAAGCCTCGCGCGCAGTCGGAGAGTCAACGGCGACCTTGCCAGAGGTGGCAGTATCGGCCAGCGCCGAGCAGGCCGATGGATTAAGCCAGGCATATCCCGGCTTGCAGGTGGCACGTGGCGGGCGCGCAGGCCTGCTGGGGCAGCGCGACTTCATGGATTTGCCATTCAATGTGACCAACTACACCTCGACTGTGATTGCTGATCAACAGGCACGCAGTATCGGCGATATCTTGCAAAATGACCCTTCGGTCAGGCAAGCCAGCGCACGCACCAACATTAATGAAGATTTTTCTATTCGTGGCTTCACCGTTGCAAGCCAGGATATTGCATTGAATGGCATGTATGGCCTGATGCCTTACTTTAGAGTGCCGATCGAAATGGTCGAGCGGGTTGAAGTATTGAAAGGTCCCAGTGCCTTGCTCAACGGCATGCCGCCAAGTGGGAATGTAGGCGGCAGTATCAATGTCGTGCCCAAGCGCGCTGCTGATCAGCCGCTGACCCGCTTCAGTGCAAATTACATGTCGAATTCTGTCTATGGCGGCCATGCTGACCTGGGCCGCAGGTTTGGTGAAAACAATGAGTTCGGAGTTCGCCTCAATGGCGCCTATCGCAAGGGCGATACGCGGATTGATCAGCAAGGTGTTGAGGAAATCGTTGGCAGCCTGGCACTCGATTACCGTGGCGAGCGCCTGCGCCTATCGGCAGATATCCTGCACCAGGAAGAAACGCTGGATGTGGTGGTCAGGCAGTTTACTGTTGGGACCAATCTGACGCGTATACCTGGCGCACCAGATAATCAGCTGAGTTATCCCGGCTATGGGCGTTCCAAGATGAAGGACCGTAGCATGGTGTTACGTGGCGAGTACGATATCAATGACCAGGCGACGGTCTATGCGGGTTTTGGTAGCCGCAGAAGTGAAATGGACGCGGTAGCCGGCAATCCTTCCCTGAACGGAGCGGACGGCAGTTACAGCTCGGCGGCCGCCTGGCAGATATTCGATGTCAGCTCAAGATCAGCAGAGGCCGGCGGCCGATTCAAGTTTTCAACCGGGCCGGTTGGACACCTGGTGAGCGTAGGCGCAACGCAAGTCACGCAGAATGCAGACATCCACTTCGTTGGCGTTGGAGCGCTGATCAATAACAACATCTATGCACCGATCTACAGCGATACCCCCAGCACTTCAGGCTTGAACGGCAAGGCCTTGAAATATACCACCATGGAGCTGACCAGCTATGCAGTGGCAGATACCCTGTCTTTCCTGGACGAGCGCTTGCAAATCACCCTGGGGGCCAGGCACCAGAATGTAGAGCAACAGAGTTATGCCATAGGGACAGGCCAGAAGTCTGGCGTGGGCTACGACAAAGGTGCGGTCACGCCGGTGGCGGGGATAGTATTCAAGCCCGCAGAAAACCTGGCGTTGTATGCTAATTACATCGAAGGCTTGAGTCAGGGACAGGTGGCTCCAGTGGGCACAAGCAATGTCGGGCAGATTTTCTCTCCTTATAAAACCAAACAGAAAGAAATCGGGGTGAAAGTGGATTGGGGCCGCATTGCAACCACTGCCAGTCTCTATGAAATCGAGCGGCCCAGTGCCATCACGACCGGGGGAGAATACCGGGTCAGTGGTGAACAGCGTAACCGTGGACTGGAGCTGAATGTGTTTGGCGAAGTGGCCGCAGGTGTGCGCTTGCTGGGTGGTGGGTCATACAATCAGGGCAAGTTGACCAAGACGCAAAACGGTTTGTACGATGGCAACACCGCCATCGGGGTGCCGGATTGGCAAGTTAATCTGGGCAGCGAATGGGATACCACATTTGCACAAGGCCTCACGCTGACAGCCCGGGTGATCTACAGCAGCAAACAGTACGTAAATCAGGCCAATACGCTCTCTATTCCCAGTATCACCAGGTTCGATATAGGTGCCCGCTATAAGACCGTGCTTAACGACACCCCATTGGTATTGCGCGCTAATATTGAGAATCTGTTCGACCGGGATTATTGGAATGCCTCCAATGACGGCTATCTGTATATTGGCACGCCACGTACCCTGCTACTGTCCGCCACCGTTGATTTCTAGCAGCATGGGTTGCCTTAAAGGAGCAGCATGAGCATCAGAAAGTGGTATCTCGTACATAAGTGGACCAGCCTGGTTTGCACGGCATTTTTGTTGATGTTGTGCATTACCGGCCTGCCCTTGATCTTTCACGAAGAGATCGAGCATCTTTCCGGCGTGGTGGAAGCACCGCCCATGCCTGAGGATACGCCATACGCCAGCCTGGACCAGGTGGCGGATGCGGCGCGCAAGCAACGCCCGGGCGATGTCATCCGCTTTATGTTCTGGGAGCAGGACGAGCATCCCCATGTGACGCTGGTATCGATGGCAGCCTCCATGGATGCGCCTCCGGATGAAGGCAAGATCGTGCTGATCGATAGCCGCACGGCCAAGGTGCTGGATGAGCCGCCGCCTGATCGCGGCTTTATGTACGTGATGCTCAAGCTGCACGTGGACATGTTTGCCGGCTTGCCCGGCATGCTGTTCCTCGGTTTCATGGGCCTGCTGTTCGCAGTGGCGATCATCTCCGGCATCGTGCTGTATCACCCTTTCATGCGGCGGCTGGATTTCGGCACTATCCGGCGCGAGAAGCAAGCGCGCCTGAAGTGGCTGGATGTGCACAACCTGCTGGGCGTTGCCACCCTGGTCTGGGCACTGGTGGTAGGCCTGACCGGCACCATCAATACCCTGAGCCAGATCGTGATCTTCATCTGGCAAAGCGACCAGATGGCGCAGATGACGGCGCCTTACAAAGGCTTGCCGGCACCTAAAACACTGGGATCGCTGCAAGCCTCGATGGAGACGGCCCAACAGGCCATTCCCGATATGCACACGAGTTTTGTTGCCTTCCCCGGCAGCATGTTTTCCAGCCCGCACCATTACACCGTGTTCATGAAGGGCAATACCCCGGTGACCTCGCGCTTGCTCAAGCCCGCGCTGGTGGATGCGCAAACGACGAAGCTGACCGATGCGCGTGAGATGCCTTGGTACGTCAAGACCCTGTTGCTATCGCAACCCCTGCATTTTGGCGATTACGGCGGCCTGCCATTGAAGATTATCTGGACCTTGCTGGACTTGATCACCATCGTGGTGTTGGGCAGCGGCCTTTATCTCTGGCTGCAACGCCGCAAGCAGACTGAAAAACGCATCAGTGAGTTGGAGCAAAAGCATGCTGCCATGGCAGGAGGCAAGCCATGACCAAGCGATTCATGCAGATATGGGGTTGGCCTATCATCTTGGCATTGCTAACCACATTCGGCTTGTTGGCGGCCTTGCTGGGAATTGGCCTCTGGCATTGGCTATCCTGGGTAGCATTGTCAGTGCCTATTGGGGTGATTGGGCATTATTGGTCCAAGCCGGGCAACAAGTAGTATTTGCTCGCATGGCTTGTGCAAACGACATGGCACAGAATAAAATGAGAATTGTTTTTATTAATAATTTCTGCTTTTATCCTGTCGCGTCATGCCTACGTCCCCGCTATCAACCACACAGCGCCTGAGTGAGCTCTATGTTCATCATCATGGCTGGCTGTTTGCCTGGCTACGCAAGAAGCTGGGTTGTCCGCATGAGGCGGCGGATTTAGCGCAGGACACCTTTATTCGCATCCTGGCATCGCGTGACGCATTGTTCAATATGCAGGAACCCCGCGCCTATCTCACAACCACCGCCAAGCATCTGCTGCTCAATCAGGCCCGACGTCGTGCTGTCGAGGAGGCTTACCTGGCTGAGGTGTTAGCATTGGGCGAGGATCATGCGCCTTCTGCCGAGCAAGTGATGGCAGCCATTGAGGCGCTGGAGCAGATCAGCCAGGCATTACTGGGGTTGGCGCAGAAGCCGCGAGAAGCCTTCCTCATGCGTTATCTCGATGGCATGTTGCATGCGGAGATTGCTCAGCATCTTGGTGTGTCGACCAAAATGGTACAAAAATACCTGATCAATGCCTTGGTACATTGTCATGCGGCCGTGGGTGCGTCGATGGAGGCAGATTGATGGCATCCGTGGCAGAAGAGGCGGCGGAATGGTTACTGCGCCTTGAAGAAGAGCCTAGTGATGCTGCGCTATTAGAGCAGTTTCAGCGCTGGCAAGCGCAAGACCCTGCCCATGCGCTAGCTGTGAAGCACATGCAGGGACTGATTGCCCAATTGGAAGGCCTGCGCCCGCAATCCGGCATTGCCCATCAGGCGCTGGAGGCAGGCATCACGCAACAGCATCGCCGCAAGCAGCTCAAGCGAGGCGTCAATCTTATTGCTACTGCGCTGGTGCTGGCGTTGCCCTTCGGGATGTTGCTACAGCACTATCCACTTGCCTATTGGCTTTCTGATTTGCGGACCTCTACTGCCGAGTGGCAATCCGCGCAATTGCCGGATCATAGCCAGATTACCCTGAGCGGGCACAGTGCTGTGGATGTGGATTTCACCGCGCAGGCCCGCACCATTCACCTGCGCCAGGGAGAAATCCTGATTGACGTTGCCAAGGATGCGACGCGGCCTTTTGTCGTCAACACTGCACATGGCAGTGTCACCGCGCTGGGCACTCGCTTTGTGGTGAGTGAAGATGGACAGGCGACAGCAGTCGCCATGCTGGAGTCCCGCACCAAGGTAGCGACAATGCCATCAACAGCTCAACAAAGCGCGGTAGTCACACAAGGGGAAGCCATCAGGATCACCTCGCAGGGCTTGGGCCAGATTCATGTGATAGACCCTGCCAGCATCAGTGATGCCTGGAGACTGCATCAACTGGTGGTGCAAGACCAACCCTTGTCCGAGGTGCTGGCAGTCTTGGCACGCCATCGCAAAGGTTACCTGCATTTCAATGCTGAGGCATTCGCCCATTATCAAGTCACGGCCGTATTGCCGCTGGATGATACCGACAAGGCGCTGCAACTGCTGAGTGAAAGCTTCCCGGTCAGGGTTAAACGCTTCACGCCATGGATTGTCACTGTGCAGAATATTTCAGTGACTGATTCTCATTAAATTTCTATTTCCTGGTTCCAGTTTCAGGTTGCCAAGTGTCTTGGTAATTGAAACCGTTTATCAGGGAGTAAAACACAACATGCAACTATCCATTCAACCAGGCTTCCGGTTGGCGCCTCTCGTGCTCGCCGTCCAGTTGACCTGTCTGCCTATCCTGTTCGCCAGCAGCACCCTTGCCAATGCAGAGACGCTTGCTGCCACGCAGCAATACGACATTCCTGCAGGGCCATTAGCAGCGGCGTTGACGCGCTTTGCGCAACAATCCGGAGTGGCGATCTCTGTTGATGCTAATGAGATCAAGCCGTTGCAAAGCCCGGGCTTGAAGGGCAGCTACAGCATTGACGATGGCTTTAACAAAATACTCGCAGGCACGGGCTACGGCGCTGAGAAAACATCAGCAGGCTATGCCTTGCGCAAAGTATCGGCAGTTCGTGAAGACACTAGCCGTGGCGCCTTGCCTGAAGTAAGCGTCACCGCGAGCAAAACCCGTGAATCACGTGCCACAACAGAAGGCACAGGCTCCTATGCCGCGCGCGCCGCTACCATAGGAAAAGGTGAGCAATCACTACGGGATATTCCCCAATCCGTGAGCGTGGTGACGCGCCAGCGTATGGATGAGCAGAACCTGACCACGCTGGATAATGTGCTGATGCAAACGACGGGCGTGACGCGCCAAGCGCGTAATTATGGGCACAGTGTCTATTATTCGCGTGGTTTTGCCATCGGTAACTATATGACTGATGGCGTCCCAATGGGGGATTACGGCGGTATTGGCTTGATGCCGGATACTGCGATACTGGATCGCGTGGAGGTGATGCGTGGTGCGCCGGGGTTGCTGATTGGTAATGGTGATCCGGGCGGCACCGTGAATATGGTGCGCAAACGTCCTTTGGCAGAAAAGCAGATACAGCTAACTGCACGTGCTGGGAGTTGGGATTATTATCGTCTGGATGGAGATGTCACTGGCCCTCTAAATGATGCTGGCACCTTGCGTGGCAGGCTGGTGGCAGGGTATGAGGATAGGCATTATTTTGTCGATGATGCGCAAAGCAAGATACCGCTGCTATACGGCATTATCGAGGCCGATTTGGGCAAGGATACCGTGGCTGCGTTTGGCGTACGATACCAATCCTATAGGCAAGATGGTGGACGTTGGATTTCTGGCTTGCCTCGATCCACTGATGGTAGTGACTTGAAGTTGTCTCGCTCGACTTCACTGGGGCCTAGCTGGACCAGCTTTGACAGTGAAATGAAGGAGGTATTTGCTGACCTGACACATCATTTGAATGATGACTGGAAAGTAAAGCTGAGCGCTAATTACCAGAATAGCAATCGTCAGGATGCGCCGATGTTGCACAATCGTGCCGCTGTTGACCCGAACACCATGACGGGCTTGGCATTGCGGGGTATTGATTATGAAGATGTGCAATACCGCAATACAGGGGTAGATGCGCAACTCAATGGCAAGTTTTCTGCCTGGGGTCAGCAACACGAGATGTTTGTCGGTGCTAATTGGCAGCGCAACAAGTATGCCTACAAGTACCTGACGACGCTTTACTCGACGCCTATTCCTATCAACCTGAATCAGTACAGCCTATCTTCCATACCAAGAATCTATCGGGGTGATTACAACTCATTTGGTTCAAGCATAACGACTACCCAAGGTTTTTATGGCAATGTCCGGTTACAAATCATAGACGACCTGAAGCTGATTCTGGGTGGGCGCGTGAGTTGGTATGAATATGAAGAGGGAGCAACCCATTACAAACAAACGCATGAAGTGACGCCTTATGCAGCCCTGATTTACAAGCTGGATGATCGTTGGTCTTTGTATGGTAGCTATACCGATATATTCCAGCCCCAGAGCAGCAACTATACGGCCACCAATAATGCATTGTCTCCGGCCATGGGGAAGAATTATGAGGCCGGTATCAAGGGCGAGCTTTATGGCGGCAAGCTGAATACCTCATTGGCAGTATTCCGGATTGATCTGGAAGATGTTGCCTTGGTTGATCCATTTAATCGAGGTGCCTGCCGTGGAGGTAACGATTGCTATATCAATGCCGGCAAGCAAAAAAGCCAGGGCCTTGAAGCCGAGATTAACGGCGAGATATTGCCAGGCTGGCAGGCTTTTGCTGGTTATACCTACAATGTATCCAAGTATGTGAAAACGGCAAATGGGGCTACTGATGGTACGCGTTTGGGGGGTGACCATAATCCACGCCATTTGCTGAGAATGTGGCAAACCTACCGCTTGCCTGGTGACTGGGAAAAAGTCACGCTAGGGGGAGGTGTTACCTTGCAAAGTGAAACCAATACTGCGTTTGGGACCGTCAAGTATCAGCAATCTGGGTATGCTGTATGGAATGTGTTTGCCAGTTATAAAGTGGATGAGCACTGGACAGCTGCGCTCAACATAAACAACCTGTTTGATAAGCGCTATTACACTACGCCTAGCGGTGCTATATATGGTGAGCCACAAAGCGCCATGCTGACCTTACGCGGTAATTTCTAACGCGTCACTCGCGGCAGTTCTTCTATCAGCAGGCCGCAGGCGTGCAACATTAAGTGTTGTATTCCTGCGGCTTTTTGCCATGTTTTTATTGACAATAATTCTTATTTGCTTAACCATTCTCTTTTGTTGCTGATTGTCTGAGTGAAGACTGAATCAGCATTTCTTCATACGACCTCCCAGCAAGCGAATGTCCATACCAGATCAACATGCCGCGCCTCATGCTACCTTTGGTGAGCTATATCAAGCCCATCATGGCTGGCTGGTGAACCTACTCAGGCGCAAGCTGAGCTGCAGCCATCAGGCGGATGATCTGGCACAAGACACATTTACCCGGATATTGTCTTCGCGCAGCGAGATTGCTGAGATCAAAGAGCCACGGGCTTTCCTCACCACGGTGGCCAAGCGTTTGCTGGCCAATCACTATCAGCGACAAACGCTTGAGCAGGCTTATCTACAAGCATTGGCGATCATGCCAGAGCCGCAAGCGATCTCGCCTGAAGAGCGCCTGCTGATTTTGCAAACATTGCATGAGATTGATGCCATGCTTGACGGCCTGTCTGACAAGGCTCGTCGTGCTTTCCTGTTATCGCAACTGGAAGGGCTGACCTATGATGAGATTGCCCTGCGGCTGGAAGTATCAACGCGTACGGTCAAGCGTTATATGGCACTGGCATTTGAGCAATGCTTGTTGGCGATGCTGTGAGGCAATATGAGTCAATCCACACCTAGTCACGCTGTGATCCGACAAGCCGCCAAGTGGCTGGCATTGTGGCATTCGGGACGCATGACCGATGCTGACAGGCTCGGGCTCGCCGATTGGCGTGCTGCCAAGCCGGAGCATGAACATGCCTGGCGCCAGGCAGAGCTTTTAGCACAGAAACTTACACACATTCCTCCTCAATTGGGTATGCCAGTGCTTGATCGTGCAGTCAGCCGGCGTGATTTCATCAAGCCTTTGGCTTTGTTGCTAGTGGCCATGCCAACAGGCATGTTGGCGTACCGGTATGCTCCTTGGCGGGAGTGGACGGCAGATTACCGCACAGCGACTGGTGAGCGCCGAGAGTTGGTGCTGGCTGACGGTAGCCGTGTCATGCTCAATACCTCCAGCGCCATTAATGTGGAGTTCACCGACCAACGGCGCGAGATTAGGCTCCTGGCGGGAGAAATACTGATCCAGACTGCGCCAGACCCGCATCCCATGCATCGGCCTTTCATTGTCCAGACCGCCGAAGGCAGCTTGCGTGCGCTGGGCACGCACTTCAATGTGCGCCAGCAAGATGCTTGGACGCAGCTCGCAGTGATCGAGGGTGCAGTGGAAGCAACGCCTGCTGCCGCAAAACAACATGCCAGCGTGATTACAGCAGGCAGGCAATCAAGCCTGACGGCAAATGAAGTTCATGCTGCTACCAACTTGGATGAAAAGCGCACAGCTTGGGCAGATGGCATACTCTATGTCGACAAAATGCGGCTGGATGAATTTGTTGCCGAGCTGGGGCGCTATCGCACTGGTGTATTGCGTTGTGAAGCTGATGTTGCGCACTTGGAGGTGTCTGGTGTTTTCCAGCTTAATGACACGGATCGTATTCTTGCAGCCCTGCAAAATACCCTGCCCGTGCAGCTACATTGGCGCACCCGCTATTGGGTGACGGTTGCGTATCGCGCATAGCACTAACTCCGACTACTTAATTTCTTTCTGCCGATTGCATGCGGCATGTCACCTTTTCTGATCTCGCCTGACATTGGGAATGTAACGATTAAAAACCAATGAACAGGAATCATTCTTTATGCAACAGGGTAATCACAAGCATATGCTGCGCCGTAAAGGGAGTGTCGTGGCGTTGCAATTGGCATTGATGGTCATGGCGGGTGTGGCTAGCCCCACGAGCACCTATGCGGCTGAACCAGCTTCTATCAATAGCAAGCAAACTTACAACATTTCGGCGGGACCACTTGATAAGGCGCTGGCGGCTTTTGCCGGTGCCAGCGGTATTAATCTTTCCCTTAATCCCGCATTGACCACGGGCCTGCAAAGCGCGGGCTTGCAAGGCAGTTACGCCGTGAAAGAAGGCTTTAACCGCTTGTTGACTGGTAGCGGGTTGGAAGCTGTCGTGGATGACAGTGGCAACTGGAAGCTACGCAAGGCCACTGCGCTGCAAGGCTCGGCTGAGAAATCCAACACTACCCTACCCGAAGTGAGCGTGGTCGCGGCACATGATCGCGACTCCAAAGCCATTAGCGAAGGTACACGCTCTTATGCCGCGCGTGCTGTGACGATTGGCAAGGGTGAACAATCCCTGCGTGAAACTCCGCAATCCGTTAGCGTTGTTACACGCCAGCGCATGGATGATCAGAACCTGACAACGCTGGATAGTGTGCTGATGCAAACGGCTGGCGTGACTAAGCAATTGCGCGGATATGGCCACTCAACTTACTACTCTCGCGGCTTTGAAATTTCCAACTACATGGTAGATGGCGTGCCGATGGGAGATTCTGGTGGCATTGGTACCCCACCAGACACCATCATGCTGGATCGCGTAGAGGTAATGCGGGGCGCGCCTGGGCTGATTGTGGGTAACGGGGATCCTGGCGGTACGGTGAATATGGTGCGCAAGCGCCCCTTGGCTGACAAGCAGATCCAAATCACCGCCCGTGCTGGTAGCTGGGATTATTACCGTATGGATGGAGATGTGACGGGACCGCTGAATGAGGCGGGTACGTTGCGGGGTCGCCTGATTGCAGGGTATGAGGACAGGCGTTATTTCTATGAAGATACCCAGACTAAGCTGCCTTTGGTTTACGGCATGCTGGAGGCTGATTTGGGGCCAAATACCGTTGCGGCTATCGGTTTGCGGTTTCAAGATTATCAACAGGATGGTGGACGGTGGAGAGGTGGTTTGCCGATGTCCACAGATGGCAGTAATTTGAATCTATCGCGTTCCTCAGGGTTAGGGCCAAACTGGACGGGTTATGAAAGCAAGACGCAGGAAATATTTGGAGATATTACCCATCATTTCAATGATGACTGGAAGATCAAGTTCAGCGCCATGCATCAGCGCAATGACCGGGACGACACGATCATCCGGCCTACTGATGCCCGAGTTGATCCTCAAACTTTGACTGGCTCAGAATATATGCGGGTGGAGTTTTCCAAAGTGCGTTATGAAACGACAGCACTGGATGCGCAAGTGAATGGGAAATTCAATGCCTGGGGTCAAGAGCATGAAGTATTCGCGGGGGCCAACTGGCAGCGCAATGAAATGCCAACCTCCAGAACTTCACGTATCAATTACTCTCCGCGTTATGCGATTAACCTTGGCAACCTGGATTTATCTCAAGTGCCACGATTGTATCGTGGGCCATATGCTGCACCGCTCTCCTCCACGGAAACCAGGCAGGGTGTTTACGGTAATGTCAGGTTGCAACTGGTGGACTCGCTCAAGTTGATTCTTGGTGGCCGAGTGAGTTGGTACGACTATGAAAGCTCTTTCAATGGCGCTTATAAGCAAGCACATGAAGTCACGCCATATGCTGCCTTGATTTATCGCTTGAATGACAATTGGTCGCTGTATGGCAGTTATACCGATATTTTCAAGCCACAGAGTAATAACATTTCCGCCAATGGCAGCTCGCTGGATCCTGCAACCGGGCGTAATTATGAAGCTGGTATCAAAGGTGAGTTTTACGGTGGCAAGCTGAATACATCGTTAACGGTGTTCCGCGTCAACCAGAGCAATGGTGCGATTGAAGACCCATCAAATCGCACTGGTTGTGCAGCTTCGCCCACTGGCGGTGCTTGTTACCTCAACAGTGGTAAACAGAAAAGTTCGGGTATTGACGCTGAAATCAATGGCGAAGTGTTGCCTGGCTGGCAGGTTGCTGCAGGCTATACCTTTAACTCAGCCAAATATGTGACAGCCAATGATAGTAGCTTGAACGGTGGTCGCTTGAATGGAGACCACAACCCGCGCCACCTGTTCCGTGCGTGGAATACGTACAGGTTGCCTGGTGAACTTGAGCGTATCGCAGTGGGTGGCGGTGTGGTGTTGCAGAGTCAGACTTCATTTACAACAGTGGTTGATAATGTCAAACGCAAGCAGAGTGGCTATGCTGTGTGGAGTGCTCAAGCCAGTTACAAGATTGATGATCACTGGACGGCAGCATTGAACATTAACAACCTGTTCGACAAGCGCTACTACCTGGATGCATTGCAGACTTTGTATGGCGATCCGCAAAATGTCATGCTGACATTGCGCGGCAATTTCTAAACGCTGCAAAGTAAAAGGCCCTGTATAAACAGGGCCTCGCAGCGGGGCATGATCTTCAGTCTTCGGGGGGAACGTTGATGCGCCCCAAGCTACTGAGGCAGATTGTGATGCTTTAGTGTGACATTCTTGTTGGTAAAAGATGATGGTTTGATGACAGTAAAAGGAAGAAGCTAAATCCTAGCTGCAAATAATGTTGACAATGATTCTTATTTATAACAAGATGAGCACCATACATTCTTGGCACTCTAACTTTCTCCGCCAATAATGTCATTCAAAAGGCCAGCATTGATTGCTGGCCTTCTTTTTATGTTATTGGGTCGGCGCGACGGTAGTTATGGCTAACAATTCAGCATCTCGGCACCACTTGTTGGCCGAATGGTATCGTAATCATCATGGTTGGCTGGTCGGCTGGCTAAAGCGCAAGCTTGAGGGCGCGGCGCATGCCGATGATTTAGCGCAAGAGGCGTTTGTGCGCCTGTTCAAGGCGCCGCAGTTGGAGGATGTACGTGAACCGCGTGCCTTCCTGACGGTGGTGGCCAAGCGCGAATTGTATAATTTCTGGCGGCGGCGCGAACTGGAGCAGGCTTATCTTGATGCCTTGGCCCAGCTGCCGGAAGATCTTGGCCTTTCCCAGGAAGAGTATGCCTTGCTGAAGGAGGCTATCCTCATCATTGATCATCAACTTGATGGCTTACCAGCAAAAGTAAAGCAAGCATTCCTGCTAAACCGTCTGGAAGGCCTAACCTATGTGGCGATTGCGCAAGAAATGAATATGTCTGTCGCGACAATTGAGCGATACATGAAGCAGGCCATCCTGCATTGTCATCTTGCGCGGATTGAGGGCAGGCTATGAGCCAGCCAGCCTTCTCACATGAAACGCTGGACGCTGCCGTCGACTGGCTGGTCAAGCTGAGTTCTGGAGCGGTCAGTGATGAGTTGAACGCACAATTCCAGTTATGGCTGGATGCTGACATTCATCACGCGATGGCATGGCAGCAGCTTACCCAAAGCATGTCGGGCTTCGAGCAAGTTCAACACCTGGCGGGCCGGCAAGAAGAGCATGTGCATGCCGTGCGTCAGGTCTTGTCAGGTAAGCCCCTTGCTGATCGTCGTCACTTCCTGAAAAGCGGCGCTGCTGTGGTGGCGCTGGGCTTGGGCACTGCTTATCTGGCAAACCGGGTTACTCCCCTCTCCTACATCATGTCAGACCATGTCACCTCTACCGGTGAGCGTCAGGAGATTGCCCTGGCTGATGGTACGCGGGTGAAGCTCAATGCGCGCTCTGCGCTCGACGTTGATTTTTCCGAGAAGCAACGTGTGCTCACGTTGCATCAGGGAGCCTGTATTGTCGATGTGGCACCTGACGCATTGCGGCCTTTACTGCTGCGCACTGTGCATGGTCTCGTGAGGGCTGGTGGCGGGTGCCGCATGCTGGCGGGAATCTCCGGGGGACAAACTTATGCCATGGTGCAGCAGCAATCATTAGCAGTTGCTCCGCTCCATCAGCCAGAAGCAGTACTCAGTTCCAGTGAAGCCGTCGCAGCCTGGTTTGATCAACATGCCTTGATGCTGAAGCCTGCTAACGTGAATGCCAGCATGGCATGGGAACACGGCATGCTGGATGTACGTGACCAGCGCCTGGAGGAAGTGGTGGAGAGTCTGCGGGCCTATCATGCTGGCTGGATCAGGCTTGCGCCTCGTGCGGCAGGCCTACGGGTGTTTGGCATGTTCCAGCTGGATGATATTGGGCAGGTCATGCATGCATTGCAGTCCATTCTGCCAATCAGCATTCGGCGTTACGGCAGTTTGGTGACCATGATTGATTTGGTGTAGCAAAGTTTCCAGAAAAGTGAGGGGTTTTCCTCAAGGTGTTGGACAAGGAAATATAAACCTTCGATAACACTCAGGGAGTAACTCATGCAGTCCACCATTTTGCGGCCATGCCTCCTGGCATTGGCTATTTCCTCAATATCTCCACTGACGCCTGCATTTGCGGCAGGGCCAGCCTCACAAGCTGCGGCTGTGCAATACAACATCACTGCCGCTGGGTTAGCAGATGTACTGAGCCAAATTGCGGTTGCCAGTGGCCAGAATATTGTTGCGGAGCCCAAGCTGATTGAAGGCAAGCGCGGTAATGTGGTGCGAGGACATTACACGCCGCGCCAGGCGATAGAACAGGCACTGGTGGGCACTGGGTTGCAAGTGGTTGCTAATGAGGCTGGTGGCTTTGTAATTCGTGCCAGCGCACAGTTTAATAGTGCGATGCAGGAAAATGCCTTGCCTGAAGTGGCTGTAAAGGCGACGGCCTTCGAGGCAGTAACGGAAGGCAGCAGTTCTTACACCACGCAGTCCATGAGCACAGCCACTCGCCTACCTTTGTCCATGAGGGAGACGCCGCAGGCTGTCACGGTGGTCACACGCCAGCGCATGGATGACCAGGGTATGCTGAATATCAACGACGTGGTCAAAAGCACGCCAGGCATTTTCCTCAGTAACGCGGATGGCCCCGGGCGACCCAATTTCGAAGCGCGGGGGTTCGGGATCAGCAATATCATGTACGACGGAGCGCTGGTGCCATGGTCGTCCTACATTCCAAGCGCTCAGGCCAACCTGGCGATGTTCGACCGGGTAGAAGTGGTGCGCGGCGCGACCGGGCTCATGCAGGGGGCTGGCAATCCTTCGGCCGCGATTAACCTGGTGCGTAAAAGGCCGACTAGCGAATTTAAGGGCTCCTTGACTGCATATGCAGGAAGCTGGGATAGCTACGGCAGCATTCTTGATCTGGGCGGTGCTTTGAACGAGGCGGCTTCGTTGCGTGGGCGGGTGGTGGCTTCCGTGCAGGAGGCGGGAAGTTTCCGTGACGGGCAGAGTTATGACAATCATCTGTTCTACGCAATCGGGGAGGCCGACCTCTCCGAAAAGACCACGCTAACTGTGGGCGCTTATACACAGAAAGATGGAACAAACGGGGCTTGGTGGGGCGGGCTCCCCATCAACCCGGATGGCAGCCACGTCAATCTCAAGCGCTCTGCAACACTGACGAATAGCTGGGAATACCTGGACCAGGAAACCAAGAGTATTTTTGCCATTGTCGAGCACCGCTTCAATGAAGACTGGAAGCTGAAGTTCAATACCACATATATGTGGAGCCATATTGACGGTCTCGGTACCTTTATGCGGAGTAGAGTGATTGGCGGCAATATCAATCGCGATCTCATGACATGGCGCGGGGAGCAGGAAAACAAGGCATCCAGCTATGACGTGGTCGTGAACGGCAAGTATGAATTGCTCGGGCGGCAACACGAGCTGGTGTTCGGCGCCAATCGCAACCAGTTCGATTCCAGCCCGAAAAATTACGGAACGACGTATATCGGCAGTAATACGGATATCTACAATTGGAGCAGGAGCGCACTGCTCCAGCCCAACCTGCCTTATACCAGCACTGGTCATACGCGCACGCAACAGGATGCGGCCTACGTGACGACGCGCCTCAATCTGGCCGAGCAGTGGAAGCTGATACTGGGCGGCCGGTTGGATTGGTACGACTACGACAACTACCGTAATACCTCGGATTACAAGGTGGTGCGCAACGTCACGCGGTATGCGGGGCTGATATACGATATCAACGACCAGCACTCGCTGTATGCCAGCTTCACGGATATTTTCAGTCCGCAGAGCAGCATTGGGCGGGATGGCAACGTGATCCGCCCAATTGATGGCGAGAATTATGAACTGGGGCTCAAGGGCGAATACCTAGATGGCGCGTTGAATGCCAGCATTGCCTTGTTCCAGGTGAACCAGAAGAATCGCTCTCGCGCTGTCAGGGATGTCAGCGAGTGCCAAGTGGGCACGAGCTGTTCGGAAGCATCGGGCGAAGTGCGCAGCCGGGGCGTAGATATGGAGCTGCAAGGCGCATTGCGGCCCAATTGGCAAGTCGGGGCCGGCTACACTTATACCAATACCGAATACATCAAGGACAACACTTATGAAAAAGGTGATCGCTTCAATACACTGTTACCTGAACACATGTTCAAGCTGACAACGATCTATCGTTTCCTCGGCGATTGGGAAAACTGGAGAGTGGGTGCCAACTTTTATCGTCAAAGCCGTATGTATGCGACGGCTGAACAATCCGGCACTACGCAGGATGTCGAGCAGAAAGCCTATACCCTGGTGGATGTGATCGTGGGCTACAAGGCAACCAAGAACCTTGATTTCCAGCTCAATATCAACAACCTGCTGGACAAGACCTATTACCGTGGCATATCCAACAGTGCCAACTGGGGCTGGGAAAGCTATGGCGAGCCCAGGAGCGCCAGGGTGACCGCCAGATATACTTTCTAACCGTTCTTCATCGTATCGACCGCTTTCCAGGCCGCAGCCGGGAAGCGGTTTTTATTGCTTAACTCAGGCATAAAATAATAAAATGAGAACCATTTCTATTCATTGACTGTGGTTCCCTGCTGCCATGTCTTCGGCAAACACCCCTTCCCACACCGAGATTCTGCGTACTTTGTACCTCGATCACCAAGGCTGGCTGCAAAATTGGTTGCGGCACAAGCTGGGGTGCCATCACCAGGCGGCAGACTTGGCGCAGGAGACGTTCTGCCGCCTATTGTCGGTGTCCCGCGTCGATCTCGCGGACCTGAAAACGCCTCGCGCCTACCTCACCACCACTGCTACGCGCCTGCTGATAGACCAGGCCAGGCGGCAGAAAGTGGAGCAAGCCTACATCGAGGCATGGTCGCTGGCATGCGAGGGAACCCATTCCGTTGCGCCTGAGCAGCATCTCGAAGTCATAGAGACCCTGACCCTGATTGCCGGCATGCTGGAAAGCATGCCTGAAAAGCCGCGCCAGGCTTTCATGCTGAGCCGCCTCGAGAATCTTACCTACCCTGAAATCGGCATCGTGCTCGGGGTGTCCAGCAGCATGGTCAAGCAATACATCGCCCTCGCCATGGTGCATTGCCACAATATCGCCTATGGCGCGGATGCGTGACCGCATGCAAAGCCCTGCCTCCCATATTGCTCCCGGCATCATTGAGCAAGCCGCCAAGTGGCATGCACAGGTGCATTCCGGCGAAGCCACCGAGGCTGAGCGCGCGGCATTCGAGCAATGGCGCCAGGTGGATGCGACACATGCGGAGGCGTATGCGCGCATGGAAAAGCTATGGTCCAGCTTCGACGAGGCGCGGGATGCGCCAGGCAAGGCAGCGTTGAATGCCGTGCTCAAGCCGCGTCGTGGCAAGCGCATGAAAACGGCTACCAGAATACTGTCGCTGCTGGTGGTCACCGGGGCGGCCGGGTTGGCATCGCAGACGCAGCCCGCCAGGGTCATGCGGGCGGATTACCATACCGGCATTGGCGAGCAGCGCGTGATTCAATTGGCGGACAGCAGCCGGGTGACGCTCGATACCCACAGCGCGGTGAACGTGGATTTCAGTCAAGGGCAGCGCCGGATAGAACTGCTGCAAGGCAAGATCCTCGTGGAAGTAGCCAAGGATAAGCAGCGGCCGTTCATCGTCGAAACCGCCGAAGGCACTGCGCGGGCGCTGGGTACGCAATATGCTGTCAGGCGGCAGAAGAAAGTGACGCAGGTCACGGTGATTGAGTCCAGCGTCGAGGCCTGCGGCCTGCAGTCAGAGTGCGTGACCCTGCAGCCTGGCGAGTCGGCACGCCTGCAACGCGGCCTGGAGCTCACCAAGGCCCAGGCCGACGTCCAGGCAGAAACTGCCTGGACGCGCTTCAAGCTGGTGGCGGACGACATGCCGCTGCCGCTGTTGCTGAAGGAATTGCAGCGCTACCATCGCGGGCATCTCTACTTCAACGACGAAGCGGTTGGCAACGTCCATGTGTCCGGCGTATTCGCGCTCGACGACACAACCCATACCCTCAAGGTGCTCGCGGATACGACCCCCGTTGTCATGACGCAATACACGCCCTGGCTGACCGTCATTAAGCCCGCCAAGTAAAAATATCCGCGGTTCACTGTCCCTCTCCCTGTCTGGTGCGTCATCGATAGTGAATACAACATTCAGGGAGTCTTATTTTCATGCAGTCATTCCATCTCAAGCAGAAGCCGCTGGCCGTTGCCGTGCGCGTGCTGCTGGCATTTTCATCCGCTACGCTTGTTTACCTGCCGCAATCGGTGCAGGCCGATACCGGCAGCCAGGCGGAAACCCGCCATACCTACGATATTCCAGCTGGTTCACTGACCAGCGTACTGAACAATTTCGCCCAGGCTGCCGGCGTCGTGCTTTCGTTCGACCCTGCGCTGACCGCCGGCAAGACCAGCAGCGGCCTCCAAGGTAGCTATACCGCCAAGCAAGGATTTGACGCTTTACTGCGCGGTACCGGATTGCAGGTGTTCCCTGCAGCCGATGGCGGATTTACGCTGAAAGCCGTGCCGGTCGCCAATGTCTCGGAGAAAGCGGATGTGCTGCCCGAGGTGGCGGTCAGGGCAAGTGCGGAAAAGTCTGCGGTGACGGAAAACAGCGGTTCTTATACCTCTAATATTGTGACCATTGGCAAAGGCGCACAGCGGTTGAAGGATCTGCCTCAATCCATCTCTATCGTCACGCGTCAGCAGATGGACGATCAGAACCTGATCAACCTGACGGATGCCATGCAACAAGTGACCGGCGTGACCGTCATCAATTACGGCAGCGATACTTCCGGCTTCTCCGCGCGCGGTTTTGCCGTGGACTCCATCCAGATTGATGGCGTGCCGACCAGGGCGGGCATGGGCATGTGGACTTCGAGCGCATTTGACATGGCGACTTATGACCGTATCGAAGTGCTGCGAGGGCCCGCTGGCTTATTGCAGGGTTCCGGCGAGCCGGGCATGACGATCAATCTCGTGCGTAAACGGGCGCAACGCGACACGGTCGTCAAAACCAATTTGTTCGCTGGTTCATGGGACAACTACCGGGCAGAGGTAGATGTCACGGGGGCACTGAATGAGGATGGCAGCGTACGTGGTCGTCTGGTAGCGGCGTATCAGGACAAGAAATCTTTCATCGACCATGTGTTTTTCCGTAAGCCTATACTCTACGGAACCTTGGAGTTCGATCTTGCACCTAGCACCACGCTGTCTTTGGGTGCTACCCTGCAAGAGAGCCAGGCGCGGCCAGATGCAGGTCTCTCGCTATATGCCAATGGTCAGTTGGCATCCAACGTGAGCCGTTCGACCTATATCGGATCACGCTGGGACCACAAGGAAGATGCGAGCAAAAACTATTTTGCCGAACTGGAGCACAAACTTGAAAACGGGGGCGAGGCCAAGCTCAGATTGAGCGCGATGCACCGTGAAACCAACCTCAAGATCAGCGCTTTTGGCAACAGCCTGATTAATCCAGCGACAGGAGCGCTGACCAACCGTATGTGGGGTTTCAAGACCAAGGACAAGGATTATGGGCTGGATGCGTATATTGCCAAGCCATTCGAGGCATTGGGACGCGAGCATCATGTGCTGGTCGGTGCAAATTATCGTTATTACAGGCAAAGTGCATTTTACGCATCGGCAGGTGCGATGGCCCAAAACATCTTCAACCCGGTTTACGATTCCCCAGAGCCTGATTGGGCCTATGGCAGCGATTCTGGTTCCAAGCTAGAGCAAGCCGGTATCTACGCGCAAGGCCGCGCCCAATTGACCGACAATGCCAAGTTGATTGTCGGCGCGCGCGTGAGCAACTGGAAAACCTATAGCAAGAGCAGCGACCAGGAAAATAAGATTGATCACAAGGTAACACCCTATGCTGCGCTGATTTATGACCTCAATGCGCAATATTCGGCCTATGCGAGCTATACGGATATTTTCCAGGCGCAAACTGCAATTGATGTCTCCGGTGAAGTGCTAAAACCACGTGTCGGCAAGCAATACGAAGCCGGTATCAAGGGCGAGTTGTTCGATGGCAGGGTCAACCTGCATGCCGCCATCTTCCGTATCGATGATGAGAATCGCGCGATGACGGATCCGTTGAACCCATTGTTCAACATTGCCGCCGGCAAAATTCGCAGTCAGGGCCTTGAAGCTGAAATCAGCGGACAGTTGACCAGCCGTTGGAACCTGATCGCGGGTTATGCGTTTACTGATACGGAGTACATCAAGGCGGCGCCAGGCAACAAGGGAGAGGTGTTTTCGCCAGATACGCCCAGGCAGTTGCTGAAATTCTGGAATCGCTACAACCTGGCAGGATTTGGATTGGAAAAATGGACAGTGGGCGGTGGTATTACGTTGAACAGCGGCATCTATGCTCCTGCGGCAACCGGTGACTGGAGGCAGGGCGGCTACAGCCTGGTATCGGCACAGGTAGCCTACAAGATTAATGACAAGTGGGATATCGCGTTGAACGGCAATAACTTGTTCGACAAGAAGTATTATTCGCGAGTCAGTGGCGGAGGCCGTCAAAACTACTTCGGCGAGCCACGTAGCGTGATGCTGACCTTGCGCGGCAGTTTTTAATCCTGTCGCATATTGAAGAGGCCCCTCTCGGAAGGGGCTTTTTTATTGATACGGCAATATGGTAAGCGGTTCATGTGCGTACCAATAAAATTATTCTCGAGATTGCCGTAACGCAGAATATAATAGTTCTTATTTGCGAATTTCGTGCCGGTCCAGCGCATGTCCACTCCCACTCTACACCCGAATATCCATGACGCTGTGTTACAGCAAGACGTGGAGTCGCTTTATACCGGCCACCATCGCTGGCTGCGGTCATGGCTGAGGCGGCAGCTGCATTGCAGCGATAGCGCGGCGGACTTGGCGCAGGACACATTCATGCGGGTGATTGCCGCGCGTAATGCGAGCCAGATACTGGAGCCGCGCGTCTATCTTGCCACGGTGGCGCGGCGGGTCATGGTGGACTACTTCCGCCGCAGCGCGCTGGAGCGGGCCTACCTGGAAGCGATTGCAGGCATGCCCGAGCCGGTGCAGATTTCCGTGGAGGAGCGCACCATCGTCATCGAGACCCTGTGCGAGATCGATGCCATGCTTGATGCGCTGGGCGAAAAGCCGAGGCAGGCTTTCCTCATGTCGCAGCTGGACGGCCTCACCTACCAGGAAATTGCCGAGCGCATGAACCTCTCTGTCAGTTCGATCAAGAAATACATGGCGCGTGCGATCGAGCACTGCCTGTTGTTTTCCCTGTCATGAGCAATACCACGGTCCCCGATCCGCAGACCGCGCGGCGCGTTATCCGCGAGGCGGCGGCTTGGTATAGCCAGTTATGTTCCGGCGAGGCTGGCGCGGAAGAAAAACAGGCCTGGCAGCGCTGGCTGGAACAAGGCTGGGAACATCAGTGGGCCTGGTCGCGTGTGGAGCATCTGCAGCAGCAAATGTCAGTGGCCCCTGGTCGCCTGACACGCAATGTGTTGGATTCCGGCGCTGAAGAAATGCGGGCTAGCCGTCGAGCACTGCTCAAGGGCCTTGGCGTTGTGGCTTTCACTACGCCATTGGTTTGGCAGGGCTGGCGCGCACAGCCATGGCAGGCCATGTTGGCTGATTACAGTACGGCGACCGGTGAGCGTCGTGAGTGGCTGCTGGCGGATGGCACTCGCCTTACCCTCAATACCGGTAGTGCCGTGAATATGGTTTTTGATCAGCATGTGCGCATGGTGCAGCTCATCAAGGGCGAGATTTACATTGAAACTGGACATGCATCCGCAACGCTGCAACAACCATTTATCGTCAAAACCGCACAGGCCAGGTTACGGGCGCTGGGAACACAATTTGCCGTCAGGCAGCATGCACATGCGACCTGGCTGGGCGTGATGCAGCATGCCGTTGAGGTGCATGCTGTGCATGCTGGTCCAGCCTACATCGTGCCTGCTGGGCAACAGGTCATGATTGGAGAGGATGTCTCTGAGCCAGTGCGTGCGCTGGCTGGCGATGAGGCAAGCTGGCGACGCGGGATGCTTGTGGTCACTGATTGGCGCCTGGCAGACCTCGTGGCCGAACTGGGCCGTTATCACCGTGGCGTCTTGCGCTGTGACCCGCAGCTCGCCGAGCAAAGGATTTCAGGCGCTTTCCCGGTGGATGATACCAATATTGCTCTGGAGGCGATTCAGACAGCCCTGCCGCAAGTGCGGATCAATTATTTAACACGGTACTGGGTGACGTTAGGTTCCGTTACATAAATCTATGCCAGGTAAAACGTAAAAGTTTCCATTTGCATTGTCCCTTTGCTGATTTCGTTCGACCCATCCCATGACAACATTCAATTTGTTATTGGGAGACAGTATGAACAGACAAACCAAAGCCAGGAGTAACAAGCACTGGCAACACAAGGTGTTGAGCACCATGTTGGCAACAGCATTCAGCATCACTTCATTACCTTTTTACCTCGGTATGTCACCTGCCATTGCAGCGGAAAGCGAGTCTATCCGTACCTATGATATTCCTCCGGGTGCCTTGGATGGCGCATTGAGCCGCTTTGCTGGGGAGGCAGGCGTGGTACTTTCGTTCGAGGCAGAGCAAGCTAAGCATCTTGCCACTCATGGCTTGAAAGGTAATTACAGCGTTAAACAAGGCTTTGACGCGTTACTGCAAGGTAGTGGCCTGCAGGCCTTGGAAGTGCAGCCAGGGCGATTTACCTTGAAACCTATTATTAGCAGCCAATTGCAGAAGTCGAGCGCTGATACCCTGCCAGAGATAAAAGTGGCTGTGCAGGCAGATCGTGATGGTACGACTGAAGGTACTGCATCTTATCGTGCGAAATATACAAGTACTGCCACCAAGCTGGCTCTTTCTCCGCGCGAAACACCGCAGACCGTGACGGTTATTGGCCGCAAGCAGATGGATGATTTCGGCATGATGTCCGTGGATGATGCATTGAAGACAGCCAGCGGGGTGTTTGTGTATGAGCGAGGAGCGAATGGTAACGACTATTATAGCCGTGGATTCAGCATGCAATCACAGTACGATGGAATGCTCAATCCAACAGGTATTAGCGATTCCAATCGAAATCCACTAGTCGATAATGCTTTTCTTGATCGTGTAGAAGTATTGCAAGGTGCGTCGGGTTTGCTCAATGGTGCGGGCTCTCCTGGCGGTACGATTAACTTGGTGCGTAAGCGTCCTACGCAAGAGTTTCAAGCGAGGGCGGAAGTACACTTGGTTCATGGGATCAACGTCGTTTTGTGGGTGACGTATCAGGGCCCCTCACGGAGTCAGGCAAGGTGCGGGGGCGCTTTGTAGCATTGGTGGATGATGCTAATTCTTTCATTGATTATGCCTTTAACAACAAGCAGGGTATATACGGCATTCTTGAGGCAGAGGTGACGCCTACTACTTTGGTCAGTGCCAGTGTGCAATACCAAAAAGACCTGGGGCGTAATCATTTGGGTGTGCCATATGCTGCAGATGGCAGTGATTCTGGACTGAAGCGTTCTTCTTTCTTCGGTAATCCTGATAGCCATAACAATAAGGATTACAGGCTGTACACGATGGGTATTGAGCAAAAGCTGTTTGATGATTGGTTGCTGAAAGCTACTTATATGCGTGGGTTGACTGATGTCTATCAGTCCAAGGACAGCTGGTTGGCTGGTAGCCTCAATCCAGTCACTGGCGCTGGACTAAGGCTTTTTCAGAACGTCAAGCTGACAAGGGATCTGAAGTCAGATGCGCTGGATGTGCATGCTTCTGGGCCAGTAACCTTATTCGGGAGAACCCACGAACTGACATTGGGCATCAACGGCTCTAAGTTAAGTTCCGAAACCAAGGGGACAGACTACAGATTGGCAGCTACTATTCCCAACGGCTATGATTTTGATCCTAACTCTATTGTGACACCAGTGCCGGGTGGTACTTATGGCAGTGATGATGTGATTCGACAGCACGGGATGTTTGCAGTGGGCCGCTTCAATCTGAGTGATTCACTAAAGATGATTTTAGGGTCACGAGTTAGTTGGTATCGCCTGACCGATCGCTTGGGAACAAGTAGTCAAACCGAAACTGGTGTAGTCACACCATATGCTGGCTTGGTCTATGATCTTGATAGTGAATATTCGGTGTATGCCAGCTATGCCGATATTTTCAAGCCGCAGGAGTTTCGCAATGCCAATGGCAGCCGATTGGAGCCAGTGATTGGGACCAATTACGAAGTGGGTATCAAGGGTGAGTTGCTGAACAAGCAATTGAATGTAGCGGCAGCATTTTTCCGGCTTGAGCAAACGAATGTCGGTAGGCCAGATACTTCAGTGCCTTTTAATTTGGGCAATATTTGCCAAGGTCAATGTTATACAGCGTCAGACAAGATAGTGAGCCAAGGGCTGGAGCTTAACCTTAACGGCGAAGTCAGTGTGGGCTGGAATGTGGCAGCTGGTTATACCTATATGCATAGCGAATACACTGCAGGCGAGAAAAAAGGTGACCGTTACATGACGACCTTGCCTATGCATAGCTTGAGCTTGGCAAGCTACTATCGTATTCCTAGCACTGAGTGGAGCATTGGAGGGAATGTTCGTGCCTATGGTCGCATTTACAACCAGGATGCAACCAACTATGACATTAAACGTGGCGGATTAGCGATTGTCGGTTTGACGGCAAAGTATCAGGTCAACAAAAAGACAGAGCTTAATCTGATTGTGAATAATCTGTTTGATCGTCGTTACTATGCCACCGTGGATAGCCTGAACTACACTACCTTTGCAGAGCCGCGCAGGATCATGGCCAACCTGAAATACCAGTTCTGACCTGGCATGCCTTAGTGTCAGGCAAACATAAAGGACGATGACGCGATAACACGCCCATCGTCCTTTTTACATCGAAAGCTATCATCGGGTAATTGCGAAAAGTATCTAAATTTTTACAGTTGAGGGTGTCCTTTTTTCATTCTCAAGTGTCATGACTAATAGAGGGCATACTGTTTAGCATGCCCTTGCGTCATCAAACAAATGTGAATGATATACAATCTCACATTTTCTGCCTCTTTGGCGAATGGAGCATGATGCCCTGCTCGCCTTTGGATTAATTAAGCAAGGATTTGCCGTGAAAGAAGGTTTTCGCCAGAGCATGGCCTGGCTACACACCTGGGTTGGCTTGTTGGTTGGGTGGGTGTTGTTTTTCGTATTCGTGACCGGGACCGCTGGTTATGTGAATGCCGAGATTTCACGCTGGATGCAGCCTGAGCTGCCTTTGTCCAAGCCATTGGTGGAGGTCCCGACGGCGCAGGTGCTGGGATTTGCCTTTGATCGCCTGGAGAAGGTGGCGCCAGATGCTCGCATGTGGAGCATTACCCTGCCGCATCGCGGTTTGGCTGAGCGAATAGACCGCGAGGCCGGGATTGCATGGGAGGATATGCCGCGACCAGGGCTGGAGCGCGGCGGACGTGGCAACGAGAATTTCGATCCGGTCACTGGGGTGGCAGATCAGCCTATTGAGGGGCGCCCTACCGGTGGTGGCTGGGAACTGTATGAAATGCACTATGCCTTGCATTACCTCAATGACGATGTGGCTTATCGTATTGTTGGCGTTTGCACTATGTTTATGTTGTTGGCGATCATCAGCGGGGTGATCACGCACAAGAAGATTTTCAAGGATTTCTTTACTTTCCGTCCCGGCAAGGGTCAACGCAGTTGGCTGGATGCGCACAATTTGGTGAGTGTGATGGCGCTGCCATTTTTCCTCATGATCACGTATAGCGGCCTGGTGTTTTTTACCTTTCAGTACATGCCGACAGTAAAAGATGTCTTCTACGGCTCCTCTGAGAAGCAACTGCGCAAGCTCTACGATGAGTTATACAAACGCGACCCGGTAGATAAGGTATTTGCGCCTGTGAAACGTCCACAAGTCTCGGTGGAAAAGCTGGTGCAGCAAACCCAACAGGCCTGGGGAGACGTGGCGGTGGCTACTGTTGTCATGCGCCACCCCGTGGCGGAAGGTCCTTATGTAGAGATTGTGGGTGATTATTCCGCCACGCTGAATCGCGGTTTCCCGCCCAAGGTGCGCTTCAATGCGATCACTGGCGAGCCGGTAGTATTCGACAACCAGACCAATGCCACCATGCTGACACGCAATGTGATGCTGGCCTTGCATGAGGGCCATTTTGCTGGCTGGTGGCTGCGCTGGCTATATTTCCTCTCCGGCTTGTTAGGCTGCGCGATGATAGGCACCGGGCTGGTGTTGTGGACAGTGAAGCGTCGTAATAATTATCTGGGCAAGCATGGCGGCACGCCAGGTTTTGGCCATCGGTTGGTGGAGACACTGAATGTGGGCACCATCGTAGGCTTGCCAGTCGCCGTTGCAGCGTATTTCTGGGCTAATCGCTTGTTACCAATCGAAATGGCAGATCGTGCAGATTGGGAAATGCACTGCCTGTTTGCCGCTTGGGGCTGGATGTTCATTTACGCTGCTTTACGCCCGCTCAAGCGTTCATGGCTGGAGAGCCTCTATATCGCCGTGGCGGCATTTGGCCTGATTCCTGTGCTGAATTTCCTGACGACGGAACGGCACTTGGGGGTGACCATTCCCCATGGTGACTGGGTACTGGCAGGCTTCGACCTGACCATGCTGGGCTTTGCCGCGGCATTTGCCTACATCGCCTATAAGCTCAAGAAGCGTTGGCTAAAGAAAGAGGAGGTGCAGGCATGAGTGAGATCGCACGTTATCGGTTGATGGTGGCCTCTCGCATTCTTGCTGCTGTCGTAGTGGGCTATGCCTTGACCTCGGCCGTATCCATATTGTTGGCCTTGCTATTGCCTGTATCCAAGGCAGAGGCAGTGCTGGCTTCTACCATGTTGAGTTTTGCCCTGTATGCAGGCATCGTCATCTGGGTGTTTCAGGCACGTAGTGCCATGCGGGCATGGGTAGGCTTGCTGGTGCCATTGGCGGTGCTTTCGTTGGCTTGCTGGCTGTTGATGCCGGGAGGTGCAGCATGACGGCATATCACATGGCAGTGTTGCTGTTTGCCTGGGGTGGTTTTTTTGCCTTGGCTGTCAGCATGGAAAAGCACGGCAAGGAATTGATTGGTCGCGAGTTGAGCGCAGGCCAGCGACAGCGCTGCTATTGGTTGGGTTGGGGACTGTTGGCAATTGCCTCGGCATTTGCCGTGGCAGGTTGGCACTGGAACATCGGCCCTGTCGTGATAGTGGGCTGGTTGAGTGCTATCGGCGTGTTGCTGGCTTTCCTGATGCCCTGGTGGCCATTACAGCCAAAACAGGCTGCGCGTAAGGAAAAATCGTTGCCGCAATTGCGCGATACGGTATTGCCAGTGCCAGTACGTGCATTATTGGTGCTGGCCTTGGTCGCGGTGCCTGCATGGCTGGGCTTCAATGCCTGGAAAATGTCGGAGCAAGCTGTGCTGCGTGACGATGCTATCCACGGCCAGATTGGCCCTTGGGCATTTGTCATTGCTGAGGAAAGCCAGGATGTACCGGAGAAATTTGCCTGGGATACCCCGGTGAAGGAGTTCCACCTGCGTTTTTGTGAGGCCTGCGATAGTGAAATTCGCGCTGCCTACCTCAAGTTCCGCAAGCCTCGTTCGCTGCGGGCTGCAGGTCTGGCATTCCACGGGGCAAGGTGGACGCGCGAAGTGGCTATTTACATTCCTCCTGCTGCCCGGTTGGAAGACCAGATTTGGCTGACGGTGGAAAGCAAGTCAGGCGAGGTGTATCACCAGGCTTTCGACATCGAGCGCTTGTCGCCAGCGACTGCGCGCTTCATCCAGGAGAAGCAATAACATGCCGACGATTGCAGCGAACATCATCCGTTCAGCCAGTATGCTGGTTTTATTGACCAGTGCTTCAGCCTGGGCGCATGGCGTGCATATTCCGCTTGGCAAATGCTGGGTTGAAGCCAAAGAGATTACTTGCGAAGGCGGAGAGTCGGATGGCCACCCGTTATTGAACGCCGTGGTGGACGTGATCCGTTATGATGAAAGCCAGATTTTTTCTGGCAAGCTGGACGACCATTCCCGCATCCGTTTCCCTAAGCCTGCTGGCGAGTTTTACATTCTCATTGATGCAGGCCCTGGGCAAGTGATCGAAATTGATTGGAAAGACATCAAGGGCATTTGATATCCGGCTGGGTTGAACCCTCAGGGTAGGCTGTGTTCCAATGGAGCAGCGCAATATCACCCTCGCATCGCCATAGACCGGAGTATTACATGAGCCAGACTTTTCATCGCTTCTCTGAGTTGTTTGACCAGCTTGGCCTGCCATCCGACGATCAAGGCATCAGCCATTTCCTTACCACCCATGCTCCGCTCGCAGACGATATTGCCCTGCCAGATGCGCCATTCTGGACACCTGCCCAGGCGACTTTTCTGCGCGAGGGCTTATTGCAGGATGCAGATTGGGCAGAAATGATTGATCAATTGAACATCGCGTTGCGAGCGCATTCAGTCTAAGTTCTGGGCAAGAATATTGTTCCCATGTGGGTGGCTGGACGCGCCAGGCGCATTTTTGCGACCCGCGTAATCTGATGTTGACCCTGCGTGGTAGTTTCTAGATTCGCTGTATCCAACCCCTGATTGATTGGCTGAAGGTTACAAATCTATCCTGGGTTTATGCGGCGCATTGCGTGTGAGCCTATCCCATAGCCAGCGCGGGATAAAGCGCAGGATGCGCGCTACCCAGCCCATTTGCCAAGGGATGATGACAAAGCGTTGGCGCTTGGCGATTGCCGCAGCGAATTTTGCCGCGGCGATGTCCACTTCCATGAGGAAGGGCATGCGGTAACTATTGACGTCGGTCATCGGGGTGCGGATATAGCCGGGAGCGATGGTGGTGACGGCAATGCCGAAGTGTTGCATCTCGGTACGCAGGCTTTCGAGATAGGTGATGGCAGCAGATTTCGATGCGCTGTAGGCCCCGGCACCAGGCAAGCCACGTATGCCCGCGACACTGGCAATACCGACGAGTTGCCCATGTTTGCTTGCTGCCTGCATGGCGGCAATAAAGGGCTGGAAGGTATGCACCATGCCAAAGACGTTGATCTCGAACACGGTATGAAAGGCGTCAATATCTTCCACTTCAGCAGTGAGGGTGCCGCAACTTACGCCTGCGTTGGCAATGACGATATCGGGCACGCCAGCCGTGGCGATGAAGGTGTGCGCAGTAGCCTGCATGGCCTGGGCATCGCGTACATCAGCCTGGTAAATGTGACATTGCCCGCTAGGAAATTCGTGCGCTAGGTCTTCAAGCAGTGCCAGGCGGCGTGCAGTGACACCGACGATAGCACCTTGCTTGAGATAGTGTCGTGCCAACGCCAAGCCAATGCCACTAGAAGCGCCGGTAATAAAAACCCGCTGGCTGGCAGCGGGTGTGGATTCGCGTGTCATGGGCGAGTGGCTGGTATTACTTGGCGCCGCCGCTCTTTTCCTTGCGCACGTTCTCGATTAGATAGTCAGCAACTTGCAGCACGTTCTGATTGCCGCCCGCCATCGAGCTGGAGGTAATGTAACGACCATCAATCACCAATGCTGGCACGCCCGTGGCGCCGGAGTCGCGGAACACATTCATGGCGCGCACAATATTGTTGTTGGTAGAGAAGGATTTGAAAGCTTCTTCCACTTTTGTACGATCCTGGCCGCCTTGCTTGGTGATCCAGTCAATCAATTGAGCTTCGGAAGCTGGGTTGACGTTACGAGCCTTGTGGATGGCATCGAACAGTTGAGTGTGCAGCTTGTCGGTGAGATTGAGCGCTTCAAGGGCATAGAATGCCTTGCCAGCAGGTGCCCAGTCGGGACGTGGGACGCCGGGTACTCGCTTGAAGTAGACATCTTGCGGTAGTTTCTTGACCCAGGTAGCCAGGCTTGACTCCAAATGGTAGCAATGCGGGCAGCCATACCAGAAGATTTCCAGCACTTCGATCTTGGCCGGGTTATCAGTCTTGATGGTTTTTGCGGTCTGGTTGAAGTCATTACCCAGTTGCGGTTCTGCCATGACAGTTGCAGAGACCAGCAACATCAAGGCAGCGAGCAGCTTTTTCATATCTTGTCCTTACAATCGAATTGATAGAGTTAACGTAGAGAAGTCTGGTTGGGATGACACTGGCTTATTGCCCAGGTGAGTTCACCTTGATCAAATCTGCCTTGAAACCATTCTGCGCCAGATCAGACTTAGCATTGTTGATTTGGTTCAGGTCGGCAAACGGGCCAACGCGTACACGGTGCCATACGCCCTTGTCGGGGATGCTGGCGGTCTGCACGATGGCTTCCAGGCCCAGCAAGGCCAGCTTGGCCTTCATGTTGTCGGCTTCCTGTTCAGTCTGGAATGCGCCTACCTGGAGGAAGTAACTTTCCTGGGTTTGTGCCGGGGCCGGGTCGGCTTCCTTCTGCTTGATTTCCTGCTCCGTTACCTGGCTTTCGCTACCGGGTAGGATGGTATAAAAGTCGAAACGTGGTTTTTCGCTGCCGGCTTGAGCCTTGTTGGCCTCTGTTGGCTTGGTTTCTGCCTTGGGCAGTGCAATTTCATCAGGTTCCAGCTTGGTTTTGCCAGCCTTGTCGGCAAATGGGCTATCGCTCTTCATGACAACGATAGCAACGCCTACAGAAATGCCGACGCCTAATAGCAGGCCCACCAGCAATCCGGTAAAAAATGGGCTGCCCTTGCTACTGCTGCTGGAGCTCGATTTGCGCTGCGCAGGCTTGTAATCTCGACTCACGATATTTTCTCTTCCTCATTCATTCATGTCCTGGCAGGCCTTGCTTGGAGGCCTGCCTAGTGACTTGGGTGGCGATGGTTCCCCGTCAACCATCATATTCTATCGTACAAATTTACATCTTCTCTGGCGCACTCACGCCCAGCAGCGCCAGGCCATTGCGCAACACCTGGCGTGTGGCGCTGATAAGGGCCATACGGGCGGTGGTGAGGTCAGCATCCTCAACCAGGAACTTGTGAGCGTTGTAATAGCTGTGCAAGTCGCCCGCCAAGTCCTTGAGATAGGTAGCGACCATATGTGGAGCCAGCTCTTGCGCGGCATTGGCGACTAACTCGGGGAATTCGCCCAGGCGTTGCATGAGCGTTGCTTCATGCTCGGTATCCAGCGGAGCCAGTTTTGCTTGTGACAAGCTGGCGATATTGCCGCCCCACTCGTTCAGCACGCTGCAAATGCGGGCATGGGCATACTGGATGTAATACACCGGGTTGTCGTTGCTTTGTGCACGGGCAAGATCGATGTCGAACACTAATTGGGAGTCGGCGCGGCGTGCGGCGAGGAAATAACGTGTGGCATCACAGCCCACTTCCTCGATCAGATCGCGCAAGGTGACGTAGCTGCCTGCACGCTTGGAGATTTTGACTTCTTCACCGCCGCGCATCACCGTGACCATCTGGTGCAATACGTATTCCGGCCAGCCTTGTGGAATGCCGACATTCAGCGCTTGCAAGCCAGCACGCACACGGGTGATAGTGCTGTGGTGGTCTGCGCCCTGTTCGTTGATAACGCGCTCAAAGCCACGCTGCCATTTGTCCAGGTGATAAGCGACATCCGGCACGAAATAAGTGTAGCCGCCTTCACGCTTGCGCATGACGCGGTCCTTATCATCGCCAAAATCAGTAGTACGCAGCCAGAGGGCATCGTCCTGTTCGTAGGTATGACCGCTCTTGATCAGGTTGGCTACCGTGCTTTCTACCTTGCCATCGCTATAGAGTGCAGACTCTAGCGAGAAGACATCAAAATTGATCTGGAACGCCTTGAGGTCTAGGTCCTGCTCGTGGCGCAGGTAGGCCACGGCAAACTGTCGGATTGCATCGGGATTGTCAGCGTCACCTACGCCGGTCACTGCCTGATCGTCAGCGGTCACGGTTTCTTTTGCCATATAGGCGGCAGCGACATCGGCAATATAATGGCCGCGATAGCCTGCTTCCGGCCAGGCAGCGTGATCGGGTGTAATGCCCTTGCAGTGGGATTGCACGGAAACGGTCAGGTTATCGATCTGTGCACCGGCATCGTTATAGTAAAACTCGCGCGTGACGGCCCAGCCATTGGCGGCCAATAAGCGTGCAAGACAGTCTCCCACTGCCGCACCGCGGCCATGGCCCACATGTAATGGGCCTGTAGGGTTGGCAGAGACGAATTCCACTTGTATCTTGCGGCCCTGACCAACTTGATTGTGGCCGAATTGCGCACCTTGCTGCTGGATGTCGCGCACCACAGCCTGCTTGGCGGCTGGGCTCAAGGTGAAATTGATAAAGCCAGCCCCGGCAATCTCCACCTTGGCAATATACTCGGAGGCAGGCAGTGCCTGGATCAGCGCTTCAGCGATGGCGCGTGGATTCTGGCGCAGGGGTTTGGCCAGCAGCATGGCCAGGTTGGTGGAAAAATCCCCATGCTGTGCATTCTTGGGACGTTCTAGCTGGATGGCGATAAGGCCTGCATCAGCATTGAGGCTGTTTGCGGCGACCTGTAGTAATTCGGTAAGATGTGCTTTCAAGGCGAGCGACGAGACGTGAATAAAAGCACTATTTTAACCTACTGCAAGCTTGCACTGATATGCAATTGTCGAACTTCGTCATATAGATGGCAGATGATGGGGGGCGCATGACCGAAAGCGCTCAGCATGCCACTATCCTCAAGGTTGCACTGGATGTTCCGCTCGATGGCGTTTTTGACTACAGAAGCGATTTGCCAGTGCAGGTCGGGCAACGCGTAGTGGTGCCGTTTGGCCCGCGCAAGCAAGTCGGTATCGTGGTCGATATTGCCGACAATAGCGATATCGCCCCGACCAAACTCAAATCCATTCTCCAGCATTTCAACCATGAACCTGTGCTCGATGGCGAGTTTTTCTCGCTGCTGAAATTCTGCGCAGATTACTACCAATATCCTTACGGGCAGGCCCTGCTTTCTGCCTTGCCCGCCCGTTTGCGGCAAACCGAACCTGCCCAAGCTCGGCAGCAGTTCTGCTATTGGCTGAATGAGGCAGGTCAATCTGCTGAGATCGACGCCATTCCTGCCCGGCAAATGGTGCAGCGACGTATTTTTACTGCTTTACGTGAAAGTGGTCGCCTGAGTGAGACCGAGCTATCCGAGTTGAGTCCGAGCTGGCGCAAAGGCTTGCTGGCACTGCGTGAGCAGGGGTGGATAGACGAGGAGCAAATCTACGCTGGCTTGAGCGCGACATTGCACGCCTCCAATGTGCAGCCTGAGTTGAACGACGAGCAAGCCCATGCGGTGCAGAGCATTTTGCAGCAGCGGGAGAGGTTTAAACCATGGCTGCTGCACGGCATTACCGGCAGCGGCAAGACCGAGGTTTATATTCGCCTGTTGCAGGCGGTGCTGGAGGGTAATCAGGATCAAGCCTTGGTCCTGGTGCCTGAAATCAACCTTACGCCGCAGCTGGAGGCACGTTTCCGTAGCCGTTTGCCGCAATACCCGCTAGTCACGCTGCATAGCAATCTTGGCGAGAGTGAGCGCTTGCAGAACTGGCGGCTGGCGCAAACTGGAGCCGCACGCATTGTCATCGGCACGCGATTGTCGGTGTTTACGCCTTTGCCCCGCCTCAAGTTCATGATCGTGGACGAAGAGCATGATACTTCCTACAAGCAGCAGGACAGCATGCGCTACCATGCGCGCGATGTGGCCTTGGTGCGCGCGCAACGTCGCAATATTCCTATCGTGCTGGGTTCTGCTACTCCAGCGTTAGAAACCTGGCATAACGCCCAGAGCGGTCGTTATGGCCTGCTCAGCATGCAGCAACGCGCTGTCAGCCAGTCACAATTGCCCCAGGTGAATTGTGTCGATGTCAGCCGGGTGCAGATGCAGGAGGGGCTGTCTCCTCCACTCATCAAGGCCCTGAAAACCCGCTTGCAGCGCGGTGAGCAAAGCCTGCTGTTTATCAACCGTCGTGGTTATGCGCCAGTGCTGCTATGCAATGCCTGTCACTGGATTGCGCCTTGCATGCGCTGTAGCAGCCGACTGGTCGTGCACTTGCGTCAGGGTTTTTTGCGGTGCCACCACTGCGGGCACGAACAAAAGATCGTGCGCCAGTGCCCGAGCTGTGGCAATGCTGACCTGCACCCTACCGGGCATGGTACGCAACGGCTGGAAGAAACACTGGCCAAGCTGTTGCCAGAGGCGCGTATTCTTCGGGTGGACCGCGACAGCACGCGCCGCAAGCATGCCTTAAGCGAGATGCTTTCAGCGGTGCATGCCGGTGAGGTGGATATCCTGGTGGGGACGCAAATGTTGGCCAAGGGCCATGACTTTCCCAATCTCACATTGGTCGGTGTGCTGGATACCGACAGTGCCCTTTTCAGCCCCGATTTTCGTGCGGCCGAACGCTTGTTTGCCCAACTCATGCAAGTGGCAGGGCGCGCGGGCCGTGCGGATAAGCCCGGTGAAGTGTTGATCCAGACGACTTTCCCCGAGCACCAGTTATTCAATGCGCTGCGCAGTCAGGAATATGCCACCTATGCAGCTGGGCTCTTGCAGGAGCGCGAAATCGCCCAGTTCCCGCCCTATGAATTCCTAGCTTTGATCAAGGCCGAGGCCAATGAATACGGCCCTGTGCAGCGATTTTTGCAGTTTGCCGCGGATACGACCCGCGCAATGGCGACTGATGCCTTGGTCTATGACCCAATACGCCCGCAAATGGAGCGGCTGAAAGGTATGGAGCGCGGGCAGTTGCTGTTCCAAGCGACAACGCGACAGGCGCTTCAAATCGTCCTCAGGCAATTGGCACCGCAATTGCGTGCGCACCCGCTCAGCAACAAGATACGCTGGGCCGTAGATGTCGACCCGCAGGAGTTTTAGCTGATGTCCAGCAAGCGCATTGCTCTGGTGATGATAGTCCGCAATGAGGCCCGTTCAATAGCACGCTGCCTGCAAAGTGTCCGGCCCTGGGTGGACGAGATGATCGTGCTGGATACGGGTTCTGATGATGACACGGTCAACATTGCCGAGTCGCTAGGTGCCAAAGTGCATTCCTTCATCTGGTGTCATGATTTTGCCGCCGCGAGGAATGCGGCCCTGGAGTTGTCTACCGCTGATTGGAACTTGGTGCTGGATGCGGACGAATGGATCATCTCCGGTGGCGAGGCGTTTGCCGCATTACGGCACTGCAACGAGGAACTGATCGGTATATTGCGTCGGGACGATGAGGCCGAAGTGGACGGGGAGCTACAGGTTTCCAGTGTATGGATATCCCGCATCCTGCCGCGCCATGTGCGCTATGTAGGGCGTATTCACGAACAGCTGCTGTGTCCAGGGATGCAGAGGAGGCAACTGGAGCTGGTTGTCGGGCACGACGGTTATTTAGAGCAGCACAAGGCGACCAAGCAAGGGCGCAACGAAGCTTTGCTGCGGGTTGAACTGGCGCTAAATCCGGAAGATCCCTATTTCAATTACCAACTAGGCAAGGAGCTGGAAGTTTATGCACGCTTTGCTGAAGCGGTAACATTTTACGAAAAGGCTTTGCTGCATACTGAGGCTGATGCAAACTGGCGTCACGATCTGGTCGTGCGCAGTTTGTTCAGTCTGAAAAAAGCTGGCAACTTCGAGCGGGCGCTTCATTTGGCAGAAGCAGAGATGCCGCATTGGCAGCATTCTCCCGATTTCTTTTTTGCGCTTGGCGATGTCTTGCTTGACTGGGCCATTGCTGACCCAGCACAAGCAGAAGTCTTGTTGCCCATGATTGCCTCAAGCTGGGAAAGATGCCTGGAAATCGGCGATAACCCCACCCTCAACAGCACAGTAATCGGCAGGGGAAGCTTCCTGGCGGCCAAGAACCTGCATGCTTTTTACCTTAGCTTGGGACAGTCTGACCAAGCTGAATACTTTGCCAACCTTGAACGTGAGCTGCTGCGGCAACACAGTATTTAGTTCTTGCCGCATTTTTCAGGCTTGATAGTTTCGATTTCCGAAGCGACACCCTTGTCATGCTCTACCTCGACACAAGCACCTACGACCAGTGGGCCTTGTTCTGGCTCAATATCTGTTTTCTCGGTGACTTCCACCTGTTGACCGCTGATCGTCCATATCCCTAGGTTGCCAGCTGGGCGCGCATCAATACGTCCGACGAATTCTTTATCTGCGAGAGCGGGGGTGCTGACCAGCAATGTGCTAACAGTCAGCAGGGAAATGGTACTGAATAGATGGGAGAGCTTCATGATGCATCCTTTCCAATGGTTGAGCTTGCATGAAACACAGCATAACCATGGGGATTGAAGCGCCGTATCGGTATCAGGCTGATCTCGGTGTAGGAGTACTACCGGCAGGCTGACTTGCTAGTAAACATAGGCTGGCGATCGGAATAAGGGCGGTGCAGTATTATTGGCGGGATGTGTTTGATTCTACTGTTACTACTGACGGGCGGCGTTACCGAGCAAGCGGCAGGATGGTGAAGAGCCTGCGGGTATTCAGCTTGATTGATCTGTGGGAGTGACAGCATATCCCCGGGGTTGGCCCGGGGGATGGAGAGCTTATTACTCGGACTTATGTTCTTCCTGATGTTCCGCAGCGGCTTCACGAGCCTTTTCGATGGCATCTTCAGCTGCATCCTTGGCTTCGTCAGCGGCTTCTTCGGCTTTATCAACCGCATGTTCTGCATGCTCATGCGCTTGTTCTACGGCTTGTGCAGCGGCCGCTTCAACGTTCTCTTCCTCCTTGTTGCTACAACCTCCCAGCATTAGGCCAGCAAGGAAAATAGCAAGGATGGATGTTGATCGTAATGTCATTCTGGGTCTCCTGATTGAGGTTATTGAGGGATACGTAAGGTCTGGCCCGGATAGATCTTGTCCGGATGGTTGAGCATGGGCTTGTTCGCCTCAAAAATCTTCATGTAGGCATTAGCATTGCCATAATGTTCCTTGGCGATCTTGGACAAGGTGTCGCCACGTACTACTGTGTAAAACACTGGGGCAGTTTCTGCGGCTGTGACCTTGAGGTTGTCCACAACCTCACTGACACCATTGATGTTGCCGCAGCAGAGCAGAATTTTTTCCTTGATTTCCTGTGTGGCAGCGGTGCCGCCGACGGTGACTTTACCTGTGGCACCGTCAAAATCCACTTGCAGACCTTCTGCATCCAATTCCATTTTGTGGATGTAGTTGAGAATGGCTTGACTAGCGGTGGCATTAGCAGAGGTAACCGGATTCTCGGCTTTTGATTCAACAGTCGGGTGAGTGCCAAACAGTTTCTCGCCAGCGTCTTTGATGAATGAAATCAAACCCATTTGCTTATCTCCTTGTTGTTATGAAGTCGTGACAAACGAAACGCGCTAATAGTTCATCTTACTCTCATCTGCCGGGAGATAGCGGCCGCGATTGTCATTTTTTGTCAATCGCGGCCAGTCTGAATCAGAGATGATAATTGCGGCTGATGGCGTGCACGGCCTTGATCATTGCCTCGGCATTTTCGGGCGGTGTGAATTGCGTGATACCGTGACCAAGGTTGAACACATGGCCATTGCCTATGCCGTAATTGGCGAGGATGCGCGCGACTTCTTTTTCTACGGCTTCAGGCGTGGAGAGCAGGATAGCTGGGTCCATATTGCCTTGTAGCGCTACTTTGTTGCCAACGCGCTTGCGTGCCTCGCCAAGTGACACCGTCCAATCCAGTCCCAGCGCATCGGCACCGGTTTCTGTTTGAGCTTCCAGCCACAAACCGCCGCCCTTGGTGAAGACAATGCTGGGCACGGCGCGGCCATCGCTTTCCTTGGTGAGGCCGCTGACGATCTGCTTCATGTATTGCAGCGAGAACTCCTCATAAGCGTGATGAGAAAGCGCCCCGCCCCATGAGTCAAAGATCATGACCGCTTGTGCGCCAGCAGCAATCTGGGCATTGAGGTATTGCGTCACCGTCTGTGCAGTGATGCTGAGGATATGATGCAATAGTTCTGGCCGTGCATAGGCCATTTGCTTGATGGTGAGGAAATCCGTGCCGCCGCGGCCCTCTACCATGTAGGTTGCCAGCGTCCAAGGGCTACCGGAAAAGCCGATGAGAGGAACACGTCCATCCAGGGTGCGGCGAATCTGGCTGACGGCATCGGTGACATACTTGAGCTCAGTGCCAATATCGGGAACCGCCAGCTTGCGGATATCAGCCTCTTCGCGCAGGGGCCGCTCGAATTTTGGCCCCTCGCCTTCCTCGAAATATAAACCTAGCCCCATGGCATCAGGAATGGTGAGGATGTCGGAGAACAGGATGGCAGCATCCAGCGGGTAGCGATCCAGCGGTTGCATGGTCACTTCAGTCGCCAAGTCCGGGTTTTTGCACAAGTCAAGAAAACTACCCGCCTGTTTGCGCGTGGCGCGGTATTCAGGCAGGTAGCGCCCGGCCTGGCGCATCATCCAAACCGGTGTGTAAGGAGTGGACTGGCGTTGCAGTGCACGGAGGAAAACATCATTTTTCAATGTGGTCATGGATAGTTCCTGATTAACGCAAGCTGGCAAACACTTGGCGGGCGGCCTCTATGGTCTGGTTGATATCGGCTTCGCTGTGCGCGATCGACACAAAACCAGCCTCGAACGCGGATGGGGCCAGGTAAACCCCGTGCTCCAGCATGCCATGGAAGAAGCGGTTGAATGCTGCCTTGTCGCATTGCATTACCTCGGCAAAGCTATTGGGGCACTGTTCACTGAAGTAGAGGCCAAACATGCCGCCCACGTTTTGTGCACTGAAGGTAACGCCAGCATCGCGCGCTGCCTGCGCCAAGCCGTCAGTCAGCTGGCGTGTCTTGGCGGCTAGTTCGTCATGGAAACCTGGGCGTTGCAATTGTTGCAATGTCGCCAGGCCGGCAGCCACGGCAACAGGATTGCCAGATAATGTCCCTGCCTGGTAGACCGGGCCTAACGGCGCGAGGAATGCCATGACATCGGCGCGGCCACCGAATGCGCCAACGGGCAGGCCACCACCAATCACCTTGCCTAGCGTGGTGAGGTCAGGTTTGATGCCAAACAGCTGCTGTGCGCCACCCAAGGCAACGCGGAAACCGGTCATCACCTCATCGAAAATCAGCAAGCTGCCGGATTGTGTGCATAAGGTGCGTAGTGCATCAAGGAACTCGCGGCTGGGATTCACCAGGTTCATGTTGCCTGCGACAGGCTCAAGGATGACGCAGGCAATCTGGTCGCCAAGCTTGCTGAATAACTGTTCCAGCGCTGCAACATCATTGTATGGCAGGGTTAAAGTATGCGCTGCGAGTTCAGGAGGAACGCCAGCAGAGCTGGGTTGGCCAAAAGTGAGTGCTCCGGAACCAGCCTTGACTAGCAATGAGTCGGCATGGCCATGGTAGCAACCCTCGAACTTGAGGATCTTGCTGCGATTGGTGAAGCCGCGTGCCAGGCGAATGGCGCTCATCGTGGCTTCTGTGCCGGAGCTGACCAGGCGCAGCTGCTCCATGCTCGGCACTAGGTGTGTAATGAGTTGCGCCATTTCCAGCTCCAGCGCAGTGGGTGCGCCGAAAGACAAGCTGTTGGCTGCTGTAGCTTGCACCGCAGCAATTACATCGGGCTGGGCATGGCCAAGGATCATCGGCCCCCAGGAGCCAACGTAATCAATATATTCCTTCCCATCTTCATCCCATAGTCGTGAGCCCAGGCCACGCTTGAAGAATACGGGGGTGCCGCCCACCGAGCCAAAAGCGCGTACTGGTGAATTCACGCCACCGGGGATCAGTGTCTGGGATTGCTCGAATAATTGCTGGTTTCTACTCATGGCCTGGCTCTAGCTAAAAAGTTGGTTGAATTGATTGGCTTGCGTCTTGATATCCGCTGCATTCCACAAGGCACCGATCACTGCAAGCGCATCCGCACCAGCGCTGATCACGCTGGCGGCATTGTCCAGCGTGATTCCGCCGATGGCAACGATAGGCACGCCTAGTTCTCTTGCCTGCTGGAACAATGTCATATCTGCACGTGGTGCATGGGGCTTGGTGGATGAGGGAAAGCAGGCGCCGAAGGCGACATAATCCGCCCCCAGCCTGGCTGCCTGCTGGGCAAGCCCAAGGTTGTTGTAGCAGGACGCCCCGATGATCTTGCCTGCACCCAGCTCTTTGCGTGCGGCAGTGATGTCGCCATCGTCTATACCAAGGTGAACGCCATCGGCATCGAGCTTGGTCGCAAGCTCAACATCATCATTGATGATCAATGGCACGCGGTAACCCCGGCACATTGCCAGCAGGGCTTGGGCTTGCTCCAGTGCTTGCTCGCCGGATACGCGCTTGTTGCGATATTGCAGTATGGTGGCCCCTCCTGCGAGCGCCATTTTGCAGATCTCCAGCAGGCGGGCAGTATCTGTTTCATCCGGGGTAATGGCATACAACCCGCGGATGGCCATGGGGCTATTCTTCGTCATCAGACTCTTCACGCGCCCAGAACAGACGGTCGGGAATATATTGCCCCATGCCAGGACGGAAGGCATGGCGTAGCGAATGCCAGGTGTATTCCTGCGCTTCTGCGATAGCTTCCTCCATGCCCAGGCCGTGTGCCAGGCAGGCCGCGATGGCAGATGCCAGCGTACAGCCAGAACCATGATAGCTACCAGGCAAGCGCTCGCAAGGATAAGAGCGCAACAGTTTTTGCGAGCCGTAAAGATTGTTGATGACTTGCGGCGCACGCTCGTGGGTGCCGGTAATCAGTACATATTCAGGCCCCAGTGCCAGCAGGCGCTCGGCTACTTCGTCTAATGAGGCATGTTCGCTTTCATCGCTAAAGTCGCCGGTAAATGCCAACCGCCTGGCTTCGAGGCTGTTCGGGGTGATCAGTGTGGCCTGTGGAAACAGCAGGTCTATCATCGCTTCCTGCATGGCTTCATTAGCCAATTCATCGCCTCGCCCGGAAGAGAGCACTGGGTCAATCAATAAAGGCACATCGGGATAATCGGCGACTATTTCGGCGATCACGGCAATATTTTCCACGCTGCCCAGCATGCCCAGCTTGAAGGCAGAAATCTGCATGTCTTCAAGGATGGTACGGGCTTGCTCGTTGATCAGCTCGGCATCCAGCGAGACGACATTTTCCACGCCTACCGTATCTTGTACGGTAATGGCGGTGACAACAGATACGGGATGGCAGCCAATGCTGGATAGCGCCAGAAGGTCGGCTTGCAAGCCTGCGCCACTGCTAGGGTCGGTGGCAGCGAAGGTAAGCACGCAGGGTGGCATGAGGTTGATTGTTTCCATGGCGGGTCCTGTCAATGGATAAGCGGGCTTGAGCCAGGCAAAGAGTTGGTCAGATAAATATTCATGTAGAACGTCATTTTAGCCTAATCGACATTGAAAGGAGAGGATAGGCTTGTGTTGGGAGGCAAGATGTCGTGAAAGTTGCATTGAGTGGTGTTACGTTGCGACCTGTCTGCACTGGCCTCTTGGGCAGTTGCATATTGAGTAGTGCTCTCTGAATGAGTAAGCCATTTTAGAAAAATGGTTTTGCATGATGGCGCTAAAGCCTTTTAGAATAAAAAGACACCGACCATTGAAAAGGCCATTGCCCATGCCGCAATCCAGCCAGAATGATGCAGTTCTTTGGCATGCACTCAAGACCAGCGAGGTACTTGAGCGTGTGCAGTCCACCCCAGAAGGCCTAGGTAGTAGGGAAGCAGATAAACGCTTGCAGGAGTATGGCAGGAACGAGTTGCCTCCCCCTAAACGTCAACATCCCGTGATGCGCTTCCTGTTGCAGTTCAATAATGCCTTGATCTACTTCATGTTGTCGGCGGCAGTCATTGCGTTCTTTCTTGATCATGCCGTTGATTCGGCAGTGATCTTGGCGGTGGTGCTGATCAACGCAATTGTCGGTTATATCCAGGAAGGCAAGGCTGAGCAGGCGCTGGATGCGATCCGCAATATGATGGTGCCCCATGTCACTGTGGTACGGGATGGGCACCGTCAAACCATGGAGGTGGGCGATCTGGTACCCGGCGACGTGATCGTGTTGGAAGCTGGCGACAGCGTGCCGGCTGATGCACGTTTGCTCAAGGCCAGGCAACTTTCCAGCGAGGAGGCAATTCTTACTGGTGAATCGGTACCCAGCCAGAAACAGGAGCAGGCGGTGGCAAAGAATGCTGATCTGGGAGATCGACATTGCATGCTGTACTCAGGCACTATCATTGCGGCGGGCCAGGGGCGTGCCGTGGTGGTGGAGACTGGTAGCGCAACGGAAATCGGCCGTATCAGCAGCATGATTGCCAAGGTGGAAACCCTGGAAACACCCTTGTTACAGCAAATTAACCATTTCGGGCGCCTGTTCACCTGGTTTGCCCTCAGCTTGGCCCTTGGCCTGCTGGCGTTTGCCAAGCTGGTACAGAACTATAGCTGGATCGACGGGTTTATGGTGGTGGTAGCGATCTCGGTGGGTTTGGTGCCGGAGGGCTTGCCTGCGGTGATCACGATCACCCTGGCGATTGGCGTGCAGCGCATGGCGAGGCACAACGCCATTATTCGACGTTTGCCCGCGGTGGAAACGCTGGGCGCGACTTCAGTGATCTGCTCGGATAAAACTGGCACTCTCACCCGGAATGAAATGACGGTCAGGCGCTTGGTTGCAGGCAAGGCGCATTATTTGGTTGAAGGGACAGGCTATGTGCCCGAGGGCGAGATCAAGCCCCAGGCCGGTGCCTCTGGTCGTGGGTGGGAAGATCTGGTGCTGGCAGGCTTGCTCTGCAACGATGCCAAGCTGAAGCAAGAATCCGGGCAATGGCATGTGCTGGGCGATCCTATGGAAGGCGCCTTGGTGGCGCTGGCGATGAAGGCTGGGCAGGACATTCAGCAAGAGCGCAATGCCTGGCAGCGGCTTGATGAAGTGCCTTTCGACAGCAAGCACAAGTTCATGGCAACGCTACACCGCCATGAGGAGCATGGCACTTGGATGTTCATCAAGGGCGCCCCGGAAAGTGTGTTGGAGCGATGCCAGCAACCTGATCACGACTATTGGGCTGAGTGCATCAGCGAGGCGGCCCATCACGGTGAGCGCGTGCTCGGTTTTGCCGCCAGGCGCTGCGACGATGGCAAGCAGCAGCTTGAGTTCAAGGATGTCGAGAGTGACCTGGATTTTCTCGGCATCATGGGCTTCATTGATCCGCCGCGTGAAGAAGTGCTTGATGCGATCGCCAGCTGTCGCTCTGCCGGGGTCAAGGTGAAAATGATCACTGGGGATCATGCCGCGACTGCACAGGCGATTGCAAAACAGCTGCACCTTGCGGAAGAGCCTGGCGTCATGACCGGGGCGGACCTCGACAAGGTTCCGGATGAAGAGTTGAGTGCTGTGCTGGCGAAAACCAGTGTATTTGCGCGTACCACGCCTGAGCACAAGCTACGTATTGTCAAAGCCTTGCAGCAACAAGGCGAGGTAGTCGCCATGACGGGGGATGGCGTCAACGATGCGCCATCACTCAAGCAGGCCGATGTAGGTATTGCCATGGGCAAAAAAGGTACGGAGGCGGCCAAGCAGGCGTCGGAAATGGTGCTGGCAGACGACAACTTTGCCACCATCGTCTCAGCCGTGCATGCTGGGCGCACGGTTTACGATAATGTGCGTAAGGTGATCGCCTGGACTTTGCCCACCAATGGCGGCGAAGCACTCGCCGTGGTGGTGGCCTTGTTGCTGGGTATGTCGCTACCGATGACCCCGGCACAGATTCTGTGGATCAATATGGTGCTTACGGTGACATTGGGCCTGGTGCTGGCTTTCGAACCTGCCGAGCCTGATGTCATGGAGCGTCCGCCGCGCCCGCGTCATGCCGCCCTGCTCTCTCCCTTCCTGCTCTGGCGCGTGGGGTTTGTGTCAGTGTTGTTTACCATCGGCGTATTCATCATTTTTGAATATGCCATGCGGCGTGAGCTGGGTGAGGAAGTAGCGCGTACCATGGTGGTGAATACTCTGGTGGTGCTGGAGATTTTCTACCTATTCAATGTGCGTTACCTCAATGCTAAGTCTTTCAGCTGGCGCGGCTTGCTTGGCACGCCCATACTCTTGATTGCACTGGTCGCTGTGATCTTGGCGCAGTTGGCATTCACCTATGCTGCGCCCTTACATGCCTTGTTTGCCAGCGCGCCGATTGACTGGAAAGATGGTCTCGTGATCATATTGATCGGTATTGTCTTCATGTTGGTGTTGGAAGTTGAGAAAACTTTGATGCGAAAACGTGGCAAAACCAATGTGCTGGCAGAATCTTAAGGAAGGAAACCCCCGGTGACGACAGAATTCAAGACCAAACAACCCCGCCAGTTACTACTGGCGACAGATCTCGGTGCACGTTGCGATCGAGCCCTTGATCGCGCGGTACAACTCTCGCAGGCTTGGCATGCACCGCTGACGGTTGTGCATGCTTTTGAGCAGGTTGAACCGATTGCCGATACACCCGGCTGGCGTCAGCCGCAGGATGTTGCCTTGGCGATCCAGGCAGAGTTGGTAGAGGAATTGGGCGAGACAGGCCTGCCAGACATCAGCGCGCGCGTGGTGCGCGGCAAGCCGAGTGAGGTGGTGTTGCAAGTTGCTGCAGACGTGCAGGCAGAATTGATCCTGACCGGGGTCAAGCGTGACGGGGCTTTTGAGAAGGCATTGCTTGGCGATACCGTGGCAGCGCTTGCACGCCAGTCTCCTGTGCCTGTGCTGGTGGTGAAAAAGCGTCTACGCAAGCCTTACGGCAAGATTGTGGTCGCGACTGATCTTTCAGAGTTGTCACGCGCGGCGCTTGCCAGGGCGGTGGATATGTTTGGCCCGGAGAACCTCGTTGTTTTCCATGCTGCCTTTGCTCACTTTGCCAGCCGCATGGATGATCGCGTGGCTTATGAAAGTGAATTGCGCGAGGACGCTATCCAGAATTGCCGTGATTTTATTCGTGATGTTGCGGGTGAAACAGCGGCAGCCAAGATTGATGTCGTGGTGGAGTATGGAGAGCCTGACCTACTGCTGGAGTCTTATGTGCAAGACAAGCGCATAGATTTGGTGGTGGTGGCGACACATGGTCGCAGTGGCTTATTGGGGGTGTTGCTCGGTAGCATCGCAATTCGCATCCTGGATAGCGTCGCCTGTGATGTATTGATCGTGCGCAGCTGATTGGGCTTTTATGTAATTCTGACAGCACTTTCAGTCAGTGCCCTATCCAGCGTGATGTCATTCCCCGCTAATCTTGAGGCTCATCATTATTTTCAAGGAGCAATATCATGAGTCTCTCCCACGGAATACTCCCCGGCATGCCTGTGATCTGTTCCCAAGGCAAGCAGTTTGCCACCGTTGATCACATGGAAGGTAGCAACCAAATCAAGCTCACCAAGGATAAAAGCGGTCAGCATCACTTCATTCCCGTCAGTTGGGTAGCTGCCACGGATAATGCGGAAGTAACGCTGAACCGTCCTGGTGATGAGGTGAAACGGCAATGGTCTACCACCCCCAAGCCTGAACAACCGAATGCTTACCAGTAAGTACTGATTCTTTGCACCATCAGAACGAGCGGCTCCACTGTGCGCTCAGGATATCCACACGAGCGGAAAATTCCCCCCGGATATTATGGCTAACTGCCCCTTCACTGCTATGATTGATGCTGGAATCCTTCATGCGAAGATAGGCATAGCCAACATCGATAGTGTTGAATGGGTCTACCTTCCAGCTTGCACCAATCGCAAACCAGGTGCGATCAGCATCTGGAATGCGTGGAGTGCGGTGGCTCGCATCAGGCACCGGCGTCTGGTCATAGGCGACGCCTGCTCGCAATGTGAGTTGGTCGTTGTAGCGGTAGTTTCCACCTAGCGAAAATCGGTAGCTGTCATTCCATTTGGTATTCGTGACATTGTCAGCCAAGCCGCTGTCAAACTGTACGCGTAATTCCTTAAAGCGGCTCCAGTTGGTCCAGGTGACATCGGCAAGTAACTCCAGCTTGTCATTCAGCTGTTGTGCCAAGCTAAGCGAGACGGTTTCTGGCATGGAGAGGTTGGCATTAATATCGGAATTACTCAAACGGGAGGCTAGTATTGGAGATGCATGCCGGAAACTGGCCTCACCTTCCAGCTTGTGCTTGATATGGGAGCGATAGCTTGCGCCTACCGCGGTACCTTCCCATGGCTTGTAAAGCACGCCCAGATTGAACCCCCAACTGATGTCGTCCCCCTTCATTTTTCCATAGCTATCTGCAGTTACCAGGCCACTTGTAATGGTGCGAGCATCTATCGCATTGGTAAGTTCAGCCTTTACATATTGCAGGCTGATACCGCCACCAATTGACAACTTTTCACTCGCCTTGAACGAAAGCGCTGGGTTGACATTGACGGTCATGACCTCGGATTTCAGCGCCTGGTAGCGGCCTTTCCAGCCGTTATCGTATTCTGAAGTCAGTCCATACGGCACCGTGATGCCTAAACCAAACTTTAGGTCTGGGTTCAGGTCGCCAGCAAAGTAGAAATTGGGCACCAACTCCAACGAAGCGGCATCACCACCATCGTTACCAGAGATTGTAACGCCAGTATTGAGATTTCGGGCGCTGGCATTCCTCAGTTTTGCACTGGGCAAAATGGCACTGCCGCCAACAATAATTTGCTTGCCTGGGGGCAGCCATGACAGGCTGGCAGGATTGAAAAACTGGATACTAGCGTCATCGGCCCGCGCTGACATACCAGCGTACGCATTACCGAAACCAGAGGCGCTTTGCTCAATCAGGGCAAAGCCTGCTGCATGAGCACTTAGGCTCGCTCCACTACTCACTCCCCAAACCAATAAAAAGCATAGACGCTTGATCATTTTTTAATTCCATCGGTGATATTGGCATCAAGTCTTCATATTAACGGCAAAGCGTAAAGATTGTTGAATTTTCAATAATCAATCAGACATTTACCTTGCAACACAATTATGCTACGTGTGTACATGTAGTGCTTTTTTTAACCTTCATTATGGGGAGTTTTATCATGAATGCTGTTGTTGATTTCAATCCGTTAGACACTGTTCAATTTGAGCAAGTACGCACTCGCTATGATGCCGAGTTCGGTATTTCTTGGCTGTTCATGCAGCCGAATCCAAGGCCTTGCTTCAATCGTATTTGCATGCGCGAACTGCTGCTGAATCAAACCCAGATCGAAGCCGCACACTTGCACCCTCAACATCGCCCACAACAGGCGACGAATTATCTGGTGTTGGCGTCGGATGTGGAAGGTATCTTTAACCTAGGTGGCGATTTAGCCATCTTCAAGGCGGCAATTGAGCAGCAGGAAAGAGCAAAGCTGCTTGAATATGCCCAGTTATGCATTGAGAACCTGTGGACTTTCTACAATATGCAGGCTCCGATTACCACCATTGCGTTGGTGCAAGGCCAGGCCATGGGTGGTGGTTTTGAGGCTGCGCTTTCTGCCCATGTGCTGGTGGCGGAAAAAGGCTCGTTGATGGGCTTGCCGGAGGTGTTGTTCAACCTATTCCCTGGCATGGGCGCAATGAGCTTTCTTTCACGTCGTATAGGCCTGACTGCTGCAGAAAAGATGATACGTTCTGGCAAGGTCTACACCGCTGAGGAGTTATATGACCTAGGGGTTGTGGATGTGTTGGCGGAAGCTGGTGAGGGCGAAAAGGCGTTACAGGATTGGGTGCGTAAAACGCATAAGTCGCTGAACTCCTTCCAGGCTATCCAGAAGGCTAAGCAGCGTGTGAACCCGCTTACCAAGCAGGAGTTGCTGGATATTACCGAGATCTGGGTAGATGCCGCTCTGCGCTTGACCGAGCGTAACCTTAAGGTCATGGAGCGTCTGGTCCGTGCACAGAACACCAAGGTTGGTGAGCAGGAAGAAGTGGTTAGAGTTGCAAGATGAAAGCTAACTTGAGGCAGCCTGCCGGCTACTCAAGTAATCGTTGATTGCTTGCTTGGCTGCCTCAAAAGCTTTATCCAGTTGCTCGAACATGATGGTACCGCGGAAGCGCAGTTCCTCGGGACTGGCTTTGTCCATCAACTCTGCCTGTTGGCTTACGGCAATGGCACCTATACTCAGGCTATTACCTTTTAAGGCATGCAGGAATTCATGCAACTCACCATAGCGCTTGGCGGCAAGGTTCTGCTTGATCAGCTTGATCAACGCCCCGCAATCGGTCACGTATTTACCTAACAAACGCGGTACAAACATGCTGTCCTGTCCACCTAACAACTCCAGTTCGGCTAATGTAGCTGCAGACAGCACATCGCTCACATGCGCAGATGATGCCGGGGTTGTTGTTTCCTCTTTCTTTGCATATAGCTGGGCAACCTGGCCGGATACGGGTAAGCCGCCCTTGAGATTGGCAATGGTGTCAAACAGCAGCTTGGTTTCAATTGGCTTGGTCAGGTAGGCATCGAAGCCGGCCACCTCTGCAGCAGATTTGGTTTCCACCGTGGCATCTGCGGTAAACAGGATGAATTTGGTGTCCCGGTCATCTGGGCGTAGGAAGCGATAAAGTTTTAATGCATCAATCCCGGTCATGCCAGCCATGTTAAGGTCGGATACCACCAGATCAAATTGCTCTACTTCCAGCTTGTCCAGCAGTTCATCGGCGTTGTTGACCACGGAAACCTGATGACCTGGTAGCTGTAGCAGTTTGACAATGATGGTCTGGTTGGTGACATTGTCTTCGCAGACCAATATCCTCAGTGGCTTGGTCGTGGCTTGTGGTATCTCGTTGATAGGTACTGGCGTGGCGGCTGGGACACGGCTGCTGATCTCAAGGGTAAGATCAAACCAGAACCGGCTGCCAACATTCGGTGCACTATTCAGGTTTAGCTCACTACCCAGCGCTTCAACCAGGCCTTTGGCAATCGTAAGCCCCAGCCCGCTGCCGCCAAATTTGCGGGTGGTGGAAATATCTGCTTGGGTAAAACTGTCAAAAATACGGGCGCGCTGTTCGTCGGAAATCCCAATACCGGTGTCAAGCACCTCAATGCGGAATACACCGTGATGCGCGTTTGACTCAAGCGTTTTGACCGTGAGGGTGACAGCACCCTGCTCAGTAAACTTCACTGCGTTGCCAACCAGATTAGCGAGGATTTGTTGCAGGATATAGGGGTCACTCTTGACGCGGATCTCGTCAAGCTCAATGATTTTTTCCAGCCGGATACGTTTATTAAAGGCTTGGCCCTTGAACACCTCAATGGTCTGTGCCGCCAATTCGCGCAGGGAAAGCTCAGCTTGTTCTACCTGTAGCTTTTCCTGCTCAATTTTGGCGAAGTCCAGCACATTGTTGAGTTGCGAGAGTAGTTGCTTGGATGAGCTTTC
>NZ_BAAILT010000004.1:166044-628714 GCF_054588515.1 Methylobacillus methanolivorans
AAATCGGCAAAGCGGCGAGCATAAGCAACAAGCTGTAGCTGATAGCCTGATGCTGCAACCAGAATGGATTGATGTTGATGGTATAGAGAAAGCCGACAACGCTGAGGAACTGCGAGTGGAACAGGTATTTGTTGCCAAAGCGGAAGCCGTTGCCAAAAGTGACCCATAAATATACTCCGACCAGGATCACCCCTAGCTCGCCGGTCATGGCCATGAACATGGTGGGCAACCCGATATCAAGCCATGCGCCGGAAAGCCTGCGTAACGTAGCATGTTGACGCGTAAACAGGATCAGTGCGAAGAGTACGAAGGACAGTAGTTGGAATACGACTGTCATGGGAATGGCCAAGGGGAAGGAGCCGCTGATGGATGCGGGCTCGCTTATTTCTCGATACACCAGGAACACCAGAAATGCCATGCAAAGCCAAATGCGGATGCTGGCTTGCTCCAACTCCAGCGGGTCGCAGTGCCTGCGGAGGTGCTGCCAGTATTGCCTGGCCCGCTTCAAGGGTTGCATTAATGACATCATGCTGGTCAACGTGTCTAAAAGTTGGTGTTCACTGCAATCATGCTGCAGTTCCCTGCGTCGGTTGTGAGAGTGTATAGGTTGCGCTTAGATAAAGTTATATTCAAGCCCCTGGGGTGGAAATTTATAACCTCAGGAAGAATGGCGCTTATGGATTTCCTCGAACAGCATGCGTACATCAGGGATGAGTTTGATCAGTTCCGGGTCGAAGTGCTTGCCGTTTTCGGCGATGAGGTAATCGATGGCGCTATCGACACTCCATGCCTTCTTGTATGGACGGTGGCTGGTTAATGCATCAAATACATCAGCTACCGCTACGATACGTGCGGACAGTGGGATTTCATGGCCAGACATGCCATAAGGATAGCCTGACCCGTCGAATTTCTCGTGGTGTGCCAAGGCAATCTCGCTGCCTTTCTGCAAATATTTCGATGGGCTACCTTGCAGGATTTCATAACCAATCAGCGGGTGGCGTTGCATGATCTTCTTCTCTTCTGGCGTGAATGGACCTTGCTTGAGCAATACGCTGTCGGGGATACCAATTTTACCAATGTCATGTAATGGCGCAGCTAGTTCAATCAGCTCAGCCTCCTCTTCAGGGAAGCCTAGGGCCTCTGCCAGCACCCGGCTATACAGCGACATACGCAACAAGTGCTGTGCTGTATCGTAGTCGCGATACTCCCCCGCACGTGCAAGGTGCATCAATGTTTCTTTCTCGCGCATGAGGATGTTTTCGGTCGCTTCCCTCACCATGCTTTCCAGCAAGCGGCTTTTATCTTCCAGTGTCAGTCGCTGTTGACGCAGGGTGATCAGGTTTTTGCATCGCGCCATGCACTCATGCATATCGACCGGCTTGGTGAGGAAATCCGTCACCCCGGCGTCAAGCGCCGCATAGCGGATTTCCACATCCTGCTTGATGGTGATCATGATGGTTGGAACGGATTGATATTGTGGCAGGCGGGTGATTTCATTGATGAAACACAGACCATTCATCCCAGGCATTTCGTAATCCACCAGCAGCAGGTCTGCGGTGTTGTCCTGCGCCCAGAGTAAGGCTTCTGTCGGGGAGGAAAACTCAAAGGTTTTGATACCTCGACCAAGGTTTCTGACAATCTTGGATAGGATGGAGCGGCTGACGGCCTGGTCATCCAGGATCATTACCTTGGCGGTATCAACGAGGTTGAGGGTCTTCATAATTATCTTCGTTCTTAGTCCAGGGGGGGTACTAGTCACAACTGCTATTGCATGAGGTTCATAGGCAGGCCATACTTTTTCCGCTAGCGGATCAGTTTCATTATTATCATACAGGCAGATAGAAAAGATAGAAGCATCTGATGACATTGATTGATATTTCGAATATCCATTAACGACAATATCGGTAAGAAAGTCATTGCGATAACCATCGCTACATCACTGTGCTTATGACGTAAGCGCGGGTAAAAGTACCCGGCAGTAAAACTAGGTAAATGTGGCAACATGGCATGTTTATCGCGAGTGCGGCTCTTTCATGCGCGGGGCGACGGCACGAGCCAGAAAAAATGCCAATCCTACAAAGAACAGCACTACCAGCAAGGCATGGCGTAAAGAATAATGCTCCCCGATGAAACCTAGTAATGGCGGTCCTGCCAGAAAGGCAACATATCCGGCTGTGGCAACTATGCTGACACGTGCCGTGGCATGGTGACCGGTATCGCCAGCAGCGGAAATCGTCAGCGGAAAGCCCAGGGATGTGCCCAAGCCCCAGAACAGTACGGCGATTGCCGCAATATAGGGGTGGTTGGCAAAGATGACCATGCCGATCCCGATGAGGCCTAGCAGTGCGCTGGTACGCACCACCGACACCCTGCTGAAGTGTGTGAGGAAAAAGTGTCCGCTGAAGCGCCCGAGCGCCATCATGCCAGCAAAGCCAGTATAGACCATGGAGCCGAGGGCTGCGCTGACATGATGTTCATCAACCATGAGGATGGGAATCCAGTCGGTTGCGGATCCTTCTGCCAATGCCATGCCTAGCACAATCAGGCTGATGCACATCAATTGAGTATCGCGCCAAGGCTTGAATGGCTGGGTATTGGCATCGTCTATATCTACTTCACTTGCGGACTCAATTCCCACACCACCTGGTATGGCACGTAGCCCCCATAATGTCATTGGGATACCTGCCAGTGCTGTGAGCGCAAGGTGCCAGGTCACCGGGAAATGAATGCTGGTGAGGGCAATGCCGAGCATGCCTCCCAGGAATGTGCCTAAGCTGAACCCGGCATGCAGCATGGCAAGCGCTGGACGGTGCATGATGCGCTCAATTTCAGCGCCTTCAACATTGAGTGCGATCTCTCCCAGCCCTATGCCCAGCCCGAACAGCATCAGGCCCAACGCCACCATCAGTGCCAGACTGGATGCCAGACCCAGTGCCATGATGCCCAGGCCCAGCCACATGGTGAGCATCCCTGCACGGATGACAGGCTTGGTGCCCCAGCGCTTCACGAGCTTGCCGGAGCTGAGCACTCCGCTCATTGCTCCCACCGAAATGCTGAACAATATCAGGCCCATTTCTGCGATGGACACCCCTAGCTGATCCCGGATTGCCGGTGTGCGTGTGACCCAGGAGGCTACGGCTATCCCGGCTAGCAAAAAGAAGGTGAATAATGCCTGGCGGCGTTGTATGACGGTCATCATGAATCAATATAGGCTGCGTGGGTGTTCGTTAAGTGGCTGGTGCAGCCTGGTTAAAAACTGATAGCGAGCGAAGTCAATGCTGTGAAGTTGGTAGATGCCATCGATTCATTGCCCTTGATGAAGATAGCATCCCGGCTATCGAATTTCCTGATCTCGGTACGCCAGAGCAAATTGGGTGTAATGGCATAATCCACGTTGGCCGAGTAGCCAACAGTCCTGAAACCATTGCTATTGTTTGTGCTGACAATGACACCATGCTTGTCTTGATAATATTCGGCACGTGCTGCCAAACTTAGCTTATCGGATACTGTATAGCGCACGATCACCACTGGAGCAAACCAGGTATGGTAACTGGCACTGTGCTTGGTGGCTTGCTCTGCGCCCAGATCCAGTGCGGCAAGCAGGCTCCATGTCCGGTTCAAGGTAAACTGCCCATAAAGGTTGTGGAAATAGCGCATCTGGCGTTCGCGGTCAGATTTGTCATTGCCAATAAATGAGCTGCTGTTGATCGTGACTTTGTCATTGGGTTTGTAGGTGAGCTGGTGGCCAAACGCGGGGGTGGTGTTGCCGTCGGCACGCTGGATGCGTTGCCAGCCATTCAAGAGTAAACCGCTCACCAGCCATTTTCCGTCTGCCGTGGTGTACGTCAGCTTGGCCCCCGTTTCAAAATAAGGCGAGTTTTCTGCTACGAGGCTACGTGTAACTGTCCAGTTGTCCTTACCGATCGCGCTTTCAAAACCAATGTGGGAGGGCATCACGCCGACATCCAGCCACAGATCATGTTGGTCTGAAAGTTTGAGCCCAATATTCGCTTCGTAAAGATTATTCAATAACCCAGATTCCGCTGCATAGTTGGCACGCATATAGGTCCCTGTTGCAATGCCAAGATTGGCTCTGAGTTTGTCAGTATTGTATGTGGCCAGCACCAACGCTAGGTTGATGCTGGGCTCATCTGCCCGACTATGGCTGTAGATAAAGTCCGGGCGGCGGTGATTGCTGGGGCGGTTAAAGTCGCGTTGATAATAAGCTTCTATATAACCACTGATATGGAGTGAGTTGTCCATGGTGTCCGCCCGCACTGTCGCGTAGCCCAACCCGAATATCATCATGATCATCAGCAGGAGATGCGGTATAAAGCTCGGGTGTGAAAGGGGTGTCATTTGCAGGTGTAAAAATGAAAAATGGTGAATGATGGTAATGACGGCACCATGACGCTTTTGTTGAGGCTTGAGGACGCCCGCGTAGACATGGAGCGGGATGTAAAGAAACTGACAGTAATGGAGCGGGTGAAGGGAACATCATCGTGTTCCCAACTCGTTGATTGATAACGAGTTTTCCGCACTCGGCGAACCGAGATGGACATAATTATGGACTGAAAAACCACGCTTGGTCAACGCGCGCTCCGAGCAAGTCCAGTGCGAGCCATGGACAGCCAGCAGTAGCCAATGTACCCGAGCGCTCAACGTCACGAGGCCGGTTTATCTCCCTTTGGCAGGAACTCCTCGCGGGCGCGCTGCAGAAACCGCTTCATGGGCTCAGAGGGTTCGGCGCTGCGGCGCAGCAGGTAGGTGGACAGCATGGGCGGCGTGCCGGCCAAGGGGCGAACGGTTATGTCGGGGCGGTTCAGGGTCTGCACCTGCGAGGCAATGGCGAAACCTAGGCCATAACCGGCACCGACCAGAGTCAGCATCACGCCTAGGCTCGTCACCTGATCTACCAGCTTGAGCGGCTTGGACGCACCTTGAAGCACCGCCTGGATCTGGTGGTGGCAGCCCGATCCCGCGTCCGGATGGCACAGTACCAACGGAAACTTCAAGGCTTCATCCAATGGCACTTCCGCGTGCGCCAACAAGGGGTGGCGCACGGGCACGATCACCGACAGAGGATCGGTCCACACGGGCTCGGCGACAAGGCCTTCGCTCACCGCGTCCGACAGCGCAAAACCGATGTCCAGCAGATCGTTGTGCAGGCCCTTGAGCTGCTGCGCGAAAGGCAGCTCGAAGACGCGAATCTCCAGTTCGGGCTCTTCCTCGCGGCTGCGCGCCAGCAAGGTGGCAATGTGGGGCTGCGCCAAGCTGTCGCAGATGGCGATGCGCAGATAACCCTGATAGCCCTGCGCCGCCGCCTTTGCGGCACTCACCGCCTGCTCCACGGTGGCCAGCACGCGCCGGCACTCACCGAGGAACACTTGACCGGCCCAGGTCAGTCGCGTCTGGTGCGCGCTGCGGTCGAACAACTGCACGCCGAGCGTGGCTTCGAGATTTCGCATTGCGCGCGACACAGGCGATTGTTCTACGCCAAGGCGCTCGGCCGCTCGCGCGAAATGCAGTTCTTCCGCGACCGCAACGAAATAGCGCAGTAGTCTGAGTTCCAATGCGGCCTCCTGTTTGCCTCGTTCCTGGCCTGCGTCCACCTCATGCGGATTGCGCCTCGCTTTCTCCTTCGATGATTGGCAAGAGGTTCCGGCGTTGCATGCTTGCCTATTCGGATAGGCAGATCGCATCCGAAAATTACGGAGGTTGAGGCGGAACGCTACCTGGCCGAAGACCTGAGAACCTCAATCGCCGCGACGCTGCACTACCGCCTGATCCACAGGTTCAGTTCAATCAATTCCCGGGTTGCAGCTCCACACGCACCTCGCGCGATTTGCCGGCCCGCTCCACTGACAAGACCACCACATCGCCGACCTTCCTGTCGTCTAGCCGCGCGAGCAGCTTGGCCACATCGTCCGTCGCCTGGCCATCAACATCGATGATGCGGTCGCCCGGCACGATGCCTTGCGGCGTGACTTCGACACCCGCGAGGCCGGCCTTGTGCGCTGCCGAACCAGGGGTAACACGCAACACGAACACGCCCTTGCTTCCAGTCAGCGCCAGCAGGCGCTGATTGAGCTGTTCGTCCACCTCAATGCCCAGCGCCGGACGGATGTACTTACCGGTCTTGATGAGTTGCGGGACTACGCGCATGACGGTGTCCACCGGCACGGCGAAACCAATCCCGGCCGAGGCGCCGGAGGGGCTATAGATCGCCGTGTTGATGCCGATGAGCCTTCCTGCCGAATCGAGCAGCGGCCCACCGGAGTTGCCAGGGTTGATGGCGGCGTCGGTCTGGATCAGGTGATCGATGGCCGGGCCGCCCGCTTCTCCGGGTAACGAGCGGTCGAGCGCGGAGACGATGCCGGTGGTGAGCGTCCAGTCCAGGCCGAAGGGGTTGCCGATAGCGAACACCTTCTGACCCACCTTGAGGTCGGCACTGGTGCCGACCGGCACGGCCGGCGGGCGCTTGAAACCGACGCCGATCTTGAGCACAGCGATGTCGTGCGCGGGGCTCGTCCCCACCAGTGCGGCCTGGTAGTCGCGGCCGTCGGCCAGTTTGACGGTGGCTTCGGACGCGCCCTGGATGACGTGGAAGTTAGTGACGACGTGGCCGGCGTCGTCCCAGATGAAGCCCGAGCCAGTGCCGCGCGGCACGGAGAAGACGTTGCGCGTCCAGACATCGCGTACCAATTGTGCGGTAGTGATGTAGACCACCGAGGCGCGCGATTTCTCGAACAGTTCGATGGTGGCTTTCTCGTCCGCCGCCAGATCGCCACGCGCCGTCACAGTGCGTTCTGCCGCCTCGCGCGGACTGAACCAGGCCTCGATGGCGGGCAGGAACTGCCACAGCAGCATGAGCGCGGCAATACAGGCGGTGATGAAGAGCCAGCGCCGGACGAAGTGGTCCGGCGCGGGACGTTGGTACGGGTCGGGGTAGGCCATGAGAAGTCTCCTGTTGATAGGCAATCAGCGCCACAGCCCGCTCGGGCGCCAGCGCGGTGGGCGCGGCGTCAAAGCGGATTCCGGCAAGAAATGGGGCGCGTGGAGTGGCAACGCTGATGCTGGCCCAGGCGCCAACGTCAGTAGGCGTGAGATGCGTTCTTGCGTGGCCGGATGCGTGCGCAACCAGGAGGGTTCGGGATTGCCCCATCCCGGCCACAACCAGGCGCGCCAGGAGCGGCTGACCCGCTCGATTTTCGCCAGCGCGGACGCCAGCCCCTGCGGGTCGCCAGTCAGTTCCGCAGCGAGGCGGTCAGCGTCGAACTCACGCACGCGAGACAAGCCGAGCTGTGCGAGCAGGGCCAGCTGGGGCGATGCGGCCAATAACAATAAACCAGGCCAATAGACCTCCGCCGCGCCAACCAGCAGCGCGGGCAGGCTCAGCAGGATCGCGATCTGTCCCATAAGGGCCAGTAGGCTCGTGAAGCGACTGACGGAATCCGCCAGCCCCATGACGCGCAGATCCTCACTGGCGATGTGCGCGATCTCGTGCGCGAGCACACCCGCCAGCTCGCGTGGGCTCAGGCTGCGCAGCAGGCCATCGGTGAGGGCGATCGATGCCTCCTGCTTCGATCCGGTGGCGAAGGCGTTGACGACGGCACTGGGCACGTAGTGCGGCACCGGCGTTGCGGGCAAACCGGCACGGACGGACAGCTCGCGCAACAGGGCCCACATCTCGTGGGCTTCTTGCGGGTGCAAGGCCCGTACGCGGTACAGGCGCAAGCTCAGCGCCGACGCGGCTACCGGTTCCAGCAGCAACGCACCTGCAACGGCAAACAGCGCGAGCCACAGGCCGCCTTCCCCAAACGGCAGTCTCCCTGCTGCGGCTGCGATCCCGACCAGGGTCAGGACCAACAGTCCGGTCTGCAGGCGGTTGAGCCAGCGGTGTTGCAACAACGCCGCGCGCGGGTCACTGGGATGATGACGGGTCATGCTCAGATGTCTCGGCGGCGCGGTCGTCGCGCTCGCGCAGCAGCCAGTAAGTGGCACCAAGCGCCAGCGTGGCGCCTGCAAGCGCGGCGATCTTGCCAGGGCTCGCCTCGGGGTCGAGGATCACGAACTTGCGCGCCAGCGCGATCAGGCCGATGAGGATCACGGTCTTGACCTGGATGATGCTGTCCCGACGCAGCGCCACGCGCACGATGGAATGCTTGAACTCCATCGCGATCAAGAGCGTCATGATCATGCCGAACACACTCTGGAATACCTTGTGATCCAGGGGATTGAAGGCATCGAGAACCAGCAGCGTGAAGACGATGGAGATGAGCTGGAACAGCGACACCACGATGATGACGGCAATCACCGCCGACAGCACGAGCGCGACGACCTGCTCGAAGCGCTCGTAAAAACTCATGATGGCCAATTGGTCGCGCAAGACCTGAAATGGGTTAAGGCGTGTTGATTTCATGACGATGAACTCCCTGGAAAACGGCTGCTGTCGTGACGGCGGCGCATTGCGCTGATGTGTCCTTCAATCAGCTCGGTCGACATGCCAAGCGTCGACATCACCTGTTCCGCCAGCCCAATAGCTGCGGCAAAGGATTGCTGGTACACGCGCACGTTGGGCATGGCGCGAAATGCATCGGCCGCGGTCGTACTTCTGTATGACACCCACAAGGTCAGCGCCGGACGGCGCTCGGCAATCGCCTGGGCGATGCGCAACGCTTGCTGGGCATGGGCGAACGTCAGCACCACCATGTGCGCATGCGTCAAGCCGGCAGCCAGCAAGGTATCGGGCCGACTGGCATCGCCATGGAACACCGGCGCGCCGGCGGCACGCGCGGCCTCGACCTTCTGCGCGTCCGCCTCCAGCAGCAGATGCGCCACGCCGGCGTGGCGAAGAATCTCGCTGACTGTCAGGCCAAGCTCGCCCGCGCCGCAAACGATGACATGGTCTCGATATCGCGCCGTCTGCGCGGCGATCTCGACTTCTTCAGCCTGGGGTGGCTGAATGACGCCGCCGGTGCGGCTCAAGAACCGGGCAAGTACATCGTGATGGCGGATCAGCAGCGGTGCCAAGGCCATGCTGAGCACCAGCGCGACCAGCATGGGTTGTACGACGGTCGCGGGGATCAGATGCTGCTGCAAGACCATGCCCAACAACAGCAGGGCGAACTCGCCGCCATGCCCCAACGCTATGCCCGTGCGCCAGGCATCGAGGGCGGACAGGCGCGTCGCCCGCAAGGCCAGGGTGTTGAGCCCGATCTTGACCGGTACCAGCACTGCCAGCCACGCCAGCACCGCCAGCGGTGCCGAAAGAATCTGCGCTCCGTCCAACTGCAGGCCGATGGTCACGAAGAACACCCCCGACAACACATCGCGAAACGGTTTGAGGTGGCTTTCCATGTGGTGACGGAAGTCGCTCTCGCCCAGCACCATGCCGGCCAAAAACGCACCCAGGGCGGCGGATACGCCGACCGCGTGTGCAGCAGCGGCGGCAGCCACCACCACGCACAAGGAAACCAGCACGAAGGATTCTTCGTGGCCCTGCCGCGCCACCCAGCCCAGCAGGCCATGCAACAGACGACGGGAGGCGAGGGCCGCTGCCGCGAACAACATCAGCACGCCCAACACTTCGAGCAGCACGCTCTCGATCTTCGGCGACTCGCCGCGCGCCCAGATCGCCAGCAGGGCCAGCAGGGGCACGCTGGCCAGATCCTGAAAGACCAGCACGGCGATGGCGCTGCGGCCATGGCGTGTGGTGAGTTCACCCTGGTCGGCCAACTGCCGGCTGACCAGCGCCGTGGAAGACATGGCCGCCGCAGCGCCGAGCAGCGCAGCGCTCTGAGCTGGCTGCCCCAACCCCATCAGCATCAGGGTCAGAGGTGCGGCCATAACGACCATCTGCAAACTGCCAGCCACCAGTACGGTCTTGCGAGTGAGCCAAAAGTGCCCGAGGGAGAATTCCAGTCCGACCATGAACAGCAGCAGCGCCACTCCCAGCTCGGACAGAAAATCAAGCGCTTCTCCCGGCGCGATCACGCCGGTGACTGAGGGGCCCAGTAAGGCGCCGGCGGCGAGGTAACCCAGCAAGGCGGGCACTCTGAACGCCGCCGTCGCCACCGCCGCGAGGCTGCATGCCGCCAGCAGGATCAGGGTGGCGCCGAGCAAGTCCTGCATCGGTCAGCGCCCCACCTGTGCAGATGCCCAGCGCACGATGTCCTGCGCGCCCAAGGCGCCGGCCTGACGCCCGATCTCCCGCCCACCCTGGAACAGGGCGAGCGTCGGAATGCTGCGGATGCCGAACTGCGCGGCCAGGTGGGGTTCTGCCTCGGTATTGACCTTGGCCAGCCTGACCCTGGGTTCGAGCTGGCGCGCCGCTTGCTGGAACTGCGGGGCCATCATCTTGCACGGCCCGCACCAAGGTGCCCAGAAATCGACCAACAGTGGCAGGTCGCTGCGCTCCACGTGGCGCGAGAACGTCGCCGTGGTCAACTCGATGGGTTCGCCCGTGAACAAGGGCTGCTGGCAGCGGCCGCAGTTGGGATGTTCCGATAGCTTCGCAGTCGGTACGCGGTTGATGGACTGGCAATGCGGGCAGACAAGGTGAAGATCATTCTTCATGGTTCGCCTCCTTGGACCACAGTGAGGCTGCCGCGCTTCGAGTCACAGACAATGCCGACCAATCAACGCCTTGGAGCCAATCGTTCCCGTCTTTGCTTACTCCGGCCTCTTCCAAATGAGCAGCGATGAACGCTTCGGCCTGCATGAGCCACCTTTGGACAGTATCTTCCTGACTAGGAATCAGCAGGATTTCAGAGACGCTGCTGGCATCCAGCCCGTCCACACGGAGAAGCAGAAAAATGCGCCGCCACAAACGCGGCATGTCCTTCAGCAGGTCGAATGCAAAAGCGAACTCGCTCGACCGATCAACTAGCTCCTCCTGTTCCGCGATCGTTGCGGCATCGGGATGCTGACTGTCAGCGATGATATCGGCCAGCCTGAGTGTGTCATCGGGCTGATAAAATTCGAAGACTTCCTCTTCCACCATGGCCTCGGCGACGTCCTGGGCATCCGCTTCGACCGGCGCGTCCAGAGAAACGAATTCGCCAAATTGCCGGCTGTTTGCCACTTCGTGATCCAGGACGGCGAACAGATGCTTCAGAAGACCGATGTAAGCCGCTTTTTCTTCCGGCACGGATTGCCATTCCACCTCAGCTTGGACAATCGCTTCATCCACCACGTCGCGCAGCGTCGGATAATCGCGCGGTAAATCGCCGACGGCACGCAGATAAGCCAGCTCACGCCTTGCGACAGCCTCAAGTTTCGACAGTAGAGGCATTCGGGTCGCCTCGGCCTCATGGGCGGCTGACGCGGGTTTTGCGGCAATCCGCACCTTGAGCTCGCGCAAGCGCTCGCGTCGTGCTTTGCGCTTGATTTGATCCTGAGCATGCAGTCGGTCAAAATGCTTCTTGGCCTGACGGAACAACGACTGTGCGAGCATCTGCGCGAGGGGCGTCAGCTCGTCATGTGATGCAGTAACGCTGACAGTCTTTTTGCCGGGCAGGTGCATATAGCCACTGGCCAGAAATTGCCGCTTGATCTTGTCGCGATCAAGGACGATTTGAAGTCGCACTGAATCTTTAGTGTGTTTGTCGAGCAATGGCTTGAGGGCGTGCTCGATCACATTTCCCAAAGCTCTCTGCCAAGGTTCATGAAACTCTTTGTCGATAGCTCGATAGCTATATTGCATCTGCATGTATGACTCCTTCGATGTCATTTCTATGGAGGTATGAATCGAGGATGCTCATATCCATAGAATTTAGTTTGACCCGCTCTTATCCCTGGCGCGTTTTGCGAAGACGCCAACTCAAGAACAAAAGCGTGACACCATAGACTGCCGCATAGAAGCCCAACAGCCAGCCTGCGGCCAGGAATGACTCGACCGGACGGGAAAAAAATATCCACAAGACGATAGCGCCAAGGACAATCGAGAGCAGTCCACTGAAGGCAAGCCAAATTTCACCCTTGATTTCTTGACGCAGCCGAACGGCGGCGGATATCTCCAGCACACCGGTGAAAATCGCCCAGAAGCCCACGCTAGCCCATAAAAAAGAAGCCAAGACTATCGTGGCGACCCAAGGAGCAACCAGGACGACGACGCCCGTAAGTATGCCGACAATGCCGCTGAACAGCAGCCAGCCCCAGCGCTCTTTTTTCTGGATATGGCGCACCGCTGCAACCAAGTTGAAAGCGCCATTGACGAAGGAAAATGCGCCGAACATGATGGTCATGGCCAACAGAGCCGATTGTGGCATCCAGAACGCAAGGGCTGCAAAAATCAATGCCAAGACACCGCGCAGCACAAAAAGCCACCAATTTTGGCTCAGCGAACACAGTGCTTTGGTGGGGTCATCCGCATTGGAATTAGCGATGGTGTCTGTGTTCATGCAATATCTCCTAAAGATCTATACAAAATAAAAAATCAAACACTCATGGGACAAGAGAGGGGCGCGACGCGCCCCTCTTAGGCCCTATCCAGCGGTTTCAGAACAACTTGGACAGTTTTGCCTTGATTTCATCGAGCCAGCCTTTTCCGCCGCCTCCCCCAGCCGTCTTTTGCTTGACTTTCTTGAGTTCAGCATACAGGGGCTCAAAGTCCTTCTTCTTTCCATAGCCCAGCAGTTCTGCCATTTCCAACTGCTGCCGCGCTTCGTTCAATAATGTCTCCAGGCGCTCATTGGACGCTTCGCTCCGCTGACCATCTTCTACCAAGGTCTCGGCGCGCTTCAGGAGCAGCTTCGCACGCAGGACGGGCAGCGGAAGCACGCTGCGCTCCTCGACCAGCGTGCTGAGCGCTGACTGCAGCGCGGCTTTGGCTTCTTCGATCTTGCCCTGATCGATCAGCGGCACGACTGACTTCACGGCTGCGGGATAGGACGCCAGAGGGATGTTGGTGACCGCGATCACGATTTCACTGGCCAGCAAAGCCAGCACGTGACGTGCCCGTTGCACCTCGCCATGTTTGAGGGCATCCAGCGCCTCGTCGGTCATCGCCTCAATGGTTTGCGTGTTGGCGAACAAGTCGTGCACGATGGTGCGCACATCAACGGGGGCCAGGGCGAGCGTGGGTTCGCGCGCAACGATCAGCTCCAGCTTTCCCGTCACTTCGGCCAGCGTTGCCAATGCGCGTGCAGCGTCCTTGCCGTCAAGTGCGGCCAGCGCTGATTTGGTCAGCGACAAGGCCGAGACGGCCTCATCGAGGACTTGTTTACGTTTGTCTGCCGCCTGCGAGTCCGTTTCCTTCTGAACCTCAGGCTGTACCTCCGTGACGACTTCAGCCTTGGCCTCTGGACTGACAGGAAGGCTGCTTACCGCGGCCTGTTCGCTTATTTCTTTGTTCGTCGCATTGGGATTCGATGTTTGCTCATTCATGGTGATATGCCTCGTATGAGTTAGTGAAAATAGGCGAATCTATTGGGGCTGACTGCGAACATCGCGAGACTGACCGACCGAACAGTCGGCCCCTTCATCATCTCAAAACAGCTTTTGGAGGCGCGTCTTCAACTCGTCGAACCATCCCTTGCCGCTTTTGCCACCAGCCGACTTTTGCTCAATGGACTTCACATGATCGAAGATGGGTTTGAAATCCGCCTTCTTGCCATAACCCAGGATCTGCGCCATCTCGATCTCCGTGCGCACGGACGACAGCAAGGTGCTGAGCTCCTCGTTCTGCTTGGCATCGCGCTTGTCGGTCTCGGCCAGCTTTTCAGCTTTTGCCATCGCGGCTTCAGCCCGTAGCACGGGCAGAGGAAAGGCGACCGAGGTCACCACCAGCGTGTTCAGTGCTCGGGCGAGTTCCGCCTTGGCGTCGTCGATCTTGCCGCTGTCGATGAGCCGTGCGGCCGACTTGATCGCTGCCGGGTACGTTGCCATCGGCAGGTTGCCGGTTTCGATCACGATTTCGCTGGCCAGATTGGCGACGATGGGCCGGGCCTTTTGCACCTCGCCATCACCCAAGAACTCCCGAGACAACTTGACCGCCTTCTTCACCGATTCCACGTTGGCGTGGATATCGTGGGTGATGACGCGTACATCGACCGGCGCCAAAGCAAGTTTGGCGTCGCGTGCCAATACCAGTTCCAGCTTTCCGCTGGCCAGTTCCAGCGCAGCGAGCGCCTCCTTGGTCTTCTTTGCATCAAGGAGTGTCAAAGCCTCCTGGGTCTTGGTGAGCGCCGTGATGGCGTCCTGAGTGAGCTCAGCACGCTTTTTTTCGGCTTCCCGGGCGGCCTTGTCATCTACCTGTGGCTGCGCCGCCTTGGATGCGGCAGAGGGTGCTGCAGCACCTGGGCTAGAACCTGCCGCCGATTGGGCCTGAGCCGGTCCGCTCAGTCCGACGACGACCGCCAGGGCAAGTGCGGAGAAGGTTGATTGGGGCTGTTTGATATTCATGATCTTGGGCTCCTAATTAAAGTTAGTTGACTGAGATTTCAATCTGTTTCGGTTTGGCTTGCTCGGGCTTGACAAGCCGCACTCCCAGCGCGCCGTCTTTCATCAGCCGTCACCTTGGTCGGATCAACGTTGTCAGGCAAGACAAAGCTGCGCACAAAGCGGCCATACGCACGTTCGATGCGGTGGAACTTCTTGCACTGCTTCTCTTTTTCCAGTTTGCGCTCGCCGCTGATGGTGAGCACGCCGTTTTCCGCGCTGACGCGCGCGGCATCCTTGGGGACCTCCGGCAGATCCAGCTTGAGGAGGAAAGCGTTCTCATCCTCGCTGATGTCCGCCATTGGTGCCCAGTCCGCCGTGGTCATGGCTTCGTTGCCGGTACGGGCGCCCTGTCGCTGGGGTATTCGTCCGAACATCGTCGCCAGGCGGTTTTGCAATTCATCCAGTTCCCGGAAGGGGTCCCACGGAGTCAATGCAGACATATCGGTTCTCCTTGAACAATGCCGGCGAATTGGATGACGCACCGAACAGAGCCACCGGCTTACTCTGAATGGCACCTACTACTGTTTTCAGTTCCGAACAAGTCCTTGAGTCAATTGACGGATATCGCTTTCGTCGAGCGTTTCCCGCGCCAGCAGTTCGCGCGCACAACGCTCCAGCACCGCGCGGTTGGTGTCGAGGATCCGGTAGGCGCGCTCGAACACGCCCATCACGATGTCGCGGATGGCCTGATCGATGCGCGCCTGGGTCGATTCGGCCACCCGGCAGCCGCCGTGGGCCAGTTCCGGTGTATCGAGAAAGCGTGGCCGCTGCGCCTCGAAGGCGATGTAGCCCAGTCCTTCGTCCATGCCAAAGCGGGTGATCATGTCGCGGGCGATGTCGGTTGCCCGTGCGAGGTCATCGGCAGCCCCGGTGGACAGCTCGCCGAACACGAGCTTCTCGGCCGCACGACCGCCCAGCAGTACGGCGATCTTGTGTTCCAGATCGGCGCGCGTCATCAGGAAGCGGTCTTCGGTGGGGCGTTGCAGCGTGTAGCCCAGCGCGCCGATGCCGCGCGGGATGATCGAGATCTTGTGCACGGGGTCGGTGCCGGGCAGCGCCAGCGCCACCAGCGCATGGCCCATCTCGTGATAGGCCACGGTTTCCCGCTCCTTGGGATTGAGTACTCGGTTCTTCTTCTCCAGGCCCGCCACGATGCGCTCGATGGCGGCGGTGAAATCCTGCAACTCCACGGCGGACGCTTTGCGCCGGGTCGCGGCCAGCGCGGCCTCGTTGACCAGGTTCGCGAGGTCTGCACCCGAAAAGCCCGTGGTCAGCGCAGCCACCTGTTCGAGATCGATATCCTGAGCCAGCGTCACCTTCTTGACGTGGACTTTCAGGATGTCCAGCCGTCCCTTCTTGTCGGGCCGGTCCACCAGCACCTGGCGGTCGAAGCGGCCGGCGCGCAGCAGCGCCTGGTCGAGGATTTCGGGGCGGTTGGTGGCGGCGAGGATGATCAGCCCCACCGAGCTGTCGAAGCCGTCCATCTCGGTGAGCAGCTGGTTGAGCGTCTGCTCACGCTCGTCGTGGCCGCCGATGGGCCCGCCGACGCCGCGTGCACGGCCCAGCGCGTCGAGTTCATCGATGAAGATGATGGCCGGCGCCTGCCCGCGCGCCTGCTCGAACAGGTCGCGCACCCGCGCCGCGCCCACGCCGACAAACATCTCGACGAACTCCGAGCCGGAGATAGAGAAGAACGGTACCCCGGCCTCGCCCGCCACGGCCTTGGCCAGCAGGGTCTTGCCCGTGCCGGGCGGGCCAACCAGCAACACACCTTTCGGGATGCGCGCGCCGAGGCGGCCGTAATCCTGCGGATTCTTGAGGAAATCGACGATTTCGACCAGCTCGGCCTTGGCCTCATCGACACCAGCGACATCGGCAAAGGTCACGCCAGTGTTCTTCTCCATGAATACCTTGGCACGGCTCTTGCCGATGCTCAGGAAGCCGCCCATGCCCTGCTTCTCGGCGAAGCGGCGGAACAGGAAGAACCAGACGCCGAAGAAGGCCACCGCCGGCAGAATCCAGGAGAGCACATCACGTAGCCAGGTGCTTTCCACCACCCGCGCGTAAGGCACGTCGTACTTGGACAGCCGCTCGGCCAGGTCGGGTTCGACGCGAGTGGCCACGATGGTGGTCTTGCCCCGGCTGTCCGGCGATTTCAGGCGCCCGGTGACCGTGCGGTCCGACACCAGCACTTCGGCGACGCGCCCCTCGGCCAGCGCCTTCTCGAATTCGCTGTAGGGCACGGGCTCGACGGTCTTGGCCGCCTGCCAGTAGTTCTGCAGCGTCAGCAGCAACAGGCCGGCGACGATCCAGTAGCCAATGTTCCATTGATCTTTCTTTTCCATGGGCAATGTTCCTCGCAAGTCGTGCCGCTAGAGAATGGGGGTGAACAGACGGGCCACCCCGTCGCGCAAGCGGATGGCCAGCGGGCGGGCGCGCAACGCCTTCGCCGATATCTCGCCCGACGCATCACGAGCGGCATCAAAAAGGGATGACAGCCGCGTAGACAACACGGTGTCGTACACCTCCACATTGAACTCGAAGTTGAGGCGCAAACTGCGCGCATCCCAATTGGCCGAACCCAGGCAGCACCACGCTCCGTCTACCAGCATCAGCTTGCTGTGGTCGAACGGGCCCGGCCGTTCGAAGATGCGCACACCGTGCTCCAGCACCTGCCAGTAGTGGGCGCGTGCGGCCCATTGCACCGTGGGATGGTCGCCGTTTGCGGGCGTCAGCACGTCGATACGCACGCCGCGCAACGCGGCCGTGCTTAGCGCCGCGATCATCGGCTGATCGGGCACGAAGTAAGGTGTCCAGATGCGCACCGAATGCTTCGCCGCGCTCAAAGCGCCCATGAAGGTCCAGCGCAGCCGGTCCAGGGCCTCATCGGGACCGGCCTCGATGCCGCGCGCCCAAGAGGTTCCTTGCTCATCAGCCGTTGCGGGCGGTTCGCCCCAGAGACCCTCGTTGAGCCGCTCGCCCGTGGTATCGCACCAATCGTCGGTGAAGCACCGCATCAGATGCGCAACCACCGGCCCGCGCAGACGAAAGTGCAAATCGTGACAGGCCCGGCCCGGCGCATCGGGCCGCCAATACGGGCTGAAGATGTTCATGCCGCCGGTGAAACCCGTCTCGCCATCGATCACCAGCAGCTTGCGGTGATTGCGCAGATGCGCGGCATGCAGGCGCGCGGGAATCAACGTCGGGTTGAACGTCGCCGCCGGAACGCCGGCGCGCTGCAAGGCGCGGTAGGCGCTGCGGGGCGTCCAGCGGGCATACACGTCGTCGATCAGCACCCGCACTTGCACGCCGCGCTCATGAGCCCGGCGCAGCGCATCGACGAACTGCGCCCCGATGCCTTGGCTGTCGAAGATGTACGAGGCCAAGGCGACGCTGTACCGCGCCGATTCGATGGCGGCGAGCATGGCCGGGTAGGCCTGCTCGCCATCGACAAGCGGCTCGATGCGGTTGCCGCCGGTCAGCGACTGGCCGGTGGCGCGTCCCACCAGGTGGGCCAGACCGGCAAGCGGCGGCGATACAGCCTCGGGCATCGTGGGCGAGAGGTCCTGCCGAACAGCAGGATCTGCCCCCGGGAAGAGCCGCCGCGCCCGCCGCTGGTAACGGTTGATGCCGAACAGCCCATACAGCAGCGAACCGCCCAGCGGCAACAAGGCGATCAGCAGTACCCACAGCGTGGCCGATCGAGGGTCACGCTTGTAGATGACCGCGTGCCCCGCTGTGGGGATAGCGACCGCCAGCGACACGAGGGTGGCTGCCCATGTCAGCCCGTTGGGGTCGGACACGACAGCCTCCCCATGACTCAAGATTCGCCGCCCGCTGACTTCTTCTTGCGCGCAGGCTTGCTCGCGTCGCTAGGCGGCGTCTCGGCCGCGTTCGCGGCATCGGGCTTCTCAGGCTCGGCCGGCTTCGCGGGTGGCTCCTGGCGCTCGAAGACCACCCGTTCGGCCTTGTCGTCCCAGCGGGCGCTGGCGTGATCGGCCTTGCCGATACCGCCACCCAGCATCTCGCGCGCCAGTGCCGTCTCCAGCTCGCTGCGGATCAGCCGCTTGAGCTCACGCGCGCCGAACTCGGGCTTGTAGCCTTCCTCCGCGAAGTGATCGATCAAGGTCTGATCGAAGGTCAGCGTCACGCCCTGGCTGGCGGCGTTGCGGGCCACACGATCGAGCTGCAGGCCGACGATATGGCGGATCTCCTCCTTGCCCAGCGCATGGAAGACGATGATTTCGTCTATGCGGTTGAGGAACTCGGGGCGGAAGTGTCCGCGCAGCACGTCCATCACCTCGAACTTGGTCTTCTCGTATTCCTCGCCGGCGGCGCCACGGGCCTTCAGCCGACGCTGGATGATGTCCGAGCCCAAGTTCGAGGTGGCGATGATGATGGTATTGGTGAAATCCACCACCCGGCCCTTGCCGTCGGTGAGCCGCCCGTCGTCGAACACCTGCAACAGGATGTTGTAGACGTCGGGGTGCGCTTTTTCGATCTCATCGAGCAACAACACGCTGTAGGGTTTGCGCCGCACTTTCTCGGTGAGCTGCCCCCCCTCGTCATAGCCCACATAGCCCGGAGGCGCGCCCACCAGGCGTGCCACGGTATGGCGTTCACCGTACTCGGACATGTCGATGCGCAGCAGCGCACCTTCATCGCCATAGATCGACTCGGCCAGCGCCTTGGCGAGTTCGGTCTTGCCCACACCCGTCGGCCCGAGGAACAGGAAGGTGGCCACTGGCTTGCCGCCTTCGCGCAGGCCCGCGCGCGCCAGACGCACGGCATCGGCCACCGCGCGCACCGCTTCGTCCTGGCCCACCAGGCGCTCGTGCAGCCGCTGCTCCAGATGCAGCAGCTTCTCGCGTTCTTCCACCGTCAGCTCGTTGACCGGAATGCCGGTCAGGCGCGAGACGATCTGCGCGACATGCTCGGCTTTGACTTCGGCGCTGCCCGAGGCGCGCTCGCGTTCCCATTCCTCGACAAGCTTCTTGAGTTCGGCCTCTTTGGTCTCGATGTGCTTGCCCAGCTCGGCGGCCTTGTCGTACTGCTTGCGCGAGGCCACATAGTCCTGCTCACGCCGCAGCTGGTGCAGTTCGGACTCCAGCTCTTGTACGGCCACTGGGCGGGCCGTGGCCGACAGTTTCACACGCGCGGCAGCCTGGTCGAGCAGGTCAATTGCCTTGTCGGGCAGAAAGCGGGCGGTGATGTAGCGGTCGGACAACTCGGCGGCGGCGATGATCGCGTCCTCTGTGATACTGACCTTGTGGTGCGCCTCGAACGTGTCGCGCAGGCCGCGCAGGATCATCATGGTCTGCGCCACGGTCGGCTCGGGCACCATCACCGGCTGGAAGCGACGCTCCAGCGCGGCGTCCTTCTCGATGTACTTCTGATACTCGTTGAGCGTGGTGGCGCCGATCAGGTTCAGCTCGCCGCGCGCCATCATCGGCTTGAACACGTTGGCCACGTCCAGCCCGCCTTCGCCGCCACCCTGGCCGGCACCGACGATGGTGTGCACCTCGTCGATGAAGAGAATCAGCTCACCCTGGTGCTCGGTCACTTCCTTGAGCACCTTCTGCACGCGCTCCTCGAACTCGCCGCGGTACTTGGCGCCGGCCACCATGGCATTGATGTTGAGTTCCACCAGGCGCTTGTCGCGCAGCGTCTCGGGCACTTCGCCGGCGACCATCCGCTGCGCCAGCCCTTCGACGATGGCGGTCTTGCCGACGCCGGGCTCACCGATCAACACCGGGTTGTTCTTCTTGCGCCGGGCCAGCACTTCGATGGTCGTCTCGATCTCCTGCGCGCGGCCGATGACCGGATCGAGCTTGCCCTCGCGCGCCATCTTGGTGAGGTCGCGCGAATACTTGTCGAGTTCCGGCGTGTTGGTCGGCGTCTCGGCGCGGCCATCCTCGGCCCCTTTGCCGACCACCTTGCTTACCTGCTGGCGCAGCGCTTGCGGCGTGAGGCCGTAACGGCGCAGCAGGTTGGCCGCCAAACCTTCGCCTTCCTCGGCGAGCCCGATCAGGAAATGCTCCGGCCCGACATAAGAGTGGCCGAGTTCGTTGGAGGCCACGAAAGCACGGCTGAGCGCATCCTTGACACGTGGCGACACGCCGATCTCGCCTTCGAACGGCTTGTCGCCACGCTTGGCTTCGGATTCGATTTGCCGCTTGAGGTCATCGACCTTGATCTTGAACTGCCCCAGGATGGTCTTGACCACGTCGCTGTCGGATAGCGCCAGCAGCAGGTGTTCGGTATCGACTTCGGGGCGGCCAAATTCGGCGGCATGTTTGGCGGCCTCCTGCAACAAAGCCTCGGACTGTTCGCTGATGCGGCTGGCGAGCCCACTGCCGCGACGGCGCGCAGTGCCCGTAGCAGCCGGGGCGGGTTCGCCGAACGAGGCATCGACCACCTCGTCGGTATCGGCCGCCATGGACGGTGCGTCGTCACCGATGCGGAAGAAGTCGCTGCCGAGGAAGTCTTCGAACAGGCCGCTACGTGAGCCGAACAACGCTTCGAGCGGCGAGACGGTGCGCTTTTGCTGGCGCACCAATTGGCGATAGTGCTCGTCACACAACAGCATGGTGCTGTGGCGACCATTGAGATTGGCTTCCACCCGCACCGTGGCGGGCTGGCCGCAGACTTGGCATTGTTTTCTGGCCATGCTGATGCTCCTGTAAAGATGGATTTGATGAGACGCCGCCGATCACGAAGCCTCATCCTTTTGTGGTTTTTGAGAAAAACGCGCTGCCCCGCGTCAGCCGTTGATCGGGATCGAGCGCCCCTGCTTGGGCGTACTGGCCTCGCGCTTTTCCATCGTGATCGTGAGCACGCCGTTCTTGAAAGCGGCCTTGATCGTGTCCTGGTTGGCATCGGCCGGCAGGTTCAGAGCGCGCTGAAAGCTGCCGTAGGAGCGCTCCACCCGGTGGAAACCGCCGTCTTTCGTTTCCTGCTCCTGACGCTTTTCACCGCGCACCAGCAGCACGTCGTTGTCGAGCGTGATCTGGATGTCTTTCTCCTCGATGCCGGGTACTTCCAGGGCGATCTTGTACTGCTTGTCGGTCTCCTGGATGTCCAGCGCCGGCTTCAGCATGCCCGGCCAGTCCGACGGCCAGCGTGGCATGGCCAGCGTCGGGAAACCGAAGCCTCGAAACGCGTCGTCGAACAGGCGGTCGATCTCGCGATGCAATTGCAGGATGGGACTGACGGGCCCACCCGCCACCGGCAGGTCATTGCGCTGCACCGGCAGCGAGGCAGTGCTCTGTTGTTCTTCCTGCTCCTTTTTGAACCAGTTCCAGGGAGCCAATTTCTTGAAATCAATGTCCATGTCATACCTCCAGAAATCAATTGAAGACTCACTCAATCCGTTTGCCTGCGGCTATGGATAGCGCGCCCAGGCAACACGGGATGTTTCGCTGACTTCGGCTGCTCATCTGTGCGTATCACCTCCTTCTTTCTGCCTGCTTGGATCTGATCATTGATCCATCGATCGATTTCACTTTGACGAAACCGCCACGTCCCGCCGACCTTGAAGGCCGGAATCTCCCCGTGCGAAGCGAGCCGGTAAAGCGTCCGCTTGCCGACTTTCAAGTAGGCAGCCAACTCGTCGAGTGTGAAGATCGCCTGCTGGCGCGCTGTCATACCACCCCCACAAGTTCCGTCGTCACGCGGCCTCGCTCGAGGAAATTCTTGCAAGACTTTGCAAGATAGTGCGCCTAATATGCCGAAAGTCAAGAGTCAACATCCAGCGACCTGCTGGCCGATTGATGTGACTCAATCGTAAGCAGCCAGGAAACAAATGTTGGCTGCCACCGCGATGGTGCTTCCCAAGTCATCAGTCTGCAGCCATGTGAAAGGGGAAGTCCATGAACGAGATTGCCCGAGTCGGGGTGGATCTGGCCAAGCGGGTTATCTAGGTGCATGCGGTGGATGCGCGCGTGGTGGTTGCCAAGGCGCTGGCCGCTGACAAGTTTGCGGCCTGGTGCGCGGAGCTGCCTCCCGGCTGCCTGGTGGCCCTGGAGGCCTGCGGCGGTGCGCATCACTGGGCACGCAAGCTGCGCGGCTATGGGCTGGATGCGCGGCTGATTGCAGGCCACTTCGTCACGCCCTACCGCATGGCCGGCAAGGGACGCAAGAACGGTGCGGCCGATGCCGCAGCGATCTGCGAGGCGGCAACCCGCCCGCACATGCGCTTCGTGCCGGTGAAGCCGCCGGCGCAGACGCTGCTGGCCAGCCATCAGCTACGCAAACCTCCCGATTCACTCACGCAGCTTATTCCTGCTTGCCTAGGGACGACCATGTAAGCGGCAGATGGTCGGAGTCCTTTGCGACCAGCACCTACGCGAGCAGCCCGCAGGTGGGGATGCCCTTGGCGATGATCTCCGCCGGGACCGGCGCCTGGGTCAGCGTTCGGCACCTATGCGCAGGTCCACTTGCCGCGGATGTGGCACTCGACCGTGAATACGCCCGGTGTGTTGTCCAGCTTCTCGCCGATGCGCTTGAGCGCACAGCCGCACGCGCAGCGAGTGTTCTCGGGCTCGTGGTGGCAGTCCACGCGCGGCAGGTCCGCCGGCAAGGCGGTGCGCTTAGGCATCGCGCCAGGCGTAGCCGGCGGCTTCTTCTTGCCCAGCAGTTCCTGGAGCTGCGCCTCAGCCGCGGCAAGGTCGGCGTCCAGAGCCTCGTCGAACAGCGCGCGTTGTTCGGCATCGAGCTGCTCGCTCTTCTTGCCGAACTTCAGGCGTCGCAGCTGGGCGATCTCGAACGAGAGCTTCGCCGTAGGCGCTGACATGGGCGAAAAGCATCCGAGCATCACCCCCCAGGATGGCTCTCATCTCGATACAGAGGTGAATCCTCCGCACTATTCGGCTCCCTACGATGATATGGACTGATCACATCGGTAGGGAGAAAGCATGAACTTACGCCATCTTCGCTGCTTCATCGCCGTAGCCGAGGAACTGCACTTCGGCCGGGCTGCTCGACGGCTGCACATCGAACAGTCTCCACTGTCGCGCACGATCCGCCAGATGGAGGCGGATTTAGGGGTGCCGCTGCTCAACCGCTTGCCACGCAGTGTTCGTCTCACACCGGCGGGACAGGTCTTCCTCGAAGAAGCCCGGCGCGTACTGCTGGCCTTCGAGCAAGCGCAGACCAAGGCACGCGCCGCAGCGAACCAGCGGAACACGCTGCGCATCGCACTATCTGGTGACATGGGGCAGGCCCGCTTGTCGGCGTTGCTTGCGCTTTGCCGCGAGGAGGCACCACAGGTCGGCATTCGGATATTTGAAACGCCACTGGCGCAGTTGGTGACTGGACTGCGCAACGACTTGTATGACGCAGGTTTTGCATTGGCTGGTGAAATGGACGCCGGCATCGTCGCCATGCCGGTGTGGCGAGACCCGCTGGTGGTGGCTTTGCCCGCCAGGCATCCGCTGCTGGCTTTCAAGGAAGTGCCGCTGGAGGAAGTGGCGAGCTATCCGCTGGTGCTGTGCGATCCCCAGGTCTGCGAAGGTTGCAGCCGGCAGCGCGAACGGCTGCTCCGCACGGTGGATGCGCAGCCGACGGTAGCCGAGTACGTCAAGACCCATTCCCTGATGCTGGCCCTCGTGGCCGCCGGCTACGGCGTGGGCTTTTCGAGCGCGGCGCATCTGGCGGGTTGCCATCAGGCCGATGTCGTCGTGCGGCCGCTGGCCGACGAGACCGCTTCGCTGACGACCTATCTACTGCGACCCGAAGGCGAAATCATGGAGCCGCTGCGGCAGTTCATCGACCGCGTGGAGCGTGTCGGACGCCCGCAAGGCACCGATCAACGCCCGATGTGACGCGGGGATTTTGGACGGTACGATTCCCTTTCGGTCTGGACCTTGACCCGCATTGCATCGGCGGCCGACCTTTTGCGTCACGGGCATGGATGGCGAATCGGGCCTATCCACCCGGCATCAAGCAAGGCACCTTCAAGCTGTCGAGGTCACAGCAGTGACGCAGAACGCATGAGCCCTTGCTGGATGCAAACCGGCTCAGCCGGAAGTCGCATTGGCGCTTTACCCCGCCCGTATTCCTACGAAAACTTTGCCCTGGTTTTCCGGTAAAGCGCAGCATCCCTTCCTGATCGAACTTGGATGCGCGGCTTTTCAGACCGTTGCGCCGGTAACAAGATTTTTCGCAGGTGCATTATGGTTGAGGTGTAGCGGGCACCGCAAGGAGGTTTGCCCCCTGCGTAACGCTCGGCGACATCGCCGCACCCAACGTCCACCACGATGCCGACCGGCTCGCGCTTCATCGGGTTCTTTGGGCAATCGCTGCGCCCATGTGGGCCGCGCGCGCTTGCCATGTGTCGATCCGACGATGGGAAGAGCGCGATATGCCGAAATCGAGCAGCCACGCCTTTGGCGCAAAGACGTACTACCGACCGATCGAGGCGGCCGTCCGCTGGTGCGGTCTCCTGCGCTTCGAGCAGCGTATTCTGGAAGCGCTGGAGCAGCGTGCCATGCCGGAGCCCGGCGAATTCCCGCGCTGGCCGCTGCTGCGCCTGTATGCCGAGCGCATCTTCGACGCGCTGACGCATGGCGAATTGCCCGGTGGCAAGGCCGGCATCGTGCTGGACTCGCAGCGGCCGGCGCTCGACGACCCCGAGCTGACCGTGCGCCACGTGGACTTGAAAGCGTGGATGTCGCAGTTCTACCCCGGCGATCGGCCGGGGTTTTTGTTTGACGGCATCGAACGCGCGGTGCATCCGGCGGTGAGCGTGGACACGCTCAACATTCTGCTGGCCGATCGCGAAGCAGCGAAGTCGCAACTTGCCGAACTTGCCCTGGTGCATGAAACGCTGCGCACCGCGCACGAAGCACTGGCGAAGGAACATGCCACGCGCGCGGCCAACGACGAACAGGCGCGCGAGCCTGGCCTGCGCAGCGAGACGACTTACCTCAACATCATCGGCGGACTGCTGACGCTGCTGCTGGGCAATTCGCCGTCAGGCGCGGCCTATTCGTCGTTCCGCAGCATGGATGCCGTGGTCAGCGCGCTGATCGCACACCATGAGGGGCGGCCGGGTCTCAGCGAGCGGACGCTGTGGAGCAAGCTCGCGCAGGCGCGGCGCCACCTGGAGGCGTCGCGCTGACGACGCGGCCAGCATGATGCCGATGCGGCGCACTGCAATTGCAGTCGCTGCTTCTGCAATTGCAGTGATTTCGGCGACCGCGGTGTATTGAATACGAGGCACTTTCCGAACAGCGCCAGTGAGCGTCAAGGAGTGTCTCTCATGTCTTCGCAGACCACCGCGCCGGCAGTGCCGGCCGAGCACCGCATCCTGCGTCGCGCCGAAGTCGAGGCCAAAACCGGCTTCAAGCGCGCGCACATCTACAGCCTGATGAAAGAAGGCAAGTTCCCCAAGGCGCTGCGCTTGGGCGTGCGCGCCGTGGGCTGGGACTCGGCGGAGGTCGAGCAATGGATCGCCGATCGCCTCGATGAGCGCGCCTGACGCTTTTCCTCGGTACATGCCATTCAACCGGGAGAGGCCCATGCAGGTGGTGTCCATCATTTCGACCAAGGGCGGCGTCGGCAAGACCACGACGGCGGCCAACCTGGGCGGCTTCGCAGCCGACACCGGGCTGCGCGTGCTGCTGCTGGACCTGGACGTGCAGCCCACGCTGTCGAGCTACTTCACGCTGGCCGAGCGCGCGCCGGCCGGCATCTACGAGATGCTGGCCTACAACGAGCAGCGCGCCGAGCAACTGGTGTCGCGCACCGCGATCGAGCGGCTTGACCTGGTGCTCTCGAACGACGACCGCGGCGAGCTGAACACGCTGCTGCTGCACGCGCCCGATGGCAGATTGCGGCTGCGCCACCTGCTGCCCACGCTGGCGCCGCACTACGACCTGCTGCTGATCGACACCCAGGGCGCGCGCAGCGTGCTGCTGGAGATGGCGGTGCTGGCCTCGAACTTGGCGCTTTCGCCGGTGACGCCGGAAATCCTCGCGGCGCGCGAGCTGCGGCGCGGCACGCTGCAACTCATCGAGGACATCGCGCCGTACCGCCACCTCGGCATCGAGCCGCCGCCGCTGCACCTGCTCATCAACCGCGTGCATCCGGTGTCGTCGAATGCGCGGCTGATCCAGCAGGCGCTGCGTCAGGTATTCCAGGAGCAGCCTGGCGTGCGCGTGCTGGACACCGACGTGCCGGCGATTGAAGCCTATCAGCGCGCCGCGACGCGCGGACTGCCGGTGCATCGGGTGGAATACCGCCAGCCGGCGGGCCGCACGGCACCTGCCGCATTGGAGACCATGCGCGCGCTGGCCGGCGAGCTGTTCCCGGCGTGGCAGGAGCGCTTTGCGCTCGTCACCGGCCGAGGCGACGCGGGAGGGGCCGGCCATGGCCAGCGCACATGACCTGGCCCGCGGCCACAAGCGGCTGCGAGGGCTGATCGAGTTCGCCCTGGGAGAAGGTTGGAAGGTGGTGCGCACCCGCGGCGGGCACCTGCTGTTCACGAAGCAAGGCTGCGCGCCGATCTACACCAGCTCGACGGCGAGCGACCACCGCGCCGAGCGCAACGCCCGTGCGCAGCTTCGCCGCGCCGACCGACAGGCGGCCCAGGGTGTTGCAGCATCTCAGGAGAATGGCCGTGGCTGACCTGACGCCGCAGGACATGGCCGCCAATCTGCTGGCCTCGGGCTTCGAGCGCAACGGCCCTTCGGTCGCGGCCCTGAGCGACCCCATCGCCGACACGCCGATGGTGGTGACGCTGGACCAGTTGCGCCCCTACGACCACGACCCGCGCGTGACGCGCAACCCGGCCTACGAGGACATCAAGGCCTCGATCCGCGAACGCGGGCTCGATGCGCCGCCCGCGATCACGCGCCGGCCCGGCGAACCGCACTACATCATCCGCAACGGCGGCAACACGCGCCTGGCGATCCTGCGCGAGCTGTGGAGCGAGACGAAAGACGAACGGTTCTTCCGCATCCCCTGCCTGTTCCGCCCGTGGCCGCAGCGCGGCGAAGTGGTGATGCTGACCGGGCACCTGGCCGAGAACGAGTTGCGCGGCGGGCTCAGCTTCATCGAGCGGGCCTTGGGCGTGGAGAAGGCGCGCGAGTTCTACGAGCAGGAAATGGGGCGGGACAGCGGCCAGCCGCTGTCGCAGAGCGAGCTGGCGCGGCGGCTTACGGCCGATGGCTTCCCGCTGCCGCAGTCGCACATCAGCCGCATGCAGGACGCCGTGCACTACCTGCTCCCGGCGATCCCCACGCTGCTGTACGGCGGGCTCGGCCGGCATCAGGTGGAACGGCTCGCGGTGCTGCGCAAGGCCTGCGAACGCACCTGGGAGCGGCGTGCCCTGAGGCGCAACCTGTCGATGGACTTCGCTACGCTGTTCCAGGACGTGCTGGCGCAGTTCGACACGCAGCCCGACAACTTCTCACCGCAGCGGGTGCAGGACGAGCTGGTCGGCCAGATGGCCGAGCTGCTGGAAGCGGACTACGACACGCTGAGCCTGGAAATCGACGACAGCGAGAGCCGGCAGCGCGCATTGACCAGCGATCCTGCGCCGCTGCAGGCGGCAAGACCTGCGGTGCCGGCCGGGCCACCGCGACCACCGTCACCGCCTTCGCTGCCGCCCGGCCCCTCGGTGCAGTCGTCGGAGCCTGGCCCTGGCCAGGCTGCGCAGGCCGGTTCCACGCCGGCCGCCAGCGACAAGGGCATGCAGCAGGATGACGAACGCCTGCAGGGTCACATCGTGTCCCCGGCCCCGACCACCGAACGCCTGCAATCCATCCAGCGCATGGTGGCCGATCAGATGGGCGACAAGCTGCCCGACTTCGAGGCCGACGCGCTGCGCGCGATCCCTGTGCAGGCGGGCGGGCTATACCCCATCTCGGATGTCTGGTACATCGAGCCCGGCCTGGATGTGCCGGATCGGCTGCGGGTGCACATCGCGCAGTTCGCGCGCGAGATCGCCGAGGAAGCCGACGTGGCCGGGCAGGTCGAACCCAGCGAAGGCGGCATGGGCTTCGTCTGCGTGGCGCCCCCGGCGGTGCGCTCATTGCCTCCGTTCGCGTGTGCGGTGCTGACCTTGCTGCATGCGCTGTGCGCCGCGCCCCGACCCGCCCCCGGCTTCGATGGCGCCCGGCTGGCCGACGACCTAGCGGCCTTGCTGCATGGCGGCGGCGCATATCCGCGCCTGAGCGATGCCGGGCTGGTAAAGCTGTTCCGGCTGCTGCGCATGGCGCGCCGACTGCTGGATCTGGAGACCGGCGCGGCCTCCAGCAACCCCGGCCACGGCGCCTGAGCAGAGGCCATCATGTCGGCACCGCATCCGCTCAACCAGGCCGTCATCGCACAGGCGCTGCACGACCTGCGCAATGGGCAACTGCGGCGCTGCAAGGCGATGGGCTTCGGCGAGGAGGAGCTGGACGCGCTCAAGCACCCCGAACTCGTGAGCATGCTGGTGAACGCCACGGTGTCGTGGTGTTCGGTGTCGGTGAACCGCGATGTGCTGAAGCGGCTGCTGAGCCAAGTGCACGACGTGGAGCGAGAGATCGCGACGGTCGACCGCATGCTGCGCCTGGGCGCCAGCACGGAGATGGTCAGCCGCTTCTACGGGCTTACGCACCAGGAGGTGGCCCTGCGCCGCGACATCCTCGGCCTGCCCAAGCGCAAGGGGCGGCATCCGGTGCTGGACGAGGCGCAGGACACGGCGCTGTGGAAGCAGTGGAAGGCCGGCGTCATGGAGCGCGGCATCGCGCTGGACGATGAGGTGGCGATGCTGACGCTGACCATGGACCTGGCCGAGACCTTGAACCTGCCGATGTCGGTGATCTGGTCGGCGATACGCAACTGGATCGACCAGGGGCTGGTGTAGGCCATGGCGACCGGCGGCGCACCCCGGCGCGATGGCCCCGTGGCGCTGTCGGCACTGTTCGACGACGCGCTGCGGGAACTGGTGCCACGGGCACCACCGACACCGCCAGCCCCGCGCGGCGCTGCTGCTGCATCGCCGGCCGCGCCGGTCAGCGACGGCTTCCTCTACAGCGGCAACCGGCACGAGAGCGTGCCGCGTGCGCTGTTCCTCGACCGGCGCCTGACGCCGCTGGAGCGCAACGCCTGGCAGGTGCTCCGCCTGCAGCTCCAGAGCGACGGCGTGACGGCGTTCCCGACCTACGACCAGCTTCGCCCCTACCTCGCCTCGATGCCCTGCGCGGCGCAGGCCTCGCACGAGACCGTGGCGCGCGCCTTGACGCTGCTGCGGCTGACGCGCTGGCTGAGCCTGGTGCGACGGCGCCGCGACCCGAAGACCGGGCGCATCCTGAGCAACCTCTACATGCTGCACGACGAACCGCTGACACCCTTCGAGGCGATGCAGCTCGACCCCGACTACCTCGGCCTGGTCGGCCAGGCGCTGACCCATGCGGCGAAGGCGGTGCAGATCGTCGGCATGAACACCCTGCGCGAGATCGCCGAAGACCCGATGCTCAACGGCCGCACGCTGCCCACGCGGCTGCAGGTGCTGGCACAGCGCATGGCGCGCAACGAATGGGCGGACGCGAGTTATCCACAAGCGCCTGTGGATCACGAATCCGAAGAAGGCCAGGACGGCCTGCTTCGGAATCTCGAAGGCCCGTCTTCGGAATCCGAAGCAGGGCTGAAATCCGCGCCAGACGGCTCACTTCGGAATCCGAAGGAGGACCGTACTGTACGTATGGATCGTATAAATCAAGTACGTACAGTACCGCGCGCGAAGTCGTTGCAGCACCTGCGCCTGCCCGAGCGCCTGCTGCGCTTGAAGGACGAGCAGCAAAGCGGCGCGATGGTGGCCTTGCAGCAGGTGGACGAGTCGCTGCGGCAGGCGGTGTTGGACGAATGGGATGCGCGCTGCCGCAACAGCGCGGTACGCAACCCGGCCGGCTATCTGTTCGGCATCATCCAGAAGGCGATCCGCGGCGAGTTCAAGGCCTGGGCCGGCGAAGGCGGTTCGCCATCGACGCCGCCTGCGCCGCCGCCACGGCCAGCCGCACCGGCACCGTCTGCACCGCCACCGCCCGCGCCGAACGGCCCTGGCCGCGAGGCAGCGCGGGCCTACCTGGCGAAACTGCGTTCAACCCTGGGCGATTCCTGAGCAGCTATCCCCAGGGGATAGCTGGGACACGAAGCCTTCCAGGCATCGGCTTCGGTTCTGTCATGCGTCGCACGGTCGCAGCCCGGCGCGGACCTATCCCCTGGGGATAGACGGAACACGCGACCTTCCGGGGCGACAACCGGGAGCGCACCCGCTGCGGTTTGTTGACTGACGCCCTTCCGGGCGATGCCGATGCTGGCGGCTCGTTCCCGTACCGCGAGTCGTCACCATGGCCAATGAATCCCAGCCGCCCCTGCAGTTGAATCTCGGATCGCTGCGCAGCGCGATGTCGCTGACGCTGCACACCCACCACGCTTCACGCATCTGGCATGGCCGAGCGCCTGCCGAGGGCCGGCCCGGGATCATCGGCCTGAACGGCTACATCAGCGTGATGAACAAGATGAAGCGCGGCGCCGAGCAGGACGATCCCTACTCGGATTTCTGGATGCTGCGCATCGAGGACAAGCTGACGCAGACCAAGGACAGCTTGCAGGCGCTGCGTGAGCAGGTGGACCAGGCGCTGGCCGACGTGCCGCCCGCGCTGTCGCTGGGCGAGAACATGAACGTGCAGCCCGTGAAGCTGCCGCTGTTCGTCAATGCGCAGCTCGGCTTCATGGCGGTGTACCTGCTGGCCGACTACGACGACCTGGCCCGCAAGCTGATCCTCGCCCACCACACCGCGCTGATCGACCGCAGCACGCTGGAACGCTGGCTCAACGACGGCGCGCATGCGCTGCGCAGCCTGTTCTCGCTGGCACAGCAGTACCGCTACTCCGGCGCGACGCGCGACGACTTCGCCTCGAAGAACGCGGTGGCGCGGGCGGCGCTGGAGAAGTTCGGCGAGTTGCCGCAGGACGTGCTCGAAGGCACGCGCCGCTCGCGCTTTGCGCCACCGATCGCACGGCGGTCGGGCAAGCCTGGTACAGCCGCGGATGCCGCACCCAGCGCTGGCGCAGCCGACGTGGCGGACGACGACCACGACCATGACGGCGAAGGCACGAAGGCATGACTGCATCGTCTTCCACCGGCCAACCGGCGCGCTTCCTGCCGCTGGAACAGGCGGACTTCCAGCGCCTGAAACACGGCTCCTACCTAAAAGGCCTTTTACAGCCTTTTAAAGGTAAGGGGAGTCTGGAGGCCTGGGCCAACCAGTGCACGGCGCTGCGCGACGACTTAATCGGGCTGGCGCAGCGGCGCGTGCTGCAACAGGCGCGGGCCTACCCCTTCTCGCTGCTCGACGTGCAACTGGCCCAGCAGACCACTGGCGCAGGCACGACCTTCCTGCGCTGGCGCAACCACGACCGTTCTTCCATGGGCGTGGCGCTGTGGGAATCGCTGCTCGACCGCCCGGCGACGCCGGCCTCGCTGATCGACGACCTGTACGCGATGGAGCTGCAGCGCATCGCTTTGAACATGCAGATCAGCCTCCTTCACACGCTGGGCCGCCAGGCCCAGGAGTGCGCCAGCAAGGCCGCGCAGGCCGAAGCGGCTTACCTGCGACGTGTCCACGGGCATGCCGCGTCGGTTCCATCCACCACCCCCAAGGAGTCTCCATGAGCACGCACTTCGTCGGCGAGGGCAACATCGGTTCCGCGCCGGACTATCGCGAATTCCCTAACGGCAACGACGAGCCGCGCCGGCTGCTGCGCCTGAACGTCTACTTCGACAACCCGATCCCAAAGAAGGACGGTGAATTCGAGGACCGCGGCGGCTTCTGGGCGCCGGTGGAGCTGTGGCACCGCGACGCCGACCACTGGAAAGACCTGTACCAGAAGGGCATGCGCGTGCTGGTAGAAGGCCGCACGGTGAAGGACGAGTGGGAGGACGCCGACGACAACGAGCGCACGACCTTCAAGATCGAGGCCCGCCGCATCGGCATTCTGCCGTACCGCATCCAGGCCGTGACCCTCAGCGCCAGGACGCTGGAACCCGAGGCCGCAGTACCGCCGCCGAAGGAGACCAAGGGGACGAAGGCGCCGAAGGAAACCAAGGCCAAGGGCTGATTCCCCGCAGGGGGCGGCTGTAGCAACCGTCAGACGCCCGCCATGCACCAGCTATCCCCAGGGGATAGCTCCAGGGTGTTCCACCGGGTTCCAGCCGCCCTCCCGAAACGACGCTCCCGCTGCGCCAGCCGTTGCGGCTTCGCGCATGCCGCTGCGGCAACGCATCGCCTGCCGATCACAAAGCGGTGTCTGCGCCAATCGGCTTCCTTGCTGCCGTCATCCGCTGGCCCGGCCAAGCTGGGGCCATCCGATGACCGCACACTTCCAAGGAGGCTTCATGCGCGTGTTCCTGTGCGAGAAGCCGTCCCAGGGCAAGGACATCGCCCGTGTGCTGGGCGCCGGCCAACGCGGCAACGGCTGCTACAGCGGTGCGGGTGTCGTCGTGACCTGGTGCATCGGTCATCTGGTCGAAGCGGTTCCGCCCGAAGGCTACGGCGAGCAGTACAAGCGCTGGGGCATCGAGCAACTGCCTATTCTTCCCGAGCGTTGGCGTGTCGAGCCCAAGGCGGCGACCGCGGCGCAGTTCAAGGTCGTGCAGCAGCTCGTCGCCAAGGCGGGCGAACTGGTGATCGCGACCGACGCCGACCGCGAGGGCGAGATGATTGCCCGCGAGATCATCGAGCTGTGCGGCTACCGCGGCCCGATCCAGCGCCTGTGGCTGTCGGCGCTCAACGATGCGTCGATCCGCAAGGCCCTGGGCACGCTCAAGCCGTCCGCCGAGACGCTGCCGCTTTACTTCTCCGCGCTCGCCCGATCGCGTGCCGACTGGCTGATCGGGATGAACCTGAGCCGCCTGTTCACGTTGCTCGGGCGCCAGGCCGGCTACACCGGCGTGCTGTCGGTCGGGCGCGTGCAGACACCGACGCTCAAGCTGGTGGTGGACCGTGACCGCGAGATCGCGCGTTTCGTTTCGGTGCCGTTCTGGGCCATCGAGGTTGCACTCTCACATGCGGGCCAGTCCTTCGTCGCAAGCTGGACGCCGCCGCAGGGCAGCACCGACGACGCCGGCCGCTGCCTGCAACAGCCGGTGGCGCAGCAGGCTGCCGAGCGCCTGCGCGCGGCCGGTGCCGCCCAGGTGCTGTCGGTGGAAACAGAGCGCGTGCGCGAAGGGCCGCCGCTGCCGTTCGACCTCGGCACGCTGCAGGAGGTGTGCTCGAAGCAGTTGGGTCTGGACGTGCAGGAGACGCTGGACATTGCCCAGGCGCTGTACGAGACGCACAAGGCGACCACCTATCCGCGCTCGGACTCAGGCTACCTGCCCGAGAGCATGTTGGCCGAGGTGCCCACCGTACTCGACAGCCTGCTCAAGACCGACCCCGGCCTGCGCCCGCTGATCGACCGCCTGGATCGCCAGCAGCGTTCGCGGGCCTGGAACGACGGCAAGGTCACGGCGCACCACGGCATCATTCCCACGCTGGAACCGGCGAACCTCTCGGCGATGAGCGACAAGGAGCTGGCCGTCTACAGGCTGATCCGCGCCCACTACCTCGCGCAGTTCCTGCCGCACCACGAATTCGACCGGACGGTGGCGCAGCTTACGTGCGGCGGGCAGTCGCTGGTCGCGGTCGGTAAGCAGATCGCGGTGGCCGGATGGCGCCAGGTACTGGCGGCGCCGGAGCCCGACGACGCGGACGGCGAGGAAGCGCAGCGCGGCCAGGTGCTGCCGGCGCTGCGTGCTGGAGCTTCCTGCCAGGTCGGCCAGGTCGATCTGAAGGCGTTGAAGACGCTGCCGCCCAAGCCCTACACGCAGGGCGAGCTGGTCAAAGCCATGAAGGGCGTCGCCAAGCTCGTGACCGACCCACGCCTGAAGCAGAAGCTCAAGGACACCACGGGCATCGGCACCGAGGCCACGCGCGCCAACGTCATCAGCGCCTTACTGGCACGCGGCTATCTTGTGAAGAAGGGCCGTGCCATCCGCGCATCGGATGCGGCTTTCACGCTGATCGACGCGGTGCCGGCGGCCATCGCCGATCCGGGCACGACGGCGGTGTGGGAGCAGGCGCTGGACATGATCGAGGCCGGCCAGATGACGCTGGACACCTTCATCGCCAAGCAATCGGCCTGGGTCGCCCAGCTCGTGCAGCAGTACCGCGGCGCAACGCTCCCCCTCAAGCTGCCGCCCGCGCCGAGCTGCCCGCAGTGCGGCGCCCCGATGCGCCAGCGCACTGGCAAGAACGGCGCGTTCTGGTCGTGCAGCCGCTACCCGGACTGCAAGGGCACGGAGCCGGTCGAAACCGCGACAGGCAAGCCCGCAGCGCCAAGCCCGCGGCGTCGGTCTCCGAAGGCGAGCTGACGCCCACGTTTCCCTCTGCCACGCCGGCTGCTGCCGACGGCGGGGCAAACCTCCCGCACCCCGCGGGACTCCCCAGCGCGCGTTCCCTTCTGCAACGGTGTGCGCGTCCTGCAGGCCCATCACGGCCTGCTGGGCGAGAAGGTCATTTCTCCCCGGATCGCGTTCGCCGCGGTTCCCCTGATCGAGGTGCTTCCGCCGATACGCGAGCGGTCTCCTGACGCCTTGGTGTGCAAAACTGCGAGGCGCCAGGAGACCGCTTGCGGTCGACGGTATTCGGTGCCGGTGCCCGCCGGCGGAACAACGGGCTCCCTTTGTGTGTGGATGCACGCCAGAGGATTCCGGCCCCCAGCCACGAAACGGGCCGGGTGAGATTGCTGACGCAGCGAATGGCTTTGACGATGGCCTGGCCTGCTTGCAGCCCACAGGTGGATTGATTTCTCTCCAGCCGAAGCCTTGCGAGGCTTCGGCGCCTTTGTCGTGGGCGAACGGAATCGTGCATCGCTGCTCTTGCCAGCGCTCGGCCCAAACTGGACGGCGTTCGGTTCCGTTTGATCAGCGACGGAGTGCCGCCGCGCTTTCATTCTTCCCGCATGTGTCGCTGACGGTCGTCAGCACCATGCCCTGGCAGCCCCGGTCCTCAAGGCTGCAACGCGGTTCGCCGCGTTGACCGATCCAGTCCGCTTCGCACCGACCACCGCGGACGCGCGTCGCCACGACGCGGGTGCTTTTCATGTTCAACCCTTCGGGAGGTATCCGCTCCCGTCAGGGCGTGGTGCTCCCGGTCTTCAACCAACAGGAGAAAACCATGTCCCTTGCGCTCGCATCGGCACCTTTGAGTGCTGAACAGGCCCGAGCCGAATCCATCGGCTACCAGGCCCTGGCCTGCGTCGGCAAGCGCCTGCCCCTGCAAGTGCTGTGCAGCGCAGCCGGCCACTACATCGGCACCGCCGATGCGGACGGCCCGGTCTCGCGGGAGTCGGTCAGCTACTTCCGCTCGCACCACGCCGCCGAGCACGCCCTGCAAACGGGCCGCTGGCAGCAGCGCCTCCACCCGTGATGTCCAACCACCAGGAGCCCATGTCATGAACCGTGCCCTGCCTCAAGAGGTACTTGATCAGATCGAGCTGGAACACCAGCACTTCGCCGCCGCGCCCCAAGCCTTCTTCGAGGCGTGGAAACGCGGCGTCGACATCGCCGGAGCCGAATGGTTCGGCGACGGCACCCGCGAAGGCCTGCAGCGTGCCACCACCAAGTGGGATCTGCGGCCGAAGCTGCTGATGCTCAACGATGCCCTCGGCGTCCTGAGCAGCGGCCAGCGGATGTTCCTGTCCGCGATGGTGAGCTTCTACAACGCCCGCGAGGGCGGTGCGATGCTCAAGCGTTGCGGCTTCGAGGGTCTGTCCGACCTGGGCGGCCTCGACCTGGAACGGCGCAAGGTCGTCGCCGACCTGACGCTGAACTACAACGGCTGGTGAGCCGCGCTGCGGCCTGCCGACGTTCTTCTTTTCTTCCCACCCCACGAGGGACATGCGTCCCTGCATGGGGCCATGTCCCTCCTTTTCTTGAAAGGAGTGATTCATGTCCCCTGACTTTTCCATCGGTCTGCTCGTGACCGACGACGACATCGATGCGGTCATCCTTGAAGGCTGGCCGGCCGACGTGCGCAAGCCGCGCATCGTGGTGTTCGACTACGCCGGCAATGATGTGCCCGACGAGTATGTGCTGCATGTCAGCAGCGGAACCCCGAATACCGGATTGACCGGGCGCGAGGTGTTCCCGGTCGAGTACGGACCCGACTGCCGCTACCCATCGCCCGCTGAAGTCCTTTCGGTGCTCGATGCACCTAAGCCGGCCGGAAAACCTTCCGCGCTGAGCATCGCCCGCAACGTGCACCAGAGCATCCTCAACCTGGATGCGCGGCTGGATCGCCTGGAGCAGGCGCCGACCGGCGACGACTACAACCGCCTGTACCAGCTTGCGAATGGCGGCCTGCTCGACCTGTTGAAGGCGCTGGGCGACCCGTCCTCTACCGCTGCCGGCTGACCGGCTGCCACTTCATCCACCCGCTGGGGTTCAATCCCCAGCAGGGGATTGCCTCGGCCATCCCCTGCTGGAGAAATCCCATGTCCTACTCGAACAACAATCCCTTTGTCCGCGGCTACGACGGCCTGTCCGTCCAGCGGCTGCTCGCCATCTCCTACGACGACGACTGCCCGCTGACCTACCTGCCGCTGCATCCTTCGCAGTCGAATCTGCCGGACAGCCAGGTCGAACGGCGGGCCTGCATCTTCTCGGACGACTTCGTGCTGATCACCGAGGACCAGGTGGTCCCCAACGAGTTGCAGGCGCAATGCCGCAGCCACGGGCTCGCCCGCAACGTGGTCTATGCCGTGATGGCCGAGGAAGACGGCAAGCCACTGCACGTGGGCGACACTTACTCCGAAGAAGCGGCGCGGGAAGTCGTGCGGCGCCTGCGCTATGAAACCGGCTACTACAGCCGGTGCTGGGAAATCAGCAGCGCGCACCTCGACGCCGACGCACACCGCTTCCTCGCCGAACTGGCGGACATCGCCACGCCGACGCTGTTCCTGTTCGTCGCCTTCCGCATCCCGTACGGCCCGGCCATCGGGTTGAAGCTGATCGCCACGCCCTGGACCGACGAGAACCTGCGCGCGGTCGAAGGCATCACGGCCAAGCGGCTGATGCAGGAGCATCGCAAGAAGGGCATGCCGGAATCCCTCATGCACGTGCTGCACCTGGCCGCGCTCGCCGACGTGCGCATGCTGGTCTTCGATGCCGATGCGCAGGTGCTGGACGGCCTGCCGATCTACGACGACTGACACCACCTTTCGAGCCCCCACGCGGGGCTCGTGTTCTTTCTGGACGAAGCCGGTGGACGCGCAGTGCCGATTCCCCCGCGTCGCTGGCCCACGCCTGACGCACGCTGCTCGCATGTTCGCTGGCGTTGCCGGCAAGCATGCCCAGGCAGTCGAGACCTTCGAGGCTGCGGCACGGTTCGCCGTGCTGGTTGCTATTCCTTCTCCGGGCGCATGTCGCGTCCATCCACCTCACCCCCAAGGGACACACCTCCCTTGCGGGCGGAAGTCCCTTGGTTGCCACAAGGAGTCTTCCATGGATACCCAAGCCATCCGCGCACAGATGCCGACGCTGGTTCGCGGCCACGTGCCTTCCAACGTCCGCAGCTTCAAGTTCAACATCTTCGACGGCCAGCCCAAGGTTTCGACGCTGGGCTTCCACGTTGATCCCAAGCCCTTCGAGGGCAAGGTCATCGCCACCACCGACGAGGCCATCGTCGTCAAGACGGGGCGGGCCGAGTTCGCGGTGCTCGACAAGGCCCTCGTCACCGACGTGCCCGACGAAGGCGCCAAGGTGCAGGTCGAACCGTATGCGCGGCGCCGCTTCGACGGCTTGCGCGCGGATACGCCCGAGGAGAGCACTGAGTTCACCGCCGACGGCCAGCCGTACACGGTGAAGCGGCTCATCCTGGGTTCCGCGCCGGCCAAGCTGCCGATCCCCGAGCCGCAGTGCCCCGAGCTGCAGGAGCTGATCCACCAACTGGAGCAGTTGCCCGCGCCCGATGGATTCCGCCGCATCACGCACCTGCTGGTGGATGCCGGCGCGCGGGACTTCACGGTGGTCGATCCGAGCCCCAGCAACATCATCGCCACGCCGCCGGCCATCGGCTTCACCGTCGCTTCGGCGAAGTTCCAGGGGCGCGTCACCGTGCTCTACGAACGCGGCCTCGACACCTACGCGGTGGAGCTGCATCGCGAAGGCGAGCTGGTCGAGCGGGTCGATGAAGTGTTCTTCGACACCTTGGGCCAGGTGCTGGAGCGGCTGATCGACGACGGGAGCTGGCGCCTCATCCGCGTACAGCGCCTGTCCGGTCGCAAGCCCGTCCAGCACTGATCCCCTCACGTCCCCAAGCGGCTTCCCGTCCTCGCGGCGGGAAACCTTCTTCCTTCACCGTTGGAGACCACTTCCATGACTGTTCGATTCAAAGGCACCGAGCTTCGGCCCGTGCTTGCCGAGGCGGCGGCCAACCAGTGCCGCGTCATCCTGGTCAAGGACCAGGGCGTGTATTTCATGGCCGAGCACGGCGAGAGCCGGCCCGATGGGCGGCGCAAGACCATCGCCTACGCCGTGGGCTGCAACCCCGATGTCGATGCGTTCGACGACTGGTGGGAACTGGCGCGCGCCGAATTCGGCGGCGACGACTTCGGCGAGTTCTTCGCCCTGCAGGAACGGGTCCTCACCCGTATCCTGCACAGCGAGGACGACCTCGAAGTGTCGGCCACGGTCACGCACCTGTCGATGCAGGCGGTATCCGCTGCACCGGCCGGCCACTGACCGTACTGCTTCCCAGCCCCCTTCACGGGGGCTTCTCTTTATCTCGTGCCGCGGCCCATGGCCGCATCGCACGCGCTCGTCTCCAGTCCGGCTCGGGCCGCTCACGCCGGCATCTGCCGGTGCCACCGCCTGGTGACGCCTGCATGCGAGACCCGTTCAAGATCGAGCAACCGACCTGCATCAGCTTCAGCGGCGGCCGCACCAGCGCGTACATGCTCTGGCGCGTGCTGCAAGCCAACGGCGGCCTGCCCGCAGATGCCGTCGTCTGCTTCGCCAACACCGGAAAAGAAGTGGAAGCCACCTTGCGCTTCGTGCGCGACTGCGCCGAGCACTGGCAAGTGCCGATCCACTGGCTGGAGTACCGGCCCATCGAACCGGGCTTCGTGGTGGTGGACTTCGATACCGCCAGCCGCGCGGGCGAGCCCTTCGAGATGCTGGTCCGCAAGCGGCAGTACCTGCCCAACCCGGTGGCGAGAGGGTGCCACTAATGCGGACAGCCGCCGGTGCCGATTGCCGCTCGCGCGGGCGCGCGCCTGGCGCCACGCTGCCGCCATGTTCCGCTGACGCCCGTCAGCAGCATGCCCAGGCAGTCTCGATCTTCAAGACTGCGACGCGGTTCCGACCGCGTTGATCAACCAGTTCGCTCCGGCATCCCAGCGCGAACAGCCATCGGTTCTCCCGATGGTGATGCCACCCAAGCTGTTCCTTCAACCCACGCGGGGGTTCCACACCTTCCCCGCCTTGGGTCGGGTGTGTCTCCGCCTCATTGTTCTCAGGAGATTCACCATGACCACTTCCACCGACAAGTCCTACTTCGACCTGCACATCACCGGACTCGGGTATCTCAATCGCATCCGCGAAGTGAAGCCCAAGAAAGGCGATGCGTTCCTGGCCTGCGACATCGCGGCGCTCAACGGCCCCAGCGATGACGTGGCCTACGTGCGTTTCGACACGCGCGTCTCGGGCTCCGAAGCGCAGCACCTCGTGCGCCGCTGCATCCAAGCGGTCGATGCCGAGAAGAAAGTGATGATCGGCTTCCGTCTGGGCGACCTGTGGGCCGACACCTTCACCTACTCCAAGGGCAAGCGTGCCGGCGAGCAGGGGGTGAGCTTCAAGGCCCGCCTGCTGTTCGTCGGTTGGATCAAGGTCGACGGCAAGCTCGTCTACAAGGCCGAGCCCAAGCCGACCGATGCCGACCAGCGCGACGAACGCGACGTGCGTAACACGGATGTCCCCGCGACGTTCGCTGAGCCGCAAGCCGCTGCGTTCGAGCCCGCCAGGCCCGCCGCCGAAGCTGCCGACGAAGCCACTGCCGATGCGCCTGCATTGGAAGTTGCCGAGTCGTTCTGATCCGCAAGGCCCCGACTCTGAATTGAGTCCGGGGCCTTGTCTTCTCCCACTCGCGTGCGCATGCGACCGTCGCCATGACGGCCGTGTGCGTGATCGCAGCTTCGTCCGCAGGAGTTCTTCATGATCACCATTCCCGGCCAATTGGCCATCAAGACCATCCACGGCCGTAACGGCGACTTCAACGTCGGGCGCCTTGCGACCTCCATCGGCGAGTTCGTCGTGAAGAACGCCGAACTCGACCAGTACGCCGAAGGCAAGTACGAGGGCGATTTCGCCATCGCGGAGATTCGCCCGTCCACGTACACCGCCAACGGCCGCATGGTCATTGAGATCCGCGCCCTCCTGGGTGGGATGACTTTGTCCAACATCGACGCCCTGAGCCGTGACGACGCCCGCCGGCTGAGTCCGCAGGAAGTCGATCCGATCGACGAGGAAGCGCAGACCGCCACGCCGACGCCGACGACCGCCCCCAAGGCGGCCGGCCGGAAGAAGGCGCGCAGCTCGCGCGACCCGCTGGTCGATACCACGCCGTTCGGCAGCGAGCCGGCTGCTGCGTCTGCCGAGGCTACGGCCCATGCGGACGACGACGGCGACGCGGCGCTGTTCGGCACACTCTGGCCGCTGGGCGATGTCGTCAAGCTCGATGCCACCGTGGATCGGCGCGTGCTGCGTCAGCAGCGCGACCGCCTCGGCGACCTGGGCTACGAGTTCGCTCCGCTGTCCCAGGACTGGCACCTCACCAGGGTCTGATCCCATCGCCATTTCACGCCGCATGCCTGCGGCTTTCCACCACCCGCCGGGGCTCCTTCCCCGGCGGGAGGACTCCGGCCCTTTCTCACAGGAGTCATTCCATGGGCTGGACATTCGTTCGATTGACGCGCGATCAGTTGATCCGCGAGCTGACCGCAACCGAGGAAACCGAGCGGTCGCGCAGTGAGGTCATCGACCACACGCTGGTCGGCAACGTGCTGTGGACGGTGGCGCGCGTCACCGCCAAGCAGGCCGGCGTCCTGGGTCTCGCACCCGGCGAGTCGGCCACCTTGATCGGCTGCCATCTGCTGGAAAGCGAGGGCCGCGAATGGGGCTACAAGTTCCTGGTCGAGGCCGAGCACCCGTACTGCTACTCGTGCCCGCTGCGCTATCTCGACATGGCGCCGCAGCGCTGCGCCACCTGGCGCGCAAGGGTGCATGCCTTCCACCAGCAGCCGACGCGCAAAGCGGCCGGCGATGCAGCCACCGACTGAGGCGAACATGGACACCCTCATGTCGTCCTTGCCGCCCGAGCTGCTTCGCTTCGTCGAAGACCAGTTGGCCAACAACGAGGTTTCCGACGACGACGAACTGCGCGAGCACTTCATCGCCAACGGCCTGAGCGAAGAACAGGCGTGGCAGGCACTGACCTACCGCGCGCTGTACCTGCGACACGTCTTTCTCGACGGCTTCACGCCGATCCTCAAAGGCCAGGAAGCGCTTTGCTTCAACCCGCACAGCCGCGGCTGGGAGCCGGTTCCGAACCCATAGGCCGGCCTTCACGCGGCGCACTTCTTCATCCCTTTCATCAGGCCCTGTTCAGCAGGGCTTTTCTTCGTCCTACGCAATCGCACGCATCCGGCCTCGGCCGCTGGATGCCGATTGCTCCATTCCGCAAGGAGATCATCATGCAACTCGCATCTCGCTTCGCCCCTCGTTCCCCGGTGCTGCGCGCCGACCATCCGTTGTCGGACGATCAGATTCGCACCGTGGCCCCATCCATCTTCGCGGACACCCCGCACGAAAGCCGCTCCGAACGGTACAGTTACATCCCCACGGCGGCTGTGCTGACCGAACTGCGCAGAGAAGGTTTCCAGCCGTTCATGGTGTGCCAGACCCGCGTGCGACACGAGGATCGCCGCGACTACACCAAGCACATGCTGCGCCTTCGCCACGCCAGCCAGATCAACGGCGCCGAGGCGAACGAGATCATCCTGCTCAACTCGCACGACGGCACCAGCAGCTACCAGATGCTCGCGGGCATGTTCAGATTCGTCTGCCACAACGGCCTGGTGTGCGGCGACACCTTCGCCGACGTGCGCGTGCCCCACAAGGGCAACGTCACCGATCACGTGATCGAAGGCGCCTACGAGGTGCTGCACGGCTTCGAGCGCGTGCAGGACTCGCGCGACGCCATGCGCGTCATCACCCTCGACGACGGCGAGGCCGAAGTCTTCGCCAGGTCGGCGCTGACCTTGAAGTACGACGAGTCGGGCAAGGCCTTGCCCATCACGGAGACGCAGATCCTGCGGCCTCGTCGTTTCGACGACAACCGTGCCGATCTTTGGTCGGTCTTCAACCGGGTTCAGGAGAACCTGGTCAAGGGCGGCCTGACTGGCCGTGCCGCCAACGGGCGCCAGCAGCGCACGCGACCCGTTCAGAGCATCGACCAGAACGTCCGGCTCAACCGGGCGCTTTGGCTGCTCGCGGATGGCCTGCGTCAGCTCAAAGCCTGACCCACAAGCGGATCGTGCCTCGCGGCATGGTCCGCTTTTTCTTTGGCGGCGCTGTGCTGCCAGCGCACCACGTTCAGTTTGGTTCGGTGTAACCCTAATGCGGCAATTCGCTGCCGCCGCGAAAATTGCGGTTCGACTGCATACCTCCCTGGCTTTTCCTCCCTGAGCCAAGCAGTCATCTTTGCCGCCTCGGTGTTCCCGGGGCGGTTTTCTTTTATGGCCGTCCTTCCAGGCCGCGGGCGATGCGCCAGCGCAAACAGGGTTGGACGCTGGGTCGGTTTTCCGCTCCCGCTGTAGGCGCACCTTGGCGCAGGCTATGTCCCATGTCCGTCGGCGTTGCCGACAACATGCCCAGGTAGTCCAGACCTTCAAGGCTACGGTGCGTTGCGACGCACGGTCTGATTCTTCACCACGACGCTCACCGCGTCTTCTTCCATCCCCCTGGGGCAGTGACTGCCCTCGCGGTTGGTGCTGTCTCCGCTCACTTCGAGGACATCACCATGCCTGCACCTTCTTCCCCCAAGACGCTCTATCGCATCGACGAATGCCCCGACCTGATGGCCGATGGCGTCGTCGGTGACGAGAACGGCAACCTGGTCTTCATCTCCCTCTGGGCGCGCGACACCGCCGTCCAGGAATTCCTGGCCCGCCTCACCCTGGGCCGGGACGAACAGGGACTGGATCAGTTCCACGTCATCACCGAGCAGGGCGCCAGCATCCCGGTCTTCGTCGGCAACGTCGAGAACCTGGAGAAACGCAGCGCACGCGCCTACCGGCGCACGCTGTTCGGCTCGCTGACCAACATCTGGCTGTTCGATCGGCGCTGCGTCAAACCCGACAAGGCCAACGCCAGCGCACTGGCGCTCCTGCCTCGCGATTCCACGCACCGGCTCGACCGGCTGTGGACGCTGGTGCGGGACACGTGCCCGCTGCCGCTTCTCGATCCCTGGCGCGACAGCGTACTGGAACTGCTGCAGGCGAAGTCGATGCTGACGCGCCTGCCGTTCGCCCTCGGGCCTCTGGAAGGCCATCGGCTCGCCATCGACGTGCCGACGCTGACCGAGGTGCTGGGCGGCCTGATCCGCAGCGGCGCGCTCGTCGGCGGCGCACCCGCCAGCCGCACCCCCTCGGCGCAACCGCTCGAAGCGGTGGCTTGAGGTTCCTTCACCGGACATGCACGCGCGCATGTCCGCATCCCTTCATCTTCAATGCCAGGAGATTCCCATGGCCCTCATGTTCCCGCGGCTCGCCCGCAACTTCGTCAAGAACGGGTACTTCCCCACGGATGAACCCACGCTCGAAAGAGCACTCACCGCACTGGCGCCCGCCGAGGCCTCGGCCGGGCCGCTGTGCATCCTCGATCCCTGCGCCGGCGAAGGCGTGGCGATCGCCGAAGCCGCGCACGCCCTCGGGCGCGAGCAGGTCCAGGCCTTCGCCGTCGAGTACGAGGCCGAGCGCGCACGCCATGCCCGGCAACTGGTCGATCGCTGCATCCACGGCGACCTGATGGACACACTGATCAGCCGGCAGAGCTTCGGCCTGCTGTGGCTCAACCCGCCGTATGGCGACCTGTCCAAGGACACCAACGGCAACGTCGGCTACCAGGGCCAGGGCCGCGCTCGGCTGGAAAAGCTGTTCTATCAGAAGGCGCTGCCGCTGTTGCAGTACGGCGGCGTGCTGATCTACATCGTCCCGCACTACGTGCTCGACGCCGAGCTGGTCGGATGGCTGACCCGGCACTTCGCCGAGTTGCGCATCTACCGCGCGGTGGACACGCAGTTCAAGCAGGTCGTGATCTTCGGTCGCAAGGTTCGCCAGCGCGACCAGGCATCGGAGTCTGTCAAGGCCACGCGCGCGCTGCTGCTGCAGATAGGTCTTGGCGACGCCGAAGCGGAAGAGCTGCCAGTCGAATGGCCGTTCCTGCCCTACACGGTGCCTGCCACGGCCGAGCCGGAGCACTTCTACCGCGTGACGATGGAGCCCGAGCAGTTCGCCGAGGAAGTCGGCCGACTGCAAGGGCTCTGGCCGACGCTCGACACGCACCTGGGCGCCGCGCAGCAGTCGCTGCGGTCCCCGGCGCGAGGTTTATCGCATTGGCATCTCGCCTTGGCACTCGCCGCAGGTGCGATCTCCGGAGTGGTGAAGTCCAAGACGGGCCGCGTGCTCGTCGTCAAAGGCGACACCCACAAGGAGAAGACCTTGCACACGGAGTACACCGAGCGCGACGACGGTTCCGTGGCCGAGACGCGCATCCTGACCGACAAGTTCGTGCCGGTCATCCGTGCCTGGGACATGACACCAGGCTCGCCGACCTGCGGCGAGGTGTTGACCATCCGCTGATCGCTGTTCCCTGACGGTCGCCGTCGATCTGTTCTTCCACTGCGGCTTCGCGCCGTTCTTCTCTTCCCACCCCGGGGCATGCCATCGCCCCGCAGGGGGAGGTGCATGCCCCATCTTCTTTGGAGCATCACCATGTCCCTCGATACCGAAGTCGTTCCCGCCGCTGATGGCACGCCCGTCCAGAGCGACGTGCTCGAAGCGACTGCTTCTCCCCTGGCGATGAGCCTTCAGGATTTCGTTGCCGAATTCGGCGACGAGCTGCTGGACTCGCTCAACCGCGCCAACCCTCCCGTCTACACCGGCCAGGCCCGGCCGCATCGCCAGCTCGTGCTGGCCAGTCTCAAGCGCAAGCTGTTCGGCGCGCAGGCCGAGGTGGTGCATGCCGTTACCGAGCTGCTGGCCGACCGCGGCGAACGCGCCGCGATCGTCAATGGCGAGATGGGCTGCGGCAAGACCACGGTCGGCATCGCCACGGCGGCCGTGCTGCACGCCGAAGGCTATCGCCGCACGCTGATCCTCTCGCCGCCTCACCTGGTCTACAAATGGCGCCGGGAAATCCAGGAGACGGTGGCCGGCGCCAAGGTCTGGGTGCTCAATGGCCCGGACACGCTGGTCAAGCTCATCAAACTGCGCGAGCAATTGGGCGTGCCGGTACGCGGCCAGGAGTTCTACGTTCTCGGTCGCGTGCGGATGCGCATGGGTTTCCACTGGAAGCCCGTCTTCAACGTGCGGCGCACGCGGCACGGCGAAGTGGGCGCATGCCCGGACTGCGGCCAGGTCATCACCAATCTCGACGGCGAGCCGATCAACCCGGTCGAACTCGAAGCCGAGGACTACCGCCGCCGGTGCAGCCATTGCGCCGCACCGCTGTGGACGCTGATGCGACCGCGGAGCCTGTCCGCCAGCGACCAGTCCACGGCCGTCTTCAAAGCCTTGCAGCGCATCCCGACCATCGGAGAGGTCACGGCGCATAAGCTGATGAAGAAGTTCGGCGACGGCTTCCTGGCCTCAATGCTGGGCGACAACATCCACGAGTTCATCAACCTCATGGATGCCAACGGTGAGCTGGTGTTCTCGGATCGTCAGGCGCACCGCATGGAGCGGGCGATGGCGAACATGGAGTTCGGCTTCGGCGAGGGCGGGTATCAGCCCAGCGAATTCATCAAAAGGTACTTGCCGCAAGGCACGTTCGACCTGCTCATCGCCGACGAGGCGCATGAGTACAAGAACGGCGGTAGCGCCCAAGGCCAGGCCATGGGCGTGCTCGCAGCGAAGGCGCGCAAGGCCTTGCTGCTCACTGGCACGCTGATGGGCGGCTACGGCGACGACCTGTTCCACCTGCTGTTCCGAGCCCTGCCTGGGCGAATGATCGAAGACGGCTACCGCCCGACCAAGAGCGGCAGCATGACCTCGGCCGCGATGGCGTTCATGAGGGATCACGGCATCCTCAAGGACATCTATTCCGAGAGCACGGGCACGGCGCACAAGACGGCCAAGGGCAGCAAGGTCTCGGTGCGCACGGTCAAGGCGCCGGGCTTCGGCCCGAAGGGCGTGCTGCGTTGCGTCCTGCCGTTCACGGTATTCCTCAAGTTGAAGGACATCGGCGGCAACGTGCTGCCGTCCTACGACGAGGAGTTCCGCGAGGTGGCGATGGACACGGCGCAAGCCGCGGCTTATCGCGATCTGTCGTTTCGTCTGACCTCGGCGCTGAAACAGGCGCTGGCCAAGCGCGACACGACGCTGCTCGGTGTGGTCCTCAACGTGCTGCTGGCCTGGCCGGATTGCTGCTTCCGGTCGGAGACGGTGGTGCACCCGCGCACACGCCAGACCTTGGCCTTCGTTCCGGCTCAGTTCAACGAGCTGGAGGTGATGCCCAAGGAGCGCGAGCTGATCGAGATCTGCAAGCAGGAGAAGGCTGCGGGTCGCAAGACGCTGGTCTATTCGGTCTACACCGGCACGCGCGACACCACGTCGCGCTTGAAGGTGCTGCTGGAGCAGGAAGGCTTCAAGGTGGCGGTGCTGCGCGCAAGCGTGGATGCCTCCCGCCGCGAGGACTGGATCGCCGAGCAGTTGGACCGCGGCATCGACGTGCTGATCACGAACCCCGAGCTGGTGAAAACCGGCCTGGACCTGTTGGAGTTTCCGACGATCGTGTTCATGCAGTCGGGCTACAACGTCTACAGCCTGCAGCAGGCGGCCCGGCGCTCATGGCGCATCGGCCAGAAGCTGCCGGTTCGCGTGATCTACCTCGGCTACGCGGCTTCCTCGCAGATGACCTGCCTGGGGCTGATGGCGCGAAAGATCATGGTCTCGCAGAGCACGTCGGGAGACGTGCCCGAGTCGGGATTGGACGTGCTGAACCAGGACGGTGATTCCGTCGAGGTGGCACTGGCCCGGCAACTCGTCGCGGCCTGATCCACCCACCCACGCCGGCTGCCCTTCGGGGCGCCGGCTTCTTTTTTCCGTGCATCGATGGCGCGCGATGAAGTCGGGCGCCTGCCAGTTCCCTTTGTTTGCTGCCCGAACGCTTCGCGGCGGCGATGGTGAGGGCTCCGTGTTCCAGGGAATTGCCCCATGCAACCACTCACCTGCGTCGCTCACCGCTTGGCTGTGCCTGCCTTGCTGGCCGGCTGCGTGCTCATCACCGGCTGCGCCGCCACGGGCACGACGAGCCCTCCCACTGTCCATGACTCGCTCCCCGAGCCTGCGGTGTTGGTCAGAACCATCGCCCCGGAGCCCGAGCCGGGCCTGATCCCGGTGGCCCGCTACGGGCGCTACACGCTGGTCGAGATGGTGCCGGAACCGGCACAGCGCGACCTGCTGCGACAGGTGATCGAGATTTCGATTCCGCCGATCTTGGACGCGAGCGTCGGCGATGCCCTTCGGCACGTGCTGCTGCGCACCGGCTACCGGCTCTGCGACGCGACGGAGGCGACCGCGCTGTACGCGTTGCCGCTGCCGGCGGCGCACCTGCGGCTCGGGCCGCTGCCGCTGCGCGATGCCTTGCTGGCACTCGCCGGCCCGGCCTGGGAGTTGTCCGTCGATGACGCTTCGCGCGCGGTGTGCTTCACGCGCGTGACGACTGCGCGTGCGCCGAGCGCAAGCCCGATTCCCGCGGCTCCGGCACCGAGCGCGCCGGCCGCCGAACCCGCCGATTCCCACGTGCCCCAGGAGGCCCAGCCATGACCATCCCGCAGCTTCCCGACGAGAACGCCGGCCGCGCGCGCTGGTTGAAGATCACAGCGGCCGCATGGCTGCTGCTCGTGAGCATCCTGGCCGTGGTCAACAGCGTGGGCCTGTCGCGCCTGAGCGAGCAAAGCCAGGCCAGCGCCCAGGATGCCCACGTGCAGGCGCTCAACACGCGCGTCGCCGAACTCGAACAGCAGGCGGCGGCCTCGAAGAACCAGCCCAAGCCCGTCACCCAACCCGACTTCGAGGCCGCCCGCAAGTTGCTGGACGAACGCCTGGCACAGGTGGAGCACACCCAGGGCGCAGACGCCCATGCCGGCGACTTGCAGGCGCTGCAGGCGCGCATGGGCGACCTCGAAGCTCGCATGAAGCGAACCGCCGCGCCTGCCGCGGCACCCCGGCGCACCGCCGAGCCGGCCAAGCCCAAGGTGCCCGAACCGCCGTTCAACGTCGTGGGCGTGGAGCTGCGCGGCGGCGAGCGCTTCCTGTCGGTGGCGGCACCCAAGGCGTCGTCGGTGCTGGACGTGTGGCTGCTGCGCGAAGGCGATGCCGTGGGCGCGTGGCATCTGCTGGCGATCGAGGCGCGCGCCGCCGTGTTCCGCGTGGATGGACAGACCCAGCGCCTCGCGCTGCCGTAGGAGCCGGCCATGAAGCACGCCGCGATCTGCTTCGCCGCCATCCTCGCCGCTGTCGCAGGAACGGCAGGCACGGCCTCGGCACAGTCGGCGCCGGTCGCGTCCTCGCGCACGGTGCCCGCCCAGATTCAGAACAGCAGCGACGCCGCGCTGGACGAACGGCTGGCGCGCGATTGGGGCCTGCGCTCCGATGAGTGGGCGCGCTACCGCCAACTGATGCAGGGGCCGCTGGGCATCTATTCCCCGAACCTCGATCCGCTCACGGCGCTGGGCATCGAGGCGCGCAGCGACGAGGAACGCAACCGCTATGCGGAGCTGCAGGTGCAGGCGGAATCGAAGCGCGTGGGCAAGACGCTGGCCTACCAGCGGGCCTACGACGCGGCGTGGAAGCGGCTCTATCCGGGACAGCAGCGCGTGAACATGCCGGGTGCGAAGGCGCCGGGCGCCGGCAACCGGGGCTCGGGCCGGCTGGCGGTTTTCGTGAAGGCCGAGTGCCCGTCGTGCGAGCAGCGCGTGCGCCAGCTGCAGGTGGCCGGCACCGCCTTCGACCTCTACATGGTCGGCAGCCGCCAGGAGGACGCCCGCATCCGCCAGTGGGCGACGCAGGCCGGCATCGACGCCGGCCGCGTGCGCTCCCGCACCATCACGCTCAACCATGACGCCGGGCGCTGGCTGTCGCTCGGCCTGCCCGGCGATCTGCCCGCCGTGGTGCGCGAGGTCAACGGCCAATGGCAGCGGCAGTAACCCGCCGTGCAGGCTGCGCGGCCTTGGTCCTCGGCCTCAGCGCCCATGCCGCCATCGTCTTCGGCCAGGAGGTGCCACCACCCGCCTACCAGCTCGCCGCCCAGCAGGCGGGCGTGCCGTCGCCGGTGCTGTATGCGGTGGCGCTGCAGGAGAGCGGCGCCCGGCTGCGCGGCCGGCTGATCCCGTGGCCGTGGACGCTCAACGTCGCCGGCCGCGCCGAACGCTATGCCACGCGGGCCGAGGCCTGCGCCGGCATCCGCCGGGCGCTCGCCCGCACGCCGGTCAACCGCATCGACGCCGGCCTCGGCCAGGTCAACCTCGGCTACCACGCGCACCGCTACGCGCATCCCTGCGAGCTGCTCGACCCATACCGCAACCTCGCCATCGCCGCGGAAATCCTGCAGGAGCAGCACACGCCGGGCGAGGACTGGCTGGTCGCCATCGGCCGCTACCACCGCCCCGCGGGCGGGGCGCCCGCCGCCCGTTACCGCCGCAGCGTCCACCAGCACCTGACCCGCGTGCTCGGGCCGGGAGCCTCACTTCCCTCTGCCCGGAGTCCCATGCCATGAACCGCATCCTCGTCGCCGCGACTGCGGCGCTGCTGGCCACCACCGCAGACGCGCAGGACCGCGGCCCCGTTACCAAGAACAGTTCCCCGCCGCTGATCGTGGTCGAGGACAAAGGCGGCACCTCGGCGCTGCCGTACTACCGGGCCTTGAATCCGCAGGATGCGCAGCCCGGTCAGCCAGCCACGCCGCAAACCAAGCCGCGCATTGGCGGCCCGGCCGAAGCCGAGGCGGCCATGCTGCCGGTGCGCTCGATGCGGCTGACACCCGGCGACGAGCCGCGCCGCGTGATCCGCGCGCCGGGCCTGACGCCGCTGTTCCTGATCGGCGACGACGACCGCTCACGAGCCTGGCTCCAACGACGGGGCAAGGACTTGCAGGCGCTACGCGCCGTGGGCTTGGTGGTCAACGTGGCGACGCCCGAAGCCCTGGCCGCGCTGCGTCGCCTCGCACCGGGCTTGATGCTGTCGCCGGCCTCGGGCGACGAGCTGGCGCAGCGCTTGGGGCTCAAGCACTACCCGGTGCTGATCACCGCCACCGGCATCGAGCCCTGACGTGACGTGAAGCACCCGCCATGCCCCAGTCCCAAGCCGTCGAAGTCTTGCTGCGGCCAGCGGTGGAGCTATACACCGTCGCGGTCTGTGCGGGCGCCGCGTTTCTGTGCCTGGTGGCCCCGTGGTCGCTCGCGCTGAGTCCCTTGCTGGGCCTGGGCAGCGCGCTCGCTTTCCTCACCTTCGGCGCGCTGCGCTTTCGCGACGCCTGGGCCATCCTGCGCTACCGGCGCAACATCCGGCGCCTGCCGCGCTACGTGATGACCAGCCGCGACGTGCCGGTCAGCCAGCAGCGGCTGTTCGTCGGCCGGGGCTTCCACTGGGACCAGCGTCACACGCACCGACTGATGCAGACGTATCGGTCGGAGTTCCGTCGCTACGTGGAGCCGACGGCAATCTATCGGATGGCACGGCGCATGGAAGAGCGCCTGGAGTTCGCGCCGTACCCGTTGTCCAAGATGGCGAAGGCCCTGGCCTGGGACAGCCCGCTGAACCCGGCGCGGCCGCTGCCGCCGGTGGGCGGCCTGCCGCGGCTGCACGGCATCGAGCCGCACGAGGTCGACGTCACCCTGCCGTTGGCCGAGCGCGTCGGCCACAGCTTGGTGTTAGGCACCACGCGCGTCGGCAAGACCCGCCTGGCCGAGCTGTTCATCACGCAGGACATCCGGCGCAAGGTCAATGGACAGCACGAGGTCGTGATCGTCTTCGATCCCAAGGGCGATGCGGATCTGTTGAAGCGCATGTACGTGGAGGCCAAGCGCGCCGGACGCGAAGGCGAGTTCTACGTTTTCCACCTGGGCTGGCCGGACATCAGCGCCCGCTACAACGCGGTGGGCCGCTTCGGACGCATCTCGGAAGTTGCCACGCGCATCGCCGGCCAGCTTTCCGGTGAAGGCAACAGCGCGGCGTTCCGCGAGTTCGCCTGGCGCTTCGTCAACATCATCGCGCGGGCGTTGGTCGAGCTGGGGCAGCGGCCCGACTACCTGCTGATCCAGCGCCATGTCATCAACATCGATGCGCTGTTCATCGAGTACGCCCAGCACTACTTCGCCCGGAACGAGCCCAAGGCCTGGGAGGTCATCGTCCAGCTCGAAGCCAAGCTGAACGACAAGAACATCCCGCGCAACATGATCGGCCGCGAGAAGCGCGTCGTCGCGCTGGAGCAGTACCTGTCGCAGGTGCGCATCTACGACCCTGTGCTCGACGGCCTGCGCAGCGCGGTGCGCTACGACAGGACGTACTTCGACAAGATCGTCGCATCGCTCCTACCGCTGCTGGAGAAGCTGACCACCGGCAAGATCGCGCAGTTGCTGGCGCCGAACTATTCGGACCTCGCCGACCCACGCCCGATCTTCGACTGGATGCAGATCATCAGGAAGCGGGCCGTGGTCTATGTCGGCCTCGATGCACTGTCGGACGCGGAAGTCGCGGCGGCGGTCGGCAATTCGATGTTCTCCGACCTCGTATCCGTCGCGGGTCACATCTACAAGTTCGGCATCGACGACGGCCTGCCGGGTGCCGCGACGGGCATCAAGGTGCCCATCAACGTCCATGCCGACGAGTTCAACGAACTCATGGGCGACGAGTTCATACCCATGGTCAACAAGGGCGGCGGCGCGGGCGTCCAGGTCACGGCCTACACGCAGACCCTCTCGGACATCGAGGCACGCATCGGCAACCGCGCGAAGGCGGGCCAGGTGGTGGGCAACTTCAACAACCTGTTCATGCTGCGCGTGCGCGAGACCGCCACGGCCGAACTGCTGACGCGGCAACTGCCCAAGGTCGAGGTCTACACGACGACGGTGATGAGCGGCGCCACCGACAGCTCGGACCCGACCGGCAACACCGCCTTCACCTCCAACACGCAGGACCGCATCAGCAGCAACAGCGTGCCGCTGATTGAACCGGCGCACGTGGTCGGGCTGCCCAAGGGCCAGTGCTTTGCACTGATCGAGGGCGGGCACCTCTGGAAGGTGCGCATGCCCTTGCCGGCGCCCGACCCCGACGAGGCCATGCCCAAGGATTTGCAGGAGCTGGCCGGCTACATGCGCCAGCACTACGTCGAGGCCGGCGATTGGTGGGACAACAATGGGCTTCCCGGACTGCAGGACCAAGCACTGCCCGACGACTTGCTCGCCGACTTCAAGCAGATGGCCAGCGCGGATGAAGGGGCCACGGGATGAGCGACCCCGCCGTCGCCGTCCAGCGCCAGCAGGTTCGCCAGCAGGGCCTGATCGCAGGCCTCATCACGCTGCCGTTCCGGCTGTTCGGGGTGTTGGCCGGTTCGCTGGTGCTGTGCATCGCGATCGAGTGCATCGGCATGCACTTCTTCTGGCCCGAGCAGGGCTGGCGCCATGCGCAGGGCATGCTGAACTACGAGCTGTCGCAGGTCTCGGAGCATTTCACGCAAAGCGTGCTGGTGCAGGAGCCGGGGCGCAGCGCCCTCCAGCTCGTCGAGTGGGCCTACCAAGGACTGTTCGTGAAAACGGGCCTGCTGGACTGGATACGCGACGCGGCGGCGCAATCGCGTGCCGGCGCGCGCAGCCAGGCGCAGGACTTCCGCTACTACATCGGTCAGCTCTACGTGCATGTCGAGAGCTACCTGATCGCCTCGGCGTACACAGTGCTGGTGTTCCTCGTGCGGCTGCTGGTGCTGGTCCTGACCTTGCCGCTGTTCCTGATGGCGGCCTTCACCGGCCTGGTGGACGGGCTCGTGCGCCGCGACGTGCGCGGCTTCGGCGCCGGCCGCGAATCGGGCTTCGTCTACCACCGGGCGAGAGCCAGCCTGATGCCGCTGGCGGTGCTGCCCTGGGTCACTTACCTCGCGCTGCCGGTCAGCGTGCATCCGCTGCTGATCCTGCTGCCCAGCGCGGCGCTGCTCGGCGTCGCGGTGTGCATCGCGTCGGCGACGTTCAAGAAGTATCTGTGAAAGCGGTTCAAGATAATCTCCGTCTCACTCTTCATGGCGACTCATCGACACCAAACATCTTTTGACCTTTGACACTGCATCCACCCTACATCTTCGAGGCCATGTGGCCACTCAGACACACGAACGCAAATGGTCTCAGCGGCGCCTGCTGCGTCCCGGCCACGGTAGCTGCCCAGTGAGTTCAGCCAAGCCACCGTCGTCCTCGACGCGTACACCGAAGCGGTTCACTTCGACCTCAGGTAAATCGTCGCTGTCGAACCAGAGCAGCGAGGTCGTGGTGTCAGTACGTGCGTAGTGCCTGGAGAGTTCCCAGAGATCGAGGCCCTTTTCCCAGTTGTCGAACCAGATGTCTTGTGCAACCTCATCTGTGTCGGCAGCACTGCTGCCTGAAGAACGGAGACGGTGAGCCACAGAGCCGACAGGAATGGCAGACCTGGGAGATATCCAAGCCCCAGCCTGTCGCAAACTGGTGGAGCGTGCCGCGTAGCGCACTGCACCGCGCTCCATGGTGACGAAGGCGCAAGGGATGTCGCTGAGGGAGGCGAACCGCGACGCAGCGGCGGGAAATGATGTGCTGAAAAGCGCCGCCATGCCCTGGATCAGCTCCAGCGAAGGTTCTTCCTTGGGCACAAGCGATAGCCATTGCTGATACGGCATCAGCAACTCGGCGGCGAAAGTGTCGCATGCGATTTCGTTCGGATGCCGCTTCGCATAGGACCAGGACGGCACCTCTTCGTGGCTCGATTCCAGCGCAAGGACGATATGCGCAATTTCGTGGCAGATGGTGAAGCGTTGGCGTTCTTCTGTCTCCAGCGAATTCACCGTGATCACGTGCTTGCCATTCGGCTTGGTGATCGTGTAGCCGGACTCCCCCTCACTAAGCTCCTCTTTCTTGACTTTGGCGTTGGCCGCGACCACATAGGGCGTCAGGTCTTCTCGGATGCCGGACACATCAACCTTCGCAACAAAGGCCCGTGCTTTCTGTGTGACATCCGCTTCATCCATATTCAGTCATCCTCGTCCTCGAATGCTCGCTGTATCCGGGCGATCAGTGTCGCGGGATCGGGCCTTGTATTTCCACGATGCCTCACGCCTGCTGCAGCCGAAAAGATGTCGATGCTGATGGAAGGATCGTTCAGCACGAATTCAACAAGGCGGGGATCGGCCTCCGCATGGTCGACAAGCCACATCACCAGCGCAGCATCTCTTTCACCTGGTTTGAGAACCTTCAGCAGCTTCTCGACTAAGTCCACTGACGGATTTGTCTTTTCGCCGGACTCCAGCCGGTGGACATAGGCATGGTCCACCGAAGACAGTTGACCGATTTCGCGCAATGAGAGGGTTCTGCGCTCGCGTAGCGTCTTGAGGGCGACGCCCAGGCCTGTTTGTGACATCCGTTCCGTTCCTTGTGGCTGCGGCGGACAACGGTGTGTGTCCGGTCCGAAGCAGTTGCGTTCTGCGGCACCAAGCCCACCATTTGCAGTTTGGCACCAAGTCTGATACATTGTTGTCCAGCCAGACAACAGAAGTGAGTTCTACGACTGCAGCAAGTTGATTTGGCTTGACTCGCCCGTTGTCTGCAAGAGCAACGAATTTTGCTTCAACCGGTGGTCATTGGCAACCCGGCCGGCTGGCCGGGGTCTCGATGGTTCAACTTTAGGAAATTCGCCATGACAGGCAAAAATCAGCATGTAGTTCCTCACCAGGACGGTTGGGCCGTCAAGGGTGCCGGCAATCAACGGGCAACCTCCGTGCACGATACGCAGCAGCAGGCCATTGACGCGGCGCGGGACATCGCACGCAACCAGCAGTCCGAACTGGTCATCCACCGTCCGGACGGTCGCATCCGTGACAAGGACAGCCACGGTAACGACTCCTTCCCGCCGAAGGGCTGAGTGCCATGATGGGCGTGCCCACCTACCATGTGCTCGCCCTGTCTGGGGGCGGCTATCGCGGCTTGTACACAGCGACGGTTCTTGCCGAGCTTGAAGCCGTGCTAGGCCGCCCCATCGCTTCGCACTTCGACCTGATCTGCGGCACCTCTGCAGGCGGGATGCTGGCCTTGGGGCTGGCCGCGGAAATCCCCGCCATTGAACTCAAAGCCTTGTTCGAACGACAGGGCTCCCGCATCTTTGGTTGCCGAAGTCTCGCTCGGCGCCTTCTGGGCTTCTGGTTGACCGCCAAGCACGACTCCGCAGGGTTGCGGGGCGTGCTGACCGAGCGCTTTCAAGACGCCACGATCGGCAACTTGAAGCACCGCGTTCTCGTGCCAGCCGTCAACTACTCGACGGGGCGCGGCCAGTTCTTCAAAACGCCTCACCATCCCTCATTTGAGATGGACCACCGCATGAGGATCGTGGATGTGGCGTTGGCGACCGCCGCTGCGCCCGTTTACTTTCCGCTAGCGCGCAACGATCGTGGCGTCTTTGCGGATGGAGGACTGGTCGGCAATGCGCCAGGACTGTTCGGGCTGCACGAAGTCAATACGTTCCTCGCGCCGAAACAGAATGCACTGGTCCGGGTGCTGTCCATCGGCACGATGACGATCGGTGCAACCGTCCGTGGCGGCGCCAGCCTCGACCGCGGATTCGGCAAGTGGCGCGGAGGGCTGTTCGATCTGGTGATCTCTGCCCAGGAGTCGTCGGTGGACTACATGCTGCGCCAGTCGTTGGGTAGCAACTACTTCCAGATCGACGACAAGGCCACGCCCGATCAAAGCAAGGACGTAAAGGCGCTGGACCGGGTTTCCATCGGCGCCACGAATACGCTGAAGGACCGCGGCAATCATGCAGCGCAGCGCGCGCTTGGCGACCCTCTTTTCCAACCGTTTCGAGCGCACCAGGCCGGCGCACCCACCTTCTATCACGGCCCCAACAAGAATGTGCCGGAGGCCGAATGCTGAACCTGAGCCCGCTTTTCTTTACCACCGTCGATGACGAATCCTGCATGCATGACGAGCTGGATCTGTCGCCCGAGCAACGAGCCTGGATCGCCAGCGCCCGAAATGATGTCAGGAACTGCCTTCGCACCGGAATTCCGCGCGTGCTGCGCGAACGCGGGTACACGGACGACGTGCCGCAGCCACGCTTCTTCACGCAAGGATCGTGGGCGTACAAGACCTTGAACGGCCCGGCACAACGGCCCCAGCAGGCGGATGTCGATGATGGTTGCTATCTGCCGTTGAGTTTTGTCTCGCAGACGAAGCGTCCCAGCAGGGCCACAACGGTGTTCTTTGCAGCTGCTGAAGAAGCCTTGAGGCTGTTGGTCGAGGAGAAGCACTGGAAGCTTGTCACCGACAAGCCGACATGCATCCGGATTGTCATTGCGGCCTATGCCCACATCGACATTCCGTTGTACGCCATCCCCGACGAAGAATTCGTCACGCTCGCGAAAGCCTCGATGGAGCGATACGGCTATGACTCGCTGACGGAGGCGGTGAACATGGCAGAGCGGGATGCCTGGACGGCATTGCCCGCTGATAAAGTGCTCCTGGCTCACCGCGAGTGCAACTGGATGCCCTCCGACCCCAGGCCTGTGAAGGAATGGTTTTTGGGCGAGGTGGAGGCCAAGGGCGATCAGTTCCGCCGCGTGATTCGCTACTTGAAGGCGTTTCGCGATTGGCGGTGGTCGAGCGGTGGACCGGCTTCGATTCTGTTGATGGCCGCTGCGGCTCCGCTATTCGAGAAGCGAGATCGGCGCGACGACCTGGCGTTGCTGGATGTCGTCGCGGCATTGCCGGCCCGGCTGCGCGCGGGGGTGAACAACCCCGTTGATGAGTCGGAGTCGCTTACTGCACGCCTTGGTAAAGAGGGCGTCGAAGAGGCTGCGAAAGCGTTCGAAGCATTCGAAAAAGTGCTGCGCGGAGCCACCAACGCCGGCAGCCCTTCACAGGCCTGCGTCTGGATGCAAGGCGAATTCGGTCCGCGTTTTCCGAACGAGCCGGACCGGGTCAAGGTGGTATCCGTTGTCGCCACCATTGCCGCAGCGCCGGCTACGGCTGGTCCGAGCGAATTGGTCGGGCGCACGAAGGCCGGATGAGCAGCGTCGCCGTGGTCTCCGATGTGGTCGAAGCCTTCAGGCTGCAAGGCTTCGAGTTTGTCGGCAAGACGGACGACGGCTGGTTCAAGCTGAGGGGGCCGTTGATCCCGTGCGGCGCGGACGATGGCATTCCATGTGAGGTTCAGCTCGACCCTACCTTCTTCGACCTGCCTCGCATTCGGCTGCTCGAAATTCCGCCTGAACTGCCCAATGCAGTTCCTCATCTTGGCGCGGAGGGCGGCCTTTGCTATCTGGCCAAGGGAACTGTCGTGCTGGACATCTACGATCCTGTAGGGCAGTCCTTGGCGTGCCTGCAACGGGCGGCAGCGGTGCTCGGGCAGATCTTGAAGGGCGAGATGATCGAAGATCTCGCCGAAGAGTTCTTTGCCTACTGGAACGGCTGGCTTTGTTTTGTGGACATGCAAGGCGAAGATCTGGGGCGACAAAACTGTATCGTTGCGCAAGCCAATGGGAATCCACTCTGGTTCATCACCGACAACGAAGATCGAACAACAAGAAAGTTGCATTCACTCGGCTACCAGGTCACTGATAAAACGGTGCTGACATACCGGGTCAAGACCACCGCGCAACCCCGCCCACTAACCAGCCACTGGCCCCCCGAAACGGTGGGGGACGTCTTGGCTTGGCAAAGCACCCTGGACCCACGGTGTCGGCGCAAGATTCACGAACGAATCAAGGAAGGGCAAAGCAAAAAAGCAAATGGTGTCCTGATCATCATCGAATCGCCACTGATGACCTACGGCTTTGCCGTGCTCTTTGACCACCAAGTGAGTCAAAAGACCAAGCTTGCTGATCGCAGGGATTCGAGTTTTGGGCTGAAGGTAATGCCCGTCTCAGTGATCAGGATCGATGACCGGTATCTGGCCCAGCGCAACATCCCCAAGTCGAAAACGTTGGCGGGGAAACGAATCGCACTTGTGGGTTGCGGCACGATCGGCGGATACCTCTCGGACATGCTGGTCAAGGCCGGGGCAGGATCATGCGGAGGGAAACTCACGCTGGTGGATTTTGATGGCCTCCTTCCACAGAACATCGGACGGCATCGGCTCGGCTTCCCGGACCTGTTGTCGAACAAGGCTGAGGCGATGGCGAAGGAACTCAAGCGCTTGTCGCCAGGCGTCGAGGTTCATGCGCTCCCCGTGGACGTGAGACAGGCCCAACTGGGAAAGCTGGACCTACTCATCGATGCCACCGGCGAAGAATCCCTCGGGCATTGGCTGTGCGGCCGCTACAGGGCTCCCACGCCCATGCTTTCTGTTTGGATCGAAGGGCCGGGAACGGCTGTGCGTGCGCTCCTGAGAACGAACGCATCGGGTGCGTGCTACCGATGCCTATGGCAGAGCCACAGAAGAGGCGAACTTCGCTCGACCATTGATGCTCTGCCTAACATCTTGGCAGGCCACGGGTGCGAGGGCTTGTATGTGCCATTTCCGGCTTCGGTGTCGGTGCAGGCAGCCAGCTTGGGTGCTGAGATGGCCCTTGATTGGGTCAAGGGCGTCCACTCTCCTGCATTGCGGACCCGGCTGATCGACCAGACCCATCATCTGGCCACGCCTGACTGCGATCCTCTGCGAGATCATGATTGCCCTCTATGCAATTCCTAGGGTCCTGGGCAACTGGCGACAAGAGCAGGTTGCTGCATTTTTCGACCCAGACGCTGGAGACATTCAGTCAGCATATCCAGGCTAGTGATGCCGACTGCGAAGCGGGCGGACTCTTGCTTGGTTCTGTACATGGAGCCCATTTGCTCATTGAGCAGGCGACGGTTCCTACCGCGTGGGACAAGCGGTTTCGCTATCTGTTCGAGCGGATGCCGTTTGGTCATGAGGCTATTGCGTTGTCGCGATGGACGGCGAGTCAGGGAACTGTCCGCTATTTAGGCGAATGGCATACCCACCCGGAAGACCATCCCCAGCCTTCTAGCCTTGACAGATCTGAATGGACTTTGTTGGCAGCGCAGCGTCGGGACAAGCGGCCAGTGCTCGCTGTCATCATCGGGCGTAGATCTCTGTATGCAGAGTTGGTGCCGAGATCAGGCGAAGGGTCGATATTCTTCCCCGTGGAGTAGAGCACTAGCGCAACAACCATCATCGTCTTGACTTGCACCTCCACTCAGACGGTAGTGCATTAAAGACGACGTCATCGGGGAAATTCCTTCCTCTGCAGCGGAGTTTGCCGCGGAAAGCGGTGGCTGGCCGGTTCCGATTGATTGCGGCGCCGGAAGACCGGCCGTTTGAGCATCGAGCCATCCGCATCCCTCGGAGAACGGCTCGATGGAAACCACTCGCAATCCCGCGCAGGTTCGGCGCTTCGCCGTCGAGGCACCCTGGGCCGTGCGTGTTGCCGCGCTGCTGCTTGCCGCTGCCGGATTGCAGCCCGCCATCGCCGCTGACGCCTCCGACAACGCTGCGGAGCGCGAGATGCTCGCCGCGGTAACGCGCCAGCTCGAACTGCTGGACCGCCTCGCCGAGCACGCCGCCACCACCGCGCCGCAGGAGCGCGCCCGCTACCACTTCGACTACGCGCGGCTGCGCGCCGACCTGGAGCGCGTGCGCACCGGCGTGCGCGACTACCTCGTTCCGCAACGCGCCCAGCCGCGTGATCCCGTGCCGCTGGCCGGTGACTACACGCGCAGTAACGCGGCGCCTGCGACGTCGCCCAAGGAGGCGCCGTCGTCATGACGCCTTCCGCCGATCAGGTCGCCGCCTTCACGGCCAACGGCGGCTTCGCGCCCGGGGCCGTCTCCACCGTCGTGCTCGGCTTCGTCTTCGCCATCCTGCTGCTGTGGGGCGTGTGGGCGATGCGCACTGCCTATGTCGGCTGGGCCGAGCACCACCTGACCCAACGCCAGTTCCTCGGCGTCATCGTGCGCTTCGTCGCGATGTACCTGGTGCTGGGCTTTTTCCTCCTGTCCTGACCCCATGAAAGGTACTTCGCCATGAACGCTCCCGCTACTTCTCGCCGTCCCACGTCGCGGCCCGCCGCGCGCATCGCCGCGCTGCTGATCCCGCTGGGCATCGCCGCCACGCCGCTGCCGTCGTTCGCCGACCTTCCCACGCTGGAAGACCCGTCGCGCGGCACCGGCAGCGGCATCATGCAGACGCTGCAAAACTACGGCTACGACATCGTGCTGCTGATCGCGCTGCTCGTCGTCGCCTCGATGTTCGTCGGCGTCTGCTACCACGCCTACACGCGCTACGCCGAGATCCACACCGGCCGCGCAACGTGGGGGCAGTTCGGGTTGACCGTCGCGGTGGGCGCGATCCTGCTGGTCGTCGGCATCTGGCTGCTGACCAAGGCTACCGGCGTCCTGTAAGGCCCGGCAACGATGGCCGGCGCCCTGGAGAGTCCGTCGCGCGACGGGCTCGTGACCTTCCTGCCGCACCGCCTCAACCGCCACCCGGTGGTCGTGCGCGGGCTCACGGCCGACGAGCTGTGGGTCTGCGCCGGGCTGTCCGGCGCGGCCGGTCTCGTGGCCGGCGTACCGCTGGCCTGGCTGACGCACAGCATCGCGATGGTGCCCACGCTGATCGTCGCCGGCATCGGTGTCGGTGTCTTCGTGGGCGGCGGCCTGCTGCGGCGGTGGAAGCGCGGCCGGCCCGACACCTGGCTGTACCGCCAGCTCCAGTGGCGCCTCGCGCTGCGCTACCCCGCGCTGGCTGCGCATGCGGGCGGGGGCCAGCTCATCACCCGGTCGGGCTGGTGGTCCACGCGGCGCCTGCGGCCCGATCCGTCCCTGCGTCGAGGTAGACCATGAGCCGATTCAAGAACGAGGTCGCGCACCTGCAGGCGCATGTGAAGACCTTGCGCCTGGCTGGCGCCGCACTGTTCGTCGTGGCGCTGCTGCTCGGCTTCGGCTGGTGGAGCGCACCCAAGAGCCTGACCATCCACGTGCCACCCGACCTGCGCTCGGGCAGCACGCGCAAGTGGTGGGACGTGCCGCCGGAGAGCGTCTACGCCTTCACCTTCTACATTTGGCAGCAGGCCCAGCGCTGGCCGACCAATGGCGAGCAGGACTACCCGCGCAACCTGCATGCACTGTCTGCGTACTTCACGCCGAGCTGCCGTGCCTTCCTGCAGCAGGACTACGAATTCCGGCGCAGCAACGGCGAGCTACGCCAGCGCGTGCGCGGCATCTACGAGATTCCCGGCCGCGGCTACGGCGACGAGCCGGCCATGCGCGTGCGCACCGTGTCGGCCAACAACTGGATCGTCACGCTGGACGTGAGCGCCGACGAGTACCTGGGCGCCGAGCAGGTCAAGCGCGCGCTCGTGCGCTATGCACTCAAGGTTGTGCGCATGGACGTGGACCCCGAGCGCAACCCCTTCGGCCTGGCGCTGGACTGCCATGCACGCGCGCCGGAGCGCATCGAGACCCCGCCGCCTGCGGCGCCGCCCGGCCGGGCCGCAAGCGCCGGCTCCAACTTGCAGGGAGACACCCCATGAAGTCCCTCGTGAAGCGTTCATCTGCGGCGGCCCTGGCTGGCCTGCTGCTGTGCCTGGCCTTCGTGCCTGCGGCCCATGCCGTCGAAATCCTGCGCTGGGAGCGCCTGCCGCTGGCGGTGCCGCTGGTGGTCGGCCAGGAGCGCGTGGTGTTCATCGAGCGCAACGTGCGCATCGGTGTGCCGCCCACGGTTGGCGAGCAGTTGCGCGTGCAGAGCGCTGGTGGCGCGATCTACCTGCGCGCGAGCGCGCCGATCCCGCCCACACGGCTGCAACTGCAGGACGTGGAGTCGGGCGCGCTGATCCTGCTGGACATCGCGGCCGAGCCGGCGAAGGCGGGCCAGCCTGCACTCGAACCCGTGCGCATCGTCGAAGGCGACGTGCCGGCGACGCGCTACGGCGAGCCGGCCAAGCCGGCGGACGACGATGCGGAGCGCACCGTACCCGCAGCGAAGCGCGCCACGCCGGTGGCGGTTGTGCTCACGCGCTATGCGGCGCAGAACCTCTACGCGCCGCTGCGCACCGTGGAGCCCGTTCCCGGCCTCGGCCGCGTCAATCTGCGCCGTGGGCTGGAGCTTTCCACCTTGCTGCCCACACTGCCGGTGCGTGCGCAGGCGCTGGCCGCTTGGCGGCTCGAAGACCAGTGGGTGACGGCGGTGAAGCTCACCAACGCCTCCGGGCGCTGGCTCGACCTCGATCCCCGCGCGCTGCAGGGCGACTTTCTCGCCGCGACCTTCCAGCACCCGAATCTGGCGCCGGCCGGCCGCGCCGCCGACACCACGGTGGTCTACCTCGTGACCCGTGGCCACGGCCTGGCCGAGTCGCTGCTGCCCAAGCTCTCACCGATCGACGCGACGGTGAACCTGCCGCCGGCCGCGGCGGCCGGCCAGGCCGAAGGAGGTGCCCGCCATGAAAAGTAACCCCCTCCTGAAGTGGCTGCTGATCCCGATGGCGCTGGTGCTGCTGTTCGTCGGCATCAAGATGTTCTCCGGGGATCGCGGCGCCAAGCCCGTTCCGGCCGGCAGCGCCAACTCGCTCACGCCCGAAGAGATGAAGGCGCTGGGCATCGAGGGCGACACGCCGCGCGATACCGTTGCCACACTGGTGGCCCAGGTCAAGCAGTTGCGCAACGAGCTGCAGACGGCGCTCAACGACAACAAGAACCAGAAGAGCGAGAACGAGCGTATGCGCGCGCGGGAAAGCGCGATCGACCAGCGCATCCAGTCCGCGCTGGATGGTGAACGCGGCCGCCTGCAGCAGGACCGCGAGCAGTTGGCCGGCGACCGCCAGCAGACCCAGGGCCTGCTGCAAGACCTGCAGCGGCGCCTGGATGGGCTTTCCGGCAAGGGCGGCCAGGCCGATCTGCCGGTCGGGCTCGGCCTGGAGGACGGCGACGGCAAGGGCTTCAGCGGCAGCCAGGGCGGCGCCGCGCGCAGCACCAGCGGCACGCGCTGGGTGGAACCGGACGATGCGAAGCCTTCGGCGAAGAACGGCAGCAGCGGCGGCCTGAACTTTCCGACCAGCTTCGGGCCGGCGCAGAAGACGCTTTCCGACACGGCCGACAACGTGGCCAGCACCGTCGCGGATGCAGGCAGCCGCGCCGTGGGCACGTCGTCCAAGCCGGTCTACACGGTGCCGTCGAACTCGACGCTGATGGGCTCCATCGCGATGACCGCGCTGATCGGCCGCGTGCCGATCGACGGCACGGTCAACGACCCGTACCCCTTCAAGGTGCTGATCGGCCCGGACAACCTCACCGCCAACGGCATCGACATTCCCGACGTGGCGGGCGCGGTGGTCAGCGGCACGGCCTCGGGCGACTGGACGCTTTCCTGCGTGCGCGGCCAGATTCGCTCGGTGACGTTCGTCTTCAACGACGGCACGGTGCGCACGATGCCGGAGGACGGCAACCGCAACCAGAGCGGCGGCGGCCAGGGCAATGGTGCAAACAGCACGACGCAAGGCGGCCTGGGCTGGATCAGCGATCCCTACGGCATCCCCTGCGTCAGCGGCGAACGGCGCAGCAACGCGCAGCAGTACCTGGGTTCGCAAGCCCTCATCACCGCGGCCGGCGCCGGCGCCGCTTCACTGATCAAGTCGGACAACGGCAGCGTGGCCGTGGTCGCTAACAGCAACGGCTCGCTTGGCACGGTAGGCATCAGCGGCAACGAGGCGATGGGCCGCATCCTGGCCGGGGGCGTCCGCGACATGGCCGATTGGGTCAACAAGCTTTACGGCCAAGCCTTCGCCGCCGTCTACGTGCGGCCCGGCGCCAAGGTCGCGGTGCATCTGGAGCAGCCGCTCAACATCGACTACGACGCCAAGGGGCGCCGGGTCAATCAACGCATCGGAGGCAAGCATGCGTCGGATTTGGATTGAATCGGCCGCGATCCTGTGCGCGGTCCTGGTGCTGGGCGGCTGCGCCACCAGCAAGGACAAGTTGCTGCCGCACGGCGATCACACCATGCTCGACGTGTGGAATCAGGAGACGGGCGGCAGCGCCGGTGGTGGGCAGGCAGCGCGGCAACTGCTCGATGCACGCCAGGACTTGCGCCGGCCGCTGACCGAGGCCGACGTGCAGGCGGTGCCCGCCGCCGCTGCCGCCTACACGCGCACCGCGGCCAACGAGATTTACCGCCAGTTCCGACGCCTGCCGAACCCGGACCTAGTGATGTACGTGTTCCCGCACCTGGCCGGCACCGACCCGGTGCCCGTGCCCGGCTACACCACCGTGTTCCCGCTCTACCAGCGCGTGCAGTACGCGATGCCTGGCGAGCGCCTGGAGGACTACTGATGGCTTGGTCGTTGCCCTGGGCACGCAAGGCCGTCACGCCCGCCGGCCCCGACCTGGATGCCGATGACGCCTGGTCGCAGCATGTCTCGACGCTGGCCGCGCACGGCATTCCCGAGCCCGGCAGCGCGATGGGCAGCCAGCCGCGCCCGCCGACCACCGAAGCGGACCTGCAGGCGCTCTACGGCGTGGCACCGTCCTTCGCCGACCTGTTGCCGTGGATGGAGTACCTGCCCGGCTCCAAGAGCATGTTGCTGGAAGACGGCCAGTCGGTTGCGGGCTTCTTCGAACTGGCCCCGGTCGGCACCGAAGGCCGTGAGATGGCCTGGCTGTGGCAGGCACGCGATGCACTGGAGAACGCGCTGCAGGACTCGTTCGACGAACTCGACGAGAACCCGTGGGTCGTGCAGCTCTACGCCCAGGACGAATCGACCTGGGACACCTACCTGCGCGGGCTGGCCGACTATGTGCGGCCGCGCGCCCAGGGCAGCGCCTTCACGGACTTCTACCTGCGTTTCTTTGGGCACCACCTGCGCGCCATTGCCAAGCCCGGCGGGCTGTTCGAGGACACCACGGTGACGCGGCTGCCGTGGCGCGGCCAGGTCCGGCGCGTGCGAATGGTGGTCTACCGGCGCGCGAACGCTACGACCGCATCGCGGCGCGGCCAGTCCCCCGAGCAGGCGTTGACGACGATCTGCGACCGGCTCGTGGGCGGCCTCGCCAACGCGGGCGTGAAATCCCGCCGCATGGAGGCGGCCGACATCCACGACTGGCTGCTGCGCTGGTTCAACCCGCACCCGACGCTGCTCGGCCCCAGCGCCGACGACCGCGAGCGCTTCTATGCGCTCACGCGCTACCCCGAGGCAGTCGAAGACGGCGAGATCGAGCTGGCCAGCGGAGACTTCGCGCAGCGCCTGTTCTTCGGCCAGCCGCGCTCGGACGTGGCGAACGGCACGTGGCTGCTCGACGGCATGCCGCACCGGATCATCGTGATGGACCGGTTGCGCATGCCGCCTGCGACCGGCCACGTCACCGGCGAAACGCGCAAGGGCGGCGATGCCGTCAACGCGCTGTTCGACCAGATGCCCGAGGACACGGTGATGTGCCTGACCGTCGTCGCGACGCCGCAGGACGTGCTCGAAGAGCACCTGAACCACCTGAGCAAGAAGTCGGTCGGCGAGACGCTGGCTTCGGAGCAGACGCGCCGCGACGTGCAGGAAGCGCGCGGGCTGATCGGCAGCGCGCACAAGCTCTACCGCGGTGCGCTTGCCTTCTATCTGCGCGGACGCGACCTCGCGCAGCTCGACGCCCGCGGCCTGCAACTGGTCAACGTCATGCTCAACGCCGGCCTGCAGCCGGTGCGCGAGGAAGACGAGGTGGCGCCGCTCAACAGCTACCTGCGCTGGCTCCCGTGCGTGTTCGATCCGGCCACCGACAAGCGCCAGTGGTACACGCAACTGATGTTCGCGCAGCACGCGGCGAACCTCGCGCCGGTGTGGGGCCGCAGCCAGGGCACCGGCAATCCGGGCATCACGTTCTTCAACCGCGGCGGCGGGCCGATCACCTTCGACCCGCTGAACCGGCTCGACCGGCAGATGAACGCTCACCTGTTCCTGTTCGGTCCCACCGGCTCGGGCAAAAGCGCCACGCTCAACAACATCCTGAACCAGGTGACGGCGATCTACCGGCCGCGGCTGTTCATCGTCGAGGCGGGCAACAGCTTCGGCCTGTTCGGCGACTTCGCGGCGCGGCTAGGCATGAAGGTGCATCGCGTTAAGCTGGCCCCCGGTGCCGGGGTGAGCCTCGCGCCGTTCGCCGACGCCCACCGGCTGGTGGAAACGCCCAGCCAGGTGCAGACGCTGGATGCCGACGCCCTGGACGAGGACCGCGACGAAGCGGCACAGGCAGCGGATGCCGACGAGCAGCGTGACGTGCTGGGGGAACTGGAAATCACCGCGCGGCTGATGATCACCGGCGGCGAGGACAAGGAAGAGGCGCGCATGACGCGCGCCGACCGCAGCCTGATCCGCCAGTGCATCCTCGATGCGGCCCAGCGTTGCGTGGCCAACCAGCGCACCGTCCTGACGCGCGACGTGCGCGATGCGCTGCGCGAGCGCGCCCGCGATACGGCACTACCCGAGGTGCGGCGCGCGCGGCTGCTGGAAATGGCCGACGCGATGGATATGTTCTGCCAGGGCGTGGACGGCGAGATGTTCGACCGGCCCGGCACGCCCTGGCCCGAGGCCGACATCACCATCGTCGATCTGGCGACCTTCGCACGCGAGGGCTACAACGCGCAGCTTTCCATCGCCTACATCAGCCTTATCAACACGGTCAACAACATCGCCGAGCGCGACCAGTTCCTCGGCCGGCCGATCATCAACGTGACGGACGAGGGGCACATCATCACCAAGAACCCGCTGCTTGCGCCCTACGTCGTCAAGATCACGAAGATGTGGCGCAAGCTCGGCGCCTGGTACTGGCTGGCGACGCAGAACATCGACGACCTGCCCAAGGCCGCCGAGCCCATGCTCAACATGATCGAGTGGTGGATCTGCCTCTCGATGCCGCCCGACGAGGTGGAGAAGATCGCGCGCTTTCGCGAGCTGAACGCGGCGCAGAAGGCGCTGATGCTGTCGGCCCGCAAGGAGGCCGGCAAGTTCAGCGAGGGCGTGATCCTTTCCAAGAGCATGGAAGTGCTATTCCGCGCGGTGCCGCCCAGCCTGTACCTGGCGCTGGCTCAGACCGAGCCGGAAGAGAAGGCCGAGCGTTTCCAGTTGATGCAGCAGTACGGCATCGGCGAACTGGACGCCGCTTTCAAGATCGCCGAGAAGATCGACCGCGCCCGCAGCATCGAGCCGCTGGTGCTCGATGCGCTGGCGTGACGGGGAGTCCACGATGCGCATCCCTCGCTTCGCGCCGTCCCGCACCGTCCTTGTCGTCGCGCTGCTGATGGCCGCGGCCCTGACAACGGCCGCATGGCTCGGCCTGCGGCCGCAGTCGCCGCCCGCCGAACCCGATTTTCCTTCGGCAGAAGCAACGCCTGCGCCGGCAACGGCACCAGCCGGCCCGCCCTGGCGCTATGGCCGCGCCGATGCGCGCTTCACGGTGGTCGAGTACGCCGACCTCGAATGCCCGTTCTGCCGCGCCTACTTCGCAGTGCTCAAGCGCTGGATCGACGCGCACCCGGACGTGAGCTGGCAATGGCATCACCTGCCGTTGCCGTTGCACGAGCCGGCCGCGTCTGCCGGTGCGCGCCTGGTGGAGTGCGTCGGCGAGGCCGGCGGCCAGGCCGCGTTCTGGCAGGCCGCCGAGTGGGTCTACACGCACACCCGCGGCGACGGTCAGGGCCTGCCCGAGGGCCTGCGCTATCCCGACCTCACGCCGGCCGCGCAGCAGTGCCTCGACAGCGACCGCCCCGATGCGCTGATCCGCGCACAGTCGGCGAGCGCGGCGCAGGAGGGCATCAAGGTCACGCCCACGCTGCGCCTGCAGGATCGCCAGTCCGGCAAGACGCTGCTGCTGCACGGCCCGGTCGAAGGAGATGCCTTGCTGTCCGCGATCGACCTGCTGGCGGCCAGTGCAGCGGCCGAGCCCGCATCGAAGGAAATGCCTGCCGAGTCTCTCGGAGACATGCCCAGGTAGCCACGATCTTCAAGGCTACGACGCGGCTTGGCCGTGCTGATCGACCCCGTTCGCTGCGCATCCCTGGACGCGAACAGCCACTGTGCATGCGGTGGCGGATGCCCGCTCTTCTGCCGCTTGTTCTTCATCGTCCCCGGAGGGTTTGTCCCTCCCGGGACAGGCGTCCTCCGACTTCATCCCGTGGAGGTTCGCCATGTCCTATGTCGTCGCCGACTCGCGTCCCGAGTCGCTCAGCCTGATCGCCGCCCAGCACGAAGACTGGATCATCCGCCAGGCCATCGCCTTGCTGGAACAACGCATCTTCAAGGCCGGCCCGATGCTGAACAGTCCCGCCGCCGTGCGCGACTACCTGCATCTGAAGCTGGTCGCGGAGCCCAACGAGGTCTTCGCCGTCGTGTTCCTCAACTCTCAGCACCAAGTCCTCGCCTACGAGCCGATGTTCAAGGGCACGGTCGATCAAACCTCGGTGTACCCGCGGGTGCTGGTGCAGCGCGCCCTGGCCCTCAACGCCTCGGCGGTCATCCTGGCCCACCAGCATCCATCTGGCATGACCGTGCCTTCGGCCGCCGATCAGGCGCTGACCGACCGGCTCAAAGCCGCCCTGGCGATAGTCGATGTCCGGGTGGTGGATTACTTCATCGTCGGCAAGGGCACGCCGTACTCCTTCGCCGAATCCGGCCTGCTGTAGCGCCGCTGACCGCCTGGTCCCCGCGGGAGCCTCGGCTGCCGCTTTTCTTTCGCCTGTCTGCCCAAAGCGGAGCGCGCGCGGTGCGCATTCCTTGTCGCGGTTGGACTGCCTTCGGCGTTCGACTAGAGCCTTGCTCTCATTCCCAGGACGCCCGCCATGACGGCTCCCTTCTTGAAACCCATCCCGCGGCTGCGGTGTACGCGCATCGCCTGCGCGGGAGGGCTGCTGCTGTGCCTGCTCGGCCAGGACGCATCCGCAGCCGACGTGCTGGTCGTGACCGACAGCCGCCATCCCGTGCAGTCCGCATCCGGCGCGCGCGTGATCGAGCTGGATCTGCCCGAGCGCATCGAGGCCGAACTGGCCGCGGGCCTGCCTGCCGATCCGGGCCGCGCGGCCGCGCTCGTGCAGCAACGCCTGCGCGATGGCAGCCAGGCACTACAGCGCCGCATCGGCAGCGCCTACCAGGGCGTCGCCGATGCCTGGGGCTTGGGGCTGGCCAAGGTGCCTGCCGTGGTGGTCGATCGCCGCTACGTGGTCTACGGCGAGCCCGATGTCGCGCGCGCCGTGGCACGCATCGAATCACATCGGAGGGCACAGCCATGAACCGCCTGCTGTCGGCGTCGTCGCGCCGGGCCCGCCTTGCCATCGCTTCGGTGCTGCTCGGCGGCGCCGCTTCGAGCTTCGCGCTGAACACGGCTACCATCGTGTCCTCGGCCCTGTCGCCCGACTGCCTGGAATATCGCGTCGTCGGCATCTGCTACTGGCTGTTCTGCACCTGGACGGGCTGCACGGTGCGCACCTCGGTGAAGGTGCGCCACTACATTCCCGACGCGGTGGTGTCGAGCTACAGCAACACCGGCGAGAACCCGTGGATCGAGGTGCGCGCCATGAGCATGCCCAATCCCACGGCGCAGGCCGGCGGCGACGGGACGACGAACCACGACAACGAGAACAACCTGGCGAAGTTCAAGAACGCCGACGTGATCGGGCATCCCGGCGGTTCGGTGTTCAGCCAGTTCGCCAGCGCGTCCGGCTACGCCTGCCAGGGCGCAGGCACGGCCTTCATGCCGTACCTGCTGAGCACCCTCGACACGCTGGCCTGGCGCTACAACGTCCCGGAGATGGTGTACCCCGAGGCGGTGATCCCCGGCATGCGCGAGATCGGCGGCCGCACGACGCTCAACCTGTGGGGCAACGTCTATCCGCGCGGCGGCTTCCTGCATCAGACCGACGACTACAAGAGCGGCGCCGTCGTCGCGCAGCGCGCGGGCGATGTCGTCACGCGGCGCATGCAGCCGCACGTCTACCAGCCGCTGCTCGCGAGTTCGAGCGACGGCTATTGGCCGGCCGGCGCCCTGGTGGAGAGCGATGCCTCCACCGGCAAGTGGCAGGAGCTGACGCCGACCCTCTCCAACTCCTGCGCCGTGTTCCCCCACTCCAACACGCGCGTGCAGGCCCAGCAAGGCGACTACGCCTGGGCGCTGTGGCGGCCCTATGCCTGCTGCCAGCGCCGCGGGCAGGTCTTCCTCGGCAGCGTCGATTTCCTCTGAGGTATTCCGATGAAAGCGTCTCTCTCCCGTTTCGCACAGCGCGCCAGGCCCTACGCGCTCAGCATCGCGCTCGCCTGCGCCGTCACGGCCGCAGCCGGCGTCGCGTGGGCGCAGACCCGCATCAGCCCCACCGGCGTCGGCGTGAGCGGCAGCGTCATCGGCGACGACGTGCTCTACAGCATCGGCGGCGGCCGGGCCGTGTCCATGGGCGGCGCCGGGAACATGCAGAGCATCGGCGTGGGCATCGGCTGGAACAGCAACCTGATCTGCGGAAACATGAGCATCACGACGACGCTGCAGAACCAGTTGAACGGCCTCACCAATGGCTTTCAGCAGATCATGTCCTCGGTGATCCAGAGCGCCACCAGCGCCGTGGCGTCGCTGCCGGCCCTGATCATCCAGCGCGCCGATCCGGGCCTCTACAACCTGCTGACCAACGGCGTGCTGCAGGCTCGGCTCGATTTCGACCGCAGCAAGTTGACGTGCAAGGCGATGGCCAACCGGATGGCGGACATGGCCGGCGGCCAGGCCGGGTGGGATCAGCTCGCCGAAGGTTTCGCGCTGCGCGATGCGGTGAGCAGCACCGATGCGGTGTCCGCCGTCGAGCAGGCCGAATCGAACAAGGGCAACAACGGCGTGCCCTGGGTGGGCGGCGGCAACGCGGGCGGCTCGGGCCAGGGTTCCATCAAGGTGGTCGGCGACGTGACCCGTGCCGGCTACAACCTGCTCAACAGCCGCGGCGTCAGCGACACCTCATCCATCCCGCGCGCGTCCTGCGGCAACCGGCTGACCTGCCAAACTTGGTCCTCGCCGCAGGCCGCAGCGGACTTCGCAACCCGCGTGCTCGGCGAGCGCGAGCAACGCACCTGCGAGACCTGCACCAAGACGCAGACCACGCCTGGCGTCGGCCTGACGCCGGTGATCCAGGAAGAGTACGAGACCAAGCTGCAGGCACTGCAGGGCCTCGTGACGGGCTCGACGCCGATGACGGTGGCAAACCTCGAAGCCGCCGGCAGCAACTCGCTGCCGATCACGCGCGGCGTGATCGAGGCGCTGCGCGACGAGCCCGATCAAGACCTGCTCGGCAAGCGCCTGGCGTCCGAAGCCGCGCTGTCGAGCGTGCTGGAGAAGGCCCTGCTGTTGCAGCGCACGCTGCTGACCGGCAAGAAGGAGCCGAACGTCGCCGCCAACGAGCTGGCCGTGAAGGCGGTCGATCAGGAGAACAACGCGCTGGAGCAGGAGATCAACAACCTCAAGACCGAGCTGGAGCTGCGGCGCACGCTGGCCGGCAATTCGGCGATGGCGATCGTGCAGCGCCACGGCACCCGCGCCGCGGGCTCGCGCGGCATCTTCGAGGGCGACACGACGCGCGACCGGCTCAAGGAAGTGCAGAAGCCGCGGAGCGGGCCATGACCAGCCGGGCCTGGCTGCGGCCGGCACGGCTGCTCGGCCGCCGCGTCGGCATCGTGCTGCTGTGGGTGCTGCTGGTGGCGGGCATCGCGGTCGGCGTGAACGTCGTCGGCCTCCACATCGTCGGCAGCATCGACGGCTGGGAGCAGTGGCTGCGCGAGCACTCGGGCCACTTCCTCGTCTGGCGGCTGCTGCTCTACGCGGCGACGGCCTACGGCTGGTGGTGGATGCGTCGGCGCCTGCGCGAACGCGAGCCATTGGCCGAGACCCATCAGCGCCTGCTGCGCGCCGAGATCGCGGCCGTCGCCACCCTCGTGCTGCTCGAAGGCAGCCAGCTACTGCGCAATGGCTGAGCCCTGGAGAACGCCATGACGCTCAACACAACGGACTACCTGGAGTATTACCTGACCCTGGTCGGGTGGATCGTCAGCAACGGCATCTGGAACATCCTCGTGGCCAGCGGCGTATTCGCGCTGCCCTTCGTGGTCATGGTGGTGCAGGAATGGCTGCGCGCGCGGGCCGAGGGTGCGGACGAGGGCAACAAGGGGGTGCTGTCATCGATGCGCATCGAGAACCGCGTGTGGGTGGCGATCGTCGTCATCCTGTTCGCCGGCATCCCCTTCATTCCGGTCGACCTCAGCACCATCAAGTTCGACACGACGCGCTCCGCGCAATGCCAGGTCAGCGTCCCGCAGCCCACCGACACGGGCTGGTCGAACGCCTACACCACGCTCAACAACCAGAGCGCGCTGGTGCCGGTGTGGTGGTTCTTCATGCACGCCATCTCGAAGGCGGTGACGGGCGGCGCGGTGGCGGCCATCCCCTGCGGAACGGATCTGCGTCAGATGCGCATGGACGTGGATGCCACGCGCATCGATGACCCGGTGCTGGCCCAGGAGGTCGGCGACTTCGTGCATGACTGCTACGGCCCCTCGCGCGCCAAGCTGTTCATGTCTCGGCCCACGCTCTCCGACGAGCAGATGAATGACGTGACCTGGATCGGTTCGAGCTACTTCCTGAACAACGCGGGCTTCTACGACACCTACCACTCGAACACGCCACGCACGGCCTGGCCCTACGACGCGACGCGCGATGCGGGGCTGGCCCAGGTGGATAGCGGCGGGGGCTACCCCACGTGCCGGCAGTGGTGGTCGGACGGCGGCAGCGGCCTGCGCGCGCGCCTGCTGGCCCAGGTCGATCCCGACCTGCTGACGCGCATCGGCCGCTGGGCGGGCTTCCTGTCGCAGAGCGAGGTGAACGACTCGGTGATCCGCGCCGTGGTCTCGCCGCGGCAGCAGAAGATGAACCAGGGCTCGGTCTACACCGACTACGGCGGCCAGATCGAGAAGACGCTGCCCAACGTCGTGACGCGCGGCGCCGGCGACCTGGGGCTGACCATGGGCTCGCTGGGCTTCTTTCCGGCGATGGACGTGGTACGCCAGGCGCTGCCGATGGTGCTGTCGCTGCTCAAGATGGCGCTGGTGATCTGCATCCCGCTGGTGCTGGTCTTCGGCACCTACGAGCTGAAGGCGCTGGTCGCGGTGAGCTGCGTGCAGTTCGCGCTGTTCTTCGTGGACTTCTGGTTCCAGCTCGCGCGCTGGCTGGACAGCACGATCCTCGACGCGCTCTACGGCTGGGGGTTCGGCGCGAACCGGCCGCACAGCAACTTCGATCCGCTGATCGGCCTGAACAACGCCTTCGGCGACATGCTGCTGAACTTCGTCATGGCGACGATGTTCATCGTGCTGCCTACCTTCTGGGTGGCTGCGCTGGGCTGGGTAGGCGTGCGCGCGGGAACGGCAATTCAAGGGCTGGCGGCAGGAACCAGGGATGCCCAAGCTGCTGGCGGCAGGGGTGCGGGTGTCGCTATGAAAGCAGCGAAGTAACGCCTCTAGGCTTGCTCGTCTTCTGGATCGTGGGGGTCGATCCGGTAATCGTCATGGGTGTAGAGGCCGTACCCGGCAGGGCCGTATCGCCATTCCGGCTTGTGTTCCTCGTCGTAGCTCCCATCGTCGTTGCGGACTACCCAGGCGCCGACCAGCGCGAACGCAAGCAGCAGTGCCAGCCAGAACGCGGTGTAGAGCAGGACACCGATCGCAGCGAGCTTGACGGCCAGCAGCGCGGCCTTGGCAATGCCAGGCGCCCATCCCTGCGCGAGCAGCCAGCCCTGCGCCCGCCGATCCAGACGCGCGCAGCCTCTCCACGCCCGGCCCAGTGTCCGGCCGAGGCGTTCTGCGAAGGTGGTCTGTGCGGCGGTCTTCATGGTGGCTACCTCATGTTCATCCTGTCGTGTGGCTGTGATCCCTGTCCGTGTCGCGATTGAAACCTGTGCTGTTCTTCAACCGCGGTCTAGTCCTTGTCTGCTGCGCGCCAGTCGGCCTGGCTTGCGGCCACCAGCGCCGCCCAATCGTCCGGCGGGTTGCCGCGTCCCAACATCTTCTCGAACACCGCATAGGGGTCGGACTTGCTGCCCGACGACCGCAAGGTCTGCTCGTCGTTGACCCAGGCGAACACGATCGCCTTGGCCTTGGAGTCGAAGCGGAAGAACAGCCGGAACCGCCTCCCGATCTTTGCGCGCCGCCAGTGCCGGTAGGCCGGCCCCAAGGTGTTGCCCTGGCGGAATTCGTCGCGCGCAGGATCGCTCGGCACGACATCCATGATCAACTGGCTCAACGCCCGGAACAGCTTGACGTTGGCGTTGCTCTCGAACCCCTGCGGGTCGTTCTGTTCGGCCCGTTCCGCGGCCGCGTGCAGCTTGCGCAACTGCTCGATCACGCCCTCGTGGAACAGGAGCGTCCAACCGTGCCGCTGCATCAGAGCGCCACTTCGCCTTCGATGTCTTCATCGAGGTTCACCGCGTGGTGCGCGTTGGCCAGCATGGCCCGCGCCAGATCGTCCGGCAGGGACTGGACGTGCCGCCCGGCCCGGATGTCCGCTTCCAGCAGCCCCAGGAAGGCGCCGATGGCCGGGTCTTCATGGTCGGCGTCGGCGCGGGTCACGACGACTTCGCCGCCGCGCAGGTCGAACGCCACCTTGCCGCCGGTGTCCACGCCCAGCGCTTGCCGGATGGACTTGGGCAGCGTGATCTGACCCTTGGAGGTCAGCGTCGCGACTTCGTGGATTTCGGGCATGGCGGCACTCCTGATGGCAATGCCTGGATGGTAAGGAAATTTCCTTACCTTGTCAATCTGGGTGTGCATGGTGCTCCGTCCGGTCGATGAAACGGCTCCATCGTAGGGGCGGCACAGCCAGCCTTCCCGCATCAATCCGACTTGGGCCAAACCCGCATTGGTTGTGGTTCGGCAGGCGTCGTTGCCCTATATCCAAAGGTTTCCGTAAAGGCCAAAGGGCTGGGGAAGGGGCAAGGGAATGGGGCCAAGGGGAAAGGCCCTACCCGAAAAGGCCAAAAGGCTCTCCCGACCGGCCCGCCGTCTGGGGTTCGCCATGCTCTCGCTGTTCCAACGCAAACGGGTGCCACCTGCCGCCAGTGCGCCACCGCCCAAACCTCCCGCCGAGCCCGGCAAAGGGCTGATGCGGCCGGAGCCGGCCGCATCGCTGCTGGCGACGCCGCGCCGGCAGAAGCTGCTGGAACACATCTGGCAGCGCACCTCGCTGTCGCGCCGGCAGTTCGCCACGCTGTACCTCGCCCCGCTGGAACGCTACGCCGAGCTGGTCCAGCAATTCCCCGCGTCGGAGGCCCATCACCACGCCTATCCGGGCGGCATGCTGGACCACGGCCTGGAGATCGTCGCCTACGCGCTCAAGCTGCGGCAGTCGCATCTGCTGCCCGCCGGCGCCACGCCGGAGGCGCAAGCCGCCCAGGCCGAGGCCTGGACCGCAGGCACCGCCTATGCTGCGCTGCTGCACGACATCGGCAAGATCGCGGTCGACCTGCACGTCGAGTACGCGGACGGCACGGTCTGGCATCCCTGGCACGGCCCGCTGCGGCGGCCGTACCGCTTCCGCTACCGCAGGGAGCGCGAATACCGGCTGCACAGCGCCGCCACCGGGCTGCTCTACGCCCGGCTGCTCGATCCGGGCATCTTCGACTGGCTCGCCGACTACCCCGACCTGTGGGCCGCGCTGCTGTACGTCCTGGCCGGCCAGTACGAGCACGCCGGCATGCTCGGCGAACTGGTCGTGCAGGCGGACCAGGCATCCGTCGCCCAGGAACTCGGCGGCGATCCGAGCAAGGCCCTGGCAGCGCCCCGGCACGCACTGCAGCGCAAGCTGCTCGATGGCCTGCGCTACCTCCTGAAGGAAGAATTCAAGCTGAACCAGCCCCAGGCCTCGGATGGCTGGCTGACCCAGGACGCGCTCTGGCTGGTGAGCAAGACCGTCTCGGACAAGCTGCGCGCGCATCTGCTGTCGCAGGGCATCGACGGCATCCCGGCCAGCAACACGGCGGTGTTCAACGTGCTGCAGGATCACGGCATCGCCTTGGCCACACCGGACGGCAAGGCGATCTGGAAGGCCACCGTCACCAGCGATGCCGGCTGGTCGCACAGCTTCACCTTCCTGAAACTGTCTCCGGCCATGGTCTGGGATGCGGCCGACCGGCCGGCGCCGTTCGCGGGTCGCGTGCAGGCCGACGAGGAACAAGGGGCGCCGACACCGCAGGCACCGGCATCCGAAGCGCCAGGCTTGGAAAGCGCCGATACGGCGCCACCAAGCATCGCGCCGACCGTCCCTATGCCCACCGACAACGGCGTGGCTGCGCTGCTCGATCTGCTGAGTGACACGGCCCCACCCGTAGCGCCGGAGGCCCCGAGCGAACCCGAGCCTGCCTCGCCACCGGCGCCTACGGTGCTGCCGCAGATAAGCCTCGCGCCATTTCAGGATCGGCCGGAGCCATCCGGCGAGCATTTCATGGCCTGGCTGCGTCAGGGCATCCAGACGCACAAGCTCATCATCAACGACGCCAAAGCCTTGGTGCACAGCGTCGCCGGAACGGCCTACCTGGTGAGCCCCGGCGTCTTCCAGCGCTATGCGCAGGAACATCTGCAAATCGCCGCACTGGCGAAACCGGAGAACCTGGAGGGATGGCAGTGGGTGCAGAAGCGTTTCGAGAAGCTAGGCCTGCACCGCAAGCAAGCCAGCGGGCTGAATATCTGGACCTGCGAAGTCACGGGGCCGCGCAAATCCAGGCGACTGCACGGCTACCTGCTGAGCGCTCCCGAAGCGCTGTTCCAGGAAATGCCTCCGGACAATCCATACCTGCGCCTCCTCACCGAGGCCGTAAAGCGCGAAAATTCAGCCGCCGGTAATAAGAACGACAACGAACAGGGGTAGACAAGGAGCCACGGCGCGGGCCGGCTTCAGTCCGCTGATTTAGGCGGAGCCGTCTCTGCCAGCTTGGCTTCAGTCAGCGCCATCAAGTGGGCAGAACTGCATTTCAGCGCACGGGCGATTTTGAGAATGAGGGGGAGCGTGGGGACATGCTCGCCACGCTCGATCTTTCCCATGTGCGAACGCTCGATTCCTGACAGATGAGCCAGCGTTTCCTGGGCGATGCCTTGACTGGTTCTTTCTTCACGCACGGAGGCCCCAAACGCGATGGCTGGTTCCGCTTCGTAGGTTGTTGTCCCGGTGGGCCGGCCTCTTTGAATCGAACGCTTTTGCATTGCCAAAAGCGTCGAGGATTGACACGATATAAACCACGTTAAACTTAACTCAATAGAAGCGACTTTATCGGTCGCCGCGAGTTCACTGCCTGGAGGAACTGGACGTGAAATCGAGCGATGCCTCCACTGAAATCCGGGTGGCTGTGCTCGGCGAGTGGGTGCCTTCACCGCTTGCCGACTTGCTGGCGTTGCAGCGCGCCGAAGAGCCAGAGACCGCCACCGCCTTGATCGGATGCAGTTCCACAGCGCAGGCGCAGGAACTGCCGCACGATAACTTTGACTTGGCCCTGTCCACAGCCGCCTGGGAGTGGCCAGGCTGGGTGTGCGAGCCGTTGTGGCATGACACGCTGGCAGTCGCCGTCGCCAAGCGCTCGCACCTGCTGTCCTACCGTGAAGTGCCTCGCCAAGAGCTGCTCAAGCAGCCGTTGATCTGCGCGCAGTCAACGGCCGACGAGCCGTGGCGCGCGGTGGCGCATGGCCTGGTCGAGGATGCACCGCAGGGCCATGAGCAGACCGTCAGCACCTTCGACATGGCGATGACGCTCGTCTCCGCGGGCTACGGCATTGCCGTCGCACCCGCCGCGAGACTGACCTGCTACCTGCGTCGCGGCATCGCCGCGCGGCCATTGGCTGGCGCACCCATCATCGTGATGGCCTACCTGCTTCGCCCGTCCTCGTCCTTGACCGAGCCCCAGGAAAGATTCGCCCGCCGCGCGCGCTCCGTGTCCTGAGACAGGGGCGCGCACTGCTGGGCGCTGGCGCGCTACGCAAACGCCACCTGCTGCGGGGACCACTCGCTTTCCTTCACCGTCGTGCTCACCGCCATGATGATCTTGTCGAGATTTGTGGCACTGACGCTTTCCAGAGCCGAGCCGCCGCGCAGCTTCGCGCGCGGCTGCAGGAGCGCGTTGTAGATCTGCCAAGGGTCGGCGCCCCTGGTCAGCTTGAGGACCGCCTGGATCAGCGCGTGCTTGACCGGATCGAGATGCCAATCCGGCACGCGCTGACCACGGTTGCCCAGGTTCAGCGCCAGCAGGTTGCCGGCCTTGATCTCGTAGCTGATCCACCGGCGGGACTTGCCCGCCATCTTCGCGTACTCGGCGACTGGCAGGTTGTGTGGTGCCTCGAAGACATCGACCAGTTCCATCCGCTGGCGCTGTATGTCGGACAGCGGTTCCTCCATGACGGAACGCGGCAACGGCACTGCGGGCAGCCGATGCGTCTCGGCTGACACCAGTGGCATCGCGTCTCCCGGCCTGGTCACGATCAGGAGCGGCGCCGACGCGGCCGCTGGTTTGGGTGGCGCACTCGCGGCTTCCTCATCCGAGAGGACGGGCACGCCCTCCAAATGAATGGTGAGCGGCATGCTCGCTGCCTCGACCATGTTCTGCTCGAAGAGATCGAGCCGGTCGGCCCAATCCTGCATCATCCGCCGCCGCTGCTCGACGTACTCGGCGTGGTTGTAGGTGGCACTGACCTTGTTGGGATCGACGTGCGAGAGTTGCGCGTCCACCCACACCTTCGGGTAGCCGATCTCGTTGAGCGCGGTGGACATCGTGCCCCGGATGCCGTGCCCGGTCAGCAGGTCGCGATAGCCCATGCGCTTGAGCGCGCCGTTGAGCGTGTTCTCGCTCATGCGCTTCTTCAACTCGCTGTCGTGGCGGAACAGATAGTGCTGGGCCGGTTTGAGCTGTTCGAGCAGGTGCCGGACGATCTCGATGGCCTGCACCGACAGCGGCACGATGTAGGGTGGAATGTCCTTGGGCAACTGGCGCTTCCTGCGCATGTCCACCTGGAGCTGCTTCACGACCTCGGGCGGGATGATCCAGAGGCCCCGATCGAGGTCGAACTGATCCGGCGTCGCCAGGCGCAGCTCGCCCGTGCGCACGCCGGTGAATAGCAGCAGCCGCAGACCGAGCTGGGTCTGCAGCCGGCCACGATACTTGCGCAGGCGCTGCAACAGCTTCGGCAACTCGGCCATGCGCAGGAACGGGTTGTGGTTCACCGGGGGCAGCGGCAGCGCCACCACGTCGAGGTCGGAAGCCGGGTTCTGCTCCAGGCCCGGCACGACCACCAGCGCGTAGCGGAACATCTGGTTGAACCACGTCCTGACTTTCTCGGCGACGGAGAGCGCCTTGCGCCGCTCGATCCTGGCGATCACTTCCAGCAGGTCAGGGCGTTTGATGTCGTAGATCGAGCGCTTGCCCAGCAAGGGCAGCACATCCTTGGCGAAGACGCGAGGGAGGATCGAGAGGGTGGTCTGCCGGCCCTTCTTGAGGCCGCGTTCGCGGTGGGCAAGCCACTTCTTGTAGATCGCCTCGAAGGTGTTTTCACCGGCGAGTTTGACCGCGGCGCGCTTTTGCTTGCGGTGAAGGCGCGGGTTGATGTCCTTGGCCACCAAGGCGCGCGCCTCGTCACGCAGGGCGCGTGCCTCACGAAGGGACACCTCGGGATAGGTGCCCAGCGACATGCGCTTGGGCTCCTTCATCCAGTAGTAACGGAAGTGCCAGCTCTTGCTGCCCGTGGCCGTCACGGCCAGGGAGAGACCATCGATGTCTGGAAGTGTGTAGGCCTTGCCGGTGGCTTTGGCTTGGCGGACCACCAAGTCTGAGAGTGCCATGCTCTAGCTCCTGAACATGAGTCAGGAACCAGATGCTTAACCCATCGACCTCAGCGCCCTAGCAACAATCCGGAAGCCGTCGTGCCCGCAAAAATGGACACAAAAATGGACATAAACGTCGTGGCTTCAGGTGGATTTCCGTGGAGCCCACTGGAACATCGAGGTGTCGAAAACTCAACCAGAATCAACGACTTACGATGCCTCTTGGACTTCCTCAGAATTCCCTGGAACGATGCAGTGGAGCGGGCGACGGGAATCGAACCCGCGTATCAAGCTTGGGAAGCTGGCGTTCTACCATTGAACTACGCCCGCACAGGGCGCGATTATACCCGTTTCTATCATCTCGAACATGCTTTGAATGCGGCATTATGTCGCATTCTTAAGCCTCTCCATTCCCACTACAATCCTTCGCTTTGCCGCTTATAGCGGTGTACTTGGTGCAGGAGTAAGGGAATGGGGATGAAAATAAGTGTACAGGCAGGAACAAGGCAAGCGATACCATTCAAATGGGCGGTAGTGGTGTTGGCTCCCCTGTTTGGTAATGTGGCTCAGGCAGAGCCGGAGCATGATCATGCACAGCACTTGCCTGAAGTCGAGGTCACAGCCCACGCCCATGATAGCGACAGTGATTTGCACAAACGTATGGTTAATAGTGCGGATAGTACGAGCTTGTTGCAGGACTACACTGGGCTATATTCCTATCAGGCAGGCGGTATCTCGGCCTTGCCAAATATCCGTGGCATGAATGACAACCGCATACGTATCCTGGTCGATGGCGCAGAGTTGACAGCGGCCTGTGCCAATAACATGAATGCACCGCTGACGTATATTTCCCCTGCCGCGGTTGCCAATATCAGCGTGCTGGCAGGGATTACGCCAGTGAGCATGGGGGGTGACAGTATTGCTGGCACTATTGCTGTGGATTCCGCCCAGCCTGTTTATGCGGATAATGCGGATGCTTGGTTATACCAAGGCAGTTTCTCCACGGTATACCGTAGCAACAGCAATGGCTTGAGCACTGCGCTGAGTGCCACGGCCGCCAGTGACAACTTGAGCCTGAATTTCACCAGTACCATGGATAGAGGCCAGAGCTATCGTGATGGCAATGGTGACAAGGTGCGTGCGACGCAGTTTGAGCGCCATATCCAGACCCTGACTATTGGCGCCAAGGGTGAGAATGAGGATTTTGTGCTGCGGTTGAGTCACCAGGAAGTGCCGCATCAGGGTTTCCCAAACCAGTATATGGATCTGGTCGGTAACAAGGCAGATTCGATTAATGCGAGCTATAACCGCCGTTTCGCCTGGGGTGATCTCGATACGCGCATTTACTGGCAGGAAGTGAGCCATGAGATGGGTTTTTTCTCCTCCGAAAAAACCGGCAGCATGCCCATGAAAACGCATGGTAAGGACATGGGGTACAGCGTAAAGGCGACCATTCCGTTAAGTGATGCACATACCTTGCGTATCGGTAATGACCTGCATCGCAATCGACTGGATGATTTTTGGCCTGCTGTACCGGGTGACACCATGATGATGGGCCCGAATACCTATGTGAATATCAATGATGGTCGCCGTACTCGCTTGGGCGTGTTTGCTGAAATGGAGTCTAAGTGGAATAGTCGCTGGAGTTCCTTGTTCGGGGCGCGGGTTGACCATGTGCGTACTAGTACTGGCGAAGTGCAGGCTTATGGCGGCATGATGGGCATGGCGGATATTGCGGCTGCGAGTGCATTTAACGCAGGTAGCCGCTCTGCCAGTGATAATCACCTTGACCTGACTGCAACAGGTAAATATGAGTTTTCCGAGACGACCAGCGTGGAGTTCGGCTATGCACGCAAGACACGATCCCCTAACCTGTACGAACGCTATTCTTGGGGAGCGGGCCAGATGGCGCGGATGATGATAGGCTGGTTCGGTGACCTGAATGGCTATGTTGGCAACCCTGACCTCAAGCCCGAGAAGGCCAATACCATCAGTGGAACCGTGGACTGGCATGATGTTGATAAGAAATCCTGGCAGCTCAGGGTGACGCCTTACTACACCTATGTACAGGATTATATTGGTGTTGAGCGAATCGGTACATTTTCCTCAGGCACGCGTGCTTATCTGCGCTTTGATAACCAGGATGCTCAGTTCTACGGTATCACTGCCGATGCCGCCAAGCAGCTTTGGCACGATACGGCATGGGGAGAGGGCCGCGTACGCGCTAGCTTTGCATGGACACGTGGCGAGCGCACCAACGGTGATTCGCTCTACCAGATCATGCCGTTGAATGCCCGGATTAGCCTGGAACAGAAAAAGGGTGCGTGGTCTAATGGCATGGATGTGCAGTTTGTTGACAGCAAAACGCGTGTAGATGATGCACGTTTTGAGCGTGAAACAGGTGGATACACCCTGGTAGACCTGCGCAGCAGTTATCAATGGCAGAAGGCGCGCCTGGATTTTACCGTCACCAACTTGTTTGACCGCTACTACGCATTGCCTACCGGTGGCTTGAATTATGCAAACTGGAGAGCTGAGGGTTCTGTGGGGCAGATGGGGCAGGTGGCTGGCATGGGCCGTTCGGTCAATGTTGGCCTGACGCTGGATTTCTGATTAGTCAGCTGCGTGGGCCGGACGCTCAGCCCCAAACATCCTGACGTAGCGTTCGCGCATGGTGGCGCTACCCTGCATGCCGCCCTGGTGTATGTAAAGCCAGGGCTGCGTAAAGCGCTCACGATGTTGCAGGATGCAGGCCCAGGCGGGCAAGTCATATAGCAGATCAAAGCTGATGCCGGTTTCTGCAGTCAACTCGGCTTGCAACTCCCACAATTCGCGGTAGAGCGAGCCAAAGCGATAATGCGGTGCATGCGCAAGAATGTCAGGCATACCTGCTGAAATTCCCATCTGCGAGAACGCCTGTTGCAGGTAGAGCGCATCTCCATACACCGGGGTAGTGATCACCTTGGTTCCTGGCATGGCGGCGGCAAGATGATAGGCGCTGACTCCGGTGCCGGATGGCAGGAATACCTGATGAAAGCCCAGTGTGCTGCCAGTTTCCATGATCTCCTGGCCTAGCGCTGCAAAGCCATGAGCGACATGTGCATGATGGGCCCCCTCACCCAGCATCCATTCATTTTCATCCGGCACAAAAGCCTGTTGTGTCATGCGGCGATAAAGCTTGCTGTCGATATGCATGTGCATGCCGCGATGCAATGCCAAGGCAAGATTGCCCTTGGGCTGTGCCTTGAGCTCATCTGCCAAGTAGGGCAATACATAATGGAGCTCCGTGCCCATGAGTTGTGCAAGTGCACTCAAGGCCAGCATGGCGTTGGATTGGGCAGAGCCATAACTCCAGATGCGCTTGGGTGCTGGAAGTGATGAAAGGTTTTCCAGGAAGTAGGCCAATTTATAGAGCTTGTTGCCTTCGATCGCCTCGAAATACTCGGCTGGTATGCCTTGGCAGAATGCAGGTGCAGGCATGGTCTTGACAATACGATTGCCAGAGAGGACTGCCGGGGAAAGCAGGCTGGATTCGATGCGCAGGATGAAATCTATCCCGGCAAAACTACATTGTAGATAGCTGAAACTGGGCAAGGCCATGGGGGAGGCTCGGTAAATGCTAGTGATGATACTCAAGCAAGACCTAGACCATCAATAGAAAACACCGGCCATCAGGCCGGTGATAAGGGAGTATTACTAGAGGAGAATCAAATCACACTATTTGACTAGTGTTTGGTACAGGTCTTGTTGAAGGACTCAATCTGCTTCTCGGCCTCTTCCTTAGAGATGCCATAGAGTTCCTGCAACTTGCCGGACAACATTTCACGGTTGCCCTTGATTTGCTCGAATTGATCGTCGGTCAGCTTGCCCCATTGCTGGCGTACCTTGCCCTTGAGTTGTTTCCAGTTACCTTCTACTTGATCCCAGTTCATGGTCTGCTCCTTAGATAAGTTATTCAGGTAGAAAATCGCAATGCGATTCGTCTGGTAGCCATCATAGGCAATGACCAGGGGATAGGCAGTAGGGGGAAGGATGAATTGCCTGTCAGTGTATGCTGACAGGCAATGAGGGCACAAGGTTAGTCACTATCTGGTAGCCAGGCGCGGCGCCACTCGTGCAGGTGCGCCCCTTCCAGCATCCAGTGTGCTAGCACCTCTTGACGCAAGGCATCGCCTGCCTTTGCTGCCGCATCCAGGTCGGCAGTGTGCATACGGATTGCATCGACCCAATCGCGGAAGCGGTTCTTCACACGCGTGACAGGCAAGTTATCCTCCTGGTAGCAGCGGATATCGCTGCAAATGACCGGGAAGCCACATGCACCATACTCCAGTAGGCGCAGGTTGCTCTTGCACTCGTTGAACAGGTTTTGCTCAACAGGCGCCAAGGCAAGATCCAGGTTGAGGTTGGCAAGCGCTTGTGGATATTGGTCGATGGGTACTCCACCATGAAATTCGTGTACATAAGGGCGCAACGCTTCTGGGCACATGCCAAAGAAAACCCACTCGACTTCATCTGCGAGCTCTTTTACCACATCGGTAATCAGCTCAAGATCGCCAGTATGGCTATTGCCACCTGCCCAACCTACACGAGGTTTGGCCGAGATGCGGCGCTGGCTTTGCAGGCCTTGCCACCAACTGACAGGCAGGCGATTCTTAACGACGCGAATGTCAGCATGCAGATCAGCAAAAGCTTCTGCCAGTGCCGGGGTAGAGACGACAAAACGGTCAACAAAGCCCAGGCCCTGCCGCAAAGCCTTGACGGCATCCTTGGTGATCAGCTTGCGGTGCATGTTTTTCATGGGCAGGTTGGGCAGGTAGTCATCCAGCTCATATACCTTGAAAGCCTGCGAAAAAGCTTTCATCCTGCGGATCACCTCAACACGCTCTTCCGTGGTTTGACGTTGCAGGATGATGGCGTCAGGTGCGTAGCGCTCCAGCTCAACTGGGGAGAGCAGGTTGCCGGAAATCGTGCCATCGATGAGGGTTGCATCGCGCATGGCCATCAAGGGTTGGATGACGCGATAGTGTCCGCAGCCATAAGGGTCGGCGTGATGCGCCAGGATAGTAGGCACTGGCTTCCAGGCTTGTAGTGGACGCCAGGAGAGTGTTGGCTCGGCAAGCTTGAAGCCTGGTTCTGCCTGTAGGGAGAAGCCCGGGTTATAGGCAGGATCGCGTGCTAGCGTTGGCAACCAGCGCGCATACATTGCATCCTCCTCGCTGATGCTGGCGGTACTACCCAGCGGCATATCCATAAGCAGTGTGACGCGTGGCGTCCACACATTCAGGAAGCCAGCCTGATGCAATTTCAGGCATAAATCGACATCGGCCCACCGTGAAAGCAAAGGTTCTTCATCAAAACCGCCAGCTTGCAGAAATAGCTCACGGCGCAACAACAAGCACTCGCGGCTCAATGCAGTGTATTGCTGGTCAAGCTGCAAGCGTTGCATATAGCCGCTGTCATCATGCGATAAGCCTTCAAAGGCCTGCCCTGCCGGGCCGTGTAGCCCGAGCAGCAAGCCCGCATGGCGGATCTTTCCATCGGCAGAAACCAGCTTGCCGCTGACGGCACCTACTTCTGGGCGCTGGCCATGATTAAGCAGTTGCTGGAGCCAGTCCGGGCTGAGGATGCCAGCACCATCGCCCAGCCAGAGCAGGAATTCACCATGTGCTTGTTGAGCAGCCTGATTGCAGATCGTTTCATGAGATAGGCCTGCATCAAAGCGCAGCACGCGCAATTGCGGTAGCGCCATCGATTCAATACCAGCGAGCCAGGTGCAAATGTCGGCGGCCTGATTGCCATGGTCCAGCAGTAACACCTCGTAGTTGGCGTAGCTGGTGTTCTCCAGCAGGGTTTCCAGGCAGCGCTGGATTTGCGAGAGTCTATCCTTGACGACAATGACGATGCTGACGCCGGGCTGTAGTGCATGGCCATAATCAATGGCATAACACCTGGGCATATGGCTGCGCACAAGCGCTTGTTCATAACCGCGATTGCGCAGGTGTTGTCCTATCACTGCCTCTTCCTCTGCGCAGTCTGCCATCTCCAGCTTGTTGCCGATCATGACGGGCTCGCTGATATGGGCGATGCTGCCCAGACCTAATTGTTCTATCAGGCGTAACTGATACTCCAGCTCAAAAGCCCGGCCTGTTGTCGTCGAGAATCCGCCTAGTTCAACGAGGCTTGCTCTGCGGAAAAACCAGTGGGGTGACATGCTGGCCGGGAAACTGAGCAATAGATCCAGGTTGAGGTCGGGGCGCAAATTGAGGCCAAGCTCGTTGTCCTCCAAGCGCAGGATGTCATCAGCATAGGCGGCATGACAGGAGGCGGGCAAGGTCGGCAAGTCCAGCGCACTGATCAACAGGCCGCTGGGCATGAATTCACTACCTGTCTCGGCCAGCAGTATCCACTCGGCTTGTGTTTCGGTCAGGGCAGCGTTGATGGCCGCGGTAGTACCATCGGCGGATGGTACTGTGACTAGTTTGGCGTCATCTGGCAGCGCAAGTGATGCTAAGGGTGAGAATACCCAGATTTCAATGTTGTGATAGGTGTTGGCTTCACGCAGTTTGCCAAGTGTGTGCTCAATGGCTTCCTTCGTTCCCTCGAGGTCAATCAGCATGATGGCAATACGTGGGCCACCCTGTTGTGAGGCAAGATGTTGGTCGATCAGTGAGCGCTGTGCCTCCGTTGGGCGACGAATGCCCAGCCAGCTTGCGAGCGAGACACTGCCCAGGCCTGCTGCACGCTGCAATGCGGCTAGCAGATCGACAGGCTTGAATATGCGTGCTTTCAGCGGCGTGATGGGAGCAACATTCACCAAGCGGTTGTTCCCTGATGTGCGGTACCAGCCTAGGTCGCGAATGGCCTTGCGAAAATCGGCATGACCCTGATTGCCGATGCCAGCCTGATCGCGGCCTATCTGGCTGAATTGGGCGCGGGAAACGCGGAAGTTGGTCAATGGCTTGGCGAGGAAAGCAAAGTTGCCCCGCTGCAACAGCTTGACGCACAAGGCCAGGTCTCCCACCCAGTCGATGATCTTGCCATTGAGTGACATCAGCGTCTCGGCCATCTCCAGCACATCATTGCGTCGCACCATGATGCAGCTTGGCTCTCCAATGAAGTTGATCGTATGGTCACCCAGAAAAGACACCAGCTCCTTGCCATTGATAATGACATCACCAGAAAACGGGAAGCAGGTCGCCATGATATCTGGCAAGGGTTCGCCATCTTCATCAATGCGTTGCCGGCGTGAAGATGCCAACACAATTCCTGCCTCGTTTTCCATGACGGCAACCAGTGAGGCAATACAGTCTGGCTCAAGTACGTCGTCATCGTGTAGGAACTTGATGTATTTGCCTTGAGCAAGCTTGATGCCGTTCACCGTGCTGGGGAGCTCGCCATCCGGGACAGCATTTCTAGAGTAGTGAATCGGGAAAGGTGAAGACGCCTGCTTTTGCTGGACAAGCGCTTCGATATCCCGCCCAGGGTTGTCATCGCAAATAACCAGCTCCAGCGCTGGATAGGTCTGCGCCAGTGCACTATCCAGGGCTTGCTCGAGGTACTGGAGCTTGTAGGCTGGCATGACGATGCTGACCAGCGGGAGTGCACTTACCATTTGGAACCTTGTTAAATAGATAGGGCGAGCTGATGAGAGAGGCTGGCCAATTTTAATGGCCGTTTACAATGCTAGAAATAGTTTTTAATGAGATAGGGTGCCCTGAGTAATCCAGTCCACTCAAGAAGTATTGGGGTGCGACAAAAATTTCTTCTATTTTTTCGGGTATGTCTTGAAAGAGATGTTTGTATTTTTTATGCACAAAGAATGCATTGCTCCCCGTGATGTTGCAACAAACAGGAAAGTATCCATATTCAGAAAATAAGTCGACAAAAGAGACAAAGCTTGCGCCAAAGTAGTCATCACCAAGCCATTCATGGTGGTCATTGTAGGGAATGACAAACTTGATGGGGGGAATGAATTTGGCATTATATTCAGTGATAAACACATGAGGCTGTATACCTGAATCGAGTAAGGCTTTTACGAAGTGCCAATCATTGCCATCAAGATCCATGGAAACAAGATTGCATGCATATTCACCAATCGCTTTTAATCCAGCACTGTAAAGTTCAGTGATGTTGTCTCTAGTTACCCATTCTTTAGAATAATAAAATCCAGTTTCTGGTTCTCGTGTGACGGGAAATGCCAAGTCCTGATTTCCAATCCAGAACCCTCTCCAATTGGAGGCAAGTAATGACAGAGTATTGTTCTCAGTGCCGTCTCCAACGCCATATTCTGCAAATACACCCTCTTGTAATTCCAAACGCCTCAATATCTCAAATGTAATGCCATCCTCTTCATTCTGTGAGTACACTTTTGCAGCATGCCGACTTAACGGGTTGGGGTGTTTCCTCAGGGCCTCTTGGCCTGTATACCTTAGGAGTCGAAGGATTTCATGTGTTTTCGTGTTGATTGCGGACACCGTGTGCTTGTAAATTGAGAGCGGGTTGTCTTCCAAGAAAATATCATATTGCGCAGTATCAATGGATAGGCCTAATTCTGCCTGCGCATCTAGAAAATTCAAATGGCTAATTCCAGCTTCTTTACATAATTTTTCCACCCAATCACGGCCTTGCGGGCTGGCAGAGAAGTCAATCGCGATGGCATCAGGGTACTGTTTCGCCTGTTCCAGAAATTGGGTGCTCGTCCAGCGGGTGATGCCGTGAATAGTATTGGATGATCTTTCATCATCCACTGCCGCAATGGGATGGTTGCAAGCCTGTGCCACCTTATCCCCAAATGCGGAACCAATACGAGACATGGGAGCCATTAAGAATACAAAGCGGTTTTTCATTTTTATGCAGTCCCGGAGTTAGTTAGGCTGTTGGATATTCTGTAATGCAATGATTTAACCTATATCACTCACTTGCGAGTGGACAGTCCAGTCACAGCGTTCTGTGCCGGTTTCTTCGCACAACCGGGCAACCCAGGCGCTACCTTGCAGACTGGCAGAGAAGTCAATCGCAATGGCATCAGGATATTGTTTTGCCTGTTCTAGGAATTGGACGCTGGACCAACGCGGCGCTCCGTGAATTGAAAGAATGGATGGCGTGTCATCAATAGCCGCAATGAGGTTGGCGCAGTTTTGTGCTATGCCTGCGCCAACTGCAAGCCCTATACGAGAGAGAGGGGCCATGAGGAAAACAGGCCTTTGGGTTGGATTGCGGAATGGTTTGATTTGTTGTCCATGCGGGCTGCTAAATGTTGTGGATGATTGATATGTAGGATCTGTTTCGTGAATGGCCAATAAGTTGTGATGGGCCTTGAAAAGCCGGTATTGCATGTTTTCCAATAAGCGGGAAAGCTCGGCGAGGTCACTTTTAATCCACTCAACGAGAATGATGGGTTTGCAGGTTTCGAGCGTTTTCCTACCACCGCGCAAGGCTTCTATTTCCATTCCCTCAATATCAATCTTCATGAAATCAAGACGGGTGAGGTTGAGGCAGTCTATGGAAACCATCTTAGTGGGCGTGAGAGCCGTTTCATTATATTGAATAGCCTGCCCGATGAACTCGGTGCCGAGATGATGCCGTATCTCAAGGCTGCCGTAGCTTGCGGGGTGGTTGTAGTCTGGTTGCGGGACGCCGATGGTCCCTTCGCTCTCTCCAATCGCGCTCCATACAGCTCGCGCATTGAGGCAATTATTGATGGCGAGATTGCCGGCTAATGCATAAAAAATCCGCTCCTGCGCTTCAAAAGCGGTCACTGATCCCCACTCATGCATTTGCCGTGCCCATTCAATGGCGTGAACGCCAATATTGGCTCCACAATCCAATGCGACGACGCCGTCACCGAAATGGGTCCGCCGAGATTGCAAGAGATCCAGAACCAGTGATACTTCCCATTGATCGAATGATGAGTTATTCAATAACTGCCATCCAACGCCATATTGGCTGCCGTCGGGAGTCTGGTTGTAGTCGTTACGGTTCAGGATCATTGTTCCATGGTGGGTAGAACCCAAAACAAAGGCAATCGGTTTGGCAGGTGGCGTCATCAAGTTTTCTCCAAAAAATTTAAGAGGCAGGAAGATGTTGATCACATCGGTATGCCGAACACATCGGCGACATTTGCAGGCGGATGTGCCGGACTATCTGAACTGTCATCCAATGCTTTGTGGACAAGATCAAGCACATCTTCTACCGCAATATCCCGAATGCATGGAACAGGTCCTCGCGCTTCTCGTGGCAGGGTGCAGGACCATCCGCAGCCGTAACAACTCATTTCCTTGATCGCGGGAATAGGTTTTTTGCCTGCCAGCTCCGACGGGTAGGGCACAAACATGCCATAGTGCCCTCCTCCCAAGATGCAGATTGAGGTGGTGTCGACTGCTGGTGCGATATGAACGGCGGAGGTTTCATTGCTGATTAAAATCTTTGCGCCACGAATCAGTTCAACTAGCTCCACCCAGTTCGTTTTTCCAGCAAGATTGATCACTTTGCCAGAAAGCGCTGCTTCAATTTCGTCGCACAAGAATTTCTCGCTTTTTGAACCACTCAATACGATATGCCAATTGAATTGTTCAGCGAGTTTGTTTGCGAGCATAGCAAATTTATGTGTCGGCCAGCGTCGACCGTGCCAGGATGCTCCCGGAAACAAAATGCAGTATGGACCATCAATCGGTGGCACTTTTTCTGCTTTTAACGGCAGCGATGCGATTGCCGGGGCAAGGTGCTTTCCTGTCAATATGGAAACAAATTCGGCATCTCTCTCGATCTCTGGGCGGATAGGAATGCTAGATTGTAGTAGCTGTGTATACCATGGATTGGAACGTTCAAATTGCGCGGATGGTATGCCCGTGACGCGCAAGTGGCTGATGCTGCCACCATGCCAACCAATGCGTTCGGGCGACCCGCTTGAGCGGATGAGCACGTCATCACGAATCAGGTAGCGGAAATAGGTAGGCTGGATGATGGTTGCATAATGTCCAAAGCGTAGCTTCAGCATTATTTTCCAGCGATATATGAGTTGCCTGAGAAATTTCTTATATTCAATTGGAACTACTATATCCCAGTAAGGGAGTGTTTTTGCATACTCCGCCCAAGCTGAATTGCAGAATAGGGTAATTTTCTTATCGGCATAATGTTCGCGGATATGTTTGGCCGAATTCAGCCAAATAAAGAAATCACCCGCGCCATCCATCCTAATCAAGGCAATATCATTGCTCCTGCGTTGCCAGAGGCATGTGTTCGCAATCAACCAATCGCCTGCGCTGCGTACTTTATATCGCCAGCCACCCCATACATGGGCGTGGCGTTCATCGGGATCTACATGTTCATATAGCCTGAAAACAGCAGTGGCTTGCCAATTATTCATGCAGGCGACATTGTTTTTCCAGCACAATCGGTTGAAATATTCTTTGGGCTTTTTATTTTCACAAGTATTGATTGCAATCAGATCATCGTGTTGCGCCGCCAATGTTGTAAACATGGTAGACGTGATCAAGGGGATATTGAAATAGGTTTCTGCTTCTTTAATGCGGAAGTCATCCACAATGGCAATGATTTCGCAGTGGCGATTAGCCTCAGGCAGACCTAGTATGCCTTCGCCTGCATGAGAACCAAGAATGACCACTTTGGTGGCATCGCCATTTTTTGCGATGATTTTCTTAGCTTTCCAATAAAAATAATAACTTTTGAGATTCATATGCACTCATGACAGAGCAGAGGATAATTCGATTGCAATGGTAATTAAGTATGAATATTTCTTATGGGCAATTGGTCAGTTGCCATAAACGTATATCGGCTCATCATAACGAATGTCATATATGGTCTTATCCGCAATGTCGGCATTGTAGACTTGTGGCCAACCCAGTTCAGCACCTTTGCCAATGTTAATTCCTGAGCGCAGGATAGAACCGGTACGTAGAATGGCATGTGTGCCTACTTGGACGTGTGACCCGATTTGAGTTCCTGCTTCCACCCACACTGATGCATGGATGCGGCAATTGCTTCCCAAGTGACTGTTTGCATGAATAACGCTGTTGTAATCAATTCTGCAACCATGGCCGACCACTGCTTGTGGCCCGATAAATACGTTTTTCCCAATAATGACATCTGATGCGACATTGGCGTTTGCACTGACCAACGGTTGAAGGGAAAAACCGCGCTCCAAAGCTGCTTGAAACAGTTCCATACGCTTGAAATTGCCGAAGCGCTCGTCAAAGGCGATGAATACGTCACCAGTCTTTGGATTTAATTCGTCAAAAATCGACAAATCGAATGCATAGTCGCTGTCTTGTATCACTTCCAGTTTTTCAATATTTGCGTTGGGGTGTGTTTGTTCCCAAGAATGCCAAACTTGATCCAGATAGTCACCGCTACCTATTATCCATCTAAAGTTCATGTTCAGTCTCCATCAAGGTGGTATACCAGCGTTCGATCAGTCTATTGGTGGATTCGTAAGCGCCTTGATTGGGGATGGGAGCATTAAGATGCAATCCAGTTTGTATTTTTTCCAGCATATCTACATCCTCCCCAACGATTTGCTTGCTGCCATGCATGTTAGCAAGCAGCACTTGGTGGGATGAGGCGATGGGTTGTTTCTTGCGTGCGGTTATCCAGTACAGTTCCAGGTCTGTTTTATCCGGAGCGATAGGAATATGGTGCTCGATTGTGAACGAGTGACCGCCATTGCCGCTGGCAATGTGCAGGTTGGGGATGCTAAGCCAATTGTAGTAGGCATCCTGATCGCCCCAGCGCTCGACGCTGGAGTGCCATGGAGCGCGACGCATGTCGGGGATCATGGCATCCCTTCCTCCATAACTGAAGCGGCGCATTTCCTTGCGTAAGCCCTCTGGGGTGTTGTCCGTCAGGGGTAATTGCGATTCTGAGCATTGACTCTGGTCAATGGTGGAAACAAAGTCGACATAGTTTCCAAAGCTTTTGGGATGGAGAAAACGCACATGGTTGAAGTCGCGCAAGTTTTCGTAAACCAGCTTCCAGTTGAACTTGCAGTGCCAGGTTGTCACCATGACTTCCGTGTCATAAGCGAGAGAACTGCTTTCCAGGGATGCGAGAAATTGCGGCGAGAATTGTTCCTCCAATGGAAGCGGCTGGGGATCAAGGTTGATGAACAGCAGGTTGCCTACGGTACGGAGTGCAAACTCACGTAGTTTCAGTGATTGTTTTTCCGCCTCGTCAAACAGGTAGATGGCATCGCAATGCGGGATGTTGCTAACATGTCCCGTCGCATCGTACTTCCATGCATGATAAGGGCAAACGAGCGGCCGGGATCCAACGGGCTCCGTTTGCAGCGGTGCGCTTCTGTGCAGGCAGATATTTTCGAACGCATGCAGCTTGCCATGGGCGTTCTGGATCACGACAGGAGTGCCTGCCACCTTGCGGGTGATGAATGAATTATGCTGAGGCAACAGTGTTTTCAATCCGGCAAACAACCACACCTTGCGGAAAATCTTGGTCTGCTCACGCTCGAAGATTTCCTGCGAGAGATAGTATTTGGGGTGCATGCGCGATTGCATCAGTAGCTTCCTAGAAGATTTGCGCGATTAGAAAATGACTTTGGCCGGGTTGCCGAAGACGGTAGCACCGGGCGGCACATCTTTGATGACGACGGCTCCGGCACCTACGGTGGCGCCCTCGCCTACCTTGATGCCAGGGGTAATCGTGGCATGCGGGTAGACAATGGCATGCGCGCCAATCTGTGCGCCACCACCGATGAAGACCATGGCACCGATTTGTGCGTAATTGCCGATGCGTACATCGTGGCTAAGGATGGTGGCGCTATGGATGTTGGCGAAATCCCCGATGTGCACATCCGGGCTGATTTGTACGCGAGCGGCCCAGAAGCACCCTGTTCCAAGATGGACGCGTACGCTGATGTAACCGTCGGTGTTGTAGGGGGTGCGGATGTGGATGAATTGTGCGCCCTTGTCGAGCAGGGGGCGTGCATATTGTTCGCGTCCGCGAGGCAACCCGATGGCACAAACAAACACTTCATCATCTTGTGGCATATGTGTCAGGGGATTTCCCACGATATGTGCGCCGCAGTCTATGCCATCCAGCATGTGTGGGCGTGTATCCAGAAATCCGGCAATCTCCCATGTCTTGCCGCAATCCGGGTCATCGCGCATTTGCACCAGCACTTCACGACCCCAGCCACCAGCGCCGATGATATAGGCCTTCTTCATCAAATTACTGCCCCACCGTCCATGACCAGGCTGGTGCCTGTGACCCACCGGCTGGCGTCCGACAGCATGTAAATCACGCCATTGGCTACATCGTCGGGAGTGCCTAGTCCTAGCGGATGCCTGGCCTTTTGCTCTTCCAGCTGTGCTTGGTGTGCATCCCACATCGGGGTGGCAATCGCAGAAGGTGAAATGCCATTGACGCGAATTTTACGTTTGGCCTGTTCCAGTGCGAGGCATTTGATCATGCCGATCAGTCCGGATTTCATGGCCGAATAAGGTGCCAGGCCGCGGGTGCCACTATGTGCCGCGGTGGATAGCATGAACAGGATGGAGCCTTGTGGTGCGATGGCGTTTGCCTGTAGCAGGCGTTGCGTCAGCATCACGGGTGCGAGAAAGTTGATGCGATACATGTCTGTCATCAGCTGTTCGGACAGTTGTCGCACTGGGCAATGCTTTTGCATGCCGGCACAGTGCATGAGTCCATTCAATGTGGGTATTACGCTGACCAGCCTATGCCTGTCTTCTTCGCTGGTCAGGTCTGCCAGCACTTGTATATGGCCCTCCCCCTGCAGCTGGTCATAACTGGCCTGCAACCGCTCCTGGTTGCGCCCAGTAATGATCATGCGTGCACCACGTGCGGCGCAGCGAACGGCAATATGCTGGCCCAGGCCTGACGATGCGCCGGTGACCAGAATGGTTTTTCCTTCTAGGGAAAAGGGATTGATCACAGCAACACTCATGCGTAAATATCCATGGGGGTACTCAGACCGCCATCCAGGATGAAGTAATTACGCGTAATCCAGCGGCTTGCATCCGACAGATAAAACACGGATGCGTAGGCCACGTCTTCAGGTTCGCCCATGCCCAGTGGTGTGAGATCGAAAAGCGCATCCATATTGCCTCCGCCTTGCCCCAGGCCTTCCAGCATAGGGGTGCGTACATAACCGGGTGAGAGGCAGTTGGCGCGAGTGCCTTGCTTCGCGACTTCCAGTGCGAGTGAGCGCATGGCACCTAGCAGGGCCGATTTACTGGCAGCATAGGCGGAGGTCGCCAAGGCGCCGCTATGAGATGACAATGCGGCGATAAACAATATGGACCCATTGGCCGCAATCCGTTTTTTTGCGAGCAAGGCCTTCGTCAATAGCAAAGGGGCAAACGTGTTGCTGTCGAAAATCTCGCCCAGATGGGCTTTGTTCATCAGGCGAAAAGGGACCAGTCGCGACATGCCAGCGGCATGCACCAGCCCGTTCAACACGCCAGCTTGTTGTGCCAGCATGTCGATATCCTCTTGTTGTGATAAATCTGCTGGCAGCACAGTATGCCCTTCTCCGTGCAACGAGGCAGCAGTTGCCTGCAGACGATCTTGATTGCGCCCGGTAATGACCAGCTCTGCGCCCATTTGCGAGCAGGTAATGGCAATTTGCTTGCCTATTCCAGACGATGCGCCGGTGACTAGCACGCGTTTGCCGGTCAGTGAAAAAGGATCTTGCATGTGGCTCATGAAATAATCAATTCAGGGAAGATGGCATCTTCCACCTCTACAATCGCTCCTCCCCAGGAAAGGCCGACACCAAAGCCACAGAACAGCAGGCGATTTTTGCTCTTCGCTAGCGCATCACGTAGGCGTACCGTGGTTGTGACTGGCAATGAGGCACCGCTGGTATTGCCGAATTCACGCAAGGTCGACGGCACCTTTTCTTCTGGCAGGCCCAGTTTTTTGCGGATGGTTTCATTGATCATGCGGTTGGCCTGGTGGAAGATGAAATAGTCGATGTCATCCTTGGCAATACTGGAATAACCCAGCAGGTTCTCCACCATCGGGGGCACGCGCTGTGTAGAGAAACTGATCACCGCAGGGCCGTCAAGCAGCAGGTCCAAGTCTGAACGCCAGAAACCGTCATCTCCCTTGCGTGCAATGCCGTGCTCAAGCTGGAACGGGTTGCGGTGCCCACCGACAGGCACGATGATGGCCTTGTAGCCGCTGCCGTCACTGTTGAGGTCGAAGTACATGGGTGCCGCGCCTTCCTGATATTCCAGTGCTGTGGCAGTGCCAGCATCGGAAAACAACGGATCTTTCAGCGGGTCTTTATGCTTGTAGCTCGAGCGATCACCGAGCAGGATCAAACCTTTCTTGATCGCGCCTGAGGCAATCATGCTGCCCAGAAGCTGTAGTGCAAACGGGTAAGCAGAACAGCCAAGATTAACGTCAAAGGCAATCGTGGAATGCGCCAGGCCTAGCCGATCTTGCAGGATAATGGCGGTGGCCGGTACCAAGTAATCTGGCGATTGCGTCACCACGATCAAGGCACCGATCTCGTCGCGTGACCATTGCAGTTCATTGAGCAGCTTGTCGGCGGCATCGTAGGCCAAGTCGGAAAAACATTGCCACTCCGGGCAGACACGACGCGTTTCGATACCGATGTTGCGTACCAGCCTCTCGCGCTCTGAGCGCAGGTGGGGCGGCACATCATTGACGTTATGCACGACCTGCTTGGGCACGCAGGTCGCCATGCCGGCAAAGCGTACGTTCTTGAGTGTAGAGGTGGCCATGGCGGAATCCTAGGCTAGCAGTTGGTAAAGGTCTTGCACGGTGCTCGCTTGTTTCAGGTGCTCGCCGGTGATGGTTTTGCCATATTCCATGTCAAACATGACGATCACGCCAAGTGCTGCCAGGGAGTCCCACTCTGGCAAGTCTGTCAGCTTGGTGTCGGGTTCAATCTCGACGGCTTCCTGAAAGTCGACAGCGGTAATGAATTTCTCAATAAAGGTTTCGATGTTGTCCATGGTTATTCTCACTGGGATTGATGCGCTAAAGTTAAGTTTGCCGTCGCCAGGCAAGTGGCTTCGACAACACGAGTGATATCTTCACGGCTCAGGAACGGTGAAAACGGCAAGCCGATCAGGCCAGAGGCCACGGCTTCTGCCACGGGTGTAGGTTGCTTGATGATGGGTGCCACCTTGGCTGCATGCTGGTGCAGCAAGGGTTGATACCAGCGTCGGGTAGCGATGTGGCGTTGCTTGCATATCGCTTCCAGGCGGTCACGTGCATCGGCAGCCATGCGCAGGCAGAAAATCGTCGGCGCGGCCAGCGTAATGCCTGCTTGCCATTGTAGTTGGTCACCGCAGGCATCTGCGAGTGCCTGACGGTAATCGCGGTAAATGTTTTGCCTCAATTGCGCTTGGGCATCCCATTGGTCCAGGCTGGCATGCGCTACGGCGGCATGGTATTCCGAGAGCTTGGCATTGCTACCGACAAATGACAGGTGTCCGACTGGGAAGCCAGCATTGGAATCCAGGTTAATGCCGAAGTTACTGAGCTGGCGGACATTGGCATTGATGACATTGTCGCCGCTGACGACCAGCCCGCCCTCGCCTGCTGCCAGAGATTTGGTGGCATGCATGCTGTAAACCACCGGGATATCAGGCGCTTCTACCCACTGGCTACCAAATGCACCTGCGGCATCAATCAGCACCCTGATGCCAGACTGTTGCTGGAAATGGCTCCAGCGCTTGGTATCCTGTGGTTGCCCAAATGCAGCGACAGCCAAGACTGCCCTGGCGCCGGTTTGTACCGCAGCCTCGGTGGCGATTTCAGGGGTGAGCAACCAGCTGTCGGGGTCAATATCGGCAATGACCGGTGTGTAGCCAGCGCGGATGATGGCCGTCAGTGAGGCAACAAAAGTCAGGGCGGGCACGATCACCTTGCTGCCGGGCGGTAAATCCAGGCTACTGAGCACCAGTTCCAGCCCCAGCGTTGCGCTGCTGGTGGTCGTGACGTGTAGCGGATAAGCGCCATGCTCTGCAAATATGTCTGCGATCCGTGATTCCAGGGCGTTATTGAGCGGGCCAAAGTTGGAGTAATGGCGGTTGTGGTCCAGTTGCGCCAGATATGGAGCAAGCGCTTGCCGGTCAGGCAACAATGGTGTCAATAACGGGATGGCAGCATGCTTGTTCATATCGTTTGCCCTTGTCTTTCTTCGTAGGCACTGCGCAGTTGTTGAAGGTCTTCCGTATAGGGAGTATGAACGCCGAGAAATTTGGGTTTGCCCAGCAGGTAATTAAGCCAGAGCTGTCGGTAAGCGGTTTCCAGGTCATGGCAGCGACCCGCATAATCCATGAGCGTGGAGTGCTGCATCAGTTGGCGTGCGCGTGCGCGGTACGCAGTGAGCTGTTCTGGGGCGTCAAGCAGGTTTAGTACCTTGGAGACATAGTCATCTTCGCTGCTTGCCACCCACTCCTGCAAACCCAGGCCCTTGAGTATAGCGGCGCTTGATGCAGCCACGGCGTCGGTGGCATCCATCGCAATCACCGGCAGCCCCATCCATAGGCTATGCAAGGTCGTGGTGCCGCCGGATACCGGGAAGCTGTCGAGGGCAATATCGACGATCTGCCCGCGCGTCATGAATTCATCCATGGGCACCATGGGCGAGATGATGATGCGGTCCAATGGCATCTCCAGCCTGACCAAGCGCGGTTCTATGGTGTTTACGGCATCTTCAGCGGATTGCTCTTGTACATGAATGAGCAACTGCACCTCTGGACGTGCTTCGAGGATGCGCTTCCATACCAGCAGGGCTTCATCGGTGAGTTTGCGCGAGCTGTTGAGCGAAGCCAGCGTGGGCGGGTTGCCTTGCAGCATGGGGGGCAAGGGTTCAAGTGGTGCGTTGGCAGGCGGGATATAGCTGGCCATGCAGTTTAGGCGGAATAGTTTTTCAACATAAAATTGCTCACTACCCGCTGGGTCCATGCTCCAGTCGGTCAGGCGATAATCCATTTCCTGCATGCCTAGCGTACCACCGACATAGCCCAGCCAGGTCACTTGCACTGGCGCAGCGCGGCGTGCAAAGGTAAACAGGCGGTGGCCCTGGGTATGGCCGGAAAGGTCTACCAGAATGTCGATTTTATGTTGGCGAATCAGGGTATGCAGTGCCTGGTCACTAAGCTTTGAGACATCATGCCAATGTGGCACCAGTTTTTTTAGTTTGTCAGTGACGGCATCCTGGTGTGGGCTGGTGGAGTAGACGAAAACATCGACCTGCGCCGCGTCGTGGTGAGCCAGCACTGGTTCCATGAAATACGCCACGGCGTGGTCACGCATATCACCAGAGACATAGCCGATACGCAATGTGCGATCAGGGGCGCGGTCATAGTCGAATGGCTGGGCCAGCTTGCCTAGCGAATCGGCAAAGCGCTGCCCCCATTCTGCATAAAGCTGGCGCTTGCTGGCCGGATCTGGCTTGGCGATGGAGTGAATGTTGGCGCGATCCAGTGCGTAAGTGGCGTTATCCGGTTGCATTTCCGCTGCATGGTCGATGAAGGCACAGGCTTCTTCATGGCGACCCAGGTAGAAATAGGCAATGGCTAGGCCGTAAATGGCTTCAATGCTTGACGGGTCCATGCCCAGCACGAACTCCATGGTTTCGGCTGCCTGCTGGTATTTCATGGTGCGCAGGAACAGGTGGCCGATTTTGAGCCAAGTCTGCAGTTGGCTAGCGCCAGCTTCTAGTGATGCGGTGTAATTTGACAAGGCTTCCAGGTAGTTGTGCTTTGCCTCGGCAGCGAGGCCGGCTTTGAACAACGCCTGTGAATGTGCGGATGGCTGATCTGACAATTTCTTTGCCTTGTCTTATTTTCTCGTGGTTTTCGCCCTGTATAACCTGCCGAAGCCTATATGGCGCCGAATATCGCGTCAAGCAGGACGGTGGAGGGCATGAGGCCCATGTTCTTATCTTAGTATCGGCGTTGCCTAGGCAATGTTGAGAGAAGCTGTGGAAATAGCTGCTTATTCAAGCATTTCAGCCTGCTGATTATGCTTCTGGTTTGCTAATTACCCATTAACCTACGTAAAATATCGCTCTGTTGGCAGCGGAGCTGCTCATCTCTATATCGTTCATTTCACTTAAGCACTTAGCCGCTTTGAGCAGTGAAGGTAACTTCTTTAAGGTAGTATCAATTGATTCATCTGACCATCAATGGAAATCCACGGCAGTTCGATGTTGAACGGCTCACGGTGGGCGACCTGGTAGAAAAGCTGGGGCTGACCGGCAAGCGTCTTGCGATTGAGCGCAACGGTGAGATCGTGCCGCGCGGCAGTTTTGCCGAAGCGGTGCTGAGTAATGATGACAAACTTGAAATCGTGGGCGCAGTAGGAGGCGGTTAAATGGATACATTGAATATTGCGGGCAAGAGTTACAACTCTCGCTTGCTGGTGGGTACTGGTAAATACAAGGATTTTGAGCAGACGCGCGCGGCGATTGATGCCAGCGGTGCCGAGATTATCACGGTGGCAATCCGCCGTACCAATATTGGCCAGAATGCAGGCGAGCCCTCCTTGCTTGATTACCTGCCGCCGGAAGAATTTACTTACCTGCCGAATACGGCAGGCTGTTACAGCGCAGACGATGCCGTGCGTACCCTGCGCCTAGCTCGCGAATTGTTGGATGGCCACAAACTGGTTAAGCTTGAGGTGCTGGGCGATCCCAACACGCTCTACCCTAATATGCTGGAAACCATCAAGGCGGCGGAAACGCTGATCAAGGATGGTTTCGATGTCATGGTCTATTGTTCTGACGACCCTATCATTGCCAAGCAGCTTGAAGAGATGGGCTGTGCCGCGGTGATGCCGCTGGCATCGCTGATTGGTTCTGGCATGGGTATTCTCAATCCGTGGAATTTGCAGATCATTATCGAGAATGCCAAGATTCCTGTGTTGGTCGATGCCGGAGTGGGTACGGCCTCAGATGCCGCGATTGCCATGGAGTTAGGCTGTCAGGGCGTGCTCATGAACACTGCGATTGCCGCAGCAAAAGACCCGGTGCTAATGGCAGGTGCCATGAAGAAAGCCGTAGAAGCTGGCCGCGAAGCCTTCTTGGCTGGACGTATGCCACGCAAGCTCTACTCCGCTTCGCCTAGCTCGCCTACCAGCGGCTTGATTGGATAAGCCTAGGATAAGGAAAACAAATGACCAAGGACAAGCGCTATGCATTTTCTGTGAAGGTGGAGACAGCGTTTGTGCCTGATCAATCCGATGTAGAGCAAAACCGCTATGTGTTCACCTATACCGTGCGGATCGAGAATATCGGTAATGTGGCGGCGCAATTGATCAGTCGTCACTGGATCATCACCGATGCAGAGGGCAAAACACAGGAAGTACGTGGCCTGGGTGTCATTGGTCAGCAGCCATTGCTTCAGCCTGGCGAACATTTTCAATATACCAGCGGTACCATGCTGAGTACGCCAGTGGGTGAGATGCGCGGTTTCTATCACATCACGGCGGAAGATGGCACGCAGTTCGATAGCGAGATCGCGCCTTTTACACTCAATATGCCGCGCGTATTGCACTGATTCATGAACATCTTTTTTTATGGCTTGCGTAAGCAAGCATGGCTATTGGCATTCTTGTTAACCGCCTGCGGCGGGCATCAGCACGTCAAGGTGGAGCAACCCTGCCAGTGTCTGGAATTGCCAGCGCCCTCCTCGCCTGTTCCTGAGCAGCCCAAGCAACCACCGGCTACACAAGTGCCTACCAGCAAGATTCCTGATTATGGCTTGCTTAAGCCTGCGCATTGGCAAGACCTGGCTGGATTCGAACAGGCACAGCTCAGTGCCGCCTGGCCAGCCTGGTTGCTAGGGTGTAATACCTTGAAAAACCGCCAACCATGGCAGGCGGCGTGTGAGGCGGCTACGCGCTTGCCGCAGCGCCCTGCCGAGTCGCAGGTGCAGGCTTATTTCCAGCAATATTTCAATGTCTACCAGGCAACGACCCAGGAAGGGCGTGACGCTGGTTTAGTCACAGGCTATTACGAACCCCTACTCAAGGGGAGCCGCGTCAAGACGGCACAATATCGCTATCCACTCTATGCCCGCCCGGATGATCTGATCACTGTGGAATTGGCCGGTCTGTTTCCAGAGCTCGCCAATAAGCGCGTGCGTGGTCGTGTTGTCGGCAACAAGTTGGTGCCCTATTACACGCGCGCAGAGATAGAAAATGGCATGGCGCCAGTGGCAGGCCGTGAGCTGCTGTGGGTTAATGACCCAGTGGAATTATTCTTCCTGCAAGTGCAGGGTTCCGGCTTGGTACAGCTGGATAATGGCGAGGCCGTTCATGTTGGCTATGCTGACCAGAATGGCATGAGCTATCAATCCATAGGCCGTACTTTGGTCGAGCGTGGCGAGCTCACGCTGGATAAGGCTTCCATGCAAGGCATCAAGCAATGGGGGCGACAAAACCCTGCTAAGTTGCAGGAATTGCTTAATACCAACCCCAGCTATGTCTTCTTCCGTGAATTGCCGCCTAACCTGCCTGGCCCCCTGGGCGCATTGGGCGTACCTATCTTGGCAGAACGTGTCATTGCGGTTGATCCCAAGTTTATTCCGCTAGGTGCGCCGGTATTCCTCGCGACCACCTATCCGAATAGCAGTACTCCTCTTAATCGCCTGGTGTTGGCACAGGATACCGGTGGTGCGATCAAAGGTGGCGTGCGTGCCGACTTCTTCTGGGGAGCGGGCGATGCTGCAGGTCAGCAGGCAGGAGCCATGAAGCAGGAAGGACGCATGTGGGTCTTGTTGCCCAAGGGCTTTGTGTTGCCAGAAGCTGCCAATAAAAAATAGGGCAGATATGCTGGTGGGATTGGGCCTGCCTATCTTACTTTCTCAAGATGCCTGTAAGGCAAACTATTACGCGGCAATGTCGCTGTTTATTGCTACCACGTTGCATCGTAGTCTCTGTGAATTCGTGAGCGTTGCTAACTCACATGGTGACGCTGGTGGCTGTCTGTGCTGAATGCTATTCCAGTCACTGATCAGGCATCCATAAAAAAGGCCGACATCATCAGATGCCGGCCCGTCTTAACCAACTACTTTACAATACAGATCTGTGTCGATCAGAAGTTATAGATCAAGGTCGCTCTGGCCAGGGTAGGTGCGCCTGGAGTGATGTTGTTGGCATTATGCGCATACAAGTAGTAGTCCTTATTAAGCAGGTTTTCCACGTTGATTTGCAGGCGCAGATTTTTGTCTAGCTGGGCGAACACCGCGCCATCAAGGCGGGTGTAGCCAGGCAGTGTCACCGAAGTGGTGGCTGTGGGTGTAGCGGCATACATTTCGCTGCGGCTAATGATGCCCAGGCCAACGCCCCATGTCTCGTTGATGTCGTAACGGTTCCATAGCGAGAAGGAGTGACGTGGCACCAGGCCAACATCGGTACCGGTCAGAATGCGAGAGCTGCTGCTGTTGGCACCCACCTGGCTGGAAATTTCCGCATCCTGGTAAGCATAGCCACCAGCCACGCTCCAGGCGGAGGTGAGCTTGCCATTCAAACCCAGCTCAATGCCTTTGCTTTCCTGCCCATCAATCTTGATGAATTGGCCCGTGACGACAGGATCATTGGTGACCTGATTGAGGCGCTCCAGTTTGTACACGGCGGCGGTGAACGCTAGCTCAGGGGTGATATCCCACTTGGCACCGATTTCGTAGTTCTTGAATTTCTCGGGATCGAAGCTCTTGTTATCAGCAGTCAGGCCGGAAAGCTGGTCACCACCTTGTGGTACATAGGCTTCGCTGTAGCTTGTGTACAGCGACAGTGCTGCCAATGGTTTATAGATCACGGCAGCGCGTGGTGCCCACAGGTCATCACTGGTCTTGATCTTGTGGTTGGCAGCCCCGGAGGCCAACCTGTCGTTGCGGTAATCCGTGTCGAAATCGTCATAACGCAGGCCAACAATGGCTTGGAATTGCTCATTGAACTTGATCTGGTCCTGGAAATACACGGCCTGGGTTGTGGTGACGGTGTGGTTGTCAGCATCGGTCGTGCTTTGGCGGAAAGTCACTGGCAGATTGGTGGTAGGGTTAGCGAGCGAGACGGTAGTGCTGGTGGCACTATTATTAAAATAGCCCGTCTCGCGGAAGTTGGTTGTCACCTGGCGGCTCAGTTCCACACCAGACATCAGCTCATGTTCTACGCTGCCAGTGGTGGCCTTGTAGATGAAGTCAGTCTGGTTGAACAAGCTATCGCGCTCGGTGGCATTGTTGTAGGCGGATAGACTCAATGTGCCACTATTACTGACGGCGCTACCAGCAAACACATTCTGGTAAAACTTGTTGTAATCCGCATAACGCGTGCGGTTGCGCAGAATGATGCCATTGTCGAACGCATGTTCAAGCAAAGCATTGAAAGCGCTGACTTCGGTGTGGGTTGGGCTCTTGCGGGCATTGCCGAAGAAGGTGGAATCCTTGGTGTCGACCGGGCGGCCGTTGAAAGAAGGAATGCCGCGGTCAGCAGTGCGTTCATCCTTGAAGTATTCCACCCCTAAAACGATTTTGGTTTTGTCGCTAGGTTTCAGGGTGATGGTTGGGTTGATGGCTTTGCGTTCAAGTGATACGCCATCACGGTAACTGTTGCCATCTTCATACATGGCGTTGATACGTATGGCGGCGGCGTCATTGATCGCTTGGTTGTAATCCACTGTACCGCGCGCCTGGTCGAACATGCCGTATTGCAGGGAGACTTGGCGGATATCAGTCCAGCCAGCTTCCTTGCTTACCCGGTTGATCAGACCGCCAGCACCGCCGCGACCAAAGGTCATGCCGTTTGGCCCTTTCAGCACCTCAACGCGTTCGATGTTGTAGAGGTCGCGATAATATTGCACATCATCACGCACGCCATCAATGAAGAAATCGCCAGTGGTGGTCATGCCGCGGAAGATGAAAGTCTCGCGGTTGCCTTCACCCTGGGCTGCGCCTACGCCTGGGACATAACGTACAACATCAGCAAGATTTTGCACGGCCTGGTCGCGCATCAGTTCAGGTGTAGCAACGGTGAGCGATTGCGGAATGTCACGCAGCTCGGTGTCGGTACGTGTGGCAGTGCGGCTGCGCTTGATAACGTAGCCTTGGGTGATCGCGTGTTCGGCTTTTTCGACCACTTGCACTTCCGGCAACGTGGTGGCGCTGTCATCGGCGGCGTGTGCAGACATGCAGCTAAAAGCCATCGCGATACACGCGACAGCGGGTTTGACCCGGAATGAGCAAGGACGGTGTTGCATCTGAAAACTCCCAATTGAAATATCGAAGTCGATCTGCTGCTTAATATGTAGCAACTAAATCGAGATGAATTTGATAATTGTTATCAGATGCAATAGTGAATGAGGTGGCGTTAAGTGATGGTCATAACAATGTTAAATTTATGTTAAGGCGCAAGCCGTATCTGGAAAATACTGCCTTCTTGCGGGCGCGATGTGATGTGTAGTGTCCATTGTTGCCGCTGGCAGATGCGCTCTACCAGCGATAAGCCAAGACCAAGGCCATTGCCGCGGGCAGTTGGTCCCCGCGTGAATGGGCTGAGGATGAGGGCTTGGTGTTCTGCTGCAATGCCGACACCGCTATCCTCAATCGTAAAGCCATGTGCATCCACGATGAGGCGGGCGTGGCCTTGCTCGGTGTAATGCAGAGCATTGCGCAAAAGGTTAGACATGACGGTTTCCAGGAACACTTGGTTGTAGCGGGTGTTTGAATGTACATGCGCTACGAATTCAAGTCGCAGGCCTTTCTTGTTGAATTCCGGTAGCCATTTCTCGTATTGCACCTGGGCGCATTCGGCAGTGGTGATGGCGCGGGTGGCAGTTTCCTGGTGTTCCTCGCGAGCCAGGGCGAGAAAGGTTTCTACCAGGCTGATCATGTCTAGGCACGCACCGTGAATGCGCGACCATTGTCCCCGCTGCGCTTCCTGCAAGGCCGGGTTGGCCAACATGACTTCGCATGAGGTGCTGATCACCATCAATGAGGTGCGTAGCTCATGGCTGACGTCACTGGTGAACAAGCGTTCGCGGCGTAGCGATTGCCTGAGTTTTTCCAGCGTGTCATTGAGTACTGTGGCTAATTGCCCGACTTCATTGTTGCCATAGTTTTCATGTGTAGCCGTGGGATGTAACGGATCCTTACCTACATCTCTGGCCAGTCGACGGATAGGCGTCGTGATACGTCGCGCCAGGAACCAGCCCAACCAAGCTGCGGGCAGCAGGCTGAAAACAAAGCCTGCTGCTATGCCATTGAAGATATGTTCTTCCAGCTCCTCAAAATCCTGTTGTTCTTGTACAACGATATATTCCTCACCTTGCTGAGTTGCTTTGTAAGCATAGAAAATACCTCGCTCATCGACGATCTCGTTGTAGCCATCTTTCAGGTGACTAAATTTGGCGGGAATCGGGTGGTGAATGTCGTTGGAGGCGAAAAACTGCAAGGCTGGGTCGTTCTGCCAATGAGCCTGATTTTTTTGATACAGCGGCAGCATATGGGCTAGGTCTTGCGTAACCAGTTTTTCTTCCAGGAAGAAAAACATCTGCACCATGGAGAGCGAAAATAACCCACTGACTGTCAACGTGAGTAACAGGAAGGCGAGCATGATGTGCGCCCGCAGCGACCAATGCTTAAACATGGTGTTCGGAAAGCTGGTAGCCGATACCGCGCAGGGTGTGGATCAGCGGTGTATCGAATGGTTTGTCGACAATGGTGCGCAGCTGGTGCATGTGCGTACGCAGGCTGTCGCTTTCTGGTACGTGATCTCCCCAAACCAGCTCCTCCAGGGCCTGGCGCCGCACGATGGCCGGGCTACGCTGCATCAACACCTGCAATAGCTTCAGGCAGATCGGGTTGAGGCGCAATGCAACACCAGCACGGCTGACATGCAGGGTATCAAGATCGTATTCCAGGTCAGCAACACTTAATAATGTATGGCTTCGGCGCTGGCTCCGTCGCACGATGGTTTCTATACGCGCAGCCAATTCGGCCAGGGCAAATGGTTTAAGCAGGTAATCATCGGCTCCTGCGCGTAAGCCCTGCAGTCGGTCTGGCAAGGCATCGCGCGCTGTAAGCATGATGATGGGTGTATCCATGCGAGCATCATCACGCAAGCGCTTGCAGAATTGGTATCCATCCATCCCTGGCAGCATGACATCCAGCACGATGATATCGAAAGTCTGCGTAACTGCTAGATGCAGGCCCGTGACACCATCCTGTGCGCAATCTACCTGATGCCCGTGCAAGGCCAGATAATCCATGATATTGGCCAGGATGTCTGGATGATCCTCAACGACAAGTATGCGCATGCTGACTGTGAAAAAGGACTAATTGTAAACGCGTATCGTAATGACTCCATTATGCCAATACAAGCCTTGTCGGCACATCATGGCCATAGATAAGCATCCATGGCCAAGAAGCCGTAGGTTGTTTCAGGCTGGTGGCGCGTGCTGTGTTTGCCTGCGGCGGCACCCAAAGCAACAAACAGTGGCATGAGATGATCTTCATGCGGGTGTGCCCGTATGCCACCGGGTGCTAGCTTGCGGTAATTCAGCAGGGATTCAATGTCATTCTCGGCTATTTTCTCCGCCATCCAATCACTGAACGCCTGAACATAATGCAGTGCCTCTGCATGACGGTCTGCGGTGAAGAAATCATGCAGGTTATGCGTGATGGCACCTGAGCACATGAGCATCAATTTCTGCGACTGTAGGCTGGCCAATACCTGGCCAAGCGCATAGTGTGCCCGTGGCCCGGCATGGCTTTGTATGGAAAGCTGGGTAACAGGGATGTCGGCATCGGGATACATCAACATCAAGGGCACCCATGCCCCATGATCCAAACCCCGAATGGGGTCTATATTGACCGGGATGTTATGTAGCGCGAGTTTTTCTGCAACACCCTGGGCCAGTTCAGGTGCACCCTGAGCGGGGTATTGCATCTCGTACATGGCAGGCGGGAAACCACCGAAATCATGGATGGTTTCTGGATGCGGTGCAGTACTAATGCGCGGTTGCTGGGTATCCCAATGTGCGGAGACGGCCAGGATAGCTTCTGGACGCGGCAAGGATTGCCCCAGCGCTGCGAGCAAGTCACCTGTTTTCCCTGGCTCAAGTACCAGGGAGGGTGCGCCGTGCGAAATGAATAAAGTGCTCATGCAATTACTCCTATCTTGAGGCGTTGTTCCTTCCTCGGTTTACCTTAGTTGGCTCTGGCTGATATGTATTACATGCCACGAGTATGAACAGGGTTGATCCACCGTGCCAGAGGCCCGGTGGCGAGGGTACTGCTGCTAGCGGCGATAGGCATCTACGCTCAACCCGCCTGCACCGTGTGCTGCGATTTGCAATAGGCCACCAGTGATCGCCAGGTTCTTGAGGAACATGATGGTCTGCATTTGGTTATTCAAGTCGAAATGGAACATGAAAGCAGTGGCCAATGTAAATAGGGCGATCAGTAGTGCCACCAGGCGTGCACGATAGCCAATCAATAATGCGGTGGCCAGGCCCAGCTCTACCAGCAGGGCAATGGCATAACCCAGTTCGGGCAATGGGGCACCCGTGCTGCTGATGAAGGCGATAGTGCCAGTAGGGTCTGCCAGCTTGCCGAAACCGCTGATGATGAAGATTGCTGCCAGTAGTGCACGGCCAATGAGCGTGGTGAAGTTTGTCGTGGTCATGATGTTTCCTTGGATGTTGTTGAGAAGATGGAAACATTGTATTTTGTGGATGATAAATTGATAATCCGGTTTTTATTGGTAAAACTGTCCATTATAAGTTGACAATATGAATCAGCTTGAACAAATGCGTATTTATGTTGAAGTGGTGAAAGGCGGTAATTTCACCATCGCAGCCACCCGCTTGGGAATCAGTAAGCAACTGGTTAGCCGCCGGGTGATGGAGCTTGAGGAAAGACTAGGTGCGCGTTTGTTGCATCGCACCACGCGCAAGCTATCACTGACCGAGCTGGGTCGTGAGTTCTTTACGCGTTGTCTCGCTATCTTGCAGGAGATTGATGAAGCAGAACAGGCCATCTCGAATAGTACCGGGAAGCTACGTGGCTTGTTGCGTATCTCTGCCCCGGTGTCATTCGCCAGTATGGTGCTGTCGCCTGCCTTGAATCACTTCATGCAGCTACATCCCAAGCTGGAAGTGGTGCTGGACGTGGATAACCGCATGGTGGATGTCATAGGCGAGGGATATGACATGGTGATCCGCATTACCAAGCAGCCGGATGACGGATTGGTAGCGCGCAAGTTGATGGGGTCAGCACTGATTTATTGCTGTAGCCCAGCTTACCTAGCTCAATATGGCGCACCACAATCCCCCACCCAGCTAGGACAACACCGCTGTATCACGGCACGTGCGGGGGAATGGGTGTTCATGGATGCAGGTGAGCAAATCAAGCTGCAAGTGCATCCGGTATTGCGCTCCAACCATGGCGAGGTCATGTGTGAGGCGGCAGTAGCTGGGTTAGGCATTGTAGGCTTGCCGGAGTTTTACGTGAAAAAAGCGCTAGAGCGGGGGGAGTTGTTGCCAATCCTGCGCGAGTACACTGCTGATATTGGTGCTGTGTATGCGCTATATCCGCAGCATAGGCAGGCTTCCCTGATGGTGCGGAGCTTTGCAGATTTTTTGCAGGAATGGTTTAAGACGTAGCAGAAGCTATAAAAGCAAATGGGAGCATTAAGCTCCCATTCAGTTCATGTACTGCAACAATCTTAGCGATTGCAAACGTACATAGTTACTTCAAAGCCGAAACGCATTTCGGTCACTTCTGGCTTGGTCCACATGATAAAGCTCCTTTAAGTAGTTCTATGGTTCGGGGTTGTAACCGTTTTGCAAACTGCAGAACGTGAACCAAACTCTACGCTTGCCCGGTAAGCTTGACATGCGTGCCAGTCATTAAAACCAGCTCATGAAAATCATGAGCGTGAACGAAATAACGCTTATTTATTGCGATCAGCGGCGTTTTCCAGCTTTTCTCCACCACGCTGGATATCCTGCCCAGCGCCCTTCATGGTGTTACAGCCAGTCAATGCGATGAGTCCGCACAACATCAGGAACGCAGTGAATTTTTTCATGGTGCTCTCCTTGGTCAAGTAATGAGGTGTTGGCAATATAGTCGCTTTAGCTCAGCAGCAGATTCAGCCATCGGCTGAATGATATGTAGGAGGGGGCCTACTTGCCTGTTTGCCTGATACGCAACCAAGCCAGCGTACCAATCGCCACAAATACCAAGCTACCTATGGTCACGGTAATCGGGATGACCGGGAATTGTTGTTTGCTCAGTAGGATGTAGAGTCCCATCATTAACAGCATGCTGATGTTCTCGAACAGGTTCTGGATGGCGATAGCATGGCCGGCACCAACCGAAGCATGGCCTCTTTCTTGTAGCAATGCATTGAGCGGGACGGCATAAAAGCCACCGAGAAAGCCGATCAGCAGTAACCAGGCAATCGCGATGTAAAGATTGCTGCTATAGGCAAATGCCACGATCACCAAGCCGATCAACACACCGGCCGGTAAGGCGCGGTTGACGCTGCGCAAGCTGACCCAACGTGCGGCAGCCACCGCCCCAAGGGCGATGCCGATGGCGACGGCGCCGCTAAGGTTGGCGGCTGTGCTGAGGTCTTGAATATTCAGGGCGACTGGTACCCAGGCCACCAACAGGAAGCGCAAGGTGCTGCCTGCTCCCCAGAAAATGCTGGTGCCGATAATGGAAAACCTGGCATCTGTATCCTGCATGAGTTTGCGCGTCGCTTGAATAAAATCGCGGCACATCGCAAGTGGTGCAAAGGTGCTGAGCGGATGCGATGGCGGTAGTCTTGGAATCAAGAGGTTGATTGTTGCCGCAAGCAGGTAGCTGGCCGCAACAGCGTAAAGTGCCCCGGCTAGCCAGTAATCCGCGAGCCAGCCACCCAGCACCGCACCGAGCAGAATGGCAACAATGGTTGAGCCTTCCATCAAGCTGTTGGCCTTGACCAGTTTATCCACTGCGACCAGCTCGCTGAGAATGCCGTACTTGGCGGGGGAATAAGCTGCTGCACCCAGGCCGACCATGCCATAGGCCAAGAGGGGATTGAGGCCGGTCAGCATGGCGGCGGCACCAAGGAACTTCATGCCGTTGGCGATCAGCATCACGCGTCCCTTGGGCAAGGTATCGGCGAAAGGCCCGGCAAATGGTGCGAGGATGATGTAGGCAATCACAAAGAATTCTTGCAACAGCGGCACTTGCCATGCCGGTGCGCTACCCGCCTTGAGCAAGGCGATGGCGGCAAACAGCAAGGCGTTGTCTGCAAGTGCGGAGAGAAATTGGGCAGTCATCACCGCCAGCATGCCGCGGCTGAGCAGTGAAGTTTGCGTGTTCAAGGAGGCATGGGCGGTCATGGTTATCTTTCGTTTTCTGCCATTTGCTTGAGAGTGACGTAATCAATCTTGCCAGTGCCTAGTAGTGGCAAGGCCTTGATCACGATGATCTTACGCGCAATCGCCAGCTCGCTGCTGCCAGAATGGCGAGCAGCATGGGCCAGCGCATCGCGGGCGAGTGCGGCATCGGTGGTATACAGCACGATATTCTCGCCGCGTTGTGTGTCAGTTTGTGTGGTTGCCGCATGTTGATGATCGGGAGAGGCGTGTTGGGCAAGCATTTCCACTGTTTCTAGTGACACCATCTCGCCTGCGACCTTGGCAAAGCGCTTCACACGCCCCTGGATGGTGACGAAACCACGGGTATCAACGCTGACAATGTCACCAGTGTCGTACCAGCCATCTTGCGGTGTTACCAATTGGCCTGGTTTGTCATAGAAGTAATACCCCAACATGACATTAGGCCCTTTGACCTTGAGTAGGCCGCCGTTATCGATGCCGGGCACTGTGTCCAGTTGATGTTCCAGCCCTGGCAATAACATGCCGACACTGCCTGCCTGCTGGGCCATGGGTGTATTGACGGCTAGCACTGGGGCACATTCGGTTGCGCCATAACCTTCGAGGATGCGAATGCCAAATTTGTCCATCCAGGTCTTGCGCACTTCATTGCTAAGTTTTTCCGCACCGGCGACGACATAGCGCATCTTGTAGAAGTCATAAGGATGGGCAAATTTTGCGTAGTTGCCGAGGAAAGTGCTGGTGCCAAACAGCGCCGTGCATCCACGGTCGTAAATCACTTCGGGAATAACGCGGTAGTGCAGCGGTGAAGGGTAGATGAATACCTTGCTGCCAGAGACCAAGGGCATGATGCCGCCACAAGTGAAGCCAAAGGCATGAAACAGCGGCAATGCCATCATGAATTTGTCTCGATGCGAGAAATCAATCACGGCGCGGATCTGTGCGATGTTGGCAAGAATACTGCGGTGGCTGTGTACTACGCCCTTAGGCTTGCCCTCGGAGCCGGAGGTAAAGAGCACCACCGCTGGTGCATCGGGATTGTGGGCCAGGGCAATGCGTCTTGGAAAACGCAGCGCATAGAGCATCAGCCAGAGTTTATCCGTGAGGCTGAATGTGCTGCGCATATCCTCAAGGTAAACCAGCTTGAGGTTGTGCAGTTTTTCGACGGTATCAACCAGCTTTGCAGTCTCCAGGAACTTGCGCGAGGTGATGACGGTGGTGATATTGGCGGCGATGCAGGCGTTCTGCATACCGCTGGTGCCAGCGGTGTAGTTGAGCATGGCAGGGATGCGGCCTAATGCGCTCATGCCGAAAATGAGGCATACCGTATTGGTGACGTTAGGCATCAGCACGCCTATGATTTCACCTTGTTCACTGACCTTGCTGGCAATGCGCCCCAGCGCCAGACTTTTCTTGAGGATGGTGCCGTAGTCCTCTTCCACCTGCTGCATATCCTCCACCAACTTGCGTTTGCGGCCATAAGTATTCATTGCATCAAGCAGGGAGCCATACAAGGTGTTGCTTGGCTCGGAGGCAAACATCATGTGCTGCATGATGCCTTGCATCTTTTCACCCGCCAAGCGTCGCCTTTGCTTGGCACTGGGGGCTTCTGGCATTGGGATGGAAGTAGCTGGCAGGATGTGCAGGGAGATTTTTGGGAACAACTGGCGTGGGAAGTCACGCTCCAGACGGCTGAACCAACTTTTAGCTGCCCCACGAATGCGTACAGGCAGGATAGTCGCCCCGGTCTTGGCCGCGACAAAGGCCGGGCCGTCATAGACTTTCATGAGGCTGCCGGTCAGTGTAATGCGTCCCTCCGGGAAAATCATGACGGACTCACCGGCTTCGAGCAGGCGGATGACTTTCTTCATTGCAAGTGGGCTATTGGTATCAACCGCAAGATGTGGAACGTAACTCAATACCCAACGGAAGAACCAGTTGTCGAGTACCGTGGTATGCACAACAAACGTGGTGTGAATCGGCAAGAATAATCCCAGCAGGAAGCCATCAAGAAAAGATTCATGATTGCTGATGATAAGTAGCTTCTCGGCAGCAGGAATGTGCTGCTGGCCTGAGACCTCAATGCGAAACAGCAGGCGCGTAATAGCTCTGGTGAACGACAATAACATGGCGTGCTCCGGGTTAGATGTCTTGTTGGATATAGTTGAGTACGTTTTGCAGCGCGGTTTGCATGCAGTCTTTGTCTATGGAAAACAGGACCTCTTTGCCTACCTTTTCACTGCGTAATGCACCACCTTGCTCCAGCACCTTGAGGTGATGGGTGATGGCGGTGCGGCTCAGGGTTGAAGCTGCTGCGATCTGGCCGATGCTCAGGCGCTCACCCGGTTCAAACGACAGCAGGATGCGTTGACGATGGGCATCGCCTAATGCAACGAAGAGATTGGAAATGTTTTGCCATTCGGCTGGAATATCAACGGAAGTTTTCATAACTAAATAATTAGTTATATAGTGATGTTTGTCAATAAGTTTTTTTCAAAGAATGGCCGTGATTCGCTAATATGCTAGATAGATCGCAGGATATGTTGGGATGCCTGTCAATGTGAAGAACCAACGCCCGGCAGTTTGAATGAGTGAAAAGCTTTTGATGCAGGTAAATGATACGTTAGGCCTTTGCGACAAGATCGCAATGGATGGATTCAGCTTTGTGCCTGGAGAGCAAATAAAGCAATGGCTGTTGGCTTCCAGCGCCGATGCCTTGCTGGATTGGCAGACATTTGATGCCAGCTGGGAGGGGATGCCGCTGGATGAATATATGGCAGATGGCGGGCGTTATCGTCGCCGTCGTTTTGCGACGTTGAGTGCAAATGCTAATGGCCCTATCGTGCTGGAGCCGCACCAGCCGCATTACCAGAGTCGTGAATATAATTCTTTGAATGGCGGTGTTGCGCGTATCTATGAGCCTATTCCTGTGGATTTGATTCATGGGCACACCATGCAGGGTGTGTTGCAGCTCAGCCGCGATTTATTTAGCCGCTTGCGTCCACAGGCGAGTTGGCATATTGAGGCACATCAGTTCCGCATTGAGGCTAACCAGAAAGAGCACGGTCAGCCTGCACCAGAAGGTGTGCATCGCGATGGCGTTGATTATGTCTTGGTGATGATGATCAAGCGCGTCAATATTTCCAGTGGCACTACCACGTTGCATAGCCTGGATAAGCGTGTGCTGGATAGTTTTACATTGACCAATCCTTTGGACTGGGCGTTGGTAGATGACAAGCGGTGTATGCATGGCGTGACGCCAGTTGAGCAGATTGATGCCAATAGTCCAGCATACCGGGATGTGCTGGTTGTGACGTTTACGGATAAATCCTGAGCAGAAATGGGTTCGTGTTCCTCTTGGAATTAAGATTTTGTCATGGAAATTTTCCATAAGCTGACGTGTTGACGTGATTGCTGTGGGGAAGAAGGAATATGGACTATTCAATACATCATGTCGTGATGCGTGTCATGTTGCTGTCTTTGCTACTGGTGAGCGGACAGGTGTTTGCCGAGCCGCTGGAGAAAGTCAGATTACAACTCAAGTGGTATCACCAATTCCAGTTCGCTGGCTACTATGCTGCGCAGGCGCAGGGATATTATCGGGATGAAGGCCTTGACGTCGAGATCGTTGAGGCTGATATGCAGCATTCCTCGGTCGATAGGGTGGTATCAGGAGTTGCCCAGTATGGAGTAGGAGATGCCGAGATTGTGGTCGCTCGTATTCAAGGGCAGCCGATTGTTGCCCTGGCTGCTATTTTCCAACATCCTCCTCATGTATTACTCAGCAAGAAATCCAGTCATATTCGCAGTCCAGCCGATTTGGTTGGTAAGCGAGTCATGCTTGCCAATACCGCATGGCATGATGCACAGCATCGTGCACTGTTGCTCAAGCATGGTATTGATCCGCAGGAATTAACGATTCTGCCGCAGAGTGGCAGACTGGAAGACCTGCTCGAGGACAAAGTAGATGCCATTTCTGCTTATGCCACCGTTGAGCCTTTGCGGATGACCGAGCTTGGTGTTGAGTCCTCCATGATGATGGCGATGGATTTTGGTATTGATTTCTATGGTGACACCCTGTTTACCAGTGAGGCCGAGTTAAAACAGCATCCACAACGGGTAGACGCATTTGTGCGTGCTAGTCTGAAGGGCTGGAAATATGCTCTTGCTAACCCACACGAGATTGCGCAATTGATTTTGCGCATGCCCTCTGCCAGAAAACCTACCCCCACCCTCAAGCAGTTATTGTATGAAGCTCAGGAGATGGAGCACTTCACCTTGCCGAATGTGGTTGAGTTAGGCCGTATGTCACGTGCTCGCTGGGAGTTCATCGCCCGTATTTTTGCTGACTTGGGCCTGATTGAGCCGGGTTATTCCCTGGATGGCTTTATTTGGCAGGAAGAAAAAGACAATTCGTACCTGATGAAGTGGTTTGCCGGTGGTGCGGGGTTGGTAGGATTGATCGCGGGCCTTGTATTGCTGTGGAACTTGCAGATGCGTCGAAAAGTACGTGAGCGCACCGAGGCCCTGCATGCTGAAATCCACCAACGGCAGTTGGTTGAGCAAGAGCTTAAGGTTAGCCAGGAGCAGGTGCGGCTGACTTTTCATAGTGCCCTTGCGGGTATTGCCATGGTGGGGATTGACGGACGTTTTCTGCTAGTGAACCCGGCATTTTGTGCGATGGTGGGTTATTCCGAAGATGAGTTAAAGCAATTGTATTGCCACGATCTCGATGATGAGCGGGATAAGGTAGTCGCGCGAAATAACCGACAGCGGTTGTTGACTGGCGAGATTGATTCCTCTGTGGCTGAGAAGCGCTACAGGACTAAATCTGGTCATCATATCTGGGTGCGGATTAGCGCGACCTTGCTCAAGAACGCAGATGGAAGTCCACGTAATCTAATCAAGGTTGTGGAAAATATTGCGCAGCAGAAGCGTCAAGAAAACCTGCAAGTTGAACAACAATATTTATTGGAGCGTATTGCCGCTGGTGCAGAGCTAGACGATGTGTTGCTGGCAACGGTAGGGCTGATAGAAAAACAATATCCAGGCGTGCTGTGTTCCATCATGTTGCTTGACCAGCCAAATGTCCTGGGTAGGGCCATTGCCCCTCATTTACCTGGCCGTTATTTGGATAAGCTCAAAGGCATGCAGATTGGGCCGACAGTAGGGTCCTGCGGTACAGCTGCCTATGAGCGCCGAACTGTAGTGGTCTCCGATATCCAGCAGGATACCTTGTGGAAGGATTACCGGGATCTGGCCAAGCGTTTTGGTTTGCGTGCATGTTGGTCTATGCCTATCTTGTCGCGTAGCCAGCAAGTGCTTGGTACATTTGCCGTCTATGCTCGTGAGGTGCGTGTGCCTGAGCAGCGTGAAATGGATTTGGTGAGTGCATGTTCACATATTGCCGGGATTGCGATCGAGCGGCATCAAGCTGAAGAGCAGCTCAAGCTACTGGAGACCAGTATTGCCAGGCTAAATGATATTGTGCTGATTGCCGAGGCAGACCCGGAGGGCATCAAGAGCCCGCATATCATTTTTGCCAATAAGGCATTTGAGCGTTTGACGGGGTATGCTGCTTCAGAGGTGATAGGCCACGATCCTGGATTGCTGAATGGGCCGAATACGCAGATAGAAGAATTACGGCGCGTCAAGGCATTGCTCAAACAGGGCGAGTCTGTTCGTACAGAGCTGATCAATTACAAGAAAAACGGCGAAGAAATCTGGCTGGAAATGGATATTCTGCCGATCGCGAACAACGCAGGTGTATTTACCCACTGGGTGGCTGTGGAGCGTGATATTACCGAGCGTAAGGCCGCAGAGAGGAGAATCCAGCATCTGGCCTTCTACGATATGCTAACCAACCTACCCAATCGATTATTGTTGTTGGACAGGTTGGAGCAGGCATTGCTGAATGGATTGCGGCTGAGTCGTTCAGGCGCCTTGCTGTTTCTTGATTTGGACAACTTCAAGACACTGAATGACACCCATGGCCATGACTTTGGTGACATGCTGCTGGAGCAGGTCGCGCAACGCCTGCTTGGCAGTGTTCGTATCACAGATACTGTGGCTCGTCTCGGAGGGGATGAGTTTGTCGTCGTCGTGGAAAACCTGAGTGAGCAGGTGAACGAGGCAGCCCAGGAAGCCAGCCTTGTGGCAGACAAGATTTTATTAGCCTTAAGTCAGCCATTTAAATTGTCTGGCTACGAACATTACTCCTCTTGCAGCATTGGCGTGGCGATGTTTTGCAATGATCAGCAAGTGACCGTGGAGGAATTGCTGAAGCGTGCGGACGTGGCGATGTATGAGGCCAAGGCTGCTGGGCGTAATACCTTCCGTTTCTTTGACCCGGCCATGCAGGCCTTGATCACCCAGCGGGCGGCGATGGAAGAGGACTTACGCCAGGCCTTGCGGCGTGATGAGATGCGCTTGTATTACCAGCCCCAGGTAGATCACTACGGAAAGTTGCTTGGAGCAGAGGCATTGATACGCTGGGAGCATCCGCAGCAAGGCTTGCTGGCGCCGGTGTCGTTTATTGAGCTTGCTGAGGAAACAGGCTTGATTCTTCCGATTGGGGAGTGGGTGCTCAAGACCGCATGCCTGCAGTTGGTAGCTTGGGCTGGGAGGCAAGAAACAGCCAGCTTGTGCCTTTCTGTCAATGTGAGTGCGCGCCAACTTCATCAGCATGATTTCATTGACCGCGTGTTTGCCATCCTCAAGGAAACTGGGGCTAATCCGCAATATCTCAAGCTTGAGCTTACGGAAAGCACCCTGGTGGAGAATGTGGAGGAAATGATCATCAAGATGAATACCCTAAAGGCCATGGGGGTGAGTTTCTCCATGGATGATTTTGGTACTGGTTATTCTTCACTGACCTATTTGAAGCGATTGCCGTTGTCGCAACTCAAGATTGACCGTTCTTTTGTGCGCGATGTGCTTATTGATAGCAACGATGCTTCTATTGTACAAACTATTATTGCTCTGGGTCGCGGGCTGGATATTGAAGTCGTGGCGGAGGGGGTGGAGAGTCGCGAGCAGCAATTATTCCTAGAGCAACATGGATGCCGGGAATATCAAGGATACTTGTTTGGCAAACCGCAGCCGGTTGAGCAACTGGAACAGGAGTTCGGTCTAGCCAAAAATTGACAATAGTGGATTTTTTGGGAACTATTCCTCTGGATATGTGCATTTTTTCACATATTTTTTGTATCTACATGAGGAGATGTGCCATGAAAAGAACTCTATGTTTAAGTCTCGCTACTGCCTTGCTCGCTGGGATGGCGTTCAGTACCCAGGCTGCAGAAGAAGAGTTTTACGGTGTGATTGAAAGCCGTCCACAAACTGCTATCGGTACTTGGGTGGTGTCGGGGCGTAAGCTGGATGTGACCAAAAAGACCGAACTTGAAGAAAAGCATGGCCCGCTGGTTGTTGGTGCGTGTGTCGAGGTTGAAATTGAAGACGGCTTGGTGGAAGAAATCGAAACCAAGAAAAAGGAAAAGTGTGCCAAGTAGCACACTATTGCCTCACAACATTGTGTGAGTCACCAGTCATCAAGCGGGCACCTAGCGTTTATACCTTGGCGCTGTGTTGCGCGCCTGATGGCTGTTTATCCCTCATGAGTTGTCAAGCCTGCCAGCTATTCTAGCGACCCTTTTATCCCGAATTCGCGAATTTCCGGGGTGAAAATCTGTTTGATCCATATATTGCATTGCCCTGATTAGGGATATGCTAGTCGCCATGACTGCATGGGGCAGTCTCTTGGCCATGATGGCCAGCTTCACCATTTGTTTGAAGATTGAGCGATCATGCAAGCACCTGCCTCCGCCATTGAGATTGCGCGCCAGACCCTGATACAACTTTCCTCGCGCAAAATACCTCCCACGCCAGATAACTTCCGTATCGTTTACGACGAAATTGCTGGCGTGAAATCCATTGATCAGGCCAATGAGTTAGCCAACGCCTTGAATGAAGTATTGCTGGTGGCTGGAGTACAAAGTCCTAAATACTTGGCGGCAGCACAGGCGATCAAACAGTCTGTGGATGCTGGCAATTGGGCCCGCTTCAAGGAACAGCTAGGTAACTTGTTGCCGCAGGCTGGTGCGAAAGAGGAGGTGACTTGGCCCACGGCATTGCGGCATTTGCTTAAGCAACTGGAAGCCAGCCACAAGGGCGTGACCCTTAGCCGCAAACGCGAGGGTTTGCAGCGCCTGTTGACCAATTTTGAGCAGGACCCAGCATTGCCGCAGAAGGTTCATGCCCTGGCAAGCTCTTGGGGTGCAGGCATGAGTGAGGACCTGGTGGAGGATGCACCACAATTGGATCCCACAGGCCTGCCTGCATTTTCTGCTCCAACGGAAAGCGAACGTGAGCCAGCACGTGTCTACTATGCCCGCATCGCAGACCATTGGCGCAATATGCTGATGCGTACCATCAAGCTCATCGTGATTCCCCAGCTTGCGGCATGGCCAGAAATGGCACAAAAAGCCGAGGCCTTGCTGGAGGATATTCGTATTGCCTATGCGGAAAACGATGTATTGAAACAAGCAGAAACACTGAAGTCAGTGCTATTCACGCTGGAAATGCACGGTGATACCCAGCAGCGCACTCATGAAGGTTTGTTGCAATTGCTACGTTTGCTGACGACTAGCATGAACGAGCTAGTGATGGAGGATCAATGGCTGCATGGACAGACCATGATCGTGCAAGAGCTGCTGCAAAGGCCGTTGTCGCTGGATATGCTTTATGACGCTGAAAGTAGCCTGAAAGAGCTGATCTTCAAACAAGGGCAACTCAAGCCACGCTTGCTGGACGCACGGGATTCGATGAAGAAGATGGCTGAAGTATTTGTTGGGCGTTTGGCGGACTTGGTAGACAGCACCAATGAGTACCAGGAGAAAATCGACCATTACAAGCAGAAGATCACAGCGGCAGAGGATATTGTCGAGTTGAATGCCTTGATTGACCGCATGCTGGAAGATACTCGTAGTATCAGCTTCAATATTCGTCAGTCGCGCGAGATACTCACGGAAACCCAGCAGCGAGTGATTGAGTCTGAGCGCCTAGTGCAGGAACTGACCGCCAAGCTGGAGCATGTGAATGAAGTTGCCCACGAGGATTTCCTTACCGGCACCCTGAACCGGCGAGGTATGGAGCAGGCACTTGAGCGCGAGTTTGATCGTGCCAACCGTCATGCCACGCGTTTGAGCCTGGCGATGATGGATATTGACCATTTCAAGCACTTGAATGATCAGCTTGGACATGCCACGGGCGACAAGGCACTGGTACATTTATCCAAGGTGATCAAGGAGTCATTGCGCAGCACCGATGTGCTGGCTCGCTATGGTGGCGAAGAGTTCATCATTATCCTGCCAGGCACCGGGGAGGCAGAAGCGGTCGAGATCATGAAGCGCGCCCAGCGTGACCTCACACGTAATTTCTTCATGCTCAATAATGAGCGCGTGCTCATCACCTTCAGTGCTGGTGTGGCAGAGCGTGAGCAAGATGAGCTTGCCGAGGCGTTATTGCCCCGGGCGGATCGGGCGCTATATCACGCCAAGCAAGCGGGCCGTAACCTGGTCATTGGCGCAGCGGATATTGCTTCGTGATGTACATTGGGCATGATCATCGTGACTTTGCTATGACACTGCTGGCATAGACTCTGCATGCATCACGCATGGTCGCTGGTCCATGGCTATGCTAGCATCATGGGACTTCTCCATGGCCAATCATCGTGATGCCTTCATTTGTTAATAACCTGAAATACGCTATTGATTACACTTAAACGCCTGAAGTACCTTGCACTGGGCATGCTGATCCTTTTGGTTGCTGGCATTTTTATTGGCGGTGAAGCACCTGGGGCCGGGTCTCTATTCCCTCCACCTTGGGATAAAGTGGTGCATTTCTTCGCTTTTGGCACTATCGGGGTGCTTACGGGGCTGGCTTTTGTCCGGTTGCCTTTGTTAGCGGTATGGATCATTGTGGTGGCATTGGGTGCCGCAGATGAATTGCATCAGCTCTTTATCGAAGGGAGGCAAGCCGGCCTGGATGATTTGGTTGCTGATGCCTTGGGTGGGCTGGCTGCGTTGCCGGTTATTGTCTTGTTAAGGCGCTGGTTGAGTCGATATTCCTGAGCGCTGTTGCAGCGAAAATGGATTGCCGTGATGTCATGAATCCGGCGCATTCTTTACAATAGCAGCATGTCTTCTGCTGCCTCTTTCCCGTTACGCAATATTGCGTTCCTCAAACTACTGGCTTTTCGCGTCAGCATCACGTTTTCTTACCAGATCATGGCCGTGGTAGTCGGCTGGCACATTTACCAGATGACGCGTGATCCTTTGTCGCTCGGTCTGATCGGGTTGGCCGAGGTGATTCCTTATTTTTGCACTGCACTGTTTGCTGGATATGCGGTTGATCATTATTCACGTCGTATGTTTGGCGTCATGGCAAGTGTGGTGTTGGTGGTCAATGCCTTGGTGCTGGCTGCTATTGCGGCAGGATGGTGGCTGCATCCGGGTGAGTCATCACTGTTCATCTATTTTTCGATCGCCTGCGTTGGCTTTGCACGCGCATTTATCGGCCCGTCTTATAGTGCTTTGTTTGCCTTAGTATTGCAGCGCCAGCAATTTGCACGAGCAGCGAGCATAGGTAGTTCCGTATTGCAAACTGGGCTGGTACTCGGCCCTGCTATCGGTGGTGGCATGATTGCGCTGGCTGGTATCAGTGCGGCATATGCCTGTTCCGCAGTTTTTGCTGGAGTTGCCGTGTGTGCCATGCTGAGCTTGAAAGTCAAGGAGCCAGTGGTTGAACACAGTGCACCGGTATTTGCCAGCATTGCCCAGGGCTTGCGTTTTGTCTTCAGCAATCAGGTGATGCTGGGGGCGCAAGCGTTGGATATGTTCGCGGTGTTGTTCGGTGGTGCGGTGGCCATGTTGCCGATGTTTATTCACGATGTATTTCAGCATGGGCCGGAAGGGTTGGGGATATTGCGTGCTGCGCCTGCCATTGGGGGCATTGCTACTGGTATCTGGCTTACGCATCACCCCATCAATCGCCGCGCTGGCAGAATATTGCTGATAGCAGTGGCCGGGTTTGGGCTGAGCATCATTGCCTTTGCCTTGAGTGGGAGTTTCTGGCTCGCCGCTTTCCTGTTGTTGTTGTCGGGGATTTGCGATGGCGTGTCGGTGGTTGTGCGTACTACCATCATGCAATTGGTGACGCCGGATGACATGCGTGGGCGCGTGTCCGCGATCAATGGCATCTTTATTGGTTCTTCCAATGAGCTGGGGGCATTCGAGTCAGGCATCGCCGCTAGGCTGATGGGCCTGGTGCCATCGGTGATCTTTGGCGGTGCCATGACGATGGCGGTAGTGGGTATAGTGGCGCGTTTTGCCCCCAGGTTAAGCCGCCTCAATATGCGCGATCTGCATTGAGGGCATCACAAACGCCTATTAGCGTGTTAGCGCAACGTGGGGAAATAAGCCGGGTCGCTGAGTGCCTGCACCAGTGCATCGTAAACCAGGCGTATACGTTCTGGTACTGGGCCACGACGTGGGCGGTAGATATTCAAGTCCCAGCCCGGGGCAGCAAATTCATCCAGCACGCTGACTAGCTCGCCTGATCTCAGTTGCGGCATTACCAGTGGTGCACCAATCTGGGCAAAACCTACACCATTCAGCACCAGTGAAACCTCGCTATCGGAATCATCAATAATGAAGCTGGTGCGCTGTGGGTTGATCTGCTGGCCGTCGGTAAAGAACCAGGGCCAATGCTTGCCACTACTTTTGTCGACAAGGGCAATGGTGGGTAATTGGTGTAGGTCCTCCAATGTTTTGGGTTTGCCGACTTTTGCCACTAACTCTGGCGTGGCAACGATGAGGAACGATACCTTGGCCAGCACGCGTGCCACGAAGCTGCTGTCGCGCAGGAAGCCAACCCGCACTCCAATATCAATCTGCTGTTCTACCACGTCGCTGTGCATGTCCGAGAGGCGCAGGTCGATGGTGATGTGGGGATGCTCTTTTGCAATCTTGCTGAGGAGCGGCTGCAGGAAATGCTTGCCTATCACCACGGGGGCGGTGATGCGCACAACGCCACCAAGTGCTTGCTCCTGCCGTTTGCCGCTGGTGATGAATAAATCATCCACGCTGCTGATGGCATCGCGTCCGCGCAAGGCCAATTGCTCGCCAAACTCGGTAATGCGGATTTGCCGCGTGTTGCGGTAGAACAATGGTTCACCAAGCAGGGATTCCAGTTCCTTGATCGCTCTTGTGACGGCTTGCGGCGAGATGCCTAGCCGGGCTGCTGCCTCCTTGAAACTGGAGGCTTCTGCCGTCATGCAAAAGATGCGCATCATTTCCAGCCGATTGAGCATAACAATTTCCGGTGAGTGTTGAAAATTAATTATTCCATAAAGTGGAATTCTAAAATAAATATATTTCCATTTATAGAACAGGGGAATTTCAGCATACTCGACGCATCCTATTGATAGTAAACGATATATTTATTTATATATAGCGTTTGCCAGCTTCAGAAAATAAGAAAGGAAATCTCATGGTAACGCTGGATATTAATGGCAAACGTCAGCAACTCGATGTGCCAGATGACATGCCCTTGTTGTGGGCTATACGCGATGTGGCGCAATTGACCGGGACTAAGTTTGGCTGTGGCATGGCGCTATGTGGTGCATGTACCGTGCATTTGGACAATGAGCCGGTGCGCGCCTGTGTCACGCCGGTATCGGCAGCGGCGGGCAAGAGCATCACCACCGTGGAAGCCGTGAACGAAGATAAGGTAGGCAAGGCGGTACAGGCTGCCTGGCTGGAGCTAGGTGTCGCGCAGTGTGGTTATTGCCAGGCTGGCCAGATCATGTCTGCCACAGCACTGTTGCGTAGTACACCCAACCCCACTGATGACGAAATTGATGAAGCCATGAGCGGTAATATCTGCCGTTGCGGTACTTATCCGCGCATTCGTGCCGCGATCAAGCACGCAGCCAAGGAGGGTGCAAAATGAGCGAGACATTGATTGTGGATTTGCCCGATCTTGGCCGCCGACGCCTATTGAAAGGCATGGGGATTATCGGCGGGTTGGCGTTGACGATAGGCGTCAATGGCCTGGTGCGAGCGGCGGTGGAGGAGCCTAAGAAATACGGTGGCGACGCCATGCCAGGGGGGCTGAAAGAAGATGTGCTGGTATTTGTCTCCATCGGCACCGATGGCATCGTCAACATTGTGGCGCATCGTTCAGAAATGGGCCAGGGTGTGCGTACCAGCTTGCCATTAGTGGTTGCTGACGAAATGGAAGCGGATTGGGCGCGGGTTAACGTAGTGCAGGCCGAGGGTAACGAGGCGCGCTACGGCAACCAGAACACCGATGGTTCGCGTAGCATGCGCCACCATTTCGAGCCTATGCGTCGCATCGGTGCGACGGCACGCATGATGCTGGAAGCTGCTGCTGCGGCTACCTGGGGTGTACCGGTGAGCGAAGTGCAGGCCAAGCAACATCAAGTCATCCACAAGCCTAGCGGCAAGACGCTGGGTTATGGCGAGCTGGCAACGGCAGCATCCAAGATACCTGTGCCTCCCAAGGAGCAACTCAAGCTCAAGCCTGCGTCGGAATTCCGTTATATCGGCAAGCAGAACACCCGCAATATTGATGGCCAGAAGATCGTGACGGGTGCTACGCATTACGGTATCGATACCCGCCTGGATGGCATGCTGTATGCCGTGGTGGCCAGGCCACCTGTCTTTGGTGGCAAGGTTAAGGCGTTTGATGCCAGTGCTGCGCTCAAGGTACCGGGCGTGGTCAAGGTTGTCGAGCTGCAAAGCAGCAATTTGCCGCCACTGTTTCATCCGTTGGGTGGTGTTGCCGTGTTAGCGAGCAATACCTGGGCAGCCATCAAGGGACGCGAAGCACTGAAGATAGAATGGGATCACGGTGCAAATGCCAGCTATGACTCAGTGGCTTTCCGCAAGACGCTGGAAGAAGCTGCGCGCAAGCCTGCCAAAGCTGTGCGTAACAACGGCGATGCCGTGGGTGTGCTGGCCAAGGCCAAGCAGACATTTGCAGCGGAGTATTACCAACCGCATATTGCCCACAGCACTATGGAGCCGCCAGCCGCGACGGTTCGCATCACCAATGGCAAGTGCGAGGCCTGGGCCTGTGTGCAGGACCCGCAGGCGACGGTGAATGCCGTGGCAGGGCATCTCGGCTTCAAGCCTGAGAATGTCCGCGTCAATGTCACCCTGCTCGGTGGCGGTTTTGGCCGCAAATCCAAGCCGGATTTCGTCGTCGAGGCTGCATTACTGTCGCAGGCCATGGATGGCAAGCCGGTCAAGGTCACCTGGACGCGCGAGGATGACCTGCATCACGATTATTTCCATACCGTGTCACTCGAACGCATTGAGAGCGCGCTGGATGCCAAGGGCATGCCGACCGCATGGCTGCATCGCACTACCGCGCCTACCATTGCCTCCACTTTTGCCGAAAATGCCAAGGGAGGTGCACCGTTCGAGTTGGGCATGGGTGCCGTGAACCTGCCATTCAATATCCCCAATATGCGGGTTGAAAGCCCGGAAGTGCCCGCGCATACGCGTATTGGCTGGTTCCGTTCGGTATCCAACATCCCGCACGCTTTTGCGACCGAATCATTTATCGCGGAATTGGCACACAAGGCCAAGCGCGATCATCGCGACTACCTGCTGGATTTACTCGGCCCTGCGCGCAAGGTGAATCCAGACAGTATTTCCGATAGCTGGAACTATGGCGAATCACCAGAACGTTACCCGCTGGATATTGGACGCATGCGCCACGTTGTCGAGCTGGCGACGCAGAAAGCTGGCTGGGGACGCAAGCTGCCCAAGGGGCATGGTTTGGGTCTGGCATTTTGCTATAGCTTCGTTACTTATGTCGCGGCCGTGGTTGAGGTCGTGGTGGGCGATAACGGCGAGATCAGCATCCCGCGTGTAGACATCGCCGTGGATTGCGGTCCCCAGGTCAACCCTGACCGTATCCGTTCGCAAGCCGAGGGCGCGTGCATTATGGGTGCCAGCCTGACGCTGACCGGCGAGATCAGCTTCAAGAACGGTGCTGCACAACAGGGCAATTTCCACGAGTATCAGGTCATGCGGATAGACGAAGCGCCGCGTGAGATTCATGTGCACCTGGTTGAGCATAAGCTGGATGTGCCACTGGGCGGGATTGGCGAGCCTGTGACGCCGACCATGGCCCCCGCCATCTGCAACGCTATTTTTGCTGCAACAGGCAAGCGTATCCGCACCTTGCCAATCCGCGATCAGTTGAAGGCCTAAATCATGCACGCACCCGAGCAGGAAGTCCTGGAGCATGCCCTAGCCTGGTTACGGGCTGGGCATCGTGTGCATTTATGTACCGTGGTGCGCACTTGGGGCTCATCACCACGTTTGCCCGGTGCCATGCTCGCCTTACGTGATGATGGGCAGTTATTGGGGTCGGTCTCTGGCGGTTGTATCGAGGATGAATTGATTGATCGTGCACGCCAAGGCAGCCTGCCTGCAGTGAATGGCTTGCTTGAATACGGCGTAAGTCGTGATGAGGCGCAGCGGTATGGCATCCCGTGTGGAGGCCGCCTGCAGATTTTTGTCGAGCAGTTACAAGAGGCTGAGCAGGTATTGCCTATGCTCGAAAGCCTGCAACAACGCAGGCTGATCCGCCGTTCTGTGCGCCTGGGTACTAACGAAGTGGTGTTTGGCGAAGCCATGCCAGGCGCAGTGGCTTGCCTGGAAGATGACTGGTTTCACCATTATTTCGGCCCGCAGTGGCGTTTGCTTATCATCGGCGCCAACCAGCTTGGCGCCATGCTCGCCAGCATGGCACAAGCCTTGGAGTTCAATGTATTACTGTGTGATCCGCGCGAGGAAATCCGTGCACAGTGGCAGGTGACTGGCGTGCAATGGTGCGAGGGAATGCCGGATGACGTGGTGCTGGAGATTACGCCGGATGCTTATACAGCGATTGTTGCTGTCACCCACGATCCCAAGCTGGATGACATGGCCTTGCTGGAAGCTTTGCGCTCGGAGGCTTTTTATATCGGTGCTCTGGGTTCCAGGCTCAACCAGGAGAAGCGTCGTGAACGTATGCGCATGTTTGACCTCAATGACGAGGAAATTGGACGATTGCACGGCCCGGTAGGCTTGCCGATTGGTAGCCGCACTCCGGCTGAAATTGCTGTGGCTATCCTTGCCGAAATCATCCAGATCCGTTCGCAACAACGTGCCGCGGCGTTGACCAGCCAATCTCTTGCCCATGCCTTATCCAACAACACTCATGCTTGTGCGAGTTGAGTAGTAGGTATCTACGTTACGTCTATAATCTTTGCAGGTCTTCCCAGGTATCCAGGTCTTGCAGGATGCCTGGATCATCACATTCCACCAGCTTGATAGCCTCCACATGCTGGCGCAACACCGAACGTGCGCCCTCATCACCTTGCAGGGTAGCCAACTCGGCATAAAAACGCTTGCTAAAGCCTACTGGGTGGCCGCGCAGGCCCTGGTATGTTGGTGCCACGATAGGCACGCCTGATGCCAGGTGTTGGGCGAGGGTGGTCATAGTGTCTGGGCGGATAAATGGCATGTCTGCCAATGCAATCACGATGGCATCGGGCGGCGTTGAGCGGAACATCACTTGCCTCACCGCTGCCGCCAAGCTATCAGCCATTTCCTGTTGATCTGGCTCGCAGATAAGAATATCCAGCCCAGTTTCGCGCAATAGCGCCTGCAGCTTTGGGGTTTCTGGGCGCACGACGGCAAGGCTTTGCGGTAATGCTGCCAGGAGGTTTTGCGCAGCAAGTTGTGCGATTGATGGCCCAGAGGGCAAGGGGTGCAGCAGTTTGTTGCCATGGAGAAAGCGGCGGGAGTGCCCAGCTGCAAGCAGGATGCCGACGATCTTCATGTCATGGCTGGTGGTCGATAGGAAGGCGACACGACACTCCCATGTGTGCGACCTTGGCGACATCTTTGCTCAAAAGCCACTGAGGGTCATCAAGTTCTGCGAGTGAAAACCATCTGGTTTCCAATGCATCATCAGCGGCAATAGGTATGCCTGAAACCCATTGGCATAGCATGGCGATCAATACAAAGTGCTGTTCTAGCTGTTGCTGTGCAGAATGAGCAAATGCATCCACTGCGGTGAGTACTTGCAAGGCTGCGCCATGAATGCCGGTTTCTTCGAGTAGTTCGCGAATGGCAGCTTGTTCCAGCGTTTCGCCAACATTGATTTTCCCGCCGGGAAAGCCCCAGTAACCTGCATCGGGCGGATTAGCGCGCCTGACCAGCAATACCTGCTCCTCATGGACGACAACAGCAATGACGGCAGGCACCGGGTGGGACATCAGCGTGAGCTCATGGATGCTGGTAGCCACTTACGACATCAGGCGCTTGGCTCTGCTGGTGTTTCTGCCGGCTGGGTTGCAGTCGAGGCAGGGGCTGATTCCACTTTAGGTTTGCGCGGCTGTTTGCGGCGAGCTTCCAGTGAGCGTGCCTGGCCAGCATCACGGGCGGTTACCTCGCCAGCAGGGTTGCCTTCCAGATCAACGCGCGGTGCTCCCTCAACAATACTGGCCCAATAGCGTGTACCACGGCACCAAGTCTTCACGGCATCCGTGATAGCCGCTTCTTCCAGGCCTAATTCCTGGGCTTTGGCCAACAACTCCTGATGGATGCCTATCTTGAGTGGCAGCTTGGGGGCTGGATTCTTGGGGAATGCCTTGGGGAAGTTTTTTTGCAGTCTGCCTATCGTTAGCACCACCGGGTCCACAGGATTTTCTTGTGGTTTGCGTGCTGAGGCGGCCTTGGGTTTGGCTTGAGGCTTGGCGGGGCGTTCTGCCTTGGCCTTGGCTGCCAGTTGTTTTTTTAGTTCTGCGAGTTGTTCAAAGCCCATAGCGGTGTTTTGTAAAGAAAAAACGCGATTCTACTACTGAAAGCCAGCTAGCCAGAAGGTTATTACATCTCCTTGCCCTACAATCTTGCTCTCTGGCGCCGAGCGCTGGCAAAACTGGCAGCTTTTCCGCTCGCTAAAACTCATCAAGCGGCTTCTTGCACTGGCGTATCCAATGCCTGCTTCAATCGGTAGATAAATTCCCTGCGTACGCTGCTCTTGTCTGCAGGGTTGACTTGAAAGCGGGCGCGTAGCACGGCAGTTTCGTGGTCCATTTGCTCTACTCCGGCGACTTCGAGATCGCCATCTAGCTTGGCCTTGTACGCATCATCCTGGCGTAGCTGGGTGCCGATTTCGCGCATGGTGTGCAGGATGTGGCTGAAATCGCTGGCAATTGGCACCTTGATGTCGATGACGGCATAGGCAAAACCACGGCTCATGTTGCTCACGGTAGTGATGACGCTGTTGGGGATGAAGTGCACTGTACCTTCATAATCGCGCAGGCGGATATGGCGCAAGGTGACTTCTTCCACAGTGCCTTTCTTGCCTGCGGCCTCGATGGAGTCACCTTGGCGTATCTGGTTTTCCAGCAACATGACCAGGCCATTGAAGTAATCCTTGACCAGGCTTTGCGAGCCAAAGCCGACCGCTACGCCGACAATCCCGGCTGCTGCCAGCACGGGAGCGAGTGAAATGCCGAACTCATGCAGGACTTCAATAAAGGCAATACTGCCGATGACGATAGTGGCAATGTAACTGATCACGCGGCCCAGGGTCTCAATACGCTTCAGTTCTTCCAGGTTTTGTTGTGCATGCAGGCGCAGCCTGCCCTTGAGTAGCTTGATTCCCTTGTTGCACAGGCGCATAAGGATGATGGCTGCCGCAATGATGAACAATATGCGCAGCGCTGACACGATGAGCGGAATGATGTTGTCGGGTGTGCCGAGGGAGGCGAGGAAGGATTGCATAAGTCTCCTTTGTGATGAATAAGGTTAAAGTGCTAGCCAATAAAAGCCCAGCGGCGGGATTTCCAGCGTGTCGCTCTTGGTCGACAGGGTATTGCCGCTATACAGGTCCTTGGTTTCACGGTGTTCAAACAGGTTGACTGCTTCAAGCTCCTTGAGGTTCAGGTGTTGCGGCAAGAGATCAAAATTGGCAATGACCAGCACGCGGGAGTGGATGCCACGTGAGGTAAAGCGCAGGAAGGTGAACAAGTGCGGGTTGTTAGTCTCGAAAATCTCGCGGTTATTGAGGTCGGCAAACGCGGGAATCTGCTTGCGCACTGCCAGCATTTTCTGGATGGCGGTAAAGATGCGGTTTTCCACCGTGCCTGGTTCATGGCGGCGGGCGGCCTTGTTCCAGTCCAGTGTGGGGCGGTGTACCCAGCGGCTGTCGTGGTGCTTGTTCTCGTCATCCAGATAGGTGTTATCGTTGAGCGTGCCGATGGCATCGCCGTAGTAAAGCAAGGGAATACCGCCAAACGAGGCAATCATGCTGTGCAAAAGAATGATGGTGCGGATGCTGGTATCGATGGCATGCTCATCGTTTTGCAGTAGTGCGGTTTCCAGGCCTGCGAGCGAGGCTAGCGAGCCTGAGATGCGGGCGTCGCCAGTTTTGGGGTTGACCCCAAAAGCAACGCCGGTGGCTGTGGAGCCGGGATAGGCACCGGTATAGTAATCAACCATAAAGCGGCGGTGCGCTTGCGGGTCGTAACCCGAGGCACGGATGTCGTTGTCGTCAAACCCCAGGCCGATGTCGTCATGGCATCGCACATAGTTGAGCCAGGTGGCGCGATCCAGCTTGGTAGGCAGGTTACGCAGGCCGCGGTTGAGCAGCAGGGTTTTCTTGGTGGCAACCGCTTCCCACAACAGTGCCATGTAAGTGGCGTTGTAGGCGATTTCGCATTCCTTGGCATTGACGGCATCCTCGCCAAAATACTTGATGATCTCCAGCGGTGCGACGATGGCTTCGGCAATGAACAAAGTGCCAGGGGCGGTGACTTGGCAACAGTCTTTCATCAGTTGCAGGATCAGGTGGGCTTCTCGCTCATTTTGGCTGGCAGAGCCGATTTTTTTCCAGAGGAAGGCGACAGCATCCAGGCGCACGACATCTGCGCCGTGGTTGGCCCAGAACAGGATGATATCGAGCATCTCGATGAAGACGGCCGGGTTCTTGTAATTAAGGTCCCACTGGAAATTATTGAACACGGTCATCACCCAGCGCTGCATGTCCTCATTCCAGGTGAAGTTGCCGGGGGCTGTCTCGGGGAACACCTCGGGCATGGTTTCTTCAAACAGGTCGGGGATTTTGCGGTCGCTGTAGGTGTAGTAATAATCCTGGTATTTCTTGTTGCCTTTTTGGGCTTTGATGGCCCACTCATGTTCATCCGATGTGTGGTTGACCACCACGTCGAGCACCAGCAGCATGTCGCGGCTACGCATGTCTGCACTGAGTGCATCAAGGTCGGCCAGGGTGCCGTATTTGTCGTCTATCTTGCGGAAGTCGCGTACTGCATAGCCGCCGTCATTGCGGCCTTTCGGGCCATCAAGGATGGGCATGATATGTACGAGGTTGATGCCCAGCTCCTGTAGGTAATCCAGCTTGTCATGCATACCATTCAGGCTCTGCGCATACTCCTGGCAATAGAGGGCATAGCCGACCAGCTTCTGGCTCAAAAACCAGTCATGATCCTTTTCCCGTGCCAGGTCACGCTGGCGGAATTCTGGCGGGCGGCTGACGTATTGCTTGGCCATCACGTCTACCAACTTGTGCAGTTGCACGCGGAAATCTCGCCTGTCGCCGTAGAGTTGGTGAAACAGTGAATGGATGGTGTAGAAATTGGCACCCAGGCGGATATAGAAGTGCTTGAGGTCTTCACAGCCTACCTTGGGGTCCAGGCCAATCAGGATATCGTTCAGTAGTGAATGCGAAACTTGTTCATACATACCGTGATACTTTCTTGTGATGACGGGTGAGGCTAGCGCTCACCAACAGGAATGGGTTTGATCTCATCAAAATGGTAATGTGCAATGCCCTCAAGAATGCCAGCGGCATATTGCCCCTGGGCAAAGTAGACTTGCTCCATGCCACGCAGCTTTTCCAGCTCCTCGCTATGATTGCCCACCACAACGCCCAGCGTGTCGCCAACCAGCATCTCGTGGTCATTGCCCGAGTCGCCAGCCACCAGGAAATGCCGCACAGGGACTCCCCATTTATATGCCAGGTAGCGAATGGCATGGCCCTTGGAGGCGCGGATGGGCAAGAGGTCGAGGAATTCGTTGTGCGAGTAAATGAGTTGCGCGAATAGTTGTTGGTCGCGCAGGCGACGGTTCATCTCTTCGATGGGCAGCATCTTGCCTGGGTCGACGATATAGCTGAGCTTGAATTCGCGCTGGTTTTCCGCCGCTTGCAAGGTGAGGCCCGGGAAATCTTTCATGGCTTCTTGCAGTGCTTCACGGCGCCATTTATGGCGGATATGGTTGGCCCAGCCGGTATCGGGGATCAGGCGTGCACCATAGTGGATTTCACTACCGACAGAGCTAATGAGCACTTCAGGGATGGGAACCTGCCATTGCTTGAGAATGGCGACTGCGCTGTCTATCGGGCGACCAGTGGCAATGCCAAAGGCAAATTTTCCCTTGTGTTCCTTGAGCCAGTTGACCAATTGGCGCAGTGAACGCTTATCGCCTAGCAAGGTATTGTCAATGTCGCTGATCAAGGCGGAATTGACCAGTGGCATATAGGATTTTCCAGAGTCCAGCGTGATGACGAGCTGGCGGCGCCAGCGTTTGCGGTCACGCCGCAGCACGTGGCGTACCTGCTTCATGTAGGTATTCACATGAGCAGGCCAGTTGTAGTGGCGCTTGATGCCTGCGAGGCCATTCTTGGCCCAGGTGCGCCAGCGTTTCTTGTCAGCCAACACCTCTTTCAAGGCAGCTGCAATAGCGCTGCTGTCCAGCGTATTGGCGAGCAGGCCACTACGGCAATTGTGCACAATGTCGCGCGGGCCGCCATCGTCTGGCGCGACAAATGGCAGGCCGCTGGCCGCGGCTTCGATCAGGGTCAGGCCGAATGGTTCGGTGAGGGCTGCATTGACGAACACCCCGCGACGGCGTGCTGCCAGGCGGTAGAGCTCTGGGATATCCTCCTGCGAGACATGCTTGGGGATGGCGACCTTGCCCCAGAGATCGTAGCGATCAATATCCAGCAGTAATTCCTGCATAACTTGTTGCTGGGACTCTTCCAGGTCGCGAATGTCGTCGCGGGTGCCAGCGATGATCAGCAGGTTAGCCTGTGCTTGTAGTTCTTCACTCTCGCCAAAGGCCGCGATCAAGCCCTTGAGGTTTTTGCGTACTTCCGGGCGGCATATGGTGAGGATGAGTGGTTTGTCTGGCGCAGAAAAAAAGCGGTTTGTGCTTGCTTGTAGTTCCTCGGAAATTTTCCGGCGGCCAGGAGGCGAAAAACGCGTGGTATTGGTACCGGGTGGGATGACACGAAAGCGCTGGTGGTCGAAGTGCCGGTAGAGGCTGTATTGCTCATCAATCTCCTGTTGTGTGCTGGTGATGATCATGGAGGCATGCTCCAACACAGACTCTTCAGCGGCAATCCGGCGCTCGAAATTGAATTGCCGTTCTATCGTGGCAGCCTTGCGGCCCGAAGCAAGCAGGCGCTCACGCTTGGGGTGCCCGAGCGAGTGCCCGGTATGCACCTGAGGGATGCCGAGCAGCAACGATAACTGCTGCCCAACATAGCCTGCATCGGCATAGTGGGTATGCAGCAGGTCGGGTAGTCTTCCGCCTTGGTTACGCAGGAAATGCAGGCATTGGTCTACCATCTGGTCAAGATGTGGCCAGAGCGATTCCTTGCGCAGGTAGCGCTTGGGGCCGCAGGGTAGGCGGATGATGCGCGCATTGTGTTCCAACTGCTCCTCAGGGATGCTGTAATCCAGCGGCAGGCTGTCATCGTCGATGCGTCGCGTGAGTAGATCGATTTTTTCTACGAGAGGATGCTTGCCCAAGGCGCGGGCCAATTCGACCACATAGGTGATTTGCCCACCAGTATCGGCATCACGGCCCAGTTCGAGGTTTTCGGAACGGATCAGGCCGTGCATGCTGATCATGAGGATATAGATTGGGCGCTCACCGGGGGCACTCATAGCTGCCATGCCTTTTTGTATGGCGCATAAAAATCTGCGGAGGCAGGCGCTGCACCACGCACGCCGCAGAGTGCGGCGGCAAATTGATTGGCGCGTTCTAGCGTGATATCGGCAGGCCAGCCCTTTAATATGCCGAGGATAAAAGCCGAGGCGAATGCATCGCCTGCGCCCACGGTGTCGGCAAAGATTTTAGGCGGCTCTGCGCCATTGACCGTGCTGATGTCGCCTGCATTATCCATCAACCATCCGCCTTCCTCGCCCTCTGTCACCAGCAATAAATCGAGGTTAAAGCGCTTGATCAATGCGGCGGCGTGTTCCTGCGCGGTGCGCCCGGGCAGTCGTAGCATATTGACCAAGGTCGCCAGTTCTTCATTGTTCAATTTGACGATATCGGCGCGTAGCAGGGAGCGGCGTACGGTGTGCTTGTCGTACCAGGGATTGCGCAGGTTGATATCGAGAAAACGTGGGCTGGTGCCGTAGTTGAGGAAGTTATCCACGGCCAGGCGTGATTCCATATTGCGTTGCGCCAATGTGCCGAAATACACCAAGTCCGGCTTGGTGGCCATGGTCACCATATGGGTGACACCAGCATGGATGTAGTCATAAGCCTGGGCTGGCAAGATGTCGAATTCGTGCCCGGTTTCGGTGATGTTTACCTTGACTTGCCCTGTCGGGTTGACCGGGTCGATTTGCACACCGCTGATATCCATATCCAGGTGCTGCATTTCATCCAGTAGTTCGCGGCCCAGCTCGTCCTGGCCGATACGGGTAATCATGACCGGGTGCAGGCCAAAGGCTTGCAGGTGGCGCGCAACATTGAAAGGTGCGCCGCCAAGCACGCTGCCATCGGGAAAAACATCGGCAAGCACTTCGCCGAAAATGGCAACCGCATGGCCGTTGTGTTGCTTGAAGTCACGTTGAGGTAGTGCCACTGTTGCTCCTTTATTTATTATGTACAGCAGCTGACAAAACCCATCTGTTAGATGCTTTACCTTTGCAAGGCTAAAGCACCTGGATGACCAGGTTGGGTTTTGTAAGCCGCTCTCAGGGAGCGCAAGGCGGGATGACAAGCGGCAGGCGGGCTATCAGACGACGATGAGCGTGCTCCAGTCGTTACCAACTTCATTGAGCAGTCGAGCAAGCGCCTTGCTCTTGCTACGGTAGTTGTCTGTGTTGGCTTCCCAGCGTTGCTTGACCGACTTGTGTATTGGCCCAGAGATGGTACGGACATGCTCTTCACGGGCCAGGTAAATGCCTTTGCGCTCATTGTGTTGCTGGTCATGTGCATCAGGTTGGATGGCATTCTTGAGATGAGGTTCAAAAATTAAGCCGGTTTGTTCTGCTTCGCCTATCATCCACTGTGCCGCACAGTAGCTTAAACCGGGCTGGGGGTAGCCGCCGCCAATATCGGAATGTACCCCGGCAAACCACACTTGCTTTAAGTCCAGCCCAGGTTTTTCGCTCCACAAGGTAGGCTCGAAATCCTGGCGATTTTCATCAATCGATACGGCATGACGCGCATGCAGGATGATCTTGCTGGGCTCGGTATCATGGAACAGGAATTCACGTTCGCCCAATGTGCCCCAGAAGGGGATGGGGATGCCAAGCGCCCCTACCGTATCCCAGGCGCCAACAAACTCAATGTAGGTAATATCAGCGACAGCATAGGCCTGGCGGAATGCCGTAGCTTCGGGGGCATTGGGGCCACTGCTGCGGGAGCGTTTGCGATAGAGCTTATAGGCCTCGCTGATACGGCCTGCATGTTCCCGCTTCAGCAAGCCGCTGTTGCGGATAAAGCCTGCTAGCGAGCGCACGGTGTAAGCACCGCGGCTGAAGCCGAAGAAATACAACTGATCACCGGGATCGTAGTTGTGCACGAGGAAGCGGTAGCAATCCGTGATGTTCTTGTCGATACCAGCGCCGGTGATGCCCGCGGTGATCTTGTTCCCATCCGAGCCTATGCCCCAGTCGTAAAACGCTACCTGCTCAATCCCTCCCGTATTCGGTCTGACGGCTTGCGCCATGTGCAGCACATTGGTGGGCTGGGATTGCTCGGGCGAATTCCAGGTGCCATCGGCGAAAATCGCGATTCTTTTCATGGTTGCTCCCCTTGTGTCAGTTAGTTAATCAATACTTTTCCTTTTGCTGCGAGATAGTGGTTATAAGCTTGGATGATGCTGGAAATAAAAAAACCACAGTTGCCTGTGGTTTTTTGAAGTGCTTACAGCGTATTGCTGAACAGCTGCAAGGCTAGCTGGTAGCCTGTGGCGGCGAGCTGTGGATCATAGCGCTCGCCTTCGTCGCGCATGAAGGCGTGCTGGCCATTGAACTCGTGCCAGGTGAAGCTGAGGCCTGCGTCCGTCAATTGTTGGTAAACCTGCACGCGGCCTGCTGTCGGGATATGGTTGTCCTGCTTGCCCCAGATCATGAGCAGTTCGCCCTTGATGTCGGCCAGGCGTTCCATGCTGTGCTGGCCGGGCTTGTTGGGGATAACTTGGGTATGAAGGTCGGTAGCGTAGAAGCAGGCGGTGGCCTTTACTTCTGGTTGCAGGGCGGCACGGAATGCAAGATGGCCACCAATACAGAAACCTGCGGCACCGATGTTGCCGTTGAACCATGGCTGGGTTTGTACCCATTCGATCATAGCGCGGTTGTCGCTGTCGTAGCCTTGCACATCCTTGGCAGATTTGTCGGCATTGCCCTTGTCGCGGCCGGCGTCGTCATAGGCAAGCACGGTGCCAATCGGGTTGAGTTCGTGGAACACTTCGGGTACCAGCACGGCATAGCCGTGGCCAGCGATGATCTTGGCAGCACGTTCGATAGGGCCGGTTTGCTGGAAAATCTCTGAATAGAACAGGATCACAGGGAAACGGCCTTCGCCGGCAGGGCGGTGCACATAGGTGCGCATGGTGCCGGTTGGGGTTTCTAGGTCGACGATATGGCTTTGAATCAGCATTGCGTGGCTCCTCCCACAAAAATAATTATCAATGAACTGCCTATATTCTATCGCGCCGGAGGCGATTCCGGCAGGGCTATGCAGCAGATGTGTGGGTGAAGTGTTGGCAAGCCAGCCCCGCAAGTGGGCAGTGGGCTGGCTTCAGGAGGGCTTAGTTGGCGGAGAGGCAACTTTTCATGAAGGTTTTGCGGGCATCACCTGTCAGGCTCTTTTTGCCTGCTTCGGCATTACAGCTTTTCATTTTTTGTTGCTGGGTATTGCCTGCGGCTTCAGGTGCGCCGGAAAGGCAGTTCTTCATGAATGCCTTGCGCTCGTCGCCCTTGAGGCTTTTTTCGCCTGCTGAGGCGTTGCATGATTTCATGCGTTCCTGCTGGCTATTGGCGGGGGTATCGGCAGTGGCGGATAAGCATGATTTCATGAAGTCCTTGCGCGCATCACCGCTCAGGTTTTTGGAGGCTGCCTCGGTATTGCAGGATTTCATCTTCTCCTGCTGTGGGTTGGCCTGGGCAGTGCTGATACAGAGAATAGATAACAACAGGGTGCTCATTAGCAGTTTCATTGCAAGATTCTCCTCGTGGGGGTGATTGCGCCAAAGGCTGGCGTTGGGGATTACCTGCTTATCTTACTGCGAATTTCGGCTTGTGTAGTGAGCGGAAAAGTAGCGATGACAATTGTTGACTAAAAAAGCTTTTCCGCGATATCCATGATCATATGCTGAATATAGATGACGCCTAGTGCCAGCGCGTTGGCGATGCGTAGCAGAGATTGACTGAAAAACTGCATGGTGATGCTCCTGACTTCATGATGTTTTATCCAGGAAGCGCGTCAGGTCATGCATGATTTGCAGCATGATGTTGACCTGTTGTTTTTGCGCCTCCGCGTTACCGGCAGGATTGAGTGCCTCGTCGTTGGCACTGCTGATCTTGCTCCTGGCATACCCACTGACATTCATGGAGAGCTTGATGGCCTTGTCGACATAAGCGATCCGGCTCCAGTCGGAAATATACGCGTACTGCCGTTCTGGACCGTGCAAGAGATCGTGACCCAGTGCATAGTCAGCCACCGGGTTTTCCACGCCAAGATAAGGCATCAGGGTGGGCACGATGTCCATATGGCTCGTAAGCTTGTCGTGAACACCTGCTGGCACATCGGGTAGCCAAAGCACCAACGGGGTGCGCACTTGCTCGTTGACGAAGGTGGAATTGTGGCCCCAATAGCCGCGCTCCATGAACTCCTCGCCATGATCCCCGACCAGTATGACAATGGTGTGATCAAGCAACTGGTGCTGTTCTAGGTAATCAAAAATGCGGCCAAACTGGCTGTCGAGATGATGCACGGCGTTGATGTAGCGGTTCTTGATCGGCTCGATGTCATGCATCAGTGCTTCCCGGCTCAGCGTGGCATAGTTGATGTCATCCTTGTATGGGCGACGAATGACGCTTTCTTCAGGAAAGTAATAGCGGGCATGCGGTGACTCGAAAAACATGAAACTAAAAAACGGCTTGGATTGGTCATGACTGCCGATGAAGTGCAGCAGGTCGTTGACGTTCTGCCTGTCGTTCATCCAGCCTGGCTTGCCGTTTTTTTGTAGGGCTTGCATATGTTCAACGGGCACATGGCTGAAGATAGTGCGATCAAACTCCGGGTAGCTGAACATGGCGCTGGTATAGAGGCTCATGTCATAGCCTTGTTGCTGCAATACATCAATGATGGCGGCGCCGCGCTGATCGCGCAGGAAGGGGAACCAATAATTACCCGGTAGCCCGGTGAACATGCTGAACACGCCCATGCGCGTGCCGTTGCCGCCGCTGTAGTTGTGAGTGTAGCGTTGTGCTCGCTGTGCGAATTCCCAGGTACGCGGCATGACTTCGGGGTTAAGCATGTCCGCGCGCCAGGATTCTGCCGTGAGCCAGAGGATGTTGTACGGCTTGGCGGGAGCCTTGATGGACAAGGGATTTAAAGGGTAATTCAGTCGACCATCAATGCGCAGTTTAGGCCGTTCAGCAATATTCATCCCCAGGTGCTTGAACAGGCCCTTGGCGGTGACAGTCTGGAAGAAAGGCACTTGCTCGGCCAGCTCTGTCGTGGCGGTCTTGCCCATGGCATCTTGTGCTGCATACCCTAGGTGGACGCCTACAGTTGCCAACAGCAAGAGTGTGATGGCCCATTTCAGGGAAGGGGCCTTGGTTGTCCGGCGTTGCTTGCCTAGAAGATGAGCCAGAAACAACAAGGCGAGTTGCAGGATAACGAATCCGGCAGCAATCAACCCGAAACCCAGGCTGGATTCTGCACTGCCGCCCAGCGAATCGATACCGCCTGGCGTTGTCACCAGGTTGATAATGAAGCCATTGATGAAGGTGCCATACAGCGTATAGAGCTTGGCATTGGCATACAGTAGCAAGGTGGTGACGCTGGTGGTGAGCACGCCCGTGACGTAGGCAGGCCAGGTATGCTTGCGTAATAACCGATAGACAAGCCAGGTTAACAGCGCGGAGGGAAGTAGATAATAAGCGCTATACGAGAGCCAGCTTGCCGCAACAAGGGCAAAGCTGGTGAGGCCTGCTTGCCATGCTTCTTGTAACTGAATGCTATCTGAGGCAAGCCATGCGACGGGAAAATAGCTAAGCAGATAGAAGTAAATCAAGCGGGTGGAAGTATTTAGGCTGCGCATCGGATACATGACGTCATGAAAGTCATGTATCTGTCGCAATTCTAATGCCAAGATGTATGTGATCTTTTGTGCAGTTTTGTGACTATGTAAATCAGTGGGTTATATTCTATTGATGTGTTTGACAATGTTAATTCATGTAAATTTTGCAGGGTGCTAAATACCAGTCTGCAAAATTTACATGAATTAACGGATGTAAAAACCAGGAGGTAATGTGATGCCGCGATCATTGCAGCAGGCCGTTGAGCTTGCATTGCATGACGATTGGAATGGGGCGCATGAGATTGCGCAAGCATCGGATGAGGTGATGGCACACTGGATACACGCTGTGCTGCACAAAATCGAGGGAGATGAGTGGAATAGCCGCTATTGGTATCGACGTACCCCGCATGAGTATGAGGAGTATGCCGACCCAAAGGCGGAGCTGCGAGCGATTGCCGCAACCTTGCAAGGCGGGGAGTAAAGACTCCCTCGCTTATCTACGTGCTTATACCTTGAGCTGCGGACGATCCGGTTCCGGCCAGTCGGTATGGAAGAACTGGCCGCGTGGCTGGTCTGTGCGTTCGTAGGTGTGGGCACCAAAGTAATCGCGTTGTGCCTGCAACAGGTTGGCAGGCAGTGTTGCGCTACGGTAGCCGTCATAGTAGGACAACGCTGCGCAGAATGCCTGCGCCGGGATGCCGTTACGCACCGCCAGTGAAACCACTTCGCGCCAGCTTTCCTGGCCTTCATCCAGTGCTTCGGTGAAGTAAGGGTCTAGCATCAGGTTCTTGAGGCGTGAATCAAGCGCATAAGCATCGGTGATTTTTTGCAGGAAGCGGGCGCGGATGATGCAACCGCCACGCCAGATTTGTGCGATCTCACCGAAGTTGAGCTTCCAGTTGTAAGCAACCTGAGCTTTGTCCATGAGCTGGAAACCTTGAGCGTAAGCGCAGATCTTGGAGCAATACAACGCATTGCGGATCGCCTCGATCAGCTTTTCGCGGTCGGCTTCCAGTTTGATGGTGGGGCCCTTGAGGATGGTGCTGGCTTCCACACGTTCATCCTTGACGGTAGAAAGGGCACGCGCAAACACGGCGGCGGCGATTGCGTTGGCCGGTGAGCCCAGTTCCAGTGCGTTGGCGGCAGTCCATTGACCTGTACCTTTTTGGCCTGCGGCATCCATGATCTTGTCTACGAGGAAGCCGTCACCAGAGGGGTCTTTTTGTTGCAGGATGTCGCCGGTGATTTCGATCAGGAAGCTCGACAGTTCGCCCTTGTTCCATTCCTCGAATACCTTGCCGATCTCGTCTGCACGCATGCCAAGCAGGTTCTTCATCAGCCAGTAGGCTTCGCAGATCAACTGCATGTCGATATATTCGATGCCGTTGTGCACCATCTTGACATAGTGCCCAGCGCCATCAGGGCCGATATATTCGGCACAGGAGAAGCCGCCTTGCACGGGCTTGCCGGGCTCAGCGCCTTCAATTGGCTTGCCGGTGCGTGGATCTACCTTGGCAGCAATGTCGCGCCAAATCGGTTCGAGCGATGACCATGCCTTGCGTGTACCGCTGGGCATGAGGGATGGGCCAAAGCGTGCACCTGTTTCACCACCTGATACGCCTGAACCAATGAATTCCAGGCCTTTCGCCTTGAGTTCCTTCTCGCGGCGAATGGTGTCAGTCCAGAGCGCATTGCCACCATCGATGATGATGTCGCCCTCTTCCAGGAAAGGAATGAGAGCGTTGATGGTGACATCGGTGGCGCTGCCTGCCTTGACCAACAGCACGATTTTGCGTGGGCGTTTGATGCTCAATACAAAGGTGGCGAGGTCTTCAAAGCCTTTCAGCTTGGCGGCGGAGGGCTCGTTTTCCTTGCAATGTGCGGTGAATTTGCGCGTTTTTTCCGGGTCGCGGTTGTAGACGGAGATCGTATAGCCGTGATCTGCGATGTTAAGTGCTAGGTTCTGCCCCATGACTGCTAAACCAATGAGGCCAATATCTGCAGTATTTGTACTCATAATGATTGCTTCTTGTTAAGTAGGGTGGATAGAAACGAGAGCTACAACAGCGCACGAGCCTATACAGCTCGGTAAAACAGCTCCCAGCCAAGACTATAGACCTTTATGGAGGAACCTACAAAGCCAAAGTTCCGGGAAATATGGAATTTATTAAGGCTGTTATGGATTGGCTGGGCTGGTGCCAGCAATATGGGAGATGAGGTTAAGGCGGCGATTGAGAGTGTGGCCGGCAATCAATAGCAGACTGCCCGGTATCGTCACGGCAATTTCGGCTGTCGTGCTCATTGGCAGAAAGGCTGCGCTACCCACCAGGGCAAGGCCTGCGGCGAGCAATAGGCTGGGCTTGCCATCACCATGATGACGCCAACCTGACCATGCACCAAAAATAGCAGCAGGTAGTAAGGCGATGAACAGCCATACATGCACGCTCTCATCCAGAAACACGGAAAGCGGCAATACCATGGCCAGCAACGGCAGCACGGTACAGTGAATCAGGCACAGCATGGAGACAAAGTTGCCGAATTTGTCCCAGTTGACGAGTTTTAGGATGGAGAAACGGATGATGTGCATCACAGTTGCAGATTGGTATGACAGGATGATTCTAGCGTAATGAGGATTAAAAAAGCAACTTTGTTGCAGGTCTGTGACAAGGGACTTGGATTCAGCATAGCGTGCAGTTGGAATGCTTGCGAGTTCAAAGGAGATGAGTGGCCGTTTCGATCATCTATAGAACCTGGATAGCTTGTGCCGCGCGTTTACCCGGAATTACCAAACTTTACATTAATCCTACAAACTTAGGCTCATCCTTGCCAGTCTTACCGTTACTTTCCAGGTAAGGGATGAATTGAGGTGTATGGTGGTAATGTCAAAACGGTTGATGACGCTTTTAACGCTGGCTGGTAGCTTGCTGCTGAGTGCAGGTGTTCAGGCTGATCCTTGGCATGGAGGCCACCGCCATGGAGGTCCCAATGTTGGTTTCTATTTCAGTCCTGGCTTTTATGGCCCAGGCTGGGGGCCATATTATCCCCGTCCGTACTATGTCGTCCCGCCGCCAATCTATCCCTATTATCCACCCGTGGTGGTGACGCCTGCACCTGTTGCACCGCCTGTGTATGTTGAGCAGACGCCGCAGCCAAGCGCAGTGCCAGAGGTGGCTGATAATGGGTATTGGTATTACTGCAAGCAGCCTGAGGGATATTACCCTTATGTGAAAGAGTGCCCTGCTGGCTGGCAGAAGGTTGCTCCGCAACCTGCACGGTAATGGAAGGAATGATCATGAAACGCCTTGCTGTATGGCTCCCAGTACTGCTATTGAGTGCCTGCGCCAGTGTACCGCCGGATGGCCCAAGTCGCATGGCGTTGCCGGGCAGTACCAAGAGTTTTGACCAGTTTCGTTATGACGATAGTGTATGCCGGCAGTTTGGGTTGGAGCAGAGCGGCTCGGCAAAAGCCGCGGCGAAGGATAGCGCTGTGACCAGTGCTGCTGTGGGTACTGTGGTCGGAGGCTTGCTTGGCGCTGCAGTAGGTGGGCATGAAGGTGCCGCTGTGGGTGCTGGCTCTGGCCTGTTGTTTGGCACCATGGCAGGAGCCGGCATGGCGGCTGATTCTTACGATACTGCGCAACAGCGTTATGACAATGCTTATACGCAATGTATGTATGCCAAGGGGCACAAGGTGGCAGTGTCGGGTAACCTTGCGCAGATGCGCCAGCAAACAGAGCCAGTACGTCGTAGTGTGCCGCCTCCACCACCGCCTCCTGGATATCGTGGTGAGCCGCTATCCGCTGGCGTGCCGCCAGATTATTACCAACAATAACAATCATCGTGAATCAAGTAGTTTGCAGGTATCGGGGATTAATAGCATTGCGATACTGCGGTATCAGGAGGACATCATGAAGGATTCAAACAAGAACAAGGTATGGTCAGCGCTGGCTGTGGTTATGTTGTCGACCGCTCTTGCCCAAGGCGTGGCATATGCGCACCCCGACGATAGGCCTGATCGGGGCCCACGTCATGAACATCGCTGGGATAAGGGCCAGGAGCGAGGCCATGCTGAACGTGGCCCGCGTGGCGGTAAGGGCTGGGATCGCGGCGGACATCCAGTCATGGTCCAGCAAAATGTGTATTACCAGTTTCGTGACCAGGATAGGATGAGGTTGTATAACCAGTACCAACGCAGCTTCCGCAATGCGCACTGGGGTCGCAGGCCAGACTTCAGGCCCGGCTATGTCGTCATGCCAGCTTACCGGCCTTATATCACGCCTGTGCCCGTGCATGTGTTACGCACCTTGCCACCTCCTCCACCGGGGTATGTGATTGGCTACTATCAAGGTTATAACGTCGTGTACGATCCCACGACTTATGTCATCCTGACAGCGATAGATTTGTTGTCCAGGAGATAACTCAGGGTTGGCCGATGAGTTTCAGCCGTAGCTTAGGTTCAGTGGTCCTGGTCCCTAGCCAGATATCCAGAAAGCGGCGGCTGAACTCGGCATCATTAATCGTGGAGGTCACTTCGCCATTGCTGAAGAAACGCAGGCTTTGATCCGGTAGTAACAAGGCAGTTAGGCTGTCACCTGCTTTGACGTCGGTGAAAGCGCTCTGCATGACCGGCGTCCAGCGAGCAATCTTGTCTTCCTCTACCCCTTGTTTGCGCATTTGCTTGGCACCTTCCTTGGCCAGCTCCTCGGCAGTAAAGGTGTGACCGTAGATCAGCTCCAGGGCATATGGTTTGTCTGCTGTATATTGACCACGCTCTGCCCATAATCTAGCTTCATAAACTTTGATGCCGAACCAACGCAATACGCCCTTGCCCACTAATGCTACTTGCGGCAAATCTGGCTCAAGATAGGTGGGCGCTGTATCCTTTGCCCAGGCTATGCTGGCGAGCAGCAACCAGCCGATGATCAAAATGCGCATGTGAGCCTCCTTTATCAGTACCGATGCAATGTCCAGAGTTTGACGTCGGTACGTTGTTCAATGAAGCCAGCCTCGCAATACTTGAGGTACATTTCCCATAGACGAATGAAGGCATCGTCAAAACCTTGCGCGCGGATGGCACTCAGTTGTGACATGAAGCGCTGGTGCCACAGATGCAGGGTGTGGGCATAATCCTGGCCGAAGGACTGTAGTCTCTTGACCTTGAGCCCAGCTCTTTGGGCATGGGTATACAGGCTGGAGGGGCAGGGCAGCATGCCGCCCGGGAAAATAAATTGCTGGATGAAGTCAGTGCTGCTGCGATAGTGCGGAAAATAGCGATCTGCAATATCAATACACTGAATTACGACTTTGCCACCTGGCTTTAGGCACTGTTGCAGGATGGAAAAATACGTCTGCCAGTGAGTCTCACCTACGGCTTCCAGCATTTCAATCGAAACAATATGGTCATATTGCCCGTCAAGATCACGGTAATCCTGCAAGCAGAGGGTGACCAGGGCATCCAGCCCTTGTTTGTGTATGCGTTGTTCTGCAAATGCCAGTTGTGCAGGCGAGAGGGTAATCCCATCCACCTTGAAACCACGCTGAGCTGCATATTCTGCGAAGCCGCCCCAACCACAGCCAATTTCAAGGATATGCTGGCCTGGCTGCGCATCCAGTTCATCCAGAATACGCTGGTATTTGGCATGCTGTGCTTGTTCCAGGGATTGTTCCCGTTGCTTGCCAAACCATGCTGCGGAATAAGTCATGCTGGGATCCAGCCACTGCTGGTAAAAATCATTACCCAGGTCGTAATGCGCATGGATATTACGTTTACTTCCAGAGCGACTGTTGGCGTGCAGCCAGAGATGTGACAACCGACGCACCAGCAAGGCCCACCATTTGCCATGAATGGCTTGTTCCAGCACTTGCTGGTTGTGGATAGCCAGGCGGAACAATGCCAGTAGATCCGGGCTGCTTACCCAGCCTCGGCGCACGCTTTCGGCAAAGCCAATATCGCCCTGCACCAGAATCAGGTGGGTTGCCTGCCAATCATGGATATGTAGTTGCGCATTGACGTCACTGGATGTTTGACCAAAGCTGCGGACCAAGCCATCCGGTGTGGTGACATTCAGCATGCCCTGTTTCAGCTTATCCAGCATGCTGAAAAACATCTGCCCTGGCAGTGGAAGTTTGGTGACAGGTTGTAGGGACAGGGCGCGATTAGACTTGCTTTTCATTGCCATGTTTCCTTTGGTTATAGGTCAGTGATTGTTCAGGCACTGTTGGTTTGGAGTGGAAGGGTGTTTTCTTCAGCCACAGGCGTAATGCTTGCCAATGAATGCGGAATACCACACCCAGCGTCATGAGTGGCATCTGGCAAAAAGCCGAGAACATTGCGCGTGTGGTGGCCGGGCCAACATGGCAATTAATCGAGGTGGCAATTAACGGGGTGTGCGTGGAGTCATGATCAAAGTAATTGATTGCCATGTGGTGGCGGTGGCCTGATACGGAATACTTGAATTGATAGTGTCCGCTTACATTGCAGAATGGCGAGACATGAAAGGCCTTGCGGCATTCGAGCACAGTATCAGCCACAATTGGACTGTTATCTTCCGCGACAAGTAAGTACTGATGGTGCTCACCAAATGTGTTATTGACTTCTGCCAGGATGGCACGCAGGGTACCGTCTTCATCATGCAGATACCAGAAACTCACTGGATTGAAGACGTAACCCAGTACCCTAGGCATGGCTTGTAACCAGATTTCGCCAGTAGGCATTGCCATTCCTGCACTTGTAAGCTGACACTCAAGCCAGCCTATCAAATCGCCTTGGCGGTCACCATGGTCACGCTCGTGGAAACTTAACAGGCGCCAGCGATTGACGGCAAATACCCCGCTTTGTCGTGCGCGCAAATTGGCCAGTTGACGCAATGGAATGCGTAAGCAGAACACCGGATAAACAAAATGGTGGGGCAAGGGACGGGTGCGTGTGTGTATCACCTTGCCTAATCCCAGCTCCATGTTGGTTATCTCAGTCATAAACCGCTTTCCATGGTGCTTCTACACCCAGTGCCTGTGCTACTCGCAGTGCTGATTTCAGGCCATCCTCATGAAAACCATAACCACTCCAGGCACCACAGAACCAGGCGCGGTTGCGGCCCTGTATATCTGGCAGATTTTTCTGGGCGGCGATGGCCGTGGCATCCATCAGCGGATGCGCATATTCAAATTGCGCCAGTACTTTGTCGTGGCGTATATCGGTATGCGGATTCAGCGTGACAATCACGGGCTGGTGCCAGGGCAATGGCTGTAAATGATTCAGTAGGTAGCTCACAGTGACAGGGTATTGCGGCCTGCTATGGATGGGCATGTTGTAGTTCCAGGCGGCCCATGCTTTTTGATTGGTGGGAAGCAATGCTGCATCCGTATGTAATACCGCCAGGTTGGGTTGGGTATGGAATGCGCTCAATACTCGGCGCTCCTCTGCGTCACAATCCAGTAGGCTCAAGCTGGTGGGGGCATGGCATGCCAGGATGACATGGTCAAAGTACTCTACCCCGTGCTTACTATGGATGGCGACATGATCTGTACTACGCTGGATAGCAGTGATCGGGCAGTTAAGCCGGGCATCCGGAATGCTGCTGAGCATCTTGTTTACATATTCCCGTGAGCCATGCATGACGGTTTTCCAGGCAGGGCGTTCATTGATTTGCAACAAGCGATGGTTGAGGCAGAAGCGCAAAAAGGTTGCTGCGGGAAACTCCAGCATTGATGCGGTGGAGCATGACCAGATCGCCGCTGCCATGGGTAGAAGATACCACTCGCGCATGGTGTTGCCATATCCATGTTGATCAAGCAGATTGCCCAGCGTGTAATGCTCATCAGGGATGGTGTTGAGATAATGCTGCGCTTGGCGGTTGAAGCGCAGGATATCCATGAGCATCCACCAGAATTGTGGTCGCAGTAGGTTGCGGCGTTGGCAGAATACGCTATCCAGATTGGTGCCTGCCCATTCCAACCCTGCAGCCTCAACTGCAACAGAGAACGTCATCTGACTTTCATGGGTGCGCACGCCTAGGTGCTGGAACAGGGCGACCAAGTTGGGATAAGTCAGGTCATTGTGCACGAGGAATCCGGTATCCACTGGCGCGGTGATGCCATCCAGCCTGACATCTACCGTATTGCTATGGCCGCCAAAGTAGTGATTGGCTTCAAATAAAGTGACATCGTGCTTTTTTGCCAGTAGCCAGGCGGCAGCCAGCCCAGAAATACCTGAGCCGACAACGGCAATGCGATGCCTTGGTGTCATTACGCCTCTCCCAATAATTGATTGCGCAATCGTGGGCTGTGGCATTGCTGGTGGAACCAGATATCTGCAAAAGCTCGTGGAAATCCGCTGCTGACCATGCTGCCTAGCAGTTGTTCGTCATTATAAAAGCGTACTTCCTGCTGTTCTGGCAGAAACAATATCCACAGCAGGTCGCCGCGTCCTGCATCTGGGATGATGGTACGTAATTGATCTGTCCATTGCGCAATGGCTGTGTCAGCGGCTGAAGCAATGCGCAACATCTCTCTTTGGCTGGCGTCAATGATGTAGTCAGCACTTACATTGCGCAGATACTCGAATTGCAGGGCAAAGGCAGTATTGCCAGGCTGATTTTCATGTAGTTCTAAAGTACCTGCCGTCCACAGGGTGGCACGGTAAATAGAGAATACACTCCAAGTCAGGAGGCCGGATCCTTGCTGCTGCCAATCGGGGCTGTCATTGCCCATCTGGCTGGTGAGGAAGTCCTTGATTGCTTGCATGCGTAGCCCTGATATACCAATTGGTAGTAAATATAACACAAAAGTTTAAAATAGAAACTAATCAGTTTACAAAGTGACTTGTTGGTTTATAATGGGTAAAAATAGCAGGAACCCAGTATGAGCCAAAGTGTGAAACCAAGTTTGAAAGAGCGGCAGTTTGCCTTGCGAGAGAGCGCTATCCTGGATGCAGTGGATAGCTTCCTTGCGCGCAAGGGATTTGATTTGATGACGATGGACGAGATTGCGCAGGAGGTAGGTATATCCAAAGCCAGCCTTTACAAGCATTTCGATTCCAAGGAGTTGTTGGCCGCTGCCACTATGACGCGCTTGGTTGAGCGCACCTTGCAGGTGATAGAGCAGCAAGCTCAAGAGGACAAGCCGCTTGATAACTTGCAAGCGCTGGTGGCGTGGAGCGTGCGGGAGCATTTGGCTGGCCGTATGCCCACCCTGCCTTCAACGCGTTCCAGCATTCATGAGTTCATGACACGCCATGATCCATACGTGCGTAAGCTGGAAGCGCTGACCGAGATACTGGGTGGCTGGATTATCGCGGCCCAGGCACTGGGCCAGATCAATCCATCGTTGCCGGGAGAGGTGGTGTTGTACACCATTTATGCGCGGCCTTGTGACCCTGTGATCGATTTTCTCAAGATGGGTGGCGCTTTCACGGACGATGAGATCGTGGAGGCCATCGTGACGACTTGTTTTGGGGGATTGCAGCCACGCGCTTAGCTGGCTTGTATCCTTTCATGGAGGAGCAACATCATGCAGTTAATCAAGTACGCCATTGGGCTTTCTGAGCAGGGCCATATGCCGGACAGCCTTATCCGGGCTGGCATCCGGCATTTACTCAAGGCCAGGTTGCAGGAAGTCAGTTCGCACGATGTCGCTACGAGTGCCGAGCTGCAAGATGACTTCTTGCAGCAGATGCGTCAATCACCGGTGGCTCTGGTGCCTGAGCTTGCCAACGAACAACACTATGAGCTTCCTAGTGATTTCTTCCGCATGAGCCTGGGACAGCAACTGAAATACAGTTGCTGCTATTGGCCAGAAGGTATGGATAGCTTGAATGGTGCTGAGGAGGCGGCGTTGTCTGCTACTGTTGCCCATGCCGGGATTGCCGATGGGCAGGATATTCTTGAGTTGGGGTGTGGCTGGGGTTCACTGACGCTCTATATGGCTCACCGTTATCCAGGCAGTCGTATCACTGCAGTATCTAACTCCCATTCCCAACGTAATTTCATCCAGAGCACGGCGCGGCAGCGTGGCTTGAACAATGTCACTGTCATCACTGCCGACATGAATGCTTTCATGGCAGAACAGCAGTATGACCGTATTGTTTCCGTGGAGATGTTCGAGCATATGCGCAACTACCAGGTGCTGTTCGAACGCCTCGCTGGTTGGCTCAAGCCGCAGGGGCGTTTCTTTATGCACATCTTCGTGCACCGTCTCACGCCGTATGCTTTCGTGGCGCAGGGCAATGACGACTGGATGAGCGAGCTGTTTTTCTCCGGAGGCATGATGCCTAGCGATGCCCTGCCATTGCACTTTCAGCAGCACCTCAGGCTATTGCGCCAATGGCGCTGGAGTGGCGATCATTACGAGAAGACGGCGAATGCATGGCTGGAGAAGATGGATGCCAATAGCGCGCCTATCATGCAAGTGTTCCGCGATACTTATGGCGCAGATGCACAGCGCTGGTTCAACCGCTGGCGGATTTTCTACATGTCGTGCGCAGAGTTGTTTGGCTACAACGATGGGCAGGAATGGTGGGTCAGCCATTACCTGTTCGAGCGCCAGGATTGAGATGGCACCTCGCCCACTTATCCTGAATTTCGTGTTTTTCCAGCTAGGGTGGCTGGCTTGTGTCTATGGTGCGGCGAATCACATGCCATGGCTTGGCCTGCTAGTCACTGTGCCTGTAGTAGCTTGGCATCTTTACCAGGCGTTTGCTTGGCGGCAGGAATTGAAATTGCTCATTCTGCTTCCCCTGTTAGGCATATTGCTTGATCAATTGCTGCTGTCCCTGCATTTGCTCTCTTTCCCCGCTAGCGCCTGGCCTGCCCAGTGGTTGCCACCGTGGATGTGGTGCCTGTGGGTATTGTTCACGACAACATTGAATGTCAGCTTGCGCTGGCTCAAATCGCACTACTGGCTCTCGGTAATCTTGGGTGCGTTGGGTTCAGTGCTGGCCTATCAGGCCGGTGAAAAACTGGGGGCTATCCATTTACACCAGGATTGGAGTCTGATCGGGATTGCGATTAACTGGAGCCTTGCCATGCCTGCCGCAGTGTATCTTGCCCGTCGATATGATGGTTTCCATGACAAGGAGATGGCGCGTGCCGCTTGATCCCTTATTCTGGCAGCTATGGTGGCAGGCGCTATGGCCACTTGCCATCTTTGGTCTGCTCGGCTGGGTGTATAGCCTCTACCAACGCAATGTGCATATCATCGATAGCATGTGGAGTATCTACTTCCTCATCACGGCATTCTGGGTGGCACAAGGCCAGGTGTTGAGCGAGCGTAGTGTGCTGTTGCTAATCGTGGTGGTGTTATGGGCGGCTAGGCTGGCGGCTTACCTGACCATTCGGAATTGGGGCAAACCCGAGGATTATCGCTATCAACAGATCCGCGCCAATAACTCGCCCCATTTCTGGCTGAAAAGCCTCTATATCGTGTTTGGCCTGCAACTGCTGCTAGCCTGGATGATTGCCGTACCTTTGGTGGCTGCTGTGCAAAGCGATGCACCTCTGCATTGGCTGGATATTACTGGCTTGCTGTTAAGCGTCATCGGGATCGTTTATGAGGGGGTTGCCGATTGGCAGTTGTATCGTTTCAAGAGCGACCCGCTTAATCGCGGCAAGGTGCTTGATCGTGGCTTATGGGCTTGGTCTAGGCACCCTAATTATTTTGGCGAGGCCATCACTTGGTGGGGATTCTACTTGGTGGCTTGTGCGGCCGGTGGATGGTGGACGCTATTCAGCCCGCTCATGATGACTTTTCTCTTGCTCAGGGTCAGCGGCGTTAAATTGCTGGAGCAGACCATTCATGAGCGCAGGCCGCAATACCGCGATTACATCTCCCGCACTAGTGCTTTCATCCCCTGGCCCCCCAAGGCGAGGTGATGATGCGTTCATTCATTGCCGAATAAGGAGTTCATCATGTCATGTAAACATTGGTTGGCTGCCTTAATGAGTATGTTTGGGCTATCTGCCTGTGCAACACAGACGCCATTGCCTTTGGCTCCACATGTAGATATCGAGCGTTTCATGGGACGTTGGTACGTGATTGCCCATATCCCAACCTGGATAGAGAAACAATCCTATAACGCCGTTGAGTCGTATGCGCTCAAGCCTGATGGGTCGATTGCCACGACATTTACCTTCAATGAAGGTGGTATCCATGGCCCGATGAAGGTATACCACCCGACTGGCTTTGTGATTGAAGGTAGCGGCAATGCCTTATGGGGCATGCAGTTTGTCTGGCCGATCAAGGCGCAATACAAGATCAGCCATGTGGCCGATGATTATTCAAACACCATCGTGACGCGCGATAAACTTGATTATGTCTGGATCATGGCGCGTACTCCCAGCATCAGTGAGCAGGATTACCAACAACTACGTGGCTTGGTCGAGAGCTATGGTTATGACATGAGCAAGCTTAGGCGCGTACCCCAGCTGGAGCGTCCGCGCGAACATCCCTGAGCCGCAGCAAATCCAGCCCGCTTACTTGCCCCAGTGAATCTCTGCTCGCCCCAATGTACGCAGGGCAGCGTTCACTTTTGAATATGGCTGGCTACCGAAAAAGCCGCGATGGGCGGATAGCGGAGAAGGATGTACCGAACTGATCACGGGGTGATGCGGTGCGATCAATGCACGGAACTGTTGTGCGTGGCTACCCCAGAGAATGAATACCAACGGCGTGTCGCGTTGGCCCAGGTAGGTGATCAATGCGTGAGTGAATGCCTGCCATAACTTGCTGTGTGCGCCCGCCTCACCACCCCGTGTGGTCAATGAGGCATTGAGCAATAAAATGCCTTGCTCTGCCCACGGCATCAGGTTGCCACTTTCCAAGGTTTGTCCAAGGTCTGACTGCATCTCCTTCAGCATATTGCGCAATGATGGTGGTGGCCGCACACCGTCTGGCACCGAGAATGACAAACCATGGGCTTGCTGTATGCCGTGATCTTCGCCATGGTATGGATCCTGCCCCAGCAAGACTACCCGTGCCGTGGATGGAGAAACTTGCCGCAAGGCCTCGAACCACAGGCCACGTTTAGGGCGTATATCTGCCTCCATTTCCAGGTTCGCGCTAATGCTGTTGTACAGCGGCTGTAATTCAGGAATGACAGCGGCCCATGCCGCAGGCAGCGATTCTGGGTGAGGATGGGTGATGGGATCGGGCACAACATGCATGATGCAATCTCAATTCAAGCTGAAAGGAGCGGCCTACGGTACTAAATTCAAGGATGCCGGGCAAGCATAAATGGCGTAATATCGTTCCAAGGTATCGCTCTTCCTCAAGAGTAGATGCCGTTGAGGCAAGCGCAAGACTTGCTGGTGATATGAGTTCAACACGATGGAGAAAGCGCGATGAAAACCTTGTCTATCCTATTCCTTTCCCTGTTTGTTGCATTACCTGCCTTGGCAAGGCCAGTGGCAGAAGACGAGTTCCAGATCATGAAGGCTTGCCATGTGAATGCCACAGCCATGAACCTGGACGGCAACGTACGCGAACACTATTTGAACAATTGCGTGGTGTCGCAGGCCTATACCAATACGTCTGCCATCCAGGCACGCAAGCAGTGCCAAATTAGCGCTACTGCAATGAACCTGGACGGAGAAACTCGGCGTAACTACCTGGCTTCCTGTCTTGCCAGCAATTGATTCAAGCCAGGTAGTCTTGTAGGCGTTCGGCCAACCAATCCATGAACACTTTAACCCGGCGTGGCTGGTGTTGACGGTTGGGATACAGCATTGAGATAGGCATGGGAGCGGCTTGATATTCGGGAAGTAACTCCACCAGCTTACCTTGCGAAAGATGCTTCTTGGCCGCCGCTTGTGGTACCTGAATAATGCCAAGCCCGGCCAGGCACGCTTGGGTATACGCATCGCTATTGTTGACGGTAATGATGGATGGCATCTTGATGCGCTTGATCTCGACGCCTAGCCTGTATTCCCAATAGGCATCCTCCGACCCTAATACCTGTGCGTAGTGCACCATGAAATGGTGTTTAAGATCATCCAGCGTGCTGGGAGCGCCATATTTCTCCACATAGATAGGACTGGCACAATTGATGGTGTTGTGTACGCCCATTGAGCGTGCTACCAGGCCTGAGTCGCCCAGATTGCCAACGCGCAATACGCAGTCAAAACCTTCTGCCACCACGTCTACCCGTCGATCAGTGCTGCTAAGTTCTATCTTGATGCCTGGGTGTTGAGCCAGGAAGTCAGGCAAGTGAGGCATGACCACTTCGCGGGCAACAGCCAGGGGAACGTCAATACGGATGCGCCCCTGAATACCTTTCTCATCAAGCTGGAACATGGATTCCAGCTCATCCATGTCTGTCAGCAGATCTTTGCATCGTTGGTAAAACACTTGTCCATCATGAGTCAGCACTACTTTGCGCGTTGTGCGTTGCAGTAGCCGGGTACCCAGGTGGGCTTCCAGGTTTTGTACTGCCATCGAAATGCTGCCTTTGGGCAGACCTAGGCTATTGGCCGCCTGGGTAAAGCTGGATAACTCGGCGACTCGGGTGAAAACGGTCATGGCATGCAATTTATCCAATCCTGACGCTCCTGTAGCTTGGATATATTTTGTTCAATTTATATGAACAGTCTAATCATTTTTGGATGATTTATCATTTTTTATCCAAGTAATAGACTGGCCACAGATTGATTCAACATTGACCTAAGGAGAATGCATCATGAGCAAGATTGCCATTATTACTGGAGGAAATCGTGGTCTGGGCCGCAGCATGGCTTTGCACCTTGCGCGCAAAGGCGTGGACAGCATCATTACTTATCGCAGTGGCATCGAACAAGCCCAGGCGGTCGTGGCTGAAATCAGCCAGCTTGGAGCGAAAGCCGTAGCGTTGCAGCTTGATGTGGGTGATAGCAGCAGCTTTGCAGGGTTTGTCAGTGGTGTGCAGCAGGCCTTGCAGCAATGGGAGCGTCAGGATTTCGATTTTCTTGTGAATAATGCTGGTATCGGCACACATCAACTGATTACCGAGACGACCGAGCATCAGTTTGATAGCTTGATGAATATACATTTCAAGGGGGTATTTTTCCTGACGCAGAAGTTGTTACCCTTGATGTGTGATGGAGGGCATATCCTGAATATCTCCAGTGGTCTTACCCGCTTCACCATGCCAGGCTATGCTGCTTATGCCGCAATGAAGGGTGGTATTGAAACATTGAGTCGTTATCTCGCCAAGGAGCTTGGTCCGCGTGGAATCCGTGTCAATGTGCTGGCTCCAGGTGCAATCGAGACAGATTTTGGTGGAGGTGCCGTGCGTGACAATGCAGATATTAATCGCTTTGTTGCTGACCAGACGGCTCTAGGGCGAGTGGGGCTCCCAGATGATATTGGTGCATTGGTTGCTCTGCTATTGTCGGAAGATAGTGGTTGGGTCACAGGTCAACGCATCGAGGCTTCAGGCGGGATGTTTCTATAACTCATATGCCACCGGCATTCTTAGTTGTGTGCCGGTGGCGTGTTTACGTTGCTTGATTAACTATTACGTTTTTCATAAGCCTCGACGGCTTTCTTGGTTTTTGCTGGTTCGGTTTGCCAGCCGCGCACCCAACTCATGACATGCAGTATTTCATCAGGTTCAAGCAGGCCCTGTTGTGGTCCCATCTGGCCATCGGCACCACCATAGATAGTCTCAAACAATCCTTTGTCCTGTCGGTTGCCAGGATAGGTCCAGTAGTCATCACTGAGTGCAGGGCCTAGCTTACCTTCTGCAAGGTGGCCATGACAGCCTGAGCAGGCGGTGGCAAAAATCACATAGCCTTTATTCATGGCTTCCTGGTCGCCGTTGTACGGGTTGACGCCAGTATTCTTGAACTCCTTGAATTGTGGTGTTTCCGTTTCGCCCGTGAAATCAAGCGGATCACCCGAGATTGTGCCGCGGAAATCCAGGTCGGCATAGGCAGTAGTTAACACCAAGCCAGTGGACAGCAAAGCACCTAGACTTCCTGCAATGATAAGCTTTCTAAAAAGTTGCATATGATTACCCTCGATTATTCAGTTAATGATAATAAAACTCATAATATTTAACGAATTAGAATTGTTAGGTTGCTTACCATAGTGTTATTTTTAGAGGTGCTGGCAAGCAGAAAGTTCAAGGCTTGATGAACCGTGATTAGGCAGGGCGGGAGGGAGCTAAAACAGGGCCTGTGACTAGGGTTTGATGTTGTCTTAAGTGTGCAGCATGGTGAGTTAAGTTGAGATGAACTTGTTGCATAAGGTGGCCTTACTTATGCATGGCGTACCTATGCAATTGGCTTGTAGGCCAGGAGGCTGGCAAGCTCTTGCAAAAGTCGGCGGCGGGGATGGTGGCAATGCCAGACCAGGGCAATGGTACGGCTGGGTTTCTGGCGGATGTTGATGTAGCGTATATCGCTTTCGTCGGGCTGAATGGCCACAGACGGCATCAATGTCACCCCGACGCCATTCTTGACCATGAAGCGCAGGGTTTCCAGGCTGGAGGCGCGAAAATCATCCTCGATGAATCGGGATGGATTGCAAATCTGCAGTGCCTGGTCGCGCAGACAGTGCCCTTCATCCAGTAAAAGCAGGTTTTCCTGATCGATCGCATTGAGATCAACCTCGTCGTGATCGGCAAGGGCGTGATCGCTGGCAACCGCCAAGGTAAAAGGGTCCTCGAACAAGGGGCTGGCTTCCAGCTCTTGCGGTTTTACCGGCAGTGCCAGCAAGGCGGCATCCAGCTTCATGCTTAGCAACAGCTCTATCAATGCATTGGTTTTCTCCTCGATCACCAGCATTTTCATCGCCGGAAAGTGTTGCTTGATGCGGAATACATATTCCGGCAACACATAGCTGGCCACGGAGGGAAATGCGCCAAGTGAGAGCTTGCCGCAGGTTGGTAGCTGTGCCTGTGCCGCAATCATGCGGATTTGCTCTGCATCGGCGACGATGCGGCGGGCAACCTGAACCACTTGTTCGCCAATCTCCGTGATATCGACTTGGTTTTTGTTGCGCACGAACAAGGGCACATCAAGATAGTCCTCAAGCTTCTTGATCTGCACGCTCAATGTAGGTTGGCCGATAGCACATTGGCTTGCCGCCTGGCTGAAGTTTTTGCAGTCGGCGACTGCAATTAGGTAGTTCAAGTCTCTCAAATTCATGTCTTTACCTCTTGGGTGTTTCCCTGCCCCAAGCCATTGGTTCGTGCTGCATGTTGTTTCTCGCGCATTGTAACCATGAAGCCCCTCTTTACCTTATTGATATTGCCCATGGCGTCATTGAGCAAATGAATTTCAGTTATCTCCGGTGAAAGCATTCAATGCTGACAAACGCGGTAGTGCCCATTCTAGGGACTGCCGGGTTTCAATGCTTCGCTTAAATCATGAATTTGTTAAAGGAGATAATCATGAAAAAGACTACGCAACTTGCCGCCATGATTTTGATGGCTTCCGCGATGTCCAGCGCCCATGCTGATTCCATCCGCCCTTTCGCCAATAGCCTGCTTGGCACCTGGAAACCACTGCCAGAGGCGGTGAGCAACCAGCGCCCCGATGTCGACCAATCCCTGCAACAGTTTGCCAACAGCCTGCTGGGCAAGAGCGAGCGCCAGACGAGTGCTGTCAGCAATGACAAGCCGGACGTTGATAAGTCCCTAGCCCTGTTCGCATCGAGCATCCTGCACTAATGCATGAATTTCCTGGCTCCAGTGCGGGAATAGGCTGGAGCCAGTACCCACAAAAAATCAGAGGAGAAGGTGAAATGAAAGAGAGTGCGATTTTCTATACCAAGGTAGTGGTCTTGGCATTGGCTGCTGCGACGTTGGCGAGCCAGGCTCAGGCGGCTGAAGATAAGTCAGGCAAGCAGTATCAAACCGTGTCGGGTGAAGCTGCATTACAGTCCCCCAAGTTCTGGTGGCCGGAGCAATTAGACCTGCTGCCTTTGCGCCAGCATGCGGCAGAATCCAGCCCCATGGACAAGGCATTCAATTATGCCGAGCAATTCAAGACGCTTGATATCAAAGCGGTGAAGCAGGATATCGAGCAGGTAATGAAGACATCACAGCCATGGTGGCCAGCTGACTACGGGCACTATGGCCCGTTTTTTATTCGCATGGCCTGGCATAGTGCAGGTACTTATCGCGTCGGCGATGGTCGCGGTGGTGCAGGTGGCGGCCAGCAGCGTTTTGAGCCACTCAATAGCTGGCCCGATAATGTCAGCCTGGATAAGGCAAGACGCTTGCTTTGGCCAGTCAAGCAAAAATACGGCAACAAGATTTCCTGGGGCGATCTCATGGTGTTGGCAGGGAATGTGGCCCTGGAATCGATGGGTTTCAAGACCTTTGGCTACGCGGGTGGTCGCGCCGATGACTGGGAGCCGGATATGATCTATTGGGGGCCAGAAAAGGAATGGCTGGGTGATAAGCGTTATACCGGCCAGCGCAAGCTGGAAAATCCGCTGGCCGCAGTACAGATGGGCCTCATTTATGTGAACCCAGAAGGCCCGAATGGCAACCCTGATCCGTTGGCAGCTGCCAAGGACATTCGTGAGACCTTTGGCCGTATGGCGATGAATGACGAGGAAACCGTGGCATTGATTGCTGGTGGACATACCTTCGGCAAGGCGCATGGTGCGGCTGATCCTCATAAGTGTGTGGGTGCTGAGCCCGCTGCTGCTGGCATTGAAGAGCAGGGTTTTGGCTGGAAAAACAAGTGTGGCAAGGGCAATGCGGAAGACACGATTACTAGCGGCCTTGAAGGTGCCTGGTCTACCAATCCTACTCGCTGGACACATGAGTATTTGACCTGGCTTTATACCTTCGAGTGGGAAAAGACCAAGAGTCCAGCCGGTGCAATTCAGTGGGTGCCAAAAGGTGGACAAGGCGCTACCTTGGTGCCTGATGCGCATCTGCCTGACAAGCGCCATGCCCCCATCATGTTTACCACCGATTTGGCATTGAAGCTCGACCCGGAGTACCACAAGATTTCCAAGCGTTTTCTGGATAATCCCAAGGAGTTCGAGCTGGCGTTTGCCAAGGCCTGGTTCAAGCTGACGCACCGTGATCTAGGGCCACGTGCTCGCTATATCGGTAGTGAAGTGCCGTCTGAGGTGCTGTTATGGCAAGACCCGGTACCCGCTGCGGATTATGCCCTCATTGATAGCAACGACATTGCTGGCCTGAAAGGTAAGATACTGGCTTCCGGCCTGACTGTGCCCGAGCTGGTGAGGACTGCCTGGGCTGCATCGGCGACATTCCGTGGTACTGATATGCGTGGTGGTGCCAATGGCGGACGTTTGCGCCTGGCACCGCAGAAGGATTGGGCGGTGAATAATCCTACCGAGGTTGGCAAGGTGTTGAAACGCCTGGAAACTATCCAGAAGGATTTCAACAACGCCCAGAGCGGTGGCAAGCAGGTATCACTGGCAGACCTGATCGTGCTGGGTGGTGCCGCGGCGGTGGAAAAGGCAGCGAAAGATGCTGGCTATAGTGTCAATGTGCCTTTCACCCCTGGTCGCACGGATGCTGCACAAGAGCAGACTGACGTGAAGTCATTCGCAGCACTGGAGCCCAAGGCCGATGGGTTCCGCAATTACTATGGCAAGGATAACCGTCGCTCTCCTGCCGAGGCATTGATAGACCGCGCCAATTTGTTGACTTTGACCGTGCCGGAAATGACAGTACTGGTAGGTGGTTTACGTGCGCTGGATGCCAATGCTGGAGGCTCGAAAAATGGCGTATTTACTGAGCACCCCGGTACATTGACCAACGATTTCTTCGTTAATTTGCTCAGCATGTCGACCAAGTGGTCCAAGGGCGTTGCTGGCCAGGGAATTTATGAAGGGCGGGATCGCATCACGGATAAGCTCAAGTGGACGGCAACCCCGGTAGACCTGGTGTTCGGTTCTAATTCGGAGTTGCGTGCAGTGGCGGAAGTCTATGCGTTTGACGATGCCAAGGAGAAATTCGTCCACGACTTTGTCAGTGCCTGGAGCAAGGTGATGGAGCTGGATCGCTTCGACAAGCATTGATCTATGCACTAGGCTTCTTGGCCAGGTGATGGGAAAAAGAGCAGCGATCGCTGCTCTTTTTTTATTGTTGTTTTGCTCCTGTTACGCTGTTATCCGTAATGGCAGTGTCAACGTGAACGTGGAGCCTTCGCCTGGTGCACTGTCGACGCTAATCCTGCCCTGATGGGCTTCGGCCAATTGCCCGGCAATATACAGGCCTAACCCCAGGCCTGAGCTGACCTGGTTGCCTTCACAGCGCTCGAACGCTAAGAAGATGCGCTGTTGGTCTAGTTCCGAAATGCCCACACCTCGGTCGCGCACGGCGATGATGGCATGGTCATGGTCTTGATGCAGGGTGATATCAATGGGCTGGCTGTTGCCGTAGCGCATGGCGTTGGTTAGCAGGTTGACGATGATTTGTTCCAGGCGAAAAGCGTCCCACTCCCCAGCTACTCGGTCTTGGATAGATAGGTTCATGATGTACCCCGCCGCTTGTGCCTGCGGCATTAAATCAGAGACCAGTCGCTCCAGCAGCTCTGCAAGATTTAGTTGCACAGGGCGAATGGATAGCTTGCCACTGTTGATACGCGTGAGATCGAGCATGTCGTCGATCAGGCGAATCATGCTTTTCATCTGCCTGCGGTCCCGTTCCACCATGCGAACTAGCTCTTGCTGGCCAAAAGCAGCCAGGTTGCCACGTTCCAGTTGCAGGGTACGTAGTTGCACATCAAGAAACAAGGTATTGAGCGGGGTACGCAACTCGTGGGCTACCATGGACATGAAACTGTCACGCATGGCGATGGATTGCTGTAGCTCGTCTTGTGTCACTTGCAGTTGCTTTAACAGGGCTTCTTGCTGTTTTCGGCTGTATTCCAGGGCTGCGACTTGGCGTTGTGTTTCCAACCTTTGCTGGTGCAGGTCGACAAATACATTGACCTTGCTTTTCACCGCGTTGACTTCCAGCGGTTTATAGAGGAAATCTACCGCCCCGGTTTCATAACCGCGGAAAGCAAAGTTGAGCTCGCTGGCTGCTGCCGTGACGAAGACAATCGGAATGTGGCGCGTCTTGGCGGTTCCGCGCATGAGTTCTGCCAGCTCGAAGCCATCCATCCCAGGCATTTGTACATCCAAAATTGCCAGGGCAAACTCGTGCTCCAGCATCAAGGACAAGGCTGCTTCGCCAGAGGATGCCTGATAAATGAGGCGGTTTTCCCCACGAATAATCGCTTCTAGTGCCTGCAGGTTTTCTGCGAGGTCATCAACGATCAGCAGTTTGCTGGGCAGATGTTCAATCTCAGTGGACATGCTGTTCTCCCAAGGCGATTAATAGTTGTTGTATTTTTCCTAGCTCAAGTACCAAGTGACCCGGATCTAGCTTAATGGCAGACAAGGGCATGGTATCTGCCACGGCCTCGGCAGGGTCTTGCACAATCGTCAGGCCGCCTGCCTGCCGGATTTTCTGTAGCCCTGCCGCACCATCTTCGTTGGCGCCTGTGAGCAATATGCCGGCCAGGTGTTCGCCATAAGCATCGGCAGCCGACTCCATCAGGTAATCAATCGCGGGGCGTGAGAAATGTAGTGGCGGTTCGCAGCTCAGTGAAAACTGCCTCGATTGCTCAATCGAAAGATGATAGCCCGGGCAGGCAAAGTAAAGAGTGCTGCCCTGGATGGTTTCCTTGTCCTGTGCTTCCTTTACCTCGAAGGCAACGTAATGCTGGAACAGGTCAGCCAGTAAGCTGTCGCGCATTTCCTGCATATGCAGTGCCGCAATGATGGGCAGGCGATAATGCGGTGGCAAATGGCGGAACAAGGACAGCATGGCTTCTACACCACCTGCTGATGCGCCGACGATGATGGCGTCAATCGGAGGTCTAGCACGCAGTGCTGCATGATCAAGAGGATGTTGGCTCATCGTTTGCGGAATATCCGTTCGCGCTTGTCTATGGCCTCGAACTGTTGGCCGTAATCGGAAAACTCCATGCTCTCCTTGCTGCCCAGCCCGAGAAAGCCGCGATGGCATAGCGAGTCGTGGAACAAGCCCAGGGCGCGGTTCTGTAAGCCGCGATTGAAGTAAATCAACACATTGCGGCAGGAGATCAAGTGGGTTTCGGAGAAGACGCTATCGGTGGCCAGGCTATGATCGGCAAAGGTCACGTTGTCACAGAGGCTGCGATCAAACAGGGCGGCATGGTAGGCCGCCGTGTAATAGTCGGAAAATGCACGTTTCCCGCCTGCCTGCTGGTAATTACGTGTGTAGAGTTGCATGCGGTCTAGCGGAAATACGCCTTTCCTCGCCTTGTCCAGAGACTGCGGGTTGATGTCTGTCGCGTAGATGATCGAACGGTCGAGGAGTCCCTCTTCTTTCAACATGATGGCCAGCGAGTAGACTTCTTCCCCGGTGCTGCAACCTGCCACCCAGATTTTGAGCGAGGGATAGGTGCTGAGCACAGGTAGGACTTCTGTACGCAGCTTGGCGAAGTAAGCCGGGTCACGGAACATTTCGCTCACCGGGATGGTGAGGTATTGCAGCAATTGCATGAACATGGCGGGTTCATGTAATACGCGAGATTGCAATTCCGATACCGAGTGGCAATCGAAAGCGCGTATGGCCTGTACCACGCGGCGCTTTTGCGATGCGCCGGCATAATCACGGAAATCATAGCTGTATCGCAGGTAGATGGCTTCCAGCAGCAGGCGCAGCTCAATATCAAGCGTGCTGAGTTGGTGATGCTCAGTGTCTGCCTTGGTGGTGATCGGTGTCTTGCTCATGATCACTGGGCCGAGTGGATGCCCGCAGGTAACCAGACGCGTAGCAGTGAATGCAGGCGCGATAAATCTATTGGCTTGGCAAGGTAGTCATTCATACCGGCCTTGATGCATTGCTCCTGGTCGTCCTTCATGGCCTTGGCCGTGATGGCGATGATGGGCAGGCGCTCGAAGCGGCCATCGGCGCGGATGCGGCGTGTGGCCTCCAGGCCATCCATCTCTGGCATCATCACATCCATCAGCACCAGGTCGATATTGGTCACCTGGTCAAGCTTCTCGATAGCCTCGATACCATTGCGTGCAACTTCGACCGACATGCCTTTTTGTTCCAGGGCACTGGTGAGTGCGAAAACATTGCGTACATCGTCATCGACCAGCAAAATGCGCCGACCATCGAAAATACGTTCACGGCTGCGTAGCGTTTGCAGCATGCGCTGGCGCTCGCTGGAAAGTTCGGATTCCACCTTGTGCAGGAATAGGGTGACTTCGTCCAGCAGGCGCTCCGGTGAGCGGGCACCCTTGATGATGATCGAGCGTGAGTACTTGAGCAGCTCGGCTTCTTCCTCGCGGCTCAGGTTGCGGCCTGTGTAGACAATCACTGGTGGAAATGCGCGGATATCCTCATGCGACATGCGTTGCAGCAATTCGCTGCCCTGCATGTCGGGCAGCTTGAGATCAATGATCATGCAGTCGAAGACCTGCTTGCGCAGCAACTCCAATGCCTCGTTACCAAAGGCTACCGAGACGATCTCGACATCGTCGTCTGCAATAAGTTGATGCACACTCTCGCGTTGACGGTCGTCATCTTCAACCAACAGCACACGCTTGATTTTCTGCGTCAGCTTTTCTTCCAGCCGGGTGAAGACTTGCTTGAGCTCCTCCAGTGAGGCTGGCTTGAGCGCATAGCCAATCGCGCCTAGGTGCAGCGCAGCTTCCGCATGGTCAGACCCTGAAATGACATGCACCGGGATATGGCGCGTTAGTGGATTTTCCTTGAGCTCGTGCAATACGCTCAAGCCCGATTGGTCGGGCAGGCGAATATCCAGCAGGATAGCCTGCGGCTGGTATTGCGTTGCCAGTTGCAAGCCTTCTTCTGCGCCATGGGCGACGATGCAGTGGTAATTCATTTCCTGCGCGAGGTCGTAGAGTATCTTGGCAAAGGTGGCCTCGTCTTCCACCACTAACACGAGCCGCTTGGTATCGCTGGTATGGCCCCTGTCATCGGGGAAGGCCGGTCCTTCCAGCCTGGGAGCCTTGGGCTTGGTGATCGCTGGGGCAGGAGATGCTTGATCGGCTTGGGTTGTGCTTGAGGCTGGGGCAATAGCTGTTGCAAGCGGGATAATGCGCTCGGCTTGCCATTGCAGGGGGAGTGTCAGCGTAAAGCGGCTACCCTCGCCGCTTGCGCTCGTCAGGGATATATCGCCACCCAGTAGGTTGGCCAGGTTGCGCGAAATGGAGAGGCCTAATCCAGTGCCGCCATATTTACGGCTTGACGTGCCATCTACCTGGCGGAATGGGGCGAAAATAGTGTCATGAAAGTGCTTGTCTATACCAATGCCAGTGTCTTGTACGACGAAACTGATTTGATCGTTATCATCGGTGGCTATCATGAGTGATACGCTACCCTTGTCGGTAAATTTGATGGCGTTGGACAAGAGGTTTTTGATGATCTGCTCCAGGCGCTGCCGGTCGCTATGCACATTGCTCGAGGTACCTGGGGCAATCTCCACCTTGAAATCCAGTTTTTTCTGTGTGGCCAGGGGCGTGAAAATGGATTGCATGCTATCGGCAAGGGCGCTGATGGAGATCTGCTGAGGGTTGAGGTCCAGCTTGCCAGCCTCAACCTTTGAAATGTCCAGGATATCATTGATGAGATTGAGCAGGTCGTTGCCCGCAGAGTAGATCGTGTTGGCAAATTTCACCTGCTCCTCGTTCAAGTTGCCATCACGATTGTCCGCCAGCAGCTTCGCTAGGATCAGCGAGCTATTAAGCGGGGTGCGCAATTCGTGCGACATGTTGGCGAGGAATTCAGATTTATATTGGCTGGCGCGCTCCAGGTCTTGGGCGCGTGCCTCTAGTTGCTCTTGTGCTTCCACCAAGGCCGTGTTTTTCTGATCCAGCGCGACAGCCTGCTCTGCCAGCCTGTCGTTGGTTTGTTCCAGTTCGGCTTTCTGGTTTTCCAGTGTAGCTTGCGACTCTTCCAGTACGCGAGATTGTTCTTCCAGCTCTTCATTGCTGGTGCGTAGTTCTTCCTGTTGCACTTGCAGCTCCTCATTGAGCTGCTGGGTTTCAGCCAGGGCATCTTGCAGACGTTGGCGCGATAATGCCGCTTCAATAGCGACCCCCAGGCTACCCGCGATGAGGGACAGAAACTCAAGTGCCAGTGGCTCTGGTTTGTGCAGGAAGCCTAATTCTGTGACCCCATTGATATGCCCCTCATTGGTAATCGGCACAATCACCAGGTGACGTGGCGTAGCATCGCCCAGCGTTGAGTTCACTTTGATGTAGTCGCTGGGCAGGTTATCCAGGGCGATCACGCGCTTTTCAGCAACGGCTTGGCCCAACAGGCCCTGGTGTTCACGCACGGTAATATGGCGTTGTTCGTATTCAGGGCTGAAGCCATAGGCGGCAAAGCGTTGCAGGGTGCCATCGTCATCACGCACATACACTGCCCCTACTTGCACACCTATATAGTGTGCGAGGAAGTCCAGTGAGGTACGCCCTACTTGCGGTAATGTCATTTGGCCAATACCTAGCTCCGCTAGCGATGTCTGGCCGGTGCGCATCCACGCTTGTTGCTGTTGCGCATCTGCATATTCCTGTTGATGTTGCAGGATGGATTCGTAGTTGTTTGATAAGCTCAGCAGTTCGCGACGACCAAAATATCCCAGGAACCCGGTCAGGCCAAGCACAAAGATGAGATAAGCAGCCAGTGAGAAAGTAATGGTTTTGCGCGCGTCATCATTCCTGTCCTTCAGCATGCGTTGTTCTTCGAGCACAAAGCCCGTCAGCTCGTTGCGGATTTCATCGAACTGTAGTTTTCCATGGCCCAGCCGCAAGGTGGATAAAAAATCTTCGTTTGACCGACGTTTATCGATCATTAGGCTGGCGTAGGCATCCCATTGGTCGATATACGCTTGAGTACGCTTGAGGCGGTCAATCTGGGAGGGGTTGTCTTTCACCAAAAGGGTCAAGGCCGATATCTCAGCCTGTATCTTGGGTTTGCTCAAAAGATAGGGGGCGAGAAAGTTATCGTCCTTGCTGAGTAAGTAGCCACGCATCCCGCTTTCCATGTCGACTGCGAGCTTGGAGATTTCCTGTGCCTTACCAATGACGCGTTCGGTGTGTTCTACCCAGTTCATTGAACTGAGCAGGTTGAGAACCAGGATGATAAACAGGGCCGCGCTGGCAATACCGACTCCGAGCGGTAGCATGATATTACGGCGCAGAATGCGCTTAAAACTGACTTGATCAATATTGGCTTGCCCGGGCATGATGGAATGGAATTCTGCAGATTTCAAGATGCGTTAGTGTAGCGCAACTATCGGGGTTGCAATTGTTAACAATGCCGAATATCGCGACAAAGTGCGGTAAAAATGCATAGAAAATACCGTAATTCCAGAGATTGTAGGAATTGTCTGACAGTGGCGGTAATGTATGCCTACAAAGGTCGAAGTAGGGCTGTCACATGATATTTAATGTGCGGCAGGGTCATCGACTTTGTCAGGTTGGCCCTGGTGTTTGGTGGTGACGAGTGTTACACGCTTGTTTGCTAGTGATTACCTGATGTTGATGTCGGATAAATCAGGCTGGAGGTGAAGTGTTAGCAGTTTTGGGTGTCGCCGGGTGGATAATCACGGAGCAAGTCATGCCCGCGACTAGGACAACCCCATCAGGAATCTCGTCGATATGGATACGCACCGGGACACGTTGCGCCAGGCGCACCCAATTGAAGCTGGGGTTGACGTTGGCCAAGAGCCTGACATCCGTCGGGTTGTCGCGGTCAGTGATGCCGCGCGCCATGCTCTCGACATGGCCACGCAATACAACATCGGTGCCTAGCATGCGGATTTCTGCCGGGTCATTGACATGGATGAGCGGCAGTTTGTGTTCCTCGAAGTAGCCATAGACCCAATAGGATTTCTGGTCGATGAGGGCAAGCTTTGGCTGCCCGGCTTGTGCATAGTCACCAGGCCTTACTAATAAATTAGATACCCAGCCATCTACCGGGGCACGTACTTCCGTGCGCTTGAGGTTAAGCCTGGCATGGCCCAATTCGGCATGGGCCTGGTCGAGATCAGCTTTAGCCGCCAGGGAAATGAGGTCGGAATCTTCCCGGTCCTCGCGTGAGATGACCTGGTCGTCCAGCATGGAGCGGCGAGTGGATTGCCCACGCTTGAGGGCGAGGGTGATCTTGCGCTGCTCTAGCTTGGCTTCTGCTTCCTCTACTGCATGGTGGTAGCGCTCGGCGTCAATCCGGAACAGCAGATCGCCTTTTTTCACAAATTGATTGTCGCGCACCACGACCTCGGTAACCAACCCGGAAACATCGCTGGCAATATTCACTACATCTGCGCGTACCCGGCCATCACGCGTCCATGGCGAATCCATATAGCGCACCCAGAGCATGTGGCCTAGCATGACTGCCACCACGACAATGATCATCGTCAGTGCGATACGCAGGATTTGCTTGTAGAGGTCTTTCATATGCGTTTCCTTGTCAGTAAATCAGTAGCCCCAGCGTGCAAAACAGGCAGGTGAATAAGCCCAGGCGAAACAGGGCGCGGTACCAGATATATTGATAGGCTCCCAGCCATCCCAGCGTCTTGTCTAGGAGCCAATACAAGATGAGTGCTGCCACGAAGGCAAGCACCAAGGTCGGCATGAGGGCATCGAGAAAAGCGATTTCCCTAGGCATGGCGTAACTCTCCTGGTTTGGTGACTTCATCTAACGGCGCGAGTGGCGTGAGTACCGAGTGCTTGTCCAGCAAGGCGCCGCGGATGAAGTGCAGCATGGTGAGCAATTGCTGGCTGTTGGCTATGGTGAGAGGTGCGCTGGTTTGCAAGCGTGCGATACTGCTGGTGATGGCGACAATCGCACGCTGACGTAATATCGTGCTGGGCTGGGCGAACAGTCGTGATAATTGGAGCAGGCTATGGTCTATCGTGCCACGGATGGCTGGATCGCTGACTTGTTGCAACTCCTGGCGCAAGTTAATCACGGCCTGGCCAATTTCCAGCGTAGAAAGTAGCCAGTCGACAACTTCCTTGTCCTGGGTATTGGCGACATGGCGGGACGATCCCATGCGCAGCAGTAGTTCGCGCGCATGGGTTTCCAGCGAGCTGCGTTCTGGCGGCGGAGTTTGTACACAAGCTTCCTGGATCAATGTGCGCAATGCCAATGCCACGCGAGTGCGTGACCACAGGCCATTGGTGAGGTCAATCAAACTATAGAACACGCCTGCCAGCATGACGGCGAGCAGGTCGGCAATCGCTTCATTGATGAAATTGACCGGGTTGGCAGCAAAAACATTGTTGAAGCCAATGTGTAAGAAAAACACGATGAAGATGCCCGAGCCGATAGCGGCTACCGATGGCTTGGTGGTAAGCCAGGCGGCGATGACAATTGCTGGCGACAAGGCCAATGCCAGCATGGTAAAGCCTTGTGCTTGCGTCAGTAGCTGGAAGTTGCACCAATACAATAATGCGGTGCCGATCAAGGCCCCGATGATGAACTGGCGCACGGTCTTGCTGGGTGAAGGGGCAGATGCAAACAAGGTGCTGGCAATCGTGGCCAGGGTAATGGCTTCAATGCCGGAGCGTAGGTCGCAGACTATCCAGAGAAATGACATTAGCGCAAATACCAAGCCGCCGCGCAGCCCTGCCAGGATGGCCGCGAGCGGGTCAAAATGCATGCCCAGGCTTGGCGATTGGCGGTTTTTCAAGGTGCTAGCGGGCATGGGATGACTGAGGCTGGCATAGGTGTTGGTGTAAGCATGCAATTCGTCCAGCACGCGCAGGCTTAGCTCTGCCCCGGTGGCAAAATCCAGGGTTTCAGTCTCGCTGAGAGTGATAGGCAGGCTGGCCTGTATCTCGTGCAAATGCATGGGCCAGCGTTGGCGTAAGGCATTGATAGTGAGTGCTACCTGTCTGGCTTCGTCCTCATTGCGTGCTTCATGCTGGTGCGTCATGACGGCAGCCTGGATAGGTGCAAATAGTGCCAACAGGCTTGTCACTACTTGCGGGTGCCCACTGGCTTGCAGTCGCCGTAACAGTTGTTCCAGTGAGTGGAAGCTGGTGGTAACGGCCATGAATTCCGAGTTGAGCAGGTTGAGGCGTTGCCGGTAGGCGCGTGAGTGATTGCTCTCCATGGAGGATGAAGCGTGGAATATCTCCAGCTCAAACACATCGCCGACCATGCGCAGGGTATCTGCCTGTGTGTTGGGGGCTGAAAGTTTGTTCTGTTTCAGGTTGATCAGCAGCTGTGAGAAATCACGAAAGCGCTTGCGTACCGCATTGCGTAGCAATTCGCTGATGCCTTGCGGGAAAACCAGGGCGCTGACCAGGCTGGCGCAAGCCAAGCCAACCATGATCTCGGAAAGCCGTGTCATGGCAATATCAAAGGTTTGCCCGGGGTTAAGGGTGGCGGGCAGGCCGACAATACAGATGGTGTAGCCTGCCAGCACAAAGGCATAGGATTGGTGGTGACGAAAAACGATGGAGCCTGCGGTACAGAAGCTGATCCACAATGCCAGGTAGATGAGGAAAGGTACTCGTTCCTGTGCGAATAGCGCCACCAACAGTACCGAAGTGGCAATCCCGACCAGCGTACCGATCAGGCGATAAAAGCTCTTGGCCAATACCATGCTGGTGCGCGTCTGCATGACGATGGCAACCGTGAGCAAGGCAGTGCGAGGTTGCTCCAGCTCGAACTTGAGCGACACCCACATCGCAAGCATGCAGGCCAGCAACACTTTGCCAATATAGATCAGGGTTTGTGCATCTTCGCGGCCCCAATCGCGCAAGACGCCCAGTAATACATAGCGCCAGCGTGCACGCCGCCAGAAGCTCAAGACTGTGTGGGTGCTACGCATCAATGCAACTCACTAGTTGATGGTAGCGTTCCACCGCCCAAGGCTTTCATGAGCCCGGCATAGGCATTGAGCCTGCTGGCCTCCAGATCAATGAGGGCGGCTCGCTGGCTCAATACCTGATTCTCTGTATCCAAAACCTTGAGGTAATTTGCTAAACCGGCATGGTGACGGGTTGTCGCTAGCTTCTTGGTTTTTTCCGCTAAATGCAGCGCATCCAGTAATTCAGTATGTTGGATTGCATTCGAGTGCAGCATGACCAACTGGCCGCTGATTTCCTGTAATGATTGCAGTACGGTACTGTTGTATTGCTCCACAGCAATGTCGTAGGCAGCAGTTTCTGCGGCGAGGTTCCCGCGGCGTAGCCCGCCATCAAATAATGGCAGGGAAATAGCGGGTCCGACACCTGCAATCAGGCCGCTTTCCGTGAGTATCTTGCTGAAGCCCATGGCTTGTAAGCCTACAAAGCTCAACAAGTTGATGTTGGGGTAAAACGCCGCCTTGGCGCTGGCGATGTTGTGGTTGGCAGCCTCAATACGCCATTTGGCCGCCACAATGTCGGGCCGCCTGCCTATCAGGTCGGCGGGCAGTGATGCAGGCAGGCCGATGTCGGCATTGAGTGCCAGTAATGGAGCATGGAGATGTTCAGTAAATCCAGGCCCTTCTCCTGCCAGCGCTGCCAGTTGTTGTTGCAGTAGGGTGATACGTTCATCACTGATTTCTAATTGCGCATGCAGGCCGGGAATCAGGGTTTCTGCTTCGCTGACTTCGATGTCTGTACCTAGCCCTGCAACCAGGGCGCGTTGCCGGATGCTTAACTGTTGTTCGGCAATTTCCAGCCTCGCCTTGACGATGTCGTGCTGGGCGTGTGCCTGCGACCAAGCAATGTATTGCATGACCAGGGCGGTAGTCAGGCTGAGCTTGACCTGTTGTGCCTCGGCTGCGGTTGCCTGCATGCGGCTCAGTGTACTGTTCCATTGCGCCTCGCGTTGTCCCCATAGGTCGAGGTCGTAGCCGAGATTCAGCGTGGCTTTATTATTCCATTCTGTATGACCACCCCAGGGTGGGGGAATGAATTGCAGGTTGGTGAAGCGCTCACGCACCAGGGTACTGTTAACGCTCGCTTGTGGTGCGCGCAATGCGCCAGTTGCTTGGGCTTGCGCTTCGGCCATGGCAACGCGGCTATGTGCCGCGCGCAGGTCGGGGTGTTGTTGCAGGCTGTGGCGTATCAGGGCATCTAGCTGCGGGTCTTGAAACACTTGCCACCATGCTTCTTGCGGCCAGGGCAGGTCATGCTTGACCTGGGTGATGGCGGGACCCTGGTCAAGCTGGTTGGCATGACGAGGTTGGGCTGTGGTAGAAATACCGGACATGCTCATGCATCCAGGCAACACCGCGATGACAGCAGTGCTGAAAGCCTTGAGGATGTTGCGATGCATGGTGGACTCCCGCCCGGTATAACAAATGTGAAGAGATGTTTGCTTCTGGTCTTACTTGATGATGTCGGCGTTGGCACCCAAGGTTTGCATATGGCGTACCACATCCTGGCGATGCTGTAGTGACAAGGTCGCCATCAGGGCTGCGACATTGGTGTAGTACACCGGCATAACTTCATCTAGCTTCTTGCGCCCGGCTGTGGTGAGCTTGATCTTGAGCTTGCGTCTATCCTTGCGGTCAGTCAGGCGGCTGACTAGGCCTTCGTTTTCAAGGCCATCAATAAAGCCGGTCATGGTGGCCTTGGTGACGCCCGCTTTTTCGGCAAGTTCAGAAGGGGACGAGCTGAGGTTATCCTCGCGTAGCAGCAAAACAAGTACCCACCAGCGCCCTTGCAGCAAGCCGTGCTGTGCCAGCATTTTATCCAATGCGTCCGAGAGATCGGAGGCAGCGCGCAAGATATTGACGAACTCCCAGATCGCGACAATATCGGCGTCGGGGTAATAGCCAGCGAATTTTTTCAGCGACTCGGAAGTCGGCAATTCTTTAATCAGTAGCATAATACGAACTATGATAGTTAGGGACCGTAATGTAAGTCAATAGTCTGAATGGATATTCCCGTAAAATAATTAAGGTTTTTGTGGATTAGCGAGGATGCGCCATGTTGGCAGCGTTTACCAATTGCTGCTTGTAGAGGGATAGTGTGCGCGCAATCACTTGGGTGTCATCCATGGATTTTGCCAGTAACAACGCGCCTTCGAGCGTGGTGATGTATAGCTCGGCCCAGGCGATGGTGTCGAAGTGGGGGCTGCCTTGCTCTTGCTGTAGCCGCTGGAGCATGTCGATCAATTCCTTGCGCCAGGCCTGGAAATAGTTGCGTGACACCTCAAACAGGCTAGGGTGGGTGTCAGCCAGGCCCATGGTGAAAATGGCCAGCATGCAACCCTGGCTGAGCTGCGGGTCTTGGTAGCTTGCAATGCCATGATCAATATAAGCAGTAAGCAGCTCAAGCTGGCTTTGATGGTGAGTCGGGTCAAACAAGTGTTGCTGGCGCTCCAACGCATCCTGCCAGAACTGTTCTAGTACCGCTTCACCCAGGGTTTCCTTGTTGCTGAAATGATGGAAGAAACCGCCCTTGGTGATATTGGCCTGACGGCATACCATGTCAATCGACATGGCGTTGAAGCCGCGTGAGAGAATTAAATCTCTGGCGATTTGCAAGATGCGCTCGCGGGTGGATGCAATCGGCTGGCTGGACATAAAGAGATTCCGTCATCTTCCTTTTGTATGGCAATGAATTGAGCTGCTTACTGCTATTGACAAATCTGTATACCGGCATAACATACCAACTGGTTGGTATTCTATACAATGAAATGGATAAAGCAATGATGATGCGTTCGATGTCACGAGTATTGCTGGTGCTTGGGGTGGTGTTCTCAGGCTGGATGCCTTTGGTTGCCAATGCAGAGGTCACAGATCAAAAATGGCAGGCCATGCATCGTGATCTGTTCCCGGGTAAAACCTTGCAACAAGCGGATTTCATCAAGATCACCGCACCCAAACGTGCGGAAAGTGGTGCCCAGGTGCCGTTTGCTTTTTCCGTGGATTATCCTGTAGCAGAAGGGCAATACGTGAAAGCGGTTTCCGTGATTGTCGATGCGAACCCGGTACCGCTCGCCGCTGTGTTTCATTTCAATCCCCAGAGTGGCAAGGCCGAAGTGGCGACCCGTATTCGTCTCGAAACAGACTCACTAGTACATGTGGTTGCCGAAACCAGTGATGGCAAGTGGTATGTGAATGCCGCCCCTGTGAGGGCTAGTGGGGGCTGTGGTGGCACAATAGATGGTGATGAGTCGGCAGCGCGCCAAAGTGCGGGCAAGATGCGTCTAGCCTTGGATAGTGAAGCAACAGAGGGCGCATTGCACTATGCCAGGTTACAGATCAAGCACCCGATGTTCACGGGCCTGCAACGTGATCTCGTTTCCCAAGGCTTCCGCCCCGCTTATTATATCGACAAGATAGAGGTGCAATACAACGGCGTTACAGTCTTTCAGGCCGATACCTATATCGGTATCAGCGAGGATCCGAATATCCGCTTTCCCTTCATTGCCAAAGGCGATGGTGCGTTGACGGTGACCATACACGACAACGAAGATAACGAATTTCACCATAGTTTTGCCGTTAAACTATAAACATAAACATTCAATGGTGCTGGGCGGAGGGCTTCTGGCGGTACTGGGCTTGTGCCTCGTGCCATTGGTGGCTTGGCCTGCCGGAGTAGATAGCCACACCCGCACCCTGGCAGCCTCTTGTGCCGCATGTCACGGCTATGAAGGCAAAAGCCTGGGAGCAATCCCGAGCCTGGCAGGGCTATCGCAGGATCAATTTCTTGCCAGCATGCAGCATTACCGGGATATGCCTGATGACGGTAGCGTCATGAACCAGCATGCTAAGGGCCTGACCTGGGGAGAGATTGAGGGGCTTGCCCATTATTTTTCTGGCTTGGGTCATGTCGATGACCCTACAGACAATCCCAAAGCTTCGAATCCATGAAGCGTCGCCATTTTAATCAATTAGCGTTGGCTAGCCTGATCTTGCCCGGTGCCTGGCGCAGTATTGCGCGGGCTGCCAGTGCACCCCGGGTGGTGGTGATTGGCGCTGGGTTTGCTGGTGCCACGGTGGCCAAGTATTTACGGGTATGGAGCCACAACAGTATTGAAGTCATCCTGGTCGAGCCCGGGCGGGCTTTTGTCTCCTGCCCGGTGAGCAATCTGGTACTGGGGGGCAGCCGGCAAATGCAGGATATTACGCACTCCTATGATGAGTTGATCAAGCGTTACGGTATCCAGCTGTTACAGGCCAGCGTCAGCGCGATTGATGCGGCACAACGCCGGCTCCGCCTTGATGATGGGGCCACGCTGCGCTATGACAAATTGGTGCTGGCACCCGGTATCAGCTTTGATTACAGTCGCTTGAATGCCATGACAGGGGTGCTGTTGCAAGAACGGTTCCTCCATGCCTGGAAGGCTGGTGTTCAGACGTTGGCATTACAGCAGCAATTGCAGGCAATGCGTGATGGAGGCGTATTTGCCATTACCATCCCTGCCTTGCCCTATCGATGCCCGCCAGGGCCATATGAGCGGGCATGCCAGGTGGCGTATTACCTCAAGCGGCATAAACCGCGGTCCAAGGTATTGGTGCTGGATGCCAATCCGGCGATTACCTCCAAGCGTGCCTTGTTTGAGAGGGCATGGGCTGAACTTTATCCTGGCATGGTTGAATATCATGCTTCCAGTGACCTGAATGCGATTGATCCAGATCGGCAGACGCTTAACACCACGTTTGAACGCGTCAAGTTTGATGTACTCAACCTGATTCCTCCGCAAACAGCGAGCAGGTTGGCCTTGGATAATGGCTTGGGTAATGCAGGTGGACGCTGGTGCGATGTTGATTACGTGACTTACGAATCTCGCCAGGCGCGGCATGTACACATCTTGGGCGACGCGCTCGATTCCGGCTTGCCGAAATCTGCCCATATTGCTACCTCGGAAGCCAAGGTGTGTGCCAGTGCGATTATTGCCTTACTCGCTGGCGAGGCACCTGATCCGGCTCCCGTGTTTGCCAATACTTGTTATAGCTATGTCAGTGCAGAAGAGGCGATGCATGTCGCCAATGTTTACCGCTTTGATGCTGCCAGTCGAGAAATGAAGCCTGCGCCGGGTGGAGGTGTCTCGCAGGCGAGGTCTGCCAGTGAAGTGCAGGAGGCACGGTCATGGGCCGTGAATATCTGGCACGATGTGCTGGGTTAGGAAATACTCACTGAACGCAGATGCTATGCATTGACTAGGCAGTTACGGCCACGCTGTTTGGCTTGATAAAGCCGCTGGTCGACCTGCTCGACAAAACTGAGTGCCTGCTCCTGGTGGGTGGGGATCATGGTGCCGGCTCCCATGCTGAGGCTGAGTATTTGCCCACTTGGCGAATTCGCATGTGGTATTTGCGCCTTGAACAACAGGTTGCGACAGCGATGAGCGACCAGTTGCGCTGAAGCGACATCTGTATCTGGCAGGATCAGCACAAACTCCTCCCCGCCAAACCGAGCAAAGAAATCCCTGGCACGCACAGCGCTACTGGCAAGCAATGTGGCTACTTGTTTCAGGCATTCATCGCCCTGCAAATGCCCATAATGATCGTTGTACTGCTTGAAGTAATCAATGTCGAACATGATGAGGGAAAGCGGGCTGCCATGGCGCCGGGCCGTCGTCCACTCTATCTCCAGTACCGAGTCGAACATACGGCGATTGGCAACACCAGTGAGGCCATCTTTAAAGGAAAGTTCTTCCAGTTCCTTTTGCAGCTTGAGAAGTTGTTCTTCGGTTTTCTTGCGCTCGCTGATATCAAACATGAAGCCGACCAGTGACTCGACTTCTCCTGCTGCATTACGGATGACATGCACCACATCCCGTATCCAGACATAGCGTCCATCCTTGGTCAAGGCGCGGTAGTCTGCCTCATGATCAGCCCCCGAGCGGGATTGTGATACACAGAAATCCACTACCCAGGCCTGGTCTTCAGGGTGCATGCGGCTGGCCCAATCCTGTGCGCTTACCCAGCTATCCTGACTCCAGCCTAATAAGGTCTCGATTTGGGGGCCTATATAGGCAAAGGTCATGGTCTGCCAATCGATTTTCCAGGGGATGGCCTTGGTGGACTCCAGCAGGGTTTTATAAACATCGTGGTTAGTGGTCTGTTCTGTACTCATGATGGCTTGGTCTTGAATCAATAATGGCTGGCATATGGCGATTGATATTCATGGATAAGCGAATTACATGCCATGTTTGCACAGGGAATTTTTGATAAAAATGATAAAAATTAGTGGGTTAAATGAGACTTTCAGCAAGAAAAGCTGACGAAGGTGTTGAGAATTTGTCAGCGAGCAGGCACGGAATTCTTTGAAGACAAAACTAGACCCCCTAGAATGGCAGCGATACCTAGCGCGTGGAATACGTGCAGGTTTTCTCCCAGAAACAGCACGGAAAGCATGCTGCCGAAAACCGGCATTAGGTGGATAAACAAGCCGGCACGTGCTGCTCCTGCGCGCGCTACCCCAATGGTATACAGCGTATAGGCAATGACTGAAGGGAAAATGCCAACATAGGCGAGTGCCAGCCAGGTGTCATGGTTCCATTGGGGTGCTTGCCCAGTGTGCGTTTCCCAGGCATAGAGTGGTAGCAGCAGAATAATGGCAATGAAGATTTGTATGCACATCAAGCCAATGCGGTTGATAGTGGCGGGCAACTCGCGTAACCACAGGGTATAGAGCGCCCAGCAGATCATCGCGGTAAAGATCACCAGGTCGCCACCAGAAAAATCCAGGGTAGCCAGACTAGACCATTCTCCGTGCAGGATGATGGTGAGGACACCAGCCAATGACAAAGCTAACCCAAGTAATTGCAGCAGGTGCAACGGCAGGCGGTAAAACAAGGCACCAAACAGCAGGATCAGGATAGGAATGCAGGAGTTGAGCAGGATGCCATTAGTGGCGGTGGTGTCATGCAAGCCGCTGTAAACCAAGGTGTTGAATGCTGCAACGCCCACTGTGGATACTGCCAGCAGGCGCCAGCGATATTGCCAGTAAAGCCGCCAATCACGCCGCATGGCAGGGAGGGCGAATGGCAATATGCAAACAAAGGCGATTACCCAACGTCCTAGAGACAAGGTTAGTGGCGGGATGTTCGCATGCACTGCACGGCCCACGACAAAGTTACCTGCCCAGAACAGCGGCGGTAACACCAGTACTAGCATGAGCAGGATAGGTGAAAGAGGGCGATTGCCAGGCGTTGGGGTAGACATGGATATCAATTTTTCCCTGGTAAGTCAGGTACTGCTGGGGGCATCATTAAACCATGGCTGCATCACAGCTTGGGCGACATCAAGGAATGCGCGCAGTTTCGGTGGCATAAAGCGTTGGCGTGGATAGACCAAATGCACCGGGTCATGCCGAGCCTGCCATGCGGGAAGTACACGCTGCAGCTCACCAATCAGCATGCCAGGCTTGCAGATGTAGGTGGGAAGCAGGGCGACGCCTTGGCCATTCAGCGCCATATGCCGCACGATGCCGATACTATTGGCAATGGTGTGACCCGATAACGGGATAGTGATGCTGTCGTTGCCACGCCGCAATGTCCATGCGTCGCGTCCCATCGGGCTGAATTGTAGGCAATGGTGTTGATTAAGGTCTTGCGGATTCCGTAATGGTGGCGCTTGCTCAAGATATTCCTGGCTGGCAAAGGTGGCCCAGCATGCATTGCCCAGCGGTTTGGCAATCAGGCTGGAGTCACCCAGTTCACCTGTGCGAATGGCGGCATCTATGCCTTCGGCGACCAAGTCAACATAGCGCTCGGTCAGTAGTAGTTCCAACGCGAGCGCCGGGTATTGTAATTGCACTTGATGAACCAGTCCGGCTAGTAGGCTATCGCCGAGATCGGCGGGCGCAGACACCCTGAGCTTGCCTTGCGGCGCTTGTCGTGCGGCATCAATGGCGGCTTCAGCTTCCAACATATACCCCAACCCCAGCGACGCATGCTCGAAATACGCCTGTCCTGCTTCGGTGAGGTTCAAGCGCCGGGTTGTGCGTTGCAGCAGGGTGATGCCCAGGCGCTGCTCCAGCCTGGCAACACGGGTGCTGACAGTGGACGTGGGTAACTGTAATTGCCTGGCCGCAGCACTGAAGCTACCTGCCTGGACGACTTTAACGAAGACGGCAGCTTCGTTGAAATCCATGATTGTTCCATTAATTGAAAAGTGATTTCATATTTAATCATCTAGTGAGGTAAAAGTCTTGTCCTTATAGTGGGAACCATCAACATTCAAGACAGGAGTCAGCATCATGAAAAAACTGGCATTCATCAAGCGCAGCAATGGTCGTCATTGGGTAGGTGATGGTTTTCCCGTGCAGAATATCTTTTCCTATCGCGATATTCACGAGGAAATGTCCCCCTTCCTGCTGATGGATTATGCAGGCCCCGCAGAATTCGAGCCGACTGAAAAGCGTCGTGGCGTTGGTCAGCACCCACACCGTGGTTTCGAGACCGTGACCATCGTTTATGACGGTCAGGTGTCACATCATGATTCCACCAACGCCGGTGGCACCATAGGCCCAGGGGATGTGCAATGGATGACGGCGGGAGCGGGCATCGTGCACGAGGAATACCATGGCGATGACTATGCCAAGACTGGCGGTGCTTTCGAGATGATCCAGCTCTGGGTCAACTTGCCAGCGAAGGACAAAATGACCAAGCCAGGTTATCAAGGCATTACCAGCGGTGAGATTCCTGAAGTGGTGTTGCCGGATAACGCAGGCAAAGTGCGGGTGATCGCCGGGGATTACCAGGGCAATCGTGGGCCATCCCATACCTTCAGTCCCATGAATGTGTGGGATGTGCGTCTCAATGCTGGTAGCACGGCTCGCTTTACATTGCCTGAAGGTCATACGACTGCCATTTTTGTGCTGCATGGTGCCGTAGGCGTGAGTGATGTACACACCATACGCCCGGCAGAGCTTGCGGTCCTGCAGCGCGAGGGAAATGAGCTGGTATTGGAAGCAAGGCAAGACAGCACCCTCTTGCTGCTGAATGGGGCACCACTGAATGAGCCGGTGGTAGGCCATGGCCCTTTTGTCATGAATAGCTGGGAGGAAATCGACCAAGCGATCAGTGACTACAACAATGGCCGTTTTGTTACTACAGAAGTTTAATGACCAATCGTCAATTGAAAGGAGAAACCCATGAGTAAGCCATATCTACGTCTTGATCGCGACAATGCTGCTGTATTGCTGGTAGACCACCAGGCGGGATTGTTATCCCTGGTGCGTGATATTGAGCCAGACAAGTTCAAGAACAATGTGCTGGCATTGGCAGATGCGGCCAAGTACTTCAATCTGCCGACCATCTTGACGACCAGTTTCGAGACCGGCCCCAATGGTCCGCTGGTGCCGGAATTGAAAGCGCTATTTCCGGATGCCCCTTATATTGCTCGTCCAGGCCAGATCAATGCCTGGGATAACGAAGACTTCGTCAAGGCTATCAAGGCCACGGGTAAGAAACAGCTCATTATCGCTGGCGTGGTGACCGAGGTATGCGTTGCTTTCCCGGCACTGTCTGCCATTGAGGAAGGGTATGAAGTCTTTGTGATTACTGATGCTTCAGGTACTTTCAATGCCATGACACGCGATGCTGCCTGGGAGCGAATGACAGCCGCAGGGGCTCAGATGATGACCTGGTTTGGCGCGGCTTGCGAGCTGCATCGCGATTGGCGCCGTGATATTGAAGGCTTGGGTAGCTTGTTCTCCAACCACATCCCCGATTACCGCAACCTCATGACAGCCTATGACACGCTGACAGCAAAATAAGCAGAGGCAGACCATGATCAAAAGCCATAGCCACAGTGATCATGGCCTGCGTTTGCCGCAAGTTCAGAAGCGCTGATGGAAAACTGTAGTGAGCGGCAATACTGATGGTAGTACAAAAAGGATTGAATTCATTCTGGGCTGATTTACACTGATGCTGCGTGCAGTCTGGCCCTTTTTAAAATTAAGGAGCTTTATCATGCAACATCATGTTCGCCCCGTGCCTGTCATGGCACTGCTGTTTTCCACATTGTGCATATCTTCAGCGTGGGCTGAGGGCACCACCAAACCAGTGACAGAACAATTGGTGGATACCCTGACCCAGCTTTCAGGTGGGCCACATCCTGGTTTTCGTTCCAATCATGCCAAGGGTATTGTCGTTGAGGGATATTTCACTCCGGCAGCCAGTGCTGCTGAGATTACCAAAGCCGAGATATTCACCCAGCCACACCCGGTGGTAGTGCGCTACTCCAATGCGACTGGTGTACCTAATATTGCGGATAATGATGGAAATGCTTTTCCCAAAGGCATGGCGATCCGCTTTCAATTGCCAGAAGATGCCAGTGCCGATCTTGTCACCATCTCAGTCAATGCATTCCCGGCAGCTACGCCAGAGGAGTTCCTGGGGTTATTGCAAGCAGTAGCCGCTTCAAAAGATAGCCAGGCACAGCCCAAGCCTGTTGAAACATTCCTTGCTCAGCATCCTGCGGCATTGAGTTTCGTGAATACGCCAAAATTATTGCCAGAAAGCTTTGCCACGCAGCCCTTTTTTGGGGTGAATGCCTTCAAGTTCACCAATGCGCAGGGTCAATCGCGTTATGGACGCTACCGGATTGAACCGGTAAATGGGGCAAAATTCGTGAGTGCAGATGCGGCCAAGGCCGTAGATGGCGATTACCTCATGCATGAGTTGCCACAGCGCCTGCAACAAGGGGCTTATCGTTACCGTATTTCCGTGCAATTGGCCGAGGCTGGCGATGAAGTAAACAACGCAACCGTGATCTGGCCGGAAAATCGCCGGGTTGTCGAGTTGGGGACCTTGACCATAGACAAGTTCCGTACCGACGGTGCAGCATTCGAGAAAACCGTGATGTTCAGCCCGCTCAACCTGGTGGAGGGCATTGAGGCCAGCAATGACCCCATTCTGCTGGCACGACCTGCAGCTTATAGCGTGAGTTTTAGCCGTCGCCTGCAATAGTGGATGCTAACTTCTGAAGCATGGAGGAACCTGCAAGCTTGCCAGGTTCCTCCAGCACGTGATTTGGCACCTTGCTCGGGCTAGGCTTATAATCGCCACATGATACGACGCATCATTTTCTTGTGCCTGCTGCTGGTCTTGCCGCTCCAGATGTCTTGGGCGGTGGCTGGTGTTTATTGCGGCCATGAGCAAGGAAGTGCGGCGCAGCATTTTGGTCATCATGAGCACGAGCATCATGGCCTCACCGCAGATAGTCAGACTGACCAGGCTGGTACCCAAGTTGACCGCGATTGTGGTTACCACCACCAGGCCACCTCCCAGTGGCTGCCCAGCATGCACCAAACACCTGCCGTATTTGTCACTGCCCAGGATTTATCGTTACTTCCTGTGACATGGCATGCCCAATCCATTCTGGAAAGGCCTGAACGGCCCAAATGGTTGCTCGCCGCCTAACGCGGCGAGTGCACATGCTTACCTGATTTTTCACTGGCAAGACGTCGCTCGCCCAATCCGTGATCAACGATTGGAGAGTTGCGATGAAATACCTGACCTGGTTGCTTTACTTGGCAGCCATGCTCACCAGCCTGATCGCCAAGGCTGATAACTGGGGCCCTGCGCCATTACATGACACAACGCTTGCAACGCCTGAGTCTGATACCAGCCTGACATTGGCGCAAGCCTTGCAGCTGGCGTTGCAGGCTAACCCCGAGCTTGCGATTGCAAAGCGCGAAGTTGATGCCGTGACCGCGAGTCGCATACAGGCTGCACTATTTCGTAACCCTGAATTGTCGGTCGAGATGGAGGATGTCCGGCCATCTTCGCGCCAGACGACCTATTGGTTGGGGCAACCTTTCGAGCTTGGGGGCAAGCGTGGTGCCCGTATCGAGACTGCAGAGCGGGCTCGTGATGTCGCCAGTGCTGATTTGCATGTGCGCCTGGCCGCTATGCATGCTGACGTGGTGCAGCGGTTTTATGAAGTGCTTGCTGCGCAGGAACGGTATCGCCTGGCGCAAAGCTCCATGGAGCTGGCCAATCGCGGGTTGGATGTTGCTGCGCGCCGTGTCACCGCAGGCAAGGTATCGCCGGTGGAGGAAACACGGGCACGTGTGGCGGCTTCTGGCACGCGCATTGAGCTGACACAGGCTAATGCCGAGCTGGTCAACGCCAGGCGGCGCCTGGTCGCCTTATGGGGCAATGCCGTGCCGCGATTTACCGAGGCGCTCGGCGAGCTGGATCTGCTGCCTGAGCTGCCGTCCCTATCCAGCTTGGATGAAATACTCGACCAGGCTCCCCTGGCATTGCGTGCGGAGGAGGAAATCCGGCACCGCGATGCCATGCTCAAGGTGCAGGAAAGCAAGCGTTATCCAGACCTGATCTTGCGTGGTGGCGTACAGCGCAATGAGTCCGCGGCTGATACCGTGGGCGTACTTGGTGTGGCTCTTGCCATCCCGTTGTTTGACCGCAACCAGGGCAATATTCAAGAGGCTAGGGTGCGTGTGGATAAAGCGCGCGATGAGCGATTTGCACTCAATGTGCGCCTGCGTAATGAGCTATCACTGGCGCATCAACGCCTGGCTGCTTCTTTGCAAGAAGTATCTTCTATTCGCGATGACATCCTGCCGGGCGCACAAAGTGCGTTGGATGCGACTACCAGAGGGTTCGAGCTGGGTAAATTCAATTTCCTCGATGTGCTGGATGCGCAGCGCACCTTATTTACGGCACGTGGCCAATATATCCGCGCACTGGGTGAGGTACAGCGATCAGTGGCCGATGTCGAGGCCATCCTTGGGCCTCAGGGCGCTGCATTATTTGCATCCATGCACGGACAGCATTAGGGAACACATCATGAACAAGCAGCAAAAAATCATCATTATCAGTATTGTCGCCCTCACCGCCCTGCTGGCTTGGGTAGTACTCAAGCCTGTGCAGTCGGGTGATACCGTTGCCACCAAAACGCCTCATGAAGCGTCGTCAGAACATGCCCATGACCACACTCAGGCAGGCGATACGCATGACGACGAGGTTGTGACCTTGAGCGATGCGCAGGTGGCTTCTGCCGGGATTGTGCTCGATACGGTCAAGCCTGCCCATATTTTCACCATGTTGACCTTGCCGGGTGAAATTCGCTTCAACCAGGATAGAACCGCTCACATTGTCCCCCGCGTGGATGGCATTGTGGAATCCGTGACGGTCGATCTGGGCCAGCAGGTGAAGAAAGGCCAGGTATTGGCAGTACTTGCCAGCACCGGGGTTTCTGAATTACGTAGCGATGCGCTTGCAGCCCAGAAGCGCCTGGGCATGGCGAAGACGATTTATGCCAGGGAAAAGGAACTGTGGGAGGACAAGATATCTGCCGAGCAGGATTACTTGCAAGCACAGCAGGATTTGCAGGAGGCCGAGATTGCCGCGCAGAACACGACGCAAAAGCTGCATGCCCTGGGTGCAGGCACATCGGCCAAGGGCGGCCTGAGCCGCTATGAGTTGCGCGCCCCATTCGATGGCATGATCGTCGAGCGTCACCTCTCGCTGGGAGAGTCTGTGCAGGCGAATGCCAATGTGATGACGCTGGCTGATCTTTCCTCGGTATGGGCCGAGATCGTGGTATCAGCCAAGGATTTGAGCACGGTGAGGGTGGGTACATCCGTGACCGTGAAGGCAAGCTCATTCGAGTCGCAATCCAGCGGGGTGGTGTCTTATGTCGGCTCACTGCTTGGCGAACAGACACGCACCGCAACTGCGCGCGTCACTCTGCCTAATCCCGACCTGGCTTGGCGTCCCGGCTTGTTCGTTAATGTCGAGATCGTGGCGGGCGAGGCGAATGTGCCGATGGCGGTCACCACCGAAGCGTTGCAGAGCGTGGAAGATCGTGCAGTGGTCTTTGTACAGACCGCGGAAGGGTTCAGGGCCATGCCGGTGAAAACCGGGCGTAGTAATGGCAAGATGGTCGAGATCGTCGAGGGCTTGCAGGCCGGCGTTACTTATGTGACCAAAGGCAGCTTCACGCTCAAATCCGAGCTGGGGAAATCTGCCGCTGAGCATACGCATTGAGCAGGAGAAACAGCATGTTTGAACGCATATTACGCACTGTTATCTCCCAGCGCTGGCTGATACTGGTTGGCGTGTTGGCAATGGCACTATTGGGTGTCTACAACTACCAGAAGTTGCCAATTGATGCGGTGCCGGATATTACCAATGTCCAGGTGCAGATCAATACCAGTGCCCCGGGATATTCACCGCTGGAAACCGAGCAACGCGCGACTTATCCCATTGAGACATCCATGGCAGGTTTGCCCAGGCTCAAGCAGGTACGTTCGCTATCCCGTTATGGTTTGTCGCAGGTCACCGTTATTTTTGAAGATGGCACCGATATCTATTTTGCCCGGCAGTTGGTCAATGAGCGGTTGCAACAAGCCAAGGATATCTTGCCTTCAGGCGTGAAGCCTGAGCTGGGGCCGATTTCCACTGGCTTGGGCGAGATCTATCTGTGGACGGTCGAGGCAGAGGAAGGTGCCATCAAGCCTGACGGCCAGCCCTATACGCCGACTGACCTGCGGGAAATCCAGGATTGGATCATCAAGCCGCAACTGCGTACTGTGCCAGGCGTGACAGAAATCAACTCTATCGGTGGTTTTGCCAAGGAATACCAGATCGCGCCGGTGCCTGCGCGGCTGTCGGCCTATGGTTTGAGCCTGCAAGACGTGATCGTTGCGCTGGAGCGCAATAACCAGAATATCGGCGCCGGCTATATCGAGAAGAACGGCGAGCAGTACCTGGTACGTGCACCGGGACAGGTGGGATCAATTGCCGAAATCAAGAACATGATCGTCAGCAATGTTGGCGGGGTGCCAATCCGCATCCGTGATATTGGCGAGGTGGGCATAGGCCGTGAGTTGCGTACTGGTGCTGCTACCGAGAATGGCCGGGAAGTGGTGCTGGGCACGGTATTCATGCTGATTGGCGAGAACAGCCGTGCTGTGGCGCAGGCAGTAGCCAAACGCCTGGAAGCAATCAACAAGACCTTGCCGCAGGGTGTGGTGGCAATCCCGGTGTATGACCGTACCGTGCTGGTGGACAAGGCCATTCATACCGTCAAGAACAACCTGATGGAGGGGGCTGCGCTGGTGATTGCGGTGCTTTTCCTCTTCCTTGGCAATATTCGGGCGGCCCTCATCACAGCCATGGTTATACCTCTGGCGATGTTGTTTACTTTCACTGGCATGGTCAGCAACAAAGTGAGCGCCAACCTCATGAGCCTGGGTGCGCTGGATTTCGGCATCATCATCGACGGTGCGGTGGTGATCGTGGAGAACTGCATCCGCCGCCTGGCGCATGCCCAGCAGCAGAAAGGCCGCTTGCTCAGTCGTGAAGAGCGCTTTGCCGAGGTGTTTGCGGCAGCGCAGGAAGCGCGGCGACCACTGATTTTCGGCCAGCTCATCATCATGATGGTGTACCTGCCGATCTTTGCACTCACTGGCGTGGAGGGCAAGATGTTCCACCCCATGGCCTACACCGTGGTGATGGCGCTCATTGGGGCAATGATACTTTCGCTGACCTTTGTCCCGGCTGCGGTGGCTATGTTTGTTAGCGGTCGCGTGGCTGAAAAGGAGAATGCGCTGATGGCATCCGCCAAGCGGCACTACGCCGGATTACTACACTGGGTCATGGGCAACCAGGCGGTGGTGATGACCTTCATCCTTGCCATATTATCGCTGACCATGTTGATGGCAAGCCGCATGGGAAGCGAATTCGTCCCCAGCCTGAATGAGGGTGATGTTGCGATCCAGGCCTTGCGCATCCCCAGCACCAGCTTGAGCCAGTCGGTTGCCATGCAGCAGGAAATCGAGCGTACGCTCAAAGCCCAATTCCCCGAGATCGAACGCATATTCGCGCGCACTGGCACGGCAGAGATCGCCTCTGATCCCATGCCACCTAATATCTCTGATGGCTACATCATGCTCAAGCCCACTGCGCAATGGCCCATGCCGCGAAAGAGCCGTGAGCAGTTGCTTGCTGACATCCAAGATGCAACAGCAAAGCTTGCAGGCAATAACTATGAGTTCTCGCAGCCTATCCAGTTACGCTTCAATGAATTGATTTCCGGGGTGCGCAGTGATGTGGCGGTCAAGGTCTTTGGTGACGACATGGAGGTGTTGAACGCCACTGGCAACCAGATTGCTGCCGTTCTGCAATCTATCCCGGGCGCTGCTGAGGTTAAGGTTGAGCAGACGACTGGTTTGCCTATCCTCAACGTCAATATCAATCGCGACAAGACAGCGCGCTATGGCCTCAATGTGGCTGATGTGCAAGATGCCGTGGGCGTAGCGATAGGCGGGCGCAATGCAGGCATTTTGTTTCAGGGCGACAGGCGTTTTGACATCGTCGTGCGCCTTGCAGAGAGCGTGCGCAGCGATCTTGCCGTATTGAGGCAATTGCCTATCCCCCTGCCTAAAAGTGTTGGGCAGGTGCAAGCCAGTTATATTCCGCTGGGCGAAGTGGCCACGGTGGAGCTCGTGCAAGGGCCTAATCAGATCAGTCGCGAAAATGGCAAGCGCCGTGTGGTCGTGAGCGCCAATGTGCGAGGGCGCGACCTTGGTTCATTTATTGATGCTGCTGAAGAAGCCATTAATCGCCAGATCAAGGTGCCGAGCGGGTATTGGACAACATGGGGTGGCCAGTTCGAGAACTTGCAATCTGCGCGCAAGCGTTTACAAGTCGTTGTGCCGCTGGCGTTGTTTCTGGTGCTCACCCTGTTGTTTATGATGTTCAACAATCTCAAGGATGGCTTACTGGTGTTCACTGGTATTCCATTCGCTCTCACCGGCGGCATCGTGGCACTATGGTTGAGGGATATTCCCTTATCGATCTCTGCAGGGGTGGGTTTTATTGCGCTTTCGGGCGTGGCGGTGCTCAATGGCCTGGTGATGATCTCGTTCATCCGTCAATTGCGTGAGCAAGGCATACCTTTGGCTGATGCCGTGCAGGAGGGCGCATTGACTCGCTTGCGCCCCGTGCTGATGACTGCGCTGGTGGCTTCGCTCGGGTTTATCCCCATGGCAATTGCGACTGGAACAGGGGCCGAGGTACAGCGACCACTGGCGACGGTGGTGATTGGGGGCATCCTGTCCTCAACGGCCCTCACTTTGCTGGTGTTGCCAATGTTTTACCAGTGGGCATATCGCAGAAGCCACATGCGTGGAGCAAAAACATGATTGAAGAACCAGCCAGGAGTATTCATGAAAAATAATGCAGCCGAGCCTGGATGCGCTTGCGGGCATGATCAAGACAAAACATGTGGGCAGGGGCAGGAAGCTAGCGGCAAATCCCTATTGCTGTCTCCTGGGCATATCACTAGCAAGTTCTATATTGAGCAGATGGATTGCCCGACTGAGGAAGGGTTAATCCGCAAGGCATTCGCTAGCAAGAGTGAGGTTTCTGCGCTGGATTTCAACTTGATTCAACGCATCCTCACCGTGGCACATGAGGCCGAATCCTTGCCATTGATCATACAGATCATTGAGGAGCTGGGGATGAAAGCGCAGCTATTGGTGGATCAAGCGGAACCGCCAACCTCACAGGTGGCTGCACCGCAGAAGTCATTACGCTTGCTGGTGCTGGCGGGGATTGCTGCCATTGGAGCCGAGATTGCGGAATGGATGAGTGGCCCGGAATACATCGCTGCAGGGCTGGCCTTACTGGCAGTGATGATTTGTGGCTTGGGTACCTATCGCAAAGGCTGGATCGCAGTGCGCCAAGGAAGCCTCAATATCAACGCACTGATGAGTATTGCAGTCACTGGCGCATTGATATTAAGGCAATGGCCGGAAGCTGCCATGGTCATGGTGTTGTTCACACTGGCAGAATGGCTGGAAGCAAAATCACTGGATCGCGCACGTAATGCTATTCGTAGCCTGGTACAACTGGTGCCTGAGCTGGCAACAGTCAGGCAGCAAGATGGTCTTTGGCTGGAAATCCCGGCCAGGCAGGTGCAGATAGGCCAAGTGGTGCGGGTTAAGCCAGGCGAGCGTATCGCGCTGGATGGCGAGGTTGTGGCAGGGCAATCCACAGTCGACCAGGGGCCTATTACCGGAGAAAGTCTCCCCGTGGATAAGTCAGTCGGTGATCAGGTGTATGCGGGCACGATCAATCAATCTGGATCATTCGAGTTCAAGGTGAGTGCAGCAGCGGCTCAATCCACATTGGCTCGTATCATTAGTGTAGTAGAAAATGCGCAGGGTGCACGCTCACCAACCCAGCGTTTTGTAGATCGTTTTGCCAAGATATACACCCCGGCTGTATTGATGCTTTCCATCGCTGTGGCAGTGATTCCGCCACTGCTGTTGGGGGGTGGCTGGTATGAGTGGGTATACCGTGCCTTGGTATTGTTGGTGATTGCTTGTCCTTGTGCCTTGGTGATTTCGACGCCTGTCACCATTGTCAGTGGCCTGACTGCAGCTGCCCGGCACGGCATCTTGATCAAGGGTGGCGTCTATCTGGAAGAGGGTCACAAGCTTAGCTGGCTGGCTTTGGACAAGACCGGTACCATTACTCATGGCAAGCCAGCCTTGACTGATAGCGTCTCGTTGCTTGCTTTGGATGGAATAGATGCCAACCTGATTGCCGTTAGTTTGGCTGCCAGATCAGATCATCCAGTTTCCCAGGCTATCGCCCGTACGGCGACCAGTAATCTCCCCGTTGACGAGTTTGCTGCGATTCTGGGACGAGGAGTGAGTGGTACAGTCAATGGGGTCACTTATCAGTTGGGTAACCATAGATTGATGCATGAGAGCGGCGTATGTTCTCCAGACCTGGAGGCGCAGATCAATGCACTCGAAAAGCAAGGTAAAACCGTGATCATGCTGACTAATGCTGCTCAGGTGCTGATGCTTTATGCGGTGGCTGACACCGTGAAAGATAGCAGCCGTGCGGCGATTGAGGCTTTGCATCAATTGAAGGTGAAGACCGTGATGCTGACGGGTGATAACACACACACTGCAGATGCGATTGCGACACAGGTCAACATTAATGAAGCGCGTGGCAACCAATTACCGGAGGACAAGCTCCGTGCCATTGAGCACTACGCCCAGCAAGGCAAGGTTGGCATGGTTGGTGATGGCATCAATGATGCACCTGCATTGGCGAGGGCGGATATTGGGTTTGCGATGGGGGCAATGGGGACTGACACGGCCATTGAGACTGCCGATGTCGCCCTCATGGACGATGACCTGCGCAAGATCCCTTTGTTTATTGGATTGTCACGTGCGACACACAAGCTGCTGGTACAAAACATCTCGCTGGCGCTGGGCATCAAGGCCTTATTCCTGGGATTGACCATCCTGGGGTATGGCTCAATGTGGATGGCTGTGCTGGCTGATGTAGGTGCCAGCCTGCTGGTGGTGGCCAATGGCCTACGCTTACTCAGGTATTGAATAAGCGGGAGGTAGATTTAATGAGCGACTTGGCTGGTTTTGTTCATCAGGATCTTGCCATTGGTGTATGACTGGTAAAGTGCAAGACCCGCTTCACGTAATTCGCCAGCATCGGCAGTGAGTGCCGGGTGCGCAAATGATTCTTCACGTACCTTGTAGATCGGGCTGATTTCGAGGTTGTTCAGTGACGAGAGTGATTCAAAATACAGGTAGCCGACAATCTGCTCATCCATATAGAAATTCACCCGGAATATCTGCTCAACCGTCATGCTCACGACATTCCCGCTATCCAGCGTGATGAGCTGGTCACGTTTGTTGACGGCGCGGATATTCAGGATGGGCATGGCGTATTCTTTCATTGCACTTGAGTCGTGATCAGTATTATCCAGTAAATGATCAGGCAATCACAGTTGCAGAATGCTGGCTGAATTGCAGATCAGATTCAGCTGGGCTACTCATCTATAGGCTATTTTTGCTTGTTACCGATGGCCTCTGAAGTACTGGTTTTGGACTTTGCGCTTTGAATTGCAGGCATGTTCTGTTCAATCCACTGCACCAGTGATGCAATTTGTTGACCCACGATTTGCCCCAGTGGGGTGAGACGATATTCAACATGCGGTGGCACACGCTGGTAGTCAATACGCTCAACGAAACCATCCTGCTCAAGGACTTGCAATGTCTGGGCGAGCATCTTCTCGCTAACACCATTGATTTTGCGCCTTAATTCGCTAAACCGGAAAGTGCCATCAAGCAGTGCAACCAATAACAGGGTGCCCCAGCGGCTGGTTACATGGTTGAGAATGTCGCGAGAAGGGCACTTATCAGAAAATACATTGCCCCAGAAATGCTGACCGAGCGTGTCTCCGCCAGAAGCTTGAATAGCCGGGTTATTGGTTTTCATTTTTACACTTACCTTTTAGTGCGTACTTACATTTAGTTAGTATAAGTTTTATTCTGTTGCTTCGTAAATAAACTTCTGGAGCTTAGAGATGATCGTCGTGACAGGTGCAACAGGCCAATTGGGCCAGCTGGTGATTCAACAATTACTGAAAACCTCACCTGCAAGGGAGATTGTGGCTGCGGTCAGGAACCCTGCGAAAGCAGCAAGCCTGGCAGCACAAGGTATTCAGGTACGTCATGCAGATTATGATCAGCCAGAAACACTGCTGAAAGCATTTGCCGGTGCCGATAAATTATTGCTCATTTCGGCCAGTGAAGTGGGGCGGCGCTTACCTCAGCATCGTGCCGTGATTGAAGCTGCAAAGGCTGTTGGCGTTGGTTTGCTAGCCTACACCAGCTTGCTGCATGCAGATCGCTCGCCATTGCCGTTAGCAAAAGAGCATTTGGAAACCGAACAATTGATTGCCGAGTCAGGTATTCCTGCTGTGCTGTTGCGTAACGGCTGGTATTCGGAGAATTATCTGGCGAGTGTGCCTACTGCTCTGCAATACGGCGTGCTGCTTGGGAGTGCCGGTGATGGACGTATTGCATCGGCTGCAAGAGCAGATTATGCCGAAGCCGCTGCGGCTGTACTGATCCTGGAAAACCAGGCAAGCAAGCTCTATGAGCTGGCTGGCGACACCGCATACTCGTTAGCCGAGTTGGCGGCGGCCATTGCCAGAGTGTCCGGCAAGAGTGTGAGTTATCAAAATTTGCCAGAATCTGAATATCGCCAAGTATTGGTGGATGCAGGCTTGCCTGAAGGCTTGGCAACATTGCTCGCTGAATCTGATACAGGCGCTGCCAAGGGCGGCTTGTTTGACGACAGTCATCAACTGAGTCAATTGATTGGCCGAACTACGACTAACATAGAAAAGCAGCTTGAAGCAGCAGTCTAAATTAGATAGCAGAAATCTCCCGGGATGGCATTGAGCATGCTGTCTGGGAGTGATCAAGGTCACATACGAATATCAGACTTCATCGATAGTGTTGGCGATAGCCGCATAAAGATCACGAGTGGCAGCTAGCGCCGCTGCATGTACCTGTGAAGCAGGAATAATCTTGCCATCAGCACCGGGCAATGCACGGGTTGCAGTCGCACTGGCCACTACCGTAGGTGCATATCCCAGGTTGAATCCGCCATGCGCAGTGGAGTTCACGCACATATGCGTCATGAACCCTGCCAGGACAATATTCTTGATGCCGTGAGCTTTTAAGACATCATCCAGGTTTGTTCCAACAAATGAATTAGGGTAATGCTTGGTAATCACGTCTTCGCCAGCGATTGGCGCTACCACATCGGCAATCTGCCCGATATAGGAGCGAATGTCATAAGGCGTACCTTCCCCGGAATCATGCTGGATATGGATCACCGGTACCTTGAGCGTGCGCGCTTTCTCAAGCAGCAGCTTCGCCTGTTGCAATGCCGGTTCAACTCCCTCTAGTGCCATGATGCCTTCACGGTAGGTATTTTGGCAATCAATCAGGATCAAGGCTGCATCTGCCAGTTTTCCTGGTGCTTGGCCTAACCCGACTAAGTCACGTAATGTTGTGGTAGTCATTTTTATCTCTTTTAGGTTTATGGGCTAAGTTATTGATAATTTACCCACATTTGCTCTCGCCACAATTCAAGCACGTGAGGCATCCATCCATGATGATGGCAGCCTTGGTTTGGCATTTGTTGCAAAGTTGCGCGCCGGGTGGGAAGCCTTCGGCATTGGTTTCAGCGCCTGGTTTTGCGTGTTTTTCCATGTATTCGGCGCGCTTTTCGTTGATGAGTTTCTGCTGGTGTTCGTCGGGGCCAGATTTCTTCAGCATGCCGATTTGGTAGAGATGTTGTTCCAGCACCTCACCAATCTCGGCGACCAGGCTAGGGATATATTTGCCGCCTTTCTTGAAGTAGCCGCCGCTGGGCTCGAATACACTTTTGAGCTCTTCCACCAGGAAAGTGATGTCGCCACCCTTGCGGAAGGTGGCTGACATGACGCGCGTGAGCGCGACAATCCACTGGAAGTGCTCCATGTTCTTGGAGTTGATAAATATCTCGAACGGGCGGCGGTGCTCCTGGGGCGTGCCTTCGTTCATGATCACATCGTTGATGGTGATGTAGAGTGCATGTTCGGTCACGGGGGTCTTGATTTTGTAGGTGTTGCCGACCAGCATGTCTGGGCGGCTCAATGGCTCGCCCAGTTGGACGATTTCGGCGAGTTTCTGTTCGTGCGCTTTTTGCTCGGCGGCAGCTTGCTCTGCCTTGAGTTTGTCTTCTTCGGTAATGACGTTGTAACCGGTGATTTTCTTGTCGATCTTGATTGCCATGTTCGTCTCCTGTGCGCGTGCGTCACTGGGGCCGGGCAAAGGAGCTAATCCGTTGCCCGGCAATGGGTTTTAGAACTTGCCGTAATAGCCTTCCTTGAGGGCGTCGTAGAGGTTGGCGGCAGTGTGGATTTCGCCGTCGTACTCGATTTCCTCGTTGCCCTTGGCCTCGATCACGCTGCCGTCGTCCAGCGTGAACTTGTAGGTGGTGTTTTCAAGGTCTTTCTCTGTCACCAGTACGCCCTGGAAGGCTTCGGGGTTGAAGCGGAAAGTGGTGCAGCCCTTGAGGCCTTTTTCGTAAGCGTAGAGGTAGATATCCTTGAAATCGCCGAAATCGTAATCGGTTGGCACGTTGATGGTCTTGGAAATGGAGCTGTCTATCCATTTCTGCGCGGCGGCCTGGATATCCACATGGGCCTTCGCTACGATGGTGGAGGAATCGAGGAAGTATGCTGGCAATTGCTCTTCCGCCTTGTCGGAGAAAGGCATCGCGTCCGGGTTGACCAGTTCGCGGTAGGCGAGCAGTTCGTAGGAGAACACGTCGACCTTTTCCTTGGATTTCTTGCCTTCTCGGATGACGTTGCGGCTGTAGTGGTGTGCGAACGATGGTTCAATGCCGTTGCTGGCGTTGTTGGCCAGGCTGAGCGAGATGGTGCCAGTCGGCGCAATCGAGCTGTGATGGCTGAAGCGTGAGCCGGTCGTGGCGATCTGCTGGCGCAGCTTTTCCGGGAATTGCTGCATGTAGCGACTGTAAAGGCCCATGAGCACCTTACCTTTGACCTTGTCACCGAGATTGATGCCGTCTTTCGCCATTTCCGGGCGCTTGGACAACAGGTCGGCGGTGATCTCGAATTCTTCCTCCATGATCGGCGCGGCGCCTTTTTCCTCGGCGAGTTCCACGCCGACTTCCCAGCCGACCTCGGCCATGACCTTGGTGACTTCCTCGGTGAACTGCAGCGAATCGGCCTCGCCATATTTCATCCTGAGCATGGTAAGCGTGGAGCCCAACCCTAGGTAGCCCATGCCATGACGGCGCTTGCGCACAATTTCATCACGTTGCTGCTGCAATGGCAGGCCGTTGATCTCGACGACGTTGTCCAGCATGCGGGTAAAAATGGCGACTACTTCACGATATTCATCCCAATCAAAATGGGTGTGCTCGGTGAAGGGATCGCGTACGAACTTGGTGAGGTTGATCGAGCCTAGCAGGCAGGCACCATAAGGTGGTAGCGGCTGCTCGCCACAAGGGTTAGTGGCACGGATGTTCTCGCAGAACCAGTTGTTGTTCATCTCGTTGACGCGGTCGATGAGGATAAAACCCGGCTCGGCAAAATCATAGGTGGATGACATGATCACGTCCCACAAACGCTGTGCCTTGATGGTTTTGTAAATGCGGCAGGCGACCTTGCCATCAGATTCGCGGGTGAGATATTTGCCCTTGACGGGCCATTCACGCCAGACGACCTGTTCGGCATCTGCAATATCCAGATCATCGGCGATTGCTTCTTTCTCGGTGACCGGGAAGGCGAGCTTCCATTCTGCATCTGCCTTTACCGCTTCCATGAATTCCTTGGTGATCAAGGTGGAAAGGTTGAACTGTCGCAGGCGTCCTGCCTCACGCTTGGCCTTGATGAAATCGGTCACGTCGGGGTGCGAGATGTCGAAGGTTGCCATCTGCGCGCCGCGTCGGCCGCCTGCGGACGAGACGGTGAAACACATCTTGTCGTAGATATCCATAAACGAGAGCGGGCCGCTGGTGTAAGCGCCAGCGCCCGCGACGAACGCACCCTTGGGGCGCAGGGTGGAGAATTCATAGCCGATGCCGCAACCTGCCTTCAAGGTTAGGCCGGCTTCGTGCACTTTCTCCAGAATGCCGTCCATGCTGTCCTCGACGATGCCGGAGACGGTGCAGTTGATGGTGCTGGTGGCGGGCTTGTGCTCCTGTGCTCCTGCGTTGGAGGTGATGCGACCGGCAGGAATCGCGCCGCGGCGCAAGGCCCAGAGGAATTTCTCGAACCACAGACCGCGTTTTTCTTCAGTCTCTTCCACATCAGCCAATGCGCGTGCCACGCGCTGATAAGTGTCGTCCATGTCCTGGTCGATGAAGCTGCCTTGCTTGGTTTTCAGGCGATATTTTTTGTCCCAGATATCTAACGATACAGATTGTATGGGCACAACGGGAACATCGGATTCCTGAACCACAGGTTGGGCAGATTTCACGGCCTTGAGCATGGGTTTTCCTCTCTGTTATTAGTGGCTGGACGCCATTTCCGAATACGCAGGCTTGATGTTGCTGTTTTGTTTTAAACCACAATATCTAGTGATGAAATGAAAAATTATTCCATTTTATAGTGATGGTCAAGGCCATTTTTTGGTGCATTTGAGAGGTGGTCATGTATGAAAAAGTGCATGCCCTTGCTACTGTTGGCTTGAGGCGGATAAGTTTATTCTGTGATTAAAATGAAAATCATCATCACAGATGCGCAACCATGTTTTCAGTATGAATTGTCTTTAGTCGGTAGACGTAATGGGGGCTTGCCTTAGCAAATTTGGCCATGCTTCAACCCAGCAGCAGTGGTGATCAAACCCAGGAATACTGATAATTTCTGGCTGGTGATGCAGTGGGAAGCGATCACGATAAGCGGTGGCAACCAGTGGCGGCACGGTTTTATCTTGCATGCCTACATAATGGCGTTGTGGGATGGTCAGCAGTGTTTTCCATGCATCGGCGGGGTTGAGTGAACCAGTGAGAGGAGAGAGATGTTGCTGTGTGGTCCAAGTGGCAGTATCCAGATTACCAGCAATGGTAATGAGTTGGCTGACATCGTTTCGACTGGCTGCACTTAAGGTGGCAATAGCACCGCCACCGGAATAGCCGATTAATGTGATGTGCTGCGCATGGTAGTGCTGTTTTAACTGGTCAATAGCCTGGTTGGCTGCCTTGATGACTTCTGGCGCAAAGCGTGCGTTAGTCCAATAACGAGTGCTGCAATTGCGGCGCTTGTCTCCCGTGACGTATTGGCATGCCCTGCCAAGATATGCTACAGCGTGCGCTTGATCCCTGATTGCTAACTGCAGCGCTAAAGGCTTGGTGGGCGTGGGGTCGAAGGAGGGCGTACGTGAGTCGACCCAGGCAAGGCCATCGCCTTCGATATAAATGGTTAGCTTGCCCTGATCATCTGCCTGTTGCGTGGATGGGACAAATGCCACCAGCACAAATTGCCCGACATCCAGTTCAAAGCGCTGCCAGCCTGCATCAATTGCGATTTTCTGCGAAGTGATATGCCGTTGTTCGATGGCGGTGCTGGCACAAGCGGTGATGAACAGGCTTGTGATGAGCATGATGAGAAATGATGGCATAGGGTAATGATGCTGCATGATGTCCTGATGATGCTATCAAAACAAAGGCCCGCAGTGCGGGCCTTTGTGGTTTTACAAGAGCCAGTGTGCTCTTACATGTTGCGATGTGTTTAGAAGGCCCAACGTACCTTTAATGAAGCAGTTTGACCGACAAAATCACTGCGGCCTTCTGCATCATAGCGTGCAGTGATTTCAGTCCGCTCTGTGGCATTCACAGTCAGGCCCAGTCCAGCACGACCAATCCATGGGCTGAGCTCCAGGCCTTGAGTGCGGAATGATGCGCCACCACCAACATAGCTGGCGGTGATGCTGTTTTGCTCGTCAAACAAGTCGTAACCTACGCCAACATTGGCTGTCAGCGCTGCGCGGTCAGTCAGCTTGTGTTGCACGCGGCCTTCAACCATGGCGATCAGTTGTTCACTGGTAGCACTACCTACTTTCAGGTTAAGTGCATCAGCACCCTTTTCAGTGTAAGACTCGTTGCGAATCCAGAAGTAGTCTGCACGTACCGATGGAATAAAGCTGGTTCTTTCGTTGAGTTTGATACTACGGCTGATGCCTGCGCCCACGTGAGCAGTGGTGCTGTCAAAATCAGATTTCGCTACACGGTTCAAGCCACCAAAATTGATGGTACGGCGACCATCGTTCTTGTTGATACCGAAGTCTGCTTGCCAGCTGATCTCGACATCTGGATCGGACGCCAGGTTATGGCTGCCATAACCAATGATCTGGTAGGCATCAATATCAGCACGGTTGTAGCGAGCGGTGGATTTACCATCGACATTGCTATTCATATAAGAGAACGCGACACCCACGCGGCTGGCTTCGTTAACCTCAGCATCAGCACCAATCAGGAAGCCGTAGGTGTCAGCGTTATAACCCGCGACACCATTACGGTTATCTTGGTTGGCCTTGGCGGCAATAGGTTTGAACCAGAAATGCTTGTCACCGAGGAAGCCTTCCCCAGAGGAACGGCCTACATTGCCTTCCTGGCGAGCCTGGATCACGCGGTTGGTGCCACGCATGCTGTTGGTGGCGACTTGGTCCAGATTTGCGCTCATCAGGGGTAGCGTTTGCGCAACGGCGTTGGAGACTTCACGCTCGGAGCCGAGCCTGCCGAAAGCATCTACCACGGTGCTCATGTCTCCAGAAATACTGCCCGCAATAATAGTATCTAAGGTACGCGCTGCACCTACACCCTGACCGAACCCTACATGATTGACACTGCTGAGAACGCCTGCACTGGATGCAATGGTTTTCAGGTCGATGTTGTTGCCATTCACGATAGCTTCAAAATTGAATAGCTGGCTATTGTCGGTGACGGTAAAAGTGCTGGCAGTCAATCCGCTAGTGTAAACAACCCTGGACAACACGTTGTTATTTGCCAGGGTATTGACCTGGGAGACATTTACATAAATCCCGGTGCCTGCTTCGAAGGTGGCGGTGCCAATCACATGGAGTCGGCCATATTCACCAGACGATGCGCCACTTGCACCAATTTCCAGGATGGCATTAGCAGTTTGATAGTAGTCGCCATCGATGTGAGCATGTGGATTGTCGGCAGTGAGAATCACTCTGCCGTTATTCTCAACGTTGCCAGTAATCCCTTGGCTATTATTATAGTTACCAGGAGTAAATGTGCCGGTATTTGCAATGGTAATGCTGTCGACGCTGATAGAGCTTTCTTGTACGAAGCTACCATTAATATTGATGGCAGACCCTGACGTACCTGTGATCGCACCGGTAATCCGGCCGCTGGCTCCTTCAAGGTTAAGAATCGCGCTGTCTAGGATGACGCTGCCGTCAATCAGGCCGCTATTGTTGATGGTGATGCCTGTAATGCCAGTTGCATCAATTGCAGCTCCGCTGCTTACTGTGATGCTGCCGGTATCGGTGACAGTCACTGTTTCATTGTTGCCCGGGAAGCATTGGCTTGTCTCTGCGCTATTGATGGTGGAAGTGCTCCCGCTGCCGCAAATACCAGCAGCCCAGCTAGTACTGCTTGCCATCATCGTCATGGTAGCAAGCGCCGAGGCAACAAGTAATGTGCCGCGTGAAGGCTTCACCATCAGGTGATCGGTGTGCTGGGAATTTTGTGTGATTGTCTGATGTATTTGTTTCATAAGCTCCCCCTTGGAATAACAGTCTGTGCAAGGCATTCATGGTGTGCATGAGTGCACTGGAGAGGCATGCTAGCAGAGGGGAGGGAGAGAAAACCTACTGAAACCTACAGCTTGTAGGGTTAATCGGCGATGGTGATGTTGGTGCAGAGTTGATAGCCATAGTTGCGGATGGCCTGGATGGGGTTCAGGTCGGCTTGCATGCTTACTTGCATGAGCTTTTTTCTGAGTCGCACAATGAGGACTTCGAGGGATGCTTTACTGTAATCTGGATGTTCGCGACCGGCGATTTCCAGCAGTTGCCAGGTTTCCAGACGCTGGCCAGGTGCACGTAGCAGCGCTAGTACCACAGCGGCTTCTTGTGGGGTGAGCGAGATGCTGGTTTGGTGCAGGACAAGCTGTCGTGTCCTGGGATGTAACGTCAGGCATGAGAGGCTTTGCGCTTGTCGCGGCTTGATTCTTCTGGACAGCGCATTGATGGCACTATTGAGTTCTTCCAGTGCAGCTGGTTTGGTCAGGTAGATGTCGGCACCTTGGTCATATCCCTGCATTTTGTGCTCAGCAAGGTTGTTGGCGCTGACAATAATGATACCGACATTGGAGTGAACCTGCCTGATGCGCTGGGTGAGCGCTAATCCATTTTCGCCAGGCAAATTGATATCAATGATCATCAGGTCTATGCATGAAATATCCGGCTGCTCGTAGAGCGCCTCTGCTGATTCTAGCCCGGTAACATGGTGCCCTTTGCTGGCAAGGGCTGCGACAGTAACTTCTCTCAAGGCGTCGTGATCTTCCACGACGACGATATTCAATTGGGTAGCCATAAAGTGAATCTGATGCGGTGGTGGTATAGGCTGGCGTTGAGCGAACCGTTTAATGATAGCGCGACGGCCCGGGAGAGATAAAGGCCAAGGCCGAAGCCGGTGTGTTTGCTGGAGTGGGCCTCACGATAGTATTTATCAAAAATGCGGATAAGGTCAGGAGGTTGATCCACGCTGTTTTCAAATGAAATAGCAATGCCGCTCCTGCCATCATTTTCTGTCTGGGCATTGATGCGGATCGAGATGACACTGTTGGCTGGTGAGTATTTTAGGGCATTCTCAAGCAGATTACGCAAGATGAGCCTGAGCATCAGGGAATCGCAGCACAGGGGTGTGGCAATATGGGTTGAGAGTTCGATGCGCTCAAGGCAGGCATATTCGGAAAGCAGGGATTGCAGGATTTCAGCTGGTTCGCAGGCTTCGTACTTGATCTCGATGTTTTTTTCTTCGATTTTGCTGATTTGAGCACAGCGGTCAATCATGCTGCTGATATCGTGAATGCTCTGTTCGATATGCCGTTTGGGTTGCCCTGTAATGGAGAGGGCGTCCAGAGAGAGCCTGATGACGGAAAGTGGTGTTTTCAGTTCATGCGTGATCATGGCCATGAAATAGCCCATTTCATCGCGTTTCTGGCGTTCTAGTGCCAATTGCTGATTAGCCAGCCGTAAGGAAAGCTTGGCATTATTGCTTTCCCGCAAGCTTGCTGAGGAGCGTTGCTGGAGGATGATGTACATCAGGAAGGCGGAAATGACACTGTGCCCCAGGATGGCATTCAAGTTCCATTCTGCCGCAGGCGACCAGCCCATTACGGGAAGGATGGAAACGATCAGGGATAGAGTATGCAGTCCATAAATGATACGCAATGTTCTCCGGCTTGGAGCGATATCTTTTTCTTCAGCGCTAGCGCTGAGTGCCAGGGGGAATAAGAGTGCCGTGGAGAGGATGACGATATAGGCATTGTATTTCAGTGCCTCCTGAGTAAAACCAATCACTAAGCCGGATAACAACACGGGAAAAAGGGCTGCTAAGCATAGCAGTATCCTCATTCCCCATCGATTGGGTTTGTATTGTGAAAGCAGTACGTAATGAAACAGAATGCTGATGAATACAATCGTGAGAATGGCAATGCTGGTCAGGGTGTCGTTGAGCGCCGGTTGATCTGTAGGGGTCCAGGGAGCCAAGTAACCTAGAATCGCCAGTGCATAGAAAATGTGGGCTAACTGATAAAAAGTGAATAGGCCGGTCAGTAGCTGCGGCTTGCTGATGAAATCATTGGCGGACCAGAATCCCAGCCATAGCATGATGGCTAAATAAATAACGACAAGAATATGCTGACGCATTTCCTTGAGGCTGGCTTCATCGTCTGGCAGCGCTTCTACATGCATCAAAGAGGTGCTTGTAGTATGCAGTTTCAGGTAATACACCGTTGGTACTTTGTGACCATCAATCACGAAGCCATGGGTAATCGCATTATGACGGTCCCGTTTTTGGTAGGCATGTCGATCTCCCGTGACCTTTTTTAGCCACTTGCCCGGTTGCTGAGGGTCTGGGGAGTAAAGCGTGATTTCATCAAGATAGGTGGGGCGTATTCTCAGCTCGATATGGGCCGTAGATGTTGGGCGGATAGTAATCCGCATCCATTGCGTTGCTGGGGTGTAACCGGCGATCAGCAAGTTATCGATGGGTTGGAAGTGCTGGTGTTGGACTGTGTTGATATCCAGTTGCCCTTGCTCATCGCTGAATATCTCGCGCTTGATGATCAAGTCCGTGGCATACGCATTGCCCAGGCAGGCCCAGCATAGCAACAGGACAAAAATTCTTGAAATCACGAATTCAGCAACTACAGACACAAGGATGCGTGATTATGCCCTGTATTCATGCGAAAATCGCCTAATGTCGCGCTTAATTTATACCCTGCTGATTTACCTCCTGATCCTCTTCGTACCGTTCAAGTTGCTATGGCGCGGCATACGCCAGCCGGAGTATCGGCAGCACTGGGCGGAGCGTTTTGGGTTTTTCAGTCTTCCAGTCACGAAGCCAATTATCTGGATGCATTGCGTTTCCGTGGGAGAAACCCGTGGTGCGGCACCATTGATCAAGCTTTTACAGCAACGTTATCCGCAATACCAGATACTCATCACTCATGCGACGCCAACCGGGCGAGAGGCTGGGGAGCAATTGTTTGGCGATAGCGTATTACGCTGCTATTTACCATATGATACACCGGGGGCGGTGGCACGCTTTCTCAACCATTTTCAGCCGCAATTGGGCATGCTGATGGAGACCGAGCTGTGGTTCAACCTGATTGCTGGCTGCAAGGTGCGTGGCATTCCGATTTTATTAGTGAATGCGCGACTTTCTGCCAAGTCCGCCCAGGGTTATCTCCGTCTTGGTAGCGTGGTGCGCCATGGCGTGCAGCAATTGACCGCGATTGCCGCGCAAACCAGCCAGGATGCAGTGCGCTTGCAATCCCTAGTGCAGCCTGATGGCGTTGAGTTGCCGGTAGAGGTGATGGGTAATCTCAAGTTTGACGTGACGCCACCAGTGGCGGCGGTGGAGCAGGGGGCGGTGTTGCGCGGACATTTCGGTCGTAACCGTCCAGTGTTTCTGGCGGCTAGTACGCGTGATGGCGAGGAGGCCATGATCCTGGATGCGATCACTACTGGGCAACTGCCACAATTGCTGACGGTGATTGTGCCACGTCATCCGCAACGCTTTGATGAGGTCGCCAATTTGCTCACGCGTCGAGGCATCCACTTTGTCCGACGTTCGGGGCTCTCCGAGCCTGTCGCAGCCAATGTGCAGGTCGTGCTGGGAGATAGCATGGGGGAGATGTTTGCCTATTATGCGGCGTGTGATGTGGCATTTATCGGCGGTAGCTTGCAGCCTTTGGGCGGGCAGAACCTGATTGAAGCGGCGGCGATGAGCAAGCCGGTGTTGATCGGCCCGCATACCTTTAATTTTGCTGTAGCCACCGAGATGGCAATTTCAGCCAAGGCGGCGTGGCGCGTGCAGGATGTGGCAGATCTTGCCAGGGCTTTACAACGCTTGTTCGGTGACCCGGAGTTGAGGCAGGCCATGAGCTGGAAGGCGCTGGAATTCAGCGCCAGCGCTGGCGGTGCGACACAGCGGATTGCTGATATGGTGGCCCGTTACCTACCGCACCAGGCGTGAGATCGTCTTGAATGCTTCACCCTCGGCAATGCCTACCCATTCAAATACAATTGATTCCGTATTGCTGATGATGACTCCGGCGTGACGCAGCCTTGCCAGTGCATTGGCCTTATTGGCAGGGTTGCGGGACAACACAGCATCCTCTGCAATCATCACCTGATAACCCGCTTGTTGTAGGTGTAAGGCGGTTTGTAATACACAGATATGGGCTTCCATGCCAAGCAATACCATCTGTGGTTTGTCAGTCTTCAATGTTGCTCGAAACTCAGGCACGGTAAAGCAGGAAAAAGCTGTTTTCTCGACGCGAGTCGCCCTGGATAGCTTCTCACGCAAACCCGTCAATGTATGGCCCAGGCCCTTGGGATATTGTTCGGTGTAAATCACCGGTACATCGAGCAATTGCGCTGCTTGCAGCAGAATGTCGCTATTGCGTACCAATGTCGCCAGTTGATCCTCAGCCATGGCGGCGGCAAGTTTCTCCTGCACATCAATCATGACAAGCTGGCTCAAGGGGCGGCTGGCTAAATCAGTGGCTGGCATGATGGCACCTTTAGTGCGTACTTTGGCTGGTCAACACCAGACGCTCATTGACTTCAGAGAGGTCGGCTTCGTTTAGCAAGCCCACCGCATACCTGAGTCTCAACACATTCATGAGGTAGTTATAGCGCGATTGTAGCAAGTCGCGTTTGGCGCTGAATAATTGCTGCTGGGCATTCAATACATCGACGCTATTGCGCACCCCGACTTCATAGCCGAGGTTGGTAGAATCAAGCTGGCTCTGGCTGGAGTTGAGCGCTTGCTCGTAAGCATGCACCTGGGCCACGCTGCCCGTGAGGTTGAGGTAGGCCTGGCGCGTATCCAGTTCTGATTTCCTGCGTGCGGCTTCTACTTCGTCTTGCGCTTTTTGCTGATTGGCAATCGCTTCGCGCACGCGTGAGCTGATGGCGCCACCCTGATAAAGTGGGATATTCAACCTGAGGCCGATGGTTGCGTTTTGCAAATCGCTACCGAAGCCATTGGGGCTGCCGCTGGCGCGGGTGTCGGTGTAGCTACCGACCATATCAAGCGTAGGCCAATGCCCGGCACTCATGCGCTCGACCTCTTGTGTGGCAAGGCGGAGCGCTTCCTGCTGAATACTAATCGCCAGGTTGTTTTCCTTGGCCAGGCCCACCCATTGCTCCATCTCCAGTGGCGCTGGAGGCCGTGTTTGCAAGTCCTGGCGCACAGTGGCAAACCGCGCAGGCAGGCGGCCAATGATCGCCTGTACGGCACGTTTGCGGACTTCGTAATCATTCAGCACCGTGATCTCCTGCGCCCTGAGCAAGTCAAACCTGGCCTGGGCTTCATTGACATCGGTAATGGTCGCTGTACCCACCTCGAAATTGGCTTTGGCCTGCTCAAGCTGCTTGGAAATTGCCGCCTTCTGGCTATTGATCAGGTCGATCTGGTCTTGGGCAAGCAAGACATCGAAATAAGCCTGCGCACTCCGCAGCATCAAGTCTTGTTGTGATTGCATTAACTGCTTGTCTGCTTGGGAAACCTGGGTTTCAGCCTGTTTCATCTGTACCCAGTTTTCTTTGCGCAGGATAGGCTGCGTGAAATTGACACCCATGCCAAACGTGTCAAAAGACTCTCGCCCAGCATTGCGGAAAATAGCGTTGTTGCCGAGATAGCGAATGTCGGTTTCAGAGCGGCTGGCATCGGTCGTGAAGTTGACACTGGGTCGATAGAGCGCCTTGCCTTGCTCGATTTTCTCCTGCATTGCCAGATTGCCGCTACGGGCCGCAGCCAGTGTTGGGTCATTGGTCAAGGCAATGTTATAGATATCAAGCAGATTTTGCCCATCGGCAGCCTGTGCTTGATATGACATCAAGCCGATCAGTGTAACGATGATGAAATGAATGTGCGCAACTCTCATGGTGGTCATCTCTGGAAATTCTGTTAAAGCCCGGCCCTGGGGTGATTGTCCGGCATTCTAACCCGATACCAGGCGGCATATAGTGCGGGCAGTGACAATATCGTCAGCACCGTTGCCACGGCCAATCCACCCATGATCGCGACTGCCATGGGGCCAAAGAAGGTATTGCGGGTGAGCGGTATCATGGCCAGGATGGCTGCTGCTGCAGTCAACATGATGGGGCGGAAACGGCGTACTGCCGATTCGACGATCGCTTCCCATTCCGGCTTGCCGTCACGCTTGTCCTGCTCGATCTGGTCGACCAGGATCACCGAGTTACGCATGATCATGCCCGAGAGGGCAATGGTGCCCAACATGGCGACAAAGCCGAAAGGCTTGTTGAACAGCAACAAGGCAATCGTGACGCCGATCAGGCCTAGCGGGGCAGTGAGGACGACGAGCAAGGTGCGTGAGAAACTTTGCAATTGCAGCATGAGGATGGTCAGCACGGCAAAAATGAACAGCGGTAGGCCGGCAGCAACGGATTGCCCACCTTTGGCAGATTCTTCCACGGCACCACCGGTTTCCAGGTGATAACCCAATGGAAGGTGCTGCCGGATGGTAGTGAGCTGTTTTTCAACCTGCGCTGATACCACGGGAGCCTGCAAGTCACCAATCAGGTTGGCGCGTACAGTGATGGTCGGCGTGCGGTTGCGGCGCCAGATGACCGCATCTTCAAATCCGGGGGTGATGCTGGCCAATTGCGAGAGCGGTACGCTGCTACCACTGGAGGTGGGCACCATGAGTTCTGGCAAGTGCGATAGATGTGTGCGTTCCATGCTGTCGCCACGCAATACGAGGTCAATACGCTCTATGCCATCACGGAACTCGGTGACATAGAGCCCGCGCATCGCGGCATTGACCACGTTGGCAATATCGGCCGAGCTTACGCCGAGCAACCTGGCCTTGGATTGATCTACTTCAATCTTCATGACTTTGCCCGGCTCCTCCCAATCCAGCTGCACATTGGTGAGATAAGCGTTGCGGCGCATGATGTCGGCCACTTGATGGCTGATATCGCGAATGTTGTCTATATCGGGGCCTGAGACGCGGAACTGCACAGGGAAGCCAACCGGGGGCCCGTTCTCCAGGCGCAGTACCGAGGCTCTGAGCGCAGGGAAATCGGTCTCGAACAGGTGGGTGAGTTTGTTGCGCAGGGCATCGCGTGCGCCATTGCCTTCGGTCAGGATAACGAATTGGGCAAAGCTGCGTTGCGCTAGTTGTTGATCCAGTGGCAGGTAAAAGCGTGGGCTGCCGTTGCCGATGTAGGCGACATAATTCTCAATGCCGGATTGTTGTTGTAGCCATTGCTCCAGTTTCTTTACTTCGCCATCCGTGGCGATATAGGAGGAGCCTTCGGCAAGGCGCAGGTCGACAATGAGTTCTGGGCGAGTGGAATCCGGGAAGAATTGTTGCTGTACCGAGCCAAAGCCAATCAGTGAGGCAATGAATAACGTAGCGGTAATTGCAATGACGATCCATCGGTGGCGTACGCATTGGGTGATAAGTGTACGCAAGCGCTGGTAAAAGCGGGAATCATAAATGTTGGCATGTTCACCAGCAGCCATATGCTGTAAGTGTTGTGCCCTGCGTGCTTGCATGCGCTGGCTTAACTTGGGCGCAACACGTTGCAGCCAGCGTGCAAGGCGGGATGGCGGCTGATTCGCTTGTTGTCGGTAGTCAGGCAACAGGTAGTAGCCCAGATAGGGTACAAAGATCACGGCGGCCACCCAGGAGGCGAGCAATGCAATGGCCGATACCTGGAAGATGGAACGGGTGTACTCGCCAGTGGCGGAAGCTGCGGTGGCGATTGGCAAGAAGCCTGCAACGGTGACCAACGTGCCCGATAGCATGGGAATGGCGGTTGAAGTGAAGGCAAATGAGGCTGCTTTCATGCGTTCCCAGCCTTGTTCCATTTTGGATGCCATCATTTCCACGGCAATAATGGCATCGTCGACCAGTAGTCCCAGCGCAAGGATCAATGCGCCGAGCGAAATCTTGTGTAGGCCGACGCCAAATATCTCCATGAACAGGAAAGTGACGGCGAGCACGACCGGAATCACGATGGTGACGACGATACCGGTGCGTAGCCCAAGAGACAACAGGCTGACACCCAGCACGATGATGAGTGCCTCGGCGAGCGAGTGTACAAAATCATTCACCGAGTGGATGACTGCCCTAGGCTGTGAGGAAACAGTATCAAGGCTGAGCCCAACCGGTAGTTGGCTACGAATCAGGCCAGTAGTGTCGTCCAGCGACCTTCCCAGTTGAATGATGTCGCCGCCATGGCGCATGGCAACGCCGATCAGCAAGGTTTCCTTACCCATATAGCGGATGCGTGAAGACGGTGGGTCCTCGAATCCGCGATAGATCTTGGCGATATCCCCCAGGTGGAATTCGTTACCATTGGCGCGTAGTTTCAGGGTACGCAGATTGTCGAGGCGGTCAAAGCGACCGCTTACTGCAAAGCGAATATGTTCCGGTCCGCTGTCGTAGGCACCGGCACTATTCACCTGGTTCTGCTGTTGTAGTGTTTCCAGCAGGGTGCTAGGGCTGATGCCCAGTGTCGCCAGCTTGGCGTTGGAGAGTTCAATATAGATACGTTGTGATTGTTCGCCAAAAAACTCAACCTTGGCAACATCCTTGATCTTGAGCAGTTCGGCACGGATTGCCTCTGCTTGCTTTTTCAGTTCAGCATAGTCATAACCATCGCCGTGCAAGGCATACAAGTTGCCATACACATCGCCAAATTCGTCATTGAAGGTAGGGTCCTGGATGCCTTCAGGCAGCGTATGGCGAATGTCACTGACTTTCTTGCGTGCCTGGTACCAAAGGTCAGGTACGCTGGCTGGTGGCGTCGAGTCTTCAGCATGGATGAAAATCAGCGATTCGCCTGGGCGGGAGTAGCTACGCAGGATATCAAGGTAAGGGAGTTCCTGTAGTTTCTTTTCCAGCTTGTCGGTAACCTGTAGCTCCACTTCATGGGCACTGGCACCTGGCCAGATGGTGTGTATGACCATCACCTTGAAGGTAAAAGGCGGGTCCTCAGATTGCCCAAGCTTGGTGTAGGACAACATGCCAGCGATGGTGAGTACCAGCATGAAGTAGAGCACCAGGCTGCGGTGGTGCAGCGCCCAGTTGGAGAGGTTGAATCGCTGGCGCTGTTCGCTCATTGATTCACCTCGGTATTGACCGGAGTGACGACTTGCCCTTTGGTCAAAGTATGTACACCCGTGACCACGATGGTTTCATCACCCTTGAGCCCAGAGGTGATGCTGACGCCCTGCTCGCTATAGCTGCCTATGCTGACTGGAGCAGGGTGGACTTGATGGTTGGCATCCACGATCCAGACTTGCGGCTGGGCATGTTGCTGTGAAACCGCTGTGCTGGGCACCATGAATCCTGGCTGCTGATCATCCAGCCTCACGCCAGCTGTCATGCCGATCTGCACTTTGTCATCGGGTTGCAGCAGGGTGACCTGGGTGCGGAAGGTGCGGGTGGCAGGGTCTGCTGCCGGGGCAATTTCCCTGATGCGTCCCTGATAGGACTGATCGCGGTTTGCCCAAAGGCGGATGCTGGCAGGGTCGCCGGTATGTAGGCTATGCATGCGCGATTCTGGAATAGGGATTTGTACCTCCAAATCCCCTGGTACCGCGACCCTGGCGATAACTTGCCCTGCATTGACCACCTGGCCTGGCTCCGCGTCAATCATGGTGACAACGCCATTACGTTCTGCGAGCAAGGATGTGTATTGCGCCTGATTGCTGGCAACCTTGACCTGGGCTTGCGCCTGCTGCACCTGGGCGCTTGTGGATTGCAGGCGAGTCTCCACCGAATCCAGGGCGGCGGCCGAGATAAAGCGCTGCTCGAACAGCTGGCGCTGACGTTTGCTATCCGCCTGTGCCAGTGCGAGTTGTGCTTCTGCTGCACGCAGGGCTGCTTGTGCCGAGGCGAGTGAAAGCTGGTTGTCTTCGGGATCCAGCCGGGCCAGTAGCTGGCCTTTGCGGACATGGTCTCCGACTTCCGCATGGCGCTGGATGATCTTCCCTGCAATACGGAAGCCTTGTGCTGATTCGTAGCGCGGACGTATTTCGCCTGTCAGCCATTGCCCATCGTCTATGCCATGCGCATTGCCAAGCTGCATGACTAGCGCTGGGCGCGGAGGTGGTGTCTCAGGCGCGGGTTTCTGGCAGGCTGTCAGGGCAAGCAATGCCAGGGTAACGAGCCAGGGGCTGCAAGGTCTGTAAGAGGGTCTTGGCAACATAGGTTTATCTATTACGTAGGTTGAGATTTGATCAGGCCCCTGATCATGTTGTCTTGCATCAGTGCAATGCGGTGTTCTATTGGTTGCCATGCTATCCATTCGTCACATGCCATGGTGATTTCCAGTGCGCATACGCCATGAATCCCAGCCCAGAGAGTCTGGGCGATCAGATCAATATTATCGAGTTCCGGGCGGAATGCCGCTTGTTCAAAGGCTTGTTGGACTGTAGAGCGTAGCAGTGCATATGCATCCTGCTCAATATTGCCGTGATGTAGCCTGGAGTTTTCCTTGGTTTGATGGGGCTTGGGCATCATGAACATGAAGCGGTAATGGTTGGGGTAGGTCAGTGCATAGCGTGAATACGCCAGACATAGCGTCCGCAATTGCTGGATACCATCTGGGTTGGGATTGGTCGTGATGAGGTGCAAGTCATGGGCCAATACCAAGGAGTCGTGGTCGCACAAGGTTTGCAGCAAGTCGTTTTTGTCGACAAAGTGGAGGTAGATGGTCGTGGGGGAATAGTTCACCCGCTTGGCAATCTCGCGCATCGATACGGCTTCGATGCCCCGTTCCACGAATAATTGACGCGCAGCATCAAGGATCAGCTTCTTGAGCTGGTCGCGTTCTTGCGGGGTCTTGACTCTTGGGGGCATGTGCTCACAGCAGAAGTAATCAATGGGGAATGATTAAACACTGTTAACTTAACGGTGTCAATCTTTGAGATTTGAATAGAAGCGTTAACGCAAAGTGATTACGTCAGACCTGATCATGCTAACGATAGCCTTGTGGGGGAAGCAGGATGAATCTCAAGAAAACGGGAGTGATGGCTCCCGTTTGATCGTGAATACGTTTGCCTGCCCTTAAGGCAGGAATAGTGGTATTTAGAAGCTGAACTTCTCAGGCTGAGGGGCGTTTTCCAGTTGTGCGAGCGAAGTCTCGAAAATCACATCCTGACGTAGGCTATCAGCGCTGATGCGGCGCGAAATAATCGCTTCCATCACGGGAGCTTCACCTACGACGGCAAATAACCGCCCACCAATATTGAGTTGTTCTGTTACTTGTGGCGGTAGTGCGAGCGAGCCGGTAAACACAATCACATCATATGGGCCTTGTGCAGGCCAGCCTTGTGCACCATCGCCAACATGCAAAGTGACATTGTGGATATTTTGTTCTGTCAGTCGTGCTTGGGCTTGATGGCTAAGTTCTGCGTTGATTTCCACGCTGTGTACTTCGCCTGCCAGCGAAGCAAGCAAGGCGGTGAAATAGCCGCTGCCCGTGCCGATTTCCAATACCTTGTCACCTGGCTGAATTTCCAAGGCTTGTAGAATACGGCCCTCAAGCTTGGGTGAGAGCATGGTCTGGTCAAAACCCAGGGGAATTTCGATATCGGCAAATGCAAGCCCGCGATATTGGGCAGGCACGAAGGCCTCGCGAGGTACTCGGCCCAATAGGTCAAGTACTGTGCCATCCAGTACCTCCCAGGGGCGGATTTGCTGCTCTATCATGTTGAAGCGTGCTTGTTCTACATCATGGTGCATCACATTATCCATCGCGTGGCTATCAGTCTGCCGATTATAGCCTGCCACGGCAGAGTTTCAAGTTCTAGGGAGTTTGCCGCTTAGTCTGGCAGCGGGCCTTCTTGGTCGGTGTTGTCTTCTAGCTTGTAGCGGCTGAGCTTATACCATAGTGAGCGTTCGCTAATATCAAGTAGTCGTGCTGCCTTGCTTTTGTTACCCTTAGTTTGTTGCAGGGCGACGCGGATCATATCTTTTTCCAAGGTTTCCGTGGCAATAGGTAATGACATATTCGCTTTAGTGGCTAATGTCATTGTCTCTGGAACAACGGTGGTAGTGGTCGCTAGCGTGGTGTGTTGTGTGATGTCTGTGGGCAGGTGCTCAATGCTGATGGTATTTCCGCCGCAGATGATAGCGGCCCGCTCCAGGATATTCTGTAGTTCACGGATATTTCCTGGCCATGTATAGGTTTGCAGTGTTTGTGCTGCCGAGTCATCCAGGCTGAGTCCACGAGGCTTGAGAAAATGGGTGGCCAGTGCGGGGATGTCGCTCTTGCGTTCGCGCAATGGCGGCAAGTCAAGGCGGAATACATTGAGGCGGTAATACAGGTCTTCGCGCAATTTTCCATCGGCAATGGCCTGCAATGGATCGCGGTTGGTTGCAGCTACCACGCGCATATCCACCGGGATGCTGCGATTGCTGCCCAGGCGCTCAATTACCCCTTGCTGTAAGGCGCGCAGTAGCTTGGCTTGTAGCCCGATAGGCATTTCCGTGACTTCATCAAGGAATAATGTGCCGCCATCAGCCATCTCGAATTTGCCGATACGGTTTTTCACTGCGCCGGTAAAAGCGCCGCGTTCGTGGCCAAATAGCTCAGATTCCAACATATCACCGGGAATGGCCGCACAGTTGACGGCAACAAACAGGGCATCCTTGCGTGGTGAAAGCTGGTGGATCGCTTGAGCGACTAGCTCCTTGCCTGTGCCGGTCTCGCCTGCGATCAGCGTGGTGGCTTTTTCTGGTGCGACTTGCCTGATGGACTGCTGTAGCTTCTGCATCGCCGGGCTTTGACCGATCAGTTGGGTATCTTGGCTGGCTTCAGCCCGCAAATAACGATTTTCCAGTTTTAGTCGGCTCAATGAGAGCGCGCGCTCAATGGCGATTTCCAGCGTGCTGAGGTCGAAAGGGCGCAGGATGTAATCAGATGCGCCTAGTTTCATGGCTTCTACTGCGGTAGAAATTTCCCCTTGTGCGGTGACGATAATGGAGGGGACATCAATGCCTTCCTGTTGCATGGTGGCTAGTAGTTTCAGGCCGTCCATCACAGGCATGTGCAGGTCGCTGATCACTAAATCTATGCCGCCTTGACGCAAGATATCAAGCGCTTCGCGCCCATTTTCTGCCAGCACCGGCTGATAGCCTGCTTGTTTGAGGCTGATTTCCAGCAGGCGGCGCATACTGGGTTCATCGTCCAGTGCGAGGATGTTCTTGAGTTTGCTCATGCGGGTTTACACTCCATTGCGCGGAAGCTGGATAACGAAAGTCGCGCCTTGATGATCATTGGGTTCAACATGAATGCTGCCATGATGGGCCAGGATGATTTGGCGCACAATCGCCAGCCCCAGGCCGATGCCGCCATTTCGTTGCGAGAAGAAGGGATCGAAAATCTGTTCCCGGTGTTCAGCTGTGACGCCAGGGCCATTATCAGAGACTGCAATGACAACCTGTGTTTGCGATTCCTCAAGATGAATCGTGATCTTGCCGTTTGGGGGCAGGATTTGTATGGCGTTGAGCAGCAGGTTGAGCATGACTTGGGTCATTTGCTCGTCATCGCACTCACAGATAATGCTCGTACTGGTCTGCAGGACAATTTCAATATTTTTCTTTGCAGCCTGGCTACGCATCATTCCAGCGCACATTGTCACCAGTTCAGTGATGTTCGATGGTACCAGCTCAGGGTGGCGCGGCTTGGCGGAGTCGACCAAGGTGTTGACTAATTTATTGAGCCGCTCGGTTTCCTTGATGATAAAACCACAAATTTCCTGGCTTTCAGGGGCAAGGCTGGTATCGCGCTGTAATAGCTGGGCGGATGAGCGCAATATGCCTAGCGGTGTGCGCACCTCATGGCTCATGGCTGCTGCCATTTCTCCGGCAACTGCAAGTTTTGCTGCCCTGGTCAGGCTTTGCTTGGAGTGGTCAAGATCCTCCATCATTTTGGCAAAGGCACGAGACATCTCGGCAATTTCCTCCGGGCCGCCTGCGGGAGGCAGTGAGGCATCGGGATTGCGCAGAAAACGGGTGGCAAACTCGGTCAGGCGTGTGACAGGACGGGTAATGGCACGTGCTACCGGTATGGCAATCACAGTGGCCAATAGCACTGTGACAAGCAGCAGGCCAGCAAAGATATAAGCCATCTGGCGCACTGGAGTAAGCGCTTGTGAACGGTTCTGTGCAATGCTGACCTGCCAGTTAAAACCACGATAACCTTCGTAGCCACTAGCGGTGGCATTTGCGATCAAGCGCCTGTTGTTCTGCGTTTTAGCCCAGCGATCTGTCGCTGCAATCAGCTTGTCCTGTGCAAATAAGGCTGCCGCGCTACGGCCTGAAATGCCGCTTTGCAGGATTTGTTCAATTTGCTGCCAGTTGAATACTACAACGATGGTGCCTAAGAGTTTGTCATCATTGAAGTCGTCGTTAATGTCGGTATAGATAGGTAAACGGTGGCCTTCAAGCTGGCCGAGCTTGATGATCTTGTGCTGGATGAGAGTGTGCAACCAAGGCTTGAGCCTGGGCGCAAATGTCCCCAGGCGCGCCGGGTTGCTGGCCGCAATGACCATGTCTTGACGATTCACCACGTAAAGCTCGGTGTAAATATCCGAGTAGCTATCCTTGAGCTCGGTCAGGAAGGACGACAGGCGTTTGTCGATATCGCCGATACGCGCATCCTGCATGACATCGAGCTCGCTCCAGGAGCTGACGTTTTGCAAGCGCTCGAACATCATGCGGTCGATTTCCAGGGCCGTTGCGGTGGTCTGCGTCTGCATGCCGTTCTGAATGGCGCTCTTGAGCGCGCTCCTGGCTTCGTAGAACGCCAGGCCGGTGATCAATATGGCAGGTAGCAGCACCGCCAACAGGAAGGCGAATAGCAATAAATGCCGGATAGATAGCGCTTTTCGCCACATATCATTCAGTGCGAGAATGCGCGCTATTGGGGGAAATCCAGAAGCTCATGCTCTGGCGATCTGTTAAGGGTGTAGGCCTGATTGGAATCACAGGTGGTTTGTCCGGAGAAAAACATGCGCATTATGCACTTGCTTCTTGTAGCCAGTGTAGCCTTGAGCCTGAGTATCTGCAAGATTGCAGCTGCGGCAGATGAGGCCGATACCCAGCCTGGATTTCTCGATGGATTCAAACTGGGCGGCTATTCCAGTGCCGGTATCAATCTACATCCTGGTGGCAAGGCCGATGCCCGCTTGAATGAAGTGAGTTTGTTTGTCACCTGGGATAATGGTGGTCGCCTGCGCTTTTTCTCCGAACTTGAGGTGGAAAAACCACTGACTTGGTATAGCGGCGAAGGCACGACCGGGCGAGATTCCTATTTTGATGTCGAGCGTTTTTATCTCGATTACAACCTCTCTGAAAAGCTCAATTTACGTAGTGGCCGTTTCCTGACGCCGACCGGGCGCTGGAACGTGGTGCATGCAGCACCGTTGGTCTGGACATCATCACGCCCGTTGGTGACCAGTCGCTTGTTTCCTGAAGCGGTCAATGGTTTCATGGTGTATGGCGCTGCGCCTTTTTCTGATAAGGCTTTTGAATACAAATTCTTCATGGAAGCTGTGCAGGAAAGGCATCGTGACCGTGATGACAGCATTCCCTACAAGGATAGCAAGGGCATGCGTTTCGAGATCACGGGCAAATTCAATTGGGGTTTGTCATTACTGGAGACGGCGGAGGACCTGCGTTACAGTGCCACGCGGTATCGCATGGTGGGGCTGGATTTCATGGTGCAGCACAAGGGCTGGGAATTCAGTGGAGAAACGCTGCAACGGTTCTATACCAATGGGCACGAAGGCGGCAGTGGTGCCTATCTGCAAGTGGTTGCTCCGTTGCAGAAGCACTGGTTTGCGATTGGCCGTGTCGAAAATTTCAATCGGCCCGCGGAGGGCTCTAGCGAGCGCTGGGTCGTGGGGGCTGCCTGGCGGCCTTTGCCATCAAGAATACTCAAGCTTGAATATGTCGGGGGGGATCAAGAGCGTCTTGAATCTCCCAAGGGTTTCATGGCTTCGTTTGCGATCCTGTTCTGATGCGCTGGCTATTTCTTTGCCTGGGTTTGCACTTGTTGTTGCCTGTTGCAATGGCGGCAGAAGTGGCAACGATTGCCGTGATCGTGCCCAAGGAGCAGAATCTGCATGCCTTCAGCAAGGCAGAGCTGGCGCTGGTGTTCTGGCGAAAGAAGCTCTATTGGGGCAATGGCAAGCGCATAGAGCCTGTTAACCTGGGTCCGGAAAGCGCCTTGCGCCAGCGCTTCTCGCAGCTCATTCTCGATAGTGTTCCGGAAGATCAGGTGGAGTACTGGAACGCGCTGTATTTTCACGGTACCTCGCCTCCACATGTCGTACGCACACAGGAGGCTATGCTGCGTTACGTCGCAGAAACACCAGGCTCAATAGGCTATATTGACGCATGCAGGGTGGATAACCGTATCAAGCCTGTGGCCTGGTTGTTGCCTGATGGCAGCTTGAGCCATCTTCCTCCCGTATTGAGTTGCTCATCATCGTCTTGATCAAATCAGGGTTTTAACGTACATTGCGCCAATCGCTAGGGGTCTGCTTTTGTATTTGTATGAATACGATGGCAGTGAGAATTACCCTTTGAACCTGACGTGGATAATCCCACCGTAGGGAAGCGCAGTTTGGTTTGATGGGGCAAGCTCTATTCTTTTCCCTATTGGTATTCCAAAAACGCTTCCCGCTATTTTTGGAGCCAATGATGAATGCCACCGACAAAGACCTGCATGCCAAGTTTCTTAATGAAACTGCGGAGATTGATGCAGGCACCAAACAATCCTTTGCCAACTCCCGCAAAATCTATGTTGAAGGCTCGCGCCCGGATATTCGCGTGCCTTTCCGTGAAATCTCGCTTTCTGATACTCCGTCTGCTTTTGGTGCAGAAAAGAATCCGCCGGTTGTTGTCTACGATACTTCCGGCCCCTATACAGATCCTGCTGTTAACATCGACATCCGTAATGGCTTGCCGGCACTACGGGCTGGCTGGATTGCCGAGCGTAATGACACCGAGCAGCTGGATGGCCCAACGTCAGACTTTGGCAAGCTGCGCAAGCAAGACCCCAAGCTAGCTGAGATGCGTTTTAACCTGACGCGCAAGCCATTACGTGCCAAACCTGGCAAAAATGTAAGCCAGATGCACTATGCGCGGCAGGGCATGATTACTCCCGAGATGGAGTTTATTGCCATCCGCGAAAACCAGCGCCGCGAAAACATGAGCGAACTACTGCAAACCCAGCACGCAGGTCAGCATTTCGGTGCCAGCATTCCCAAGGTGATTACGCCAGAATTCGTGCGCGACGAAGTGGCCCGTGGTCGCGCGATTATCCCGGCTAACATCAACCACCCTGAAATCGAGCCCATGATCATCGGCCGCAATTTCCTGGTGAAAATCAACGCCAACATCGGTAATTCTGCGCTTGGCTCTTCCATCTCGGAAGAAGTGGAAAAAATGGTCTGGGGTACGCGTTGGGGTGGTGACACCGTGATGGATCTTTCCACCGGTAAAAACATCCACGAGACCCGCGAGTGGATCATCCGTAACAGCCCAGTGCCGATTGGTACCGTGCCAATTTACCAGGCCCTGGAAAAGGTCAACGGCAAGGCCGAAGACCTGACCTGGGAAATCTTTCGTGACACCCTGATTGAGCAGGCAGAGCAGGGCGTGGACTATTTCACCATCCACGCGGGGGTACGTCTCGCCTATATACCGATGACAGCGAAGCGCATGACGGGCATCGTGTCGCGTGGTGGTTCTATCATGGCCAAGTGGTGTTGGGCTCACCACAAGGAAAGCTTCCTCTATGAGCATTTTGAGGACATCTGCCAGATCATGAAGCAATATGATGTGTCGTTTAGCCTAGGTGACGGCCTGCGCCCAGGCTCTATCTATGATGCCAACGATGAAGCTCAGTTTGCTGAACTGAAGACCTTGGGAGAGCTGACCCAGATTGCCTGGAAACACGATGTACAGTGCATGATTGAAGGCCCAGGCCACGTGCCCATGCACCTCATCAAGGAAAACATGGACCTGCAACTGGAACACTGCGGCGAAGCGCCGTTCTACACACTGGGCCCATTGACCACCGATATTGCCCCAGGTTATGACCACATCACTTCTGGCATCGGCGCTGCCATGATAGGCTGGTACGGCTGTGCCATGCTCTGTTATGTGACACCCAAGGAACATCTAGGCCTGCCGGATAAGGAGGACGTGCGCGTTGGCATCATTACCTACAAGATTGCTGCGCATGCCGCCGACCTGGCCAAGGGCCACCCCGGCGCGCAGATTCGCGACAATGCCTTGTCCAAAGCACGTTTCGAGTTCCGTTGGGATGATCAGTTCAACCTTGGGCTTGATCCGGAAAAAGCCAAGGAATTCCACGATGAAACCCTGCCGCAGGAAGGTGCCAAGCAGGCGCACTTCTGTTCCATGTGCGGCCCGCACTTCTGCTCCATGAAGATCACGCAGGATGTGCGCGATTACGCTGATAAGCTGGGCGTGGATGAACAGGCTGCGTTAAGCAAAGGCATGCAGGAAAAGGCGATTGAGTTCGTGAAAAAAGGGGCAGAGGTCTATCAAAAAGTGTGATGCTGAATTGCTAGCAAAGCGTTAAAAAATGGCCAGTGCTTGCTGGCCGTTTTTTATTGGTGATGTTTATCCTTTTCCGCAATGTGATCCATGATCGCGAAGAGTAGCCCGGTCACAATGAAGGTGACGTGAATGCCTACCATCCAGGCCATTTGCGTATTACTAAGATGTTCTGAACTACTGCTGCTTTGATGCACAAAGGCTTTGAGCAGGTCTATGGCAGAGATTGCCACGATGGAGCCAATCAGCTTGAGCTTGAGTCCCGAGTAGTCAACTTTCCCCATCCATTCTGGTCGGTCTTCGTTCTCTGCGACATCAATCTTGGAAACAAAATTTTCATAGCCGCTAAAAATCACCATGATGAGCAGGTTGGCCACCAGGGTAATGTCGACCAAGGCAAGTAATGAAAGCACGACTTCCTGCTCTTGTGCTTCCAATACATGGCTGGCGATATGCATGAACTCCTGGGCGAATTTGACCAGCAGGATGACCAGGCCACCCACCAAGCCCAGATACATCGGAGCTAGTAGCCAGCGACTGCGGAAGATGGTGAATTCAAGACAATGTTCGATGATTTTGAACATGGATGCTGGCCGACTAAACGATTAAGGGAAAGCCATTATAAGGTGGCTCTTGCTGGTATCAAGTGACATGTTGAAGCTGTCCAGACCGGCTAAGCCTGCTATGTTAAAATCCCGCCATGACCACGCTTAAATTGAAACCCGGCTCTATCTCCAGCAAAGATGCCAGTAAGCCTCCAGTGCGCCGCCCAGATCCAGCCAAGCGTTCTCGGACGACTGCTCCAGCGCCTAGAGTGAGGCCTCCTGAAAACTCGGTAGCGGATACCGCTGCAGCAAAACCAGCGAGGGCTAATAAGCCTGAGCGAGAGCGGTCGGGCAGGCCAGAGGCTGCTAGGCGTACTGCGGAAAGAGCACCTGGTGATGGTGCGGGTAGAAAACCCGCAGCTAACAAACCTCCTCATGCCAATAAGCCCAGGTCTATCGCACGAGAGGGGCAGGTGCGCCAATTTGCTGACCGTGATACGCCGCGTCGTGGTGGCAAGGCCAGGGATGGTTTTGAGCAAGGAACATTCAATCAGGATAGAAATACCAATCCCAAGTTTTCTCCCAAGCCTGTTGCTAGCCAACCAGAGTTGCCCAGGCTTTCCAAGCGCATGGCTGAGCTTGGTCTGTGCTCACGTCGCGAGGCGGATGACTTCATCGCCAATGGCTGGGTGACGGTCAATGGTGAAGTGGTCGATGTGTTGGGTACACGCGTATCACCCGATGCCGAGATCAAGGTCAGCAAAGAGGCGCAGAAACACCAGTCCGAGATTGTTACTATCTTGCTGCACAAGCCAGTGGGCTATGTTTCCGGTCAGGCGGAAGATGGATATGAACCAGCGGTTGTGCTGGTAAGCCCTGATAACCATTGGGATGAAGACCCGACCCAGATTGTATTCAAACGCGGACACTTGCGCGGCTTGGCTCCGGCAGGCCGTCTGGATATTGATTCGACTGGTTTGTTAGTGCTGACCCAGGATGGCCGCGTGGCACGCCAATTGATCGGAGAAGATTCGACAACTGAGAAGGAATACTTGGTGCGTGTGACGGGTACACTCAGTGAAGATGGGCTGAAAAAACTTAATTTCGGCCTTAGCCTTGATGGTGTCAAGCTCAAGCCTGCCAAGGTGTCTTGGCAAAATGAGGACCAGTTACGTTTTGTCCTGCGCGAAGGGCGCAAGCGCCAGATTCGCCGGATGTGTGAACTGGTGGGTCTCACCGTGGTCGGACTCAAGCGTGTGCGTATTGGCAGTGTCGTGCTTGGTAAATTGCCTGTAGGAACCTGGCGTTATTTGCGCCCCGGCGAGCGCTTCTAGCTAGCTATCATGATTGAAGGAAGTGTGAATGGGATTATTTGACAGTATTGCCGGATCGGTGATGAACAAGGTAGCTGGCAACAGTGGCAACCCGATGATACAAGCCGGACTTGAGCTGATGAATAAATCGGGTGGGCCGCAGGGCGTGCTCGATAAGTTGCGTGCCAATGGGCTGGGTGCCGAGGTCGAGTCGTGGCTGGGTTCTGGAAGCAACTTGCCGTTAAGCTTGCAACAGGTAGTGCAGGTGTTTGGAGCGGAGTTGATCAAGTCGATGGCGGCACAGCTTTCCCTGCCTACCGATGATTTTGGTCGCAAGCTGGCGGAGTATCTGCCGCAGGCGATTGATAAATTAAGCCCTGATGGCAAGTTGCCAGGTAGCCAGGCTGAATTAATGGCGCGGGCATTCTCCTTGATTAAGTAACATGGATCATTCCTGCTGAATCGTCGGGGGGCGGTTCATCGCAGGTTCACAGGCATGCTGCATGATGCCGCTCATATCAACAATAAAGATGGCATGACATGGATTTAATACTATTACTCAAGGCGTTTATCCTCGGCATCGTGGAAGGTGCCACCGAATTCCTCCCCATTAGCAGCACTGGCCACTTGATCATTATTGGTGACTTGCTCGATTTCAACGACGACAAGGGCAAGGTGTTCGAGATCGTGATCCAGTTGGGTGCGATTATGGCCGTGTGTTGGGAGTATCGCAGCCGCTTGACCTCGGTGGCCACTACCTTGCATACCAATACTTCGCAGCGTTTTATCCTGAACCTATTTGTTGCATTCTTGCCTGCAGCTATTCTCGGCTTGTTGCTGCACGGCTTCATCAAGGAGCACTTGTTCTCCTCGATTACCGTGGCATGCGCATTGATCGTGGGAGGTTTCGTCATCCTGCTGGTAGAGAATCTCTATGCGCATGACAAGGCGCCTGCCGCCAAGGCATCAAATCTCAACGAGATTACCGCTTGGCAGGCGCTAAAAGTGGGGTGTGCGCAATCACTGGCGATCATGCCCGGTGTATCTCGCTCTGGCGCTACTATCCTGGGGGGCATGATCTTTGGCCTCAACCGCAAGACGGCAACCGAGTTTTCGTTTTTCCTTGCTATCCCGGTGATGCTGGCGGCAACTTTTTACGATGTGTACAAGAACTTCAGCCTGTTTGTGGTTGAGGACCTGGCGATGTTTGCCGTTGGCTTTATCACTGCATTCCTGGCTGCACTGGTGGCGATCAAGACCTTGATCCGTTACGTCGCTAACCACGATTTCAAGGGCTTTGCCTACTATCGTATTATTCTTGGCATCATCGTACTGGCTTACTACTGGTAATCACTCGCATCGTGTATCACTGCCGGTCTGGCACTGGCAGTGATACACTCGTTTTCTTCTCGCTCAATCAAAACAGGATAGGTTAATGAATAAAATCCTTAAGTATTCCTTGTTTGGCCTCGGCGGAATCGTTCTGGTGTTGGTCATCATCGTGGCGATTTTTGCTGCCACCTTTAACCCGAACGACTACAAACCCATGATCGTGCAACTGGTCAAGGACAAGAAACAGCGCACGCTGAATATCGAAGGTGACATCAAGCTTGCTTTCTGGCCCAAGCTGGGAGCTGACCTAGGCAAGATTTCCCTTTCCGAGCATAACAGTGACAAGGAATTTGCCGCTGTAGATGGCCTCAAGGTGTCTGTGGCCTTGATTCCCTTGTTGAAGAAGGAGCTTGTGGTAGATGCTGTCTACGTGGATGGTGCGCGAGCCAATATTGTGCGTTACCAAGATGGCAGCACCAATTTTGACGACCTGCTGAGTGAGGACAAGGACGAGCCATCGCAGGAAATCAATTTTGATATTTCCAGTATCAACGTCAGCAATTCTGCCGTGAGTTTTCATGACGAAGCCGCGGGTAGCAGCTATGCGGTCAAGCAGTTCAACCTCAAGACCGGGCGCGTGGCGCTGGCTACGCCATTCGACCTTGCCAGCGATTTTGAAGTGAGCGCCAGCGCGCCAAAGGTGGACGCCAAGGTCAAGCTGCAAGGCAACTTCATGGCCGATGTCGAGAACAAGCATTTCGCCGCGCAAAAGCTGGATGCCGTGGTCAAGGGCAATATCGCGGATGTGCAGGATGCCGATATCCGGCTGACAGGCGACGTGGATGCGCGCCCTGAAAACATGGAGTTCCTCGTCAACGGTCTCAAGCTCGCGTTTTCCGGCCAGCTTGCCGATGCCAAGCTGGTGGCGGATTTCGCTGCGCCCAAGCTGGTGGTGCGGCAGGATGAGGTATCCGGCGACAAGGCCGAACTGGCCTTCAGCCAGGAGAAGACAGGCGACAGCATCAAGGCCCAATTGGTATTGGCAGATATCAAGGGTTCGCCAAGAGAGCTGCAAAGCAGCGGCATCAATGGCGAATTCAGCCTCAAGCAAACCGACCGCAGCGTGGAAAGCAAGTTTTCATCGCCCTTCAAGGGCAACCTGCAAGACCTTGTATTCGAGCTGCCCAAGCTGGCAGGCAAGATAGACATCAAGGATAAGGCTTTGCCGAAAGGTGCTGCTCAGGGCGAGTTTGCCTTCAAGCTGCTGGCTGACATCAAGCAGGAAAAGGTCGATAGCGATTTCAGCCTGAATGTCGAGGATACCAAACTCAAGGGCGATGTGGCTGTGGCTGGCTTTGCCAAGCCCGATGTCCGCTTCAACCTCAGCGGTGACAAGCTGGACTTGAACAAGCTGCTGGGCAATGGCTCTGCCAAACCAGCGCAGAAAACCGCCAGTAAGCCCCAAGCGAATGAAGCGGCACCTGATCTTTCTGCATTGAAGGATTTGCTGCTGCAAGGCAATGTGAATATCGGCAGCATTGTGTATGAGAAATTCCACTTGGCTGGTCTCAAGCTTGGGATCAAGGCCGACGGCAAGGCGCTCACTGTCAGTCCGTTCAACGTGAAGCTCGACGAAACCACGATCAATGGCAAGTTTGGTATTAGTCGCTTCGAGCGGCCAATCTACCATTTCGATGTTGATATCGACAAACTGGATGCGGATCGCTATATCACGGATTCCGAAGCTAAGCCTACGAAACCTGCTCCAGCCAGTAAGCCGCAGGAAGATGCCACGATAGACCTCAGTGCATTGCGGCAATTGAATGCGGATGGCGAGTTGCGTATCGGCGCGCTCAAGGTGGCGAATGTTAAAAGCACGAATGTGCGCATCAAGCTAAAGGCGGACTCGGGGGTGGCCGAACTCGCCCCTTTTTCCGCTAGTCTCTACGAGGGCTCCATGAATGGCGCCCTGACGGTGGACGCCCGTAGCACGCCGAATATCGCCATCAAGCAGGAGATGAAAAACATCGCGATAGGCCCTTTGCTGACCGATGCCATCAACAATGACATGCTGCATGGCAAGGGCAACCTGAACCTCGATCTCACGACCAGTGGCGACACTGTCAATGCGCTCAAGAAAGGCCTGAACGGCAAGGCTGCACTCAATCTCAAGGATGGCGCGGTCAAGGGGATTGATATTGCCGGGACGCTGCGTGGTGCAAAGGATAAACTCAATGCACTGAAAGGCACGACCAGTGTGGCTGGAGATAAGAGTAAGCAGACCGATTTCAGCGAAATGTCTGCCAGTTTTAATATCAAGAACGGTGTTGCGCATAACGACGACCTGGACATGAAGGCACCGTTATTCCGCATTGCAGGCAATGGCAGTGTCGATATTGCCAATGAAACACTGGATTACCTTGCCAAGCCTACTGTGGTGGCTTCGCTCAAGGGGCAAGGTGGGGCGGATTTGCAGCAGCTTAATGGTCTTACTGTGCCAATCAAGCTCACAGGCACGTTCAACAAGCCTGCTTATGCCATCGATTTCGCCGGGTTGGCGACAGCGATTGCCAAGAACAAGCTGCTGGAAGGAGCGGGTGGTGCCAAGGGCGAGGCGGTCAAGAACTTGCTGGATGGTAATCGGGAAGACGCGGTGAAGTCATTGCTGAACAAGCAAAGTGACAAGAGTAAGGATGATGCTGCCAACAGCGAAACACCCACATCCAAACCCGAAGACAAGGTGAAGCAGAAACTGCAAAACCTGTTTGGCCGCTGAAATGACCCTGTCGCAATACTTTCCCATTGCTGACAGGCTGATTGCCTGGCAGAAGCAGCATGGGCGCCATGACCTGCCGTGGCAGAATACCCACGATCCATATGCCATCTGGGTTTCCGAGATCATGTTGCAACAGACGCAGGTGGCAGCCGTGATCGGCTATTACCAGAAATTCATGCAGCGTTTTCCTAGCATTGCCAGCTTGGCTGCTGCAAGCCAGGATGATGTGATGCAATACTGGAGCGGCCTGGGTTACTACTCACGCGCACGCAATTTACACAAGGCGGCACAGCAAGTGATGAGCTTGCATGCAGGTGAATTCCCGCGTGATTTCGAGGCGATCCAGGCATTGCCGGGCATAGGCCGTTCCACGGCGGCTGCGATTTCCTCGTTTGCTTTTGGTTTGCCACAGCCCATCATGGATGGCAACGTCAAACGCGTGTTTGCGCGTTATTTCCTGATTGAGGGCTGGCCTGGCTTGCCCAAGGTGGAAAAGCAGCTATGGCAGATTGCTGAAACCATGCAGCCTCAGGCGGAAATGGGTACTTATGCTCAAGCCTTGATGGATCTTGGTGCTACGGTCTGCGTGCGTAGCCGCCCACGCTGTGCCACTTGCCCATTGCAGGAAGATTGTGCTGCCTTGTTGGCTGATCGTGTCAATGAATTGCCTGCTTCCAAGCCGAAAAAAGCCATTCCGGAGAAATCCGTACAGATGTTGGTGATGGTGCATAATCACCGCGTCTTGCTGCAAAAGCGCCCTGATAGCGGCATCTGGGGCGGCTTATGGAGCCTGCCCGAGCTGGATGTAGCTGAGGATGCTCAAGCCTGGGGCTTGAAAGCGCTGGGCTTTCAGGGGAGTGCACCCAAAGCGCTGACCCAGCTAACCCATGTCTTTACCCACTTCAAGTTGCATATCCTTGCCAGAACGATGGAGGTGCCAGCATTGCCGTTGCAAGCGCAGGAGCCAGGGTGGCAGTGGATGCTGCTCAACGACGCCATCAATACCGGGCTACCCGTCCCTGTGCGCAAGATATTGCAAACCTTGGCCGAGCGTCAGGAGGGTGCTCTGGCTACCGCTCAGCATCAACTCGCACTGGTTTGAAGCGGATTGGCCCTGGTGCTATTCCTAACCTTTTGATCCACGCGACGCGATTGGCGTTTGCGTAGCCAGATCACAATGCCGGTGATGCTCAGTATCGCAACTACGGCGCCCATCAGCGACACCAGGATGCGCCCCGGCAAGCCGAGGATGCGTCCCGAATGTAGCGGGAACTGCGCCTGCATGAAAATATCGCCTGCACTGCCAGTGCCGGGAATATTCTCTCCGGCGGGGCTACCATCCTTGCCATCGAAATATAGCCAGGGGTTGCCCAGGCCGCCATCTCCATGATCGTTGCCAGCCTCGAAAAAGCCAACGCCATAAAGCCCGAATGCAGGGGAGTAGAATACGGCACCTGCCGGGGCGCTCCAGCCTCTCTGTTTGGCTTCTGCTCGAGCAATGTCGAGGATGTTCTCGCGTGAGATGCTGGGGACCAGGGGTTCATCCTCGGGGCGTGGTGCACGTGATGCAAACGGACTGGGACTGAGCGTAGAAAAAATTTCCACGATAGGCCGCATGACCTGGAAGTTAAGGTTCATGGAGACCGATGTGATTGCCAACATAAGCAGCAATAGCCAGACCCAGACACCACTCGAGCGATGTAGGTCGAAATTTAACTTGTGACCGCCCTGTTGCCAGCGGAAGGCAAATGATTTGCGCCAGGACTTGTAATTAGGGAAGGAAATCCACAGTGCGATGAAGTTGTCGAGCACCCAGATGATAGCGATGATCCCCATGAACAGTATGCCTAGTTCCAATCCCCATGCGTCTGGGATATGCATGCTGTAATGCAGCTTGTAGAGGAAGGGCAACAGGTTCTCGCGCGATAGAGATACTGCGCCCCATTCGCGCTGCCCTTGAATTTCCCCTGTGACAGGATTGAGGGCTATCTGGTTGAAATCAAGCTTGCTGGCTTTCCCAGTGGCAGGGTCCGGCCTGGCACTTACGCTCATGCCTAGCGTGTGGCCAGGTTCTATGGTGAGCGGTACATAATTCACCATCCAGCCTGGTTGATCTTGTTCCAGCTTATTGGCAAGTGTGAGCGGTGCTTGCACGACTCCTTTGTTAAGCGCATGGAACAAGGCCGGATTGAGCCATTCATCCAGCTCGTGATCCCAGGAGATCACTGCACCAGTCAGCCCGGAAATGAAAAGAAACACGGCCATGGTCAAGCCAAACCAGCGATGCAGGGTAACAAGATATTTACGCATTGGATGAAATGATGGCGGGTGCCATGGCGATCTATAATAAATAATGATTTTTATTATAAAACAATACTGGTTATCAGTTGATGCGGTGATCAATACCAGATAGGTCGTCAGTCAAGATTTGGCTTGAGCTTGCGACCAGTTAATGATGAGTGGTGGTGTCTTGTCTAGGTTGATATAGCGCAACATTGCAATAAAAAAGCCCGCCAAGGCGGGCTTTGGATGACAGCAATGAAGCTTAGATTTCGCCCCAGCTTTCTTCCCACATGCAGTGCTTGATCTTGTGGCGGTTGGCGATGAGCTCATCAATGCTTGGCTCATCGTTCAGTGCGCGCTTGATCGCCAGCTTGGTCGCTTCGTAGTTGTTCTTGTACATGTCGGCCTTGTCCAGTTTGCCTTCCTTGGCCAGTGGGCCACAGCCTGGATCAATCCATACCAAGCTGACGATGCACAGATCGTTGACTTGATCCTTTGGGATGATGCCTTCAATGACACAGTCCAGAATCGCGTCAGCAGTCGCTGCTTGCACCACACCACCGAACAGTTCGATGTTGATGGAATCCTTCAGGGTAACCTTAGGGACCATCATGGTCGCAGGACGTACCAGTTGGTTGATGTCGCGCACGGCGAACATGGCGGAGTGACCCTTGCTTTGCGCCATCATGTTGGCAAAAGCCTGGCCAACCGGGCCGTCAACGGCACCGATGAGGATTTCTGGCATCGCGGCGGTAACGTCTTTGCCTTCGCTGAAAATAGTGGCTTCACCAGCCTTGAACACGATTTTTGACATCTGGATATCCTTAAGGGAAGAGGTAAATAAACGAAACGCTGTATTTTACCCAAGCGGCAAGAGTGGGGCAAACTTCGGCAGTATTTGCCGTGAATTGATATAGCCGCTAAATTTCACTCGCACTTTGATCGTTATACCGCTTATCGGTGCACCACTTCCGTTCGTCGGAAGAATTGGCGATATACCAATTGGGCACGGCATGATGCATTCTGGGAAAAGGGGAAGTCCGATGAAATCTGGGCAACAAGGATTTACGTTAATTGAGCTGATGATCGTTGTCGCGATCATCGCTATTCTGGCATCTATCGCAGTGCCAGCTTATTCACGATATGTTGCGCGCGCCAAGGTGGCGGAGGCTATTTCACAACTGTCTGATATCCGCAATCGCATGGAGCGTAATTATCAGGACAAGCGCCGCTATAGTTGTGAGGAAGTCGTTATGCCAAGCAGCCCTGCGGTGCAGTATTTCACTTATGCGTGCAGCACGCCTAATGGCGACCAAACCTTTCTCATTACCGCGACGGGCGTTGCCGGGCAAGGAATGAGCGGTTATGAGTTTACGGTTAATCAGGACAATGCCCGCCGCACTACGGCTTTCCCTGATACCAGCGTGCCTGCGAATTGCTGGGTCACCAAACACGGAGGGGGTTGTTAAGTGAACAGGCAGCAAGGCTTCACGCTGGTGGAATTGGTGGTGACGTTGTCTGTGCTGGCAATCTTGCTGGCTGTTGCCGTGCCAAGTTTCCGCGAGATGCTGCTTAATTTTCAGGTACGTGCAGCAGCAGAAGGCTTGAATACTGGCTTGCAGCTGGCGCGTGCCGAGGCTATTCGACGCAATGCCAATGTTGTTTTTACCTTGAGCGGCAATGCCACTTGGAGCATCGGTTGCCAGGTCGTGGTTGCCGATGCTGACAGTGATGGCGTAGATGATTGCCCAGAAGTGATCCAGAGCAAGGCTGCTACCGAGGGCGCTGTCAGTGTGGCGGTGGATGTTGTGCCCGCAGGCGCAACTACTGTCACATTCAATGGGCTGGGCCGTGTCACCTTCAACAATGATGGCAGTAATGTCATGCGCCAGATCGACATTGCGGCCACTGAAGGCAATGCCAACGGGTTGAGGATATTGATCAGGGGAGGGAGTGTGCACTTTTGTGACCCCAATATATCAACAGTGGGAGATCCACGCGTATGCGCTTAAGCCATCTTAACCAGCCACGACGCGCTAGTCAGGAGGGAGCCATCCTGCTGGAGGGCCTGATCGCCATCCTGATTTTCTCCATGGGCATATTGGCGATCATCGGCTTGCAGGCTGCATCCATGAAAACCGTCTCTGATGCGCAATATCGGCTGGAAGCGAGTTATCTGGCCAACCGCCTGGTGGCGAGTATCTGGACGGCAGGGCCAACAAAAATCTCGACTTATGGCTTGCCCGGCGGCAGCTCGCCTGAGTTGGCAGACTGGCTCGCGGATGTAAAAAACCGTTTGCCCGGGGCTGAAAACAAGGCACCTACCGTGGTGATTGCAGGCGATGCGACTGCCGGTTTCACCGCTACGGTAACCGTCTTCTGGCAACCACCTGCCGAAACCGAGCCGCATAGCCACACTACTGTGGCTTATATCAATACGAATCAAACGCCATGAAGATGAACGCCTTATTGAAACCACATGCCGGGTTTAGCTTGGTGGAGGTCATGGTTGGCATGACTATCGGCCTGATCGGCATGCTGGTGATTGCCCAGGTGTTATCCGTTTCACAGGATAACAACCGCACCACTAACAGTGGCGGTACTGCGCAGCAGAATGGCGCACTGGCATTACTGGCGATTGAGCGCGATATCCGTCAATCGGGCTACGGCATGAACGTATCGCAAAACCTGGGGTGCCGTGTTCTGGGTACGGATGGCAGCACGGGATATGCCATTGATTTCCTGTTGACGCCTGCGGTGATTACTCAGGGCCTAGATACTGCGCCTGATGCGATCCAGCTTACCTATAGCAATGCCAGCATGGTCACCAGCCCTACTGCATTGATGCAGACGATGGCTGCGGCAACTGCCGATTACGTGGTCTCTAACCGTTTTGGCTTCAATGTCAACGATGTGCTGGTAGTGGCCGCTCCTGGGCAGGATTGCGACTTGGTGCAGATTACCGCAACCCCTGGCAATCCTTATCAAAACAATATTACTCATGCCGCCTCAGGACGCTATCAGGGCAATCAGATATTCAATAGTGGTGCCCAACTGTACAACATGGGCAGGAGTCCCGTGAGCAATCGCTATTCCATTGTCGATGGTGGCTTGCAGGTACTCTCGGCACTGAGTGGGGAGGCTGAGTTGATCGCTGATGGCGTGATTGATCTACAAGCAGATTACGGCCTGAATCTCGATGGTGATACCGAAAATACCGTGGATGAATATCGCACATCCCCTGACCTAGATGGCAATGGCGTGGTTAGCTGGGATGAATGGGAAAAAGTGATTGCCATACGGGTTGGGTTAGTGAGCCGCAGCAGCAAGCGTGAGTCAAGCAATGTCACCACTGACTTGCCTCGCTGGGTGGGCGGCACCTTCGGCAATGTTTCTACGCAGGAAAACTGGCAACAATACCGTTACCGTGTGTTCGAGACGACCGTGGTCATTCGTAATATCTTGTGGAAGCCTCCAACATGAAGCAAAAGCTGATGATGCCTGCTATTGCACCGGCATCACGCCAACATGGCGTGGTACTCATGGTGGCGCTGATCGTGCTAATCGCCATGACATTGGCTGGCCTGGCGTTATGGCGTGCCGTCGATTCCGGCAACGTCATCGCCGGTAACCTTGCCTTCAAGCAATCCGCCACCATGTCCGCAGACCGTGGTTTGCAGGCTGCCCTGGTATGGCTGGATAACAATCGCAATGCGTTGGCCGACAGCAATCCATCTCATGGCTATATCGCCAATACCTTGAGTACCGAGCCTGACTGGTATGGCAACAGCATTTGGAGTAATGCAGTGGATTTAGGTGCTGATGCTGCCGGTAATCGGGTGCAGTACCTCATTCACAGGCTGTGCCGGACCACAGGGGCCTATAACGGTGAAGACGGCACAGGTCAGGCCAACTCTTGTTCTACCTCTTTATCCAAAGCCCCGGTGACTAACGCTACATTGGGCAGCAGCTTGCAAATCGGGGCGGCTGTCTATCAATCCAATCCATCCATCTACTACCGCATCACCGCCCGCGTGCTCGGCCCTCGCAACACCGTCAGCATCGTTCAGGCCACAGTCATGGTGCCGGTATAAACACCCCCAGTCTTACAGGGAGAACAATCATGCAACAACATCACACAAGATTCTGGTGGAAAAACCTGCTGCTGATCAGCTCGTTGGTTGGGTATCTACTGAGTGCGCAAGCTGCAGTGACCGATATTTCCAGCAATCCGCTTTCCACTGCGTCAGGCACTGTGGTGCGGCCTAATGTGATGTTCGTGCTGGATGATTCGGGCAGCATGAATTTTAATTTTATGCCGGACTTCCTAGGGTATACCCAAACTGCGGGGAAGTGTCGTGCGAGCAATGGCGCTATGACTGCGACATGTGGAGGCACTTCGCAAACTGGGCAAAATAAACCAACTAATGGAGGAGATCCTCCGATTTACAGTCCTCTGGTTAATGGGGTTTACTATAATCCTGCGATTAGTTATACGCCGCCAATTAGCCCTTGTGATGCATCACAAACTTTACCAACCATGAATGGAACTAATACCAATGGATGGCAAGCAGTGAGACTAATTGGGCACCAACTTGATGACGATTGTGCCCAGAGTTCTGGGGTTGCAAATATTATTACGCAATATCCTGAGCGAGAATATTGCCAAAGAAATTCAAGTTGGCAATGGGAGTGCAAACGGAATGGAGTTGATAAAAATGGTAGTTCTACAAAGGGTTATGACTGGCCCGCTGATGATGGGAGTTACTCTACTGCAAGGAATAGAGATAGTAACCCACATTATTTCTTAATCACGCCTAAAGAGTATTGTCAGGATATTAACCTCACTATTTGCCAGTCGACGCTATCTGTTACTCATACACGACCTGCTTACGTGAGGTATTGCAAAACTGCGGCAGATGCTGGTAGTGCATCTGTAGTAAGTGGATCAGATGCACGTTGCCAAGCAAAACATGATGGAGATCATCGTAATGCGCGATATGGCGATTTTGTGCGAGTGGATATTACATCTGGCAAAACCTTCACAAAATATCCCGATCGCGTAGATTGTGCTGGGGCTTCGTGCAGTTACGCGGAAGAAATGACCAATTTTGCTAATTGGTATGCCTATTATCGTACTCGCTCTTTTGCCATGAAAAGTGCGGCAGGGCATGCCTTTGCAACAATTGATAATAATTACCGAGTAGGATTTATCACTATCAACACTGGTTCACCAGTAAGCGCGAATAAATACCTCAAGGTTGATACATTTAATCCTGCTCACAAGACTAACTGGTATAAAAAATTCTATTCTTCCAGTGCTTCAGGTGGTACTCCTTTAAGGGAGGCGTTATCGAGGGTAGGCAGGCATTTTTCTGGAGTAACTAGTGGAATAAATGCTGGGATGGCGGATGACCCAGTTCAATTTGCATGCCAACAAAATTTCACTATCTTGACGACCGATGGATATTGGAATGGCAATAAAGGAATGACCAGGGACGGTGGTGAAATTGGCACTCAGGATAGTAAAGATGAAAAATATTCTAGGCGTGCTGATGGAGCATATGACGGTAATCCAACAAAGGTTGTGAATAATGAAACAGTGCCATTAGCTGCGGAAACACTAGCAGATGTGGCTATGTATTATTACAAAACGGACTTGCGACCTGACATGGAAGACAAGGTTCCTACCACAAGCAAAGACAGAAACCCGGCACAGCATATGAACACGTTTACGCTGGGGTTGGGGCTTGATGGGGAGATGAATTACCGCTCTGATTATGAAATTGCCAATGATGGTGATTTTGCAATGATCAAGCAAGGAGCTGTGGATTGCCATTGGGCTCCAGGTGAAACATGTAATTGGCCAATTCCTGCTGCTGATTCCCCCAGTGCTTTAGATGACCTCTGGCATGCCGCAGTCAATGGTCGTGGCTTGTATTTCAGTGCCAAACAACCTAAAGAGCTGGTATCGGGTTTGCGGAGTGCCCTAGCTGGTGTATCAGATAGAACAGGTGCTGCTGCGGCCTCGGCGACCAGCAGCCCGAATATCACACAAACCGATAACTATATTTTCAGCTCGACTTATCGCAGTGTGCATTGGGATGGCGACGTGCAGGCGCAGACCATCAACCCTACCGATGGCACGGTGAGCGAAGCGCATGTGTGGAGTGCGCAGGCGCAATTGAATGGTAGTGGTCGCAGTATTTTCAAGATTGATCCCAGCTCGCAGATGATAGAGCCATTTGCCTGGGATAACTTGAGTGCTGAGGAAAAGGCTTACTTCAATAACAAGTGTGAGTTGCTGTCGCAGTGCAATGGGTTCAATGCCGATACCAAGGCAATCGCCAATTCGGGCGAGAACCTGCTGAATTATCTGCGTGGTCAATCCATCAATAGCGGTGAGCTTGCCCAAACCGAAAAGGCCTACCGCCTGCGTACACATTTGCTTGGCGATATCGTCAACTCTGCGCCTGCCTACGTGAAGCAACCGCGATTCAACTTTATTGATAGCGTCACCCCTAATTACCAAGCGTTCAAGACTGCCCAGGCGGATCGGCATGGCATGCTGTATGTCGGCGGTAACGATGGCATGTTGCACGCATTCAACACGACCAATGGAGCAGAAAGCTGGGCCTATGTGCCGCACTCTGTCATGCCTAATATGTATAAACTGGCGGACAAGAACTACGGTGCGAATCACCAGTTCCTCGTGGATGGTTCGCCGCAGGTGATGGATGTGTATGATGCTTCGACATCTGCTTGGCGCACCATTCTGGTCGGAGGCTTGAATGCGGGCGGGCGTGGATATTACGCATTGGATGTAACTAGCGAGGATAATCCCAAGGCATTGTGGGAGTTCTGCCATAGTGAAGCTTATTGCAGCCATGCGGATGCAGACCTGGGGTTTACTTACGGTAACCCTATCATTACCAAGCTACCGGAAGGTAGCGCCAATGCAGGCCGCTGGGTGGTGATGTTTACTTCGGGTTATAACAATGTCTCACCCGGTAATGGCCAAGGGTACCTGTTCGTGGTGGATGCGATTACTGGTGCATTGATTCATAAATTAGGCACAGGCGAAGGTACAGCTGAGACGCCGAGCGGTTTTGCAAAGCTGGCTAGTAGTTCTGGGATTAACGGCAATGCCGATATCAATGCTGCTTCGGTGGCATTGTACGGTGGTGATCTCCAAGGCAACTTGTGGAAAGTTAATCTGGAAGCATCAATACCTACGATTAGTCTCATGGCTAGGCTGACTGATCCGGCAGGTCTCGGCCAGCCGATTACCACAAAACCTGAGATCGGCAAGGTGCCCAAGGTGACAGAACCAGTCATTTTCGTGGCAACTGGTCGTTACTTGGGGCTAAGCGATGTGACCAACAGCCAGGTACAGTCGGTATATGCCATCCGCGATAATGGCGTGAGTTACACCGGACGTGCGCTGACAGCCCGAGTCATCACGCATGGCGATACGACTTCCTCAATTGATGGCAGTGCGCTGGATTGGGCAGGTGGTGGCTGGTATGTTGACCTGCCTGAGACGCGCGAGCGCGTTAATCTTGACCCTCAATTGGCACTGGGCACATTGACGATCAACAGCAACACACCGCAGATTGATAACGTCAATTCGGATGGTTGCTCGCTAGGTGGCACGACGCGGGTTTACCAGTTTGATTACCGTACGGGACTGATGGTGCCAGGCGCAACGCATTTTGGCCAGAAACTTGCCACAGGGTTGACGGTGGGGATGGTGATTGTGCGCCTGCCCAATGGGCAGTTGAAAGCCATTATTACTGATGCACAAGGCCGCAAGACCACGATAGGCATTGATACTGCTGCTTCTGATAGTGTTTCCCGGCGCACTGGCTGGCGTGAACTGACTAAGTAGGTTTCCCCAGGGGAAATGTTTTAGCAAAGCCAGGGTGTGCGCCCTGGCTTTTTTATTGTGCTGTGGTTTCCAGCTTGTCGAGTAGGATGGTGGCTGGATTGCAATCCGTCTGTGCAGCAATCTCGACCATGCCTGTAGGGCTGGTGACGTTGATTTCGGTGAGATGTTCACCGATCACGTCCAGGCCGACCAGGAACAAGCCTTTTTCCTTCAGCACCTTGCCGACGGTATTGGCGATCTCGTAGTCACGATCGGTCAGTGCTTGGGCAACTCCCCTCCCGCCAGCGGCAAGGTTGCCACGTGTTTCGCCATTTTGCGGGATGCGGGCCAACGCGTAAGGCAGTGGCTCGCCATCAATGACGATAATGCGTTTATCACCCTGCGTGATCGCAGGCAGGTAGCGTTGCGCCATGATGGTCTGCTTGCCATGTTGCGTAATGGTTTCAAGGATGACGCCGAGATTGGGGTCGCCCTGCTTGAGGCGGAAGACACCGCTGCCACCCATGCCATCCAGTGGCTTGACGACGATATCTTCATGCTCAGCAAGAAATTCTCGAATCAATGCTTGTTCGCTGCTGACAAGGAAAGTAGGCGCAAACTGCGGGAAGTTGAGTACTGCGAGCTTTTCGTTCCAATCGCGAATGGCAGCTGGGTTGTTATAGATGCGAGCACCTTGTTTTGCCGCCTGCTCCAGCAAGTAAGTGCTGTAGAGGTATTCATTGTCGAACGGCGGATCCTTGCGCATGAGGATGGCATCAAAGGCTTGTGGTGCCTCTTCTGCAATGTTTCCCAGTGAATACCATGTCGCATCATCTGCAAACTTGAAAGGGCGACACCTCAGGTGGGCTTTGTCGTGACGCAGCAGGAGATCGTGTTGCATGGCGACATGTAGCGAGTGCCCGCGTGCTGCGGCTTCGCGCATGATAGCCAGGCTAGTGTCCTTGTAGGGCTTAAGGCTGTCCAATGGGTCGAGAATAAAGGCGATGCGCATCATTGAAGTGTTAATAGCTCTAGTCTAGGTTGTCCGGGTCGGTTTCTTCCAGTTCGATGGAGGCTGCAAGTAGTGCCAGCCTTGCGACCACGCCGTAGGCATAAAAGCGGTTGGGCGGAGCGTCTGGTGCGCCTGCACAATCTGGTGTGGAGCAGGGTGTTGCAAAGGCGAGGGGCTCAAAGTGCATGCCTGGGGCATTGAGGTTTTCGTCAGCGCCACGTGAAGTATGCACACGGTAGAAACCACCTACCACGAAGTGATCCATCATGTAGATCACAGGTTCGGCAACGGCCTCGTTGAGGTGCTCGAAGGTATAGACGCCTTCTTGCAGGATGACTTCGCTAACCTTGAGCCCTTCCTTCACCACGGACATTTTGTTGCGTTGTTTGCGATTGAGGTCACGCACATCGTCAGGGCTCTTGACGGTCATGATGCCCATGCCATAGGTGCCAGCATCGGCCTTGACGATGACAAAGGGTTCCTGCTTGACGCCATATTCTGCATATTTTTCACGGATTTTCGCCAGCAGGGCCTCAACTTTGTCTGCTAGTCGATCTTCGCCAACACGTGCATGAAAATCCAGGCCGTCACAGGTGTCAAAATAAGGGTTGAGTAGCCAGGGGTCTATCTCGATCAGGGAAGCAAATTCTTCCACGATGTGGTTATAGGCAGTGAAATGATGCGATTTACGGCGCGTGGCCCATCCTGCGTGCAATGGCGGGATTAACGATTGCTCCAGCCCTTGCAGTATTTCAGGGATACCACCTGACAGGTCATTGTTGAGCAGGATGGCGCAACTATCGAAGTTATCCAGTACCAGGCGATTGCCCTTGCGTTGCACTGGCTCTAGCAGGATGCTGTGGCCATCATGCGTTTCCAGAAATGTCGGTTCTGTAATCTCGGGTGAAATGCTGCCTATGCGCACTTCCAGCCCTGCCTGGCGCAGGATGTGGGTAAGGGCATATACATTACGCAGGTAAAAGGTGTTGCGCGTGTGATTCTCTGGAATCACTAGTAGTCGGCGAGCATCAGGGCAGATTTTTTCTACAGCCACCATTGCCGCTTGAATCCCGAGCGGCAAGAAGTCTGGGTTGAGGTTGTTGAAGCCTCCTGGAAACAAATTGGTATCCACTGGCGCGAGTTTGAAGCCTGCGTTACGTAAATCTACTGAAGCATAGAACGGTGCGCCATGTTCTTGCCATTGGCTGCGGAACCAGTGCTCAATGCGCGGCATGTTGTCGAGCAGCCGTTTTTCCAGTTCAAGTAAGGGGCCGGTAAGGGCCGTTGTAAGGTGTGGAACCATCATGGTAAGGGGCACCTGATAAGCCAAGAGAATAGGCGGAGATTTTAGCCTAAAGCTGTGCAGAGGCGAAAAAAAAGGGCGCTATAAGCGCCCTGAGGAGGAGGAGATAATGCATAAAACTAGGCAGTAAAATGTTCCAGGTCTTGCGACGTAAAGATCACATTACGCTTGCTAATACATAAGCAAGTGCTGTGCCAGTTTTTTAGGGCCAAATCAGGCTGGTTTTGCAAGGATGTCAATGAATGCTGTGATCAAGTGGTGCAGGATTGCCCCGATTGGGTGCATGAAGGTGTTGAGCAGTTTGAGGCGTAATGGTTGAACCACTCGTATCAAAGAAAAACGGGCGCTAAAAGCGCCCGTTTGTTTATCCCACGATTAGGATTTAGTAGTGATAGGCACGTTCACCGTGCTCAGCAGTATCCAGGCCTTCTCGTTCAGCTTCTTCAGTGGCACGCAGGCCGATGAAGAGGTCAACGATCTTGAACAAGATGTAGCTACCGAGGCCGCCCCATACAATCGTCACGCCAATCGCAACTGTTTGTGCGTAGAGCTGGCTGCCCATGGTCACGCCTTCTTCGTAGCCTACGCCACCGAAATCAGTGCTCATGAGGATGCCAGTGCCGATCGCGCCGATCAAGCCAGCGACACCGTGGATGCCAAATACATCCAAGGAATCATCGTAGCCCAGTTTAACCTTGAGGCTGGTGACTGCCCAGAAGGCGATCACGCTGGCGATAAAGCCAAGGATGATGGAGCCAACAGGGCCAAGGAAGCCGCAAGCAGGGGTGATGGCGACCAAGCCTGCTACTGCACCAGAAACGGCTCCTAGCAAGGATGGTTTGCCCTTGAACAACCATTCAGCAAACAACCAGCCTAGTACAGCAGCACCAGTGGCGGCTTGAGTGTTGATGAGTGCGAGGCCAGCAGTGCCATCGGCAGCCAGTTCACTACCTACGTTGAAGCCGAACCAGCCTACCCACAGCATGGAAGCACCAATCATGGTCAATGTGATGCTGTGCGGAGGCATCGCTTCCTTGCCATAGCCCAGGCGCTTGCCGACTACAATCGCACCGACCAGTGCGGCAATACCAGCATTCATGTGCACCACTGTGCCACCAGCAAAGTCAGCTGCGCCTAGTTCGCCGAGGAAGCCGCCGCCCCATACCATGTGGGCAATCGGGATGTAGACGAATGTGACCCACAACGCGAGGAAGGCGAGTACTGCAGAGAATTTCATGCGCTCTGCAAAACCACCGACAATCAGTGCAGGGGTAATCGCGGCAAAGGTTAATTGGAAGGTCACGAAGACATATTCAGGGATAGTGCCGCCATCCAGTAGGGTGTCTGGCGTAATGCCCGCGAGCAGGGTTTTGCTGAAGCCGCCGATATAGGCGTTCAAGCTGCCACCGTCAGTGAAGGCCAGGCTGTAGCCATATACGACCCAAATCACGGACATGAGTGCAGTGGTGACAAATACCTGTGTCAGGACAGAAACCATATTCTTGGTGCGCACCAAGCCACCGTAGAATAGAGCAACACCCGGAATGATCATCGCCAACACCAATACGGTGGCAACGATAGTCCAGGCGGTATCGCCAGCGCTGAGAGTTGGCACGGCCTCAGTGACGGTTTCGACGACAGCAGCGGCGGCAGGAGCGACTTCGGTGGTAACGGCCTCGTCAACGACGACAGCTGCCTCTTCAGCTAGCGCAAAGCCAGAGAATCCTAGCGCGCTAACCAGTGCAATCATGGAAAGAATTTTTTTCATTTTGGACCCCTTAAAGCGCATCAGCGCCGGTTTCACCAGTGCGGATACGATAGACCTGTTCCAGGTTGAAGACAAAGATCTTGCCATCGCCGATTTTGCCAGTGGTGGCAGATTTCTCGATTACTTCGACTACCTGGTCAAGTAATTCATCGGCAATGGCCACCTCCAGTTTTACCTTGGGCAAAAAGTCGACAACGTATTCTGCACCACGGTAAAGCTCAGTGTGGCCTTTTTGGCGACCAAAGCCTTTGACTTCAGTGACGGTGATGCCTTGTACTCCAATGGAGGAAAGGGCTTCACGCACTTCGTCAAGCTTGAACGGCTTGATGATGGCGGATACAAATTTCATGGTTATCTCCTCGTCTTATAAAAAGCAGAAAGGCAAGGCAAACTGCCTTGCCTTCTCACATGACTGTCTGCTTAGAAAGTCTTTTGTACGAACAAAGTCCAGTTTTCCTTACCGGAGAACACAGGGCCATAAGTGAAAGCCTGACGGTCAGCATCGGTGTCAGTATAGTAACCACCAACTACGATACCGTTATCCCAAGCCTTGCTCAAGCCCAGTTTCCAGTCAGTGTAGTCGTATTCGTTAGGGCCATTGCCGAACTCTTGACGACCCACGTGGGCAATCGCGCTATAGCCAGATTCGCCAAATGGTACTTCCAGGGTCAGGTCGATATAGCTAGCACCACGGCCTTCGAAACCAAAGGCTGACTTGCTTGGTGACCAGGAGTACTTCGCGGAAACCCACTTGTAGGACAGGCCACCGTAGATTTCAGTGGTATCGGCATTGTAGCTGCCGCTCACAGAATTACGACGACCTGGGTAGATGTATTGCAATACACCTACGTCATAAGTGATGCCGGTTTCGCCGATTTCAGCAGTGTAACCACCATACAGATCCCATTCCATGCTGGAGCTGTTGTAAGCGCGGTCACCACCTGCACCATCGGCGCCAGTATCAGCCAGCCAGCTAATGCTGGAGGCCCAAGTGCCGAGGTAGAAGCCACTGGAGTGGGAGTAATCCATACCACCTTGAATGGCTGGGCGGTCACCAGATTGGCTGGTACCACGGAAGATATAGTTGCTTGTGAGGCCAACGTTGTATGTAATGGTGTGAGGGGAGGTTGCCTCAGCAGCTTCTTCGGCCATAACGGCGGCAGGTGCTGCAAATGTGCCAACGATGGCGGCAAGTAGAAGCGAATTACGCATAATGTACCCTTTCAAGGTTTGAAAAATAAAACAACAACGAAAACTCTGCGTTGGGTAATAAGCAACACCTGTGCCATAAAAACAACATTTATATAAAACAATGGGTTATGTGATATTTTTTGGGATTTTTAACGATCTGGAATGGTGCGAAGCTTGATTTTTATCGGTAAGTGATTGAGTTTGTTATGTTTAATCTGGATTTTTGGGAAGTAAAAGCTGCTAAACTGCGGATGTTTTGGGAGATTTATAAGTGATGAATGCTCAGTTTTTCGAAGAATTATCAAATAAAATCAAGGAAATATACTCATCCTTGCCCGCTGAAGGTGTTGAGCACAATGTGCATGCACTATTACAGGGCGCATTCACTAAACTGGAGCTTGTGACGCGGGAAGAGTTTGATATCCAGGCAGAGATACTCCGTAAGACACGCGCTCAACTTGCTGATTTGGAAAAGCAATTGGCTGATATTGAGGTCAAGCTAGGACAGCCTTCCTGATCATGGCACTCGCGGTGTTATATAGCCGTGCCTTAGCTGGCATGGAGGCACCAGAGGTTGCGGTAGAAGTGCATCTCGCCAATGGCTTGCCGAGCTTTACCATTGTTGGTTTACCCGAAGCAGAAGTGAAGGAAAGCAAAGACAGGGTGCGTGCTGCTTTGCAAACCGCTCAGTTTGAATTTCCCGCACGTCGTATCACTGTCAACTTGGCACCTGCCGACCTTCCCAAGGAAAGCGGACGTTATGATTTGCCTATTGCATTAGGCATTCTCGCCGCATCTGGCCAAATTCCTGCGCAAGGGCTGGATCAGTATGAAGTTGCTGGTGAGCTGGCGTTGACAGGTGAGTTACGCAATATCCGTGGTGCATTGGCCATGGCGTATAAAGCGAAGGAGAGTGGCCGCACATTTATCCTGCCTCAAGAGAGTGCTATGGAAGCAGCGCTGGTGCAGGGCGCCACCGTTTTGCCTGCCAGCAGCTTGCTGCAAGTATGTGCGCACCTGGCAGGGCGAGAGTCATTGCTGCCACAGCCCGTTAATATTGAGCCAGCTGTATTGGCTGCTGCAGATTTTGCCGAGGTGAAAGGTCAGCTTCAGGCCAAGCGTGCGCTGGAAATTGCTGCCGCCGGCGGACATAGTGTGCTGATGTCTGGCCCTCCCGGTACCGGGAAATCCATGCTGGCTTCACGTTTCTCTAGCATTCTGCCTGCGATGACGGAGGCTGAGGCCTTGGAGTCTGCTGCCATCCAGTCGTTGAGCAAGGGCTTTCATGCCAGGGACTGGGGCAAGCGGCCTTATCGTGCCCCGCACCATACTGCGTCAGGCGTCGCCTTGGTCGGGGGCGGGGCCATTCCCAAGCCAGGCGAGATTTCGCTGGCCCATCATGGGGTATTGTTCCTGGATGAGTTGGCGGAGTTTGATCGCAAGGTGCTTGAAGTCTTGCGTGAGCCGCTGGAGTCCGGGCATATCACGGTTTCGCGTGCGGCGCGGCAAGCAGAGTTTCCGGCACGTTTCCAGTTGATTGCCGCAATGAATCCTTGCCCATGCGGTTATTGCGGGCACCCTAACGGTAAATGCCGATGCACGCCGGATCAGATCACCCGCTATCGCCAGCGCCTATCCGGACCATTGCTTGATCGTATTGATCTCCATATCCAGGTGCCCGCCTTGAGTGAGGACGAACTGCTGCATGCAGCACCAGGGGAAGCGAGCGCCATAATCAAAGCGCGTGTAGAAGTGGCAAGACAGCGGCAACTGGATAGGCAAGGGGTGAGCAACTACTTGTTGACCAGTCTTCAGGTGGATGAGTATTGTCAGCCGGACACCGCTGGGAGCGCACTGCTGAAGCAGGCGATGGCAAGGCTTGACCTCTCTGCACGTGCGTATCATCGTATTCTCAAGGTAGCGCGTACCATTGCTGACCTCGCGGCGAGCGATGGCATACAAAGTGCGCATATTGCCGAAGCGGTGCAATATCGCAGGCTGGGATTATAGAGATGACAGATTTTTTGCAAGGTTGGCGCGAAGAACAGCGCTCGGCTTATTTATACAGCGCCTTGTCAAAGTGTGAGCCTGATCCAGCATTAGCGCAGATGTTTGAGGGGCTGGAAGCCGCTGCCATGCAACAAGCACAAGTGTGGGAGGCGAAGCTGGCAGAGGCTGGGCATGCAATTGCTGCTTATCGGCCCGATATGCATACCCGGATGATCGTTTGGTTGGCACATGGTCTCGGGCCTAGGCGGATTCGCCCGGTATTGGCCGCCAGCAAGGTACGTGGTTTGTCGGCTTATGGTGCAAAACGCATGGATCTGGTGAGTCATGCCATGCCGACCCAGGTGAATGAAGTGGGCGGGCGACACAAGCTGGCGGGTAACAATGGCGGTTTGCGCGCTGCCGTATTCGGGGTGAATGATGGGTTGGTGTCCATCGCCTGTCTTGTATTAGGGGTGGCAGGTGCATCAAGTAGCGCTTCGGTAATCTTGCTATCCGGGGTTGCAGGGCTATTGGCTGGTGCGTTTTCCATGGCGGCGGGCGAGTATGTGTCCATGCGTTCGCAGCGCGAACTGTTTGAGCATCAAATTGCCCTGGAACGTGAGGAGCTGGCGTTGTACCCAGCGCAAGAAGCCGCCGAACTGGCCCTGATTTACCAGGCACGAGGCCTGGAGCGGACGGAAGCACAGCAGTTGGCCAATCGCTTGGTGGCTGATCCAGAGTTGGGCTTGGATGTCCTGACGCGCGAAGAGCTGGGCTTGAACCCTGATGAACTCGGGTCGCCATGGGCGGCAGCGATCTCGTCGTTTGTATCGTTTCTGGTCGGCGGTACGATTCCCTTGCTGCCATGGTTGCTGCATCTCTCCACGCATACGCTGGAGCTGGCGTTGGGCCTGACGGGAGCGGCGTTGTTTATTGTGGGTGCCACGCTTGCCTTGTTCAGTGGGCGCAATATGCTCTATGGTGGTGCACGTATGTTGCTGATTGGGGCTGCTGCTGGTGGGTTGACCTATTGGATAGGCAGCCTGTTGGGTACTGGCTTGCTTGCCTAGCCTACCAACTAGGGCCAGGAATCTGCATTGAAATCATCGCTGTGTTATGCGGGATGCCCCAGCTGTTTTATAATCACGCGCTGAATATTCAATCACCTGGCAGGTGTCAGTCCGCCAGCATTTAAGGTTTTGCATGAAACATTACGAAATGTCCCCCACAGAGGTCTTGCTCAGGGAAATCCTCGCCAAGCGCATCATGATTCTGGATGGTGCGATGGGGACCATGATCCAGCAATACAAGCTGACGGAAGAGGATTATCGCGGCGGGCCTAGTGGTCGCTTTGCCGACTTTGCCGCACCAGCGGGCGAGCGGGAGCTGTTCGTCAAAGGCAATAACGAACTGTTGACCTTTACCCAGCCGCGCATCATCCAAGAAATCCACGAGCAATACCTAGCAGCTGGTGCAGACATTATTGAGACCAATACCTTCGGTGCGACTAGCGTGGCGCAGGAAGACTATTTCATGGCCCATTTGGCTTATGAAATGAACGTCGAGGCCGCCAAGCTGGCACGTGCAGCTTGCGATAATTATTCCACGCCTGACAAACCACGTTTCGTGGCAGGCGCGCTGGGCCCGACGCCAAAGACGGCATCCATTTCCCCGGACGTGAACGACCCAGCCGCGCGCAACGTCACCTTTGACCAGTTGGTGGCGGCTTATCATGAACAGACCCGCGGCCTGGTTGATGGCGGTGCGGATATCCTCATGGTCGAGACTATTTTTGATACGCTCAACTGCAAGGCGGCGTTATTTGCAATCGACCAGTATTTTGAGGAAACCGGTAAGCGCCTGCCTATCATGATTTCTGGCACGGTGACGGATGCATCGGGACGTATCTTGTCAGGCCAGACCGTGCCTGCATTCTGGAACTCGGTGCGCCATGCGCGCCCACTGACCATAGGACTGAACTGTGCCCTGGGTGCCGCGCTGATGCGGCCGTATGCGGAAGAGCTCAGCAAGATCGCCGAGACTTTTGTGTGTATTTACCCTAATGCTGGTTTACCAAATCCCATGTCGGATACTGGCTTTGATGAAAAGCCAGCCGATACATCGGCCCTGCTCAAGGAGTTTGCCGAGAGCGGCTTTGTAAATATCGCTGGCGGCTGTTGTGGCACCACGCCGCCGCATATTGCGGCGATTGCCGAGACGGTCAAGACGATTGCACCGCGTCGTATTCCAGAGATTCCTGTGGCGACCCGGCTGGCCGGGTTGGAGCCATTCACGATTGATGAAGACTCCCTGTATGTGAACGTGGGTGAGCGTACCAATGTCACAGGCTCCAAGGCCTTTGCACGTATGATCCTCAACGAGCAATACGAAGAGGCGTTGGTGGTGGCACGTCAGCAGGTCGAGAACGGCGCGCAGGTGATCGACATTAACATGGATGAAGGCATGCTGGATGCCCTGCATGCCATGACGCATTTCCTCAATCTGGTGGCTTCCGAGCCGGATATTGCACGTGTGCCTATCATGATCGACTCGTCCAAGTGGGCAGTGATCGAGGCAGGTCTCAAGTGCGTGCAGGGTAAATCCATCGTCAACTCGATTTCCATGAAGGAGGGCGAGGAGGAGTTCCTGCGCCAGGCCAAATTATGCCGCCGCTATGGTGCCGCGGTGATTGTCATGGCGTTTGACGAAGTCGGGCAGGCCGATACCTTTGAACGCAAGATCGAAATTTGCAAGCGCGCCTATGACTTGCTGGTGGAGAAGCTGGATTTTCCGCCGGAAGACATCATCTTCGACCCGAATATTTTTGCCGTGGCGACGGGTATCGAAGAGCACAATAACTACGCCGTGGACTTTATCAATGCCACACGCTGGATCAAGGAAAACCTGCCCTACGCGCGGATTTCCGGTGGTGTGTCCAATGTGAGCTTCAGCTTCCGTGGCAACGAGGCAGCGCGGGAGGCTATCCACACCGTTTTCCTCTATCACGCCATCAAAGCTGGCATGACCATGGGTATCGTCAATGCCGGCATGATAGGCGTTTATGACGATCTCAACCCCGAGCTGCGTGAGCGCGTCGAGGATGTGGTGCTCAATCGCCGTGAAGATGCTACCGAACGCATGATCGAGTTTGCCGCCACGTTGGCGGCAGGCGGTAAGAAACAGGAAGCCACGCTGGATTGGCGCGGCACGCCGGAAAATCCGGTCACTGTGGAAAAGCGCCTGGAATATGCCATGGTGCATGGCCTGACCGAATTCATTGTTGCCGATACAGAAGAAGCCCGGCAAAAAGTCATGAATAACGGTGGCCGCCCGATCCACGTGATTGAAGGCCCGCTGATGGATGGCATGAATGTGGTCGGCGACCTGTTTGGTCAGGGCAAGATGTTCCTGCCGCAGGTGGTGAAATCGGCGCGTGTCATGAAGCAGGCCGTGGCACATCTGGTGCCCTTCATTGAGGAAGAAAAGCGCGCGGAAGAAGAGCGTACCGGCATTGTGGCCAAGCCTAAGGGCAAGATGGTGATTGCCACGGTCAAGGGCGATGTGCACGACATCGGCAAGAACATTGTCTCGGTGGTGTTGCAATGCAATAACTTCGAAGTGGTGAATATGGGCGTGATGGTGCCGTGCTCGGAAATCTTGGAGCAGGCCAAGGCCACCGGGGCAGATATCATCGGCCTGTCTGGCCTGATCACGCCTTCGCTGGAAGAAATGGCGCACGTGGCGCGCGAGATGCAGCGCGACCCGTATTTCCACGGGCTCAAGATGCCCTTGCTGATCGGTGGTGCGACCACATCGCGGGCGCATACCGCAGTCAAGATCGCACCGCACTATGATGGCCCGGTGATTTATGTGCCGGATGCTTCACGCTCGGTCTCGGTGATGCAATCCCTGCTTACGCCAGAACAACGCGACACTTATATCGCCGATCTGGAGCAGGATTACGAGCGGGTGCGTATCCAGCATGCCAACAAAAAAGGCACACCTTTGCTGACGATTGCCGATGCGCGGGCCAACAAGGCCAAGCTCAGCTTTGATGGTGCGAATACTCCGATCAAGCCCAAGTTTATTGGCCGTCGCGTGTTCAAGAACATTGATCTGGCGACGATTGCGCAATATATCGATTGGGGACCTTTCTTCCAGACCTGGGACCTGGCAGGGCCATATCCCGCTATCCTCAAGGACGAGGTGGTTGGCGAGGCTGCGAGCAAGCTTTTTGCCGAAGGGCAAGCCATGCTGAAGAAGATCATTGATGGGCGCTGGCTCACTGCCAGCGGGGTGGTGGCCTTGTTGCCAGCGAATACTGTTAATGACGACGATATCGAGATTTACACTGATGATAGCCGTAGCCAGGTAGCGTTCACTTACTACGGCATGCGGCAACAGACGCAGAAGCCAGTGGTGAATGGTGAGCAACGCCCCAATCAATGCCTGGCTGATTTCATTGCGCCCAAAGATAGTGGTATTGCCGATTACATTGGCATGTTTGCCGTCACGGGTGGATTAGGCATCGAGAAATACGAACAGCGTTTTGAGGCGGCCCACGATGACTACAGCAGCATTATGTTGAAATCGCTGGCAGACCGCTTGGCAGAGGCTTTTGCTGAGTATTTGCATGAACGTGTGCGTAAGGATTTGTGGGGCTATGTGCCGGATGAGGCGTTGAGCAACGAGGCCCTGATCAAGGAGCAATACCGTGGCATTCGCCCTGCGCCTGGTTATCCGGCCTGCCCTGACCATACCGTCAAACCGGATATGTTCAACGTCATGCAATGTGAAGAGGTAAGTATTCAACTGACGGATTCGTTTGCCATGATGCCTGGAGCGGCGGTGTCGGGCTTTTATTTTGCGCACCCTGAATCCAAGTATTTCAGCGTGGACAAGATAGGTGAAGACCAACTGCTGGATATGGCGAATCGTCGCGGTTTACCAAAGGAATACCTGGAGCGTTGGCTGGCACCGAACCTGTCCTGAGCACCTGAAGCAGCGGCTTTGCTACAATCAACCCTGATTTGAAAGTTTATTGAGCGTTATGCATATCCATATTCTCGGTATTTGTGGCACCTTCATGGGCGGTATTGCCGTGCTGGCCAAGGCCGCCGGACATCGCGTCACCGGCTGCGATGCTAATGTCTATCCTCCTATGAGCACGCAGCTTGAGGCGCAGGGCATAGAGCTGATCGAGGGCTTCGGCCCCGAGCAGGTGTCGCTCAATCCCGATATCTATGTCGTTGGTAATGTGGTTGCACGTGGTAATCCCTTGATGGAGGAAATCCTCAACCGTGGCTTGCCTTATATTTCTGGTCCGCAGTGGCTGGCAGAGAATATCCTCTACGCTCAGCAAGGTGATCAAGCTAAGTGGGTGCTCGCTGTGGCAGGTACGCATGGCAAAACCACAACGACCTCCATGCTGGCGTGGATATTGGAATATGCGGGCTTGGCCCCGGGCTTCCTGATTGGTGGTGTGCCGGAGAATTTCGGCGTATCTGCGCGGCTTCCCGGCGTGCCACGACAGGATGAGAAGAGTATCTCGCCGTTTTTCGTGATTGAGGCCGATGAGTACGACACTGCCTTTTTCGATAAGCGCTCCAAGTTTGTGCATTACCGTCCACGTACGGCTATCCTCAATAACCTGGAATTTGATCATGCAGATATCTTTGCTGATCTGTATGCCATCGAGACACAATTTCACCATTTGGTGCGTACCGTGCCCAGCAGTGGGCTGGTCGTGGCGAATGGCAAGGAAGATAGTCTTAAGCGCGTGATTAAGCGCGGTTGCTGGACGCCAGTGGAGTATTTCGGTACCGATTGGCAGGCGCAGGAGGTCGATACCGAGGGTGGCTTTACGGTGCGCTTCCATGGCAAGGCCAGGGGACGTGTCGAGTGGCAGTTGCTAGGCGAGCACAATCGCATGAACGCTCTGGCTGCTCTGGCAGCGGCACGTCATGCTGGCGTTGCCATTGAAACAGGTATAGCTGCGCTGACTGAGTTCAAGAACGTCAAGCGCCGTATGGAAGTGCGTGGCGTGGTCAATGGCATGACCGTCTATGATGATTTTGCCCATCACCCTACGGCGATTGCGACCACGGTGTCAGGCTTGCGCGACAAGGTGGGCAAGGCCCGTATTCTTGCTGTGCTGGAGCCTCGCTCCAACACCATGAAGCTGGGTGTAATGAAGGATGCATTGCCAGCTAGCCTGGTTGATGCAGACCTGGTGTTTTGCTACGGCGAGCATTTGGGTTGGGATGCAGCAGCTGCCTTACAGCCCATCCAGCATAAGGCTGCAGCATTTGACAGCATGGCGGTGCTGATTGAGGCGATTGCTGCCGAGGCGCAGCCAGGTGACCATATCCTGGTGATGAGCAACGGCGGCTTTGGTGGCATTCACCAGCGCCTACTGGAGAGGCTGGCCTAGTGCACTTGCATGGCTTGAAAGAGTTGGGAATCCTTGGCTGGGCACTGCTGCTCTCAGCCGTTGTCCACATCATTGTCATTCTTTCAGTCAATTTTGAGGCACCTGACCTCAAGTTCTTCAAGGACAAGATTCCACCGCTGGAAGTCGTGTTGGTGAATGCCAAGACGGAATCCAAGCCAAAGAAGGCAGATGCCCTGGCGCAAGCCAATCTGGATAGGGGCGGCAATACTGATCTTGACCGGCAGATGAAAACTGCCTTGCCGCCACCGAAGAAAAAGAAGACTGAACTCGCTCCTGCCGAGGCTGTGGAAGCTGCTTCGGCTGCGCGCCCAGGGCAAGAAAAGCAACAACAGACGCAGCAGGACAAAGTGGCGGAGCTGGAGCGCCAGGCACAGGAATTGATGAGCCAGATCAACCAGCAGAAAAAGCTGGAATCAGCACCTGCACAGAGTGCGGCGACTGCTACGCCCGATCAGGGTCGACAACAGGATGCCCCTAAAAATTTCAATGCGCGTGACTTGGTGGCAAGCAGTATGGATATTGCCCGGTTGGAAGCCCAGATAGCCAAGCAGCAGGACGAATATCAAAAGCGCCCAAAACGTAAGGAACTGGGGGGGCGTACCCAGGAATATCGGTTTGCGACTTATGTCGAAGCCTGGCGGCAAAAGGTGGAGAAAATTGGCAACTTGAATTACCCAGAGGCTGCTAAGGAAAATAAGCTATATGGTCAGTTAACGCTATCAGTGGATATACGTGCCGATGGCTCAATTGAGAAAATCCAGGTCATGCGTAGCTCAGGCCACAAAGTGCTGGACGATGCCGCCAAGCGTATTGTGGAGTTGGCTGCTCCTTATGCCGCGTTTCCGGAAGATATTCGCAAGGAATACGACATCATCGGCATTACCCGTACCTGGACCTTTACCAAGGAAGACAGCCTAGCGACGCAGTAACAGTGTGGTAGCCGAGAGTTTGTTATACGTGGCTAGATACCCATGAATACCCGTTCGCCTTGATCAAGCCTGGCTGCAATCGCTTTTTTCAGGGCTTCTGTACTACTGGCGTCTAGTGCCTGGGGCAGGCTTTCGCGCTTGCTTTCTCCCCAGATGGGGTTGGGGAAGTGGCGATCACGCTTGAAGCGGGGAATCACATGCCAATGCACATGCGGCGTCATGTTGCCGAGGCTGGCGAGGTTGATCTTATCTGGGTGCATCACTTCACGCACGGCCTCTTCCACTGCAAACACCACCAGCATGAGGTGCTCGCGGTCAGTACGCTTGAGGTCAGTGACCTCCTTGACGTGGCGGTTGAGGATGATGCGGCAAAAGCCAGGATAGTCGTGATCATCAATCTGTACGACTCTGCAAAGCGCATCTTGCCAGAGGATGATGCCTCCGGCAGTGGTACATAGTTCGCAGTGTTTATGGAACGACAAGGTTCTGGTCATGATGCGTGTTAGCCTAATGGAATGGCAGATTGATTAAATGCTTACTGATCGTCATCCATACGTTGCGGAACTTTGTGCTGCGGCACAAAGTCTTGCAGGATTCGATTTCTTTAGCTTGCAGCGTGTTTGCTGTAAGGATTTTCAAGGATTATAAAGCAGGATGGCCCGATTTCTCCCGAGCAAGCGTTTAGGCTTGCTGTTGATATGTATCATGGCAGCATTGCTGGCGCTCGCTTATGCCTTTAGGTTGGAGGCGATTGCATGGCATATTTGGCATGCACAGAAAACCAAGCCACATCATGCTTTGCACCTCAAGCATTATGTTGTGGAGCATGAAGCGGTGAAAATCCCCGGGGTGGGTTCTGACCTATCAGACCTGAGCTATAACCATGAAACCCATACCCTCTTTACTGTTTCCAACCAAAAGCCCCTGATCGTTGAGTTGTCACTGACAGGCGAGGTTTTGCGCACAATCAAGGTGACAGGGATTGATGATATGGAAGGGATTGCCCATATCAGCGGTCATCGCTTTGCCTTGCTCAACGAGGCCAAGCATAGCGTAGTGCTGGCGGAGATTGAAGATGATGTGCATGAAGTGGATGTCAGCCATGCCCCTTCACTGACGCTAGCCATGTATGCCAATGACAATAAGGGTTTTGAAGGCATCGCCTGGGATCAGCAGCGCCAGCGCTTGCTGGTGGCAAAAGAGCGTTCTCCCAAGCGCGTGATTGCTATACAGGGGTTTGTTGATGCAGTGCCGGGCCAGCCCGTTGCGATTCATATCGAGAAACTGAGTGAAACGGCTTCGTGTGGCTTGCGGGATTTATCTGCCGTGACGTATGAGCCCAATAGTGGGCATGTATTGTTGCTCAGTGATGATTCGCGCATGGTGGCTGAATATGATGCCGAGGGCAGGTTGCTGGATACACTGGCGCTCTGGCGTGGGTTCCAAGGTTTGCACCGTAGCGTGCCACAAGCAGAAGGTCTGGCGATTGGGCCGGATAAGCGAATTTATGTCATTAGCGAGCCCAACCTGTTTTATGTCTTCAAGCCGGGCCCGGGCAAACACATTTAGGATTTTGGACGGGAGGCGAACTTTGCAAAGCCTTGCAGGAATTTGGCGAGTTCTTCTTGATTACGTTGATTAATGAGCTGACCTTGGTCGTTGAATGATTCGTGGGCACGCGAGATCAGCAATCTGCCGCCGGACCAGTAGTCAGCGCCAAGCTGTCGTAATACGCCTAGCCAGGCATGTTGCCCTAATATCGTGCCAAACCCGGATGGTGATGCACCGATAACGGCAAAAGGGCGCTGGAAAATGGCAGCGCTTTCTGCTGGAGGGCGTGAAACCCAGTCTATTGCATTCTTGAAAACGCCAGGAATGCCAGCATTGTATTCGGGCGAAGCCAGGATAATGCCATCACTTGCCAGGATCTTTTGCTTCAATGTCGTGACGGCTTCGGGTACGCCTGATTTTTCCTCCAGGTCACCATCGTAGAGTGGTATGCCATGCAGTGTGGCGACCTCCAGCGTGACACTATCCGGTAGCAATGCTTGCCCTGCTTTTAGCAGTGCCGTATTGAGTGAGTGTTGACGCAGGCTGCCGGAAATCCCTAGTAACTTTGCCATACCAATCTCCTTGTTAAGTGATCTTTCTCAGGCATTGCCTTTCATCACGAGTTCCCCATATTCATCCATGGTGATGGTGCCTCCCATGGCTGCTACCTTGTTGTAATCTGGTGTTGGCAGCACGTCTTGCACAATGTCTAAGCGCTTCCATTGTGGCATTGGCGTTTCACAGTTGGCCTGCGGCACATAAGGCGATGCGGCGATACGTTGGTGTTTGTGGATATAGCGCGGGCAATTGATGAAGATTTCCTCAATTTTTACCCGGACAACTAGTTCTGCCTCCTGAAACTCAGCAAGCAAGGGATCGGCAGGGTCTATGCTGGCGGTGCCATGCACACGCACTCGATGCGGGGTCTCGAAATCAATGAAGAGCATACCTATCTTTGGGTTGAGCGAGAGGTTACCCATGGAAAGATACATGCTATTGCCATCCAAGCTAGGAAAGGCCAAGGTTGTGTCATCGACGATCTTCACAAACCCAGTCTGCCCGCCTTTGTAAGAGCAAGTCGGGAAACCACGGTGATCAACGGTGGAAAGAAAGAAAAAATCACGACTGCTAATGAAACCAGCATGCTCTGGTGGAATGGTCGGTAGCACGATGAGGTCGCGTACCCGGTCTGCCATGGCAACACCATCGAAATGTTCCTGCCATTGCCTATGCTGTTCTCCGTAGATTTCACTCATTTATCTTCTCCATGCGGATTGTTTACAGATCTGTATAGTTGCATGGTAGAGATAAATTGAGGCCTGCGTCAACACAGGATGATCACGGGTGTACGAGCAATACCCCGGATGGATCAGGATCGCTGGACGAGGTGCTTGAGAGGGCTGGATGGAGTCAGGCCCAAGGCATAGCGGATGACTTCCCGTTTGACGAGGCCAGGATGATTGGCAAGCCTGAGGCCGAGATTGCGTAGCAGGCGCAAAGGTGCAATCTCATTGTTGAAGCCGTAGCTGAAAGCGTCCATTGCACGTTGCATGATGTGATTGGCCAGCTTACGCTGCTGCTCATAGTGTTGCAGGTGGCGCAATGAGGCAAGGTTGCTGCCTTGTTGCCACGCTTGCAGCAGAATCTCGCTGAGCACGGCAGCATCCTGGAACCCAAGGTTCACGCCTTGCCCTGCCAGCGGATGAATGGTGTGGGCTGCATCGCCGATCAGCACCACGCCCTCACGTGCGTATTGCTGCGCATGGCTGCGCGTGAGGGCAAAGCTGCCACGGTGTATCAATCCCGTAATCTCTGGCAATGCCGCAGGAAACTGCTGACGGAACGCATCAAGTAATGCCTCGTCTTGCAGTGCCAGCAGGCGTCGTACTTCACTCGGGCGGTGATACCAGACCAGTGAAGCATAGTCGCCGGGCAGGGGGAGTAACGATTGAGGACCATCAGGCGTAAAACGCTGCCAGGTAATGTCGCGCTCTCCACCCTGAATGCTGACGGTGGCAACCAGGGCATGCATGGGGTATTGCTGGCTATCCAGTGCGATACCGGCAGCCTTGCGGACGACTGAATTGGCACCATCTGCACCAATCAATAGTGTGGCTTGGAACACCTGGCCACTTTTCAGGTGAATACGGCTACCTGTAGGCTGGTAATGAATCTGGCTGATTTCATCCGGGCATAGCAGCGAGATGTTGTCGTGTCGCGATAAAGTCTCCAGGCAGGCAAGCTGTACCAGCCTGTTTTCGACAATATGGCCCAGATACGGTGCATCGACTTCTGCTGCAGCGAATAAAGTGCCTTGATCCTGGCGTTTTTCCCATACCTGCATGCGCTGGAAAGGTGCTGTACGCATGGCTGCTATGTTCGACCAGGCCCCAGCTTGCTCAAGAAAGGTGATGGAAGCCGGGCTCAGGGCTGAAACGCGTAAATCGGGGGCGCTTGCGGCATCAAAGGGCGCGGGGGCATAGTTTTCCAGCACGGCGATACGCATGCCGCTTGGTGCAAGCCTGGCAGCCAGGGCGCTGCCGACCATGCCGCCACCAACAATAAACAGGTCAACCGCAGTAGTCTCAGTCATCATGCTTTTGCTTGGGGTGTATGCGTACCAAGATGATGCGTGGCCCGTTCATTTTCTTGACCACAATGTCGAATTGCTCAAAGGTGATACTTTCGCCTTCCTTGGGGATATAGCCGAGTTTGGCGAGTATCAGTCCGCCGACGGAATCCACTTCGTCATTATTATCAATCTCGATACCCAGCGCCCGCTCCAGCGTGAAGATAGGCAGGCTACCTTTGCCGATCAGGGTGCCGTCATCGAGTTTTGTCCAGTCGTTCTGGCTCTGGCGGAATTCATCGCGAATCTCGCCGACCAATGCGCCCAGCATGTTGTCGAGGGTAATGAAGCCTTGTGGCTCCTGCCCTTTGCGGCCAACAATGGCGAAGTGGCTGGCTTTGCCTTCACGGAAGCGGCGGAACAACTCAATCGCGGGTAAGTCCGGGGCGACAAATGGGGCCGGGTGCACAAAGCTGCTCAGGTCTTGCAGTTCATCCGCCTCGAACTTGGCGAGGAACAGACTCTTGAGGTGGATGACACCCTTGACCTTGCCATCCAGCTCCACAAAGGGATAGCGGCTGTAGCGGTGCTGCGAGATGATTTCCAGGTTTTCCTCGAAGCTGTTCTTGGCGAAAAGGGAAATGGCTTCGTTGAATGGGCGCATGAGATCGGCGACTTCCAGGTCGCTGAAATCCAGGGTGTGGGCGAGGATGTTCCATTCGTCCTTGGTCAGCTCTTCCGAGGCGCGGCTACTGCGCAGGATCAGCTTCAGTTCATCTGCCGAATAATGCGCATCGCTGGCATGGCCGGTGCTGAGGCCGAACTTGCGTAGTATCCAGTTCGAACTGGCATTTAGAAGCCAGATGGCGGGGTACATGAGCCAGTAAAACGCGTACAAAGGTGCCGCGGTCCATAGGCCGACCACTTCCGACTGGCGGATGGCCATGGACTTGGGGGCAAGCTCGCCCAGTACGATATGCAGGTAAGAGATGGTGAAAAATGCGACCACGAAGGAGATGCCATGCACGAGCTCTGGTGCGGTGACGCCAACACTTAACAGGAATGGCTCCAGCAATTGGGCGAATGCTGGCTCACCTACCCAACCCAGGCCTAGAGAGGCGAGTGTGATGCCCAGCTGGCAGGCAGAGAGGTAAGCATCTAGCTGGCTATGCACTTTGGCGAGGATGCGACCACGCCAGCCGTGGGTTTTGGCAATCGCCTTGACGCGGGTTTGCCTGAGTTTGACCAGGCCGAACTCGGCTGCGACGAAGAAGCCGTTGAGCAGCACCAGGAAGAAGGCGAGCAGGATGAGTAATAAGTTGCTTTCCATGATGGTGGAAGTTTAAAAACTGACTCCTGCTTGTTGTGCCTGGTTGTCGGCGTGATAGGAGGAGCGCACCATGGGGCCGCAAGCGGCATGGGTGAATCCCATGGCAAGCGCTTGCTGCTCGAACTCGGCAAAGCGTTGTGGGGTGACGAAGCGTTTCACGGGTAAGTGATGGGCACTAGGCTGTAGATACTGGCCCAGGGTCAACATGGTGACGTTGTGCGCACGCAAGTCGCGCATCACTTCGAGGATTTCCTCATCCGTTTCACCCAGGCCTAGCATCAGGCCGGATTTGGTTGGCACATCTGGATGCAGCTCGCCGAACTCTTTGAGCAAATCGAGTGAGTTCTGGTAATCGGAGCCGGGGCGTGCTTCCTTGTACAGGCGTGGCACGGTTTCCAGGTTGTGGTTCATCACGTCAGGCGGCGCTGCCTTGAGGATATTGATGGCACGATCCAGGCGACCACGGAAATCAGGTACCAGGATTTCTACCTTGATCTCAGGTGAGTGGGTACGCACTGAGGCAATGCAATCGACAAAATGCTGGGCACCACCGTCACGCAGGTCGTCGCGATCCACGCTGGTGATAACCACATACTTGAGGCGCATCTGGGCGATGGTACGCCCCAGATTCTCTGGTTCATTGATATCTGGCGGCAGCGGTTTGCCGTGTGAGACATCGCAGAATGGGCAACGGCGCGTGCAAATGTCGCCAAGGATCATGAAGGTGGCGGTGCCGCCACTGAAGCATTCACCAATGTTGGGGCAGGAAGCCTCTTCACAGACCGTGTGCAGGTTGTTGTCGCGCAGTACCTGCTTGATTTCGCGGAAGCGTGCACTATCCGGCACTTTCATGCGTATCCATTCCGGCTTGCGCATGGCAGGCATGGGAATGATCTTGATCGGGATGCGCGCCATCTTCTCGGCGCTGGTTTCCTTGGTGCCTGCCACCTTGCGGGGCGGGGCGATGCGTTCCGTGGTTTCTGTCATAAAGTCGTCTCGTGCAAGCAGTCAGTATAGCCTAACTGCCGTGTCAAATTCTCAAGCAGCTTTTGTGCCGCAATGTTTGGGCTAAGGGTTAGCCCCAAGTCTTTTGCCTGGGTGACTTGCAGGCCTTGATAGCCACAAGGGTCAATCGCGAGAAAGGGTGCCAGGTCCATGTCGATATTGAGCGCCAGGCCATGATAGCTGCGCTGGTTCTTCAGGCGCAGGCCGAGAGAGGCAATCTTGGCACCTTGCACATAGACCCCGGGTGCATCTGCTTGAGCTTCGGCCTGGATTTGATATTCGGCCAGCAGGTCGATGATGGCATTTTCCATCGCGCTGACCAGTGAACGCACACTGATGGCGCGGCGCTTAAGGTCGATCAAGAGGTAGAGGACGACTTGGCCAGGCCCGTGATAGGTGATCTTGCCGCCCCTATCCACTTCAATCAAGGGGATGTCGTTCCGGCTAGGTGGGCGCACCGCCTTGCGATTCAGCCCCAGCGTATACACCGGGGCATGCTCGGTGAGCCAGAGTTCATCCGCGCTATCCAGGGTGCGTGACAGGGTATAGGCCTGCATGGCTTGCCATGTCGCTAGATAGTCGGTTCGTCCCAAAGTTCGGATGATCAGTGGCTGATTCATGTGGTCAAACGGCAAGTCAGGATGGCGTTGTGCTGGGGATCACAAAAGCGATCACAGAACGTATTTGACCTTGGGGTGCGAGGTAAGGGAGCGATAAATGTCATCTAGCTGGGGCTTGGATTGCACGAGTACGGTACAAGTCAGGCTGACATATTTGCCGCCAGTGCTGGCACGCATTTCGATGCGAGTCGCATCAAACTCGGGCAGGTGCTGCTGGATGACATTCAGGATCAGATTGGCGAATTCCTCATGAGCCTCACCCATCACCTTGATAGGAAAGTCGCAGGGGAATTCGATCAGGGTTTCCTGATCGCTGGGTACATCATCATGTGGCTCGTTTGCCATATTGTTTACCTCGTGGGCCTCATTACTTGGTTCTTGAAAGCCTGATATAGCGCATACATGCGCTTGAATATCGGGCCAGGCTTGCCATCACTCACTGCTACGCCATCCAGCATGATCACGGCGAGCACCTCTTTCGTGGAGGAGGTGAGCCAGATTTCGTCTGCCGTGCGTAATTGCGCCTCGCTGACCGGGCCTACCCTGAATGGTAGGCCGTGCGCTTGTGCCAACTCCAGTACGACGTCATAGGTGATACCCGGGAGCATATGCTGGTTCTTGGGTGGAGCCAGCAATACGCCATCTTTGACGACAAAGATATTGCTGCTGCTGCCTTCGGTGAGATAGCCATCGCGCAGCATCAGGGTTTCTGCGACATCGTGATCTACGGCTTCCTGCCGCAACAATACGTTGGCCAGCAGGGATATGGCTTTTATATTGCAGCGCTGCCAGCGAATATCAAGGGCTGTGATGGCGCTAACACCAGATTCGATGAGTGCCGGTGATGGTGTTGCCAATGGCATGCTCATGAGCAAAACAGTGGGTGCGACTTCTGGCTTTGGAAATGCCTGGTCGCGTGGTGCTACGCCACGCGTGACTTGAATATAAAGTGATTGGTCATCCAAATGACGATTGGCGTTAATCAGATCGACGACGACATTACGCCAAGCTGCTATATCCAGCGGGTTGCGGATGCGAATGGCCTCCAGGCTAAGTGCCAGCCTGCCAAGGTGTTCATCCAGACGAAACGGCTGTGCCGAGTACACCGGGATCACTTCATACACCCCGTCGCCAAAGATAAAGCCACGATCCAGTACCGGGATCGTGGCTTGTTCCAGTGGCAGGAATGAGCCGTTTAAATAGACGGTGTCACTCATGCGTGTGGTGATTATTCAAACCAGAGCTTGATCGTATCCAACAGGCGGCCAAAGATACCAGCGACTTCTACGTTCTTGGCAGCTACCAGCTTGTGCTCGGCAATCACCTTGTCATCAAGGATGAACTGGATGGTGCCAACTTGCTGGCCTGCGCTAACAGGTGCCACCAGGGGTTGCTGGCTGACGACCTTGGCCTTGACGCGGGCATACTCCCCCTTGGGCAGAGTGATGGAAACATTCTTGGCAACGGTGGCGACCAGATTGTTTTCAGCGCCCTTCCATACTTTAAGTGTGCTGACTTCAGCGCCACGCTTGTACACAAGCTTGGATTCGTAGAACTGGAAGCCGTAGTTAAGCAGCTTCTGGCTTTCGGTAGCACGTGCGGAGTCAGAGGGAGCGCCGAGCACAACTGAGATCATGCGGGTATCACCACGCTTGGCCGAGGTGACGAGGCAGTAGCCCGCACTCTTGGTATGGCCAGTCTTCATGCCATCCACATAAGGGTCTAGCCACAGCAGGCGGTTGCGGTTGGGCTGGCTGATCTTGTTGTAGGTGTATTCCTTGACCGAATAGAGACGCTGGTACTGGTCAGGGAAATCACGGATCAGTGCTGCTGCCAGCAAAGCGAGATCGTGCGCTGTTGTGTAATGTTGTGGGTCGGGCAGGCCAGTGGCGTTCATGTAATGGCTGTCGCGCATGCCTAGGCGGGCGGCTTCCTTGTTCATGAGTTCGGCAAAGCCCTCCTCGGAGCCAGCAATTCCTTCTGCCAGCGTGATGGATGCATCGTTGCCAGACTGGATGATCATGCCGTGCAGCAACTCATCTACAGTCACTGGTTTGTTGGGCTCAATGAACATCTTGGAGCCTTCGATCTTCCATGCCTTGACGCTCACCGGCAAGGTTTGGGTCAGGGTCAGGTGGCCGTTCTTCAATGCCTTGAATGCCAGGTAGGCGGTCATGATCTTGGTGAGTGATGCTGGTTCGACGCGCGAGGCGCCATCCTGCTGTGCAATCACACGCTCGCTGTTGAAGTCATAGAGCTGATAGGATTTGACGGCCAGCGCTGGAGGTTGGGGAATATCTGCCGCTTGTGCCAAAAAGGCCTGGCTCATGAAAGCTGTCACTGCCGCGATCATGATCGCTGGCTTGTGTAGGGAAAAATAGGACATAGAATCTCTTTAACTCATTATCTAGGGTTCAAGTCGGGGGGTAGCGCAACTCATTGATATACCACAATAGCGTTGGTATTAAGCGTTTGCTTGATTTTTGCCGCAGCGGCTTCGGCCTGCTGGCGGCTGCTATATGGCCCAAGACGCACGCGATAAGTTCCAGCATTATACCAATTCTCTACCTGGACATTCTCTGCAAGCTTGTTTTGCTGCAATGACTCGACTAGCCGATCACCATTCGCCTTGACGGAGAAGGCGCCCACTTGCACATAGGCACCCGTAATTGCCTGGTTGGTGACGGTTTCGTTCATTGCATTGGTCAGGTTGCCATTGCTGTTTGCCTCTGCTGGGGCTATTGGCTGTTGTGCAATATTGCTATTGACCACGCCAGCAATTGGCCTGCCGCGTTCATCCAGTGCTTCTACATCGACGATGCCACTGCCTTTTTCAATCAGGCGTAGCTTATAGGCAGCAGCATAGGAAAGGTCAATCAACCTGTCATCATGGAAAGGACCTCGATCATTAATGCGCACGATCACAGAGCGGCCATTTTCCGGGTTAGTGACGCGTACGTAGCTGGGCAATGGCAGGATGGTATGTGCGCCGGTCATGGCATACATGTCATACACTTCGCCACTGGAGGTTTTCTGTCCGTGATAACGTTTGCCGTACCATGAGGCAACACCACGCTGCTTGTAAGGCGTATGGTCAGTCAGTGGGGTATAGCGACGTCCTAGTGCGCTGTAGGGGCGATTGGCACGTGGCAAGGGCGTTTCTGCACGTGGTACAGCATCGGGGATGCTGTCGATATTGGCTGGTGGATTGTCGCCAGGGCCATCATCCAGATAGTAGCCGCCTTTTTTTTGGGTGGGTTTTTGCGTCGTGGTTGCAGGTTTGCCTGCGTCTGGTTTGACACTGGTACCGCCACCACAGGCCACCAGGGTGAGGGCAATCATGCCAGGAATCAGGTTGCGTATCAGCTTCATTGGGTCATACAGGCCTGAGAACTGCCTGCTTCGCTCCTTTCTTGACTACGAGGTAACAAGCTTTTTGTGCGTATGGATGCTCATGAGTATGCCGAAGCCGACCAACAGGGTGACCAGCGAGGTGCCGCCATAACTGATGAGTGGTAAGGGTACACCAACCACGGGCAATATACCGCTGACCATGCCAATGTTAACAAATACATAGGTGAAGAAGGTCAGCGTGATGCTGCCAGCCAGCAGGCGGCTGAAAGTGCCTTGCGCTTGCGCAGCGATCACGAGGCCACGCCCGATGATGATGGTGAATAGCAAAATCAGCAGCACATTGCCTAGTAGGCCGAATTCCTCGCCAAACACGGCAAAAATAAAGTCTGTGGTGCGCTCTGGTAGGAAATCCAGCTGTGACTGCGTGCCATTGAGCCAGCCTTTGCCAGCAAGTCCACCAGAGCCTAGCGCAATACTGGCCTGTATGGTGTGATAACCAGCGCCTAGCGGGTCTTGGTAAGGGTCAAACAGGATTTCGATGCGCCGTCGCTGGTAATCGTGCAGCATGGTCCAGAGGATGGGGGCCATGATGGCTACGCTGGCAGCAGCGCCTATCAACAGACGCCAGCTCAGGCCAGCGAGAAACAGCACATAAAAGCCCGAGGCGGCGATCATCAGCGAGGTGCCTAGGTCAGGTTGCTTCATGATCAGGCCAACTGGGATGGCAAGGAGTACGGCACCGATGGCATGATCCTTGAACGTTGCTGCAGATTCCCGCCGGGCAAAATACCAGGCCAATAACAGGGGTACGGCAATTTTCATGAGCTCCGAAGGCTGGATCTTGGCGACGCCGATATGTAGCCAGCGCCGGGCACCATGGCTGATTTCACCAAACAGCGCCACGCTGATCAAGAGCAATACCCCTAGCGCATAGGCTGGGAGCGCAATGCGTTCCAGGATTTGCGGTGGTATGTTTGCTGCAATCCACATCAGGCTGAGGGCGACCGTAATATTGATCAGCTGGTTACTGATTTTGCCCATACTTTGGCCGGATGCGCTGTAAAGTACGCACAACGCCACTACGATCGTGATAATCAGGCAACTCATGAGAAAGCCATCGATATGTTTCACCAGGCGTTTGAGTAGTTTATTCATCATGGCTGTGACCCTCTGGCGTGACAGGTGCGCCCACACTGGCATCTTCTACGGCTGGTTTTGCTGATGGCGGTTCCTTGCCCAGCAAGTAGTAATCCATCACGCGCCGGGCTATCGGGCCCGCTGTGGAGCCGCCATGGCGGCCATTTTCCACGATGACGGCAATGGCGATTTTGGGGTCTTCCGCTGGCGCATAGGTGATAAACAAGGCATGGTCAAGATGGCGTTCTGCCATCTTGCTTTCATTGTATTTCTCGTTTTGCTTGATGCCGACGACCTGGGCGGTCCCGGTCTTGGATGCCATGAGGTATGGGCTGTCCGCACCTAGCCGAGCGGCCGTACCTCCTGGCAATGTCACGTCCATCATGCCTAGCTTGACGATCTCGATATTTCTTGGGTTCAGGTTGACCTGATCTACCACCTCGGACGCAATGGAGTGGACGTGTCCGCCCTTGCTTTCCTGAATGGCGGACACCAGGTGTGGCTTCATTGCCTTGCCGTTGTTAGCGAGGATAGCCGTCGCTTGCGCCAGCTGCATCGGGGTGACCAAGGTATAGCCTTGGCCAATCCCTACAATGACGGTTTCACCCGGAAACCACTTCTGCTTGAAGCGGCGGGCTTTCCATTCTGGTGTTGGTAGCAGGCCGCCCATCTCCCCCTTGATGTCAATGCCAGATGGCTTACCGAAGCCAAAGTGGCTGACGAAGGATGTAAGTCTCTCTATGCCTAGCTCCATGGCCAAGCCGTAGAAGAAGGTATCGCAGGAAACAGCAATCGCCTTGCGCATATCCACTGTGCCGTGGCCACTGGGTTTCCAGTCACGATAACGGTGCGTATTGCCGGGCAGCATGAAAAACCCGGGATCGCTGATGCTGAAAGGAGGTGTGCGTTTACCGTTTTCCAGCCCCGCCATGGCAACAAAAGGTTTGAAGGTCGAGCCAGGAGGGTAAACCCCGCGCAATGGACGGTTGATCAGCGGCTTATCCAGTGATTCATTGAGCTCTTTCCAGCTTTCACTGTCGATACCGTCAACAAATAGGTTGGGGTCGTAGCCGGGCTGGCTCACATAAGCAAGCACTTCGCCCGTGTTCGGCTGGATGGCGACCAGTGCGCCGCGGTAATCGCCAAAAGCTTCTTCTGCAATACGTTGCAGTTTACTGTCGATTGATAAGATAAGGTTGTTACCCGGAATTGGCGGTGTGCTAGATAGCACACGTACCGCATGACCGCCAGCGTCGATTTCCACCTGCTGAAAGCCCGTGATGCCATGCAGTTGTGATTCGTAAAATTGTTCCAGGCCGCTTTTGCCAATATGGTCAGAACCTTTGTAGTTCGAGAGATCGCCTGATTCCTTGAGGTTTTCCAGGTCGCGATCATTGATGCGGCCTATGTAGCCGATGATATGGGAGCCGGATTTTTCTTGTGGGTATTGGCGGAACAGGCGCGAACGAATCTCCACCCCAGGCAAGCGGAAGCGGTTGACCGCGATTTTGGCAGCCTCATCTTCGTTAAGGTGGGTGCGGATGGGCACACTTTCAAAGCTATGTGTCTGGGCACGAAGTTTCTTGAAGCGCTTGCGGTCATTGGCGCTGACTTCAATTAACTTGGCAAGGTCGTCTATGGTGTCCTCGACATTATTGGCGACTTTCGCAGGCGTGATTTCCAATGTGTAGACAAAGGAATTCTGCGCCAGGACGACGCCATTCCGATCCAGGATCAGGCCGCGGTTAGGGACAATCGGCACCAGCGAGATACGGTTGTTTTCTGCCATGGTCTGGTAATGATCGTACTTGGCATATTGCAAGTAGACGAAGCGACTGATCAAGATGCCGAAGCAGGTGAGGACCAGCAAGGCGCCTGCGGCCAGCCTAGCGCGGAAATCGTGCTGTTCTTTTTGGTAATTCTTGAGTTCGGAACGACGGGATCTCATTGGCAGGATCAGGCCTGGTTGGAGCGGCTATCAATACGCAGGCGCGAGAAAATGACGAATTGCCAGAGCAGGATACCGCTAATGCTGGGCAGGAAGTATTGCCAGCCTGGTAATTCACCACCCGCGAATAGCTTCAATACCAAGGTGGTGAGCTGAGTGAATAGCAGCAGCAAAAATACATACCCTGCCTGTTGCCAGATGTTGAACAATGCCAAGCGGCGTTGATATGTCACTGCGAAATAGGACGTAATGGCGTAAGCAAGGGCGAATTGCCCAAACAACCCGCCAGAAATCAGGTCCATTAGCAAGCCTGCGAACCAGGCCGTACCGATATTGCACAGGTGTGGCGCTCTTAGTGTCCAATACAGCACGATCACCAATAGAAACTCGGGACGTACCGTGAGCGCATCACCCGACCAAGGCAGGATTTGCAGTATCAATGCCAGCAGCAACGACAGATATACAGGTTTGAAGCTAGTGGTTGTCATGGCGTTGTGCTGGTATTGTTTTCTTGGGGGTGCGGGTGGCTTTGACCGTATTACTATCGGCAGGTCGGTCAACTTGTGGGATGCTGACGAGCAGGAGTTGCCTGTGATGTTCGATTCCCGCGATTGGTTTGCCGATGATATGGGCAAATGGCGAGTCGGCATCGGTATCCACCTGAATAACCTCTGCAACAGCTAGGCCATGTGGATAAATGCCGTCAATCCCAGAGGTGACGAGTTTGTCGCCGACGCGAATGTCGACATTCGCGGGTAGGGAAGGTAACTCAACCGTGGTGCTACGCCCCTGTCCAAAAGCAATGGCACGCAGGCCGTTGCGCTCCACTTGTACCGGGATGGAAAGCTCTTTATCGGTGATCAGTGTGACTTCGCTGCTGAACGGGTAGACACGCGTCACTTGCCCTACTACTCCGTTCTCATCAATGGCTGCCTGGCCGGGCGTGATGTTTTGGCGTGAGCCAAGGTTGACAATAATCTTGTGGCTGAACGGGTCACGACCCATGTGCAATATCTCGACTAAGCGTGCTGGCTGGCTCGAAAGCTGGGCAGCGCCCAGTAGGCTGCGCAGGCGCTCGTTTTCCGTGGATAGTGCCTTGAAACGCTGTAGCTCTGCCGCGTGCTCTAGTGCTTGCTGGCGCAGCGCATGATTTTCTTCAGTCAGTGTGGTTTGCTTGTGCAGGTATTCCCCAATATCTCGGGTGAGATTGAGCGGGGCATTGGCGATAATCTGCAGTGGGTGCAACAGGGCGATGAAGCCTTGGCGTACTTCTACCAGGTAATTCAGTCTGGCATCTGTGGCGATCAATACCAGAGAAAGCACGGAGAAAAAGAACAAACGTGCTGTAGGGCTGGGGCCGCGAACAAAGAAGCCAGTGTGGTGTTGGTGTTCTAAGGCGCGTGACATGAGAGATTGTAGGTGGTTATCGTCTATTGAGCTAAGGGTACTCTGGAGTCAGCATGACTCCGGATGATAAAAAACAGGCCATCGTTACATGGCCTGAGTTTGATCATGATAACGTAATTTACTCGTAGGCAAACACATTGCCCAGCTTGTCCATTTCTTCTAGCGCACGACCACAGCCGCGGGCGACACAGCTCAATGGGTCTTCGGCAACGATCACGGGCAGGCCGGTTTCCTCCAGCAGCAAGCGGTCAAGGTCGCGCAACAATGCGCCGCCGCCAGTCAGTACCATGCCTTTTTCAGCGATGTCAGCACCTAGCTCTGGCGGAGTTTGTTCCAGAGCCGATTTCACAGCACCTACAATGGCATTGAGTGGCTCGGTTAGTGCTTCCAGGATTTCGTTACTGGAGATAGTGAACTTGCGTGGCAGGCCTTCAGCCAAGTTGCGGCCAGTCACTTCAAGTTCCAATACTTCGGAGCCAGGGAAGGCAGAGCCTATCTGCTTCTTGATCAATTCCGCAGTAGGTTCGGAAATCTGCATGCCGTAATTGCGGCGGATGTAGTCGATAATAGCCTGGTCGAATTTGTCGCCGCCAACGCGCTCGGACTTGGCGTACACAATGCCGCCCAGCGAGATCACGCCCACTTCTGTTGTGCCGCCGCCGATATCAACCACCATGGAGCCGGTTGCTTCTGCAACGGGCATGTTGGCACCAATTGCCGCTGCCATTGGCTCTTCAATGAGATATACCTGACGTGCACCGGCCATCTCGGCAGACTCCTTAATCGCGCGGCGTTCCACTTGGGTGGAGCCTACGGGAACACAGATAATAATGCGAGGGTTGGGGCTGAACAGGCGGGATTCGTGAATCTTGCGGATGAAGTACTTGAGCATTTGCTCGGTGATGGTGAAGTCGGCAATCACGCCATCCTTCATCGGGCGAATCGCCGTAATGTTGGCAGGCGCGCGGCCCAGCATGCGCTTGGCTTCCAGGCCAACTGCCAGCAGGGTTTTCTTGCCTGTTGGGCCGCCTTCCTGGCGGATGGCCACCACGGATGGCTCGTCGAGGACGATACCCTTGCCACGGACGTAAATCAGGGTGTTTGCGGTGCCAAGGTCAATGGCGAGATCGTTAGAAAAGTAACTGTTTAAAAGACCGAACATTATTTGTATCCTGACGAGCTGCCGCAGGCCGTGCAGGCCTTATGTTGCGGCTGAAGATGTGCGTAAAATCAAGGTATAATACCTGATATCTCCTAGAAATTTAAGATTTGGATTGGATAAATGTCACTCAACACACAAGACGTCAAACGGATTGCGCACTTGGCGCGAATTGCCGTTAGCGAGGAAGAGGCCGAGGCGACACTGGTCAAGCTTTCCGGGATTCTGGGCCTGATCGAGGAAATGCAGGCTGTAGACACGAGCGGCATTGCGCCGATGTCCCATTCCCAGGATGTGACCCAGCGCCTGCGTGCGGATGTTGTTACTGAAAGCAACCAGCGCGACCTGCTGCAATCTATCGCTCCTGCCGTCGAGAATGGTCTCTACCTCGTTCCTAAAGTCATCGAATAAGCCTTGCCATGATCAATCAAAGTTTGAAGCACCTGGCTGGAAAGCTAGCCAGTAAGGAGATTTCCAGTGTCGAGCTGACGCAGGAATACCTCAATCGCATTGCCCGACTGAACCCAGAGATCAATGCCTATATCACAGTTAATCCAGAGTTGACCCTGGCTCAAGCCAGAGCGGCTGACCAGCGTATTGCCCAAGGCGATATCAGTGCATTAACTGGTATTCCAATCGCACAAAAAGACATTTTCTGTGCTCAGGGCTGGAGAACGACTTGCGGTTCCAAAATGCTGGAAAATTTCATTGCGCCCTACGATGCAGGCATCATTGAACGCTTCAATGCCGCTGGCGCAGTGAGCCTCGGCAAGACCAATATGGATGAGTTCGCGATGGGCTCCTCCAACGAGACTTCTTATTACGGGAAGGTACAAAACCCCTGGGATCGTAGCCGTGTGCCTGGCGGTAGCTCGGGTGGTAGTGCGGCAGCGGTAGCGGCACGTTTGTGTGCAGCAGCGACTGGTTCCGACACTGGCGGCTCGATTCGCCAGCCAGCCTCGTTGTGTGGATTGTCTGGCCTCAAGCCCACTTATGGCCTTGCGTCGCGCTATGGCATGATTGCCTTTGCATCCAGCCTGGACCAGGCAGGCCCCATGGCACATTCCGCCGAAGATATGGCCATCATGATGAATGTGATGACCGGCTTTGATGAGCGTGATTCCACTAGCCTGCAGCGCGAGAAGGAAGATTACACCCGCGATCTAGGCAAGCCGCTGGCAGGTCTCAGGGTTGGTTTGCCCAAGGAGTATTTTGCCGAAGGCCTAGATGCTGGTGTGGGTAAGGTCATTGAGGCCGCAATCGATGAGTACCGCAAGCTGGGTGCAGAAATCGTCGACATCAGCCTGCCCAACACGATGCTGTCCATTCCGGTTTACTACGTGCTTGCCCCCGCAGAGGCTTCCAGTAACCTCTCGCGTTATGACGGCGTGCGCTTTGGTCATCGTGCCGCCGAGTATGATGATTTGATGGATATGTACTGCAAGAGTCGTGCTGAAGGCTTTGGTGCGGAAGTGAAGCGCCGTATCCTGATCGGTACTTATGTGCTGAGCGCAGGCTATTACGATGCCTATTACCTCAAGGCGCAACAAATCCGTCGCCTGATTGCCGAGGATTTTGCCAAGGCATTCGAGCAATGTGACCTCATTCTCGGGCCAACCGCACCGTCTACCGCATTCAAGTCGGGCGAGAAGGCGGATGACCCTGTTGCCATGTATTTGCAGGATATCTATACCATTGCCGTCAATCTAGCTGGTTTACCAGGCATGAGCATTCCAGCCGGTTTTGCTTCAGCGGCAGATGGTAAGGAGCTACCCGTTGGTCTGCAAATCATCGGTAATTATTTTGACGAAGCTCGTATGCTCAACGCTGGGCATGCCTATCAACAGGTCACAGATTGGCACACTCGCATGCCAGAAGGAATTGCATAATGAGTAGTTGGGAAGTCGTTATCGGGCTGGAAACTCATACCCAGCTCAACACTCAGTCCAAGATTTTCTCCGGCAGCAGCATTGCGTTTGGTGCAGAGCCCAATACCCAAGCCAATGTGGTGGATATTGCCTTGCCAGGCGTGTTGCCAGTGTTGAACAAGGAAGCCGTGCAATGCGCGATACGCTTTGGCCTGGCGATTGATGCCGAGATTGCGCCACGTTCAGTATTTGCCCGTAAGAATTACTTTTACCCCGATTTGCCCAAGGGCTACCAGATTAGCCAATATGAGTTGCCAGTCGTGGGCAAGGGGTCACTGACCATCCAGGTTGGTGATGTGGAAAAAACCATTCGCATTACCCGTGCCCACCTAGAAGAGGACGCAGGCAAGTCGGTACATGGTGCCAGCCCTGGCCAATCTGGCATCGACCTTAACCGTGCTGGTACGCCCTTGCTGGAAATCGTGACCGAGCCGGACATGCGTTCGGCTGCTGAAGCGGTGGCTTATGCACGTAAGCTGCATGAGCTGGTGCAATGGATCAATATCTGCGACGGTAATATGCAGGAAGGCAGCTTCCGTTGTGACGTTAACGTGTCTGTGCGTCGCAAGGGTGATGAAAAGCTGGGCACCCGTCGCGAGATCAAGAACCTCAATTCCTTCCGCTTTATGCAGCAGGCGATCGAGTATGAAACCCGCTGGCAGATTGAGACCCTGGAAGACGGTGGCAAGATCGAACAGGCGACAGTGCTGTTCAATCCTGATACTGGCGAAACCCGCGCCATGCGTAGCAAGGAAGAGGCCAACGATTACCGCTACTTCCCTGACCCCGATCTCTTGCCTTTGGCGATTTCAACTGAAGATATCGACGCTATCCGCGTTACCCTGCCTGAATTGCCCACGGCCATGAAGGCGCGTTTTGAGCGCGATTATGGTTTGTCGGCTTATGATGCGACAGCCTTGACTGCTTCGCGTGGTGTTGCCGATTATTTTACTGCGACGCTGGCTGCTTTTGGCGGTGAGGCTAAGCTGGTGGCAAACTGGGTCATGGGCAGCGTCAGTGCCAAGTTGAATGAAGCTGATCAGTCGATTGCAGCATCGCCAGTTTCGCCTGAGTTGCTGTCTGGCTTGCTCAAGCGTATTGCGGATAACACCATCTCCAGCAAGATCGCCAAGGAAGTGTTCGAGGCAATGTGGGCTGGGGAGGGTTCTGCCGACGAGATTATCGCGAATAAGGGCCTGAAACAGGTCACCGATACTGGTGCGATTGAGGCGATCGTCGATGAAGTACTGGCGGCTAACCCGGCGATGGTAGAGGAGTTCAAGGCTGGCAAGGAAAAAGCCTTTAATGCACTGGTGGGACAAACCATGAAAGCATCGAAGGGCAAGGCTAACCCGGCCCAGGTGAATGACATCCTCAAGCGTAAGCTGGCTGGCTAAACCTGACGAAGGCTAGCGTGCCGGGCTGGTATTTTCACTGGCTGGCACGCTGGTTTTCAATTCAATAAAACGCTTTTTGTCGTTTTCAAAACGTAAGCGCATGGTATCCATATGTTGCTTACGCTCGCTGATTTGTTCGTCGATCTTGCCGATATCCTGCGTGGCAAACTTGAGGTCTTTCCTTAGTTCCTCTGGTACAGCTTTACCGCGCTTGAGGTGGCTGGCTTCTTCTTTCTTTAGGTCTTGCACGCGATTCGTGGCAGTGAGCTTGCGCTGTTCCAGGCCTTCCAGCATCACTTGGTCCATTTGCAGGTTGCGGTCGCGGGCGAGGTCGATTTCCTGTTCTGAACTGTAGACTGCGAGTAAAGTGCGGTCACGCCTAGCTTGTTCGCTTTCCTTGGCTTGTTCACCACTGGCAGGACTGGGGTTGGATATCTCTGTTTGTGGTAATCCGTGGACATTGAGGCTGTTTGTCTTGCCTGAATATTGTGTTGGCAAGGTATCGCCGTAATGGGTGACTCCTTGTTCGTCTACCCATTTCATGATTTTGCCGCTCGGTGGCTTGGATTCTGCCGCGGCCCATGTGCTGGCGGCTAATGCCAATAGCATGCAACTAATGATACTGGTAGGCAGTCGCAATCTGCGGATCATGCCTTCTCTCCCTTGGATTTATGATTTTTGCTAACTATCGCATGATATTGCAATAGATTATACCCGTTATAAAAGCATGGGTATTGTCAGTACGTCACCACGGTGCGGAGTTGTTGCCATTGTGCGAGCTTGTCCTCTCGCTTGATCGAAGCATTGGCAGGGCTGGTGGATGGCAGATTGTAGTATTGCAAGTGTGGTGGCAAGGCCTGTTGTTTCAGCACGTGGCGGCGGAATGACTGTGCGGCTTTTGCGCCATTGAAGAAGATGTGCTGTAGCTGCGGCATTTGTGAAAGCAAGCTGGCAAAGTCGTTGGCGACGATGGAGGTTTCCTTAATGTCGCCATCCAGGCTTCCGCTGCGGAAGCATTCTTGTAACACATCCCAGAGGCCGACGCCTTGCTGATTCAGTAGTGCCAGCCTGTCTTGATAGGGACTGGTCTCTGGAATGTTGAATAAGGTTTCAAGGAAAGGCCAGAACAGGTTTTGTGGATGTGCGTAATATTGCTGCATATCCAGCGAACGCCGTCCTGGCATAGAACCCAATATCAAGACCCGGCAATGAGTGGTAATGGCCGGGGGGAAGCTATGTACCAGCATGAGCAGGTGGTCTGTTGGCTGCTTTATTCGACGCCGTAGGTGTTGCGATAAGCGGCAATAGCGGGACGGAAGGTAGCCAATTCGCTGTTTTCATCGAGGTACTTGATCAGCGCTTGCAGATTGGCGATGCTGATGACGGGCAGGTTGTGCTGCTGCTCGACCTCCTGCACAGCAGAAAGTGCGCCCAGGCCACGCTCCTGTCGGTCAAGTGCGATAGCGACGCCACACGGGGTGGCACCGCTGGCGGAGATGATATTGACGGACTCACGCACCGAAGTGCCAGCGGAAATGACGTCGTCTACGATCAAGACCCGGCCCTGCAAAGGTGCGCCGACGATGGTGCCTCCCTCGCCGTGATCCTTGGCTTCCTTGCGGTTGAAGGCATAAGGCACGTTGCGACCTTGCCGTGCCAGTGCAATGACGATGCTGGCAGCCAGAGTGATACCTTTATAAGCTGGGCCGAACAGCATATCGAACTGTACGCCGGAGCGTACGATGGCAGCAGCGTAAAATTCGCCCAGGCGCATCAGGCTTTCACCATCGTTAAATAAGCCGGCGTTGAAGAAGTAAGGGCTGAGGCGGCCAGCCTTGGTGGTGAACTCGCCGAAACGTAAAACCTGCTTTTGGATGGCGAATTGGATAAAATCGTGGGTTGAATCTGACATGGCGAATGAAGAAAGGTTGTAGTGTTGCGTATTATATCCCTGAATCTCAATGGCATCCGTTCTGCGGCCAGCAAAGGCTTGTATCCTTGGATGCAGGCGCAGCAGGCGGATATTGTCTGCTTGCAGGAGCTGAAGGCGCAGGAGGCCGATATGACGGCGGAAATGCTACAGCCCGAAGGCTATTACGGCTATTTTCATTATGCTGACAAAAAAGGTTACAGCGGTGTGGGTATCTACTCGCGGGCCAAGGCTGATGCCGTCATCGTGGGGCTTGGCATTGCGGATATCGATAGTGAAGGCCGCTATCTTGAAGCACGTTATGGCAATCTCAGTGTGGTATCGCTTTACCTGCCCTCTGGATCCAGTGGTGAGGAACGTCAGGCATTCAAGTTCAGTGTGATGGCGCGTTTTTTGCCGCATCTCGAATCGTTGATCCGCGATGGGCGGGATGTGGTGATTTGCGGCGACTGGAATATTGCGCATCAGGAGGCTGATCTCAAGAACTGGCGCGGCAACCGCAAGAATTCTGGCTTCCTGCCGGAAGAGCGGGCCTGGCTCACTGACCTGTTTGGCCGTGTCGGTTGGGTCGATGTATATCGAAAACTGCATCCAGAAACGACGGATGAATGCTATACCTGGTGGAGTAATCGTGGTCAGGCTTGGGCCAAGAACGTGGGTTGGCGCATTGATTACCAGATTGCAACACCAGCTCTGGCGGCCAAGGCTGTCAGTTCCAGTGTCTACAAGGATGCAAGATTCAGCGACCATGCACCGCTCACTGTTGATTACCAGGCATGATGCCGCCCTTATGTTGAAAAGTCAGGATACGCAATGATAAAACCAGGCTGGGGGGCGACCCTCAAGGCTGTGATGAGCGGGCGCATGCTAGTGGCGCTGATGATGGGTTTTGCCTCGGGTCTGCCCCTGCTTCTCACCGGCTCGACCATGCAGGCCTGGCTCAAGGAATCCGGGGTGGATCTCGCTATGATAGGCGCGGCAGCGATGATAGGTTTGCCCTATACCTTGAAGTTTCTCTGGGCGCCAATCTTTGATCGCTATACCTTGCCGTTGCTGGGCCGTCGTCGTGGCTGGCTGGCCTTGAGTCAGCTGGCACTGGTGTTCGCGCTATTGGGCTTGAGTGTCAGTAATCCTGCTAGTAGCTTGTGGGGCGTGGCATTTGCCGCTTTGTTGGTGACTTTCTTCTCCGCATCCCAGGATATCGTCATTGATGCCTATCGCCGCGAAAGTTTATCTGATCAAGAGCTTGGATTCGGCTCCGCGATGTTTGTGAATGGCTACCGTGTCGGGATGTTGCTTGCTGGTGGTGGAGGCCTGATCCTGGCTGATCTGCTGACCTTCCCCAAGATGTATCAGTTGATGGCCTTGTTCATGGGTGTGTGTATCCTTGTGACGTTGTTCTCACCCGAGCCGCATGAGGCTGCAGGCAGCCCGCGCACCTTGCGGGAGGCAGTGATAGAGCCGTTCCTGGAATTTTTCAAGCGCCCTGAGGCCATCACTGTCTTGGCCTTCATCCTGCTCTACAAGCTTGGTGATACCTTGGCCTCCGCGATTAATGTGCCGTTCTATCTCGACCTGGGTTTCAGCAAGAGTGAGATTGGCGCGATTGCCAAGCTGTTTGGCTTCTGGGCGACCTTGATCGGCGGTACGCTCGGCGGTATCTGGATATTGCGCATCGGCTTGTACCGTTCATTATGGCTGTTTGGCTTCTTGCAAATGGCATCTACCTTCGGTTTTGTCCTGTTGGCACAAGTCGGTCATAACATCCCCATGCTCACTGGCGTGATTGCTGTCGAGAACTTCACCGGAGGGCTAGGTACTGCGGCTTTCGTTGGCTTTATGGGGGCGATGACGGATAGGCGATTTACCGCAACCCAGTATGCGTTGTTATCCAGTCTGATGGGCGTGCCACGCGTTATTCTTTCCACGCCGACTGGGTGGATGGCGGGTGAAATGGGCTGGACCATGTTCTTCCTGTTGTGCACTGTGCTGGCTATTCCGGGCCTGTTGATGATTCGTCGCTTTAGGCACTGGGCACCTCATGCCTGAGCTTAGCCTGTTCGCGGCCTTGTTGGTAGGTCTGCTGGGTGGCGGGCATTGTGTAGGCATGTGTGGCGGTATCGTTGGGGCTGTGAGTATGAGCATGCCCGGTAGCCGCCCGCAGTGGCGTTTACTGCTAGCCTATAACTTGGGGCGTATTGCTAGCTATAGCCTGGCTGGCGTGATTGCTGGCGCTGTTGGTGCAAGCAGCTTCTTCCTTCAGCATCTCCTGCCTATTGGGAAAGTGTTATATGTGCTAGCGAATATCATGTTGATTCTGCTCGGGCTTTATCTTGCTAATTTCTGGCATGGCGTGATCGCCTTGGAGCGTGTCGGGGTGGTGTTGTGGCGGTGGCTACAGCCGTTCAGCAAGCGTTGGCTGCCAGTGCGCACAGTGGCCCAGGCAGGCATCTTGGGCGCGATATGGGGCTGGTTGCCATGTGGGCTGGTATATAGCGTGCTGATAGCCGCGCTGGCAACAGGCAATCCTGTGCAAGGTGGTTTGCTGATGTTGGCGTTTGGCCTGGGCACACTGCCAACTTTGCTCGCCATGGGTATGGCGGCGGTGCGGCTGAAGGCGTGGTTGCAGCAAGTCTGGATACGGCGCTTGAGTGGAGGGTTGGTGATCTTGTTCGGCTTGGTAGGATTGTGGCGCGCCGTGGGGTGATTCTATAGCAGCAAGGCAGGTGTTGGATTGTGGCTTGTTGTTGCACGATAAACAGTGTGGTGCGATTGATGATTTTAATTTTTGATTAAAATCATATTGTTAAATTCATTTTTCAATATCATTTTGGTGGGTATGGTTATTGCGGCGTGTTCCTGTCATCTTTCATTTTGAATATCAGGACACCTCATGAGTATAGAATTTTATTCACGATTGCCTTTGCATGGCGAAACCCAATACCTGCCAGGAGACAACCGTAACCGGGGAGATTGGAACCGTGCACAGGGGCAGGGTACAGGCGCACTGTCCAATTTCCGTGTTGGGGATACCTTCAACTATATCGATTATCTTTCTCAGGTGGCGCGTGCAACGGAGATCAATGGATTCGGTGGCGTATTGATGGTCAATGCTCCCAGTGGTGAGGAGCCGTGGACTGTAGCTTCGTTGCTGGCGCGTGAGACCCGTTCTTTGAAGTTCATTACGGCATTCCAGCCCTATCATTTCACGCCATGGAATGCTGTGCAGATGGCGGCAACCTACCAGCGTGCGACTGGTAACCGCCTCGTCTGGAATATTATCAATGGCGGTTCAGAGGTGATACAGCGGCAGGTGGGGGATTATGTGCCGCACGATGAGCGTTATGAGCGTGCTGATGAGTTCCTGCAAGTGGTCAAGGGGTACTGGAACTCGGAATCTTTTAGCTTCGAGGGTAAGTACTACAGGAGTGAAAACGGTGGGTTGCGTGGTCCGCTGGCCAAGGCTGAGCTTCCCCTTATCTGCACGGCAGGTTCATCCGAGGCTGCGCGCGAGTTTGGCGCCAAGCATGCCGATTATTACCTGATGCGCGCTGAGCGCCCGGACGAAATTGCCAACCTGATTGCTGATGTAAGGGCGCGGGCAGAGCGCTATGGACGTGCTGGGGAGATACGTTTTGGCTTGTCGATAGACGTGATCACGCGGGAGACCGAGGCGCTGGCCTTTCAGGAAGCCAAGCGATTTTTTGATGAGGGGATTGCAGCCGGGGCTGATCGCGCGGTAGCAGCACATGCCGGTTTGCGTTCGGCGCGTCGTCTCAGTCACGAAAACGAGTTTGCACAGCAGGCACTTTCAGCGAATTTCGAAGACTTTTTTATCTATCCGAATGTCTGGGGCGGTCTAGGCCATATCGGTATTCCACCTGGCTGCGCACTGGTCGGTAGTTACGAATCGGTGGTGGGTCGCATTCGTGAATATAACGAGATTGGCATCTCTCTATTTTTCCTGGCGGGATACCCTCACTTGGAAGAAGCCTACCGTATTGGTGAGCATATTTTGCCGCGTTTCCGCGACCCCATTCATCATCGCAGCACGGCACCGGTAACGCTGGTGGCTTCGGCAAATGGAGGATAAACCCAACAGGGCAACTGGTGGCCTGGTGTTCCTCAGTGAGAAGCGTCTAGTAACTGATCGGCCAGCTGGCCTGTTCGAAGCGATAAATCGCCAGGCTACCGAGCAAATTGGGCATGAAGCTGACCGTATCGCCTTCGTTGATGACGATGCGGTCAGTGATGCGGATATTCATTTTCGCGCATAGTGCTTCAAAGTCATCAATGGTACACAGGTGCAGGTTGGGCGTGTTGTACCACTGGTGCGGAATGTTGTCCGAGACCGGCATATGCCCAGCCATGAGCTGGATGCGATGGCGCCAGTAGCCAAAATTTGGGAAGGTGATGATACCCTGCTTACCCACGCGCAGCATTTCGCGCAATACGCCTTCTGTATTGACCATGGCTTGCAGGGTTTGCGACAGGATGACGTAATCAAACGAAAGCGAATCGAATCCGGCTAGTCCGGCCTCCAGATCCATCTGGATGACATTGACACCGTGACTGATACATTCCAGGACGTTGTTGTCATCCTTGTCCACGCCATAGCCCTTGACGTCCAGCTTGTCGTGTAGGAATGAGAGCAGGGCACCATTGCCGCAGCCTAGGTCCAGTACCTTGGATTTGGGTTGTATCCATTTTGCGATGAGCGCAAAATCGTGGCGATTTTCTGCTTCCTTTACAATTTTTGTGCTCATGCGCTTGCTCCTGTGTCAATTTTTGCAAGATAGGCGCGCAGTATCTGGTGGTAATGTGGATCTGGCATCAGGAATGCATCGTGACCGTGGGCAGCGGTGACTTCTGCGTAGCTGACGCTAAGTTCGTTATCCAGCAGCGCCTTGACGATTTCTCGCGAGCGTGCGGGAGAGAAGCGCCAATCGCTGGTGAATGAGACGACGAGAAAGTCTGCCTTGGCCTTGGATAGGGCTACGCTCAGGTCGCCGCCATGTGTAAACGCCGGGTCGAAGTAATCCAGAGCCTTGGTCATGCGCAAATAGCTATTAGCGTCGAAGGCCGTAGCGAATTTGTCGCCTTGATAGCGCAGGTATGACTCCATTTCGAACTCCACCTCGAAGCTGTACTTTAGGCTGCCATCACGCAATTTTCGGCCAAATTTCGCGCCCATGGCATCATCGGATAAATACGTGATATGGCCCAGCATGCGGGCGATACGCAGGCCGCGATTGGGAATCACGTCATGTTGGTAATAATCGCCATTGTGGAATTCCGGGTCGGTCATGATGGCTTGGCGAGCAACCTCATTGAACGCCAGGTTTTGTGCCGTGAGATTGGGCGCTGAGGCAATCACTAGCGCATGGCGCACGCGATCAGGGAAGTCTAGTGTCCATTGCATCGCCTGCATGCCGCCCAAGCTACCACCGACCACAGCAGCTAATTGGCTAATGCCAAGATGATCAACCAATAGTGTTTGCGATTTCACCCAGTCTTCTACTGTGAGCATGGGGAACTGCGAGCCCCACGGTTTGCCAGTTGCAGGGTTGATGCTGGCTGGGCCGGTGCTGCCATGGCAGCCGCCCAGGTTATTGAGGGCGATGACGAAGAACTTGTTGGTGTCCAGCGGCTTGCCTGGGCCGATAAGGTTGTCCCACCAGCCAGAGTGCTTGTCGTCTTCTTTGTGTTTGCCGGCGGCATGATGGTTGCCCGACAGTGCGTGACAAATCAGCACAGCATTGGATTTGCTGCTGTTCAGCGTGCCATACGTCTCGTAGATGATGTCGAAAGCGGGCAACGCTTCGCCACTTTTCAAGACAAGTGGTTGCTGGAAATGTGCGGTTTGCGGCGCGACGATGCCGACGGATAAAGAATCTTGCATGGATGGGATTATACTATGGCTTATGTCAGACCATCATACCCCGCAAGCGGGTTCTATGCTTGCTGCTTACCAGGGAATCTCACCGCAAATTGGGCGGGAAGTTTACATCCACCCTTCTGCCGTGATCATTGGCGATGTTGTGCTCGGTGATCACGCTTCGGTATGGCCTGGTACCGTGATTCGTGGCGACGTCAACCATATACGTATCGGTCAGGGCAGCAATATCCAGGATGGCTCCATTCTCCATGTCAGTCACAAGTCGAGCTGGGAGCCTGAGGGCTCCCCCTTGATCGTGGGGGCTAACGTGACGGTAGGCCATAAGGTGATTCTGCATGGTTGCACGCTTGAAGACGAATGTCTGATTGGTATGGGTAGCATCGTGATGGATAAGGTGGTGGTGCAAAAGCACGTATTGCTTGGTGCGGGCAGCTTAGTGCCAGAAGGCAAGGTGCTGGAAAGTGGCTTTCTCTACCTCGGTAGTCCTGCAAAGAAAATCAGGGCGCTGACGGAAAAGGAAATCGCCCATTTCATGTATTCCGCTCAACACTACATGCGCCTCAATCAGCAATATCTTGCCGCGGCTGACAGCCAGCGCTAGACAATAGCGGCAGCATCGCCTACAGTCTCTTCATGATGACAAACTTAAACCTAATCTTGTTTCTGCGACTGTGGTGGCTGATAGCTACTGTCCGTTGTATCGGATCATTGCGGTAAGTTGTTGATCATCAGATAGCGCGGGCCTTGTCCTGTTTTGCTATCCTCACGTGATAAGGCCTGTATTGTTGAGCATATTGAATACAGGTTCCTCATACAAATGCCCCCGTTTCTTGCACCATTCTTTTCCTCGCGTCAGCAGGCCTTCGGCGTGTTGTTTGCGCTTGTCTCTGCGATCGGTTTTTCTGCCAAGGCGATTTTCGTCAAGCTTGCTTATCTGGAGCCGATTGATGCTGTTACCTTGTTGGCTTTGCGCATGGCTTTCTCTGTGCCATTCTTTATCGTCGCCATGTTTGTCGGACAGGAAAAAGCAGCAGTGATGCAAAGCCGCGACTGGTTTGCGGTGCTGCTCCTGGGTTTTGTTGGCTATTACCTTGCAAGCTTCCTCGATTTTCTTGGTTTGCAGTACATCAGTGCCGGGCTAGAACGCCTCATCTTGTTCTTGTATCCGACCATGGTGGTGCTGATCAGCTCGCTTATATTCCGTCAGCATATCGGCAAAACCGTGATGGTAGCGCTCTTGTTGAGCTATGCCGGTATCGTGTTGGTCTTCGTGCATGATTTTAGCCTGAATGGCGATGGCCTTTTTCTCGGTGGCAGCCTGGTGTTTGCGAGTGCGCTTGCCTATGCAGTTTACTTGGTGGGGGCAGGGCACACGATTGCCCGCATCGGGGCCATGCGTTTTACGGCTTATGCCATGACAGTGGCCTGCCTTGCCTGCATAGCGCAGTTCCTGCTTACTCATCCGTTGAGTGCCTTGCAGCAATCTGGGCGCGTTTATGGGTTGACGATCGGGATGGCATTGTTTTCCACTGTGTTGCCCGCATTTGCCTTGGCGGCAGCCATGAAGCGTATAGGATCGATGCAGACCTCGATGATAGGCGCGTTGGGGCCAGTGGCAACGATTTACCTAGCCTATGTGTTTCTTGGAGAGCAGTTATCGCTGATCCAGTTTATGGGGTCGGTATTGGTGTTGGTTGGGGTGATGATGATCAGCCTGCGCAAGCGCGCTGCTTAAGTGGGTAATAACTGGCCGAGTGTAATCCGTTCATGTCCTGCCAGGTCTAGCATGCTGTGTACGCTTGCAAAGAGGTGACTGCTGAAAAGCGTGCGTACGGCACTGCCCTGATCGTAGCCATGCTCAATGATTAACCAGCCTGAGGGGGTCAGGTGCTCTGGAGCGTGCGCCACGATCTTGCGGATGTCATCCAAGCCATCAACGCCTGATGCCAGTGCCGTCAAGGGTTCAAAGCGCAGATCGCCTTGCTGTAGATGTCGGTCTGCGGCTTCAATATAAGGCGGATTGCTGACAATCAAGTCAAAGCGTTGGCTTGCGACAGCGTTAAACCAGTCGCTATGCAAAGCAGTGACATTGTGTGCAGATAGTTGTTGTGTATTGGTGTTCGCGACAGCAAGCGCGGCTTCTGAGTTATCCAGAATAGTCACCTGAGTAAGTGGGCGCTCGAGTGCCAATGTAATGCCGATAGCACCTGTACCAGTACCCATGTCGAGGACGGAGGCTTGCTGATCTGGCCGTATACGATCCAGTGCTGCTTCCACCAGTATCTCGGTATCAGGCCGAGGTATTAGGGTGTCAGGCGTTACCATGAATGACCGGCCGTAGAATTCACGGTGCCCCAAAATATGAGCGACAGGCTCGCCTTGAATGCGGCGAGCTAGCAGGCTTTCAAAGCTGCTGCGTAACTCGTCCGTTACCATGTCGTCACCATGAGCAATAAGCCAGGCGTGATTGACGCCTCCCAGGCTATGCTGCATCAGGCTGCGGATTTCAATGCGTACTTCTGCAAGCTCAAGCCCGCTTGCTTCATGCAGGCGGTTGGCCGCACACGACATCAGATTCTTGAGCTTGGCCATGAGAGGTGCCTAGCGATGATGGCGCCAGAGGACGATCACGATCAGGACGTTGATGGCAAAGACGCTGAACCCAAGCCAGCTGAAGTGCTTGAGCAGTTCCAGTATCTCGAATGGCAGGTAGAGGCCTGAACTTGCGATGCCCAGGATAATGGCCCAGTGCCTGCCTAGCCATAAGCCATAAGCTTCCAGTAGGCGGATGGCAGCATAGAACATGGCACCGAATGCCAGTGTCATTAGTCGTGGTTCGGTGATATTGGCAACCCAATGCAGCAGAATGCGCGGGGTTTCGTTCGCAGGGTTGAGGTGCAGATGGCGAATCAGCGTTTCGGCATAGGCTTGCCAATCCGCGTTGATATAGCGAAAAAGGGCAAGCGATGCCCCCAGCACCAAAACGCCCTTGCTGGCTTCAAGTAAGGCAATACTGCGTAGGCTGGCATTCATTGGCCTCAGTTATCCTCGCCCAATGTTGCTAACAGGTCGGCCTGGTGTTCTGCTGCCAGGGTGCCGATCAGCTCGTCCATGTCGCCCTCCGTGATTGCATCAATCTTGTAGAGTGTCAGGTTGATGCGGTGATCGGTGATGCGGCCTTGTGGGTAGTTATAAGTGCGTATGCGCTCACTGCGGTCGCCCGAACCAATCAGGCTGCGACGCTCGCTGGCGATTTTGCTTTGTTGTTCATCAACCTGCTTCGCCTTGATGCGTGCGGCAAGCACTTGCATGGCCTGGGCTTTATTGGAGTGCTGGCTGCGACCATCCTGGCATTCCACTACAATCCCAGTGGGGAAGTGGGTGATGCGTACTGCGGAATCGGTCTTATTAATGTGCTGGCCGCCAGCGCCTGATGCGCGGAAGGTATCAATGCGGATATCAGCCGGGTTGATTGTGATGTCGCTGACTTCGTCCACTTCCGGCAATACCGCGACGGTACAAGCAGAAGTATGAATACGGCCCTGGGTTTCGGTTTCCGGCACGCGTTGCACACGGTGGCCGCCGGATTCAAACTTGAGTCGGGAGTAAGCGCCAAAGCCCTCGATCTTGGCGATGATTTCCTTATAACCGCCTACTTCAGATTCGCTGGCGGAGACGATTTCTACCTTCCAGCGTTGCCGTTCAGCATAGCGGGAATACATGCGGAACAGGTCGCCGGCGAACAGTGCAGATTCATCACCGCCAGTACCAGCGCGGATTTCCAGGAAGATATTGCGTTCGTCATTGGGGTCCTTGGGCAGCAGCAGCTTCTGCAGCTCTTTCTCAATGTCTTCAAGCTTTTGCTTGTTGGCCTCGATTTCTTCCTGGGCGAATTCCTTCATTTCCGGGTCTGAGAGCATCACCTGTGCTTCCTTGATGTCACTCCCGGCTTGTTCATAGGCGCGGAATTGTTCGACGATAGGCGTGATCTCGGCGTGTTCGCGCGTGATCTTGCGATAGTTGTCGATATCGTTAGTGGCATCCTCGCTGGATAACAAGCGATTCAGTTCATCCAGGCGCTCGCTCAAGGTGGCGAGCTTTTTCATCATTGAAGGTTTCATTGCGCTAATTGTGTAGAACGACAGGTTGGGTTAGTTGTGGATCTGGTAAAGCTGACGCAGCATGGCTTCCAGTTGGTCACGGTCTTCGCCGCTGACATTATTGAGTGCATGGCTGGGGCCATGTAACAGCTTGTTGGTGAGTGCATTACTTAATGCATCCAGTACTTGGCCTGGATCATCGCCGCGGGCCAATAATTTACGGGCTTTTTCCAGTTCGCTCAGGCGGTGGCGCTCTGCCTGCTCGCGCAGGGCGCGTATGGTCGGCACGGCGCTCCGGGTTTTGAGCCATTGCATGAAATTATCCACGCGCATGTCGATGATGGCTTCGGCTTCTGCGGCAGCCTCCTGGCGGTTTTCCATGCCTTCCTGCACTACTTGCGCAAGGTCGTCCACTGTATAAAGGAACACGTCATCCAGCTCACCCGCTTCTGGCTCGATGTCGCGTGGCACCGCCAAGTCGACCATGAACATGGGTTTGTGTTTGCGGGCGCGGATGGCGCGCTCCACCATGCCCAGTCCGACGATGGGTAACTGGCTGGCAGTGGAAGTGATGACAATGTCAAATTCAGCCAGGCGATCCGGCAGGTCAGCCAATAACATGCTTTGGCCGCCGATGTTGGCCGCCAGTTCTTGGCCGCGCTCTAGCGTGCGGTTGGCCACGGTGATGGATAGCGGGCGATGTGCGGCAAAATGCTCGGCACATAACTCTATCATTTCACCCGCACCGATGAAGAGTACGTGCTGGTTATTCAGTGCGCCGAAAATGCGCTGGGCCAAGCGTGTGCTGGCCGCTGCCAGTGAGACTGAGTTGGCACCAATATTGGTGTTGGTGCGCACTTCCTTCGCCACGGAAAATGTGCGTTGGAACAGCTTGTGCAGCAATGTGCCGAGGGTGCCAGCATTTTCGGCAATGCGCACCGCCTGCTTCATCTGTCCTAATATCTGGGCTTCCCCCAACACCATGGAGTCTAGCCCAGAGGCAACGCGGAAGGCATGCTTGACGGCATCTTCCTGCGGCAGGGTGTACATATAGGGTGCAATCGCGTTGGGCTGTAGCTGATGGTAGTTGGCTAGCCAATCCAGGGCTTTTTGCGGGTTGTCGGTGTTGCAGTAGAGTTCGGTGCGGTTACAAGTCGATAGGATCGCCGCTTCCCGGATGCCGTAAGAATTCAAGTCGCGCAGCGCACCGCCGAGATGCTCGTTCTGGAAAGCGACATTCTCACGTATGGAAACGGGTGCGGTCGTGTGGTTCACGCCGACGGTAAATAAATGCATCCTGCAATTTTCCTGTATCGCGGCAACTTAAGCAACAATTTCAAGCAATTAAGCCAAGAGGGATTGTGCGCGGCAGGCCGCTATCATACTCTCATTTGGTAGTGTTGAACTAAGCTGTTCGTTAGCAAGCAAATTTTTGCCAGCAATCACTTGCCGCGCCAGCGCTTCAAGCCATCATGTGGCTTAGTATAAGCCTGATCACAGTATGGATTTTGCAATAAGCGTTGCTAATGCTGGGTGCGTTGACATCATTTTCGGTTAAAATAAATATTTTTACGCTATACACCCTTAAAAATCATGGCTAAACCATTCAGAATTGCTCCTAGTATCCTTTCCGCCAACTTTGCCAAGCTGGGCCAGGAAATCACCGATGTCATCACTTCCGGCGCTGATATTGTTCACTTCGACGTGATGGATAACCATTACGTTCCCAATTTGACGATCGGCCCTTTGGTCTGTGAGGCAATTCGCCCAGTGACTGATGCCATCATCGACGTGCACTTGATGGTGAAGCCTGTTGACCGCATCATTCCTGATTTTGCCAAGGCTGGTGCCAATATCATTACTTTCCACCCAGAAGCTTCCGATCATATTGATCGCAGCCTGTCCCTGATCCGTGATAATGGCTGTAAGTCCGGCTTGGTGTTCAACCCGGCTACGCCGCTGTCCTATCTTGACTATGTCATGGACAAGGTTGATATGGTGTTGTTGATGTCCGTGAACCCGGGCTTTGGTGGTCAGAAGTTCATCCCTGGCACGCTGGACAAGCTGCGTGAAGCGCGTGCTCGCATTGATGCCTACACTGAGAAAACTGGCCGTGAAATCTGGCTGGAAATTGATGGTGGCGTGAACCCTGCCAACATCGCGGAAATTGCCCGTGCGGGTGCCGATACATTCGTGGCAGGTTCTGCCGTGTTTGGTGCTGGCAAGGATACCGACCCTAACCGTTACAACACCGTGATCAGCGCGTTGCGCGCTGAGTTGGCTAACGTATAAGCAACATGCAGATGAATACCCGAATCCTGAGTGATCGCAATAGCTGGCGATGGTGGCGCTGAACAGTCGCTACCAATACCCATGAACATACATGGGCGCCACTCAATTACAACAACATCAGGATTCGGGAGTTTTTATGCTGCAAACCATCAGTCAACAGGAATTCAATACCCTGGCAAGCCAGGGCTATAACCGTATTCCCTTGGTCATCGAAACCTTCGCTGACCTTGATACACCGCTTTCCCTCTACCTAAAGCTGGCTAACCAGCCATACTCCTACTTGCTTGAGTCAGTGCAGGGAGGTGAGCGTTTTGGCCGCTATTCCATCATCGGTTTGCCTGCGCATGTGCGCATAGAAGTGCGAGGGCAAGCGATCAAGGTGCTTGACCACGATCAGGTGGTTGAGGAAGTGTCAGATATTAATCCGCTGGATTTCGTCCAGGCTTATCAGGCCAGGTTCCGCATCCCGCCGCATGAAGGCTTGCCACGCTTTACTGGTGGCCTAGCTGGATATTTTGGTTACGACACCATCCGCTACATTGAGCGTCGTTTGGCTGGCACTGCCAAGCCGGATGCGCTGGGTGTGCCTGATATCTTGCTTATGGTCTCGGAAGAGATCGCTGTGATCGATAATCTTTCTGGCAAGCTCTATTTCATTGTTTATGCAGACCCTGCTGTTGCTGAAGCTTATGCAATGGGTATTAAACGCTTGCATGCCTTGGTGCAGCGCTTGCGCCAACCAGTGACGATTCCGCAAGCGCCTGCGATGCCTGCTACCGATGCCGTCTCGGAGTTTGGCGAGGCTAGCTTCAAGGAAGCTGTTGCTAAATCCAAGCAATATATTTTTGATGGCGACATCATGCAGGTGGTGTTGTCACAACGTATGGCTAAGCCTTTTACTGCCCCACCTTTGTCGCTTTATCGCGCCTTGCGTAGCCTCAACCCTTCTCCCTATATGTTCTACTACCATATGGGAGATCATCATGTGGTTGGGGCTTCACCCGAAATCCTCGTGCGATTGGAGGAAGATACGGTCACTTCACGCCCGATAGCTGGCACACGCCCACGTGGCAAGACGCGTGAGGAAGATGTTGCTCTGGCAGAAGAGTTGTTGGCTGACCCCAAGGAGATTGCAGAGCATGTGCAATTGATGGATTTGGGGCGCAATGACGTGGGTCGCGTGGCGCAAGTGGGTAGCGTGGCAGTGACTGACAAGATGGTGATTGAGCGTTACTCACACGTGATGCATATCGTGTCGAATGTTGAAGGCAAGCTCAAGACAGGTTTGCACGCGATTGATGTGCTAAAAGCGACCTTCCCCGCTGGCACCTTGAGCGGGGCACCCAAGGTGCGTGCCATGGAAATCATTGATGAACTTGAGCCAAGTAAACGCGGTATTTACGGCGGTGCAGTGGGGTATCTTGGCTTCAATGGTGATATGGATCTGGCGATTGCCATCCGCACCGGTGTGATCAAGGATGGCATGTTGTATTCACAGGCTGGTGCAGGCATTGTGGCAGACTCAGTGCCTGAAAATGAGTGGATAGAAACCCAAAACAAGGCGCGTGCCGTATTGCGCGCAGCGGAGATCGTACAGGCAGGGCTAGATAACAAGGAGTAGGCATGGCAGCAGCTAGTAGCCGGATTCTGTTTCGGCTCATCATTCTGGCATTCGGGTATTTTGCCTTGGGCATGCTGGGTAAAGTGCTGCCATTCTCCGTGTTTCAGGCCAATCTGGTTTGCTTGCCTGCAGGAGTGGCTGTAGCTGCCTTACTTCGTTGGGGCATGCACTACTGGCCTGCTATTTTTGCAGCCCAGCTGGCGCTCGTGCTCAATGCCTATGGTTTTGACCTTGCCAATGCGCTGTTGATTGGTGCTCTTCCTGTCGCGTATACCATGGCTTACACCTTGACGGCTTGGATGCTTCGAATCAGCGGCTTTCACTACACGCTGGACAGGATTCGTGACATTTTTCTCATGATGCTCGGCATGGTAGTGGGCATGCTGGTGCTCAGCGTGATGGAAGTTGCCATCTTGTACCAAGCGCAATTGCTCAGTATCGACAGGCTGCTTTCTTCCTTGTTATTTGGCTGGGTTGCCAATGTACTGGGAATATTGTTGCTATTGCCATTACTGCTCAATATCACCTGGAATGAATTCCTTGGTTTCTGGCGGCGGCACACCCGCTTTGCCTTATTGGCGGTGACCCTAGTGACTATCGAATGGGCGATCTTCAAGTTTGCGCCAGATGATGCTGATCAATACATGTTGTTTGCCTTTCTGGTTGTGCCCCTGGTGATTCTCATCTCAATGCGTACCGGTATCACGGGGTCATCTATCGTGGTATTGGTTTTGTCCATCGTTGCGATGGCATCCACCCGAGTGGGTGATTTGCCAGAATTGGCACAGTCCATATCTCAGCCAGTCTGGGCGTTGTGGGTCTTGATGGGTACGCTATCCATGGTTGGGATGCTGATTGTTGCCTTGCAATCTTCGCGTGAGATGGCGGAGAGGGCATTGCGCAACAGCGAGACGAAGTTCAGGGCCGTGATTGAGAATGCGCAGGATGGCATTGTCAGCATTGATGAGCAGGGGAGGCTGGTGGAGTTTAACCATGCTGCCGAGGCCATGTTTGGCTATCGTCGTGAAGATGTATTAGGGAAGATGCTGGTGGATACCCTGATTCCTCCGGCGATGCGTGATGCTCACAGGCAAGGTCATCAGCGCTATCTGGCTTCAGGAGTCAGCACAATGTTGGAGCGCAGATTGGAATTGAGCGCTTTGCGCGCTGATGGTACCGAATTTCCAGTTGAGTTAACGATCACCTCCCTCAAAGAGCAAGGCGTACCACTGTTGACGGGTTTTTTCCGTGACCTGACTGAGCGTCGCAAGGTCGAAACGGAAATCCGCAACCTGGCTTTTTATGATGTGTTGACTACTCTGCCGAACCGCAGGCTGCTGCTAGACCGTTTGCATCAGGCAATTGCAGCGAGTATCAGGCATGGCAAGCATGGGGCGGTGTTGTTCATTGATCTGGATAACTTCAAGGCGCTGAATGATTCGCGTGGGCACGATGTAGGCGATTTGCTGCTGGTCGAGGTTGCCCGCCGCTTGCGCCAATGCGTGCGTAACGAAGATACCGTTGCGCGCTTGGGTGGCGATGAGTTTGTCATTGTCCTCGAAGATCTGAGCATGGGGCTTGAGCAGGCGATAGCGCAAACAAAGCAGATTGCCCAAAAAATTCTGGAAACAATTAATCATCCTTATCAATTGGGAGATATTGAACATCACAATTCATCAAGTATCGGTATTGTTCTGTTCAATGGTAATTTCGTCAGTATTGAGGAGTTACTCAAGCGTTCGGACACTGCCATGTATGAAGCTAAAGCTGCCGGGCGAAATACCCTGCGCTTTTTCGATCCAGCCATGCAGGCTGCGCTGGAGAGGCGAGTAGATATGGAGTTACAGCTGCGACTGGCGATAGTGCAAAAGCAGCTGCGCTTATTTTGCCAGGTGCAGGTGGATGAAGAGCGCAAGGTCTTCGGTGCTGAGGTGTTATTACGTTGGCAACATCCCGATCATGGCTTGCTGTCCCCCAAAGAGTTTGTCGCGATTGCTGAAGATAGTGGCCTGATTGTCTCGATAGGTCATTGGGTGCTGTATAGCGCCTGTCAGCAGCTTAAGGCTTGGGAGGGCAAGCCTGGGTTTGATGGCTTGCAACTGGCGGTAAATGTAAGTGCACGCCAGTTTCGCCATGTGGATTTTGTCGATGAGGTCCGGAAGATACTGCAAACTACCGGCGCAGATCCCAGCTTGCTCAAACTCGAGCTAACAGAGAGCGTAGTGCTGGACAATATTGCGGATGCGATTGCCAAGATGAACGCCTTGCGCGAGTTGGGCGTGCGTTTTTCCATGGATGATTTCGGTACCGGATATTCTTCCCTGGCTTATCTCAAGCGCTTGCCCCTGACGCAGGTCAAGATTGATCGCTCATTTGTCCATGACATTACCGAGGATGCCAGCGATGCGGCGATTGTGCAGGCTATCCTGGCAATGAGTAGCACCTTGGGGTTGCGCGTGGTCGCTGAAGGGGTGGAGACGGAAGACCAGTTTGCATTGTTGCAAGGCTATGGCTGTCGCTATTTCCAGGGTTTTTTGTTCTCCAAGCCCTTGCGCATAGAGGATTTTGAGGCGCTGTTGCAGGACAAGGACTTTTTTTTATGATGAATTGCGCCCAAAATAGCGGGCTTGCTCCAAAGCGGAATAAAGAAGGACGCAGATTATGCTGTTAATGCTGGATAACTATGATTCGTTTACTTACAACCTTGTGCAATATCTTGGTGAGCTTGGCCAAGATGTGCAGGTGTATCGCAACGATGAAATTGATCTCGCCGAGGTGGCTGCACTTAACCCCAGGCATATTGTGATTTCTCCTGGTCCCTGTACGCCAAACGAGGCGGGAATATCGGTGCCATTGATTCATGAGTTCGCTGGCAAGATTCCCATTCTGGGGGTTTGTCTCGGGCATCAAAGCATAGGTCAAGCGTTCGGCGGCAAGATCGTGCATGCCAAGCAACTGATGCATGGCAAGACTTCTGACATCCACCACGCTGATATTGGTGTATTCAAGGGCTTGCCGAATCCCTATACCGCAACGCGTTATCATTCCTTGGTGATAGAGCGCGAATCTATCCCTGATTGCCTGGAAATTACCGCTTGGACAGAAGACGGCGAGATCATGGGTGTGCGCCACAAGACGCTGCCGATTGAGGGCGTGCAGTTCCATCCCGAATCTATCCTCACCCAGTACGGACACGAGTTGCTGAATAATTTCCTGAAAGCGTATTAATGAGCATTACCCCCAAGATCGCCTTGCAAAGGCTGATTGACCATACCGATTTCACCCACGATGAAATGCTGGATGTCATGCAGCAGATCATGAGCGGCACTTTTACCACGATACAGATTGCTGGTTTCCTTGCCGGTTTGCGCGTCAAGGGTGAGACTGTGACGGAGATTGCAGCTGCCGCGCAGGTGATGCGCGAGCTTTCCAGCAAGGTGCGGGTGGACGATGGCAGTCATTTGATTGATACCTGTGGTACTGGTGGTGCGCCCAACAAGGCTTTCAATGTCTCGACAGCATCGGCTTTTGTCGCAGCTGGTGCCGGCGCACGTATCGCCAAGCATGGTGGGCGTGCTGCTTCCTCCAAGAGTGGTTCTGCGGATGTGCTGGAGGCGTTGGGCGTTAATATCAGCCTTACGCCCGAGCAGGTGGCGCGTTGTGTCAACGAGGCCGGTATCGGTTTCATGTTTGCTCCCAATCACCACGCAGCCATGAAGTATGCAGCGCCAGTGCGGCGTGAGCTTGGTGTGCGTACCATGTTTAACCTGCTGGGGCCGATGACTAACCCCGCTGGCGCCAGGCGTCAGGTCATGGGTGTGTTCCATCGTGACCTGGTGAGCCTGTTGGCACATACGTTGAAGCAGTTGGGCAGCGAGCATGTGATGGTGGTGCATAGTGCGGATGAAATGGATGAAATCTCTTTTTCCGCTGATACTTATGTCGCTGAGCTCAAACATGGCGAAGTGCATGAATACACGCTTAACCCTGCCCAGTTTGGCATGGCCTTGCATGACATCAACAGCATTCATGTGGAAAACGCCCAAGAGTCCAGCGAGATTATTCTGGGTGTTTTTACAGGCCAGACTGGCCCGGCACGGGATATTGTCTTGTTGAATGCCGGCGCCGCGATCTATGTTTCTGGTCTGGCTGCTGATTTATCAGCAGGCATTGCACAGGCAGCACATTCGCTGGATTCCGGCGCGGCAATGGGCAAATTGCAACAACTCAAGGCGTTGAGTCAAGCCGTATGATGCGGTTGTTGCTGGTCGCTGCGATTGCTGTCGGCTACACATTTTTCCATTTTAGCCAGCCCGGGCAAGGTGCCTCCCCTGTTGCTGATGTATCGGCGACATCTACGCCTGTTGCAGCCAACCAGCGTATCGCACAAGCATTTAGCCAGCGTGAGCATGGCGTGGCGGTGCAATCCAGTGGCGTGGTGCGCAAAGTATTGCCTGATGATAACGATGGTTCGCGCCATCAACGCTTTATCCTGGGGCTGGAAAACGGCATGACGGTGCTGGTGGCGCATAATATCGATCTTGCGCCGCGGCTGGCTGGATTGCAGGCTGGTGAGCTGGTCGAATTCAATGGCATATACGAATGGAATGCCAAGGGTGGTGTCATACACTGGACCCATCATGACCCCAGAGGACGCCATGCCGATGGATGGTTACGCTATCAGGGACGGCTGTACCAGTAATCAAATAGTCGGCGCAAAGATGGTTACGATTAATGAAAGTGATTGCAAGGCAATGTCAGACATACTCAATAAGATACTTGAAGTGAAGCGTGCGGAAATCCACGCCGCACAACAGCAAAAGCCATTGGCCGAGGTTGAGGCTGCCGCCTTGATCCAGCCAGCTCCTCGCTCTTTTATTGGTGCTATCCAGGCCAAGATTGCTGCTGGCGAAGCAGCGGTGATCGCGGAAATCAAGAAGGCTAGTCCGTCAAAAGGCGTGATCCGCGAAGATTTTCGTCCAGCTGAGATTGCGGCTAGTTACGCCCGTCATGGTGCTGCCTGTCTTTCCGTATTGACTGATGAGCAGTTTTTCCAGGGGAGTGCAGAATATCTCCAGGCGGCACGTGCGGCCTGTGATATTCCGGTATTGCGCAAGGATTTCATGATAGACCTTTACCAGGTGTATGAGGCGCGTGCCATGGGGGCTGATTGCATCCTGCTAATTGCTGCTGCGCTTGATCTGGCACAGATGCGCGCACTGGAAACCATCGCTCACCAGCTTGGCATGAGTGTATTGGTGGAAGTGCATAATGCCGAGGAGTTGGAGCAGGCATTGCAACTGGAGACGCCTTTGCTCGGTATTAATAATCGTAACCTGCGTACCTTTGAAGTAACGCTGGAGACGACATTGTCGCTGTTGGCACGTATTCCGGCTGACAAAATCATCGTCACCGAGTCGGGTATCTTCACGTCACAGGATGTGACCTTGATGCGCCAACATGCGGTGCACACTTTCCTTGTCGGCGAGGCTTTTATGCGCCAGCCTGATCCGGGTGTGGCCCTAGCCCAGGTATTTGCATAAGGAATTTCCATGACCGAATCATCACGCCAGCTTCTCGCTATTCGTCCACGCCGCATGCGGCGGGATGATTTCTCGCGCCGTCTGATGCGCGAGCATGTGCTCACAACAAATGACCTGATTTATCCCGTGTTTGTGCTCGAAGGTGACAATCGTATTGAGCCAGTTGCCTCCATGCCGGGTGTGCAACGCCAAAGCCTGGATCACCTGCTGCAAACAGCCGGGGAATGCGTGGCACTGGGTATTCCTGCATTGGCCCTGTTCCCTGTCATTGAGCAGCAGTACAAAAGCTTGACTGCGGATGAGGCGTGGAATCGTGATGGTTTGGTACCGCGTGCCGTGCGAGCGCTTAAAGCGGCTTATCCTCAACTGGGCATCATCACTGATGTCGCGCTCGATCCTTATACTACTCATGGACAAGATGGCGTGATTGATGACACCGGCTATGTGCTCAATGATGAAACTGTGGCCATCTTGGTAAAACAGGCGTTGTGCCATGCTGACGCAGGTGCCGATGTGGTAGCACCCTCAGACATGATGGATGGCAGAATAGGCGCGGTTCGCGATGCGCTGGAAGAGGCTGGGCATATTCATACACGTATCCTGGCATATTCGGCCAAGTATGCCTCTGCGTTTTACGGGCCATTCCGCGATGCGGTAGGTTCGTCTGCCAATCTTGGCAAGGGTAACAAATACAATTACCAGATGGACCCAGGCAACTCGGACGAAGCTTTGCGGGAAGTGGCTTTGGATTTGGAAGAGGGCGCTGATATGGTCATGGTCAAACCAGGCATGCCTTATCTTGATATCGTGCGCCGAGTGAAGCAGGAGTTTGGCGTGCCAACCTATGCTTATCACGTGAGCGGTGAATATGCCATGCTCAAGGCCGCGGTGCAAAATGGCTGGTTGGATGAGCGGGCTGTGGTGCTTGAAGCGATGCTGGGATTCAAGCGGGCAGGTGCCGATGGTGTCTTGACCTATTACGCCATGGATATTGCACGCTGGCTAAGAGAAGGATAACGCCCTATCAATGAGGTTGTCTCAGGGCTCTGGCGTCTGTTCGCTTTGTACGATTAGCTTGGTAAGTGCTTCTATATTGGCCCGGCTGGCATTGTTGCCATTGACCGGGCTTTTTGTTGCCATGCGCATGTCGTCAACCTCAAAGATACTGAGCTTAATCAGCCCATGCGGTCCCTCTAGCGTGAACAGTGGAACTTTCTTGCGGTCCATGCTACGCCGCTCACTGATACGATAGGATTTTTCATCCGTGATATACGGAATTTGCTGATTCAGCAAAAAAATCTCCACTTCCTTCAAGCTATCAGCAAACAGGTGAATGTGGGTTTCTGCGTATTTTCCTGCCGTGCCATCCAGTACTGCACCAGTCAGGTGAGGGTTAAATCTTTCCAGTAGCTGCATGACCAATAAGGCATCTTTGCGTAGCTGTAATAAAGATTCCGGCTGCTCATCACTATTATAAATGTCGTGATACAGGCGGATTTCTTCCTCGATTTCACTATTGGTAGGCATACATTGCGAGTCAGTGACGCCAAGCTGACGTCCAGCCTTGCGCTTGGCATATGCATAATCTGCAATGCCTTCTTCCGCCATCATGCGTGCAGCTAGCTGTGCAATAAGCTGGCGCATCTGGGATTGGCGATTGCCGCTATCTTTTGCCATGGTGCAAACGCCCTTCTACACAAGTGATTCACGCAAGTACAGGCAACAGAGAAGTGTGCCTGCACTTGCGGGACTGCAATACTGCTTAAAACAGCTGATCTGGCCTGGGTGGAGTATTGTCCTGTTTCTCCGTGGGTGTCGGGCCATGACCAGGGAAGCCAGGAATAATGGAGAAAATGGATTCTTCGGGCTCCGGCGGTGGGAACTCATGATAGAAATATTCCATCATGCCATCGCTATCGCCTTTGGCACGCATTCCAGTGGCTGGATCGATGCGGATCGCACTGACGCCAGCAGGTACTTCTGGGATGACTTCAGGCACATTTTTCAGCGCCGAACTCATATAGTCGATCCAGATCGGCAATGCTGCTTTGCCACCGGTTTCCAGGCTGCCCAGCGACTTGGGCTTGTCATAGCCCATCCAGGCGATTGCCACATGCTTGGGGCTGTAGCCAGCAAACCAGGCATCAATCTGGTTATTGGTCGTGCCAGTCTTGCCTGCCAGGTCTGAGCGGCCCAGGCTGCGTGCGCGTGTGGCAGTGCCTAGGCGCACCACATCTTGCAGCATGGAGTTCATGATGAAGGCATTACGACCATCAATCACGCGTGCTGCGCCTTTGCCAGCCAATAAGGGCTTGGATTGTTCCAGTAGTTTGCCGCGGCTGTCGACTACTTTGTCGATAATATAAGGCTTGACGCGATAACCGCCATTGGCAAATACCGAATAGGCGCCAGCCATCTGCCATGCGGTGACCGAGCCAGCACCCAGCGCCATCGCCAAGTAGGGTGGGTGGTCCTTGGGTGAAAAGCCGAAGCGGGTGATGTAGTCCTGCGCATAATTGACGCCTATGCCTTCAAGGATGCGGATGGAAACCATATTCTTGGACTTGGTCAAGGCCGTGCGCATGCGCATCGGGCCTTCATACTTGCGGTCATAGTTCTTGGGTTCCCAGGCTGAGCCACTGCCGGTTTCGCGTGCCGAGACTGAGATAGGTTCGTCTTCTATCATGCTGGCCGGGGTAAACCCTTTTTCCAGCGAAGCCGAATAAATGAAGGGCTTGAAGCTGGAGCCGGGCTGGCGCCATGCCTGTGTCACATGGTTGAACTTGTTGCGATTAAAGTCAAAACCACCCACCAATGCTTTGACGGCGCCTGTCTCCGGGTCCATCGCCACGAGTGCGGCTTCTGCCTGTGGCAATTGCACAATATGCCATTTGTCACCCTGGCGCATGATGCGGATAACTGCACCAGGCTTGATGGTGCGCTTGGTAGCATCTTTCTCAGCCAATTGTTTTTGTACGAATGCTAGGCCATCACCGCTGATCTCGATATTGTTGCCATCCTTGGAGTAGGCGCTGACTGCCTTGGGCGTGACTTTAGTCACCACGGCAGGGATCATGCCCTGGAAGGTTTCCAGGTTATCCAAGGCATTGTCTAGCCAATTGCCGCTGCCCTGTTCGTTGTTGCCAGGAGAGACGGTCTTTTCCGGGCCGCGATAACCATGGCGGCGGTCATAATCAATAATGCCTTGCAGGATGGCACGGTTGGCGGCTTCCTGGGTATCTTTGCGAATCGTGGTGTAGATTTTCAGACCACTGCTGTAGATGTCATCTTTGTAACGCTCATACATGGCCTGACGTACGATCTCTGCTACATAATCGGCAGACAAGTCGCGCATCTTGCGCGATTGACGGAAGCGATGCGGTTCCTTCAAAGCGGCTTCATACTGCTTCTGATCAATGAAATGTAAATCTTTCATGCGACGCAGCACATAGTGCTGGCGAGCTTCTGCACGCTTGGGGTTAGCAAACGGGTTGTAGCGGGAGGGGGCCTTGGGTAGGCCAGCCAGCATTGCAACCTCCGCAATGCTGAGTTGATCCAGTGGCTTGCCGTAATACACTTGCGATGCAGCGGCAAAGCCATAAGAGCGATGCCCCAGATATATCTGGTTGATGTAAAGCTCGAGAATCTGGTCCTTGGTCAGGTTGTGCTCGATTTTGATGGAAAGCAGCGCCTCGCTGAGTTTGCGCGTAGCAGTCTTTTCGCTGGAGAGGAAGAAATTGCGTGCCACCTGCATGGTGATGGTGCTGGCACCTTCCTTGAAACTGCCAGACGTGACATTGGATACTGCGGCGCGCAGGATACCCAGGGTATCAATGCCGCCATGCTGGTAGAAGCGCTCGTCTTCTGCTGCCAGGATGGCTTGCTTCAGTGTCTTGGGCGTTTCATTGATGCCGATGAAGGCGCGACGTTCCTCGCCAAATTCGCCTATCAGGTGCCCATCCTCGGAATAGACACGCATCGGCACCTTGGGCTTGTAGTCCGTCAGGGCTTCCAGGGAGGGGAGTTCGGGGTAGATCAATGTGGCAGCGAGTGCCACCAGTGCAGTTGTCACCAAACCGAGGATGACGCCGGTGAGGAGCAGGAACTGCCACCATTTTTTCGGGAGCATTGATTAGGGTTCAGTATTGGTCACAGACGCCGTTATTATAAGTGTCATTACCGTGTTTTTAAAATCAAATAATCTGCTTTGACTTCCCAGATGCTTGTTGCTAGCATCTAAAGTAAATTATTAGAAGTAACATTATAACTAACCGTACTGGAAGGGAATTTCTTTTGAAATTCGACTTTTTCTCAGAGCGAACACCGCCTCTGATAGGCGTGGATATTAGTTCCAGTGCAGTCAAGATGGTCGAGCTGGCACAGGGGAGCAAGGGAGCTTATCACCTGCAGGGCTACGCGATTGCTTCTATGACCAAGGAAGCGGTCGTAGATGGCAATATCGTTGGGCTTGATCTGGTTGCCGATGCGGTCAAGCGAGCCTGGAAATTATTGGCATCGCGCGAAAAGCGCGTGGCGCTTGCCTTGCCAGCAACAGCCGTCATTACCAAAAAAGTCATCATGCAGGGTGGCATGCGCGAAGAGGACATGGAATTCCAGGTCGAGGCAGAGGCTAACCAATATATCCCGTTCCCGCTTGATGAAGTCAATATTGATTTCCAGGTGCTTGGCCCGGCTCCTAGTGGGGCCGAAGAGGTTGAGGTGCTGATTGCTGCTTCCCGCAAGGAAAAAATCGAGGATAGAGTAGCAGCGGCAGAAGGTGCAGGCCTCAAGGTGCTGATTGTAGATGTAGAGTCTTATGCTACCGAGGCAGCCTATTCGCTAGCCGTGACTGAGTTGCCAAAGTCCGGTAAAGGGCAAACTGTGATGGTGGTGGACGTAGGCAGCACCATGACGCACGTGCATGTCTTCCATGATGGGCAACTTGTGCATAGCCGCGAGCAGGCTTTTGGCGGTAACCAGCTTACGCTGGAAATCCAGCGCCGTTTCGGCGTCTCTGGCGAAGAGGCAGAAATTGCCAAGCGTAATGGTGGCTTGCCGGAAAGTTATGAGAGCGAGGTACTGCAGCCTTTCCTGCAATCACTGTCACAAGAGGTTGTGCGCAGCCTGCAGTTCTTCACCAACTCAACCCAATATAACAAAGTCGATCATATTCTGCTGGCAGGCGGCTGTGCCGCGATAGCAGGTCTGGCAGCGCTGGTGCAGGAAAAAACCCAGGCTAATACACTCATTGCCAATCCCTTTAATCATATGTCGATCAATCCTCGCCTCAAGCAGCAACAGGTTATTGCAGATGCGCCTGCGCTGATGATTGCCTGCGGCTTGGCTTTGCGGAGGTTTGACTAATGGTCAGAATCAACCTCCTCCCCCACCGTCAGATTCGCCGTGCTGAACGCCAGCGCGAGTTTAATCTCATGCTGGCATTCGCCGGTGCCGCTGGAGTGGCAATTGTATTCCTTGGTAGCACGATTCTCAGTAGCAAGTTGGATGAGCAGGTGAACCGCAATACGCGGCTGGAGGCTGCCAGTGCCAATCTTGATAAGCAAATTGCTGAAATCAAGGAGCTGAAGACACAGATACGCAATGTATTGGATCGTAAGCAGATCGTCGAAAACTTGCAGGTCAACCGTAGCCAGTCCGTGATGATGCTGGATGAAATCAGCCGTCAGCTGCCAGAAGGCATGTACCTGAAAGCGCTCAAGCAGCAAGGCCATTTGGTGACATTAGAAGGCGTGGCTGATACCAATGCGCGTGTGGCTACACTGGTGCGCAATCTTTCTGGTTCAGAGTGGCTACAGTCACCCAATCTCGTAGAAATCAAGTCCACGACAGTCAATGGGCTCAGGCAGAACAACTTCACTGTGAATGTGCAGTTGAAAGCCCCTCCATCGCCAGACGATGAATTGCCAGGTGTGCAGAAAGGCGGTGCGCTGTGAACCTGCAGGATTTCAATAATATTGACTTGAAAAATGCCGGCAGCTTGCCGTGGCCTGTAAAAGGCGTACTTCTGGGCATGTTGCTCGTGATCATCATCATTGCTGGCTACTGGTTTTTCTGGAGTCCCGCGATGGAGGAGTTGGAGCAGGCGCGCGCCAAGGAAGGCGAGTTGCGTGAAACTTTTCTCGCTAAGAAGCGCCAAGCGATCAACCTTGAAGCATACAAACAGCAGATGGTGGATATCGAGCGTACGTTTGGTGCATTAGTGAAGCAGCTGCCGGATCGCTCACAGATGGATGGTTTGTTGACCGATATCAACCAGGCCGGGCTTGAGCGTGGACTTGAGTTCGAGTTATTCAAGCCCGGGCAGGAAGTGATCGCCGATTTTTACGCTGAAATGCCTATCTCGATCAAGGTGACAGGTGCCTATCATGACCTTGGCGAGTTTGCTGGAGATATTGCCAGGCTGCCTCGAATCGTGACCTTGAACGACATCGTCATCAATACAGCAGGCAAGGATGCCAAAGATGGGCGCTTGGTGATTGAGGCAGTAGCCCGTACTTATCGCTATCTTGATGCCAATGAAATTGCCAGCAAGAAGCAGGCAGAAAAGAAAGAGGCACGCAAATGAGCATGGATATGTTGCGTGAACATTACCGAGGCGTGAGCATGCTGGTCTTGTGCGTATTGTTGAGTGCATGTGGCGATGGTCAGGGTGATGATCTTGATCATTTCATCCGTGATGCCGGTAATGATATGCATGCGCGAGTTGAGCCATTGCCTGAGGTGAAACCCTATACTGCGGCAACCTATAATGCCGATGGCATCCTCAATGATCCATTCAAGGCACGCAAGATTGTCAGCTCGCGCAGCAGTATGCAGCCCAATATGAATCGACCACGTGAACCTTTGGAAGCTTTCCCGTTGGAAAGCCTAAAGTTTGTTGGCTCCTTGTCGAAGGAGAAGTTGAAGTATGCCCTGATCCTGACGCCGGATAACCTAGTGCAGCAAATCAAGGTGGGGGGCTATATGGGGCAGAATTTTGGCATGGTGACCGAGATTACCGAGGGCGGCTTAAGGCTCAAGGAAATCATACAGGATGAGTTAAGCGGTGACTGGATAGAGCGTATCTCCAGTATCGAGTTGCAGGATTGAGGGTGAACATGATGAATATTATAAAGTGGGCCACTGGCCTGGCATTCATGCTGCTGATGCCGATGGCACAGGCTGCCGATGAGCAACAAGCCGAGTTTGCCAACAAAATCGAGAAAATTGACTTCGTGGCAATGTCAGGTGGTCGTATTGCCATACAGGTACAAACAACATCACCATTGGCAAACCCTCCGGCGGGCTTTACCTTGAATAATCCCTCGCGCATTGCGCTGGACTTTCCTGCGGTGGGGAATGGTTTGGGCAAGAATAGCGTGCAAGCCAGCCAAGGGGCGCTTAAAGGAGTGAACCTCGCGCAAGCACGAGATCGTACTCGTATGGTGCTGAATCTTGCCAAAATGGTGGCCTATAACACGACGACACAAGGTCGTGAAACGACAATTATTTTGCAGGCAACCGAGGCAGGGACTGCCAATACCAATGTCGTCTCTCGCTTCGCCGAGGCTAAAGCGGGTGAGAAATTCCACACCCTGAATAATATAGACTTCATGCGCGGCAAGAATGGTGAAGGCCGCATTGTGGTTGATCTCTCTGATGCTTCCGCTGGCATTGATATTCGCCAGCAGGGTAAGACCGTCGTGGTGGATTTTCATAACACCGAACTGCCGCAGAATCTACAGCGCCGCCTCAATGTCATCAACTTCAATACGCCGGTGTTATATGTGGATGCTATCAAGCAGGGCAACAACTCCCGCTTGGTGATCGAGCCCAAGGGCTTGTGGGAGCAGTCGGCCTATCAAGCAGATAAACGCTTCATTATTGATATTCGCCCTGTGGTTGAAGACCCGAATAAGCTGGTGCAAGGCTCCAAGCCTGGCTACGCTGGAGAGAAACTTTCCCTTAATTTCCAGAATATCGATGTGCGCTCGGTCTTGCAGGTGATCGCAGATTTCACTGGCCTGAATATTGTGACCAGCGATACCGTGACAGGCAACCTGACACTGCGCCTTAAGGATGTTCCTTGGGACCAGGCGCTGGACATTATTATGTCGAGTAAGGGCTTAACCCAGCGCAAGACGGGTAATGTGATCTGGGTGGCGCCGTCTGATGAAGTCGCGGCCAAGGAGAAGTTGTTGCTGGAAGCAAGCCAGCAAATTGAAGAGCTTGAACCCATGCGTACCGAAGTATTTACCTTACGTTACCAGAAGGCAGAGAATTTTAAGAACATCATCAGCGACAGCAAGCAGAAAATTCTTTCCAAGCGTGGTAGCGCCGTGGTCGATGCGCGTACCAATACCGTCTTCGTACAGGATACCCCCAAGCATCTGGAAGAAATCCAGACCATTATCAATAAGATTGATATTCCTGTGAAACAAGTGATGATTGAGTCACGACTCGTGATTGCAGATGAGAAATTTGGTCGCAGCTTAGGCGCACGTTTTGGTGTACAAAAGCAGCAGGCGAGTGGCGATACTCGCTATGGTTCAAGTGGAACTTTGGGTAACACCATCACGCAGCGTACGATAGACCCTACCACTGGCGTCATTACTGAAACCATTGCCAATCGTGTGGGTTCTTCCACCCTGGCGACGACCTCAATCCCCGGCACTGTTGGCGTTGGGGTGAGTGCCGATGGTGCGCAGGATCTGAACGTAAACTTGCCCGTTGCCAATGCCTTCGGTAATTTTGCTTTCAGTTTGTTTAGACTGCCAGCAGGCTTCTTGTTGAATCTAGAACTCTCTGCGCTGGAAACTGACCAGCGCGGCAAGATTGTTTCTAGTCCACGTGTCACGACGGCCAACCAGCAAAAAGCCATCATTGAGCAAGGGACGCAAATCCCTTTCCAGCAAGCGACCAGCAGCGGCGCTACGGCGGTGCAATTTAAGAATGCCTCGTTAAGCCTGGAAGTGACACCGCAGATTACGCCTGATGAGAAAATCATCATGGATCTGGAAGTCAAGAAAGATAAGGTGGGTACAGTCTTTAATAATGTGCCATCCATCGACACTCAGCGCGTACAAACCCAGGTGTTGGTGTCCAACGGTGAAACAGCGGTACTGGGTGGTATTTATGAGCAGACTGAGCGTAACGATGTAGACAAGGTGCCATTCTTTGGTGACCTGCCTTTTATTGGCAATGTCTTCAAGAGACGCGTGAAGCAAAGCGACAAGACTGAACTCTTAATCTTTATTACGCCCAAAGTCATGGATGAAAGTTTGTCTTTGCGTTAGCCATATCTGACAGTTAAGCCAGATTCACTTAAAATGCTCGCTTGCGTATGGCGGGCATTTTTTATGGCAGCAAATATTTTCTTTGTAGGTTTAATGGGGGCGGGCAAAACCACCATAGGCCGCATTATCGCCAAGCACCTGAACAAAACTTTTTACGATAGCGACCATGAGATCGAACGGCGTACTGGCGTCAGCATTCCTGTCATTTTTGAACTGGAAAAAGAAGACGGCTTTCGCAAGCGTGAGGCAGCGGTGATTGAGGAGCTGAGCCAGATGCAGGATATTGTGCTGGCAACCGGTGGTGGAGCAGTGTTGTTACCTGAGAACCGCAAGCAACTGATGGAGCATGGTACAGTGATTTATTTGCGTGCGAATGTGCATGAGCTTTGGCAACGCACACGCAATGATAAGAACCGCCCATTGTTGCAAGGAGATAACCCCCGCAGGAAGCTGGAGCAATTGTTTGCCCAGCGTGATCCCTTGTACCGCGAGGTTGCCTCTATTATTGTAGATACCGGTGGTCAGCCGGTGAATGCTATCGTGCACCAGATTGAACAGAAACTTTTATCTTTATAAGCCATGCAAACATTACACGTAGACTTGGGCGAGCGCTCTTATCCTATCCATATTGGCCGTGGCCTGCTGACGCAGCCTGAGTTGATCCTGCCACATTTGAAGCGTAAGCAAGTCGCGATTGTGACGAATACGACCGTGGCTCCTCTTTACCTCGAAAAGCTGGCTCAGCCATTACGTGATGCTGGCGTCAAGGTGATTCCCATCGTGCTGCCGGATGGTGAAGCCTATAAAAATGCTGCGACGCTTAACCTGATCTACGATGCCTTGCTCGAGAACCGCTGTGAACGTAGTACCACGATCATTGCGCTTGGTGGTGGTGTCATTGGTGATCTGGCTGGCTATGCCGCGGCGACATATCTACGTGGCGTACCGTTTATTCAAGTCCCGACGACTTTATTGTCTCAGGTAGATTCCTCTGTAGGCGGCAAGACTGGTATCAACCATCCACTGGGCAAGAACATGATAGGTGCGTTCTACCAGCCACAAGTCGTGCTGGCCGATATTGATACGCTGTCGACATTGCCAGCGCGCGAGCTCTCAGCTGGTCTGGCAGAAGTGATCAAGTATGGCTTGATTCGTGACGAGCCATTTTTTGCATGGCAAGAAGCGAATATGCAAAAGCTACTCAAGCTTGATACCGAAGCCATGAGCTATGCCATTTACCGCTCTTGTGAGAATAAGGCAGAAGTGGTTGCTGCGGATGAGCGCGAATCTGGCGAGCGTGCCTTGCTCAATCTAGGTCATACCTTTGGGCATGCGATCGAAAATGCCATGGGCTACGGCGTATGGCTCCATGGCGAAGCCGTCGCGGCGGGCACCATCCTCGCAGCCGATCTTTCGCGCCGCTTGGGATGGTTGAACGATGCGGAAGTTGAGCGTATTAAGGCGATATTTATCGAAGCTAAGCTGCCTATCGATGCACCAGCGCTGGGTGTGGATCGTTACCTAGATCTCATGGGGCTGGATAAAAAAGTGGTTGATGGCCAGATTCGCCTGGTGTTGCAACAAGGCATTGGTAAATCGCTGGTGACCAGCGATTATGATGCCAATCTCTTGCAATCAACCCTGACTATTCCTGCATGACCGAGTTGGCACCGTATGCTTCCAACCCTGCCTTGACCAAAGGGCGGGTACATGAGGAGCCTGCTCCTGCTACACGCAACCATTTCCAGCGGGATCGTGACCGTATTATCCATTCCGGTGCTTTCCGCCGCCTTGAATACAAAACCCAGGTGTTCATCAACCATGAAGGCGACCTGTTTCGCACCCGGTTGACGCATAGCCTTGAGGTTGCGCAGATAGGACGTGCCATTGCGCGTAATCTGCACCTGCATGAAGACCTGATTGAGGCCATTGCCCTGGCGCATGACCTCGGCCACACGCCGTTTGGCCATGCTGGCCAAGACCAACTCAATGAATGCATGCGCGAATTCGGCGGCTTTGAGCACAACTTGCAATCCTTGCGTGTCGTTGACCACTTGGAATTACGCTATGCCGAATTCGATGGCCTCAACCTCACCTTTGAAGTGCGTGAAGGTATTCTCAAGCATTGCTCCTTACCCAATGCCCGGTTGCTGGGCGAAGTCGGCGAACGCTTCCTCAACAAGCAACAGCCATCGCTAGAGGCGCAAGTGGCCAACTTGGCAGACGAAATTGCCTACAATAATCATGATGTCGATGATGGCCTGCGTTCAGGCCTCATTACCATGGAGCAATTAGCTGAGGTACGTTTATTTGCTGAGCAATTCTCCTTGGTGCAAGGGCAATATCCGGCATTGACGGGGCGTCGACTGATTCACGAAACCGTCAGGCGCATGATTCATATATTGGTTACGGATTTGTGTGAGCAAAGCCGCAAGAACATTGCTGCGCATGCTCCTCAAACCATTGAAGATGTGCGTACACTGCCCCCATTGATCAGCTTTAGCCCGGCTATTGATGAGCAGCAACTTGAGCTTAAGCGCTTCCTGCGTACCAATCTTTATCGGCACTATCGTGTTAATCGCATGACCTCCAAGGCCAAGCGCATCATCGCTGAGCTATTTAATGCGTTCATCAATGATCCAGGCTTGTTGCCTGACGATTACCGGCCCTCCAACCCGGATATGCAACCACGTGTGATCGCCGACTATATTGCCGGCATGACAGACCGTTACGCTATCCGCGAGCATCAGCGCCTCTTCTCCATAGCTGAATAATTGCTTTAGCATTGATTGCTAAGTATTTAAACCGGAAATAATTTATTTTTCGGCAGTTTGGACTTGTCATAAACTGTTGCATATAAACAACACAAAATCTTCAATCGCGTAAAAAAACCACAAGATTGCTTGCAGGCCTCGAAAGGCCTTTGGCATACTGCCCATAACTTCTTAGACAAGAAGTCAGTGCAATACCCTTGTAGTGATGAACATACACCGCACAAGGGATAACTAAACGCATTAGGAGATATACATGAACAAGAAACTAGGCCTGGCAGTTGCTGGCGCAGTATTGGCTTTCGGCGCTTCCGCTGCAAACGCAGGTATCATCATCCCAGCAGGTGACTGGACGATTGATATCGGTGGTAACGTTAATACTTACTACACCAACACCAAGTTCTCTGGTGATGCTTTCAGAAACATCAACCGTGCAAACCAAGTTTCTACAGGTCTGTTGCCTTCCGCTCTGGGTATCGGTGGTAAGACTCGTCAGAACGATCTGGATATCGCATTCCAATTCACATTCTTCGTTGGTGCTAACAGCGAACAAGGTTGGGGCACTACTGGTGCTCAAGGTCTTACTCCTGGCGGTACATTGGCTCAAAGCCGCGCTGGTGACGGTAACTCCATCAACGTTCGTCAAGCTTACTTGACTTTCGGTGATGCTTCCTGGGGTACTATCAAGGCTGGTCGTGACCTTGGTCTGTTCGGCTCTGATGCTATCCTCTCCGACATGACCCTGCTGGGCGTTGGTGTTGGTGCTGGTGGTCCTGGTAACTCCACACTGGGCCGTATCGGTTCCGGTTATGTTTACGCTGACTGGATCGGTCAAATTCAATACGCATCCCCTAACTGGAATGGTTTCAGCTTTGCTGTAGCTGCTCGTGAAGGTCTGCGTAACAACCTGAATGCGATTGATCTGGATGATTCCAAGCTGGGCTTCGATGGTAAGGTTAGCTATGAGTGGACTGGCGATGTAGCTGGTAAGGTTTGGGCAGGTTACATCACTCAGAAGCATGAGCGTCAGATTGATCCTGCAACTGGTCTGGCACTGGCAGCTAGCCAAAGCTATCGTTCCAGTGGTTATGATCTGGGTGCTAAGATCAACGTAGCTGACTTCGGTTTGGTTGGTTACTACTACAATGGTCGTGGTCTGGATGTTCAGACTGGTGGTCAATTGGGTGGCCTGCAATTCCTGGGTGGCAACAAGTCTGACGACAAGGGTGGCTATGTACAAGCTACTTACAAGTTGCCTACAGTTGGTACCAAGCTGGGTGTTTCCTACGGTATCTCCAAGTCTGACAATAGCAACAATGCCCCTGCAAATGCTGGTGTTGACCATGAAAACAAGTCTTGGATCGTTGGTGCTTACCACCCTCTGACCAAGAGCCTGAATCTGGTTGCAGAATATGCACAGCAAAAGGTTGAAGCCAATGCTCCTGGCGTTGCTTCCGTAGACGGCAAGGCTAAGACAATCAGCCTGGGCGCGATCCTGTTCTTCTAGGATTTAAATCGTAAGATTTAGCTTAGAAAGCAATCGTAAAAACGGCACCTTCGGGTGCCGTTTTTTTATTGTGCTGCAGATGTAGCAATAAAAATGCCGGAGCTAGCCCGGCATTTTAGTTTGTCCGCAATCTATTGATGCTTATTCGTCGATGCCTAATTCCTGTATTTTACGCGTCAAGGTGTTGCGGCCCATGCCTAGCTGTGTGGCTGCTTCGATCCGGCGTCCACCCGTATGTTGCAGGGCTTTGGTGATGAGAATGCGCTCGAATTGCTGGGTGCGGCTATCGAGGATGTCATGCTCCCCGCGATTGAGTGCGTCAGTGATCTCAGAGGCCAGTGCCGTTTGCCATGAGGTGGCACTAGCAGGCTTGGCCGCGTCTTCTTTCAGCTCCGGTGGCAAGTCAGCGATGTCGATGTTTTGACCGGGAGCCATCACGGTGAGCCAGTGGCAGACGTTTTCCAGTTGGCGCACATTACCGCTCCAGCTTAACGTACCGAGGTAGCGCAAGGCAGCGGTGGATGGCTGCTTGGCTTCTACACCCAGTTCGCGGGCGCTGTGTTGCAGGAAGTGCTTGACCAGCAAGGGGATGTCTTCACGTCGCTCGCGCAGGGGTGGCAGGCGTAGGCGGATGACGTTGAGGCGATGGAATAAATCCTCACGGAACAACCCTAGTTTCACTCTTTCTTCTAGATCCTGATGTGTTGCAGCAATGATGCGCACATTGACCTTGACTGGTTGGTGTCCGCCAACACGGTAGAACTGTCCATCACACAGAACGCGCAACAGGCGAGTTTGCAGGTCGGAGGGCATGTCACCGATTTCATCAAGGAACAAGGTGCCACCGTCAGCCTGCTCGAAGCGTCCGCGCCGTGCAGCTTGCGCGCCGGTAAATGCGCCGCGTTCGTGGCCGAATAGCTCGGATTCGAGCAGATCCTTGGGGATTGCAGCAGTATTGATGGCGATGAAAGGCTTGTCGAAACGCGGGCTATGGCGATGCAGTGCGCTCGCTACAAGTTCTTTACCGGTGCCGGATTCACCGTTAATCAGCACGGTTGAATGCGAGCGGCTCAGGCGGCCAATTGCACGAAACACTTCCTGCATGGCGGGGGCCTGACCAATGATTTCCGGTGTTTCTTCTTGCATCACCACTTCAGTTGCCTGGCGCATGCTTTCATCTACTGCGCGGCGGATGATTTCAATCGCCTGGTCAACATCGAAAGGCTTGGCCAAGTATTCAAAAGCGCCACCCTGGAATGCGGCAACTGCACTTTCCAGATCGGAATAGGCGGTCATGATGATGACGGGAATATCTGGATGGCGTTGTTTTACCTCGTGCAGGAAATCGAGGCCAGAACCATTGGGCATGCGAATGTCGCTGACAATGACTTGTGGCTCTTCCCGGGTCAGGGCATTCAAGGCTTCGGGTACCGATGCGAAAGTCTTGAAATCCATGTCGGTGCGGCCCAGGGCTTTTTCAAATACCCAGCGTATGGATTTGTCGTCGTCTATGATCCAGATCGGTTTCATGATGGTTACCTGTTGTAGTCTGTCTTTTATTAAAAAGGCGTTGTTTTTATAGATTATTGTCTTGCAATGTAAGCTTTCATCGCTGTGCTTTCAATTGGCAGCAGTATGGTGAAGCTGGTGTGTCCAGGCGCGCTTTCGCATTCGATCATACCGTGATGCTGGGTGATGAATGTTTGCGCCAGTGTCAGGCCTAGGCCGGTGCCACCCTCGCGCCCTGATACCAGCGGGTAAAAAATTCGCTCGCGAATTTCTGGCGGGATACCGGGGCCGTTATCAATGATTTGCAGCTTGATAGCGACTCGGTAGCGCTTTTTCGCCAATGTGACTTGGCGTGCTGCTCTTGTACGCAAGATGATTTCAGGTGACTCCGTACCAGGTTTGTTCTGCATGGCTTGCACCGCGTTACGGGCAATGTTCAATACGGCCTGAATGAGTTTCTCGCGGTCACCGATTAGCTCTGGCAGGCTAGTGTCATAGTCACGGCGGATTTGTATACCTCGCGGCGATTCTGCCAATAGCAGGCTACGCACACGTTCGAGTACTTCATGGATATTGGTTGGCTCGTACTTGGGTACACGGTGTGGCACCAAGAGTCTGTCCATCAGCAATTGTAGGCGGTCTGCCTCCTTGATGATGACCTGGGTGTATTCGCGAAGGCTGACTTGTGGCAGTTCATGCTCCAGCAATTGTGCCGCGCCACGAAGCCCACCGAGCGGGTTGCGGATTTCGTGGGCCAGATTGCGCAATAGCTCGGCATTGGCTTGTTGCTGGATTAGCATGCGTTCTTCACGCGCGATGCGTAGCTGTTGATCCATATGCTGGAATTCCAGTACTAGGCACGCGGGATCAAGCTCTACCGGGGTGACGGTACAGGTGACAGCAAAAGATTGTTGCCGTAACGTGGTAATGGGGAATTCATGCTCACGGAATGGGCTGTGATGCTTAATCGCATGTTCCATGGCCGAGTCGAGAATGTCACAGCCGGGAAAAACCTGTGAGACAGGTAAACCTGCAATTTGCTTAGCGCTGATGGCGAATAGCACCTCGGCACCGGGGTTGGCATAAACGACATGGCGCTGCTGGTCGAGCAGGAGGATAGCCGTTGATAAGTGTTCAAGGCCTGCGAATGAGGGGGGGATTTTATGTTCCATGGCTTCTTTTAAGCAAAAGCCAGGCCAGTTGGATGCTGCTTATTTAAACGCCTCCAACTCTTTTTGCAGAAGCTGCACATTTCGTTCGTGCGCATCCACATTGGCCTGCAATTGTTGCATTTTTTCCTCGAATTTCGCGACATTGCGATAAGTTTTGCCATTGGCCCCACGGTATACCTCGGGTTTTGATTCGCCCTCGGTATAAGCTTTTTTAGCTTCCTCCAGAGCGGCTTTTTCAGCTTCTAGTTCTTCTAGCAATATTTTTTTGCGCTGATCGTCACGCTTTTTCTGGGTTTGACTATCCACGCGCGGAAAATTGCTAGGAGTCGCTTGAGGCTTTGTTTTGGGTTGTGTTGTGGTGCTTGGCGGTGGCGGATCTATCTCCAGCTTTGTCGCTCCTTTGCTGGGGACGTTGGAGTAGGTGACATGGCCATTTTCATCCACACTCTTGTAGATGTCGGCCTGGGCGGTCATCGAAGTGATGATGCAGGCAAACAAGCTAATAAAAGGCAGTTGGAACATTCTCATGAGATTGAGTGTAGAGCAGAAGCCTGGTGCAGGCAATTATTGATGAGGCCGATTTCAGGCATAAAAAAAGCGGGTTTCCCCGCTTTTTTGACTATCGCATCGATTAGATGCTGTAGTACATGCTGAACTCGATTGGATGCGGAGTCTGACGCAGCTTGGTCACCTCTTCCATCTTCAGGTCGATGTAAGAGTTGATCCAGTCTTCGGAGAATACGCCACCACGGGTCAGGAACTCGCGATCCTTGTCCAGGGCTTCCAGCGCTTGTTCCAGCGAGGAGGCAACAGTTGGGATAGCTGCATCTTCTTCTGGTGGCAAGTGGTAGAGATCCTTGGTTGCAGGCTCACCTGGGTGAATCTTGTTTTGTACGCCGTCCAGGCCGGCCATCAGCAATGCGCTGAATGCCAAGTATGGATTGGCAGTAGGATCTGGGAAGCGAGCCTCAATACGGCGAGCCTTGTCGGATTGTACGAAAGGAACGCGGATGGAAGCAGAACGGTTTTTGGCGGAGTAAGCCAGCTTTACTGGAGCTTCAAAACCAGGAACCAGACGCTTGTAGGAGTTGGTGCCAGGGTTGGTGATAGCGTTCAGTGCGCGCGCGTGCTTGATGATGCCGCCGATGTAGTACAGAGCAAATTCGCTCAGGCCAGCGTAGCCGTTGCCTGCAAACAGGTTCTTGCCATCTTTCCATACGGATTGGTGAACGTGCATACCGGAGCCGTTGTCACCGAACATTGGCTTAGGCATGAAAGTGGCAGTCTTGCCGTAAGCGTGTGCTGTATTCAGCACAACGTACTTCAAGATTTGTGTCCAGTCAGCGCGCTGTACCAGTGTGCTGAACTTGGTGCCAATTTCACATTGGCCAGCAGTTGCTACTTCGTGGTGGTGCACTTCTACAGGCACGCCCAGCTCTTCCATTGTCATGACCATCGCGGAGCGAATGTCATGCAGGGAATCAACTGGAGGTACGGGGAAGTAGCCGCCTTTAACGCCAGGACGGTGGCCAGTGTTGCCGCCTTCAAATTTGTCGTTGGAGGACCATGCAGCTTCTTCGGAGTTGATCTTGACGGAGCTGCCGCTCATATCGACAGACCAGTTAATGGAGTCGAAAATGAAGAATTCTGGTTCTGGGCCGAAGTAAGCTGCATCACCAATGCCGCTGGACTTCAGATAAGCTTCAGCGCGTTTGGCGATAGAGCGTGGGTCGCGGTCATAACCCTTGCCATCGGTAGGATCGATGACGTCACAGGTCAGGAACAGAGTGGGTTCGTCCATGAACGGATCGATGTTGGCAGTATCTGGATCTGGAATCAGCAGCATGTCAGATGCCTGAATACCCTTCCAGCCAGCGATAGAAGACCCGTCGAAAGCGTGGCCTTCAGTAAACTTGTCTTCGTCGAATGCGGAAATTGGCACGGTTACGTGCTGTTCCTTACCCTTGGTGTCAGTAAAGCGAAAATCGACAAACTTGATGTCGTTTTCCTTCACAAGCTTTAATACGTCGGCCACCGCCATTTGATTCTCCTAGCTCTTTTTGAATTAAGAAGGTTATTTAAGCACTATGCTTGACACTAGCATGAAGCATGAACTGTGCCATTGAATTCATGCAATTTCTCATTTTTACACATAAGGTTATAAAAGAGAACTCCATGTTGTGCACCAAAATATTGCGTTACCCCGGTTTTATGCACCATATTTGTGCGTTGAATCTTGCCGGGCGATTTGGCGCTATACTCCGCATTTCTGAGAGGGTGAGGAGATGATGATGGAAACCTTGAGTGCTATTTTGCAAAATGCAAAACAACGTGCTGAACAGCATGGGCTTCCTTATGCGGGTGCTTTGACGCCGCAGGAGGCGCAAAAGGTACTGGATTTGGCACCTGCCGCTAAGCTGGTTGATGTACGCACCAAAGCGGAGCTTGAGCTAGTGGGGCGTGTTCCTGGTGCTACCCACATTGAGTGGGCGTTCTACCCTGGCATGGTGGCTAATCCTGATTTCTTGTCACAGCTAGATAAGCAAGTGGATCATGAGGTGTTGGTGATGTTTCTCTGCCGCACGGGCGGGCGTTCTCATAATGCTGCTGTTGTGGCAGCCCAGGCTGGGTATGCCGAAGCCTACAATGTGTTGGAAGGTTTTGAAGGGGAGTCTACCCCAGATAGCAAGCAGCGTGGCCAGATCAATGGCTGGAAAGCGGCTGGCCTGCCCTGGACCAACGCTTGAGGGTGAGTATGGATCGTTACGCAGTCATCGGCCATCCGGTTGAGCACAGCAAATCGCCGCTCATTCATGCTGCATTTGCGCAGCAAACAGGGCAGCAGCTTGAATATGGCAAGGTGCTTGCGCCACTGGATGGCTTTGCTGCTACTGTCGCGGAGATGCAAGCCCAGGGATATTCTGGAGCCAATGTCACAGTGCCTTTTAAGTTTGAGGCCTATGAGCTGGCAACAGAGTTGACGCCGCGCGCACGTCAGGCCGGTGCTGTGAATACATTGAGTTTTAGTAACCAAGTCATTCGGGGTGACAATACGGATGGCGTGGGTTTGGTGCGCGACATTTTGCATAACCTGCAATTTCCCCTGCAAGGCAAGCGCGTGTTGCTGATTGGAGCGGGAGGGGCTGCTGAGGGCGTGTTGGGGCCATTGCTGGAGGCATCTCCAGCAACCCTGTCCGTTGCCAATCGTAGTGTGGATAAGGCTCAAGCAATGGTAGCGCGCGCAAGTGCTGCTGGTGTATCGCTGGCAGCGCACAGTTTTGATGCATTGCCAGGACAAGTGTTTGATGTAGTAATTAACGCGACCTCCAGTGGTTTGAGCAACGAGCGGCTGCCATTGTCCTCTGGCTTGTTTGCCACTGATGCGCTGGCCTATGACATGATGTATGGGCGCGAAACGCCTTTCATGCAATATGCCCGTGAAGAAGGCGTGGCAAGAATTGCAGATGGCTTGGGTATGTTGGTAGAGCAGGCAGCGGAAGCATTTTATCTATGGCGGCAGGTGCGTCCGGATACTACTCCCGTTATTTCTGCAATGCGCGCATCATGATCAAGCGATGGTTTTGGCGAGGCTTGCTGCTGGTGATTGTGCTGGTGGTGCTGTATCAATTATGGATATTCATGCATATCCTTTGGTGGGTGGAGCATAACCCCTCGAGTAGCGCATTCATGCGTACCAGCTTAAGCACCTTGCAAGAGGAAAACCCCGATGCCACGCTCAAGCATCAATGGGTCGCATACCAGAAAATTTCCCGTAACCTCAAACGTGCAGTGATTGCGTCAGAAGATGCCAAGTTTGTTGGTCATGAGGGCTTCGACTGGGATGGTATCCAGAAGGCATACGAAAAAAACTGGCAAAAAGGCAAAATTGTCGCAGGTGGCTCTACTATCAGCCAGCAGCTTGCCAAGAACCTGTTTCTTTCCACCGGGCGCACGCCATGGCGCAAGCTGGAAGAGGTGGCGATTACCTGGATGCTGGAGCGCATGATGAGCAAGCGCCGCATTTTCGAGATTTATCTCAATGTCATCGAATGGGGTAATGGCGTATTTGGTGCCGAAGCGGCGGCACGGCATTACTACAAAACCAGCGCTGCCAATCTTAGCGCAGGGCAGGCGGCGAAACTGGCGGCGATGATTCCTAACCCTAAGTATTATGACAAGCACCGTGAAGCGAGAGGGCTAGTGCGCAAAACGGGCATTATTGAGTCACGCATGCGCTATGCTGCGGTGCCGTGATGCGTGATAAAGCCGCGATAGGCTTGTGTTAAAATAAACCTTTTGAATTTAAACAACATGCGCCTCTGCTTCCTGATCCTGATTGCAAGCCTGACCCTGGCGGCCTGTGGCACCAAGGGCGATCTTTATATCCCGGAAAAGCAGTATCCGCAGGATCCCCTGCCGCAACAAGAACCTTCTCGATGAGTTGTCTGTGAATCCATTTCAGTTGAAAAATGGCATCCTGCATGCCGAAAATGTACCGTTGAACCGCATTGCCGAAGAGTTCGGTACACCCACTTACGTTTATTCCCGTGCCGCGCTGGAATCGGCCTATACCCGCTTCGATGCCGGGTTTGAAAAAGCTGATCATCTGGTGTGTTTTGCGGTGAAATCCAACCCTAGTTTGGCGGTACTCAACCTGTTTGCCCGACTAGGCGCTGGTTTTGATATTGTTTCCGGCGGTGAACTGGCCCGCGTGTTGGCTGCTGGTGGCGATCCTGCCAAGGTGGTGTTTTCTGGCGTGGGTAAGACCGAGGGTGAAATGGAAGCGGCATTAAGCGCCGGGATTTTCTGCTTCAACGTTGAATCTGCGAGTGAGCTGGATAGACTCAATGAAGTCGCTGCTCGGTTAGGCAAAGTGGCCCCGGTGTCATTGCGCGTCAACCCGAATGTTGATGCCAAGACGCATCCTTATATTTCAACAGGCCTCAAGAACAACAAGTTTGGCGTGGCTTACGAAGATGCATTTAGCCTTTATAAGCGCGCATCTGGTTTGCCGCACATCGCTGTGCATGGGGTGGATTGCCACATTGGCTCGCAATTGACGGAACTATCTCCTTTCCTTGATGCGTTTGATCGCGTACTGGTGCTGGTGGATCAGCTTGAGGCAGAAGGCATTCATATCGAGCATATTGATCTCGGTGGTGGCATTGGTATCTGTTATGCAGATGAAACCCCGCCAGATTTCGCCGTATACGCAGCGGCTATGCTTGAGAAGCTAGGTGATCGTCAGGTCAAGTTGGTGTTTGAGCCAGGGCGTGCATTGGTCGGTAATGCCGGGGCCTTGATCACCAGGGTTGAATATCTGAAGCATACCGAAGCCAAGAATTTTGCGATTGTCGATGCCGCGATGAACGATCTCATGCGTCCAGCGTTGTATGACGCGTATCATGAGATCGCTGCTATTACCCCGGCAGTTGATCAATCTAAGGCTCAGGTATATGAAATTGTCGGCCCGGTGTGTGAGAGCGGTGACTTCCTCGGACATGACCGTACACTGGCATTGCAGCAAGGTGACCTGCTGGCAGTTCTGTCTGCTGGTGCTTACGGCATGAGCATGAGTTCAAACTACAACACGCGCCCAAGAGCGGCTGAAATTATGGTGGATGGTGATCAGGTTCACCTGATCCGCCAGCGTGAAACCATAGAGCAACTGTTCGCCCTGGAAAAGATTCTCGGCTAAACTGTTGCGACAAGTCAAAAAAGATAAAAGGAGATTGAAATGCGCCTGATACTTGCCATTTTCCTACCCTGGTTGCAGTTCTTTACCATAGGTCGCCCGATTGCAGGCATCATCTGCCTCATCCTGCAAATTACCATTATCGGTTGGCTGCCTGCTGCGATCTGGTCCGTATATGCGCTGAGCGAATACAAGACTGACCAGAAAATCCAGAGAGCGTTGCAGAAGTAACCTGGGAGGTTTCCCTAAAATAAAAAAGCCAGCAATTTGCTGGCTTTTTTATTGTCTTTTGCATGAGGATATTTAGGCAGGCCTCAGGAGCTTTTCCTTTGGCCCATCAGCGGCAATCTTGCCGCTATCCATGGCAATGATGCGTTGTACTGCCGTCATCATGGCGGCGCTATGGCTGATCATGACCAGGTTGCCATTGCAGATCACTTGCGGCAGGCGCTGGGCCAAGAGTTGTTCGCCTTCGGGGTCTAGGCCTAGGCTAGGTTCGTCCAGTAGCAGGATGTTGCTTTGTTGGGCAAAGGCTCTTGCCAAGGCAACTTTCTGACGTTGGCCGCCGGAGAGGTTACTACCACGGTCAGCAATGGCCATGGTGAGCGTAAGCCTGCCTTGCTTGAGTTCATCCTCTAAGCCAGAGGCCCACAATGCGCGTTGCAGGCGTTCGCTCTGCGGTTTGCTACCAGCCAGCAATAAATTGGCTTCCAACGTGCCTGCAAACAGCACAGGCTCCTGTGGCTTGTAAGCCATCCAGCGTGCACGGTCTTCAGGGGCAATGGCATGCAGCTCATAGCCATCAATTAATATTTCACCTTCATCGGCAATACTTAATCCTGCTATCAGCTTGAGTAGCGTGCTCTTGCCTGCACCTGGACGGCCCAGCAGGCCGATTTTTTCGCCCGCGATAATGTTGAGGCTGACGTTATCCAGTGCAGCAGGGCGATCAGGATAACGCTTGGTCAGACGCAACAGGGTGATGTCACCCTTAGCTTCTGGCTTGTTCACCTTGAAGGAGGCATGCGGCGCGGATTGTGCAATGTCTTGGCTGACGCCGTGCGCAGCCTTGCCGGATTCCAGCAGGTCGTCCATCCGTTTGGCCGAGCGTGCAAAATCTTCCCATTTGCCGAGTACCAGATATAGCGAGGTTACCAACATCATGGCGCGCGCTGCCAGCAGTGAGCATGCAATGAGGCCACCTACAGACAGCATGCGTGCCTCGATCAGGTAGGCGCCTAGGGTGAGCACGGCTACCGTGGTGAAGGTCATCATGCCTGCCGAGAGCGTGTTGCTATGGCTGGCAGAAAGCCTGCGTGCGGCTTCCAGTTCACTTACTTTATCTGATTGCGTGCGCCAGCCTTGCAATAGGCCGGTGACGCCTGGAATGGTGCGCACTACCTCCATGCCCTGCAATATCTCGCCAATATAGGCCATACGCTGGGTGGAGGTTTTCTCAGCATCGCGGTTCAGACGCAAAGTCTGGCGCTGTACGAGATAGCCTATGCCAGCATAAATAAGTGTGAGTACGCCCACCAGAATCATGATCGGCCAGGCAATAAAGCCAATGACCAATAGATACAGAAGGTAGAATGGCAAATCTGCAATTGCCAGTAGATAGGTGGAAGAAACGAAATTCAGCGCATTGGTCAAATCACGATAATGTGCGAGGAAAGTCGCCACGCCGCCTGCCGGCATGTCACGGTCAGCAAGCAGCTTGTGCCACAGCCCTTCATCCGTCTTGCGCGCCATATCGGCTGCCACACGCTCCACTGTCCAGTTGCGCGTGATACGCATACCCACGTCTAGCGCGATGAAGATCAACATGCCGATCACCAGGGCCCACAATGTCTCAAAAACCCCGTTGCTGACGATCTTGTCGTACACCAGCATGGAGAACAGCGGCAGCAGGATTTGACCGCTGTTGATCAAAAGGCTGGAGAGTCCTACCTCCAACCACTGGTTGCGGAATAATTGCCAAAGACTAGCAATTGGGGGAGATTTTTTATGCTCAATCATCAAGCGGTTAACCAGTGAACCGTGGCAATCGCATTGGTACTCGCATCTCGATCTGCTGCAGAGGCATAGATAAAGTAATCCACTCCAGTAGCACCGGAGACTGTAGTTGCAAAATTATTATAGTAGGCATCTGAAATCGTCAATCTATCGCCTGTAGTAGGATCACCAGCATTGGTTGGCGCATCGTTGTATATCGTGATGGCAACTGATTGGGATGCGGTAGGTGTGCTATTGGCACCATTGACAATATTGTTAATGGTGATGGCATCGATAACAAAATTGTTAAGTGATCCATCGCCTTTCACATCAAGCACTTCAACATTTGTCACTTTTGCACCACCAGCACCGCTACCTGTATAGAACGTTGAGAGATTGTAGTTCTGTCCATCCACAAAACCCTCTAGTTTCAAGGTATCCCGGCCATCACCCCCATTGATGCTAGTAAAGCGGTCGGGGAACGGTGTAGGAGTATTGGATGCCCCACTTACGTTGACTGAAGCAATGATGTAATCATTGCCACTGCCACCTGAGACGACATCCTGGCCGAGACGGGCATCAATCCAGTCATTGCCATCACCGCCGAATATAGTGTCATTCCCCAGCCCGCCTATAATGCTGTCATCTCCTCCGCCTCCATAGATAAGATCATTGCCAGCCCCACCATAAATAGTGTCATTGTTACTGTTGAGGTTGCCTCCACTGCCTGGGGTTGTATCCTGATTATCACCATAAATCGTGTCGTTACCTGCACCGCCGTAAAGTAGATCACGGCCAGTACCGCCTATGATGAGATTACCCGCATCTCCTGCGCCGGTGGTATCCACGCCACCATAAATCGTATCGTCACCGGCACCACCTAGCAGGGTATCGGCACCATTGCCGCCAATGATGAAGTCGCGACCACTTCCACCGTCTATTCTGTTGGCACCGCTATCGCCCTTGAGAAAATCGTTATATTCGGTACCTATCAAATTCTGTATTTGCACCAAACTGTCTGTCCCTATGGAGGTTCCCAGCGTGCCTGTGCCCGCAGTGCCAAGCTGGGCGCTGTCCCCGGCAATAATATCCCGGGCCGTGGCAGCCTGGAGCGTCACCGCGATGCCATAGTTATTGAAGGTATGCTCGACGTTTATCGAAGCAGTAGTAGAGAGGTCAATATAGACGCCATTGTCGGCATGGAAATAGGTCGCGGTGTTATTGCCACCGCCACCGATCAGGGTATCGTTGCCGCCCATGCCTTCCAGAGTGTCATCGCCCCCCAGACCCTCGATCAGATTGGCATTGTTATCTCCATAAAGCGCATCTGCTCCGCTGCCGCCTCTCAAGTTATTGATGTTGGTTAAGGTGTCTCCAGCAGCATCCCCTGAGATGCCCACTGCACCTATCACTGTAGAAACCCCTGTTAAGGCACTGGTGAGTAGCTTGACCGTAACACCACCTGTCGAAGTTTCGTAACTGGCAGTGTCAATGCCGTTGCCACCATCGAGCACATCAGCCCCAGCGCCTCCAATCAGGGTGTCATTGCCGTCATCACCCACCAAGGAGTCATTGCCATCTTCCCCTAGAATTCGGTCATCCCCGTTACCACCATGGATAGTATCGTTTCCGGCCCCGCCATTTAATGTATCGTTTCCATCCATGCCTTCAATACTGTCATTACCATCACCAGTATTAATTTCATTGGCGACAGCACTGCCATAAACCGTATCGTTGCCGCTGCCGGTCGTAATATGTTCGATATTGCTAACCCTGACTGCCTGATTGCCACCATCTATCGTCACCATGCCATCCGCAAGGTTGACGACCAAGGATTGTGTCACGCCAACATAGGTAAGCCTGTCCGTACCGGCACCACCATCCACAGTGGTCTGGGCATTGCCCACCGTGATGACGTCATTGCCATCCCCAGTGAAAATCGAATTGATACCACTTCCGGCTGACACTGTGTCAGCACCTGTGCCGGAGATGATTGTGTTATTGCCGTTAGCAACAGTAACCAGATTATTGCCATTGCCAACATTGATGGAATTATTGCCTCCACCGGCAGATACCGTATCGTTGCCCAGTCCTGTCGTGATGTTGTTGTTGCCAGCACCCACCGTGACATTGTTCGCGCCATCACCAGCATTGATCGTATTGTTGCCATTAGTCGCGATGATGATGTCATTGCCTGCACCGGCAGTGATCGTGTTGTTGCCGCTACCAACACTGATGCGGTTATCGCCCGTTCCGCCGTCTATGGTGTTATTGCCATTGCCTGCTGTGACGGTATCATTGCCATCACGCGCGTTGATCACACTGGCAAAGTTGGCAACCGTGATCGTATCGTTGAAGTCGGTGGCATTGATATTCTGTATATTGAGCAACACATCCGCGCCGCTACCACCGCTGACCAAAGTTTCTACCGTGGTATCTTCGATATTTACGCTGATAGCAGAACCTGCATACTTGAAATCAACAGTATTATTGCCAGTTCCGCCATCAATGCGGTTGGCATCATTAGTCGCAACAATTACATCGTTGCCACTGCCTGTCGTGATATTGGAAATGCCACTCAAGATGTTGGTGATGCCATTCACCGTGCCCGATACCAAGTCCACATCAAGGTGATCGCTAACGCCGGTGTAAATCAGCGTATCGTTACCGCCATTTCCATTGATCACACCGCTTTTTACCCCGCCAGAATCCCCTGGCGCGACGGAAACCCTGAATGTATCGTTGAATGCAGTGCCGATTAGATTTTCAATCTTAATCAGGCTGACATTGCCACTGGCGCTGGTGGCAGTGCCTGTGCCCGCCTGATTCAAAGTCACGGATACTGCTTGCAACCCTGCAAAGCTGGCGGTATCGATGCCGCCCTCACCATCAAGTGTATCTGCACCACCGCCCCCCACCAAAGTATCATTGCCGTCACCGCCAATCAGACGGTTAGCACCAGCATTGCCTTCCAGTAAATCATCGCCAGCACCCCCCGTCAGGTTCTGGATATTCGCATACGTATCGGCTGCAACACCGCCACTGACAGTGCCTGTATTTGAAACAAGAGAGGCACTGACATTCTGGCCAGCAATCATGTTTTCATAACTGGCAGTATTGTTCCCCAAGCCGCCATCAAGCTGATTGGTGCCATGGCCGCCAATCAATGTGTCGTTGCCTGCGCCAGCGCTGATGATGTCATTGCCGTCGCCGCCGTCTATTTTATAGCCGATGCCATTGGCTGGAAGCACCATAATGGCTTCGCCATTCTTGGTGGCGATAAAATCATCGGCGGTGGTTGCATCAATGTATCGAAAGTAGAAGTCTTTACCTACTTCGAAAGTGAATGGGCCGGAAGTGCCTTTGATATAAGCATTAATCGTGAAGTCGGGGGTCGTAAGGGTACCACCAACATCGTAGGTAATATTTAAATCGATAGAGCCATCTGCATTCAATGATGCAGGATTAATAAACCATGTAGTGATGCCGTTGCTAGTGACAGATGTTACTCCTGGTCCTGTGATGCTAAAGCCTGGAGGTAAAGTATCGGATGAGGTTAATCTGACGGTGTCAATATTGTCCAACCCGTTGGTACTGAGATGAAATATTTTGCTCCAAGTCTCGTCGTTGGAGGAGAAGCCAGCCGTATTCCAGTGAATGTTATCGTCACCACTGGTTCCGGTAATCACTTCATTGTGTGCTTGGCTGGAGGCATTCCGCGCGGTGGAATTGAAAACAGAATCTTCGGCTTGTGATGCATCACGTGCACCAGTGGGTAAACCAGTTTGTGAGATGTCTCCCGCTACCTTGAAGCTTTCATCGTTATATAGGCTGCCATTAATGACAGGCAAGCCAATGTTCAAGTTTTCTGCAGTCTCCACCCGATTCCCCAACCGATAAGTCGACGGTTGATCCACCCTTGGTGGAATGATCGCATCCATTGCTTCACCACTATTATTGCCTCGACCATTGAGGCTGCCGCGTTGTACTTGAGCTGCGGCAGGCAGCGTTTGGGCTTGTGGTAGTGGGGCGGCCGGGGCTGATGGCGCTGAGGTGTGGTTGTTCATTGCCATGAACAATGAGGTGTAGTCGATCTCGTCTGGCTGGAGTTCGGTCAGGCGGGTGTCGATGTTTTCGCTGATGATGCGCAGGTTGCCGGCATCGGCAGCATCCACGGTGCCAACTTGCTGAAACAGTTCGGTTAGGCTGGTGTTGAATTTGTCGCCGCCAAATTCAACCTTGGGGGCGTTGGGCTCTAATGCGTCAAGAGCCCCGTTGGGGATGATGATAAAGGAGCCATCGGCAAAGCCCAGCACCAAGTCTACATCGGCAACATCGACAGACTTGAGTGCGCCATGGCTTTCTGTCAGGCGAATGATACCGTCTGCACTGGCCTCTGCCCGCGTGACGTTGGTCACGTGGTTTTGCTTGGTGCTTGGGCCGTTACGCTGTTCAGTGACTGCGGGTTGGGTAATTGCCATGGTGGTACTCCTTTTTCAATTGGTGGCCTGGCATAGTGCTAGGCTGCAACATTGCATACTCGGTCAATCAACGACGTTGCTTGTTTGCCTCTTCTAATAACGTGGCTAATAGGGCACGTTGTTCTGCTGGCGAGAATCTATCCATCATGTTGGTGATGTTGGTGCGTAGCTCCATTGAGTCATCGGTCATACGCGTCATCATGTCGCTCATGCGTGAAAGATCGGTGCCCTGGCGTGCCGTGGTCTGGATCAGTTCAGAGAAGTGATCGTTGAGCTGGGAGAGCATGTCGGCATTGCCACGCTCCATCATGCTTAGAATGGTGCCGAGCTGACGGCCTACGCGTTGCAACTCGCCACGGAACTGCGAAACGGATTCGTTGTGGTCTGCCATTGCGCGCATCATTTCACTACGCTGCTTGTTGAAGTTATCCAGTTCAGCCTGCAGCGCACGATCCTGCAAGCGTGAAGATTCACTCAGCCGCTCTTCAATGCGGCGCAGCACGCGGATTTCCTCGGTAGCAATTTCACGGCGGAACTTGAGTTCGGCCGGGTCCATGTTGGCGAGGTAGCCGGCGCTACCCGCAGCGTCAGATTCGATGACGACAGTTTCGCCTGTAGTTGTGGTGGCGACATTGCCTGCCTGACCGTTGTTGGCAAGGCGTGCAATTGCTTGTTCGATATGCTGTGCAACTTCTGAGCCCAGGATGGAAAGCACTTCTTGTGTACAGCGGCGCACAGCGACCATCATGAAGCCGAGGATGATGGAGCCGAGCAAGCCAAACAGCGAAGCTGAGAAGGCGATACCCATGGAGCGCATTGGGGCACGCATGCGGGAAACCATGTCACGGAAGACTTCAACTGGGCTATCGACACCAACATTGATCGTGGCAAAGCTGGAAATCAGTACAGCAATGTCATCCAATGTCGCCAGCAAGCCAATGAACGTACCCAGCAGGCCCAGGCCGACCAATAGGCTGGTCAGGAATTGTGGCAGGGCATTGCGGTTGGTCAGGCGGCGGCCTGCGCTATTGAGTTCTGCATCAATCGCGACTTGCTCCTGGTGGGCAATGCCACGACCACTGGATGCCGCCATCATGCGTAATACATAGGCGATATCGCCATCGTAAGCTTGTGCCCTGTCTTGCAGTTGGGCAGGGCCTTCACCGGATTGTATGGCATCGGTGAAGTCCTCCAGTTTGCTGGCTTCACGCAAGAGTCGGCGCACATTAAACAGTATCAGGATGCCGCCAAGGATGGTGATGAAGAAGATGGCGTAATTGATCTGCGGATGCGGGTTCTCGACCAAGGTTTTGACGATGGCCTCATGATAAACGGCAGCCCCCAGCAATAGCAGTACAAATGGCAAAGCCGCGTAAAAGTAGTAAATTCTTAGTCGCTTTAGCATGTGGAGCTTACCTTTAACAAATAATCTTTATCTTGGATCGCGGAATACGCGATCCCCAAAACGCATCATCGGCGACAGCAGGTAGGAAAGCACAGTGCGCTTGCCTACAACAATATCCGCTGTGACTGACATCCCCGGCGAAATCGGGCCAGCGGTTTTTGCCAGTTTGATTTCGCTGATGCTCCCAACGTCTACCCTCACCCGGTAGTAATACCCTTCACGCTCATCAAACAGCGTGTCTGCACTTACCTCTGTCACCTTGCCTGGCAAGGCACCATAAGTTGCATAGTCAAATGCGCCGATACGCACCCGCGCTGGAAGGCCATTGCGCAAGTTGGCGCGGTCATCTGGCCTGGAGCGCGTTTCCACGACGATATGCTCGTCTTCCGGCGTAATTTCCAGCAATGGCTCACCGGGCCTGATCACCCCGCCCACGGTGGATAGCATCATGCGGTTAATGAAGCCCGCCATGGGCGCCCTGACAATGTTTCGATCCAGCCGGTCAGCATTGGTCTCGAACTCTAGTGTCGAGCGTTGCAGTTCTGCCCGCACATCGGTTAATTGCGCTGTGGCATCGGCGCGGAAGCGTGCCCATAATTCGCCGATCTTGGACTCGATTTCCGCTTGTGCAGCCCTTAAACGTGGCAATGCAGCCTCAGCCTCACGTAATTGCGACTCCATGCGCTGCAAGCGGCTTTCCGCGTCCAGCAGCTCCATCTTGGAAGCAGCGCCATTCTTGTTTAAGCCTTCAATCAGCTTGTGCTGCTGGCGTGCCAGTTCTATCTCTGAAACCAGATTCCTGCGACGTGTTTCGATCTCGGCAATCTCACCGCGGCGTTGTGCGCTTTGATCGCGCAATACACGAGACTCTTCATTGATACTGGAAACACGAGCCTGCAAGGCTGCAGATTCCACTTGCTTCACTTCGGCATCATGCAAATCAGCAGGAAACTCAATGCTGGATTTGCCACGTGCTTCGGCCAGTAGCCTCGCTTCACGCCCGCGCAAGGCATCACGCTTGGTACGCTCCTGCCCGAGGTCAGAGCGCGCCTTGATATCTGAAAGCTCAATCAGTGGCTGGCCTGCTTTGACGACTTCACCTTCCTGCACGAGGATGGTTCTTACAATCCCGCCTTCAAGGTGTTGCACTATCTGCGCCTTACCTGCCGGCACTACACGGCCCACCGTACGCACGATCAGGTCAACTTGAGCTAATGCTGCCCAGCTCACCAGTGCTATTACCGCCGCTACGCTGATCAGGACAAAAGCCCGGGATGGCGTCATGGCGTTCCACTGTTTTTGCAGCCAATTCATCCGTTTGCTGGCCGGTTAAGGCTTCTTGCTCGCTGGGACGACCGAGACCAGCGAACTATCCGACCTGGCGTTGCCATCAATGATGGAAACACGGATACGGTCAGCGGGTAGCTTCATGTCGATCAACAGGTTGCGTACAGCCATGGCACGGTAGAAAGCCAGGCGTCGTGCTTCGGTAAACCCAGGCGGAACGCTGACTTCAAGCGTAGCTCCACCACTTTCCACGATAGGTTGCAGCGGGCTGCGTAATTCGTCAGCCTCATTGCTTGAGATGGTGATGGCATCGTCAACAAAGTCGACCACTAGGCCGCCTTGTGCTCCAGCCACTGTCATATCGGGTTCCTCAGCACGGATGGTGGCAGAGACCACGCGACGAGGACTGTTGCGGCCCGCAGATTTTTCATGATGCAGGGCGGCCAGCTCTTCCTTCAGTTTGCGGGCTTCTTCATCCTTGCCCTTGAGTGCCGCCAGTTGCTTTTGCAAGGCGGCAACTTGTAGGCGCAGGCGGGCTGCATCATCGTCGGATTGATACGAAGTCGGTTCTACTGCTTCCATGTCGGAGGGTGTGAGCTGCGAAACCTGTTGCTGTGCTTCTGTTGGAGGGGCGACTGGTGTTTCAGCGCTGATTTGACGGCGGCCCAACTCCATGGCAAAGATAAAGACGGCAATAGTGAGAATCACCACGACAAACAGCAGGTTCAGCACAAGATTGCTGACTGCATCCACATAGCCGGGCCAGAAAATCCCTGAGTCTTCCTGTTCGTTATCAAGCTGCATGGCGTTATCTCACTATTCCTTGGGCAGCGGCGTCGCCGTGCCTGCATCTAACGGGCTCAGCGGTGTTGTCACGGCATCATCCGTCTGGGCTGGGAGAGTTGTGGCCGGGCCGAAACCCGGCATCTTGTTGGCTGCTGCCAATGTCACAGGCTGTGATTGGCCGAGCAAGCGATTGATTTGCGACAAGGCATCAATTTCCTGAGCATGTAGCGTCACGAGACGAGTACGTGCCTGATACTGGCGGTCATACACATCCAGCAGATCAAGCAGGGATTGATTGCCAGCAAACATCTTCTCTGACATGGCATTGGCGGCTGAAGTAATCGCATTGAGCTCGCGATAACCAGCAACCAATTGCTCGCGGGAAGATTCGAGGATGGCATATTGCGAGATCATGGCCTGGCTGATGCGGCGTTGCAGGTCATCTAGGCGATAGCGGGATTCTTCGATGCGGGAGAGTTTTTCCTTGGTCAGGTAATAATCGGTCCCACCGTTGAACAGGTTCCAGTTCATGACAACCATGAAGCGTTTGTCATCCTGCTCACCTACTGGCCCGCCTGCATTATCCGTGGTCCATCTGGATAGCTCCAGATCCAGGCGCGGCGCATAGCGGGAACGCGCGACGTTTTGGTCAATCTGCGAGGCGCGTAACTCTTCGCGTATGGAAGCGATATCAGGGCTGTTGTTCATCGCGATCTTGATGGCGTCGGCAGCAGTTGCTGGGATGACGCCCATATCTTCGCGCTCGGGCAAGCGGATATTTTGCGGGGCAATGTTAGTCAGGCGCAGAAACTCGACGCTGGCAGCGGAGTGAGCCGCTTCCTGTTGGGTACGTGCAGCACGGGCTGAAAGGCTGCGGGCGCGTACACGTTCACGGTCTGCATCGCTGGAGGCACCTGCGGTGGCACGTTTGTCTACGTAAGCGAAAAGTTCGTTGAGCTGGTTCTCATAACCTAATGAGAGGTCGGCATTGAGGCGGCTGGTGGTCAAGCCAAGATAGGCATTGACTGTGGCTAGCCAGGCATCACCCTGGGTGCCGCGTAGGCTTTCCTCACGGGAATTGATGACGGCTTGGCGGCGCTTCCAGTCATAGATGCTGGGCATATCTAACAATGGCTGGCGCAGCGTGATGACGCGGTCTGTACGAGTATGGTGTGATTCTTCCATGCGCGAGCCAGTGCGGGCATCAATCGCGGATGAAGGGGAGGAGATTTCTCTGCCCTTGCCATAACGCACCGACAGGTTAGGCAACAACAGGCCACGCGCCTGCTTGGATTGCGATTCCGCCTGGTTGAGACGTTCGTCGGCAATATGCACATCCCTGCTGAAATCTACGGCAGCAACAGTGGCCGAGCGAATATCCATGGTGTCAGTCACAGTAGCGGGCAGCTGTGATGAATGCGCCTGCTCTGCGTATTCGCTGCTGAGGTATTCGTTGTGAATTTCATTGGCTACTGCAACAGGGATGCTGGAGATGCCAAATAAACGGGATAGGTGCAATTCATCCACTGCTGCTACAGATTGTGCCTGCATCGGCAAGTCCAGGTTCAATGATTGCAGGCCAATTGGCGCTACTTTCGTTTGGGCGGTTGCTAGAGGCTGTGCTGGAGTGGTAGCAACAACTGGCGCTGCTGTTACAGCAGCTACAGGCGGTTTGGCTAATTGTTCTGGAGTCGTGGGTGCAACAACCAGCTGGGGTTGTTTCAAGCTCTGTTCGGTTGCCTTGACAGCTTCGCTTGCCGCACTTGCTGCAGCATTGGCTGCGCTGGCGGCGGCTGTTGCTGCAGCAGCGGCGGCATTGGCTGCTTCAACGGCTGCATGTGCAGCACTGGACGCAGCTTGCAATGCGCTGGCAGGAGCATTGGTGATTTCCCCTTGCGGTTCGGCAGCCCAGGCTGCTGTCACCACTAACATAGGCCATGTACATTTAAACATGAAGTGTTTGCGGTTGTTTAGCACGATCAACCCTTAGTCATTTTTATGGATAACCAGGCGGAATGTTATCCGCCATGTCGCTTCAATCTACCTCAAAACCTATTACCTAACTGTCAACCATTGTGAATCACATGGTTAACGACAAGTCATCCTGCAGCATGAATTGCGCCAGTGATGACTTGTCGCGGGCTAGTCTAATGTTGCTTGGTATGAATGTCATTGTTTTTATGGGGGTTTTAGTCCAATTGGACTATGCCCTTATTGCTTGTTTGACTCGGAGTACTCACCTCGTACGCCACTATAGTGCGTGCGGAAACGTTAGCATTCCGTCATTGGCGTCGGCTTTTCGGCAACCGGATGTATTAGTCGAAAATAACGGTCTTGTTTGCGTAGAGCAGGATGCGGTTTTCTATGTGCCAGCGTACAGCACGGGATAACACGACACGCTCAAGATCGCGACCCTTTTGGATGAGGTCTTCGACTTGGTCGCGATGTGAAATGCGCGCGATATCTTGTTCGATGATGGGGCCTTCGTCCAAGATTTCTGTCACGTAGTGGCTGGTGGCGCCAATCAGCTTGACGCCACGTTCGAAGGCTCGATGATAGGGGCGGGCGCCAATAAAGGCAGGCAGGAAAGAGTGGTGGATGTTGATGACGCGATGCGGGTAGCGCTTGACGAAATCTGGCGAGAGAATCTGCATGTAGCGTGCCAGGACGATCAGGTCGATCTGGTATTCATCGAACAAGGCAAATTGTTTTGCTTCTGCCTCTGCCTTGTTCTCTTTGGTGACTTCGATATGGAAAAACGGGATGCCATAAAATTGCGCTAGTTTTTCTGTGTCGCGATGATTGCTGATGATGAGGGGGATGTCGCAATCCAGCTCTCCACTTTGGTGTCGGTGCAACAGGTCAACTAGGCAGTGGTCATATTGTGAGACCATGATCGCCATGCGCGCGCGGCGTTGGGAGGCCTTGAGCTCCCAATCCATGCTGAATTGGCTCGCAATCGGCGAGAAGTGATCCGTGAAGTTGTCCAGGTTGACAGATGCGCCCTCCAGATCGAATTCCACGCGCATTAGGAACAGGTTGTTCTCGGCATCCTGATGCTGGTCTGCATGCAGGATGTTGGCATCGTGGCGATAAAGAAAATCGGCAATCGATGCAACGATGCCTTTGCGGTCAGGGCAGGTCACAAGAAGGGTTGCAGTGTTTTTCATCGTGGTTCTGGACGTAGTCAACGCAAAAGCCGCCATTATACTGGGATTTGCCGCTCATGCAGGCAATCATCTCCAAGAGGGCTGGATTCAAAGTTATGGTGAAGACAAGCCGCGTCTGTGGTATCGTTTACGAGTAAAAATAACAGTCGCCCAGCCCGTTGTTCAGGCCTGCCAGGCCGGGTTGTGGACAATTGCCTGGTGGTACCAAGATCGTGAAAAAACAATTACCTTATTTCCTGCTGATTTTTCTGATTCCCGTCACCTTGGTGTTATGGTGGTGGGGCCTGTTTTCGTCTGCCGATGTAGAGATTGCCGAGCGCGGCGATTACCGCTACGCCTACCTCGAAGCTGAAGGGCCTTATTCCAAGCTCTCCAGCAAGCAAGAGGAAGTGCTGCATGAGTTGGTACAACAGAACATCAAGCCGGGGCCTGAAATCACCTTGATTTTTAGTGATCCACGCACCACGCCTTACAAGGAGCTGCATGCACGTGCTGGCTTTATCATTGATGCTGATGCGAAGCCTGCGGCACCTATTCAGGTAGATACCGTACCCGTGCGTAAGGTATTTGTTTCCAGCATCAAGGCGCATCCTTTGCTTGCATATGGCAAGACTTACTCCAAGGTACTGGATTTCGTCAAAGCCAAGAACACGACCTTGAACCTGCCTACGGTGGAAATTGTCGATGATAGTGTCCTCAGTGTCGAAATGCCGCTGGAACCTGTTGCCCAACCTGAACACAAAGCAGGAGTCTCGCCTTGAACTTCATTGCACTGATCGGCGCCCTGGCGCTCACCTATTACCGACCCCATCGCAAGCTGGACTGGTTGCAGGAGATCGTCGCGCCGATAGTTCAGTTGCTTGAGCGAAATTTCAATGGCGGCAATCGCCTGCAAGGCATCACGGCATGGGCGTTGGTCGTGCTACTACCTAGCTTATTGGTGGGCGTGGTTTATTACGTGCTACTCCAGGTGAATGCGATTCTGGGCATTATTTTCGGCGTGGCGTTACTTTACTTCACATTACGTCTGAGCCAGTTTGGTCCGCGTGCAGAAGAGATCATTGCCGCATTGCGCACCGGTAATATCGACGAAGCCCGCTTATTACTGGGGCAGTGGGAAAAAGTTGATACTGACAGCTTTACGCTTACCCAGATCGCACAGGTGAGTGTAGAAACGGTGTTGTCACGTTCACATTATGGTCTGTTTGCGCCAATTTTCTGGTTTGTCATCCTTGGCCCTGCCGGTGCATTGTTCTACCGTCTTTCCCATATTGTCACCATGGAGTGGCAACCCCATGAAGCTACCGCTTTTAATGACTGGTCACGCAAGGTATTTAGCTGGCTGAATTGGCCTCCGGCTTTTGTGACCGCAGGTAGCTATGCGATCGTGGGCGACTTTGAAGATGCCATCTATTGCTGGCGTTCGCAGGCTCAGACTTGGTCTGACAAGGCGATGGGCATGATATTGGCAAGTGGTGCCGGTGCGTTGGGTGTGAAGATAGGCGAGCCATTGCCGATGAATGGCATCCTGGTGTTCCGTCCTGAAATTGGCTTGGGTGACCCCGCTGATGCGGACTACTTGCGCAGCACGGTCGGCCTCGTTTGGCGGGTGCTGGTATTGCTGATCGGATTATTGCTGCTGCTGACGTTTGCTCACTGGCTGGGCCAGTGACAAGCGTTGCGGTGAGCACATGGTAGAGAGATTATGGATATTGTATTAGCCAACCCGCGTGGATTTTGTGCAGGTGTAGACCGTGCGATCATTATTGTTGAGCAGGCGCTGGAGAAATTCGGCGCGCCTATCTATGTGCGCCACGAAGTGGTGCACAACAAGTTCGTCGTAGATGACTTGAAGAAAAAGGGCGCGATTTTTGTCGAGGAGTTGGATGAAGTACCTGCGGGCAATACGGTGATCTTCAGTGCGCATGGCGTTTCAAAAGATGTGCGTGCCGAGGCGGAAGCGCGTGGCTTGCAGGTGTTTGATGCGACTTGTCCCTTGGTGACCAAGGTGCATATAGAGGTGGCCAAAATGCGTGCCTCCGGCAAGGAAATTATCATGATTGGTCACAAGGGTCATCCTGAGGTTGAGGGAACCATGGGCCAATCCGAGGGAGGCATGTACTTGGTGGAGTCACCGGAAGATGTCGCCACGCTGGAGGTGAAAGACCCGGTGCAATTGGCTTATGTAACGCAGACGACTTTGTCGATTGATGATGCAGCTTCGATAGTGGCCGCACTCAAGGCACGCTTTCCCGAGATTACTCCGCCGCGCAGCGATTCGATTTGCTACGCAACGCAGAACCGTCAGGATGCTGTGAAGGTTATGGCGCGCGATTGTGATTTAGTCATTGTGGTGGGCTCACCCAACAGTTCCAATTCCAACCGGTTGCGCGAGGTGGCGCAGAACCAGGGTATTGAGTCCTATATGGTGGATAATGCCTCTTACCTTGATCCTGCCTGGATTGTGGGTAAAAAGCGCATTGGTGTTTCTGCTGGCGCGTCTGCGCCAGAAGTGCTGGTGCAAGAGGTAATCAATAAGCTCAAGGAGCTGGGCGCTGCCGAGGTGCAGGAGTTGAATGGCGTGGTGGAAAACGTGGTGTTCAAGATACCGCGCAACTTGGCTGAGGCTTGAAAATAAGAGGTAGGGATGTAATAAAAGGGCGGAATTACCGCCCTTTTTAATTAGTTTGGCTGTGCTTGATCAGGCTTTCTTGCGCAGGTTGTCCAGGCTGAATGCAGTGGGTGCATTCAGGGCCAGGATGATATAGCCGCCTGCGATAGCGAGGTATTGCATGAAGCCAATCAAGTCGACCGGCAGTTTGAGGAAGACGGCGACGAAAACAGCATACACCGCCAGCACATAAGCCGAAAGCTTGGTCTTGAAACCAAGGAATAACCCTAAGCCAAATACCAGCTGGATCAATATCATCAATGGAGCAAAGAATGGCAGCAGGCCAAATTGGGCTAGGTAAAGCTGGTAGCTTTGGTAGCCTTCAGGGTGTTGCAGAATCATGTAAAGCTGAATCAGTATGGCCAGCAGGAAAATCTGGGCTAGTAGAATACGCCCAAGGAAACCTAAAAACTTCTTCATCGTCTTACCTTCTCGTCCAAGTACACCATCAAGATGATCGTGTTAGTTTTTATATCGATTTCGTGAATCGAAGCGAGCATAGATGATGCCTGTAAGCGTTATGTACCGCAATACTTGTGACGATGATGACGGTTTTGGGTTATGTGTTTTTATTTTAGATTCCAAGAAAGCATCCTGAAATGAATTTTTATGTCAGACAGGCGGATTGGGTGGGTGATCAAGCACCGATAGCAGCGATTCGCCAGCAAGTGTTTATTGATGAGCAACATGTGCCAGTCGAACTCGAGTGGGACGGCTTGGATGATACCGCGCTACATCTGCTCGCCATAGCCGAGGATGGGAGTGCCATAGGGTGTGCACGGATTCTCAGTGACGGTAGCATAGGCCGTATGGCTGTACTGCCAGCCTGGCGTAAACAAGGTGTTGGCCGTGCGTTATTACAGGCGGCGATCGAATTGTGCCGGCAAAATGGCTGGTTTGATATTCATGTATCGGCGCAAAGCCATGCCCTTGCTTTTTATGAACAGGCTGGGTTTCATGGCATTGGCGATGAATACATGGATGCAGGCATCCCACATCAGGCTATGAAGCTGCACATCAGCAACTAATTTATTGGCTGAGAGCATGGTTGCTATAACAATGCTGCCGTGAGCTATTGGTAGAGCAAGGGCGGGCGTAGCGAGTGTAGCAAGCTCCCAGATATAGGGCGCCGGGAGATTGCTACATTTGTTCTTACTGCGTTAAGTTCAGCGCTTGAGCATTGGTTTCAGATATTTTCCGGTATAGCTGGCCTGAGTGTCAGCCACTTCTTCCGGTGTACCGCAGGCAATCATGGTGCCGCCGCCATCGCCGCCTTCCGGCCCCATGTCGACAAGCCAATCTGCGGTCTTGATCACATCCAGGTTGTGTTCAATGATGACGATGGTGTTGCCGTGATCACGCAGGCGGTGCAATACATCGAGGAGTAACTGGATATCGGCAAAGTGCAGGCCGGTGGTGGGCTCGTCCAAGATATAGAGCGTTCTGCCTGTATCGCGCTTGGATAGCTCCAGTGCCAGTTTCACGCGCTGTGCCTCGCCACCTGAAAGCGTAGTAGCGGATTGGCCAAGCGTGATATAGCCCAGGCCAACGTCGAGCAAGGTCTGCAACTTGCGCGCGACGACGGGGACTGCATCGAAGAATTCACGCGCTTGTTCCACTGTCATGCCTAGTACTTCGTGGATGTTCTTGCCTTTATACTGGATTTCCAATGTTTCGCGGTTGTAGCGGTGGCCCTTGCAAACATCGCATGGCACATACACATCCGGCAGGAAGTGCATCTCGACGCGTATGACGCCATCGCCCTGGCAGGCTTCGCAGCGCCCGCCCTTGACGTTGAATGAGTAACGGCCTGGACCATAACCACGGGCACGGCTTTCCGGTACGCCAGCAAACAGGTCGCGAATCGGCGTGAATAGCCCTGTATAAGTGGCTGGATTGGAGCGTGGGGTGCGCCCAATCGGGCTTTGATCAACATCCACGACCTTGTCGAAGAACTCAAGCCCAGATATCTCTTCGAAAGGTGCCGGTTCGGTTGAGCTGCCGTACAGATGGCGTGCGACAACACGGTAGAGGGTATCGTTGATCAGGGTAGATTTGCCGGAACCCGAGACGCCAGTCACGCAGGTCAGCAGGCCGACAGGCAGGGCCAGATCGACATTTTTGAGGTTGTTGCCGCTGGCTTGCGTCATCTTGAGCCAGCGCGCTGGGTCGGGGGCATGGCGCTGCTTGGGGACGGCAATTTCCTTGATGCCGCTGAGATATTGGCCAGTGAGCGATTGTGGGTTGTTCTGGATTTCTGCTGGCGTGCCTGCGGCGACGATGTTGCCACCATGCTCGCCCGCACCTGGACCAATATCAACGACGTAATCCGCTTCCATAATGGCGTCTTGGTCATGCTCGACCACAATAACGCTGTTACCGATATCGCGCAGGCGCACCAGGGTTTGCAGCAAGCGATCATTATCGCGTTGATGCAGGCCGATGGAAGGCTCATCCAGCACATACATCACACCGGTGAGGCCAGAGCCGATCTGCGAAGCCAAGCGAATGCGCTGCGCTTCGCCGCCTGAGAGGGTTTCGGCAGAGCGTGATAGAGACAAATATTCCAGGCCGACATTGGTAAGGAACTTCAGGCGGCTGCTGATCTCCTGCACGATCTTGTCGGCGATGGCGAGTTTCTGCCCAGTGAGTTCAATATTGTCGAAGAAGTGCAGCGCCTGGCGCAGTGGTGCTTCGCATACTTCGTGAATGTTCTTGCCGCCAACCTTGACGTGGCGAGCTTCGCGTCGCAGGCGTGTGCCACTGCAATCCGGGCAAGCTTGCGAGTTCAGGTATTTAGATAGCTCTTCGCGTACCGTAACAGAGTCGGTTTCATGATAGCGGCGTTGCAGGTTGTTAAGAATGCCCTCAAACGTGTGGGACTTTTCATACAACTTGCCACGCTCATTGAGATACTGGAAAGTGATCGCTTCCTTACCGCTGCCGTTTAGCAAGACATCCTGTACTTCCGCAGGTAGGGCTTCAAAAGCGAGCTCCAGGTCGAAACCGTAATGCAAGGCCAAGCTTTGCAACATCTGGAAATAGAACTGATTGCGTTTATCCCAGCCCTTGATGGCACCGCTGGCGAGCGAAAGGTGTGGAAAGGCAACCACACGCTTGGGGTCGAAGAAGCTGATCTGCCCGAGGCCGTCGCACTTGGGGCAGGCGCCCATCGGGTTGTTGAACGAGAACAGGCGTGGCTCAAGTTCAGCGAGTGAGTAGTCGCATACAGGGCAGGAAAACTTGGCAGAGAAGAGGTGCTCCTTGCCGCTATCCATTTCCAGGGCAACGGCTTTGCCATCGGCCAGGCGTAGCGCGGTCTCGAATGATTCGGCAATACGTTGCTTAACGTCGGCGCGTACCTTGAGGCGATCCACGACGACATCGACATTGTGCTTTACGGTCTTGGCCAGCTTGGGCACGCTGTCGAGCTCATGAATTTCACCATCGACACGGACGCGCACGAAGCCCTGTGCCTTCAGTTCCTCGAATAAATCCAGTTGCTCGCCCTTGCGGTTGCTCACTACTGGAGCCAGGATCATCAGCTTGGTATCTTCCGGCAGCAGCAGGACGCTATCCACCATTTGCGAGACCGTTTGTGCTTCCAGCTTGATGCCATGTTCCGGGCATTCCGGATCTCCGGCGCGGGCATAGAGCAGGCGCAGGTAATCGTGAATTTCCGTGACTGTACCCACGGTGGAGCGCGGGTTGTGCGATGTGGATTTCTGCTCGATAGAAATCGCGGGTGACAAGCCCTCGATCAGGTCGACATCGGGTTTGTCCATACGCGCCAAGAATTGGCGGGCATAGGCAGAAAGAGATTCGACATAGCGGCGTTGCCCTTCGGCGTACAAGGTATCGAATGCAAGCGAAGACTTGCCGGAGCCGGATAAGCCGGTAATCACGATCAGCTTGTTGCGCGGGAGATCCAGCGAGACATTTTTCAGGTTATGCGTCCGGGCGCCACGTATGCGTATGTAATCCATGTGTTCGATGTCGGTTTGGTTAGGTGGGGCAACCTGTTAATATACGCAACTTCGCGTGTTGAATTCAATGATTTTTAATGTCACAGCCTGAACGCATGTCCCCGGTCGAATTGCGATCCACCCTGAGCTTGGCCTCTATTTATGGCTTGCGCATGCTGGGCATGTTCCTCATCCTGCCGATTTTTGCCATCTATGCCGAGACTCTGCCTTCTGGTCATGATCATTTCTACATCGGCTTGGCGTTGGGTGCTTATGGCTTGACGCAGGCCTTGCTGCAATTGCCTTTTGGCATGGCTTCTGATCGTTTCGGGCGCAAGAATGTCATTTATATTGGCTTGGTTATTTTTGCGATAGGTAGTTTTGTTGCGGGAATGGCTGATGACATCCATACCATCATCATCGGGCGAGCTATCCAGGGTGCAGGCGCAGTATCTGCCGTGGTCACGGCCTTGGTAGCTGATCTGACGCGCGAGGAGCATCGCACCAAGGCGATGGCGATGATAGGTGCCAGTATCGGTATCACCTTTGCACTATCGCTGGTGCTCGGGCCTACCCTGAATCAGTGGATAGGCGTGCCCGGTATTTTCGTGTTGACCGGCGTGCTGGCCTTGCTGGCGCTGCTGGATATCAAATACCTGGTGCCTAACCCGACTGTCAGTCGTTTTCACTCAGATACTCAGGCCGCACCTGCCAAGCTGGCAGATGTGTTACGAGATACTCAGTTGTTGCGGCTCAATTTTGGAATTTTTGCGCTACATGCTTCGCATATGGCGATGTTTGTCGTGGTGCCATTTGCACTGAAGCAAACCAGTGGCCTTAGCGAAAATGATCATTGGATGATTTACCTGCCTATCATGGTGATTTCGCTTGTGTTGATGGTGCCTGCAATTATCATTGGCGAGAAGAAAGCCAAGCTCAAACAGATATTTATCCTGAGCGTTAGCGTGATGTTGCTGGCTGAACTAGCCTTTGGCCTCATGATTGAAAGCTTTTGGGGCATTATTGCGGCATTGACTATCTTTTTTATTGCCTTCAACGTGCTGGAAGCCATCATGCCCTCCACGATTTCCAAACAGGCCCCTGCCGCCGCCAAGGGTACGGCGATCGGGGTGTTCAATACTGCGCAGTCATTGGGTATCTTTGTGGGCGGGGTTTCTGGTGGCTGGTTATCCAGCCGATATGGATATACTGCCGTCTTTGTGTTCTGTGGTGTGCTCATGCTTTTATGGTTGGTCAGCGTCTGGACGATGCGTGCACCAGCAGCAGTCCGTAGTAAAATGTATCATTTGCCGGAAGGGCATGCGCATGATGCTGCCCAGTTATCGCGCCAGTTGGCGGCATTGCCGGGCGTGAATGAATCTGTAGTCCTGCCTGATGAAGGTATGGTGATCTTGAAAATAGATATGCAGGCTGACTGGGATGATTCCACAGCGCTGCAATTGATAAGGGGTTAAAAAATGGCATCGGTCAATAAAGTAATCTTGGTAGGTAACCTGGGCCGCGACCCGGAAGTTCGTTACATGCCTAATGGCGAAGCAGTAGCCAATTTCAGCATTGCCACTACTGACAACTGGAAAGACAAGAACGGTCAACGCCAGGAACGCACCGAATGGCACAACATTGTCATGTACCGAAGGCTGGCGGAAATCGCCGGTGAATATCTGAAAAAAGGTCGCCCTGTGTATGTGGAAGGTCGCTTGCAAACCCGCAAATGGCAAACCAAGGAAGGCCAGGACCGCTACACTACTGAAATTATCGCGGACCAGATGCAGATGCTGGGTGGGCGTGATGGCGCTGGTAGTGGCGGTGCCAGCTACGATGGCGATGATTTCAATCAGGATTATGGCCAGTCAGCCCCAGCAGCTCCAAGGCAACAAGCGGCTCCCCGCCCGTCACCAGCTCCGGCTTCCAAGCCAGCAGGCGGCAGCAATTTTGATGATTTCGAGGATGATATCCCCTTCTAGTCCAAGATTATCCGACAGTGAAAAATGGCCGCAATGCGGCCATTTTTTTTTGATATGCCGCGTTAGATGACTTCCTGTTAGCGCAACTCTGTCTTTTGCTCAGTGCATTCTCTCAGCTTCTTTTCCTCCATATGCCTAATGGCCTGGGATCATTAGGCCTAATGCCCACTCTTTTATATTTTTAAGAAAATTTGTTATTAAAACAAAAGGATTACCCCGAAGTGGGTACTCCCTTTTGCATACTCCTTTAAGAGAATTTCAAGGGGTGTGGTGATTCATTATTGTCGTGGCTCCAGCTTTATTCATCGCTACCAAGGGGAGTCGCCATGTTTTCTTTACGTCCTGTTTTTCTGGCCTGTAGTTTTGCCGCCATCGTTCATAGCCCGGCATGGGCTGCTGACGCCGCAACCGAAGACAAGGCCGATGTCGCAGCAGAGCCAGCATCGCCGCACCATATCAGTACCAATTTCGGTTTTTACAGTGATTATATTTTTCGCGGGATCTCCTATGCACGCGGGCGCGGGGCTATCCAGGCATTCGTTGATTACTCCCATGACAGTGGCCTGTTTCTCGGCATAGGCGGTACCAATGTGCATAGGGATGCACTTTATGGCAATACGCTGGAAGTCGATCTTTATGGTGGTTTCAGTTTCCCAATCACGGATGACCTGACCATCACCCCAGGATTCTTGCAGTTTTACTATCCTGACAATGAGAAGATCGCCAATCAGTCTCCTAACGTCACGGAAGTTAATGTCGCCATGAACTACAAGGACTTCGCGATCAAGTATTCCTACTCCCTCACGGACTGGTTTGGTGTTAACACCAAGTCTTATGGCAATACTGCCATTGGTCACCACACGACGGGTACCGGCGATTCCAAAGGTACCAACTACATTGAACTTAACTATAACCCGGCATTGCCTTTCTACGGTTTAAGCCTGTTGTTGCATGTCGGTCATCAATCCGTGAAGAACTATGCGGTGGCGGACTACACCGATATACAGGTGGGCGTGAGCAAGGATTTCTCCATTGCCAATAGCGATGGCTGGAATGCCGGGCTAAGCTATATCGCAACTGATGCCAATGATGATTGGTATGTCACCAGCACTGGCTACAAGACAGGTGACAGCAAATTCTTTGCGTATATCAAGCGCACATTCTGATTTTACTGAGCATTCGATATGATCGAAAACTGAGGCTTTCCTTTTTCTGCGGCCTGGGCGTATAGATGGACTTGCATTCATCGCCCAGGCCGGGGAAGAAGTGCGCTGGCTGGGCGACAGTTTTACTTACCACTGCTTGTTTAAACACCTGGTTTAACGGGGCGTACCCCGTGGATATTCACTCTTCTGCAGGCTATTCACCCATAACCGCTAGTATTCCCCAGGCAGCGAACTGCTATTCTTTTCACTAGTGCTATACCCACGATATTTCCCCGGCTATACCTTGGTATATCCCGCATAAGCTCTCGGTCATTATTCCCCTACCTATTGATACTGGCAGGCTTGCAAGCGCTTTCGCACAATGCAGGCCTGCCATCGCATTGCACTGGATGGCGAATGTTCAATGGCATTTGATAGGGGTTGTCGATGAAGCGCTGTGGTGTGTGGTGGCTATGTGCCGTGCTGGCACTGGCAGGGTGTGGAAGCAAGGCGGCTGCACCGCAAGCAGCCGAGCCTAAGCTGAGCCGTGAGGGTGGCCTGGTGAGTGTGGCGGCGGATTCGCCCTTGCGTCGCAGCCTGGTGGTGGAGGCGGTGCAGGCACAGGCGTTTTCCGTGCCTATTGATGCGCCCGGTGTGATAGAGGCGATGCCGGAGCGGGTGGTGAAGATTACGCCACCGCTGGTGGGGCGCATCGTCAAGCTGCAACATGGGCTGGGAGATGTGGTGCGTGCCGGCGATCTGCTGGTGACACTGGATTCTGCCGAGCTGGCGGCTGCTTATAGTGACAATGCCAAGGCGCAGGCAGTGTTGCAGCAGGCCAGGCGTGAGTTTGCGCGCCAGGAGGGCTTGATGCAGGACAATATTCCTGCGCGCAAGGAGTTCGAGGCGGCGCAACTGGCGTTGGCGGCGGCAGAGAATGATGCGCGGGCGAGCAGTGAGCGGCTGGCACAGCTTGGCGTGGCGGTGCAGGCGGAATCGCATCGCGAATATGGCTTGCGTTCGCCGATTGCCGGGCGCGTGGTGGAGCTGAATGGGGCGCAGGGTGGCTACTGGAATGATGTGACGGCACCGGTGATGACGGTTGCCGACCTCTCCAGTGTCTGGGTGTCGGCGAGTATCGCAGAGAAGGATATTGCCCATATGTTCGTCGGCCAGGCCGCGCATATCAAGCTGAATGCCTATGGCGAGCAGGTGTTCTCCGGGCAGGTGAAATATATAGGCGACTTGCTGGACCCTGAAACCAGGACGGTCAAGGTGCGCGTGCTGGTGGATAATCGCCAGGGGCAATTCAAGCCGGGCATGTTCGCCCGCGCGACGTTTGCCGGGCAATCGCACCAGGCTGTGCTGGTGCCGGCCACCACCCTGCTGCAAAGCGGGCTTTATACGCGGGTATTCGTCGAGCATGCGCCCTTCCAGTTCGAGTCGCGCATTGTCACGATTGGTGCAACAGTGAATTCGACCGTGGGCGATCAGGTGGAAATCCTGGCGGGCTTGCAGGCCGGTGAGCGCGTGGTGACGCACAATGGGGTGATGCTCAATGATTAACGCCATTGTTCATCATTGCTTCCAGCGTCGCGGCATCGTCTGGCTGGTGTTTCTCATGGTGGCGCTCTATGGCTGGTGGAGCTGGAAGCAATTGCCCGTTGAGGCGTATCCCGATATTGCCGATGTCACTTCGCAGATCGTGACGCAAATTCCCGGGCTGGGCGCGGAGGAGGTCGAGCAGCAGATCACCATTCCGCTGGAACGTGCCTTGCTCGGTACGCCGGGCATGCATGTGCTGCGCTCGCGCAGCCTGTTTGCCTTGTCCTTGATCACCGTGGTATTCGAGGATGGTACGGAAGGTTATTTTGCGCGCCAGCGCCTGCAGGAACGCCTGAACGAGGTGGCATTGCCTTATGGTGCAGTGCCGGGGCTGGACCCGTATACCTCGCCGACCGGCGAGATTTACCGCTACACCCTGGAGTCGCCGACGCGCAGCCTGCGTGAGCTGTCGGAACTGCAATTCTGGACGGTGATCCCGCGCCTGAAGAAAGTGCGTGGCATTGTCGATGTGGCCAATTTCGGCGGTCTCACCACGCAATTCATGCTGGAACTGGACCCCAGCCGCCTGCGGCAATATGGCTTGTCCCTGCAGGAGGTGAAGGATGCGATCAATGCCAACAACGCCAATGGCGGCGGCAGCGTGCTTGATCGCGGTGAGCAGAGCTATGTGGTGCGCGGCGTCGGGCTGTTGCGCTCGCTGGACGATATGGGCAACGTCGTGGTCAAGGTCAAGGATGGCGTGCCTGTGTTGGTGAAAAACCTGGGGACGCTGAGTTACGGCAACGTCGAGCGGCGCGGCATCCTCGGCAAGGATAGCCACTCGGATACCATCCAGGGCATCGCCTTGCTGCTCAAGGACTCCAACCCTTCCGACGCGCTGGAAGGCCTGCATGCTGCCGTGCAGGATTTGAATGACAACCTGCTGCCCAAGGATGTGAAGGTGGTGCCCTATCTTGATCGCACCTCCTTGATCGAGGCCACTCTGCATACCGTCAGCGGTACGCTGACCGAGGGCATGGTGCTGGTGGCGGTGGTGTTGCTGCTGTTTCTCGGCAGTGTGCGTGCCGCCTTGATCGTGGCGCTCACCATCCCCTTGTCCCTGCTCATGGTGTTCATCTTCATGCATCACCTGAAAATACCGGCCAACCTGCTGTCCCTGGGGGCGATTGATTTCGGCATCCTGGTCGATGGCGCGGTGGTGCTGGTGGAAAATGTGCTGCGCAGGCGCGAGGCCGACGAACACCGCCCCTTGCAGGTAGAAGATGCCATCGCCGCGACCTTGCAGGTGGCGCGGCCCATCTTTTTCGGCATGGCGGTGATCATCTGTGCCTATCTGCCCTTATTTGCCTTGCAGCGCATCGAGTACAAATTGTTCTCGCCCATGGCCTTTGCGGTAGGCGCAGCCTTGATTGGCGCGCTGGTCGTCGCGCTGACACTGATCCCGGCGCTGGCCTGGCTCGCCTTCCGCCGGCCGGCCAAGGTGTATCACAACCCGGTGCTGGAATTCCTCACGCGGCAATACGGCCATTTCCTGCCATTTGCGCTGGCACGCGGCCGCTGGCTGCTGGCCTTGAGTGCGGCGGCATTGCTAGCCATCGTCATCCTGTTCATGACCATAGGGCGGGATTTCCTGCCTTATCTCGATGAGGGTTCGCTCTGGCTGCAGGTGCAGATGCCGCCCGGCATCACGCTGGATAAGGCGTCAGCCATGGCGGACGAGCTGCGGCGCGTGACGCTGCAAGAGCCGGAAGTGGCTTATATGGTGACGCAGACCGGCCGCAACGATGAGGGCACGGATTACTGGACGCCCTCGCATATCGAGGCCAGCGTCGGGCTCAAGCCCTATCGCGAATGGCCGGCAGGCGTGGACAAGCAGGCCCTGATCGCCAGGCTGGCCGGCAAGTATGCGCAGATGCCAGGCTATACCGTGGGCTTTATGCAGCCCATGATAGACGGCGTGCAGGACAAGCTTTCCGGGGCGCACGGAGACCTGACGGTCAAGGTCTTCGGCGAAGACCTCGCGGCAGTGCGTACCGTGGCTAAGCGCATTGCCGACCTGCTCAGGCAGGTGCCGGGATCGGCGGATGTCACTGTCGACGTCGAGCCGCCGCTGCCCAACCTGCGGGTGGAGCTGGATCGCGCTGCCGCGGCGCGTTACGGCATCAATGCTGCCGATGTCGCCGACTTGATTGCTACTGGCATTGGCGGTTCGCCTATTGGCCAGTTGTATGTCGGGGAAAAGAGCTATGACATGACGGTGCGCTTCCCGCGCGCGGCGCGCAACAATCTCGACACCATAGCCAACCTCACCCTGACCTCGGCCAGCGGCGCGCAGATTCCCCTGTCCGAGGTGGCGCATATCAGCACCGTCTCGGGCGAAAGCGTGATCGTGCGTGAGATGGCCAAGCGCAACATCATCGTGCGGCTCAATGTGCGCAACCGCGACCTAGCGAGCTTTCTCACCGAGGCGCAGGCCAAGGTCGCCAACGAGATCAAGGTTGATCCGCACCAGTTGCAGATCGAATGGGGCGGGCAGTTTGAAAACCTGGAACGTGCCGAGGCACGCCTGGCGCTGATCCTGCCCATGGCCTTCATGCTGATGTTCCTGCTGCTGTTCGGCGAATTCCGCAACCTGCGCCAGCCCATGCTGGTGCTGGCCGCCGTGCCATTGGCCATGCTGGGCGGGCTGGCGGCGCTGCATGTGCGCGGCATGACGCTGAACGTTTCCAGTGCGGTCGGCTTTATTGCCCTGTTTGGCGTGGCCGTGCTCAACGGCGTGCTGATGCTCTCGCAGATCAACCGCCTGCGCCAGGACGAAGGCAGGTCCTTGCTTGAGGCCGTGCTGGAGGGCGCGCGCAGCCGCATGCGCCCGGTGCTGATGACTGCCACCGTGGCCGCTCTCGGCCTGACGCCTGCCATGTTGGCCACCGGCCTGGGCAGCGACGTGCAGCGGCCCCTGGCCACCGTGGTGGTCGGTGGCCTGCTCAGCGCCACGGTGCTAACGCTAATGCTGCTGCCCGGCCTCTATTACATGGTGGAGGCTCAGGTAGAACGGCGCAAGACGCAGAATAAGCCCGTGCCGGCCTGGCAACAGGAGCAGAGCCATGAATAACCCCATGCATACAATGATGAAGCCATTTACCCTCCATTCCCTGCGCCGCAGCCTGGCCAGCCTGTGCCTGTCAGCCTTGCCGCTGTGCGCCTTGCTCGCCAGCGGTTGTGCCGTCGGCCCGGATTATCACCGGCCTGCAACGCAGACGCCGCAGACTTATACAGCGACGGCCTTGCCTGAGCACACGGTAGCTGCTGCGGTGCCTGCGGGCCAGGCGCAAGCCCTGTTGCCGGGTGAGCCGGTGCAGGCGCAATGGTGGCAGGCCTTTGGCTCGCCGGAGCTGGGTAAGCTGGTGGCAGAGGCGATCAAAGCCAGCCCGGATCTGCAGGCAGCCGATGCTGCCTTGCGTGCCGCGAGAGAACATGTGGCGGCCCAGCGCGGCTTATATTGGCCTTCGGTCGGGGCACAGTTCAACCCGACGCGGCAGAAGATTGCCAGCTCCTTGTCCACGCCGGCCTATGCCGAGCAGATCATGCTGTATTCGCTGTATACCGCCCAGTTCAATATCGGTTATGTACCGGACGTGTTCGGGGCCAACCGGCGCATGGTCGAGGCCTTGTCTGCCCAGGTCGATTTCCAGCGCTATGCGCGCCAGGCCGCCTACACCAGCTTGGTGAGCAATATCGTCAACAGTGCCATTCAGGAAGCTTCGCTGCGTGCGCAGATGGCTGCGGCAGGCGAGCTGGTTGCACTCTCGGCCCGGTTGCTGGACATGTCGCAGCGTCAATATGCCGCCGGCCAGGCCAGCCTTGCCGAGGTGACGGCGCAGGAGGCAGCGCTGGCCCAGGCGCAGGCAGCGGTCTTGCCCTTGCAGCAGCAGCTCGATCAGCAGCACAACCTGCTGGCGGTGCTGACCGGGCATTATCCCAGCGAGCTGCCAGCGCAGGCATTCGACCTGGACAAGCTGCGCCTGCCGGTTGCCTTGCCTGTGAGCCTGCCGGCGCAATTGCTCGAACAGCGGCCAGATATCCGCTCGGCAGAGGCGCAATTGCAGGCCGCCAGCGCCATGGTGGGCGTGGCAACGGCAGCGCGTTTGCCCAGCGTGACACTGAGCGCCAACATCGGCGGCGCGACCTTGCAGTTTGCCGATTTGCTCAAAGGGGCGGGATCGTTCTGGACAGTGGGGGCCAATATCCTGCAGCCAGTGTTTGCTGGTGGGCAATTGCTGCACCAGCAGCGCGCTGCCGAGGCGACCTATGCCCAGGCCGCTGCGCAATATCGCAGCACGGTGCTGTCTGCTTTCCAGGATACTGCCGATACCCTGCAGGCGATTCATTACAATGCCGAGGCCTTGCGCCTTGCAGATGTGGTTTATCAGGCAGCGCAAAAAAACCTGCTGATCGTGCAACGCCAGCGTGAACGTGGGGCAGCGAGCCAGCCTGAAGTCTTGCTGGCACAACAGCAATACCAGCAGGCAATCATGAGTCTGGTACAGGCGCGGGCTGCGCGTTATAGCGGTACAGTTGCCTTGTTTCAGGCGCTGGGCGGAGCCTGGTGGGAGGGTGCGAGTCAGGCAGGCGGCCAACCTTGAGCCTGATGGCGCGGCCCTGGAAATAGCGGTGTAGAATCTGGCAACACATTACATGACCATGCACATGTCATCATCAGCAAACCCGCGCCATCCGATAGCTCTGGTCGCAATGACACTCGTCATGGCGGCGATTTTTGTCGCCGATACCACGACGCATTATGAAGTGGCGATTGCGGTGTTCTATGCAGTGGTGATCCTCGCCGCCACCCGCGTCCTCGGCAGGCATGCCCTGCTCATCCTCTCTGTGACCTGCCTGCTGCTGACCTGGGTGAGTTTTGCCATGACGCCACACGGCACGTATCACATCGGCCTCGTCAACCTGGCGATCAGCAATGCCGCCATTGTGGTCACCGCTTACCTGGTGGTGAAAATGGAAGCAGCGAGGATGGCGGCGCAGGCCATGCAGGAGCAATTAATGCGCATTGCCCGCGGCCAGAGCCTGGAAGGCCTGACCACCTCGATTGCACACGAGCTCAACCAGCCGCTGGCGGCGATTACGACCAGCGGACATGCTTGCCAGCGCTGGTTGGCGCAAGAGCCGCCCAACCTGGACAAGGCCGGGCAGACGCTAGAGCGCATCGTGCGTGATGCTGGGCGTGCCAGCGAAATTATCGCCAGGGTGCGCAGCCTGACCAAGGGCGAACTGCCGCACAAGATGGCATTCGACTTCAACGAAGCTGTGCAGGAAGTACTCACGCTCTCGCAAGAGTTAATGCAAACCCACCAGATTGCACTTAATCTTGAGCTAGACGACCAATTGCCTCTGGCGCTGGCCGACCGTGTGCAGATACAACAGGTGGTGGGTAACCTGGTGCTGAATGCCATAGACGCACTGACCCTGGTATCCAAGCGCAGGCGCAGTATTACCCTGACGACTGGATTGCGCGATGGGCGCATTCTATTCGCGATTGCCGATACTGGTATTGGCATTGCCGCTGGTTTATATGAACATTTGTTCGATGCTTTCTGGACAACCAAGAAAGACGGTATCGGCATTGGCCTCAGTATCAGCCGCACCATCATCGAGGCTAATCATGGCCAGATATGGGCGGAGTCGAATGCGAGCCAGGGCGCGTTATTCCTTTTCAATCTGCCTATCGCCAAGCCAATACAGGAGCCTGCCGGATGATGACCGTCGCTACATTGTCGCCCGTTGTATATGTGATTGATGACGATCAGTCCGTGCGTGATTCCTTGCGTGATTTGCTTGAGTCGGTGGGCCTGACAGTGCAGGCTTTTGCCGCAACACGGGAATTTCTCGAGTATGCCAGGGGTGAGCACCCGGCCTGCCTGGTGCTGGACGTGCGCATGCCAGGCCAGAGCGGCATGGATTTTCATCGACAGATGCTGCAATCCGGCATCAGAATACCGGTCGTATTTATTACCGGGCATGGCGACATCGCCATGGGCGTGGAGGCCATGAAAAATGGCGCGATTGAGTTTCTCACCAAGCCATTCCGCGATCAGGATCTGCTGGATGCAATCCACCATGGTATTACCCTGGATCGTAAGCGCCGACAGCAAGCGGCGATCACGGCAGAGTTGCAATCGCGCTGGCAATCACTGACCACGGGTGAGCGCGAGGTAACCTTATTGGTGGTAGAAGGCCTGCTGAACAAGCAAGTGGCAGACCGACTCCACCTGAGCGAAATTACCGTGAAAGTGCGCCGGGCAAACGCCATGAAAAAACTCAATGTACGTACCCTCGCAGACTTGGTACGTATTGTGCAGCAAGTCATTCCTGCTAATCCTGACGTCTCTTGAATAGCGGCTGATCTGGCATGGTTGCTTGAACATTAAATATGTATTGAGAATTGTTATCATTAAATAATATAATGATAATCAATCCCAATATGTGAGGCTCAATATGTCTATCGCCCAGCAGGCCCGCAAATGTGCATTACTCATTACGCTTGCCTTGGTTGCCAACACCGCGCAGGCGATCGAGATCGTTTTTGATGATCATATTGATCGCCATGGCTGGATGATCAGCACAGCTCACGAGGAAAGTCTGCTTGCCGATACGCCAGATTTACTCGCCGTTGCAAGGCATGACGTGACATCTGGACTGGACTTGGGCAGTCGTTTATCTAGCCCTGACCTTGATGATGGCAAGTTTTCTATTGGTTTACAGGTGAGTGCCGTGCCTGAGCCATCTACCTTCTGGATGCTCTTGCTGGGCTTGGTCGGCGTGTTTGCGCGCTGGCATCGCAAACAGTCGCGTAGCATTTCCAAGAAGTAGTTCCTCGCCACAGGCCTTACATATCAACCAGTGCATGCTGGTCGGCCTGGTATTTGTACTCCGTCACCCAGCGCGTGAATTTTTCTGCCGGTAGCGGTTGTGAAAAGTGATAGCCCTGCACGAACGTGCAGCCGCTGCTTTCTGCCCAGTGCAGTTCCACATCGGTTTCTACACCTTCTGCTACCAGTTCCAGCGACATGCTGCGAGCCAAGGCGGCAATGGTCTTGACGATTTCTACGTTGATCGGCTCGTGTTCTATACCCTTGATGAAAGACTGGTCCACCTTGAGACGGTCAATCGGGAATTTGCGCAGGTAGCTGAGGTTGGAATAGCCGGTGCCGAAATCATCAATTGCAAGCTTGATGCCCAGCCCATGCAGTCTGCGCAAGGTTTTTACCACGGTATCGGCATCCTGCATGAACATGCTCTCGGTTAGCTCAAATTCGAGATAGCCAGGGTTGATGCTGGTATCGTGGATGATGGTTTCTACCATGTCACAGAAATCACTCTGGTAGAACTGCATGGCAGAAATATTGACCGAGATTCGCATGGGCTGGAACCCGGCTTGTAGCCAATGTTGATGTTGGCGACAGGCTTCTCTGATCACCCATTGGCCAATTGCGACGATCAAGCCGGTTTCTTCGGCAATTTCAATGAAATGAATAGGCGTGAGCAGGCCGCGTTGTGGGTGGTGCCAGCGGATCAGGGCTTCCTTGCCGACGACCTTGCCGCTGTCGAGCGCGATCTGTGGCTGGTAATACAGTTCAAACTCGTTGCGCTCAATGGCGAGGCGCAAGTCGGTTTCCAGTGACATGCGATCCAGCGAGTAGAGCTGCATGCCGGCAGCGTAATGTCGGTAAGTGTTGCGGCCACCACGCTTGGCTTCATACATCGCGGCATCGGCTTTCACCAACAGGTTGTTGGCATCTTCATCATCACGCGGGTAAATGGCTGTGCCGATGCTGGCCGAGATAAATACCTCGCGCCCCATGATCTGCTGGGGCAATTTTAATGTGTCGAGTATGCGCCAGCACAAGGTATCCAGGTCTTTCTGGCTGCCAATATTCTCAACGATGATGGTGAATTCATCTCCTGAAAGGCGGGCCACTGTGTCCATTTCACGCGAGCAACGAGTGAGAATCCCCGCGAGCGCGATCAGCAACTGGTCGCCAAAGGCGTGTCCCATGGAGTCGTTAAAGTGCTTGAACTTGTCGAGGTCAATAAATAGCAGGCCGATTTGTGAATTGGTGCGACAAGCTTCTGCCAGGGCCATGGATAGTCTGTCCATGAACAACACGCGGTTGGGTAGTTTGGTCAGTTGGTCAAAATGCGCAAGATAGAACAGGTTGGCTTGCTTACGCTGCGTGATTTCGTCCAGCAGATCATGCCCATTGGCAATCCCGACATAGCGCTCATGCTCCGTGACGATAAAGCCGCTCACCATGTGTTGCATGCCAGCATCAATAATGATGCGTGAAATGTCGTCGATAGAGGTGTGGCTAGGCACTATCAATGGTTGCTGATTCATGAACTCGGCAACAGGCTTCTTGCCATAAATCTCATGGGTATAAGGCTTGATAAAGGTTTCCATGAAGGCATGGCGTTCGACGATGCCCACTGGTTTGTGCTGTGCGTTGACGACGGGTAGGGCAAAAATATGCTGGTTTTCCTGAAAAATATTCAGCACTGGCAGGCAAGGCATATCGTCGAGCACGGGGGCAACTGTGCGCAATAAGCGTTTGACCGTTGGATTGTCGTCGCTGTGGATGAAGCGGAAGTGAGTAGAAGTATTCATGAGGCAGGTCCGAGGCCTTCTAGAGTGAAATAAAGCGCTTCGTTGAGCGCTACATGTCGCGCTGATTATGCATGCCTACGTTGCAAAATGATGACATCTAGCCTTGTTGCAAGGCCGGGATAGCAAGGCTTGTTGGCTGGGTTGAGTTTAATGAAAACGTCATAAAGCATGGCTATGCTGGGCGGCAAATCTTATGTATGAAAGCCAGGGACAGCCTGGCATGCCGCTATGAATAATCCTTATTCCATACACCGCGTTCAGGCAGGCTTTACCCTGCTGGAGTTGCTGGTGGTTCTCGTTATCCTGGGCTTGCTGGTTGGGTATGTTGCGCCCAAGTATTTTGCCCAACTTGGCAAGTCTGAAGTGAAGACAGCGCGTGCCCAGATTGCTTCGCTGGAAAAGGCGCTCGATCAATACCGGCTTGATGTCGGGCACTATCCCACAACAGAGCAGGGTTTGCCTGCCTTGAATAGTGCCCCTGCGGGCGAAAGCAAGTGGGCAGGGCCTTACTTGCAGAAAAGCGTACCGAATGATCCCTGGGGGCGGCCATATCAATTCAAGTCGCCAGGCGAGCATGGCGACGTTGATCTCTATTCACTAGGCAAGGATGGCCAGCCTGGCGGTAGCGATGACAACGTCGATATCGTGAACTGGTGATATGCGCTACCAGGTACGGGCAATCAGTGCAGGCCGTTTGGTCTCGCTAGAGCTTGAGGCGCAACATGCCGAGGAGGCCGTAGCCAAGGCGCGCAGCCAGGGATATGAAGTACTGGCGACTAAATCTTCTGAGTCCAAGGGCTTGGCTGGAAGTAAGCGCACACGTTTTCCTTTGCTGTTATTTAGTCAGGAGTTGCTCTCGCTACTCAAGGCTGGCCTGGGGTTGGTCGAGTCGCTGGAAGGCATTGCTGAAAAAGAGCAGCGCCCGGAAATTGCTCAGGTGCTCAAAGGCGTGCTGGAAGCGCTGTATCGCGGGCAGACATTTTCGGCAGCGTTGGCGGCATATCCTGCAGCCTTTCCTGGGTTATATACCTCCATGGTCAAGGCCAGTGAGCGCACTGGCGATTTGCCTGAAGCACTGTTGCGCTATATCGGCTATGAGCAACAAGTCGAGGTGTTGCGCAAGAAGCTGATCGCTTCGTCTATTTATCCGTTCCTGCTCATCACGGTAGGTGGGCTGGTGGTGCTGTTTCTACTTGGTTATGTGGTGCCACGTTTTTCGCAGATTTATGCTGATGCCGGTGAAAACCAGGCATGGATGCTGAGGCTGGTGCTGGGCTGGGCCAATATCATGGAAACCCATGGTCAGAGCCTGTTGCTCGGTAGTGTCTTGTTACTAGGCCTGCTGGTTGCGGCATTGATGCGCCCCAAGGTGCGAGGACGCATCATGACCATGCTCTGGCGCTTGCCGACCATCGGTGAACAGATGCGTGTATTTCAGTTGGCGCGCTTTTACCGCACATTGGGCATGCTGCTGGAAGGCGGCATCACCATCAAGCAGGCGCTAGAGATGGCACGTGGCCTGCTCACGGCTTCCATGCATCAAAGCCTGGACCAAGCCTCAAGCTTGATCCGTGAGGGTCGCTCCATTTCTGAGGCGATGGAAGTCGCTGGGCTGGTGACGCCGGTATCGCTGCGCATGTTGCGTGTGGGTGAGAAAAGCGGCGAGATGGGCAAGATGATGGAGCATATTGCCACGCTGCACGACGAGGAAATTGCACGCTGGCTGGAGTGGTTCACTCGGTTGTTCGAGCCGCTACTCATGATTTTTATTGGCCTCATCATTGGTGCTGTTGTGGTGATGTTGTACATGCCGATCTTTGAACTTGCGGGTAGCCTGCAATGAGCGTGGCAGAGATATTCAGCCAGGCGCATATCACGGAAGCGCGCCGTCTTGCGGCCAACAGCAATCACGGCATCATGGATGCCTTACAGGGCTTGGCGGGCGTGGAAGATGATGCCTACGCGCAAGCCTTGGCTAAGGCGACACAATTACGCCTGTTCAGCATGGAGTCCCTGCATGCCATGCAGCCTGCATTCGAGCTCATGAGTTTTACCATGGCGAGTCGCTGGCAATGCCTGCCTTTGCGCGAGGGCGATGCGCTCTGGCTAGTGTTATCCGACCCTTTTGACCAGGCTGCGCTGGATTGGGCGGCAGAGTGGCTGCCAGGCAGTTTTTATACTGGCGTGGCGCATTTTCGCGATATTCAGGCCTATTTGAGCCGGCACGAGGAAGACCTGCGTGCCATGGATGGCAACCTCACCGCAGTGGGGGAAGTCAGCGAGATTACTCAGGCCGATGTTGAACACTTAAGCCTGCAAAGCATTCATGCCGATAGCAGCCCGGTGATTCGGATGGTGAATTCCACCTTGTACGACGCCTTGAAATCCGGGGTGAGTGATATTCATATGGAAAGCGTGGCTGCGGGGCTGGTGATCAAGTACCGCATTGACGGCGTGCTGGTGCATGTGGGCAGCATGCAGGGCGCAGATATGGCTGAGCAGGCGGTTTCCCGGGTGAAGATTCTGGCAGAGCTTGATATTGCTGAGCGCCGTGTGCCGCAGGATGGCCGCTTCAAGGTGATGATGCAGGGGCGCGATGTTGATTTTCGCGTTTCTATCATGCCCAGCATTTATGGCGAGGATGCCGTGTTGCGGGTGTTGGACAGGAAGTCACTCTCCGACCAGGCCAAGGGTTTGTCGCTCAAGCAACTCGGTTTTGACGACTACATTATTGAAGACTTTCGCCGCCTGGTGCGCGAGCCCTATGGCATGGTGTTGGTGACCGGGCCGACAGGTTCCGGCAAGACCACCTCGCTATATGCCGCAATCACCGAGGTCAATCACGGCCACGACAAGATCATCACCATTGAAGACCCGGTGGAATACCAATTGCCCGGCGTGCTGCAAATACCGGTGAACGAGAAAAAAGGCCTGACCTTTGCACGCGGCCTGCGTTCCATCTTGCGTCATGACCCGGACAAGATCATGGTCGGCGAAATTCGCGACCCGGAAACCGCGCAGATTGCCGTGCAGTCAGCGCTGACGGGTCACTTGGTGTTCACTACGCTGCATGCAAACAATGTGTTTGATGTGATCAGCCGCTTCCTGCACATGAATGTCGAGGCCTATAGCCTGGTGGCAGCGCTGAATGGCGTGATGGCCCAGCGCCTGGTGCGCCTGGTATGCCCGCACTGTGCCGAGGCTGTGCAGGTGGATGATGAACTTCTGACACAATCACGCCTCAGCCGCGATGAGGTGGCGCATTATCAATTCAGGCATGGCAAGGGCTGTGGTCATTGCCGTGGAAGTGGCTATAAAGGACGTAAGGCGATTGCCGAACTGCTGGCGCTGGATGATGAGCTGCGCGAGATGATTATTGCGCGTGAGCCTTTGCGCAAGCTCAAGGAGGCTGGCCGCGCCCGTGGCATGAAGAGCCTGCGTGAAGCCGCCCTCGAAGCGGTTGCGCGTGGCGAGACAACATTGGAGGAGATCAACCGTGTCACGTTCGTGGCTTGATCGCCTGCTGCCTGCTGCATGGCAGCCCCGGCTCATCATGCATCTCCATCCGCAGCATATTAGCTGGTCGCGCCAACATGGCGTATTCAAGCCCAGCTTGTTTGCACAAGGCAGAGTGCAGCTTGAGCACGATCATCATGATTCACTCCTTGCCCTGCTGCCGCAAGCGATGCAGGAGGCGGGTACCGCCGGTGCGCGGGTTGAGATAGTGTTATCCAGTGATTTTATGCGTTATGCCATTGTGCCCAATCCTGATGGCGCGACCAGTCGTGAAGAGTTGGCCATGCTGTGCCGCCATGCCTTTCAGCGTGTGCACGGTGACATCGTCGCAGAGTGGGATATCCAGATCAGTCTGGCCACACTCGGTGGCAATGGGTTGGCCAGTGCAGTGGATCAGGCACTGTTGACGGCCTTGAGGCAACAGGTACTTGAGGCAGGAGGTAGGTTGGTCAGTGTAGCGCCTGCCTTGGCATATGCTTTCCATCATGCAGCCACGTCGGGGGCTGATGGCATTTTTGTTCTGCGGGAGGCTGGACGGTTATGCCTGTTGGCCTGGCAGAACCGTAGCTGGACAGCAGTACGACTGCAACCGATGACTGACGATTGGCAATCAACGCTGGAGGCCAGTGTGCGCAGCCTGCGTTTACAGCTCGACATGGCGGATGCAACGCCAGTGCAAGTATACGAACTGGCAGGTGATGCTATGCAGCCACGCATGATCTCCTGGCAACCACAAGCTAACTGGACGCTGGCGGGAGTAAGTGCATGAAGCTAACGCTCAATCATGTGGCTGCACGGGATCAGGGGGCACGCTTCCTGATTGGCTTGGTATTAGCGGTAGCGCTGGCCTCGCTATGTGGCTGGCAACTCATGCAGATGCATACTGAGCGCAGTAGTCTGGAGCAACGCTTGCAGCAGGTGCAAGATGCCCGCAAGCCGGTGCAAGTCACTGCTATCCAGCCGCAGGCACTATCTGCCACACAAAAATCAGCAATCAAGGAAGCCAACACCATACTGGGTGAACTAGGCCGCCCTTGGCCTGTCTTGCTCAATCGGTTGGAGCAAGTTGCTCAGCCAGAGATCGCCTTGCTGGCGATACGGCCGGACGCGGCCAAGGGCAAGCTACGCCTCAAGGGGGAAGCCAGGGATATTACCTCCCTGCTGGCGTATATGCAGCGACTGGAAGCTGTACCAGAAATGCAGGATGTGACCCTGGATGAGCATGAAGTGATGGAAAAACCGCAGGATGGCGGCATGGCACATTTCATCCGCTTTGGTATCACTGTCCGTTGGGGAGGTGCGTGATGCAAGCAATGATGAAGCGTTCGCTTGATCTCCAGCGCCTGCAATGGCTTGTGCGCCGGGTGCAATACCGCTTGGGTTGGCAAGGCCTAGCCCTGGTAGCTATGTTGCTGACGACAGTTTATCTGGTGGTGGTGTGGCTGTTACCCATGCAACGTGAATTATCGCAGCTACAGCAGAATGTAGAGGCACAGGAAGCTGCATCAAGCCTCAACCCACAGCCACAACAGCAGCCTGTGAGCTCGCCCGAACAAGTCTTGGCGCAGGAGTTGGCTGAATTCGATGCACGTTTTCCTGATATCCAGCGCTTACCGGATGAGCTGGGCGTATTGTTCCGCCTGGCAGAAGGGCATGGCTTGCAGGTGGTGAAAGGCGAGTATTCACTCACGGAAAAACGACAAGGCAATGTCAGGCGTTTTGAAGCCAGCGTGCCGGTGCAAGGTAATTACCAGGAGGTGAAGGCGCTCGTGCTGGATATATTGGATGCCTTGCCTAACGTAGCGCTAGCCGAGCTGGGTTTTGAGCGTGGTGAAGCCGTAGAGGCGGAGATCAAGACACGGTTGCGCCTAGTGTTCTTTATCAGGAAGCGGGCTGTATGAGTATGCCTTCAACTTCTGCGGGGAAAACCCGGCCATGGCTGCTGGTACTGGGCTTATTGCTGACATTGGCGCTGGTATTCAGCATGGAGGATGAGGAAGATGACGAGCTATTGGCGGCTTCCCATCCAGCACGCACTCGCTCCGTGGCTGCTACCAAAGCCGTGACGGGCGCTGCTGCTGATGCAGAGGCAAGTCAGCACTATCTGGATTGGGGCTTGCTGCAAGGCCGCCATGTGGATGCCGAGGCTCAACATGCCCAGGCTGATTTATTTAAACCACAGCATTGGTATGTGCCACCCGTGAAAACTGCAGCCGAGTTGGCACCACCACCTCCAGTCGCACCGCAGCCAAGCTTTGCTTATATCGGCAAGCTGGAAGATGGCCCCCAGGGGACCGTGATCTTGCTTGCCAGTGCCAGCCAGGTGTATTCCATTGCCGTTGGCGACAATGTCGACCGTAGCTGGCGTCTGGACAAGGAAGATGAGCAAAACCTCTACCTGACCTATTTACCGCTTAACTTGCCCAAAACCTTGCTCAAGAAAAGCAAGCTGGCGGCGACCATGAATCCTGCCAGCCATTTGCCGGTAGACCCGGATGATTTACAGGGGAATCTCTAAATGTTGTTGAGTTCTGCATGGCGCATGAGCAGCCTGCTTGCTGCGTTACTGGTGCTGTCTTCTTGTGCACTGACACCCTGGCCCAAGCCTGGATTTCCGGGTGATACGCCGGAAGAGAAGATTGCCAACACACAGGCCGAGCGCACAAAAAAGCCTGAAGGTGTGAGCGAGCGCCAGCGGGCACGTGTCGCGGCCGAGCAAGGGGTCAGTCAATTATTAGCGGAAGCGGAAGCAGCTTTGCGCGATAGGCGTATGGGAGATGCTGGGGAGTTGTTCCGCCGCGTGCTCGCCATCGAGCCTGATAATCCCCGGGCGCAATCCGGGCAATTGCTGATCGAGAGCACACGCAAACATGCCGAGCAGGTGGAGCATGCCCGGCAACTGCTGGAAAAGGGTGATGCCGATGCCGCACGTGAGGTATTGCACCAAGTGCTGCTGGAAGCGCCTCAGGACGAGGATGCGCTGAGGCTGCAACGCGAAATCCGACAGCAGCGTAGCCATGTGCGGATGGAACCGCCCAAGCTGAAGCCTGCGTTCAACAAGCCGGTGAGCCTGGAGTTGCGCGATGCCAATATCAAGATGGTATTCGAGGCCTTGGCACGTGCCACGGGCATTAATTTTATCCTCGATAAAGACATCAAGCCTGAGACCAAGGCGACGGTCTTTATCAAGAAATCGCCTATCGATGAAGCGATAGAGATGGTGCTGGCCACCAACGGCTTGCAGAAAAAAGTATTGTCCGAGAACACCGCACTGGTGTTCCCCAATACCACGGCCAAGCTCAAGGATTACCAGGATCTGGTGATCCGCAATTTCTACCTTACCAACGCCAAGGCCAAGGATGTCTCGGCGATGGTGAAGACCATGCTCAAGACCAAGGATATACACACCGATGAGCGGCTCAATATGATCGTGATCCGTGATACGCCGGAAGTGGTACGTATCGCTGAAAAGCTGATTGCGGCCAATGACCTGGCTGATCCAGAAGTCATGCTGGAGATTGAGGTGATGGAGGTGGCACGAGAGCGTTTGCAGGAGCTGGGAATTGAATATCCCACTTCACTGACTGCCTCGGCTGGACTATCTATTGAGGCAATGCGTAGTAATAACTCTAGTACGTATTTGTTTAACACTAATCCCAGCTTAAGATTTAAGAAAACTACCGGTGATATCAATATCCTTGCCAATCCACGCATACGTGTGCGCAACAACGAAAAAGCCCAGGTACTGGTGGGCGATAAAGTGCCGGTGATTACTACGGTTGCGACAGCAGGGGTGGGATCCTCTCAAACTGTACAGTATCTTGATGTTGGCTTGAAGCTAGAGGCAGAACCACGAATTACATTAGATGATTTCGTTAATATTAAAATAGCTTTAGAGGTATCTTCTTTAGGTAAAGAAACCCCATTAACCTCGAATGGTCAAAGCGGGGGTGTCGTATATCAAATTGGCACTCGGAATGCGAGTACGCTGTTGCGACTTCGAAACGGTGAAACTCAGATTCTTGCGGGTTTGATTAATGATGAGGAGCGTAAAACTACTAGTCGCCTTCCTGGTTTAGGTGACATTCCTCTTTTAGGTCGGTTATTTTCTAATCAAACAGACAATCGCAAGAAAACAGAAATCGTGCTGGCGATTACGCCACGTGTGGTCAATAACATCAGCCGCCCTGAATCCGAAGTGATGGAGTATTGGTCAGGCACCGAAAGCGGTATCAGTGACCATCCACAGATCAATGTGCCGGGGACTGGCGTGGCAGGCAATATGAGTATGCGGGATATGATGCTGCAACGTTTGCGGCCTGCTGAGGCGGTGACACCTGAGCCAGAGCCTGTAGCAACCCCAGCCGAGGAGAGCCAGCCTGCGCAGGATAACTTCATGTCATCGCAGCCCAAGCCTGTAGTACCACTGGTGACACCGGAAGTCGTGGTGCCCAAGACCAGTACGCAATAAGGCCAGTCACGTGAGGCAATACCAGCTTGGGTTTACGCTGATTGAACTGGTGGTGACGCTGACCATCGTCAGTATCCTCGCCAGCGCCTTGATCCCGCTTGGGCAATGGAGCGTCAAGCGCCAGCAGGAGGCCGAGTTGCGGCAGGCGTTACGTGATATCCGCACGGCGATAGATGCCTACAAGAAGGCGGTGGAAGATGGCAAGGTGATCGGCAGTGCTGAATCGTCGGGTTACCCACCTAGCCTTGGCGTGCTCGCGAATGGTGTACCGGATGCCAGCAGTGACAAGAAGCGCCTGATACGCTTCCTGCGTCGCTTGCCCCGCGACCCGATGTTTCCGGAAAAAGATGTCGCTGCGCAGGATACCTGGGGCAAGCGCAGCTATGCCAGCCCGCCCGATGTGCCGCAGGCGGGCGCAGATGTATTCGATGTGTATTCCCTCAGCAATGGCACTGGCCTAAATGGCATTGCCTACCGGGAGTGGTGATGCAGCGTCAACGTATGCAAGGATTTACTCTGGTGGAGTTGCTGGTGGTCATGGCGATTCTCATGCTGTTGATTACCGTTGCTGCGCCACGGTATTTCAATGGTGTAGAGCGCGCCAAGGAATCGGCCTTGAAGCAGACGCTGACGGTGGTGCGTGATGCCATCGATAAATTCCACGCCGACAATGCGCGCTACCCCGAGTCGCTGGAAGAGCTGGCCGAGCGCAAGTATATTCGCACCGTGCCGCAGGACCCGATCACCGAAAGTAGTGAAACATGGCAGATTGTGGCGCCTGAGGAAGATATGCCAGGCGAGCTATATGACCTGCACAGTGGTGCAGAAGGCCAGGCAGCGGATGGCTCGCTCTATGCCGAGTGGTAAAGCACAAGGCGGCTTTACCTACATCGGCTTGTTGATGATGATTGCTGTCAGCGGCATCGGCCTCGCGGCGTTGGGGGAGGCCTGGCATACAGCTTCGCAGCGTGACAAAGAGCAAGAGCTACTTTTCGTTGGGGCACAAATGCAGGCTGCCATCAAACAGTATTATCAGCAAACACCCAGCCCGATCAAGGAATACCCCGCTACCCTGCAAGCCCTGTTGCTAGATAAACGCGGCCCCAAGCCACAACATCATTTGCGCAGAATCTACATCGACCCGATGACGGCCAGCAAGGAGTGGGGGCTGATCAAGGAGCAGGAACGTATTGTGGGGGTGTATAGTCGTTCCACTGCCAGGCCGTTCAAGCAGGATGGTTTCAGCGAGGCGTATCAGGGGTTTGCAGGCGCTGAGCGCTACGAGGATTGGCAGTTCTCGGCCAAGCAGGGTGCGGATAGCGGTGTCAGCCGTGCCAATGTTGGCACCCCGTCCAATACCTCCCAGTCTCCAACAGCATTATCGGCACCTGCTGCCTCATCTATCCCCACTGCCGTTGCAGAGAGTGGAAGCACGGGTAACCCAGAGAAATATGCCAGTTGTGGCGCTGCACTAGATGCTGCCAATCTGGCCTGTCATAGCGGGTGTGGCGCGTTAACCTCGCCAGCTTGCCAGAGTTGCTTAGGCTCGGCGTTCAATAGTTATCGACAGTGCTTGCGCTAAACAACACAAGAGCAGCTGATGTTATGCAGTGGGTTTAATAGGTGCTACTGATACGTTGGTATGTCTGTAATACCTTGGGAACGTAAGCCCGAGTTTCCGCAAATGGCGGGATAACATTGCCATGACGCTTCACCGCACCCGGCCCGGCATTATAGGCAGCAAGGGTCAGGCTGAGGTTGCCATCAAAAGTGCGTTGCAGTTGGCCGAGGTAACGTGCGCCAGCCATGATGTTTTGCACGGGGTCATAAGCATCGCTAACACCTAGCTGGCGCGCGGTGGCGGGCATGAGTTGCATCAACCCGGCGGCACCACGTGGGGAAACCGCATGCACTTGGTAGCCTGACTCAGTCTTGATGACGGCATGCAGCAGGGCAGGGTCTAGCTGGTTGGCCTGTGCCGCGGTGGTGACTACCTCATGGAAAGGCAATGTGCGGGTGCCTGGGGACGAGGGTGAAGCCCCAGCTTCAATGATGCGCCAGGCGCACTCAGGTGCGGTGCTGGTATTGGAAATATGCATTACTTCGTCGCCGTCATCGTGCAGGCAAATATCGGCACGCGATTCCGGGATCAGTGACAGCCAGGTCCAGAAAGCCAAGATGAAGATCAAACCAAGTTTAGTCATGACCATGAGCGTGACGCATGGGTATGACGTGCGCATGAAGGCTGGAAAGTGCAGGACTAGTTCTTTGGGACTAGGGTAAGGCGATCTTTTGTCATGTGTTGTTGCTATAACACTATGGGAACAAACGAAACCTGCGATTCGAGCGAATATTGCTCGCTATTGCAATGATAATGCCACACCGTTTTCATGGGATTGAAACCTGAGTGCCAGACAATGTGCACAGGGGAGGACGGTCATTTGCTGCAACAACAATCATTCGGGGTTATGGATAACTATAACAAGGATCTCACGCCAGACCAGGCTAGTGCTTTTCTGGAGGTGGTTGATGCATCATTGCGGATCAAGAAGAAGGCACAGTTTTTTTCTTGGTTGCAGGGACATTTTCAGTTTTTGCTACCGCACGAAGTATTACTCTGCGGTTTTGCCATTGGTGCGGGGCGCGTATTTTCGCTGGAGACATTCAGCAGCACGCGCTATGTGACGGATGCGCATGTGACCATCGCGATGGATGAAGAGTCAGGCGTGCTGATGAAGGCAATTCAGTCTTGGCAGCATACTGCGCAGCCGGTGTTGGTAGATCCTTATCTGAAGGATGGTCATTTCGGCAGTTTTACCGTGCCTAAAATCGATGCTGGCAATCTGCAGGAAAGTGAGTTGCGTAATCTGGCTGCCTACGGCTTGTCTTCCGCTGATGGCAGTATTTCCTCTTTCTTCTGTTTTTCACGCGTGGCTGGTGAGCTTAGTGCCAATCATGCCTACATGTTGGAGTTGCTGGTGCCTTATTTGCACTCTGTACTCATGCGTGTGAGTGAAGGGATGGCCAATATCAATGAGGTGTTGGGCGATGGTGCGACAGCAGGCTTAATCACCGCTCGCGAAAAAGAAATCCTGCAATGGGTGCATACCGGCAAGAGCAATTGGGAAATTGCCACCATCCTCGAAATTAGCCCATTGACGGTAAAAAACCACATGCAAAACATCCTGCGCAAGCTGGATGTACAAAACCGCAGTCATGCGGCAGCCAAGGCCTCGCGTCTCGGCCTGATTCGCCATTAAGCCTGAGTTTTCCTTGCCTTAGACAAGCGGCGTACCTGCCTGCTTGTCTCTCTATGAGTCTTGCCAACTCAACACCCGCTCAACCTAGTCCTAAAGAACTAGAACGAGACCATACCTACTTCATATTCCATTTCTAAGATGCTCCCAGTCGCGAATTTTGAGAAGGCGCAGTTGGGTACGTTCGGTAGTGTGCAGCGTGACGAATGTAGCGGCTCAAAGATGTTTCGTAAGTGTTCTGCTTTTAAATTTTTTCGGGAGTAATAACCATGAATTTCAAGATGAAGGCTTTGGTAGCTGCCGCTGTTGCAGTGATGGGTGTTTCTGGTGTTGCAAGTGCTGCAATGGTGGATGGTAAGACTGGCAGTAGTAGCTTGGTGCTGACCATTATTGATGCTAGTAACAATGTTTCTGCTGCTTTTGATCTGGGCTTTGACTACGCTGGCTTCTCTGTAGGTGGTGCTTCCTCTGCTTCCAGCTTCAGCTGGAACCTGGCCTCCGGGGATTATGCTGATGCATGGAATGCGATCACTAGCTCCGGCAGCAGTCTTTCCTGGGCGATTGGTGCAACTGACTATGTAGGTAGCATCAGTGAAGCTGGCTCCATGGGTTTCATCACGACTTTCCGTGAAGGCCAAACTCTGCCAGACAGCCTGCGCATGGCTCAATTCGGCGCTCCTCAAGCTCAATTTGACCGTTACATTAACGCCAACAACGCTCTGGGTAACCACGGTTCCGTTGAAAACGGTGCCAGCATTGGTGGTGGTGCCTTAAATTCCTACGGTGGTCAGTTCTACGTTGGTAACAAGTTCTACGGCATTGGCCCTCTGGTAACTGGCGCTATCGGTGACGAACTGGGTGTCGTTCAGTACTACAGCGCAGTTGGTTCCCTGGGTAAGCTGACATTCGCTGAATACGATGCTTCATTCAAGCTGGATGCCAATGGTGTTCTAACTTATGCCGTTGCTGCTGTACCTGAGCCAGAAACTTATGCCTTGTTGTTGGCAGGTCTTGGCTTGGTAGGTGCTGCTGCACGTCGTCGCAAGGCTGCTTAATAGCAGTCGGTTCCCATCCCACAAGGGTGGGAACCATTCCTTGGAAATATCCAATAAAGATTGATCACTGGGAGTTTCAAATGCAAGTAAAACAAATGATTCTGGCTGTTGCGGCCACCCTAGCTGCTGGTTCCGTACTGGCTGCCCCTGTAACCCCTGCGCAGATCGGTGCTGCTCGTACAGCTGGTACCCTGCAAGAGACATGGATCTCTGGCGCTTCTGCTCCTACTTTCAACATCTTCCGTGGTTTTGAACTGGGTTGCGATGCAAACTCCGTATCCCTGTTCTCCAACTCCAGCTCCGACACCAGCGTTCGCCCTGGTTCCCTGGGTAACTACGCTGCTTACGCCTGTACACGTGGCGGCCGCGTTTCCGTGGTTTACCACACGGTATTCGACGGTTCCCTGAATGCCTACGCTCCACACATCAATGGCACTCAACTGCAACGTCTGCGTCGCCTGGAAAACGCTAACTGCGCAATTGCAACCAGCGCTTTCCCTGGTCACGTTAACTACAAGAGCTGCACACTGGTAAACCCAGCTGCTACTCCTGACGGTGCTGTTGCCAAGCCAGCTGGTGGTTTCTCCGACGTTGAAGCTTCCCTGTTCGGTTTTGACGTTTCTACAGCTGGTACTGAAGTTGAAGCCAACGTAGGTCAAACCTTCGGTGTGGCCGTGACTATTCCTCTGTACCGTGCCCTGCAGGTTGCACAAGGCATCTACGCTTCTACAGCTGCTGCCAACGCTGCTGACGCTGCTTTCAGCCCGGCCAATGCCCCTAACATCTCTTCCTCTCAGTACACATCCATCGTGGCTCAGTTCTCTGGTTACCAGTCCGACTGGTCCCCACTGGTTGGTGATGCAGGTGCAGGCAAGGCTGTTTACCTGGAGCGTCGTGTTGCCAGCTCCGGTACACAAGCTAGCTCCAATGCTTACTTCCTGAAGAACCCATGCTCCACAGCAGGTCTGGAGCCAGCTGCAGCGGCTGATAGCGGCGGTAGCTTCTTCGTCACTGAGCACAGCGGTTCCGGTAACGTGAAGACTGCTTTGACAACTCGTGGTACCAACAACCAGTTCGCTATCGGTGTTCTGTCCATGGAAAACAACTGGCGCACTGAGTCTGCTGCTAACGCTGGTTACCGTTACCTGAAGCTGGATGGCGTTCACCCAGAAGCCGGTACAGTTGACGTTAACGCCAACGGTACTGCTGATGGCCTGGAATTCGCTCGCGAATCCGCCATCAACGGCAACTACGGTTTCCACATCGAAATGCGTTCTTTCGTGGCTAACACTGCCGATACCTTCGGTCGCAACCTGATCCCAGCGATCACTTCCGCACTGGGTAACCCTAATAACTGCGCTGACGTACCACGTGGTCTGACACTGAACCCACTGGGCGGCTCCAGCTGCAGCACAGGTAGCTCTAGCGAGCTGGCTGTTGTTGCCAAGGGTACACGCTTCGGTAACAACTGCGCTGCACAGCAACTGTTCAACTAATACAGCAATAACAAGGGTGAATACCCTGTGATGCACTCGCACTTTCCTGCGTAAGCAGGAAAGTGCTTTTTACTCTCATTCGTCATGGACATGTCATAAGTCATTTCTATGATATGCCCCACTACGGTTGGGGTAATGAAACACCAAGAACCCTCACCGAGAGTGGCCAGTAAAACATGGGGAAATCATCAATGATGCTCCGCTTGTTTTATTTGCCATTTTTTTATGTGCATTTTGAGTTCATGAAAGTATCAAGCGTGCGTGTAACCTCTTTACTGATTTTCACCTGGATGGTGGTGACTGGCCTGTCACCTGTGCTGGCGGCTGAACCACAGGTAGGCACCGTCGCTGACGATGCCACACCGGAGACAGTCGCTCCTGGAACAGCCACGCCTGCCGATGCAGCGACGGAGCTTGGTGCAGAAGCCGGGCCTGGCGAAACCTTCGACATCATGGAATTCCAGGTAAAGGGTAATACCGTCTTGCCAGCTGCAAGCATCGAGCAGGCGATCTATCCCTTCCTTGGCGAGGGCAAGACCGTGGATGATGTAGAAGGTGCACGCGCTGCACTGGAAAAGGCCTTCCATGATCTGGGTTACCCCACGGTATTCGTCAACACGCCCGAACAGGAAATCCTCAACAAGACCGTGCGCCTGGAAGTGCTGGAAGGACGTATCGAGAAACTACGTGTGGTGGGTGCCAAGTACTACTCGCTGGGCGTCATCAAGTCTCGCGCACCCGAGTTGGCCGAGGGCAAGGTGCCTTACTTCCCCAATGTGCAACGCCAGCTGGCCAGCCTGAATGGACAGCAGGACAGGCAGGTGGCCCCGGTCATGCGCGCGGGTAAGACGCCAGGCATGGTGGAGATCGACCTCAAGGTGGAGGACAAGCTGCCACTGCATGCCAACCTCGAAGTGAATAACCGCTACATGGCCAATACCACCAAGTCGCGACTGGTGGGATCGGTGCGCTATGACAATCTGTGGCAGCTCGATCACAGCCTGTCGCTGAGTTTTCAGGTCACGCCGGAAAGTACGGACGAAACCCGCGTGCTGTCCGCCAATTACTTGATCCCCACGCAGGAAGGCGATTATTGGGCCATGTATGGCGTGATTTCCCGCAGTGATGTGAATGTGGTCAGCGGTGTGGGCGGTGTCAATGTGGTGGGTAACGGCAATATCTTCGGTGTGCGTTATATCCATCCTCTGCCTGCTCCCTTGCTTTCCGGCTACTTCCACAACCTGAGCGTGGGCGTCGATTACAAGGATTTCGACGAGGTGATCGGCCTCAATGGCAACAACGTCGACAGCATGCCGATCAGCTATATGCCATTCAGCATGGCCTATGACAGCACGCTGCAAACTACCAAGACCACTACGCAGATGAACCTGGGGCTGACCTTTGCCATTCGCGGCGTGATGTCGGATGAAGAGGATTTCTTCAACAAGAAGAATCGCCTGCATACCGAAAGCAGCTTTGCCTACCTGCGCGGCGAGCTAAAGCATACCTACCGCCTGCCCAAGGATTGGCAATTGTTCGGCAAGCTGGCAGGCCAGGCTGCCACCGGGCAGCTGATCTCGAATGAACAGTTCTTCCTCGGTGGTGCCGATTCTGTCCGTGGCTACTACGAAGCCACCGCAGTGGGCGACAAGGGCCTGTATGGCGTGGCCGAAGTACGTACTCCCTCACTGGCACCGTGGCTGGGCATGAGCACGGGTGAACTGTATGCCTCGCTGTTCTACAGCGCGGGTTATACCTCGGTGTATTACCCCGGCCCGAGTGAGCGCGAGCGACTGGACCTCGCCTCGGTGGGCATGGGGCTGCAATTGAAGAAATGGCGCGGTGTATATGCCAACCTCGACCTGGCCTGGGCACTGAAGGAAACCAAGGGCAAGGAAGGCTCGGCTGGCTTTATCGACAAGGGCGATTCGCTGGTGCATTTCCGCCTGGGTTATGACTGGTAGTTGAAGGGGTATCAAAATGAATCAAGGTCTGTTCCGTCTCGTTTTCAGCAAGCATCTGGGCATGTTCGTGCCTGCACCGGAAGTGGCGACTGCGCAAACCGCAGGTAGCGCCTCAAGCGCACGCAGCCGGCGCCGGGCACTGCTGGCCATGATCATGGCGATGCTGGTCTCTGGCGAGGTGGTGGCCGAGATCATTCCGCTGCCATCTTCTGGCCTGGTGCCTGGCGGCGGTAACTGGGTTGGCGCCGAGATTGTCGGGGCAACCCCGGTACTGACCACCATCCAGCAAAGCGCGCCGCAGGCGATTGCCAACTGGCTCAAGTTCAACCTGGCGGCAGGCCATACGCTGGACATCAACCAGCAGGCTGGCTGGAGCATGCTGCACCGCATTCATGACAATGATCCCAGCATCATTGCCGGTACGATTACCGGCAAGGGTAACAATTACTTCCTGAACAATAACGGCATCATTTTTGCCGGCACGGCCCAGGTCAACCTGGGCTCGATCTGGGCGATGACATCCAGCAGCATGACCGATACCCTGTTCACGCAGGGTTTCATCAATAACCTGGCAGGCGAGACCTTCAGCAATACTGGTGGTTTCATCAAGGTGGAAGCCGGTGCTAAGCTCACGGCTGCCACAGGTGGCAAGGTAGTGCTGCTGGCCAAGGATGTGGAAAACCACGGCATTATCGTCACGCCGGAAGGCCAGACCATTCTCGCGGCCGGCGAGAAGGTCTACCTGAAATCACAGGACAACACGGCGAACATGCTGGTGGAAGTGGATGGCGGTGGTACTGCCACCAACCTCGGCGAGATCCTGGCAGAGCGCGGCAATGTCACCCTGATCGGCCTGGCAGTGAACCAGATGGGCACCATCAAGGCCACTACCTCGGTGCGGGCCAATGGCTCCATCCACCTGCTGGCGCGTGATTCCGTGCGCACCAGCCAGGTATCCATCCCTGCGAATGAGGGCGGTGGTACTCGCGCCGTGTTCCAGGCCGAGCGTTTTGGTACCGTCAATATCGGTGCCAACAGCGTGACCGAAGTGGAGGTGGAAACCGGCAACCCCGAAAAAATCAGCAATAAGGTGACCTTGCCCGCCTCCAATATCACGGTGCAGGGCCGTAGCATAGACGTGCAGGGCAAACTACTCGCCAAGGGCGGCGTGGTGAACATCAACGCACTGGCTGATGCCAACCCGGTGGGTGGTGGCCTGCCTATCCGCGTGCTGCTGGGTGATACCGCGCGTATTGATGTTTCCGGCGTGGATACTACAGGCACCATGGACCAGAATCAGTTGGTGATCCGCTTCTATTCCGAGGAGTCCAAGGATACCCCACTGCTCAAGGGATCGCCGTTGCTGGGCCAGACCCTGTATGTAGACGCGCGCAAGGGTACCGACCTGTTTGATATTACCCCTTACCTTGAAGGCCAGACCCAGACCATCGCCCAGCGCATGAGTGCTGGTGGTACGGTCAACATCACCTCGGCGGGTGATGTCATCACCAAGAGTGGCTCGGTGATTGATGTCTCCGGTGGCGTGATCGACTATGCCGCAGGCGTGATCCGCGAGAGCAACCTGGTCTACAACAACAAGATCGTGGCGATCTCCAAGGCAGACCGCAACACACCGTATAACTCCATCGCTGATGTACTCACCATTACCGACCCGAAAACCGGGATGAGCGAGAGCTTTGACCTCGGCATGGGCGGCAAGTACCAGCAGGCTTATCGCCAGGGCAAGGATGCTGGCACGGTCAACATCACCAGCAGTGGCGGCGCGCCCGTGCTGGAAGGCAGCATGGTGGCGAATACGCGCCATGACATTACCCAGCGCAGCCAGTTGCCTGACGGTGGCAAGTTCAACCTGACCGTAGGTACCCAGACACTGCGTGTGGCAGATCGTGCCAATACCCTGGATGCCAGCTTCCAGCTCGGCAGCAACAATACCGCCACCGAGGCGGTGGTTGATACCAAGATGCTGGACAATGGTTTCAACCATGTGCAGCTCACCAGCATGGGGGATGTGATTGTCGACAAGGTCATCTCCACCGCGGCCAACGGTTCTGTGGGCCTCAAGGGTGACAACGTCAGCATCAACAGGAACATCACCACACCGGGTGGTGACATCACCGCAACCACGCAGACAGCCAACGGTAATGTGCACGTGGCCGATAACGTGACGCTGAGCACTGCCGGTACCTGGGCCAATGACACGCGTGGCATGCAGGGTGCACAGCAGATGCCGGTGGCCCTCGATGGCGGTAATATCTCGCTGGAAGGCAACCACCTGACTTTTGGCCAGAATACGAAACTGGATACCAGTGCAGGTGCATGGCTCAACAGCAAGGGTGAACTGGCAACCGGGGACGGCGGCAATATTACCCTGCATAGTGGCAGCGAGATTGTATTGCCGACGCAGATGCAGGCTTATGGTTTCACCAAGGGTGGCCAACTTGCGATCAGTACCCTGAAGAATGTCCATATCGGTGGGCAGGATAGCGGTAGCGGCTTCTGGCTGGGCGCCGACTTCTTCGAGCAGGGTGGCTTCTCGCACTATGCGATTACCTCGACTGGCAGCAACAGCGAGTTCGTGGTGGGTGATACCTCGGGCAAGGCCAGTGTGATTCATCCCAAGATGCAGACACTGCAAATTACGCCGGGTTATGCCGCACAGGCTTCTACCAATAACCTGACGGGTACTGTCGCGGCCCCGGTCATGAAGGCCGAGGGTCTGCGCGCCCCGGCTACCCTGGCATTCGCGGCCTACAACAATGAATTCAGCTTCGGCACCCTGACGGTGCTGGAGAACACCACGATACGCACCGACATTCCTGATGCGGCTGGCAATGTGGGCAAGGTGACGCTGACCGCAGGCAAGGGCCTGCACATGCTGGGCAGCATCATCACCCCGGCAGGTAATGTGGAGTTAAACCTCAACGGCAATCCGGGTGCAGTTGGTTACGACAACACCCAGGCCATCTGGCTGGGTGAGCGCTCGGTGATTGATGTTTCCGGCTATTACCTGCGCCCGCCAGTACAAACCAATAACCTGCTGATGGCGCGTGTCTATGATGCGGGCAGCGTTACCTTCAATGCCAACCTCGGTTTCGTAGTGACCAAGGAGGGCAGCAAGATCAATGTCTCAGGTGTTTCCGGCCAGGTTGATCTGGGTGCGAATGCACAGGGTCGCTATATCAGCTCCACGCTATACGGCGCGGCAGGTGACATCATCGTCAGAGCGCGTGAAGGTGCGCTGCTGGATGGTGACTTCATTGCCGATGTACAGGGCACGGGCCAGCGTGGCTCGTTCAGCCTCAGTCTTGAATCCAACGCTACTCCCATCGCGATCAACCCTGCACCACCTACTGGCGAACGTGTACTGACGGTGACCAGCCAGAAGCAGGTGCAGGCGGGCAGCCTCAATGCAGGTGACAGCCTGGCTGCGTTCGAGGGCAAGGCACAGATTTCCACTGAGCAGCTCGACAAGGCGCAGTTTGACCATGTCAGCCTGGCCAGTAAGAGCGAGGGTCGCGACCCCAGCTCCTCCCAGCATGACCGTATTCAGTTCGAAGATGGTGTCAGGCTCAAGGCTGGTGAGACGTTATCTCTGGAAACCCCGCGCCTCAGCGTGATGAACGATGGTACGGTTGACCTACAGGCCTCGCACATTATGATGAGTTCGCCCAGCATCAGTAACGACATCGTGGCTGGCAATGGCCTGCTGCGCGCGACAGCAGACTGGATAGACCTCAGCGGTCACCTCAATTTCTCCGGTATCAACCGTGCCGAGCTGACCAGCCGCCTGGATATCCGTATGCGTGGCCATATTGATGATAACAAGGGCTCACTGGTCACCCCTGGTTCGCTGGTGATGACCGGCAGGCAGCTGTATCCCGTCACCAACAGTGAATATACGATCAAGGCCGATGGTGCAGGCAGCACCGTCACGGTGAAATCTAGTGGCGAGAAGTACAAGCCGGTGTTCAGTGCAGGCGGCAAGCTCACCATCCAGGCCGAGGATATTGAGCAGGATGGCGTGGTGCTGGCCCCACTGGGTGAGCTGGCGCTGGAAGCCACTGATACCCTGACCCTGGGTGCAGGCAGCCTGACGTCCACCTCGGCAGCAGGCTTGCTGATCCCCTATGGCGTGACACGCGATGGCGGTTCGCTGTGGGACTTGCCGGGTGGCGCCACCATAGGCGGCAAGCCCATGGAGAAGCGCATTACCCTGAGTGCACCGAATGTAGATATGTCGGCCTCGAATGCCGTGGTGGATATTTCCGGCAGCGGCGATACCTTCGCCTATGAATTCATCGATGGCCTGGGTGGCTCAAAGGATATCCTGATTGATAAGCCGAACACCTATGCCATCCTGCCGTCATTGCAGGGCGACTACGCCCCGTATGACTACAATTACTACAACTATGTGGAGCGCGGTGGAGCAGCCCCGGCTGTTGGTTCCAGCATCTATATCTCTGGCGGCAATGGTATTGCCGCTGGCTACTACACCCTGATGCCAGCACGTTATGCCCTGCTGGAAGGGGCATACATGGTGGAACTGCAATCCGGCAAGGGCCTGTTACCCGGTGTATCGACCACCACGTTTGATGGATCCATCCTCAGCAGCGGCTTTTTCAGCAACGTCAACCAGAGCAGCCGCGCCACCAACTGGAGCACCTTCCGCCTGACCAGTGGTGCGGTATTCCGCGACCCGGAAAACTCCGGCATCAAGGTACCCGCTGAATACCTGTTGTCGAGCGGCAATGAATTCTTTACCAATGAAGCCAAGAAGAATGGCACCGCAGTACCGCGCCTGGCAGTGGATGCCGGGCAACTGGTGCTTGCGGCCAGTGAGCGCCTGAGCCTGGGCAGCACGGTGAAGACCGATGTAGGCCTGAATGGACGCGGCGCACTGGTGGATATTGTCTCCAGCCGTATCAATGTGGTCTCCAGCGTGGGGCCGGATAACGGTGCCCTGCAGGTGACTGCTGATGCACTGAACAAACTCAATGCCGAAAGCCTGCTGCTCGGTGGCCGACGCAACCAGGGCCAGGAAGGCCTGGAGATCACCACCGTGGCGAGCGAGGTGAATTTTGCCAACACGGGTGCAGAGCACGAACTCAAGGTGGAAGAGCTGCTGGCAACCGCCACCGACAAGGTCAGTGTTGCCAGTGATGTACGCATCAGCACCAAGTCATCGGGGCAGGTGACTGATAGCGTGGTGCGCGTGAGTGGCGATGGTGCCCTGCTGGGTATCTCGGGCAAGCATAACCTGGTGTATGACCGCGTAGCGACTTCCGGTTCTACGCTGGGCGGTACGCTGGACATTGCCGCCGGTAGCCAGATCACAGCGCATGAATCGCTGGTACTGGATGCCACAGGCACTGCCGATGTGGAAGGCAATCTGGGCTTCTTTGCACATGAAGTGAATGGTCAGCCGGTACCGCATGGTAGCCTGACACTGGGTGCCAACAATATCCTAGTAGGGGATGCTGATCCCGCCCTTGATGGTTTGCGCGTGGATGATAGCCTACTGTCCAGCTTCGGAAATCTCAGGCGCGTGACGCTCAACAGCCGCCAGAACCTCAACTTCTATGGTGATGTCAGCCTGGGTAACGCAAACTTGGATATCACCATCAATGCCGCCGGCATCAGCGGCCATGCAGTGGCAGGCAACGCCGATGTTACCCTGACCACCGGCCAGCTGACCCTGAGAAACTCCACGGGTGCGGTTTATACGCCAGCCAGCGATGTCGCGGGTAGCAAGCTCAACATCAATGCAGAGAGCATTGCCATCGAGGGCAAGGGTGCAGCCTCGCCAGCCGGGGCCGGCAATTTCAATATCGGTGGCTTCGAGCAGGTGGCGATGAATAGCGAGGGCGATACCGTGTTTTCCGGTAACGGTGCACTGGCGATCTCGGCACAACAGGTCAGCCTGTCCAGCCAGCGTGTAACAGCGGCAACCGGTACGAACTATGCCGTCAATGCCAGCCAGGGCAGCCTCAGCCTTGCGGGTAACGGCAGCCAGCCTACCCAGGCCAGCAACGGCATAGGTGCCAAGCTGGACCTCACGGCGCGAGAGATGGAACTGGGCGGCAATATCGAGCTGCTGGCAGGCCAGCTGAAGGCCAAGGCCACGCAGGGTAACCTGGATGTAGTGGCAGGTGCCAATATCAATGCCGGTTCCAAGGCCGTGGCCTTTGACAAGTACACTGCGCATACACCGAGCGGGCTGGTGGCACTGCAATCCGACCAGGGCAATATCCGTGTCATGGATGGTGCGGTCGTGAATGTGAGCGGCGGTAGCGGCGGTAATGCCGGTACGATCTCCATGACCGCCAGGAACGGCAGCGTGGAAGTGGCAGCCAACAGCCTCAAGGGCCAGGCTGCCGAGGGCAATACGGGCGGCAGCTTCCTGCTGGATAGCAAGAGCATTACCGATTTCTCCACCCTAAATGCAGCACTGAATGCGGGTGGCTTTGATGCTACCCGCAGCCTGCGCCTGCGCGATGGTGATTTCAACATTGCCGCAGCCGATGTGGTGAAAGCGCAGAACATCATCCTCAGCGCCGACAATGGCAGCTTCAACCTGCACGGCACACTGGATGCCAGCGGTCAGCAGGGTGGCAAGGTCAAGGTGTTTGCGCACAATGACCTTAACCTGAAGGCTGGCAGCAAGGTGCTGGCGAAGGCTGAAGCCAGCGATGGCAAGGGCGGCGATGTGCTGCTCTCATCCGATACCGGCACCATCAATGCTGAAGTCTTCTCCGGCGGCCAGCGCCTGGCGGATGCCGCCGTGATTGATGTCAGCGGCAATACCAAGGGTGAAGTCACCATGCGCGCCGAGCGTGTAGGTGCATCCGGCCTCAAAGTGGCGACCGATGCTCCTGCGGCCATTACCGGTGCCAGCAAGGTGGTGCTGGAGTCGCTCAAGGTTATCAATAGTGGCAGCACGATCAATGCCGCCACGCTGGCTACAGTGGGTGCGGACACCACTGCATTCTACAGTGGGGCAGCCACTACCGCAGATACCTACCAGGCGACCAGCGATGGGCTGGCGGTGATTGTCGCGCCGCATACCGAGATCCGGACCACTGGTACCACGACGATAGGCAGTGACCTGAACCTGGCTACATTGTCGCAAGGGCGCGATGGCAGCCTGACCATACGCAGCACTGGTAATCTTAACGTGAATGGCACGATCAGCGATGGCTTCAATGGTGTGGCAACAACTAGCACAGTGGGAACCGGGCAATCCTGGAGTATCAACCTGGTGGCGGGTGCCGACATGAATGCTGTCAATCACATGACGACGCTGACTGACAGCAGTATTGGCAACATCAATCTGGCCAGCGGCAAAATGATACGTAATGGGACTGGTGATATTCAGATTGCTGCATCAGGCAACCTGACCTTGGCCAATGCTACCTCGGTGATTTATACCGCTGGTCAGCAAGCACCCACACTTACCGGATTCACTTTCACTCCTCCGAGAGCGGGCGAAGAGTATACTGCAAGCAATGCCTATCTCACCAATGGTGGTGATATCTCCATCAACACCGGTGGCGATATTACCGGTGCCTTGCTAGATGCCATGGGCAAGCAACAGATGGTCAATAACTGGCTATTCCGTCAGGGCGGCGGCATCAACAACCTGCAATCCAGCTGGTGGCTGCGCCCTGACCAGTTCAGGCAGGGTGTGGCGGCACTGGGTGGTGGTAATGTCAACGTCAATGCGGGTGGCAATATCACTAACCTCTCGGTCTCCGTCCCCACGACTGGCCGCTACGTGGACGCTACGCATTACCGCATTGATGGCGGTGGTGACATCAATGTCCGTGCCGCAGGCAATATCAATAATGGTATGTACTACGCAGGCCGTGGTGACATCACGCTGGAAGCTGGTGGAGATATTGCCAATACCGGCAACACCTTTGGTACGGTGATTGCTTTGCAGGATGCAACGGCGACGGTAGCAGCAGCTGGCAATGTCTTCATCGAGTCTGTGTTCAATCCCACGCTGTTTGTCCAGGCCAACCTGAACGCGCCTGGCACCCAGGTAGGTTCTGATACTGGCCTCAATGCCTTCTTCAATACGTACTCTGATCGTGCTGCACTGGACATTACTGCATTGACCGGTAATGTCAGCTTTGGCAACTTCTTCGTGGGAACCGCGATCACCAGTCGTATTGCAACGACTGCAACCGGCACGGCCTTGAATTCCACCAATATGGCATCCGCCCGTGCCAGTCTAGGCTTGTTGCCGGGAACATTGGGTGTGACAGCCTACAATGGTGGAATCTCTGCGTTCACTGATTCGGGCCTCATCCTCATGCCATCGTCCCTGGGTAATCTCAGCTTGCTGGCGGCCAACGACATTCAATCCAAGTTCATCATCATGTCGGATGCAGATCCTGCCAAGTTGCCTGGGGTGCTTTCACCTGTTAGGGCGCTCAATGATGCTACCAACAGTTTTGGCAAGCTGACCGATTATGTACAACTCAATCACGCGACAATCCCGTTGCATACCAACAACCGTGAGGAAGTGGTCATCGTGGCCAGGGATGGCACTATCGGCAAGCAAGATGTGGCGACCCACATCAGCCTGCCCAAGGCTGCCTCCATTATTGCTGGCTTGGATATCCTCAACCTTAGCGCTGGCGAGATCATGACGAATACTGGTACCACCCTGACTTTCCAGGGGCAGCTACAGAACCTGTCAGCTGGCGACCTGACCATCGTCAAGGCAGGGCGCGACATATTGCAAACCTCACAGGTGAAATCCAGCTACAACCTGGCTGGCCCGGGTAACTTCCTGTTCCAGGCTGGGCGTCATTTCAATCTGGGTGCCAGCGGTGGTCTTAATAGTGTGGCTAACACCATCAATAGCTATCTGCCTGACACTGGTGCTTCTATTACCGTATTGGCTGGCGTGGGCAGCGGGCCGAAACTGGCAGACTATATCAATGCCTACATTAACCCGAATGGTGATGGCCCTGCGGTACTGGCAGGTAATGCTGAAGGCATGGCAGCCTATCGTGAAGCGACATTGAAGGCCGTGGCCAAGTATGTACGCGATCTGGGTGACAACACCCCTGGCATGACCGAAGAACAGGCCATGACGAAATACCTGGCGCTGGATCACGACAAGCAGGCCATCTTTGCCTACCGCCATTACTCCTCCGAGTTGCTGGCATCCGGTGAGGCCGATGCGGCACTGAAGGCATCTGGCGAAAGCCTGGCTGGCGTGGTGCGCCACAAGCGTGGCGATGATGCAGTCGCTATGCTGTTCCCGCGGGATATTGAATACCAGGGTGACCTCACGCTGTTCGACAGCAAGATCAACACCCTGCGCGATGGCAGCATCGACATCTTGGTGCCGGGTGGCATGGTCAACGTGGGTATCCCGGGCCGTGCGGTGCGTGCGGGCAACGGTATCGTCACCGAGAATGGTGGCGAGATACGCGCCTTCGCCGAGACCAATTTCCAGGTCAACCAGTCGCGCGTGGTTACCCAGTTTGCCAACGATATGACGATATGGGTCAACAACGGCAATATCGATGCAGGTAAGGGTTCGCGTAGTGCGGTGGCGGTGCCGGAACAGGAAATCTTCACCGATGCATGGGGCAACATGACGCGCCGCATGAAGGGGGCTTCTGCCGGTAGCGGTATCCAGGTGCAATCGTATGACCCGGATGGCCCAAGCGGCCCGCTGGAAGCGCCTAGCCTGGAGAATGTCACCACTGCGCTGATTACACCGCGCGGTACGCTGGATGCCGGTGAAGCGGGTATTGCCGGTGGTCGTATCCTGGCGGTGGCTGATCGCGTGCTGAATGCCGGCAATATCGTCGGTACCACGACTGTAGGTGTACCGTTGGCTTCGATGGGAACGCTGGCAGGCTCGTTGACAGGTACTTCTAATGTGGCCTCTGCTACAACCGCCTCCTTGGGAGATATGGTGAATCTGCCGCAAAACCAGGACTTCTCGCCAAAGAATATATTGCCATCCTTTGTGTCGGTTGAAGTGCTCGGCCTTGGCAATATCGTGAAGTAGTTAAGCGATGGAGCAAGTCAAAAGGACTAGGTTTTCCTAGTCCTTTTTACATTCTTGTGACACAGCAATTTAACGTACAAGTCACTAGCAAGTCACACATGAAATTTATATTACGCGCTTTGTCCTGGAGCGCGGTTCGATGTTGAGAAAGTTAGTAGTTCTGCTGATGTTGCTGCCTGGCATGGTCTATGCCGCTTGGAATGAAGGCGGGAATGAAGCATGGGGCAGCCGCGCCAAAGTCACGATCAATGCTGTAGGCATCCCTGCAGCCGAATCCGAAGTGCCTGTGGTTTTGCGCCTGCACTCCGGCAATTTCGATTTCTCTAGTGCCAATCTTGATGGTTCCGATCTGCGTGTAGTGGCAGGTGATGATAAGACCGAACTGAAATTCCATATCGAGAAGTTCGATTCAGTGAATGAACTGGCTGTGATCTGGGTCTTGCTGCCCAAGCTTGATCCTGCCGCCAAGGATGCGCATATCTGGCTTTACTCCGGTAACGAAACCGCAACTTCGGCTGCTGATGCGGCGGGTAGTTTCGATGCTGTGACCGCTGCCATATTCCATTTTGCCGAAAGCACTTTGCTGCAGGATAGCAAGCGTGCGCTGGTGGCGACAGGCAATGTGGCGGTGCAGAAGGCTGCCCTGATCGGTGAAGCAGCCATATTGAATGGCGAGCAGTTGGTGCTGGCTGCCAATCCGGCGCTCGCGCTCAATGATACGCAAGGTTTTACCTTTAGCGCCTGGCTCAAGCCTGGTGCGGCTGAAGGTACGTTGTATCAGCAAGGTGCTGTGACCATCAGCCTGGCGGCTGGCAAGTTGCAATTCAACAATGGTAGCGCCGTCGTGGCGGGTGGTGAACTCAAGCCTGGGACTTGGCAACATGTTGCTGTAACTGTGGCTGGCGGCAAGGCTGTCCTGTATATCGATGGTACTGAAGTTGCCAACGGTGCGGCTGCCCTGCCAGCAGTGCAGGATGCTGTGAATATAGGCAATGGCTATCAGGGTGAACTGGACGAGTTGGAGCTGGCCTCGGCTGCACGTAGCGCCGCCTGGATCAAAGCAGCTGCCAGCGGCCAGAGCATGGATGGTCAGCTGATCAAGGTCAGTGCCGCCGAAGGTGACGAGGAAGAAGAGGGCGGTAGCTCGCACTTTATGGTGCTTTTCCACAGCCTGACGGTGGATGCCTGGGTCGTCATTATTATCCTTGCGGTCATGTTTGCGATCAGTGCTGCCGTGATGGTAGCCAAGGCACGCCAGGTTACGCGTAATGACAAAGCCAACCGTGCCTTTATTGAGCGTTTCAATGATGCGAGCCATGCTGAATTGCTGCAGCTTGATCAGGGCGCCGATACGCAAAATTCTACGGTCGTGCGGCTCTATCTTGCTGGCCTGCGTGAGATCCGCAAGCGTTATGATGCAGCCGGTCAACTGTCCCTGAGTGGTGCTTCGCTGGATGCGATCAAGGCTGCGGTGGATGCTGACTTGATCCGCGAGAACAAAAAACTCAACAGCAATATCGTGCTGCTGACCATCGCGATTTCCGGCGGTCCTTTCTTGGGCCTGCTCGGTACCGTGATCGGTGTGATGATCACCTTTGCGGAAATTGCCGCTGCGGGTGACGTGAACGTCAACGCCATTGCGCCGGGTATTGCTGCAGCGTTGATGGCAACGGTTGCTGGTCTGGCGGTGGCGATTCCAGCGCTGTTTGGCTACAACTATCTCTCCAGCCGCATCAAGAACATCAATACCGACATGCAGATCTTCGTGGATGAATACATCACCCGCGTGGCTGAGCTCTACGGCAAGTAAGCGGAGCGCACATGGCCGATATCAAGGAAGACAACCAGCCCTATGACGAGATCAACATCACGCCCATGCTTGATCTCGCCTATGTGCTACTGGTGATCTTCATCATCATGACCACAGCTTCGGTACAGGGCGTCAAGGTGGAAATTCCGCAGACCAGCGCCACTGGCAATCTAGCCAAGCCGGATATACGTGGCATCACCATCACCGGTGAGGGCGATGTATACCTGGATGCCTACCCGGTTGACCTGGCGACGCTGGAACAGCGACTGGGTGAGTACAAGGCCAACAATCCGGAATTGCCCGTGGTACTCAAGGGCGATGCCGCTGCGCATTACGAAAAGGTTTCCGCCGTGCTGGAAATATGCAAGAAGCTGGGCATCACGGAAGTGGGCCTGGTGACCAAGAAAGCCGAGGGTTAGCCATGCAGGTTCAAGACGACAGCAAACCCTACGACTCCATCAATATTACGCCGATGCTGGATTTGGCCTATGTGCTGCTGGTGATCTTTATTTTGATGACCACGGCCTCGGTGCAGGGGCTGACCATGAACCTGCCCAAGCCCTCGAACAAGCCGAGTACCGAGCAGCACGAGGTCAAGATCGTGCAGGTGCAGGAGGGTGGCACGCTGTTGCTCAATGGCATAGGCGTCAACCTGACTGAGCTGGAAAGCCAGCTTAACGCCGCACGTGCCCGTGACCCCAAGTTCTCGGTGATGATCAAGGGCGATGCGCGTGCACCATATGCCGGCATTGTCTCGGTGGTGGATTTGGTCACGCGTATGGAAATACAGAACGTAGGCCTAGTGACCTCGAGGATAGGTACCTGATGGCTGAGATGAAAAAGCAGGGCAAGGCCAATTGGGTGTGGATCGTTGTTGGGGTGATGGTGATGTTGGCCTTGGGTTACGGGATTTACAGCCTGTTATCGAGCAAGCCTGGCCCGAAGAAGCCACCCGTTACCACGGTGAAATTATTGCCGGATACCCCTCCGCCACCGCCACCACCGCCCAAGGAACCACCGAAGGAACAACCCAAGGAAGAGCCGAAGGAAATTAAGGTGGAGCAGCCCAAGCCGGTGGAAGCACCGCCTGAGCCGCAAAACCTCAAGATGGAAGGGGAGGCGGGTGATGCGCCCAGTGCCTTCGGTGCGGGCAAGGTCACCAGTGATTACAGCGGTGGCGATGTGGGTGTGAAGATCGGCGGCAGCAAGGGATTGTCGGCCTATGCCTGGTATACCAACCAGATCAAGTCGAGCATCGAGAATGCCATTGCCGAACAGCCTGAGCTGGCCAAGGAGCAGTACCGCATCGTGGTTGAGCTATGGCTGGCCAAGGATGGTCGCGTGGAAAAGATCGAGTTGCTGAACGGCAGTGGCGAGGAAAAGAAGGATGGATTGTTGCGCAAAGCCTTGCAGTCGATCAAACGCATGCCAGAGGCACCGCCGGAAGATATGCCGCAGCCAGTGAAGTTGCGGATTACTGCCAAGAACATGGGTTGAGGCAGCAACTAGGGAATTGACAAGCCATACAGGCTTAGATTGAGGCAAACAAGATGAAAACAGAAGTACGTATGATGAAGCCGGTAGCCATGGCCTTGAGCTTGATGCTGCTGGCATCGAATGCAGGCGCGGGGGAGCGCGAATCTCTGGAACAGTTGCGTAGTACCACGGTAGGGCTGATTGAGGCGTTGGTACAGGAGGGCATACTTTCCAAGGAAAAAGCGAATGAGCTGATCCGCAAGGCTGAGGCAGCCAAGCAGGCTCCGGCAGAGTCGAACGCTCAGCCAGCCGTGGCAGGGGTGGCTGATGCCACGGCGCAGGATGGTAGCGTAGTGCGTGTGCAGTATGTGCCGGAGTTTGTAAAACAGCAGTTGCGCGCCGACATCGAGAAGGATGTGATGGCCAAGCTCAACTATCATGTAGAAAGCGAACGCCTGGCACTGCCAAGCTGGCTGGATCGCATTTCTTTCGAGGGTGATGTGCGCCTGCGTTATGAGCCTGACAGGTTCTCTGCACGTAACTTGCCGGAGTTTCAGTATGGCCTTAATACGGGTCGCCAGGCCATGATTGCCAACAGTACTGACGACCAGAACCGCTACCGTGTGCGTGCGCGTTTTGGCATCAATGCCAAGCTGAGTGATACTTTCACGGCCGGTATCCGCATGACGACTGGTCACATGGATAACCCGCTGTCTCCCAACCAGTCTATCGAGATTCGTCAGGCCAAGCTCGACTGGGGCCTGGATCGGGTATTCGTCACGGCCAAGCCATATTCCTGGTTGACGGCTACCGCTGGCCGTTTTGCCAATCCTTTCTTCTCAACCGATATGGTGTGGGATCGCTCGCTGGCGTTTGATGGTGCGGCCGTGACTTTTACGCCCAAGCTGAATGACAGTGTGACAGGCTTCGGTACTATTGGTGCTTTCCCGATTGACCAGGTGCACAAGAATTCCTTCAATAAGGCCAAGGATAAATGGTTCATGGGTGCCCAAGCTGGTCTGGAGTGGATTAGCCCTAACAAGTCCAGCGTCAAGGCTGGCTTGGCACTGTATGACTTTAAGGAAGTGCAGGGCATACGCAATAACCAGGATGGTGTGGATACGCGTTACAACGCCAGCGTAATGCCCTGGCGCCAGAAGGGTAACAACACCTTTGATGTGCTGCAGAATGGCGATGCCAGTTGCGGCCTGGTAGACCTTGCCAATGGTGGTCAAGGCTACAGTGGTAGTGGTTGTGGCCTGGCATCCAAGTTCAAGGTGCTTAACCTGACTGGTCAGGTTGACCTTGCAACCTTTGATCCCGTGCATGTCATCCTGCAAGGTGATTATGCTCGCAACATCGCGTTTGACCGTCAGGAGATCTACAACCGTACCGGCAGGCTGTATGACAAGGAAACCGATGCTTATCAAGTCAAGCTGACGGTGGGTATGCCGGATGTGGCTAACCGTCACGATTGGCAAGTGTTTGGTGCTTATAAGCGCATCGAGGCCGATGCAGTGATGGACTCCTTCAACGACTCCGACTTCAACCTGGGCGGTACCAATGCCAAGGGTACTATTCTGGGTGGCAGCTATGGCCTAGACAAGAACACTTCGTTTACAGCGCGCTGGTACAGCACCCGTGAGGTAAGCGGTTTGCCGCTGTCCATTGATGTGTTCCTCTTTGACCTGACAGCCAGGTTCTGATCATGCTTAGTTTAATGAAGTCACCATATACCCGCTGGCTTGCCTTGTTCCTATTGGTGCTTATGGCTTTACCAGTGATGGCAGCCGACAAAGATAAGGCTGCTAAGCAACAAGAGCGTCGCATGCGCCAGATGATGCAGCAGGTGCAGGCGGAAAAAGAGCAGTTGCAAACTCAGTTTGAGCAGGAAAAGATCAAGCTTAAGCAAGAAGCTGAAGCCGAGCAGGCTAAAAGCAATGAGTTGAAAGGCAGTGTGGCGAGTGCTAACCGACGCAATTCACAATTGAGTAGCGAACTAGAGACGCTGCGTAAGGAAAAGGTAGAGGCACAATCACAGAACCAAGCCTTGCAGGCTAAGCTGGAGGATATTCAACAACAACTTTCCAGTGCGCAAGACGTGATCCGCAAGGGAGAGGCTGAACGCAGCAATATGCAGGCCGTGATTGTGAAAAAGCAGCAGCAATTGACTGCCAGTCGAGAGAAAAATGACAAGTTGTATGACTTTGGGCTGCAATTGATCAAGATTTATGAAAAGCCCAGCCTTTACCAGAAGGTGATGCGTGACGAGCCTTTTACTCAGCTTAAACGTGTGGAAATCGAGAATATCCTGCAAGACTACAAAGATAAGATTGATGAAGCCAAATTGGGCCACGCTGATCTAGCGCCATAATCAAGCAAGATTTCAGAGCAAACGCGTTGTCCCGGCGTTGACCGGGATTTTTTTGCCATCGATCATCAGCATGGTGGCATCTGTAGGCGTGGAGTATCTATCCTGTCCAATCGGACTATGGCGCCACATTCAACTGTCATATTGAGTTTCTAGAATACTTGGCAAGAAATCGGTGCTGCCTGCGCAGCTATTCAAGTCAATGATAGGGAACCAAAAATGAAGAAAAGCATGATATCCGCAGCGATTGCGCTGGCATTGTTGCCATCAATTGGCAGTGCCGCAAGTCCGTTGAATGCATTGGAAAAACTCTGGACATACAACCATGCCAATACTGGTGTCGCTGGTCAGTCGTCCGAAATCGTTGCTTTTGATCATTTGACCAATTCGGTCTGGGTCGCAGGCGTCAAGGGAGTCGACGTGCTCAATGCGACTACTGGTAGCTTGCTACAACATATCAATACCAGTATTTACGGTAGCATCAACAGCGTCGCTATCCATAATGGTCTCGCAGCCTTTGCAATCGAAAATACGGCTGACCGCACTCAGCCTGGCACAGTGAAGTTATTTGATACCACTACACGAGCATTGAGCAGTGGTGTGAACTCCATCACCGTAGGTGCCTTGCCCGATATGGTGACATTTACCCCTGATGGTAAGCGACTTCTGGTAGCAAATGAAGGCACACCTACCAACTACAAGGGTTATGATCCGGTTGGTAGCGTCAGCATCATTGATGTGAACAATCGTACAGTTGCCGCTACCGTTAATTTCAATACGGCACCGGTATCCGGTAGTGATCTGCGACCTAAGTCGATTGCTGGAATGGATTATGAGCCTGAGTACATTGCAGTAAGTCGCGATGGCACCAAGGCATTTGTCTCCTTGCAGGAGGCGAATGGCCTAGGCGTGATTAACCTCAATACCAATCAGGCTGAGCATGTGATCGGCTTGGGCACCAAAGATTTCAGTGCGCCAGGCAATTACATTGATCCATCAGATCGTGACGGACGGGTTGAATTACGCCCAGTCAATGCGCGAGGGCTATATCAACCTGATGGCATTGCCACCTACGACGCAAATGGGACAACCTTTGTGGTATTGGCAAATGAAGGTGATACACGTGAGGATGAAGCCGACAAGAAGCGTCTAGGAGGTTCAACAGATGCCAGTCGGCTGAATATTGCCGTTCCAGATACCAAGTCAGATGATGTCGTAACCTTCGGCGCGCGTTCTTTCTCGATCCGTGATCAATACGGCAACCTGGTATTTGATAGTGGAAATCAACTGGATGCCAAGGCGATTGAGCTTGGTTTGTATGACGATGGTCGCAGCGATGACAAGGGCGTGGAGCCTGAGGGTGTCGAGTTGCTCGAGATCAATGGCCGTACGATTGCATTCATTGGCCTGGAACGCACACTCAAATCAGCGATAGCCATTTATGACATTACCGATCCGCTCAAGGTGAGCTATCTAGACATGATCATCACTGATGGCGATGTGGCACCGGAAGGGCTCAAGGGGTATTTTCATGATGGACAATACTATCTCGTGATTGCCAGTGAAGGGACGGCAACCACATCCTTGTATCGCCTGGCAATTGCGGCAGTGCCTGAGCCATCGACTTACGCCATGCTCATGGCAGGCTTCATCCTGATGGGCTTTGTCAGTTATCGCCGTCGCAGGGATAAGTTCAAGCTCTAATCTGGATCGTAGTTGAGAGGATTAGTCCTAATGGACTATCGTGAAAGCACCAATATACGGTGCTTTCAAGCAAGTGCATCATTTATAATGAGCACAGTTTTAAAGCAATAATTTAATTGTTCACTTTTAGGGGATTTTATGAAGTTCATTAAGACTTTGCTGGCTTCCGTGGCGCTCATAGTTGCGGCTTCCAGTGTACAGGCTGCTGATAAAGACCTTGGTGTGTTAGCAGTTGGTAAGACAGCTTATCATTCAGGTGTTATTGATACTCCTGGCTTCTTCACCAATTTGATTACATTTGAATTGAGTGGTGACTACAGCGCTGCTGTAGGTGCTGGTGTGCTCAACTATACAGTGGGTGTCGATAATTTCTTGCATATCAGCGAGTTCAAACATGAATTGTTGCAGGAAGGTACAGTTTTACAAGCTGGTAATAATTTTAGCTTGAGTTCTTTGAGCGCTGGTATCTATCAAATCCGTATTTCTGGCATTGTTGATGGTGACTTTGGTGGTCAGTATGCAGGTGGCATTACCATCGCTGCTGTACCAGAACCAAGCAGCATCGCAATGTTGTTGGTTGGTTTTGCTGCTTTGGGTGTAGCTGCACGTCGCCGCAAGAGCCTGTAATTCATTTTCGGATGAATTGAAACGGCATCGCAAGGTGCCGTTTTTGTTTTGTATATGTTTGAGTTGTATAAGCTTATTCCAGGATATTGCCTGGATTAGTCCATTCGGGCCCAAGACAAAAAAAATGAGCTTGATATAATTTGCTCACGTTGTAGAACAATAAATTTTCTCTCTGACCATTAATAGGGGATTTACCATGAAGTTTATCAAGACCTTTCTGGCTTCCGTAGCGCTCATAGTTGCGGCCGCCAGTGCAAATGCTGCTACGGGTAATTTTCAGGGTGTAGGTGCTAATAACACTACAGATATTACCATTACAGAAGGTGTAAATCTGTACAATGTGGGCGTGAATGATGTTGGTTTGTTTAATCATGTTTTCAATTTCACATTACCAAGTCTGAGTGATACTGATGTAACGCTCAATAATATTTACTTGGCATTTCCTTACGCTGTTGTATTAGATATCAAGGACGCAAAATTTAGCCTTTGGAATACTGCTGGTGAGTTGGCTAGTGCTAATCCTGGTGAAACTTTCTCTTTGGCTGCGTTAGCTGCTGGTTCTTATAGTCTGAAAGTTACGGGAACTACTGCTGGTAACTTTGGAGGAAGCTACAGCTTTGCTGTTAATGTTACTCCAGTACCAGAACCAAGCAGCGCTGCAATGTTGCTGATCGGTTTTGCTGCTCTGGGTGCTGTTGCACGTCGTCGCAAGACTCTGTAATTCTGCAGATCAGTTTTTAGAGTTCTGAAGAATAAAAATGGCGCCAATGGCGCCATTTTTATTTTATAAATCATATGTATAGTGCATATAAAAATAACTATAAATTCTTTCAAATTTGCTTGATCAATGTATAATTGGTGTTGGGGGGAATATCATCAACATGAATCATAAAAAGGAGTTTGTATGAATATTCTCAAAAACGTCCTGGTTCCTGCAGCGTTCTTAGTTGCAGCTTCTAGTTCTTATGCAGCAACGGTTGACCTTGGTGAGTTAAACAATGGTCTTAACACCTATGTAGACAGTGTTGTTGTTGGTTCTTTCTCCAATACCTACACTTTCTCTCTGGCTGATTTGAGCACCGCGAATTTTTCGTTGACCAATTCTCCACTTAGCAATAGTGGTGTTTCCGTGTTCAACATCAGCAATTTGAATTACCAGCTGTATGATGCATCCAACAACTGGTTAGCTGGTGCTGTTGCTGGTGGCGAGTTCTCTTTCGCGAGCTTGGCTGCTGGTAACTATTACCTGACTGTCAGTGGTGTGGCTAACGGTGCTGTTGGTGGTCTGTATAGCGGCTCCATCGCTGTGGCTGCTGTACCTGAGCCAAGCAGTGTTGCTATGCTGATGATCGGCTTTGCTGCTCTGGGTGCTGTTGCACGTCGTCGCAAGACCAAGCTGTAATTGCTAGTAGTCTGAAGTGGTTTAAAACGGCGCTCATTGAGCGCCGTTTTTCTTTGAAGTGATCTCGTCGTTATAGCGTGGCAATGTCAGGCGGAAGCAGGAGCCATCCTCCACTGTACTGCGTACTATCAATTGTCCCCGATGATTTTCTGCAATGCTGCGCGCAACATGCAAGCCCAGGCCTGTGCCATGAACGGTTGTGTTGTCATTGATCCTGACATATTTTTCAAAAATCTTGTTTTGTAATTCTGGCGCAATGCCCTCGCCAAAATCTTGTACTTCAAGGTGGCAGTAATGTTGGCCTTGAAACACTCGCACAATCACATTGCTATCGCTGGGAGAGTATTTAAGTGCATTATCAATCAGGTTGGAAATGACCAGGTTGATCAGATACTGATCAACCAGTACATTCGCAGGATCTGAGATAAGCTCCAGAGTGATATGACGGTCACTAAAGTCTTGGTAATGTTCTACTGAGATTTTGGCCAGTTGGGCTAGGTTGAGGATTTTCTGGCTAAAACCATCGTTGGCTTGGATTGCTTCAATTTTGTCTGTGCTGAGAAAGTTATCAATGATACGGCTCATGCGTTGGCTGGAGCGCCGGATCTTGCGTAGTGCCGGGGCTAGAATGTTGCTTGTATCTAATCCTGGTTGGGATTGTAGTAATGCAAGTCGCTGCGATGTGGTGTCAATAATTGCAAGTGGTGTGCGGAACTCATGGGATGCCATGGCAAAGAAATCATGTTGTGCCTGTATCAGCTCCCGTTTTTTCTGTAGGGAGTCTTCGAGCATCGTTTGCAAGGCCTGTCTTTCTGTAATTTCTTCATTCAGCTTGCTATTGATGAGTGCCAGTTGCTGGGTTCGTTCATGTACCCGCTGATCAAGTATTCGTTTGCTCTCCTGAGATAGCTCAAGGGCGAGTTCCTTTGCCTGCAGCTTTTTCTCCGTCTCTTTTTTTGCAATATTGATAATGCCGAGTGTAACCAGAATGAGGGATAGAAGAGACCAGGCAATAGGCAGGTTGACCATGGTGGTGGGCGGGCCGATGTCAATGCCGAAGTTTTGCAGGATGATGAAAACATAAGCACCAAATCCTGCCCATAAAGCCAGGACATACAGTAGGAAATCAAAATGTTTATGGTAGATCAGCCATATACTGCAATAAATCAGAATGGCAATATTGAGCAGCGCCAAGATATTGGCCATGAGGCCACTAAAGGGCAGGATTTGGGTCGCGATGCCTGTAAAGATCACTAGCTCAAGAATAGTGAGCCCTTGTATCAAGCGGAATATGCCCGGAAGAAACTGCTTAAGCTGAAACAATGAAGCATAAAAGAATAATACAGTGGCCATGAGCAGGAAGTTCGTGGATTTTTGTAATGCATCAATGGTTAAAGGGGCGATTGGTAGCGTGATTTGTGCCATCCCTCCAATAAATGCTTGTGAAGAGCAGACAATGCATTGATACAGCGCATAGAGTATGAAAATACTATTATGTCGCAGCCATAGCCACAAAATGAACGCAAACAATGCCAGGAAAAGGCGCACACCATAATATGCACCCACGAGATTGTCAGGACGGCTGTGATCGCTGACAAAAATATGCGGCTGCCACAATGTGGCTTGAAACGTTATGGTGTTTGTGGACTTGAGTCGGACATAATACGTTTGCGCAGAGTGCGCAGGATCTGGCGATAGCGGGAAAATGAAATTGTGATGCAGAATGGGGCGTTCACTTGCTGGGTAATGGTCACCCATTTGGATACGGGAGTAACCATGACTCTGCTGTGGGGAGTACAGCACAATATCATCAAGGGTGGCAGGGGAAATCTCAAGCCAGTATTTATTATCGGTGGCAGGAAAATCCAGGGTAAACTTCATCCAGATAGTGTCTGCGGTATACCCTGCATTCCAATACTGAGGCAATGGCTTGAAAGAGCCTGCTTTGTCTTTGGCAATGATGTCCTGCAAAGTAAGACTGCCAGAGGCATCACGGAAATAAGATATCGCTCCTGTTGTTTCCAGGTTGATACCTTTTTGCATGGGGTGCGGCACCTGAAAGGCAAAGCCCACTGATGAGTGCATCAGTAGCAGGGTGATGAACAGTCGTAATAACAGCTTGATCAAGAGTCTAGATACTCTGGTTTGCATACAGGCACATTGATGGATTTTATACGCAATTGACTTACTCTAGCCATTTACGCGTCATTATTGTAGAGGATGATCTTGATCTCCGAGAGGAGACTGAGTTGGGGCTCCGTGCGCTCGGCATAGATGTTACGGGGGTAGCAGATGCAACAGCGCTTTATCGTGAATTGATCAATAAAAAATACGATATCGTGATTCTCGATGTGGGATTACCTGGTGAGGATGGATTTTCTATCCTCAAGCATTTGCGGAATTCAGTTCAGATTGGCATTGTGATGGTGACTGCGCGTGGCGCGATCGATGATAGAGTGCAAGGTTTAAACGATGGTGCAGATGCGTATATGGTCAAGCCTGTTGATCTGAAAGAGTTGGCGTCTGTTGTGAACTCGCTGGCACGACGTCTACAGGCCAAGATGGTCGAGCGTAGAAGGCAACCACAACCATCAGTGGAGCTCACAACGGCACAGTCATTGCCTACATGGAAACTATGTAAAACACACTGGACACTGGTATCTCCTGACAATGCCTCTATCCCGCTTACTCCCAAGGAATATGCTTTCTTGAGTCGGTTGGTAGAAAAGTGCGGTCAGCCGGTGCCCAAGGCCCATATTATTCATGCATTTGGCGGTGACCTGGATGACTTTGATTTTCATCGCGTGGAAGTCATGATTTCGCGCCTTCGCCGCAAAGGCAAGGCCATTACCGGTGAGTTACTACCTATAAAGGCTTTGCCAGGCTTCGGTTTTTCTTTTACCGCAGACTGCACGCTGACCTGATCCATATCTTTTTCTAGCTCCTTCCATCCGCCGATCCAGGCGGATAAATTCGCCTATTTTGTGCGTTGACTATTGTTGACAATCTTTCCTCACATTGCATTCGCAGTATCTTGTTGTGCTCATTCCCTGCAGTAGTGCTGAATTTAAAGGGATTTGATGAATTTTTCATCATGACTAATAGCAAGAAAATGTGAGTTTGTGTGAGTTAATGTCAATGAACCCTGTTTTAAATAGCGATAAATTCTCCCAGCCTTAAAAGGTGTCGCCAAGACGCCTGCAAACAACAACAGATATGCGGTATCTGGGAGAAATCTGTGCAAGACAACAATCAATGGCAGCCTACCGTCGCGTCGGCTGCAAACTCATCGTGGATCAATATATTTGCCTGGATGGCGGCAGCGGACAGTCGCGCCTTGAGGCGCTTATCTGTGGCCGCCCATTTCATGTGGCAGAAGATGTTATTCATTATTCTGGCGCTGATGGCGCTGCCAGCATTGGCGGATGTCGATGTACTGGTGTCCAGTATTGATGATTCGGCGTATGACCCATCGCCGCGTGGCGCAGTCATCGAGTACAAGATCCAGGTGAATAATAATGGCAGTGAGGCTGCCACCGGGGTTGTGGTCACGATGAGCTTCCCCTCTGCTAATGGGGTAACAATCCCAAGCGCGACGATGGCAGGAGGCACCTGTGCGCTGAATGGTAGCGACATGGAGTGTACGTATACGGGCAATTTCCCTGCCGCTGCCGCTTCTAATATCGTACTGCAAGTGGCGACCGGGGCCTCGACGCCCAGCACTATTGCATTGACTGCCACGATTTCGGCAACGAATGAGAGCGCCGGTAGCAGTACCAGCAATAATACTTCTACTCAAAACACCACCATTAATAATGGCGCCGATGTCCGTATCACCAGTGTGACCGGGCCATCTACCCCTGTGGTGGGAGGTAGCAGTTTTGCCTGGACGATTGACGGTGACAATGCCGGTCCCAATGATGCGGTGAATCCTATCGTCACGGTGACTTTGCCGCCTTCGCTGCAGTTTGTCTCAGGCAGTGGCGGTGGATTCAATAATTGTACGATCAGCGGTCAGGTCGTGAGCTGTCGTTATGCTGGGAGCATGGCTTCTGGTGCGACATTTAGTGGGTTGAGCCTGGTCACTAAGGTCGTCGATGTTACTTCTGGCAATGTCATGATCACGCCGCGTATTTCATCTTCCACGGCTGACCCGGATGTCAACAACAACCAATTGCCAGCCAATCCGCCAGTGACCATCAGCCCGGGGGCTGATTTACAGATTACCCAGACTGCCAATACCCTGCTGGTGATCTCTGAGCAAAATGTCACATTTACTTTGCAGGCACGCAATGCAGGCCCTAGTCCTGTACCAGCGAGTAATGGTGCTAGTGGTGGTGTGACGGTCACGCATCAATTGCCAGCAGGGTTCACTTTTGTCACTTCTACCCAGCCTGCCGGATGGAGTTGTAGCGAGTCTGCAGGGCTGGTGACTTGTTTGCACCCAAGTGAGTATGCGGTGGGAGCATCCAGCAGTTTGACGATTGTCGCCAAGGCGCCGACAGAAAATTCAGCGATTACTGCCGATTTGCCTGCCACTGCAACGATTGCTGCAACCGGTGGTGCGATAGCAGATCCTGATCTTTCAAATAACCAATCAACGCTCAATGTGCGCGTGGGTCCAGATGGCTCGGTGCTGCGCATTGCCAAGCAGCGAGATCCAGGAACTGTGGTCGCAGAAGGCGCATTGATCAGGAATGTTATCCGTGTGACGAATGATGGCCCGGTAGCTGCCGCAGGCAGTACGATTATTGCAACAGATACGCTACAGACACCTGCCAATGAGGAGTTTGTTCGCTACGAGACCAATGGTGGTGCATGGAGTTGTAGCAATGCTGTCGCCGGAGGCTCTGCTGCCATACCTGCATTGGATAGTACGGTCACTTCAGTCTCTTGTACCTATGCGCAAGCGCTCGCAGTCGGTGCCGTCAGCCGGGATCTGGTGATCGTGACGCGTGCAAAAGCCAGTGGCACAACAAGTAATCAGGCTGCCGTGTCTTGTACGTCAGGTGCATCTTGCTTCCCAGTTGCAGCGTTAGTGGCTTCTGTAAACGTCACGGCACCAAGCAACTCTGTGGATCTCGTGATCACAAAAACAGCTGCAACAGCAGGGGATGAGGTGACGAGGCTGGAGTTCAACGAATCCACACTCACCTATACCTTGGAAGTGCGCAACAACAACTCCGTGGATGCTGTGGATATTGTTGTCCGCGATCCTATTCCTGGCTGGCACACAGGCACTACGCTAGGCGCGGATACTACAGCCACACTTGCGACTATCGCTACTGTCAGTAGTACCAATGGTTCGGACGCCACGTTTAATTGTGTGCTGGTGGACACTTCTGTGTTGCAGTGTACCCAGAGTGCCGGGGTGCTGAAGCAAGGTGATGTGGCCAGGTTTGTTATTCCGGTCAGCCGTCCGTTGAGTGCAGGTAACCATCGCAATACCGCGACAGTGTCTTCCACAACCCAGGGTGATACCAACACCAGTAATAATACTGCCGGTGTCGATGTCATTATCGACCCGATCGCCGATGTGCAAATGGTCTCAAAGATAGTCACGCCGGATAATGCACGAGCCGGTACTGATGTCAGCTATGTATTAACCTTCCGCAACAACGGACCCTCCACTGCGGCGAATGTGCTGGTAAGCGATACATTTACGATTGCGGCTGGTGATCCTGGTTTTACCGTATTGCGTATTACGCCAATTGGCTGGACCTCGGGTGCACCGGTATGTAGCGGCCTGGTCGTTGGCCAGACTTATGGTGCCGGCTCCAACCCTACCCTGTCTTGCCAGGGCGGTAACCTTAATAATGGTGAGCAGCGTACGATCACCGTATTGGTCAGGCCCAACTGGAAGGCCGGCCAGTCGGAAGGTCAAAGCTGGGCAATCAACAATATCGCCCGCATCACGACGACTACAAAAGAAAACGTCAATGACAACGATGGCGGCAATAACAGCCAGAATGCCACCCTGACCATTCAGGCAGCAGCAGTGGACCTGCTGGTGAACAATATCGATAACGTTGATCCGTTGGGATATGACAGCTCCAATGGTGGTGATAATGCGCAAAATGACGTGATCTACACCATCAACACAGTCAACAACGGACCGTCAGTGGCAACGGGTGTGCGATTTACCTATGCCATTACACCGCCAGCGGGCAAGACGATTCGCTTCATCGGTGATAGTGCGACGATGGGCGGCAGCTTGAGCAATAGTATTTGTAACAACATTGGCAGCAGTGTGACTGGCCCCAGCACGCTGACTATCACCTGTACGTATAGTGGTGCAGAGGCCGAGTTCGACAATGCTGAAAGCCGTAACCGTTACCTCACTATACGCATGTTGAGTGCACCTCCATCTTCAGGGGATGTGTACAACAGTATCGCGACGGTGATGGCGAACGAGAATGACAACAACAATAGCAACAACAGCGAGAGTGAAACGACCACGGTCAACCTCTCTGCACCGAATAACCTCTCGCTATCCGGCAATGTCTTTGTCGATAGCAATAATAATGGGTTGTTTGACCGCAGCGCTGGCAATCTTGAGGCTGGCATCGCGGGTGTGACCATCACCCTGTCAGGGACGACCGAGGCCGGTGAGGATATTTGTACCGTATTGCAGAATATTCGCACCCAGAACGGCGGCGGTACCTTACCCAGTTGCGTGGTGACCACAGACGCCGATGGTCGTTACATCTTTACCAGCCTGCCGCGTTCCAATAGTGCTGGCTATACGATTACCGAAACCCAGCCAACGGGATATAACGATGGCAAGGATCAGGTGGGTAGCCAGGGTGCAGTGGGCTATGCGGTAGGCACTATCCTGCCTGCCGGTACCGATAACTTCAATGTGGTGTTGACCTCTAGCGGCAGTGGCTACAACTTTGGTGAAATTCCTACCTCCGCTGGTACGGCAAGCATCAGTGGGCATGTCTGGCTGGATGGCGATCATGACCGCCAATTTAATAGCAGTAGTCCTGCGACTGCTGACCAGCCCAAGGCTGGCTGGACGGTTGAGCTGTTGCGTAATGGTGACAAGATAGCTGAAACCACCACGAATAGCGCCGGTGCCTACAGCTTTATCGGTTTGCAGCCTGGCTCTGGTTACCAGGTTCGCTTCCGCGATCCCGTCGGTAACCTGCTCTGGGGGCAAGCGCGTCCCAACGAGCGTGGCGAGCCCTTCAGCGATGAAACCGTGCATGCTACAGCCAACCCCAAGGGTGCAATCAGGACAGAAGGTGGCTTGGGCGGCATTACGCTGCAAGCTGGTGACAATGTTACCGAGCACAGTTTGCCTTTAGACCCAGCTGGTGTTGTCTATGATGCCGTGACGCGCTTGCCGGTGCGTGGTGCTGTTGTAACCATCAGCGGCCCTGCGGGCTTTAATCCAGCCATCCATGTGGTGAGCGGCAATGGTTCGCAGACGACAGGAGATGATGGTGCTTACCAGTTCCTGCTTAACCCTGGTTCACCAGCAGGTGTGTATACCTTGTCGATCACTGCCCCGATTGGATACCTGAACCAGTCATCCAGCATTATCCCGGTGTGTAATGCCACCCTGCAGGTGGGTGCTACGCCTGATCCGGCCATGGTGCAGCAGAATGATGCTGCGCCAGCGACGACTATCCCGCCGCATGATCCAGCAACATGTGCGGTGACTAGTGCGGATGGCTCATTTGCCAACGCCAGTAGTGCATTGGCAAATGCGGCCACCAGGTATTACTACAGTTTTAACCTGAATAGCGCTTCTGCCAACGTTATCAATAACCATATCCCGCTGGACCCTGGTAGTAGCGGCCTGATCAGGATTGTAAAAGTCACGCCGCTAGTGAATGTCGTGCGCGGCGACCTGGTACCTTATACCGTTACCGCCACCAGCTCGATTGACATCCCGGCCGGTGTGGATGTGACCGACCGTTTGCCGCCAGGCTTCAAGTACCGAGGCGGTTCTGCCTCGTCGGATGGCGTGCGTATCGAGCCTGAAGTGAATGGCCGTGACATTACCTGGAAGGGCCAGCTCTTCAAGGCCAATGTACCCCGTGTTTACAAGCTGATCCTGGTGGTGGGTACCGGTGTGGGAGAAGGCCAGTACGTTAACCAGGCCTGGGCGCAGAACACTGGTGGCATCCTGTCCAATATCGGCTCTGCCACGGTCAAGGTTACGCCAGACCCAACCTTCGATTGTTCCGACATTATCGGCAAGGTGTTTGACGACAAGAATGCCAACGGCTACCAAGATCAAGGTGAGCCAGGCATTGCCAATGTGCGCGTTGTAACAGCACGTGGCTTGCTGGTCACCACCGATGCTGAAGGTCGCTTCCATGTCACTTGTGCCGACATTCCCAATATGGATAGAGGTGCCAACTTCGTCATGAAGCTGGATGAGCGCACCTTGCCATCCGGTTATCGCGTCACGACTGAAAACCCGCGGGATGTGCGTGTCACGCGAGGCAAGATGGTCAAGCTGAACTTCGGTGCCACCGTGCATCGCGTAGTACGCCTGGACCTGAATGACGAGGCATTCGTGCCCGGTGGTACTGATCTACAGGTCCAATGGCAGCAGGCATTCGCCGACATGGTCAAGCAGCTGGATGGTCGCCCTTCGGTATTGAGAGTGGCTTATGACCCGGGCGGTGGCGGGGAAAACCTTGCCAAGAAGCGCTTGGAAAGCGTTGCCAAGGCTGCACGCAAGCTCTGGAAAGACACACATAACAACAATAAGGATGAAGCAGCCTTCCCGCTGATCATCGAGACAGCAGTGGAGGGTCAGCCATGATGAAGAAGCGAGCAATTGCTATCGCCGTAAGCGTGATGATGAGTGGTGGAGCGTATGCAGAGTCGTTATTGATCAGTGATAGAGGCTACGCTGCGACCATGTTGCCAACCAAAGACAGGCCTACGCCTGACTTTGAGCAGGAAACCGGCAAACGTATCGATAACAGCCGTGTGGATTTTCATGGTATGCCTGCACCAAGTGAACGTCAGGGGCCGACATCATATCCATTGCCCTCCGGCATCAGCAGTAGTGCGTTGGAACGCATGCGGGCTGCTGCGGCTAATGTGCCGCAGGTAGAGCCACAGGTGTTCAGCCGACTGGTGGAAGATAATGGCGCTGCACGCTTTGAATCCGGCAAGGCCGATCTCACCAGCAGCTCAATGGCTGAACTGGAACAATTGGCCGGACAATTGCAGGGCAAGCAGAATGTGCGTATCGACATTGCCGGGCATACCGATAGCCAGCGGTTGTCACTAAATGCCAAGAAGATTTTTGTTGATAACCAGGGCTTGTCTGAGGCGCGCTCGTTGGCAGTCGCTGCATTCCTCAAGCAAAAGCTCGGGCTGGAAGATAGTCAGTTCAGTATCCGCGGCTATGGCGAAAGCCAGCCGGTTGCCAGTAATGATAACCCGGCAGGTATGGCGCAAAATCGTCGCGTGATTATTCGCGTCTGGTTTGACGAGCAGGAGATCATCCCGGCAGCACCAGTGGCTGTTGCGCCACCGGTGCGCAGTGCTTGCGAGGCAACAACTGTTGCCAAGCCGGGTGCGCCGTTCCGCATCAGTATTGATGGTGAGCCAGTGAGCCTTGAAGATGGCCCGCTGGAGGCTGATCGCCAGCGTTGTACCGATGTTGCGCTGGAAAAGGCTGATATCCAGGTGCGTTACGATAACCTCGCCACCCTGCCACAGATGAACGTGTGGAACACCACGCGTGGCGTGGTGCGCGGTGACGAAGCGCAATTCCGCACCTGGGCGAATTACTTACCCTGGATCAAGCGAGCTGAAATCCGCGTGTTCATGCCGGGCCAGCAGCCACAGGAAAAACCGCTGGCAGTGTTGCCCGTGGATTGGAATGGCGTAACCAAATGGCAGGCCAAGGTCGAAGGCACCGGGCAGGTGATGTATCTGCTGCGTGTCTATGATGCCCAGGAGCGCTACGATGAAACGGTGATGAAACCGCTGGAAATCCTTTCCCATGCCACGCCGCGTATCGAGAGCGACCTGCAACCCGGCAAGGAAGAGCTGATAGGTTATGGCGAAAACAGCCTGAGCCTGCGCAATATCCCGGTCAAGGGTGGCACGGTGACGGTCAATGGCCGCTTCATTCAGCCTGGCCAGCGTATCGAGACCTTGGGTCTTAACGTGCCAGTGGATGCTAATGGTCGCTTTGCCATCAAGCAGATCATGCCACCCGGCCCTAACAGCGTTGAGGTCAAGTTGGTGGAGGCTGATGGCGAGTTCACCAGCTTCCGCCGTAATCTGAACATTGCCGATGACGACTGGTTCTATATTGCGGTTGGTGACATCACCGCAGGCAAGAACAATGTGCGTGGCCCAGCGCAACTGGTGACTGGCGATACTCAGCATTACGACGGCTCCAGCCATATTGATGGTCGTGGTGCGTTTTACGTCAAGGGAAAGGTCAAGGGAGAATACCTGCTGACGGCAGCGGCCGATACGCGCGAGCAGCCACTGGAGCACTTGTTCTCCAATTTCTCGTCTAAGGATCCGCGCTACCTGTTGCGCAATATCAACCCCGACCTGTATTACCCGGTGTATGGCGATGACAGCACCACCGTGGATGATGCGCCAACGCAAGGCAAGTTCTACGTCAAGTTGGCACGTGGCGACTCGCACGTGATGTGGGGTAACTTCAAGACCAGCTGGAGCGGCACCGAGCTATTGCAATACTCGCGAGGCCTCTATGGTGCCAATGCCAAGTATCGTTCTGACAGCACCACCAAGTATGGCGAGAAAGCCACCACGGTAGATGCGTTTGCGGCTGACCCAGGTACCCTGGGTGCGCGTGACGAGTTCCGCGGCACTGGCGGTTCGCTCTACTACTTGCGCAACCAGGCCCTGACCATGGGTTCTGAGCGTGTCTGGGTGGAAGTGCGTGACCGTGATTCTGGTCTGGTGATTGAGCGTAAATTGCTGACACCTGCGCAGGATTATGAAATCAACTACCTGCAAGGCCGCATCGTCTTGAACGAGGCGTTGAGTTCAACCGGCGCTGCACCCAGCATGATCAGCACTGCCGCCATTAACGGCAATGAGCTCTACCTGGTGGCGAACTATGAATATGTACCTGGCCTGACCCGCGTGGATAATTTCTCCACCGGTGGCCGCGTCTCGCACTGGGTGAATGATTACCTGCAAATCGGTATCACTGGCTTCAAGCAGGGCCAGGGCTTGCTGGAGCAGAAGCTCAACGGCCTGGATGCAACAGTGCGCTATACCCCGGGCACCTTCATCAAGCTGGAGGCTGCACATTCCGAAGGTGCTGGCGCTGGGGCACAGACCTCGCTGGATGGCGGCTTTGCCTTCAATGGCCTCACCACCAGTGGTGAGCCAGCCAAGGCATATCGTGTCGAGGCTTCGGTTGATTTTGCCGATGTGACCGATAAGGCCAAGGGTAAGGTGACGGCATACATGCAAAACCGTGAGCGTGGTTTCTCCGGCCCAGGCCAGATCACCACGACAGGCGAGGCAGTTGAGCAGCATGGCTTCAAGGCTAACGTGCAAGTCTCCGACAATACCTTTGTCGATGCCAAGGGCGATGTACGCAAGGCCGATACGATAGACAGCACAGCGGTTGAAGTCGGGGTGCGTCAGCAGCTTAACTCTGAATGGCAGGCTGGTGTTGCCGTGCGTCAGGACGATCGCAACGTGCATGTCACCAACGCCAGCAGCGTGCTTTCGCGCAATGGTAACCGTACCGATGTGCAGGTGCGCATGGATTACACCCCTGTGGATCACGATGCCGAGGTGGAAGACGGTCAGCCATTGCCAAAGAAGGATTGGGCTGCCTATGGCTATGTCCAGGGTACTGTGGCGCGAGATGGTGAGCGCGAAGACAACAACCGTGCCGGGATGGGGATGAGCTGGCGCGTGAATGACCGCCTGAAGCTGATTGCCGAAGGCTCGCAGGGTAATCTCGGCCCCGGTGTGAAGATAGGCGCGGATTACCGCTTGTCTGATCGCAGCAACGCCTACACCAATTATCTGGTGGAAAATGAACGTCCGGACAATGCCTGGCGTGGCCGTCAGGGTAGCTGGGTGACGGGTAGCTCATATCGCGTCAGCGATGAAGTGCGCGTATTTGGCGAAACCCGCACCATGGATGGCTCTGGTGTGCAAAGCCTGGTCAATGCCTTTGGCCTGGATTATGCCGCCAACGATTTCTGGAATTTTGGCGTCAAGGGCGAGGCAGGCAAGGTGTCACATCCATTATCGGGCGACATCAAGCGCAAGGCAGTGAGCTTCTCGGTGGCCTACAAGCGTGACAACACCAAATACAGCGGCAACCTGGAGTTCCGCGATGAAACCAGCAATGTCACGGGCGACCGCGACACCTGGCTGATCCGCAATACCTTTGGCCATCAGGCCACGCCAGAGTGGCGCTTGCTGGGTAAGCTCAACTGGTCGGTGTCCAACAACAGCCGTGGGGCATTCTATGACGGCGATTACCACGAAATTGTCACCGGTGCGGCATATCGCCCGATCGACAATGATCGCTGGAACACCTTGTTCAAGTACACCAACTTTTACAACTTGCCGTCTCCTGGTCAAGTATCACCCTCTGGCTTTACTGCGGATTACGCGCAGCGTAGCCAAGTGTTGTCGGTGGATACCATCTATGACGTCAAGCCATGGTTATCTCTGGGTGCCAAGTATGCCTTCCGCATTGGCGAGCTGAAGGATAGCAAGGTAGATGGCCAATGGTTCTCCAGTCGTGCTGACCTCATGATCTTGCGTGCCGATTGGCATTTTGTGAAAGAGTGGGATGCCGTGGTCGAGTTGCGCAACCTGCGTGCAACCGAGGCAAAGGATTCGCGGGCTGGTGCATTGCTGGCGGTGTATAGGCATATGGCAGAGGGCGTCAAGGCGGGTGTGGGTTACAACTTCACCAACTACTCTGATGACCTGACTAACCTGTCTTACCGCAGCCGTGGCTTCTTCATCAACGTGATTGGCACGATGTAAGGGTGATGCATGCGGTTTGAACTGGATTATCTCCAGGAGCATGGTGTTACCCGGTTACAGGTATATGGTGTATTGAACCATGAAGCATATCAGCCCATGATCATGGCAGCCTTGGCTGATATGCAAGTGCACGGCACTGCTCAACTCATCGTTGACCTGCGTCATGCCAGCCTAGGCATGAGTATGCAAGAAACGGTCAGCCTGCCGGAGATTAATCAGGCACTGGGGGTTTCTCTGGAGCAGAAGGTAGCCATCGTGATCACGGAGGCTAATCCCAAAGTCAACGGTGTGCGGCTATATGAAATTTTGGCGGCACACCGTGGCTATGACCACAAGCTGTTTACACGCTATCCGGCAGCCTTGCTATGGTTTATTGATCGCGAGCTTTACCAGGTGACTTAGTGTCTGTTAGGTGTGTTTTGCTCAGTTACTTAGCGTTGCTTGAACATATGGCTGACAAAGATCCTGGCAGACACTAGGCAGGCCAGGCTAGCTAGCCCGATAATTACCACCGCTAATAGGTCTGCGCCTGCGTATCCCCAAAAAGTCTGCATTGCTTCTTCCTTGTTTCAAGAGGTGGTGATCAAGCCGGTATCGTGCATGCGTTCTAGCCCAAAAGCGCTGAGCTGGTAGTGAAACGATAATATCTCCTGCCCGTGTTCACTCATCAACGCGGGGTGTTGTCGCTGTACCAGGCCTGCCGATGATAGTTCATCCAGGGCAATGCGCAGGCTATTGCGGGCGAACTGGTCGCTGAGCGAATAGCTTTGCATGGTGAGCGCCAGCAAGTGGGTATCGCGCATGCCGCCGAGATGATGCAGTTGCGTCAGGAGAAATCCCTTGAGGTATAGTTTCATGGTTTGGTTTTGCTGGGTATGGCGATTGGTTTAATGTTCACGTAGTTTTGCCACGCTTTCTGCCGATTCGCTGAACATCACAAAGCTGCCTCCGACCGTGAGCACTAGCCCCAGCAGGAAATACCAGGGCGGGATCTGCAAGGTAAACATGGCAATGAATATCAGCGCAAACACGGCATAGAGGTTGCCAATGGCCTCGCCCCGCCCAACGCCAATCAGGCTAAAGCTCTTATAAAACGCAGTGTAGCAATAGGCATGGCAGGCCGAGGCCAGGGTAATCCACAATAGCGCCGCCGGGTTGGTGAGCGTATCGTGCAACAGGCTCATGATTGGCAACGAGGTAAACAGCGCCAGCGCTGGCAATATCAACGCTCCCCAAAACAGGATTTCAAACGTGAAACGGCAGTGGATGCCTACGTCCGGGTCGGTGACGTCCATCGCCCTGGCGGCAACTGCGCCTTCCGTGCCCCAGCCAATGGCCGACATTACGCCACCCAGATAGCCCAACCACAGTTGGTTGTTATCCGCTCCCACTTCAGTGAACAAACCAGGGCCATAGACCACCAAGCCACCCATCATGATGACGGCCATGCCCAGTGCCGTGCGGCCAGAAATCTTTTCGCGGTACCACAAGCGTGCCACCACCGCGCCGATCACTGGGTAAAACAAAGAGCTGACGGCGGCAAATACTGGCCCGACAAAGCCCATTGCCATATAGGAACCAAAAATGGCCATGGGGCCGCCGCACAGGGAGGCCAGGGCATACCATTTTGAAATCCTGCGAAAGCGCACGATGGTGCGTCCATAATCACGCACTTTGCCCAACACCAGATTCCACACGAGCAGGAATATGAAGACGGCGATAGCGTGTATCCAGGTCATGACCGATGTGGCTGTCAGCCTGAGGGCAAGCTGGTGTTCACCAATGTCGGCATATGGCGTTTCATACCATAGCGCAGTACCCGGCACATACCATGCACCCCATAGAACGGCTGTCCACAAGGCCCACATAAATCCCCAGCGCTGGTTGCGTGCGTAATGCCTGTGCAGGGCATCTGGCAGGTGTGAGGCAGTGTATTCCATGGGTGAGTGTTCAGTATCCAGGGTGGCGATGGCAGATGTTGGCCATGGTAATCAGCTATGTGGGTGAGTTGCCATACTCCTTGTGGAGTACTCCAGGTTGCTGATGTATCAAGAAAATACCGGTGAGTCTGGTGAGAGTGGCTGGGTGTGAGTGACTACCCACTATGGAGTAATCCGTAGGGAGAATTGTGGGCGATGGCTCAACAGGATGAAATGCATTCCATTGTGGCTTGGTATGCCATGCTGGAATCGCATGGGCAAGCGACAGGACATTTGACTAAGGGGAATCAAAGTGAACAGTAATCCATCTGTAGATGCTATTTCCGCCGATTTATCCGGCGATGTGGTAGCCGCCCAGAATTCCACCCTGCTGCGCAAGATCGGCTGGCAGGGGGCATTCTGGGTGGCGAGTGGGGTGCCTGCCCTGGTGTTGTTCTCCATCGGGGCGATTGCGGCCACGGTGGGCAAGCCATCGTGGCTGGTGTGGATGTTGTCGATTAGTTTCGGTTTTATCCAGGCGTTTACCTATGCCGAGATTGCCGGCCTGTTTCCGCACAAGTCTGGTGGTGCATCGGTGTATGGCGCAGTGGCCTGGGTGCGCTACAGCAAATTTATTGCGCCGGTGTCGGTGTGGTGTAACTGGTTTGCCTGGTCGCCGGTGCTGGCGATAGGCTCGGGGCTGGCAGCGGGTTATATCCTCAATGCTATGTTCCCGCCAGATGCCGTGATCAATACCTGGCAGATCACCTTGCTTGATCTCAGCTTCATCAAGTCCGACCTGGCCTTGCGTATCAATGCCACCTTCATTGTCGGTGCTGCGGTGTTGCTGTCAGTGTTTGGGGTACAGCACGGAGGCATTCTGCGTTCTGCACGTGTGACCATGGTCTTGGGTATTACTGCCTTGATCCCATTGATGCTGATCGGGCTGATTCCCATCATCACTGGTGATGTTGCCCAGCTGAATTTCCTGCCTATCGCACCATTGTCCTATGACGATGCAGGCAACGTGGTGGACGGCTTGTGGGGCATAGAGGGCTGGAAGCTGATGGCTGGTGGCTTGTTCATTGCTGCCTGGTCAACCTATGGCTTCGAGACATCAGTGTGCTATACACGCGAATTCAAGAATCCCAAGAGCGATACCTTCAAAGCCATTTTCTATTCAGGCCTGTTATGTATTGCCGTCTTTACTCTTGTGCCGATTGCGTTCCAGGCTCACCTTGGGTTGGGCCACTTGGTGACGCCCGCCGTGTTGGATGCAGCAGGGAATGTGGTGACGCCGGCTGTCTATGATGGCATGCTGGCCCCGGAAATCTACAGTGGTATGGGCGTGGCTGCTGCGCTTTCCGACATGATTGGTGGTGGCAAGGTCATCGGTAATATCCTCATGATCATGCTGGTGCTGGCGCTGATGCTCTCCATCATGACCTCCATGGCGGGTTCTTCACGCACCTTGTACCAGGCTTCTGTCGATGGTTGGTTGCCCAAGTACCTGTCCCGCGTTAACGAGCATGGCGCACCAACGCCAGCCATGTGGACAGACCTGTGCTTTAACCTGGTATTACTGCTGATGTCAGACTATGTGTTCGTGCTGGCCGCATCCAATGTGGGCTACATCATCTTCAACTTCCTCAACCTCAATTCTGGCTGGATACACCGTCTGGATCGGCCAGATTGGCTACGCCCCTACAAGGCACCTACCATTCTGCTGGCACTGGGCACCATGCTGAGCTTCGTCAACCTGGCGCTGATGGGCCTTGGAGCTGATATCTGGGGTGATGGCACATTGAAGACAGGCTTGTTCTTTGCCTCACTCATCATCCCGGTCTTTATCTTCCGGCATTACTTCCAGGATAAGGGACAGTTCCCCAAAGCCATGTTGGAGGATATGTATATCGCCAATGACGATGGTGGTGGTAAGCGTGCGGGTGTGTTGCCTTACCTAGCATTGATTGCAGGTGTGCTGGTGGTGGCCTTCTTCCATAGCCTCTAAACCACGATCTTACTGATAACTTGACCAGTGCGGGCCGCATTATTGCGGCCCGTTTTTTATTTAATTCAATGGCTTAATTTATTTTGGTACTCCGTAGGTGGTAAGCCCTAAGGAGAATTGTAGCCATCCTGCCGCTCATGAAGAATTCAACCTACAACAAGACATAACCCATGTTTAAAGAGAGGAAGTCAGAATGGCACGAGATCCTAAACACAATATCCTGTTTGAGCCGATCCAGATCGGCCCCAAAACCCTGCGTAACCGTTTTTATCAAGTGCCACACTGTATAGGTGCTGGTTCTGACAAGCCCGGGTTCCAGGCTGCCCATCGTTCCGTCAAGGCGGAAGGTGGCTGGGCGGCGATGAATACCGAATACTGCTCCATCCACCCTGAATCCGATGATACGCACCGTTTGTCTGCCCGTATCTGGGATGAAGGCGACGTACGCAACCTGCGTGCCATGACCGACGAGGTGCATAAATACGGTGCCTTGGCTGGTATCGAGATGTGGTACGGCGGTGCACATGCGCCGTGCATGGAGTCCCGAGCGACGCCGCGCGGCCCCAGCCAATATGCTTCCGAGTTTGAAACGCTGAGCTACTGTAAGGAAATGGACCAGACCGACATCAACATGGTGCAGCAATACTATGTGGAAGCTGCCCAACGTGCACGTGATGCGGGTTTTGACATCGTCTACGTCTATGGCGCCCACTCTTACCTGCCGCTGCAATTCCTCAACCCTTACTACAACAAGCGCACCGATAAATACGGCGGCTCGCTGGAAAACCGCGCACGTTTCTGGCTGGAAACCCTGGAAAAAGTCCGCCGTGCCGTGGGCGATGATTGTGCCATTGCCACACGCTTTGCCGTGGATACCGTCTATGGCCCAGGCCAGATCGAGGTGGAAGTCGATGGCATGAAGTTCATCGAGCTGGCTGATCCATTAGTCGACCTGTGGGACGTCGATGTCGGCGATATTGCCGAATGGGGTGAGGATGCTGGCCCATCGCGTTTTTACCAGCAAGGCCACCAAGTGCCCTGGACCAAGTTCGTCAAGCAGGTGTCAAAGAAGCCGGTGCTGGGCGTGGGCCGCTTTACCGACCCCGAGAAAATGACCGAGATTGTTACCAAGGGCTATGCCGACATCATAGGCGCAGCGCGTCCCTCGATCGCCGACCCCTTCCTGCCGCAGAAGATTGAAGAAGGCCGCTACGACGATATCCGCGTCTGCATAGGCTGCAACGTCTGCATCTCGCGCTGGGAAATCGGTGGGCCTCCCATGATCTGCACCCAGAACGCCACCGCTGGCGAAGAGTACCGTCGTGGCTGGCACCCGGAGAAATTCCGCAAGACCAAGTCCAGCGATGCCGTGCTGGTGGTCGGTGCCGGGCCTTCCGGCTCCGAATGCGCACGTGTGCTGATGGAAAGCGGCTATACCGTGCACTTGTACGACAGCGCCGAGAAAATAGGCGGGCACCTGAATACCATTTCCACCCTGCCAGGCCTGGGCGAGTGGAGCTATCACCGCGATTACCGCGAAACCCAGCTCAACAAGCTGGTGAAAAAGAACAAGGATTCCGTCATCGCCCTGGGGCAGAAACGCCTGACTGCAGATGACATCCTGCAATATGGCGCGGACAAGGTAGTGATCGCGACCGGGGCTAGCTGGAATACTGACGGCACCAACTGCCTGAGCCACGAAGCCATTCCCGGTGCCGATGCCTCGCGTGCCGACCAGCTCACGCCAGAACAGGTATTCGCGGGCAATAAGCCGATCGGCAAGCGCGTGGTCATCCTCAATGCGGATACTTACTTCATGGCCCCCAGCCTGGCCGAGAAGCTCGCTGTAGCCGGGCATGAGGTGACGCTTGTCTCTGGAGTGCACCTGGCCAACTACATGCACTTCACGCTGGAGTACCCGAACATGATGCGTCGCTTGCACGAACTGGGCGTGGAAGAGCTGGGCGACCATTTCTGTTCGCGTATTGAGCCTGGCCGCCTGGAAATCTACAACATCTGGGGTGATGGCTCACGTCGTACCTATCGTGGCCCTGGCGTTTCTCCGCGTGATGCCAACAAGACCCATCGCTGGCTGGAGTTCGATTCGCTGATCCTGGTCACAGGCCGTCACTCAGAGTGTGGATTGTTCAATGAGCTGAAAGCGCGTGAATCTGAGTGGGAGGAAAATGGCATCAAGTCCGTCTACCTCATCGGTGATGCAGAAGCGCCACGCCTGATCGCGGATGCCACCTTCACCGGCCATCGCCTGGCCCGTGAAATCGAGGAAGCTAACCCGCAATACCCATTGCCCTACAAGCGTGAGGTAGCGGTATGGGGCGCTGCCCACATGCCGGGCGGTGAGTTCAAGATCGAGTACAAGGTCTGATAACGCGCGCCGGGGAGGTCACCCTCTCCGGCATTTGCCCATCACCTTTTTCTTCATCGAGACTGCTATGCTGGATTCTTCTCTCGTCACCCGTATTTTGTTCCAGGACTTTGCCTCCTGGTCGATTACGCTGTTTTATCTACTGGGCTATACCGCCATTGGCGTGTTCATGCACGGTGTTTATGTGCAGGTGCGCAAATACAGGCGCGGCAAGCCATTTGCCATGGCCAGCCTGAAGGCAGGCGTGCAGCGCATGTTGAAAGACCTGTCCAGTCATCGCACCCTGGTGCGCCGTGATCGCTCTGCTGGGCGCGCTCATGGCCTGATTTTTTTCGGCTTCGTGCTGCTGTTTATCGGCACTGCTACCATCACCCTGGAATACGACATCCTGGCACCTTTATTCGGCTGGCGCTTCTGGCATGGTGATTTCTACCTGTGGTTTTCCCTCGTGCTAGACCTGGCTGGCGTCGGCCTGATTGCCGGCCTGCTGTTCATGATGGTGCGCCGCGGCTGGATCAAGCCGCCCAAGCTGGACTATGCCCGTCCAGACCGCAGCCCGGAAGACCCGGATTACAACCGTAGTGACTACAAGCGCGAGGATTGGGCTTTTCTCTGGACCCTGATCATCATCGGTATTACCGGCTATGTGCTGGAAGCCGTGCGCCTGGTGTGGTTGGCGGATCAGCCTGAGGTCTGGTCAGTGCGTTTTTGGTCACCGGTGGGCGCTGTGCTCGCCCATGGCATGCAGGGGCTGGGCATGGGTGCGGATGCCGCCGCCATGCTCCGTAGCGGCCTGTGGTGGTTCCATGGATTGCTGGCGCTGACGTTCATCGCTTTGATTCCCTACAGCAAGGTCAAGCATATCTTCACCGCGCCGACCTCACTCATGCTGCGCGACCCCCTGGCTGGCCGTCGCCTGCCCAAGGTGCCAGAAGAGCAAAAAAGCGCGGGCTACCAATACATCACCGATTTCAAGTGGAAGGAGCTCTTGCACCTGGATGCCTGCACCAAGTGTGGCCGCTGCCATGAGGCCTGCCCTGCCAATGCTGTGAGTGCGCCGCTGTCGCCGCGCGACGTGATCCTCTCGCTGCGGGAGTTTGCCAACCAGGCACTGGAGGCCAAGACCCTGCCAGAAGAGGCCAAGCTGGACGTGCATGGCAAGGGGCCAGGGCAAGTGTTCATGGAAACCTTATGGTCTTGCCGCACCTGCCTGGCCTGTGTCGAAATCTGCCCGGTGGCTGTGGAGCATGTGCCCATCATCGTGCAGATGCGCCGCAAGCTGGTGGAGGACGGCAATATGGAGCCGTTGCTGGAGAAAACCCTGCAAACCATCCATAAGACCGGCAATTCATTTGGCGAATCCAAGCGCAAGCGTGCCTCCTGGGCCAAGGACTTACCTTTCACCATCAAGGATGCGCGCAAGGAGCTGGTAGACCTGCTGTGGTTCGTCGGCGACTATGCCTCGTTCGACCCGCGCAACCAGAAAGTCACCCGCGGCTTCGCCAGGTTGATGAATCAGGCCGGGGTTGATTTCGGCCTGCTGTTCGAGGGCGAGCTTAATGCCGGCAACGACGTGCGCCGTGTTGGCGAGGAGGGGCTGTATGAGTTTCTTGCCACTGCCAATATCACTTCGCTAGCTGATTGCGAATTCAATTCCGTAGTGACGACGGACCCGCATTCCTACAACACCATCCGCAATGAATACCCGGATTTTGGTGGCGAGTTCGAGATACAGCATTACACCACGCTGGTGCGCGAGCTATTGCAACAAGGCCGCTTGCGCTTGCGCAAGACGCTGGATTGTCGCGTGACTTTCCACGACCCTTGTCACCTAGGGCGTTACAACCGCGGTTTTGATGCCCCGCGCGACATTTTGCAGATGCTGGGCTGCGAACTGGTGGAAATGGAGCGCAACCGCGACAACTCTTTCTGTTGTGGCGCTGGTGGTGGCCGGATCTGGATTCCTGATCCGCCGGGCACGGAAAAGCCATCGCAGAACCGCATGCATGAGGCAGCACGCATTGAGGGCTTGCAAGTGTTTGTGGTGTCTTGCCCCAAGGATCTCACCATGTATGAGGATGCGCTGAAAACTGCTGGTTATGAAGGTAAATTCGTTGTGCGCGAACTGATCGAGTTGATAGAAGAATGTGTGGAGTACGATGAGCCAGCTGCATTATCTCTGCAAGCCTGAGGCCATGGTGCCCGCGACGCTGCCTGAGCTGGTGCAGCATGTGCTGGCGGGCGATGACTTTCATGCGGCTGTGGCGTTGTACCCCGTGGCTAATTCATTGGGGGCACGCATTTTCTCTACACGTCGCGATGTGTTGATGCTGGCGCGCTGGGAATATACGCCTGCGGAAGTATTGGATGCCTTGTCACAACTACCTCACATGCCGTTGACCCGGCGCGTGGTCAGGCATCGCAATACCGCAGGCGAAACCTTGTCCCAGCATTATTCATCGCAACAAGACCCAGCATTGCCCGGCCTGCTGGCCCAACATCCTCATGCACCGCAGGCATTGCTGTTGCGCATGGCATCGGAAGAGCAAGACCACGTGGTACTCAAGTGCCTGGTGCGTAACCAGCATACGCCAGCGCAGGCGCTGGAGAGATTGCATCAGCGCTTTCCTGGTAGCTTCGACAAGGAGCTGTCCATGCATCCTGCAGCATCTGCCGGGATGCTGGCTGATATCTATGCCGCGCATACCGATACTGCGAGTGGTACGGTGGTGAGGGCAGCGATCATTGCCAATCCCCATTGTCCACGGGCTTGTCTAGAGCTGGCCGCGCATGCGCATGAACGCCTGTTATTGCGTGCAGTAGCCAAGCGTCCGGAACTGTCGGTGGCCCGCATACGTAAACTGGCCGGTTATCCAGACAATGCAGTGCGTGCCGCGATTGCCGCACATCCGGCCTTGCCAGCAGCGCTGGTGGCCAAGCTTGCACAAGATACCTCAGATGCCGTGCGCCGTGCCATTGCCAGTCGCCCTGATCTTACCCCTGACTGCATGGGACAACTGGCACAGGATACAGACTCCTGGGTCAGACAATGGCTGGCGCGTAACCCGGTTGTCAGCCATGAGCTGCTGAACAAGCTGGCGCTAGATATTGACGAGGATGTGCGCCGCGCCGTGGCGCGCAACCCGCAATGCCCGGTCATGCTGTTGAAAACACTGGCTCATGACGCTCGTAGTTGGGTGCGTTCCGCAGTGGCGTATCAGGCTGCGGCTACCACTTCCATGCTGGTCAGGATGGCGGGTGATAGTGCGGTGGACGTGTTGGCAGGCGTTGCAGTGAATATGCACACTCCGCAGCCTATATTGCGCAAGCTTGCGCATGCGGACGACATGGATATCCGGCGCGGCGTCATCCTCAATCCCCAGGCAACCCGCAATACCTTGTTGCCCTTGCTGGAAGACCCTTATTACCTTCATCGCCTGATGCTGGTGTCCTGTCCTCAACTGACTGTGCAGGACAAATGGGGCTTGCGGGATGACCCGGATTACCGGGTGCGGTTTGCGTTGTATCAATGGCTGGCGACAAGATTAATCAGTGCCACCCATCCATCCTATTTTGACAGGAGGTTGTAATGAAGATCGTAGTAGCAGTGAAGCAAGTGGCCGCTCTGGAGGATGATTTTGAAATCCGTGACGATGGCCTGGATGTTGATGAGGATTTCCTGACCTATGACCTCAATGAATGGGACGACTATACCCTGGAAGAGGCCATGAAAATCAAGGAGGCTTCCAGTGAGCCCGTTGAGGTGATTGCAGTTTCCGTTGGCCCTGAGCGCGTGGAAGAAAGCTTGCGTAAATGCCTGGCCAAGGGTGCGGATCGTGCTATCCGTATCTGGGATGAAGCAATTGAAGGGTCAGACTCGATGGCCATAGGCCGCTTGCTGGCGCAGGTGGTAAAGCAGGAATCTCCAGCCCTGGTGTTTGCCGGGGTGCAATCATCGGATCAATCCCACGCTTCTACTGGCATGGCACTGGCAGCAGCGCTGGATTGGCCGCATGCGGCCGTGGTGGCTGACCTGGCATACCAGCCCGGTGCCAGCGTGGCGCGCGTCAAGCGCGAACTGGAGGCCGGGATGCTGCAGGAAGTGGAAATTGATTTACCTGCGGTCATGACCCTGCAGCTGGGTATCAACAAGCCGCGCTATGCCTCACTGCGCGGTATCAAGCAGGCGGCAGCCAAGCCGATTGAAACCCTGTCATTGAACGATGTGGGATTGGCTACAGATGCAGTAGGTGAGGGTGCCGCCTTGTCACGTGTGTTGCGCATGGAAGTACCAATCAAGGGCCGGGCGCAAATGATAGAAGGCACAGTGGCAGAGCAGGCAGCTAGGTTGATTGAAATCATCAATGAGTACAAAGGGGTGGCAGCATGAGCACGATATTGGTAGTGGCGGAACATAGGCGTGGCGAAATACGAGCGGTGACGCTGGAATTGATCACTGCGGCACAGCAACTGAAAACCTCGCCCGATGATCGTGTACTGGTAGCTCTGGTGGGAGCCAAGGCGGAGTTGCTGTCGACCCAGTTGCAGTGGGCGGGCGTGGAGGAAATTATCGCCTGCCAGACCAGTGTCGATGAGTTCGAGCCTGAGCTTGCCGAGCAAGCTGTAAGCCGGATCATCGAGTCGTATCAGCCTGCTGTTGTGTTGTTGCCACATAGTGTGGACTCACTTGGGTATGCAACAGCAGTGGCTGTGAAAGGTGACTTTGGTTATGCCACGGATGTGTTCAAGCTCGCGTATGACAACGGTTCCTTGCAGGCAACACGTGGGGGCTATAACCAGAAAGTGAATGTAGAGGTAGATTTTCCTGGCAAGGCGTGTGTGTTGCTCACACTACGCAGCGGTGTGTTCAAGCCGGTAGAAGAGGTTGCGGCTCCCAAGTTGAGCGTAGAAAATTGCACCGCGCTGACTGCACGTAGCCGACCATTGGGCTTTATCGAGCCTGCCAATGATGGCGATGTGGATATCACCACTTCCGATTTCATCGTCTCGATAGGCAGAGGCATTGGCGAAGAAGTCAACGTGGAAGACTTCCGTGAGTTGGCCGATGAGTTGGACGCCACGCTGTGCTGTTCACGCCCGATCGCCGATGCCGGATGGCTACCAAAATCGCGCCAAGTGGGGCAATCTGGCAAGGTTGTGAGTGCTTGCAAACTTTATGTGGCGATGGGGATTTCCGGTTCCATTCAGCATATGGCAGGTATGAAGCATGTCGGTAGCATCGTTGCGGTGAATACCGACCCTGGAGCTTCGATTTTTACCATCGCCAAGTATGGCATTGTTGGTGATATTTTCGACATTCACGAGGCGCTGATGGAGCAACTGGCCTGATGCAGGTACGAGTCGTTGCGGCGATCATCGCAACGACTCAAGTTTGCCTGCATGTCACAGGTGTCTTTATACCACTGGTGAAATCTGCAATTGGCGCTGCATGGTGTGTTGCGCCAGGGCGCGGTCGTGTGTCACCAGTAAGATGGCGCAATCACGTTCCGCCGCAGATTCCAGCAGCAACTGCATGGTGATTTGCTGGCTGATGGGGTCCAGCCTGGAAGTCGGCTCATCCGCAAAAATCAGTGCTGGGGATAGCATCAGGATGCGTGCCAGTGCCAGTCTTTGCAGCTCTCCCCCGGATACCTGGCTGGGCAGGCGTTCAAGCAGTGCGGCATCAAGGCCCAGTCGGTCAAGCAACATCGGTAGTTCGGCTGGATTAAGGCCCTGCTGCTTGATCAGGTCGGCAAATGCCTGCTTGAGTGGCAGCCTCGGGGCAAATGCCGACACCGGGTCTTGATACAATTTTTGCAGCTTGATCTGAGCGAGGCCACTGGCGCGTGTCACCAGGCCGCTATCCGGTTTTACCAACCCCAATAGCATATTGCCCAGCGTGGTTTTACCAGCTCCACTCGGGCCATTGATGGCAATGCGCTCACCAGCATGGATGGTAATGTCCAGTTCTTTGAACAACGTATGATCGCCAAAGCGTTTACTCAAGCCTTGCCCGGAGAGGATGGCAGTGCCGGTGGCGGGTGCGGATAACGGTAGCTGCCAGTGTTCTGGGTCTGCCGCCAGCAATGCCTGCGTGTAGGCATGTTTTGGTGTTTGCAGCACGCTAGTGGCAGTGCCCTGTTCCAGTACCGCGCTTTCCTTCATGACCATCACCTCGCCGCCCAGGCTGCGGGCTACATGCAGGTCATGCGTGATGGTGAGCACGCTGCCGCCTTGGGCTATGAATGTGTGCAGGATATCCAGCAGGCTGGCACGCGCCTCTTCGTCCAGGCCTTTGGTTGGTTCATCCAGGATCACGATGGGGGCACCGCCTGCACGCGTGGCGGCAAAGGCAACGCGCTGTGCCATCCCGCCAGATAGCATAAAGGGATAGCGCTGGGCACCGGTATTGACGCCTAGCGCCTGCAAGTCTGCACGGGCGTTGGCCATGGCTTGGGCACGACTTAGGCCAGGCCGTGCGATCAATTGATAGGATTCAGCGACTTGTCGGTCTGCAGGCATGGTGGGGTCAAGCGCCAGCCAGGGCTCCTGCGGCAGTAGCGCCAGTGAGTGTCCCCACCAGGGGCGCCGCAGCTCGGCGTTGGTTGATGCCGTGGATGCATTGCCCAGCCTGATTTGGCCTGTGGAGTTAAGCGCCGGGGCCAGTGTGCCCATGATGGCCTGCACCAGCAGCGACTTGCCAGAGCCGCTTTCACCGATGATCGTGAGCGCAGCACCTGGTGCCAATGTAAAGCTGCATGGTTGCACCAGGCTATTGCCATAGCGGTCTGTGACGGCGAGGTCTGTCACCTGTAATTCATGCCGGCTCATATCGCCTCCTTCTTGCCGGATAGCAGTGCCAGCGACAGCATAATGAGCGCGAGTGTGATGACTGGTGCAGCAATCAGCCATGGTGCCTCTTGGTAATACGGGAATAGTTCTATCATCATGACACCGAGTTCGGGCGTCGGCGGGCGCAAGCCAACGCCAACAAATCCCAGTGCTGCCAGCGCGAGAATGGCGCTGGAAATGCCGAATAGCATGAGGGTGGCAATCATGGGTGCCAATTCAGGCAGCAAGTGCTTGCGTACGATATAGCTATTGCTAAATCCCAGCATGCGGGCAGATTCCACTGGGCTGCTCAGCAGCGTGGCCTTGATGCTGGCACGGCTGACGCGAAAATATTCTACCCATAAGGCAAATGAAAGCCCGAGATAAAGCGACCAGAATTCTCCCTGGGCAAACGCGGCAAACAACAATACGACCAGCAGCACAGGCAGGGTCATGACCGCATCTGCAATACTGGTGAGTGCTGCTTCAACCCACCCGCCACGCCACGCTGCAAGCAGCCCCAGGCTGATGCCGATGAGTGCGGCGGAAATCACGGAGACCAGTGCCAGGCCAAATGAGAGCTGCAAGGCATGTACCAACCTGGCCAGCATGCTGCGCCCCAGGTGGTCTGTACCCAGCCATTGCTGCCAGCTGGGCGCTAGCAACACATTGTCCAGGTTTTGCGAGATGGCGTCAGGCATGAGTAAGGGGCCCAGGATGGCAGCCAGTATGATCAGGGATAGCAAGCTGATGCCTGCGCGACGAGAGAGTGGGAGAGATTGCCAATAGTGCATCATGCCGCCACCTTGTGTTGTGCTATGTAACGCTGGCGTGGGTCTGCCAGCACGCAGGCCATATCCACCAGGGTGTTGCAGAACACAAACAGTAAGCCCATCACAATCGCTGTGCCCTGGATCATGGGAATATCGCGCCCGAAGACGGCGTGGGCCAGGGCATGGCCGATACCAGGCCAGGCAAACAGGCTTTCAATCACGATCACGCCTTCCATCAGGAAGATCAGCTGCACGCCCAGATAGGCAATCACCGGTACTGCTGCATTGCGGATGCCGTGGCGTAGCAGGGCTTGCAGGTCGGTGAGGCCCTTGCTACGTGCAAACTGGAAATAGGCCGAGCCGCGCACGGCGACCATGGCATCGCGTGCCACGCGGGAGGATACGGCGGCCAGGCTCAGCGCCAGGGTCAAGGCGGGTAACAGTAGCCCGCCATGTTCATGGCTGGCACTGGCGGCGTTGGTGAGCCCAAGCTGACTGGACATCAGCAAAATCAGCAGGATGCCAAGCAGGAAAGGCGGCAATGCGCGCAGGGCGAGTGAGCATCCCATGGTGATCCTGTCTAGCCATCCACCGGAATGGAGGCCGGACAACAGCCCGATTGGTAACGCAATGACTACTGAGAGCAGCAGTGCAGCCAGCGCCAGGACTAGTGTGTGACCAAATTGCACGCGGATTTCCTCGATGACTGGGGCGCTGGTGATGTAGGAATTGCCCAAGTCAAGGTGCAGCAATGCTTGCCAGTGCATGAGCAGGCCTTGCCATATCGGCCTGTCCAACCCCAGTTCGATGCGCACGGCATCAGCAGCGGCAGCCGTGACCATGTCGTAACCATAACGTCCTGCGGCAATGCGGAAGGCAAGATCACCTGACAGGTGATGCATCAGGAAGAACGATAGTGTGCTGACCAGCAGGGCGACCAATAAGGCCTGCATCAAGCGGCGTAGTAATAATAGGCTAATGGTATGGATCATGGTTGATGAGCGCTGGCAGGCCAGTACATATCGGTGAGGTAATAGGATTGTTCGAGTGGGTCCACCTTGACGCCACGCAACTCGGGGTGCACGGCAACAGGCAAGCGATACCACGTGATAGGAATGGCGGGCAGCTCTTGCTGCAAGGTGAGCATAATATCGTGCTGATAGCGCTGGTTGGCCTGCTCGTCGGTGCTGGTGGCCAGTTTATCCAGCAGGGCTGGCACGGTGGTGTTGTCCCACTGCATCGCGCCCCAGTCGCCGCCATGCTTGTTGAAGTTCTGGTTCATGGCAATGAATGGGTCAGGCACTACCGTGAAGTTCAGTGCCAATAGGCCCATATCCAGCGTGCCGCGGCGATGCCCGAGGGGAATCTCGCTGGAGTTAGTCACCACGAGCTTGACGTCTATGCCGAGCTGGCGGAATTGATCCTGCAAGGCAGTGGCAACAATCGGCAGCTCCGGGCGGTCTGGGAAGGCAGTCAATGTCAGCGCAAAGCGCTCGCCATCTTTTTGCAGAATTCCGTCTTTCCCCGGTTTCCAGCCTTGTGCCGTGAGTAATCCGCGGGCTTTTTCAAGATCGGTGCCCAGTTTGGGGAAATCAGCATCTGCCTGATACCAGCCGTGCATGCTGGGCGGCATGAACTGCTCTGCCGCTAATTCAGGCGTACGCAAGATGCCCTTGGCGATCCCGGTGCGATTGATGGCAAGGCTCAGTGCCTGCCTGGAGGCCGGCGTGTTGAGCCAGCGATGGCCGCTATTGAGCTTGAGCACGATGGTGCGGGCGACATCGGCCTCTTGCAAGACTACTTTTGGGTTATGGCGTAGGCGTTGCAGGCTGGCAGGGTCAAAGCCAAACACCAGGTCTGCCTGGTGTGATTCAGCCATCAGGGCACGCGTTTCTGATCTGCTGACAGAAAGATAGCGCACCGTGCGGATATGAGGTTGCTTGCCATTCCAATAAGGCGAAAGCGCGAAATCCAGTTGCTGTGGCAAGACATGGTGCACCAACTGATAGGGGCCGCTGCCTATCATGTGCGCGACCCTGCCATTGCTGCCATAGGCAGTAGGCGCCAGGATAATGGTGGTGCTATGCGCCAGCAACATGGGCAGCCGGGCATAAGGCTTTGCCAGCGTAATGCTGATGCCATCGGCTGTTTCGCTGATGGCCGTGATCGGTGCCATGTAAAGCACACCACCGGCCTGCTTCCAGGCACGTTGCAGATTCTGCGCTACGCTGGCTGGCGTGACCATGGTGCCATCATGAAACTTTGCGCCTGGACGTAGAACAAAGCGCCAGCGTAGCTGGTCAGCAGATACTTTCCATTGCTGGGCAAGCCCAGAAACAGCGCGACCGTTCACATCCACACCCACGAGCGTTTCAGCCACTTGCATGCGCTGGAACATATAGCCTGTGCGTGAAGGTTCCAGTGAACTGAGCTCCCATGGACCTACCATGCTGAGGCTGGTCTTGGCAGGAGTGGTGCCTGCTGAACAGGCTGGGTTGTGGATAGCCACGCTGGCCATGATCAATGCGCCAGACAACCATCTCTTGCGCAGCAAGGCGCGGAAAATAGACAACTTCATAGTGGGCTTAAAACTTGGCTTGCAGGCCGAGTGTCATCATGCGTGGTGCCCCGGGTAATGCCCAGGTACTGTTGTAGGAGCTGGCATAGTATTCACGGTCAAACAAGTTAGTGACGTCAAACGATAGTCGTAGTTTTGGGTCGATTTGCCAATACGTCGTTAGCCGTACCGTGACATACGAAGGCAGTTCAAAGATGTCTTCGGTACTATCGGCACGTTTGCCAACATAAGTGAAGCCGCCACCCAGCCCTAGCTTGCCGCCATTGGCCAGGGTTTGTTCGTGCATGAGTAAGGCATTGGCGGAGTGCTTGGGGATGTTGGATAGGCGGGAGCCTGCCTGCACAATACCATCTGGCAGCAATGTGGTAATCGGGGTGACTTTGAGGTCTTTGCCAAGATAGCTATCGGTGTAGGCATAGCTGGCAATTGCACGCAGGTGATCAGTAATTTGACCGCTCAGGTCAATTTCCAATCCACGGCTACGCACTTCACCTGCGGCAATTGATCTGCCTAGTACGTCACCAGGGTCTGTGGTCAGTACATTCTGTTTTGTGATGTCAAAAGCGGCAATGCTTCCCCCTAGGCGCTGGTCGGTGGATTGGTATTTCATGCCAACTTCAAACGCGCGGCCACGTTCTGGATCAAAACCACTGCCTGCGGCATCAACACCAAAACTACTTCCTCCTGCCACACCTGCATTGGGGCGGAATGAGCGGCTCCATGATGTATAGAGCGAGATTTCTGGATTGACGATATACGTTAGACCAGCTCGTGGCGAAGTTACGAAGTGATCTTGCTTGGAGATGCTGTCGGTGCGCTTGTCGTTGAGGTTCTGCCTATACGATTCAAAGCGCAAACCACCCATCAGCTTCCATTTTTCTGTCAGGCTGAGTTGGTCTTGTACAAACAGCGCAACGTCGGTCTGTTTCTCGTAAAAGTTGGTAGCGATGCTGAACTGGTTCAATGAAGGTTGGGTAAAGCCATACACAGGGTTGTAGATGTTGGTGTTCCAGTCTGTGCCATTGCGCATTGACACCATATATTGATCATTGTGGAAACGATAGGCTTCCATACCCACGAGGAAGTCGTGGCTGATGCTGCCAGTTTTAAATTTGCCATTCAGATCGGCCTGGACAGATAAGTCGGTGGATTGGTAGTCGCGAATGCGCCATTGACGTTGCACGTCACCATTCGGGCTGATGCGGTTGAGTGCCGGGATGGTTTCCAGCGATCCGCCATCGGTTGAGTTGTCTTTATAAACGATACCAGCACGACCACGCCATTGATCAGAAAACTCATGATCCAGCGTTAATTGGTGGGTATAGGCTTCCATCTTGAAGTCGCCTGTATTCGGCTCTCCCAGGAAGCGCTCGCGCTTGATGTTGTGCAGGCGGTTGCCATTGATGTCGCGCAATGGAATGCCGCGATCCATGGGCAGTTGGTGCTTGAGGTATTCCAGTTCATAGGTGAGCGAGGTGGCAGGGCCGAGCAACCAGGTGAAGGATGGGGCAATCAGCAGGCGCTTGCTATCGACATAATCACGAAAACCACCATTGTCTTCTGCTGCGACAATCATGCGATAAGCCAGATTTTCCGTGATAGGTCCTGTGGAGTCGATGGAGCTACGATAGCTGTCATAGCTGCCTGCATAGATTTCAGCCACATTGCTGGCTTTGAATTGCGGTTTCTTGGTGACCACGTTGAGCGTGCCTCCAGGCTCACTGTTGCCATACAGCGCAGCCGCCGGGCCTTTGAGAAATTCCACACGTTCTGTATTGGCGGTATCGCGCGGCGGATTGTAGCCACGGTTGCCTGAGAAGCCATTGCGTAGCATGGCGGGGCCGGTGTTTTCATGCCCGGCAAAGCCACGGATGGCGAAGTTATCCCATAAACCACCAAAATTGTTCTGACGGCTGACACCACTTACCAAATCGTACGTGTCAGCGACACGTGTTGCCTGGATATCATCCAGCGCCTGGCGCGAAATGATTTTGACTGCTTGCGAGGTTTCCTGTTGCGGTGTATCAGTTCTGGTCGAAGCACCAGCATCTCTCTGGTAGTAGTTGTTTGTCTTGCTCGTGCTTGATGCTTTGACGGTGACTTCTTCTAGCACGCCCGAGTTCTCGGCAGGCTCTGCGGCATAGCTCGGATAAGTAGCGGACATTAGTAAGGGCAAGAGATACTGAAGACGTTGTTTGATGGGCATGGCCGCAGATTTTTCTTTAAGTAGAATGGGTTGGGTCGCAACGTAAGAACTATAATTTTTTGCAGCATTATAATGTTCTGAATTGTATATTTGCAACAGTGTTGCGATTTGGTTCGGGCGCACCCTTTGCCAGGGGTTTCTATTGCGAATTCATTTAATTAGCTGAGCAAGGTTTTCATCAGGCATGGTTGGCCCCATATCTTAGCCAGCGTGCATTCGGGTATAATTTCGTTTTTTCGGGGGTGTGACGATGCCTATTTACGATTATCAATGTAGCAGTTGTGGTCATAAAGCGGAGCTGATGCGTAAGGTCAGCGAGGCTGGCACGACCGTATGTCCGGCATGTGCAAAGGAAACCTTCGAGAAGCAGGTCTCTGCACCGAATTTCCAACTCAGTGGCTCGGGCTGGTATGCAACTGACTTCAAGGGCGGAAGCCCTGCGAAGAAATCTGAGGAAGTAGCCCCCGCTGCCTGTGGCACAGGATGTGCCTGCCATTAATGTAGTCCATTTGCCTTCACGTTAGAGCTGCCATGAAAAGTTACTTTATTACTGGACTACTGGTGCTGGTGCCGTTGTGCATCACCATCTGGGTATTGAGCACATTGATTGGGCTGATGGACCAGAGCCTGTTGTTGCTACCCGTTGCTTGGCGCCCTGAGGCCCAGTTTGGGCGTGCGATCCCCGGTATCGGCGCAATCCTGACCTTGCTGATCGTGTTTGGCACTGGTGTCATCGCGACCAACTTCTTCGGCAAGCGTATTATCCAGTTCTGGGAAGCATTGCTGGCACGTGTGCCGGTGGTCAAGTCCATTTACTACAGTGTTAAGCAAGTGTCGGACACCTTGTTCTCTGATTCTGGCCAAGCATTTCGCAAGGCCCTGCTGGTGCAATATCCACGTCAAGGTAGCTGGACGATCGGCTTCCTGACCGGACAGCCAGGCGGCGATGTGGCGAATTACCTCCAGGGTGAATACGTGAGCGTCTATATCCCTACCACGCCTAACCCAACTTCCGGTTTTTTCCTGATGATGCCCAAGGCGGATGTGGTGGAGCTGGATATGAGTGTGGATGAAGCCTTGAAATACATTATTTCCATGGGAGTGGTTGCGCCAGCCGGCAAAGCCAAGCCTTGACCTTTTAACCTTAAGTTATAGCCTACAAGAAAATAGTTATGCGTACTCATTACTGCGGTCACCTGAACCGTGAACATATTGGCCAGACCGTTACCCTCTGTGGCTGGGCACATCGCCGTCGCGACCATGGTGGCGTGATTTTCATTGACCTGCGTGATCGTGAAGGCATGGCTCAGATCGTGATTGATCCTGATACGCCTGCGGCATTTGCCCTGGCTGAAACCGTGCGCAGTGAGTTCGTGCTGAAAGTGGTCTGTAAGGTGCGTGCGCGTCCTGAAGGTACTGTGAATGCCAACATCCCGACCGGGGAAGTGGAAATGCTGGCGACCGAGATCGAGATTCTCAATGCATCGCTGACGCCACCGTTCATGCTGGACGACGACAATCTGAGCGAAATGGTGCGCCTGGAGCATCGCTACATCGACCTGCGCCGCCCCGCCATGCAAAAAAACATGATGCTGCGCTACCGCGTGGCCAAGACCCTGCGTGACCATCTGGACAGCAACGGCTTCATTGAAGTCGAAACGCCTATGCTGACCCGCTCCACCCCGGAAGGTGCCCGCGATTACCTGGTGCCATCGCGCGTGCATCACGGCCAGTTCTTTGCATTGCCGCAATCGCCCCAGCTGTTCAAGCAGCTGCTGATGGTGTCGGGCTTTGACCGTTACTTCCAGATCACCAAGTGTTTCCGCGACGAAGACTTGCGTGCGGACCGCCAGCCTGAATTCACCCAGGTCGATATTGAAACCTCCTTCCTCGGCGAAGAAGAGATCATGAACATCGTGGAAGACATGATCCGCAAGATGTTCAAGAGCGTGCAGAACATTGATCTGCCTGCGCAGTTCCCGCGCATGCCATTCTCCGAAGCCATGAACAAATACGGCTCCGATAAGCCCGACATGCGCGTGACCCTGGAAATCACCGAGCTGACTGACATCATGAAAGATGTGGATTTCAAGGTGTTCGCCGGTGCCGCCAATATGGCCGGTGGTCGCGTGGCCGCCATGCGCGTGCCCAATGGCGCTGCCATTAGCCGCTCCGAGATCGACGCCTACACCGAGTTCGTCAAGATCTACGGTGCCAAAGGTCTGGCTTACATCAAGATCAACGACATCACCAAGCTCAACGAAGAAGGCCTGCAAAGCCCTATCGTCAAGAACATCCACGTCAACGCACTGCAAGCCATTATTGACCGCACCGGTGCGCAAAATGGCGACATCGTGTTCTTCGGTGCCGACAAGGCCAAAGTGGTGAACGAAGCCCTGGGCGCTCTGCGCACCAAGGTCGGCCACGAAAAAGGCCATGTTGATGGCCGTGCCTGGGCACCGCTGTGGGTGGTGGATTTCCCCATGTTCGAACACGACGAAGAAGCCGACCGCTGGGTCGCGCTGCACCACCCCTTCACCAGTCCCAAGGATGGTCACGAAGACCTGCTCACCACCAACCCCGGTGCCGCCTTGTCCAAAGCGTATGACATGGTGCTCAACGGCTGGGAAGTCGGCGGCGGTTCCGTGCGTATCCACAAGCAGGAAGTGCAGTCCAAGGTGTTCGACGCGCTCAAGATCAGCAAAGAAGAAGCCCAGGAGAAATTCGGCTTCCTGCTCGACGCCCTGCAATATGGTGCCCCACCGCACGGCGGCCTCGCCTTCGGTCTCGACCGTCTGGTCACCCTGATGGCCGGTGCCGAATCCATCCGCGACGTGATTGCCTTCCCCAAGACCCAGCGCGCGCAATGCCTGATGACCAATGCGCCCAACGAAGTCGACGAAAAGCAGTTGCGCGAGTTGCATATCCGCGTGCGTCAGCAGAACCCTGCTGCATAATATGAAATCGCTTGTGCTGGCAGCGTTGCAAACTCGTGCCGTACTTGATGTACTGTCTGCGAGTGCGCGCCTTGCCAGTCTAGCGCGATTTCATTTTTGTATCAGTCGGTAGATAGTGACGTAAATGAACATCAAGTCACTCATCCGCACTATTCCCGATTACCCCAAGCCCGGTGTCCAGTTTCGCGACATTACTACGTTGCTCAAGGATGCCGATGGCTTGCGGCAAGTGGTGGATGCGCTGGTTGCACGTTATGCCAATGCCCAGGTTGATAAAGTGGTGGGTATCGAGTCGCGCGGGTTCATTGTTGGTGCTGCGGTGGCTTATGAGCTTGGTGTGGGGTTTGTGCCTGTGCGCAAAAAGGGCAAGCTGCCTGGCGATGTGCTGGGGCATGACTATGCATTGGAATATGGCACTGACCGTGTGGAAATCCATAGCGATGCCATCAGCCCAAATGAAAACATATTGTTGCTGGATGACTTGATTGCCACGGGCGGCACGGCGGAAGCTGCTGCTGTGTTGATTGAGAAGCTGGGGGGCAATTTGATTGAGTGTTCCTTTATTATCGGCCTGCCTGATCTGGGCGGTGAGCGAAAGCTGCGTACACTGGGCTACAAGACATTTAGCTTGTGCGAGTTCGAGGGCGATTAGTGGAAAGTCATCAGCCGGTTTATAAAATCCCGGTGTCGGCGCTGGTATTGATTCATACCACTGATTTACAGGTGCTTATCATGGAGCGTGCGGATAAGCCCGGTTTCTGGCAGTCGGTGACGGGTAGTCTGGAGCAACTGCCCAATGGTGAGCTGGAGCAGCCCATGGCGGCTGCCATCCGCGAAGTGCATGAAGAAACTGGCCTGGATGCAACCGAGTACAAATTGGTGGATTGGCAACTATCGCATGTATACGAAATATATCCGCACTGGCGCTTTCGCTATGCCCCTGGTGTGACGGAAAATACCGAACATATTTTTGGATTGGAATTACCAGCGCCTGTTGCTGTCCAACTCGCTCCGCGTGAACATGTGGCTTACGAATGGGTGGATTGGCGTGAAGCGGCGCAGCGCGTGTTTTCATGGACGAATATCGAGGCCCTGCGCAAACTGGGCGAGCGACATCATTTAATATTGTGAAATATCAGCTATGCAAGCAACTCTAGAGACAACAGAAAAAAACGTCGTCGCTGAGCCGATCAGGTTTGAGCGTTTCCAGGCAACCCAGGAGGCTGAGTTACAGGCACGCATTATTGCGGCCAAGCAAAAGCTTGGGAAAAAACTGGTAATCCTCGGGCACCACTATCAGCAGGAAAGCGTCTATCGCCATGCTGACTACACTGGCGACTCGCTCAAATTGTCCCGTTTTGCTGCCGAGACCGACGCGCAATATATTGTGTTCCTTGGTGTACATTTTATGGCGGAGGTTGCGGATATCCTCTCCCGGCCTGAGCAGATTTCCATCCTGCCAGATTTATCTGCAGGCTGCTCCATGGCCGATATGGCGAATCTTGCCAAGGTGGAGCGCTCCCGCCGCGAATTATCCAAAGTGCTGGATTTTGACGCGACCATTACACCTATTACCTACATTAACTCTGCAGCCGACCTCAAGGCGTTTTGCGGCGAGCATGGTGGTATCGTTTGCACCTCTACCAATGCGACAAAGATTATTGAGTGGGGCTTCAAGCAACGTGAAAAGGTGTTGTTCTTCCCTGATCAAAATCTGGGCCGCTGGTCTGGTTACAAGATGGGTATTCCACTAGAGCAAATGCCAGTGTGGGATCCTGATCTTCCCATGGGCGGTTTGACGGAAGAGCAGATCAAGAACGCCAAGATACTGCTGTGGAAAGGCCATTGCGCCGTGCACCAGATGTTCCGCGAGCAAAACATTACACGCTTCCGTGCCGAGCATCCCGATGGTATCGTGATTTCGCACCCCGAGTCGCCATTCGAGGTCTGCCTCAATTCTGATTACGTTGGTTCCACCGAGTACATCCTCAAAACAGTCAGTGACGCGCCTGCAGGTACGCGCTGGCTGGTGGGCACCGAGTTGAATCTGGTGAATCGCCTGGCTGAGCAGATGAAGCCAGAGGGTAAGATCGTGCAGTTCATGTCGCACGTGATCTGCGAATGCTCCACTATGGCGCGTATTGATCCCCAGCATTTGGCCTGGACGCTGGAGAACCTGGTGGAAGGTAATGTGGTTAACCAGATCAGGGTGCCTGAGCACGAGGCCGAGTTGGCGCGCCTGACCTTGCAACGCATGCTGGACGCATCTTGATGAAGGGCTAGGCTTGCAGAACGTCCTGCGTATTGCCACCTTTAATATCCATAAAGGTGTGACAAGTTTCAATGCACGCTTTGCCCTGCATGAGCAGCGTGAGCTGATCCGCAAGCTGCAGGCAGACATCGTTTTTCTGCAAGAAGTGCGTGATCAGCATATCAAGCACAGTCGTCGGTTCAGCGCCTGGCCGCTGGACGGGCAGGTAGAGTTTCTTGCTGACGCGGTCTGGAGCGATTACGCATACGGCAAGAATTCCGTCTATCCTGCCGGGCATCATGGCAATGCCTTGCTGTCCAAGTTTCCCATTGCCAAATACGAAAACACCGATATTTCCGCGCACCATAGCGAGCAGCGTGGCCTGTTGCATTGTGAAATTGCCGTGCCCGGCTGGCAGCAGCCATTGCACTGTATTTGCGTACATTTGGGCCTATTTGCACGCTGGCGTCGGCAACAGATCGGCCTGTTGCGGGAGCGCATCGAGGAAATGGTACCTGCCGATGCGCCGCTAGTGATTGCCGGTGATTTTAATGACTGGAGCATGACGGCGGGTCGGGAGCTGGTACATGGGCTGCATTTGCATGAAGTCTTTGAGCATCACGGTGGCAAACCTGCTCGCAGTTTTCCGTCCTTCCTGCCGGTATTCAGGCTAGATCGTATTTATGTGCGCGGCTTTAATGTACGGCATGTGGAAGTGCATTCCGGTCCGCAGTTCGTCAAGGTATCTGACCATGCTGCACTCACTGCGGTGCTTTCGAGGGTGTGATGCGCTGGGAAGCCGGTAATCACATCACCCTGCTCAGAAACGGTACCGAATTTTTCCCGGCACTGGCAGCCTCCATTGAGGCAGCTCAACGTGAGATCCACATCCAGACATATATTTATGAGCTGGATGATACAGGCCTCATGATTGGGGAGAAGCTTAAGGCTGCCGCTGCACGTGGTGTGGCAGTGCACTTGCTCCTGGATGGTTTTGGCAGCCGCAAGTTAGCCCCGACATTTGTGCTGGAACTCGAAGCTTTTGGCGTCAAGGTCATGTTCTACCGCCCCAAGATTTCTGCGTGGTCGTTCAAACGTAGCCGCTTGAGGCGCTTGCACCGCAAGGTCTCGGTGTTTGATGGACAGCATGCTTACGTTGGCGGCATTAATATCATTGATGACATGAATGTACCTAGCAATCTCGATGCACCCCGTGTGGATTATGCGGTTCGCGTAGATGGGCCATTGGTGTTCAGCATTCATGCGAGCGTGCGCAACCTGTGGCGGCGATTGGCCTGGATGCATCTGCGAGAGGTGGCCGCCTATCCCAATTTGCCCGCACCTGCTTTTATCAGTAATGGTATGCGGGCTGCGTTTGTTGTACGCGACAATGTATTGCATCGCCGTGATATTGAGCGTGCTTATCTCAAGGCGATTGGCAAGGCGCGTACTGACATCATCATTGCCAGTGCTTATTTCGTACCGGGAAAGAAGTTTCGTCAGGCCTTGATCGAGGCCGCCAGGCGCGGCGTGCGTGTACGGCTATTGTTGCAGGGGCGCATGGAGTATTGGCTCATGTTTGCCACGCATGAAGTCTATGGTGTGCTGTTGCGGCATGGTATCGAGATTTACGAATATCGTGCGAGCTTTATGCATAGCAAAGTAGCGGTAGCAGATAATCGCTGGGCGACAGTAGGTTCTTCCAACATCGACCCTTTTAGCTTGTTGCTGGCGCGCGAGGCCAATATCCTGGTGCAGGATAAAGCGTTCAATGCCGAACTCAAGGCCGATCTGGAAAAAGCGATTGCAGAAAAATCCATCAAGGTACGGCCAGAGGACTGGTCGCGCCGACATGTGTTCAAGCGCATGTTTTCATGGGTGGTGTATATGGTTGTACGGCTGATGATCGGCCTGGTTGGCTCCAAGGAGAAACATTGATGTTGCCCGTGCCTGATGTATTAAATGTGGCGAGTGTTGCCAATGTCATCCAGTTGGCGGTAGCGCCTGCTTTCTTGCTCACCGGTGCGGGTGCCATGCTGGGCGTGATGGCAAGCCGATTGGCGCGGGTGGTGGATCGGTTTCGCGAATTGCATGAATCTGGTGGCTGGAGCCATGAGCAGAAGTCACTGGAAATGCATACCTTGCTCAAGCGTTCGCGCTGGATTCATCTGGCTATTAGCTTATCTACATTGGCAGCGTTGCTGGTCTGCGTGGTCATTGCTACCTTGTTTGCCGCTACAGAGGTGGGCTGGAACCCGTCGCGGCTGGTTTCCCTGTTGTTTATTTGTGCGATGGGCTCATTGGTCGCAGGCTTGCTGTGTTTTCTGCGTGAGATTTCCATTTCAACTGACATAATCGAGGGGTTCCCCAAGTAGTGAATTCTGTCAGTGGTTTGTAATAAAATGCAATGCACGATGCCGGTGTAGCTCAGTTGGTAGAGCAGCGCATTCGTAATGCGAAGGTCGTAGGTTCGACTCCTATCTCCGGCACCATTTTTCTATAGTGACTGAGCACAATGCCCAGAGGGCATGATGTTTGCGTCGATATTTAGGTGTCGTTAGTAGGTAAGCTGCTGTTTAGTCGATGTTGATCTCATGGTGAAAAACATAACAGTTTTTGCCATTTTCCTTGGCTTTGTATAGGGCAATATCTGCTTGTTTGAGGTGCTCGTTGGCGCTCATGGTATTTGATAGCAGGGTGATCCCGATGCTCACGCCGATGTGTATGGTGAGGCCTTGCAGGTTGAATGGCTGGCTGAGTGTCAGGATGATGCGTTTTGCAATGAGCGCTAATTCTTCCTGAAAGGATAGCTGGCTACAGACCACGACAAACTCATCACCGCCAAGGCGAGCGATAAAGTCATTGTCGCGTGCCAGTGCCGATAATCTTGCGCTGACTGCGGTGAGCAGCGCATCCCCGGTTTCATGGCCATGGGTGTCGTTGACTTCTTTGAAGTAATCCAAGTCCAGAAACAAGATACCAGACTGATGGCCATGTGTTGTGCGTGACAGCATCTGCTGCAGGTGCTGGTTCAATGCTGTGCGGTTGGGTAGCTTGGTCAGATCGTCATGCAATGCCAAGTGGGCCACATGCTCCTGCATTTTTCTGCGCTCATGGATGTCTTCCAATGTGCCTATCCATCCTTGTGAGGTGTTCTTCGAGGGGATGGCTGAGCCCTTGGCACGTACCCAATGCCATGTCTGGTCAGCGGTCAGGATACGGAATTCACAATCCAGGTCATTAGTGTCGGAAGAAAGGCATTGGCGCACGGCATTGACATCTTCCGGATGAACACGTTTTATCCAGTTCCATCGCAAGGCGTGCTCATTCGGTGCGCCCGTCAATTCCTGCCAGCCTGTGATGGAAGTGATGCCTTGTTTTGCATTGGCTTCCCATAGTGTCAAAGCCCCCGTGTGAGCAAGTGTGCGGTATTTTAGCTCGCTGTTTTCTGCTTGTTGGGTACTGAGTTTGAGGGCGGTTTGGGCGGCGATAATGCTTTCATGCAGGGAGTCGAATTCCAGGATTCTAGATGAGCTGTATTCGACCGTGTTGTAAAGCTCTTGGTATTTGTTATCAATAATGCCGCGAGCTTCTTTTGCTAAGGAGCGCATAGGTCGCAGGATATAGCCAGACAGTTTGCTGGTTAGCCATAGTGCAAGTAGCAACATGATGCCGCCGCCAATGCCAAGCTGCATCAGGGGTTTCTTCCATCGCGCATCAAAAGCTTGCAGAGGCTCTCCTACTACCAAAACCCAGCCTGGAGTGCCTGCAAGGAACTCATAGGAAAAGATGACATGTGAGCCTTCCTTGGTTTTGGCTTCAAAGAACTTCTCACTTCTTGGCAATGACATGAGCTTTTCCCAGTCTGGCACAGATTGACCGACATAGCGGTCATTGTCACGTGAGCGCGCGATGATGTTGCCATTGCCATCGACGATGGCAATCAGCAAGCTGGTCTCTGATGAACCAAGTTGTGGCGCCAATTGCAGCAGCCGTCGAGGGGAGAGAACGAAATACAGGACTTGTTGGATGGATTCGTGCTGCCAGGCAATCCCCAATGCAATTTTTGGGTCATGCAAAGGAGAGGTGAAGTACAAGTTGGAAATCACTGGTCGGTTGCGATCCGTGAAATCAAGTGCAGATTGCAAAAACTCTGCCGGAGGTAGCTCATCATGCTCGGATGTTGGTGTCAGCCTTTCGTGTGGGGATACGACGTATAAGCGTCCTAATCCGGGCTGGGCATGATCCAGCCAGCTTTGTAGTTGCTCAATACTAGTCTGGTGGGTGTAGCTTGCCGCAGCGAGTGACTTTAGCAAGGTCGTGTTGATGATGATGTCATTTTCGACGGATCGTGCCAGTGCGCGTGCGCTATCCAGCAGGCGGGTTTTACTGGCACTCTTGTCTTGTACGGTGACTTGCCAGACGGCCAGGATGGCCAAGCCCAGAATGGGCAGCAAAGCGATGATTACGAGTAATCCCAGCCACGTGCGTAAACGGTAACGTCGAATGCTGTCTTTGGCTTGTAGATTCAAGCGACTACCCAATGAAATTCTCCTAGCTCAAGCTCATCATGGTAGGGACACTATCATCGCGATCTATTTCAAGGCAATGGATTTATGGCTATTTACCGCGAATAACAGTGCTAGTATGCAGCACCTGATTGTAGAAGGCAGCATGTGACCGTATGGCAAAGCTAACGGAATCTCAACATATCATTATTCATAACCCGGATGGGTTAGGCTTGGCAGCGAGAGTAGAGCTGCCTGAGACACCGTTACGTGGCATGGCGATGATTGCGCCTGCATTTGGCTGCGCAAAAGATATCTTGATTGCCACCAGAACCGCGCGCCGATTACTCGAGTATGGCATAGGGTCCTTACGTATCGATTTCACCGGTGTTGGTCAGAGCGAAGGCGATTTTTCTTTGACCAATCTGGATACGCAGACCCAGGATTTTGTCAGTGCAGCTGACTGGTTGCGACTGCATGTCCGGGCTCCAGATTTATTGATCGGCCATAGCTTTGGTGGCTTGGTTGCTATCAACGCTAGTCGTCTAATCAATGAGGTCAAGGCTTGCGTCACGATTGCCACGCCTAGTAGCCCTGCCCATGTGCTGGCGATTATTGGGTCGGGAAAAACCGGGGAAATTGAACAATACGGCGCTACCGAGATAGAGGTGAATCGGCAGCGCTACACCTTGCGCCAGCAGTTCGTGGACAATGCACGCCAATTTGATATGGCGAGACTGATAGGTAGCATCGGCGTCCCCTTGCTGATGATGCACTCTCCGAGAGATGACATGGTACCGATGCAGCATGCTCACGCACTATTCGAGGCGGCTAGCCATCCCAAGAGCTTGATCGCTATCGAGGATGCAGATCATATGGTCTATGAGCGTCCTGCATCTGAGTTTGTGGCAGATAGCATTGGTTTGTGGAGCAGTCGCTATTTGCCTCCAATATAACTTTGGCGGGAGAAGTAACACTTGCGGAATAGCTTCAAAAAAGAGATTTCGTTTTTTTCATTTTCCGCTATAGTGCCAGCAACGGCTTCAATACTTGAGTTTGAGCAAACGTAATCTTGGGAGGGAGTTGCGTTGAAGGCAATCTTGAGAGGTTTCGTATCATGCTGAGCGAAGGCTATAACCAGTCTCTCGTGTTAGTTTCGCTCATCGTTGCCATGTTTGCTTCGTATGCGGCATTAGCCATGTCAGAGCGCGTTAATCCCGCCAAAGGGGAGAAGCTTTCCCGATGGTGGCTATGGGGGAGCGCGGCGACTCTGGGTGCTGGCATATGGTCCATGCACTTTATTGGCATGCTGGCCTTCCATCTTGATATTCCGCTTGGTTATGATCCCGCCATTACTCTGCTCTCTTTGCTAGTAGCAATTCTTGCATCAGGGGTTGCCCTATTCCAGGCTGTTCGGCCAACCTTACCTTTGACTCGTTTAGCTGGTAGTGCGGTCCTAATGGGGGTGGGTGTTGCCAGCATGCATTATCTTGGCATGTGGTCCATGTTAATGGATCCAATCCCTGTCTATGATCCCTGGCTGGTCATCTTATCTATCTTGATTGCTATTGCTGCCTCGGGGGCGGCGATGTGGATCACTTTCAAGTTGCGTCATAAATTTCACCGTGGATGGTTTGCCAGGTTGGGTGCTGCATTGGTGATGGGCGCTGCGATTGGTGGTATGCATTACACCGCCATGGCGGCAGCCAGCTTCCCTTTGGGTAGTGTTTGTGGTGCTGCTAACGGGACTAACTTGGATGACCTGAGCATCATGGTGATCGCAGGGGTCGGGAGCATTCTGTTTGTGGCTTTTATCGTGACATTGCTGGATGCCAAGCTAGAAGTCAGGATCAGTCGGTTTATCCACTTAGCGAGATCATTGGAACAAGCCAATAAGGAACTACTGCATCGATCGCTGCATGACAACCTGACGAATCTGCCTAATCGAATGATGTTGGAGAGCAAGGTGGCAGAGGCCTTGAGCCGAGCAAAACGCGACCAGGAGCAATTTGCCTTGCTGTTTGTGGATATTGATGGTTTCAAGACCATCAATGACTCCTTGGGGCATCACGTCGGGGACAGTTTGCTGGTAGAGGTAGCAACCAGGCTACATGGAATTCTTCGCGGGCATGATACCGTGGCGCGCATGGGTGGGGATGAGTTCGTCGTGTTGCTTGAAAGGGTCAATGTCGAAGAGGCATGTATTGTTGCCAACAAGATCGTCTCGGTGATCAGGCAGCCCTTTCACACTGAAGAGCGCGAATTGCATGTCTCCACCAGTATTGGCATCGCCATGTATCCCAACCATGGGGCAAATTATCGCGAGCTTGCCATCAATGCAGATGCCGCCATGTATTACACCAAGCGTGCTGGCCGTAATGGCTATCATGTTTTTGAGATGTCCATGCACCTGGATACGCGGGAACGGTTGGACATGATGTTGGATTTGGGGGCAGCGCTTGAAAGGCAGCAGTTTGTGTTGATGTACCAGCCCAAGTTTGACTTGCATAACCATGTGGTGGGGTTTGAGGTGCTATTACGCTGGCAGCATCCGACATTGGGGTTGGTGCTTCCTGATCATTTTGTCTCCTTGGCTGAGAAGTCTGGCTTGATCATCCCGATTGGCGAATGGGTGCTCAATGCGGCTTGTCGACAAATGAAGGAGTGGTACAGCTCGGGCTGCGAGAAATGGCATGTCGCGATCAATCTATCGGCCTTGCAGTTTTCGCATGAGCGGCTACTGGATGTGGTCAGGCAGGTACTGGCCCGATGGGAGCTGCCGCCTCATTGCCTGACGCTCGAAATTACCGAAACTGTTGCGATGCACAACGCCAAGAAAACACTGGAGATATTGAATCAATTATCCCAGCTTGGTGTGAATATCTCGATTGATGATTTCGGTACAGGATATTCCAGCCTGCTATATCTCAAGCGCTTGCCAGCCAATGAGCTCAAGATAGACAAGGCATTTATCAGCAACCTGGGTACCGGTACCTTGATGGATGACCAGGCTATTGTCTCGGCGATCATCAATCTCGGTCATACGCTTAATTTTAAGGTGATCGCAGAAGGGGTCGAGAACGATGAGCAAAAATCCTTTTTGCAGGCGCTTGGTTGTGATGGCTTGCAGGGGTTTGGCCTTGCAGAGCCGATGTGGGTAGACGAGGTCAAGGACTATTATTCTTCAGAGTGCAAAGCTGGCTAGGCTAACTAAAGCCGCATTGTTTATACTGTACGTTTTGCGTAGTCACGCAGTACGAACATGAGGTGCTTTGGAAATGTGGGTTAATGTTGCTAGGTCGGTGTTGGTCATTGGGTTGCTGGCTACTTTGTCTGCGTGTGGTGGTTTCAATTTCTGGCCATTTGGTGGAGGTGAGGGCGATGTGCGTCACAGTGGGCCTGCTGGTTCCACGCCATATTTATGCGACAAAGGACGCAAGTTCTACGTGAAGCAGGTGGATGCTGGCAAAGCTGCCTGGTTGATCCTGCCCGATCGGGAAATCCTGCTGAACAAGACGGACTCTGGGGCATACAGCAACAGCATTACGACACTGGTGTTGGAGGGAGAGGGTGCGAAGCTGGATGACGGCTATAAGCATGACTACAATGATTGCAAGATCAATCTGCCGGTCAACAAATCATAAAGTGACAGAATAGAAAGTAAAAAGCCGCTTTCAACAGCGGCTTTTTACTTTAGGCTTTTGCTTCAATCCCCTTACTTCTAGTCAGGTCATAATGGCATGATCAAGCAAGAAAGTGGCAGTTTCCATTAAGCACGAGGCTGATAATCTCTGAAATAATTGTTGACTAAATCAGTCTGTCAAAAGAATCCAGTGTGGTAAATCCTGTATGTTAGGCATAGTAAAAATCGCGCTCAGGCGCCCGTATACCTTTGTGGTCATGGCGATCCTCATTCTGATCGTGGGTGTGTTGTCGGCATTGCGCATGCCCACCGACATTTTCCCGGAAATTCGTATCCCCGTGATTGCGGTTGCTTGGCAATATGCCGGGATGTCCCCGGATCAGATGACCGGGCGCATCATGACGCCTTTCCAGCGTTCATTGACGACAACAGTCAACGATATTGAGCATATCGAGGCTAATTCTTATGCTGGGTTCGGTATCGTCAAGATTTTCTTCCAGCCAGGCGTTGATGTGGCAACGGCGAATGCGCAGGTGACGGCGATCTCGCAAACCATGTTGCGCTTATTGCCGCCTGGGACGCAGCCTCCGCTTATCCTCAATTATAACGCTTCCACTGTGCCTATCTTGCAGCTTGCCCTGGCAGGCAAAGGGCTGACAGAACAAAACCTTGCAGACTTGGGTATGAATGCGGTGCGGGTGCGGCTGGTATCCGTGCCGGGAGCAGCTATTCCCTGGCCATTCGGTGGCAAGTCACGCCAAGTGCAGATCGACTTGGACCCCGATGCCATGCAGGCGCGGGGGCTGTCTGGCCAGGATGTGGCGAATGCGCTTGCTGCACAGAACCTGATCTTGCCTGCCGGTACCCAGAAAATCGGCAATTTTGAATATACGATACAGCTCAATAATGCCCCATCGGCGTTGGAAGAGCTGGGCAATCTACCGGTCAAGGTGGTCAATGGTGCAACGGTGTATATCCGCGATGTGGCGCAGGTGCGTGACGGTAATCCACCTCAGACCAATCTGGTGCATGTGGATGGTGCGCGTTCGGTATTGATGTCGGTGCTCAAGAATGGTGCGACATCTACACTCGCGATTGTGGATGGTATTAAGTCCAAACTGGACGAAATCAGGCCAACCTTGCCTGATGAGCTGGAAGTCCGCCCCATCAACGATCAATCGATTTTCGTCAGCGCCGCGATCAAGGGCGTGGTGCTGGAGGGCTGTATTGCGGCCGCGCTGACCAGCATTATGATTCTGCTGTTCCTGGGTAGCTGGCGTTCTACGGTGATTATCGCAATCTCCATCCCATTATCCATTTTGGGTGCAATTGCCAGCTTGGCCTTGGTGGGGGAAACACTCAATATCATGACGCTGGGTGGGCTTGCGCTCGCCGTGGGTATCCTCGTGGATGATGCCACGGTGACGATAGAAAACATCAATTGGCACCTGGAGCAGGGGAAGCCGGTGGAACCTGCGATTCTTGATGGCGCGCGACAGATTGTGACGCCTGCGTTTGTCTCGCTCTTGTGTATTTGTATTGTGTTTGTGCCGATGTTCTTCCTGGAAGGGGTGTCGCGCTTCCTGTTCGTGCCGATGGCAGAGGCGGTGATGTTCGCGATGGTGAGCTCCTTCATCTTGTCGCGCACCTTGGTGCCGACCATGGCCAAATACCTGCTCAAGCCGCATGCTCCGCATACCGACCTGCATGGTAATAATCTGGTGTTGGCTCCGTCACGCAATCCTCTGGTGAGGTTCCAGCGTGGTTTTGAGGCGCGTTTTGAGCATTTCCGTGAAGGCTATCGTGGCATCTTGCTATTGATGCTGGCCAATCGCCGCAAGTTTATTGCGGGTTTCATGGCATTTATCTTGCTGAGTTTCGCGCTGGTACCGTTCCTGGGGCGTAATTTCTTCCCTGAGGTGGATGGCGGGCAGATTCTCATGCACGTACGCGTGCCTGTGGGTACGCGGCTTGAGGAAACAGCAGCCAAGTTTGCCAATATACAATCCGAGATTCGCAAGATCATCCCGGCTCATGAGGTCGAAACTATCGTCGACAACATTGGCTTGCCGATCAGCTCAATCAACCTTGCCTACAATAACACTGGCATCATGGGGGTGCAGGATGGCGATATCCAGATCGCCTTGAGTCGCGAGCACCAGCCAACCGCTGCTTACGTCAAGCGCTTGCGCGAGGAGCTACCGCGCCTGTTCCCGGATGCAACCTTTACCTTCCCTCCAGCGGATATCGTCAGCCAGATCCTGAATTTTGGCTCTCCAGCACCGATTGACCTGCAAATCCGTGGCAATAACCTGCAGGCTAATTTTGATTATGCCAACATGCTGGTGGCGGAAATCCGCAAGGTGCCCGGCATCGCTGACGTGCGTATACAGCAGTCGCGTCGTAATCCGGTGCTGAATGTCGATATTGACCGGGTGCGGGCGCAGGAGCTTGGCCTGACGACACGTGACGTGACCAATAACATGGTGGTCAACTTGGCTGGTAGTAGCCAGGTAGCCCCTACTTTCTGGCTGAACCCGGCGAATGGGGTTTCTTATCCTATCGTGATGCAAACGCCTCAATACAAAATGGATAGCCTGTCTGCGCTGGAAAACCTGCCGATCAATGGCAGTGTGCCGGGCACAACCTCACAAATCTTGGGTGGCTTGGCGACTTTCTCGCGTAGCAATGCCAACGCCTTGGTTAGCCAATATGACATTCAACCTATGGTGCAGATCAACGCTACTACCCAGGGACGTGATCTTGGTGCTGTGGCCAAGGAGATACGCCAGATCATGGATGCTCATGCCGACACGGTACCCAAGGGCTCTAGCGTTGCCTTGCTGGGTCAGGTCGAAACCATGGAGCATGCATTTTCTGGCCTGCTGTTTGGATTGGTGGGGGCGATTGCGCTGATCTATCTGTTGATCGTGGTGAACTTCCAATCATGGAGTGACTCATTCGTGATCGTCAGTGCCTTACCTGCGGCGATTGCTGGCATTGTCTGGATGCTGTTTGCAAGCTTTACCCCGTTATCCGTACCGGCATTGACCGGGGCGATCATGTGTATGGGGGTGGCGACTGCCAATAGCGTGTTGGTGATCAGCTTTGCACGCGAGCGCTTGGCAGAGCTGGGAAATGCGACCCAGGCCGCGATAGAAGCTGGTTTTGTACGCTTCCGTCCGGTATTGATGACTGCCCTGGCCATGATGATAGGGATGGCGCCGATGGCATTGGGCCTGGGCGAGGGTGGTGAGCAGAATGCACCGCTAGGGCGCGCAGTCATCGGCGGCCTGTTGTTTGCCACCATTACCACCCTGATTTTTGTGCCTGTGGTATTTAGCGTTGTTCACCGCAATTACCGCAAGCCCGTTGTCGAGAATTCGAGTTATGGAGAAGTAAATGTCATCTGATTTTAGCTCTACTGATCTTGGTGCCCCGCGCCGTACCGTGCGTCGAGGCAGCTTGATCATTGCCCTGGTGGCGATTGGAGTGGTGGCGTATGGTTTGACGATACGGGCCAAGGAAAGCGATGCCCTCAAGCAATGGACGAATGAGCAGTCCATTCCATCGGTAACCCTGGTGGAGCCTGTGCCGGGCAGTAATGTGAGCACCCTGGAATTGCCTGCCCGTCTTGAGGCATTTGCGCGTGCACCTATCTATGCGCGTGTGAATGGCTATTTGAAGCAATGGCATGTGGATATTGGTAGCCCGGTCAAGGCTGGCCAATTGCTCGGTGAGATTGAAACCCCGGACCTAGACCAGCAGTTGCTACAGGCCAAGGCCGATGTGGCGGCTGCCAAGGTGAATGCCGAATTGGCGGGAACTACTGCCAAACGTTGGCAATCCATGTTGAACACTGATTCTGTCTCCAAGCAGGAAGTCGACGAGCGCCTGGGCGATTACGCAGCCAAGCAGGCGCTCTTGCAAGCTGCCCAGGCAAACCTGGACCGCGTCCAAGCCAATAAGGGTTTCACTAGGCTAGTGGCGCCGTTTGATGGCATCGTGACTGCACGTCATACCGATATTGGTGCCCTCATCAATGCGGGTGAGGCTGCACAACCACTATTCGTGGTGTCTGATATGCGCAAACTGCGCCTTTATGTGAATGTGCCGCAAAGCTATGCGCCAGCATTGGGGCAGGGTACCTTGGCAAAGGTGACGATTCCAGGCCGCCCAGGCGTGGAATATTCTGCCAGCCTGGTGGCTTCGTCACGGGCCGTGGATGCGGCTTCTGGCACCACCCTGTTCCAGTTTTTGGTACCGAACAAAGAGGGCGAGCTGTTACCTGGCGGGTTTGCGCGTGCTGGCATTGAGCTGCCTGCCAGTCAAGCCACGTTGAGCATCCCGGCCAGTGCCATCATCTTCCGCCAGGATGGCTTGCGTGTTGCCACGCTGGGTGAGCATGACAAAGTTGTGCTGAAAACAGTCACCGTGGCGCGTGATTTGGGTAAAACCCTGGAAATCAGCACTGGCTTGGAAGCTGGCGATAAGCTGATAGACAGCCCTCCCGATGATATTACCGATGGCATGCAAGTGCGCGCTAATACGAAGGCTAACCAAGGGGCAGGCCAGTCATGAGCGTCAGGCAATATGCTTTGCTAGGCCTGGCGGCATTGCTTGGAGGCTGTTCGTTTGCTCCTGAGTTGAAATTGCCGGAAGTGCCGGTGGCCAGCGCCTACAAAGAGGCGCAACCTTGGGTGCCTGCCCAGCCGGCTGATCATTTGCCTCGTGGGGCTTGGTGGAAACTGTATGGCGATGCAGAGTTGGATGCATTGCAAGAGAAACTGCTGGCACACAGTCCAGACCTTGCAGCGGCACTGGCACGTTATCAGCAGGCGCTGGCTTACAGTGAGCAAGCCCGGGCTGGATTGTTTCCTACATTGTCTGCAAACGGGCAGGCTGGGCGTAACCGAGTTTCTGAGCATCGCCCGTTGGTACCACCCAATGCAGTTATCCCGCCTACCTACTCCAACTACAGCATAGGCTTGCAGGCTAATTATGAGCTGGATTTATGGGGGCGTGTACGCAACACCGTCAAAGCCGGGGTGGCCGAGGCTGGCGCGCGCGCGGCTGATCTTGAATCGGTGCGCTTGAGTTTGCAGGCCCAGCTCGCAGAAAATTTCATCGTGTTGCGTGGCTTGGATCAACAGCTCCATATTCTGGCAGAGACCGTACAAGCCAATGACAAGGCATTGGTGATTACCAAAACGCGCCACGATGCTGGCATTGTGCCTGGCCTAGACGTGAGCCGTGCCCAAACGCAGCTTGAAACCACACGTTCGCAGCTAGAGCAGGTGAAAGCGCAGCGTGCGGTGGTAGAGCATGCGATTGCAGCCCTGGTTGGCGACTCTCCCTCCAGCTTTGCTATCGCCAGTCGGCAGGATGTGATTGCCCTGCCGCAGATCCCGCTGGGTGTGCCCTCTACCTTGTTGCAGCGCAGGCCTGATATTGCCGCAGCACAGCGGCGGGTTACGGCTGCCAATGCCAATATTGGCGTGGCGAAAACTGCGTACTTCCCGGCGTTGAGCTTGAGCGCGGCTTTTGGTTACCAAAGTGTTTCTACCGGGAACTGGTTGAGTGCGCCTAGTAATTTCTGGTCGATTGGCCCCGGTATGCTATTCCAGCTCTTTGATGGTGGGCGGCGCAAAGCCCAGGTCGCCCAGGCTGAAGCTATGCTGGACGAAACCGGTGCGCGCTATCGCGGTGTAGTGCTGGAAGCTTTTCAGCAGGTGGAAGACAACCTGGCGCGCCTCAACCATTACCAATCTGCCGCGGATGCCGAGCGAGCAGCGGCAGAAGCTGCGCAGAAATCGATGGATTTTGCGATGAACCGTTATCGTGAAGGGGCTGCCAACTACCTGGAGGTTACCTCGGCACAAACGCAGGCCTTGGATACCCAGCGTGCGCTGTTGACGCTCAATGTCAGCCAGTTACGTGCCAGCGTGGATTTGATCCGTGCCTTGGGTGGTGGTTGGCAAGAGCAAGAAGCGCCGGCTACTGCTGCTAGTCTACAGTGAGGATTATTGCGACGCTGGTTTGTCTTGTGACCAGCGCGTCAGGTAATTACTTGGCGACTCTCCCATTGAGCGCGAAAACATACTGGTGAAACCCGCGGTGCTCTCATAACCCAGCGCCAGTGCAATATTGGTGACGCTGGCGCCTTCAATCAACATCTCGACGGCTCTGATCAGGCATAGCTGTTGGCGCCAGGCGGAGAACGTCATGCCGGTTTCCTTCTGGAACAAGCGTGCGAGCGTCCGTGTGCTGGCTCCGGCAAGCTGCGACCATTCTTCAATATTGCGATTATCACCGGGGTTCTGATGCAGGCGTTCCGTCACGCGACGTAAACGCTGATCGCGGCCTTCTGGCAGGAAAAGCGGCGCTTGCTGGGCAATACTGATCTGGTCGACCAACACGCGCATTAATCTGTGCTCAGGCCCATCAAGCGAATACTGGTTATTGATCGCCACGGCCTGCGAGACCAGTTCGCGTAGCAACGGGGTCAGCTTGATGACGCAACAGCGTGTAGGCAAGGTGTCCAGCCACTTCGGAGAGATCAATACAGTCTGCATTTCTGACATTTGCGTATAGGTGACGCTATGCATCGCAGCGCTGGGGATCCAGCAGGCACGGCCTGGGGGGGTAATCCAGGAGCCATCGCGTGTTTGCACGCGCATGCTGCCCGAAGTCACGAACATCAATTGTCCGCGCTGGTGCGCATGAGTTTCAACCTGCCAGTGCTTGGAATAGCGGCCCACTCGGGCGACAACCGGCAATGGAGAAAGGTCCGGATCTGGGCCTATGCCGTTGAGGTCAGTGAAGACTGGGTAAACTGTGATCTCTGTCATGTTGCAGGTAACTGCTCAAGAGGCTCATGGCAGCGTGCTGGATTGGCATTCACTGAACGACTGACTGGTTTGCTTCGCCCAATCAGCGGCCTGCTGCAATGCTTGCGTACTGGCGACATTCAATGCTGCAACGCCCCCGCGGGCATCGGCACTTTGTGCAGCGCTCTGCGCGGAGAGTAAGGTGGAAGCGAGTTGTTTACGTGAGCGCCTGTCAATCAGGCCGGCTTGTAGCTGCACTACCCCATGGCTGCTGCTGGCGCTATCAAATACCTGGTCAAATGCCACAATCTGCAGTTTTACGTTACAACTTGTATTGTGAGAGGGCGCATTGACAATCTTTTGACGCAACAACTCAGCAGGCAAGGTAGACCAGCGGCTTTCTGTATAGCCGAATACCTGGGTTGGATTCTTGTCGTTGAGGCGGTAGCGGATATTGCTATGTTGGATGGCATCCGTGGCACTCAGCTGCTCGATGGGCAGGTCAAAACTCACGCGATTTTCATTAGATTGCAAGCCGAAATCATAAAAGTCTAATTGCTTGGTCTCAGGCTTGATTGAGCTGACGCAGGCATTGAGACCGAGTGTTGCCAGCAACAGGAATGCAATAGGTGGGGTGATGTGCATGGGATACCTCATTGAGCGGGTTTGAAGCCAGATTCGCCTGGGCCAGGGCGCAGCGTCGGTTTACCAAAAATCAGGCTTTGCGGGTTTTCTTCCAGCATATCCAACAGTCGTCTGATACGGCGTGCATCGTCATTGGCAGTGACTGTCAGTTCATTAATACCAGGCAGGGTTTCGTTATTGAGCGTGTCACCTATCAGGCTAACACTTTGGCGGAAGTCACCAGACATGCCGCGTATGTCCTGCACAGTGGCGGTTAGCTCATTGAGCAAGGGTGTGGCGGCCTGCGTGGCTTGTTGCAGGTTATCCAATGTTTGCGTCAGGTGCTGCTGATTTTGTGCTGACATGAATTTGCTGGCCTTGCCGAAGGCATCATTGGCAGATACCAGCGTTTCACCTAGCTTGGATGAAGCCTGCTCAAGATTGGCAAGGGTCTGGTTCAGGCTTTGTACGTCAATACTTTGCATCACAGTGTTGGCTTGCTCGATGGTGGAGACACCGTGGTTGACGAACGCTTCTACCTTGTCCACCAACTGCGGCACGCGCTCGGAAATGCGGTCTATGAGCGAAGGGCGCATAGTGATGAGCGAGCCAGGGGCCAGTTGTTCGCCATCGTCATTCAGGTCGTTGAGATCGATATAGGCAAGCCCCGTCACCCCTTGCGCGCGTAATTCTGCATAGGCGTCCTTGGTCAGATGTAGTTTTTCATCGACGCGGATGGTGATCTCGATCGATGATTGCGAGTTGGGGTCAAGCGATATATCGGATACCTTGCCGACATTGACGCCACGGAATTTTACCGAGGCTTCCTGGCTGAGGCCGGTCACTGGTTGTTTCGAGATAATCTTGTATTCCGTGAATGCTTGGCGCGTGCCACTCATCCACCAGAATGCAAAGGCGAGAATGCCGATCAGGATGAGGGTAACAATGCCAACGGCAAGGGCGTGAGCGCGATTTTCCATAAATTATCCAGTTCTCTCCAAGCGAATGCGTACACCTTGGAAAAAGTGTTGCACAAAGGGATGGTCAATATTACCTAGCTCGCGCAGGCCGCAATTGGCGACTATGCGTTTGTCAGCGAGCACGGCGACCTTGTCGGTGAGTGATACCAAGGTGTCTAGGTCGTGCGTGACGAAGATCACCGTCAAGCCTAGGGCATGTTTGATGCTCTTGATCAATTCGACAAATTTCTCGCTGCGGTCCGGGTCCAGCCCCGCAGTTGGCTCGTCCAGCAGCAATAGCTCTGGTTCTAGCGCTAATGCACGTGCCAGAGCGACACGTTTGATCATGCCGCCGGATAGCTGCGAAGGCAACCTTGAGCCTGTATCCAGCTCCAGTTCTACCAATGATAGTTTGTGTAGTACCAATTGATGAATGGTGGCTTCGTCGAATTGCCTGAGTTCACGCAGCGGGAAAGCAATGTTGTCATATACGCTCAAGGCGGAAAACAGTGCGCCTTGCTGAAACAGCATGCCGAGCCGGTTCATCAGGCGTTGTTGCGGTACACGATCCATCGCATGCAGGTTCTTGCCAAAAAGTAGCACCTCACCTTTGGTCGGGCGAGTCAGGCCGACAATGTGCCTGAGCAGTGTGGTCTTGCCGCTCCCTGAACCGCCTACCAGCGAGACGATTTCACCTGCATTGATAGTCAAGTCTAGATCCTGGTGCACAACATTGCTACCGAACACGGTCCAGACCTGCTTGATTTCACAGATCGGGTGTAACTGTTTTTCTGTCATATGCTCTGCCATGGGTGCCTATACCCCAATACCGCTGGTGAGAATGGCAAAAGCGGCGTCGATCAGGATGACGCAGGTGATCGCCGTGACGACTGAGCTGGTGGTGCTGCGGCTCAAGCTTTCGGTATTTGGCTTAATGCGCAGGCCAAAGTGGCAGGCCATGACTGCGACGATAAAGCCGAACATGAAGCCCTTGATGATGCTGAGCGTGATGTTGACCGGTTGTACCACCGCTGCCAGATAGTCGAAGAAGAAGCGGAATCCAAGGCCTAGCTCAAGGTTCGCAGAGAGCGCACCGCCGAACAAGGCCCAGCAAGAAGTCCATATCACCAGGAATGGAGCGATGAAAGTGAGTCCGAGCACTTTGGGCAGCACCACACGCAGAATGCGGGAAATGCCCATGGTGGCCAGTGCATCAATCTCCTCGGTGACGCGCATAACGCCGATCTGTGCCGCCATGGCAGAGCCAGAACGCCCTGCGATCAATACTGCCATGAGGATAGGACCTAATTCTCGAATGACGGCCAGCCCGAGAATGTTGACGATGAAGATGTCTGCGCCAAAGGTGCGTAGCTGGGTTGCCATCAGGTAACTCATGGCAATCCCAATCATGAACCCAAGCAGCGCTGTGACGGGTAAAGCTGTTACACCGCTTTTGTAAATATTGGCGCTGAACTCGCGCCAAGGGAAATCCTGCGGCCGGCGTAAGAGGTAGCCTAACTCCAATATCAACAGCCCGATTAACTTGACGAAGTCGACGATATGGCTGGAGAGGAACATCGTCAGTTTGCCGGCTCCGGCAATCAGTCTAAGCCAGTCAAAACGTGGTGGCTTGTGATCATCCTTGGCCGCAATGCTGGCCAAAGTATCAAATAAGGTGGCTTGTTCTTCAGTCAGCGTAACGCGGTTTTCCAGTTGGCCTTGCCAACCATTCCATAAGACTGCTGCACCAGCGGTATCCAGCTGTTCGACCTGGGTCAGGTCCCACTGCATCTTGGCATCGGCAAAGTACGGTTTGAGCGCCCGGCGTAACTGGGAAAAGTCATTATCTAGGTCGCGCAAGGACCATTGACCATGCAGGGCAATGCGTTTTGCGCCCTGGGGTGTTTGCTCTACCTGAAAACTTGCTGCAGCCATAGCATCCTTTGTTGAGGGTAGTGCCAGTGACAAGACTGGTATTGCATCGGCAATCTCAGTCTTGCCGATGCGTTCTTTATAGCATGGGGGATGACAATTGCCTCTTGCTATTTATATTTTGCCGTCCAGGCCCATCTGGAAATATTTGTGGACGATCTTCTCCTGGTTTTCCAGCAGCCAGTCGATATCCGGCTTGTTGCTCATTGCCTTGTGGATGGCGTTGGCTGTGGCCTTGCGGTGGATATCAAACAGGATCTTGTGATCCAGGTTGTCTTGTTCGACCACGATAGGGTTGAGCCAGACCGAGACGATGATGCCGAGGTCATTGGCTTTTTCCTTAGGGATGTCGCCATTACGCACCGCATCCAGCACACCATTGGCGATCGCGGCTTGCACGGTGCCCATGAGGATGTTGGTATAGCGCTCGTTCTTGACGGTGACCTTGCTAACCATGATGGTGGCAGGGCGGACCATAATGTCGGTGTTGAGGATGGCAAGTACACGGGAGTGGCCTTTCACTTGGTCGCCGAGCAACGTGCCGAAGGCTGTCCCCATAGGGCCGTCCATCTCGCCTATGATGACTTCAGGCTCTGCTGCCGTCCCTGGAGGGCCTCCCGCTACTAGGGCCTCACCGACGCGCATGAAAATCTTGTCACTCACTTGTTTCTCCTTACTGATGAAATGGAATAGATAACGAAAATAATCGATCGGTTACTTTTAACTGAAATCCGCGGTAATTGCAAAAATGCTGGTAGACCACTCAATGACAACAGCGGCAGGCTATAATTTCCCGGCTTACTATTTTTAAAGGCAAAACCCATGAAAAGTTACCGTAAAGAGCTGTGGTTCAATGCGCCTTCGCGCGTGGCATTTATCAACATTACACACGAAGTCGAGGCCTGTTTGCGCGAGAGCGGCGTCAGGGAAGGGATGGTGTTGGTGAATGCCATGCACATTACTGCCAGCGTCTTTATCAATGACGATGAATCCGGTTTGCATCATGACTACCGCGAATGGCTGGAACGCCTTGCACCGCATGAGCCTATTCGCAATTATCGCCACAATGATACTGGCGAAGATAATGCCGATGCGCATATGAAGCGCCAGGTGATGGGACGTGAAGTAGTCGTGGCAGTGACTGACGGGCAGCTGGACTTTGGCCCGTGGGAACAGATTTTTTACGGTGAGTTCGATGGGCGTCGCAACAAGCGCGTCTTGGTCAAGATTATTGGTGAATAAGCCTTGAAACAGCGTGTGCTGGTGATCGTGGCGCATCCGGCGCTGGAAAGCTCTCGCGTGAATCGCGCTTTGCTGGAGTCGGCGTGGCAATGTGATGGCGTTAAAGTGCATGATCTTTATGCGCGCTACCCAGAGCAGATGATTGATGTGCAGCACGAGCAGGCTCTGGTCGATGAGCACGATGTGCTGGTGTTTCAGCATCCGATGTATTGGTATTCCTGCCCAGCCTTGCTCAAGAGCTGGTTCGACTCTGTGCTGAGTTACGGCTGGGCATATGGTGATCATGCCACCAAGCTGACAGGGAAGGCCTGGGTGCAGGTGGTTTCCACTGGCGGTTCGGAAATCGTTTATCAGAGGCGTGGATACAATTGCTTTTCCATCGCCGAGCTGTTGCGGCCATTCGAGCAGACAGCACGGTTATGCAACATGCGCTATCTACAGCCGTTCCTGACCCAGGCGGCAGATACTTTGAGCGATGAGGCATTGCGTGAGCATGCTGCTCATTATGCGGCATGGTTGATGCAACTAACCGAGGCAAATAGACCGCCGCAGGTTGATAGCCTCCAGGTGGAGGAGGCTGAGTATTTGGTAGCTGCCAATACAAAGCTAGAGGCATCCTGATGGCTGAAGTACATATTCCCTCCTTGTTGCTCGAAAGTGCCATCTACCTTGGTGCTGCTGTGCTGGCTGTGCCTATTTTTCGGCGAATCGGGCTTGGTTCTGTGCTGGGCTACCTGTTTGCTGGCATCGTGATCGGCCCTTGGGGCTTGTCTTTGGTGGCAGATACCGAGTCGGTCATGCATTTTTCTGAATTTGGCGTGGTCATGATGTTGTTCTTGATCGGCCTGGAGATCGAGCCTGATAAGTTGATGACCTTGCGCATGCCGATTTTTGGCATGGGTGGCTTGCAGGTCGTGATCACCGCAGCGCTGGTGTATGCCGCTGGCATTGCTTTCGGTTTGGATTGGCGCTTGTCGTTGGTGGTCGGTATGGGGGTAGCCATGTCGTCGACGGCGATTGCCATGCAGGTGCTTGCTGAACAGGGGGCGTTGAATCGTCCGTCTGGACGCTCTGCGTTCTCGGTGCTGTTATTCCAGGATCTTGCGGTCATTCCTATCATGATCCTGTTGCTGGTGATCGCACCGGGCGCTCACACTGCGCATGGTGTGCACATGGACTGGCTCGCCATTCTCAAGGCGGTATCCTTGGTTGTACTGCTTGTGCTGGGTGGGCAATACCTGCTGCGACCAGTGTTGCGGTACGTCGCCAACACAGGGTTGCGCGAGATTTTCATTGCCTTCGCCTTGTTTCTCATTATTGGCGTTTCCATCCTGATGACGTTGGTTGGCCTTTCCATGGCCTTGGGCGCTTTCATTGCGGGTGTCTTGCTGGCGGATTCCGAGTATCGGCAAGAACTGGAGTTGGATATAGAGCCTTTCAAGGGACTGCTGTTGGGGTTGTTCTTTATTTCGGTGGGCATGTCCGTCAACCTTGATTTGGTGTTGCAGCAGCCGGGGCTGGTGATTGGTTTGGCGCTGGGGTTTGTGCTTTTCAAGTTGCTGTTGCTGTTCGGTCTTGCCAAGGCATTCAAGCTGGATAATGCCGGAGGGCTCATGTTTGCCGTGACTTTGTCGCAGATCGGCGAGTTTGCCTTTGTGATCTTTGGCGCGGCACTGGATGCCAAGGTGATTCGTTATGAACACGGTGCATTGCTGAATTCAGTGGTGGCGGTATCTATGGTCACCACTCCTTTGCTGTTGCTAGGGTTTCACGCGGTATATCGACGTCGCTTGCAGCAGCGACGCAAGGATGGGCGGCATGACGAGTTTGACCAGGAACGTCCAGTCATTGTGGCGGGTTTTGGTCGTGTGGGGCAGGTGATAACCCGGCTGTTGACCAGTGTTGGCGTAGAGCCTACCGTGATTGAGCACGACCCTAACCAGATCGAGTTGATGCGTGGTTTTGGCTATCGCGCATATTACGGCGACATTACGCGGCCTGATGTCTTGAGGGCTGCAGGCATTGCGCGCGCAAAATTGTTGATATTGGCAATAGATGACGCGGAGGAAGCCTTGGAGACTGCACGTTATGTGCGCGAATACTATCCCGATGTGAAAATCCTGGCGCGTGCACGTAACCGGACCTATGCCTTCGACTATATGGATCTCGGCATTGATTGTGTGCGGGAGACTTTCCTGAGTGCCGTGCACCTGGGAGAAAAGGCATTGCGGGAAATGGGCTATTCTCCGTTCGATGCCTATGGCAAGGCTTGGCGCTTCCGTCAGGGTGATGAAAAAATGATGCGGGATGTGCATCCTATCCACACCGATATGCAGCAGGTGGTGTCTTACACCGTACGTGCACGGCAAGATTTGCAACGTACCTTGATGCGTGAAACCGAGGAGGCTGCGGCAAATCCTGGGCACAATGCTTGGGAAGGCCAGAACACATCCAGTTAATGCCTGCGTCCACCCTTAGGTGGGCGCAGCCATCGCTAACTTTGGATATAACTTTCCAATTGTTTGATCAGGAACTCTTGATAAGCAATGGTTTCCTTTACCAGATCGCCGATGGAGAGCAGCCCGATCAATTGATCATTCTCCAATACTGGCAAATGGCGAATGCGTTTGCCTGACATCAGGTTCATGCAGTGGTCAACCGTATCATCTGGACTGACCGTGATGAGTTGCACTGACATAATGTCGCCTACTGTCGTGGTCTTGGATGTTTTACCCTTGATGACTACCTCACGCGCGTAATCACGCTCGGAAAAGATACCCACCATTTTGTCACGCTGCATGACGACTAATGCGCCGATATGATGCTCAGCCATGAGTAGCAAAGCGTCATAAACCAGGCTCTCTGGTGATACTGAATAAATGGTGCTGCCTTTGGTTTCCAGAACTTGCCTCACGGTTTTCATGTTGGCTCCTCCTTACGTTTTCTTATTGGCGTGGGATCAATATACACCTTATTGATGCAGGGTTAAATGGTTGAGCCAGCAACAGAATGTCAGTGCAGGCATCAGGTTGCTCTGGCATGAAGGTGCCGAATAGTATTGGATTTGATTGACATAATTAGCTGGCTAATTATAATTCGACTAATCATGTTGCAACTTAGAGACCTCCCCAGCCAAGCGGTGCTTGATAAATTTTCTGCACGTTATCCAGAAGCGGATGTCAGTGCAGTATCGTCCTTTTTGCATTTATTAAGAGTAGCTAGTGATCTTTCACTGGCTTTGGATGCTTGTCTCAGTCAGCATGGTTTACTGCAAGGGCGCTGGTGGGTGCTTATCTTGCTCATGCGCGAAGACCAGGGAGTTTCATTGCCTTCGGTACTGGCGGAAAAAGCGGGAGTAAGTCGTGCCACCATGACTGGCTTGCTCGATGGTCTGGAGCGCGATAGCCTGGTTGAACGTATTTTCGATACGGATGATCGCAGGCGGGTATCGATACGCCTGACTGCGCAAGGGCAGGAGAAGCTGGATCAGGTCATGCCGGATTATTACACGCGTCTACGGCATTGTATGGCTGGCGTGAGTGAGGCAGAGCGGGCAGTGCTTAACGACATTCTGCACAAGTTAAATGTCGGTATAGCGGCGTTTGATGTTGCCAAATAGTGGGGCAGCGTTAGTGTAAGTGTATTTATATCAATATTATTCAAGAGAGGAGCACCATCATGAAGATCAGCAAGGTGATAGTGGCAGTGGTATTGCTGGCGTTGGTTAGTGTCGCTGCGGTTGCAGTGTATCAATGCAATGCCAAGCCTAACGAGGAAGAGGCCAAGGCCATCGTCAATAAGCTTAATGGCGCATGGGATGAGGCGTTTGCCCAAGCTTCTGCCGGTACTTTGGCGACTTATTACGATGCCAATGGCAGCTTGCTGCCTGCCGGTGGTGAGCAGGTAACAGGGAGTAAGGCGATTGCTGATTTCTGGTCCGGCTTGTTTGCGAAGGGATTTGCTGAACACCAGATCACCAATGTCGAAACCGGTATTGTTGGTAACACGTTGTACCAGCGTGGCAAGTGGAGCGCAGTGCTTAAGAGTGCAGATAGCGAACCACAACAATTCAGCGGCAATTTGCATATCCTCTACAAAAAGCAGGATGACGGTAGCTGGAAAATCCTCACGCATACCTGGAATTAATTTTTAGACCATAAAGGAATCACGATGTCGAATAACGATTTCAAGGCGACGGCCCAGCAGCTTAACCAAGCATGGGATGCCGCTTTTAATGCCAAGGATCATGCATTGGTCACATCTTTCTACGATGATGCAGCAACTGTATTGCCTGCTGGTGCGGCGCAAATTACCGGCAAGGAAGCGCTGTTGGGTTTCTGGAAAACCTCTATTGCCCAAGGCATCATTGATCACAAGCTGGAGTTGCTAGAGGCTGGGGCTGATGCCAACCTGGCATTCCAGCGTGGTCACTGGAGTGCTGCCGTCATTGATGCGCAAGGCAATCGTCAGAGCTTCAATGGTAATGTGCATTTGCTTTACAAGAAGCAGGCAGATGGCAACTGGAAGCTATTCAGCCATATCTGGAATTAAAGCTTAACTTAAGGCCCTGGGCCAGGAATCGACATGAACGCGGGAACCTCGACCACGGTGAAGGCCTTTGCAGCATTGCTGCTGCTGGCGATCCTGTGGGGCTATAACTGGGTGGTGATGAAGCATGCGCTGGATTATGCGGGTGCTTTCCAGTTTGGTGCCATGCGTACTTTTTATGGTGCCATGTGCTTGTTTGCGCTGCTGATATTGATGCGCAAGCCACTCAAGCCCCGCGAGCTTCCCACCCTGATCTGGCTTGGGGTATTACAGACCTGTGGCTTTACAGGCCTGATCATCTGGGCCTTGGTCGAAGGCGGAGCAGGCAAGACAGCCGTGCTGACTTACACCATGCCGTTCTGGGTCATGGTGTTGGCCTGGCCATTGTTGGGTGAGAAAATCCGCGGTATTCAGTGGCTGGCGGCGCTATTTTCGGTAATGGGCTTGCTGTTTATCCTTGACCCCCTGCATCTTGGTGCTGACCTTTTCAGCATGATGCTGGCGATACTGGGTGGGGTATTCTGGGCAATCTCGGTGATTGTGGCCAAAAAGTTGCACCATCGGGTGCCAGACCTTGACCTGATGTCGCTCACTGCCTGGCAGATGCTGTTTGGCTCGTTGCCCTTGGTGGCGATCGCCTTTATCGTGCCGGCTCCGCCGATAGACTGGAGCATGAACTTCATTGGCGCTGTGCTATTCAATGCCGTGCTGTGTAATGCCTTGGCCTGGCTGCTTTGGCTCTATGCCCTGCAGCACTTGCCTGCCGGTATTGCCAGTATGACTTCGCTGCTGGCGCCTGTGATTGGTGTGCTCGCGGCCTGGATGCAACTCGGCGAAGAGCCTAGCCATGGCGAGGTGGTGGGAATGTTGTTGATAGGCGCGGCCTTGTTGATTATTTCTTTGCAGAGTATGACTCGCAAGAAAGAGGTTGACCCTGCCATGGGTCAGGATTAAATCAATCCACAGCCTGCATCAGTGGGCTGTGCATGTCTTATTTTCACCCAGTCCTCTATGGTAAAATCCGTCAGGTTTTTTGCACAATTCGCAATCAAAGGATTTTACACATGGCAGGGCATTCCAAATGGGCCAACATCCAGCACCGTAAAGGTCGCCAGGATGCTAAGCGTGGCAAGATTTTCACCAAGCTGATCAAGGAAATCACTGTATCTGCGCGCCTCTCGGGCGGTGATCTCAATTTCAATCCGCGCTTGCGCGCTGCCGTGGCAGAAGCCAAGGAGCAGAACATGCCTGCCGATAACATCACGCGGGCGATCAAGCGTGGTACTGGCGAGCTTGAGGGCGTCAACTACGAAGAAATCCGTTATGAAGGTTATGGTATTGGTGGCGCTGCCATCATTATTGACTGCCTGACCGATAACAAGCAGCGCGCAGTCGCTGATGTGCGTCATGCCTTGAGCAAAAACGGCGGCAATCTCGGCACTGATGGTTCTGTTTCTTTCATGTTCAAGCACTGCGGCGTGTTGGTGTTTGAGCCAGGTACTAGCGAAGATCAAGTGATGGAAGCCGCACTGGAAGCCGGTGCGGAAGATGTGGTGGCAGATGAGGATGGCAGCATCGAAGTGATTACTTCACCTGGTGACTTCACAGCGGTGAAAGAGGCATTGGAAGCGGCAGGTCTGAAGCCGGTATTGGCTGAAGTGACGATGAAGCCGGATAACGAAACCGTATTTAGTGGTGAAGACGGTGCCAAGATGCAGAAGCTGCTGGATGCACTGGAAGATCTCGATGACGTGCAGGATGTCTACACGACTGCCGTGATCGAGGAGTAATGACAACGCGCATCCTCGGTATCGACCCCGGCCTGCGCTTGACGGGATTCGGAGTGATTGAAAAAACCGGCGAGAAGCTTGCCTATATTGCGAGTGGCACCATCAAGACGACTACTGGCAAAGGCAGTGAAATCGAGGATTTGCCAACCCGGCTCAAGATCATCCTTGATAGCATTGCCGAAGTGATCGCCAGCTACCAGCCGCAGCAGGCTGCCATTGAGAAAGTGTTTGTCAACGTTAATCCCCAGTCCACCTTGTTGCTAGGCCAGGCGCGCGGTGCTGCGATCAGTGCGCTGGTGTTGCAGAATCTACCGGTGGCGGAATACACGGCCTTGCAAGTCAAGCAATCCGTGGTTGGCAATGGCCATGCCGCGAAGGATCAGGTGCAGGAGATGGTCAAGCGTTTGCTCAATCTGCCTGGCCTGCCCCGACCAGATTCGGCAGATGCGTTGGCTTGTGCGATTTGTCATGCACATGGTGGGCAGGGCTTGGGTAAATTGGCAACGGCAGGATTCAGGGTAAAGGGTGGCAGGTTAATATGATTGCAAGATTAAGCGGTATCCTGATTGAGAAAACCCCACCGCAGGTGGTGATTGATTGTCATGGCGTAGGTTATGAATGCGAAGTGCCCATGAGTACTTTCTATAACCTGCCAGCCACGGGTGAAAAAGTCGTGTTATTGACCCAGTTCATCGTGCGTGAGGATGCGCAACTGTTGTATGGCTTTGGTTCTGAGCAAGAGCGTGCAACTTTCCGACAATTGCTCAAGGTGAATGGTATAGGAGCAAAGTCAGCGCTTGCTATCCTTAGCGGCCTTTCTGTTGATGATCTTGCTCAGGCCGTGGCTTTGCAGGAAACCGGGTTGCTGACCAAGGTGCCTGGCATAGGCAAGAAAACAGCCGAGCGCCTGCTGCTGGAACTCAAGGACAAGTTTTCTATTGATGGCGGAGCTGCGTTGGCCGGTGTGAATCAGGCTAAATCAGCCAGTGGAGACGTGCTCAATGCCCTGCTGGCGCTAGGTTACAACGAGCGCGAAGCGTTGGCAGCCGTGAAGCAATTGCCTGCTGATACCTCGGTGACTGAAGGCATCAAGCTTGCCCTCAAGTCGCTGGCTAAGAGCTAGTGGCACCTATGCTCATCATGAAGCGGGAAGTCTTGCGTGGTTTTCTGTATCATGCAGATATTATGTCAATAGCCAATTAGCTACTGATCTGACGTATACCCATATTTCACCTGATGATAGAAACTGACCGCTTAATCGCCCCCTCTACCCAAGGCACGCAGGAAGAAGCGCTGGAGCGCGCATTGCGCCCCAAGGTGCTCGACGAATATGTCGGGCAGGAAAAGGCGCGCGGCCAGCTTGAAATCTTCATTAACGCTGCACGCGGGCGCTCCGAGGCGCTGGATCATGTGCTGCTGTTTGGCCCGCCTGGCCTGGGCAAGACCACCTTGGCGCACATCATCGCGAAGGAAATGGGCGTCAATATGCGCCAGACCTCTGGCCCAGTGCTTGAGCGAGCAGGTGATCTAGCCGCACTGCTGACCAATCTTGAGCCCAATGATGTGCTCTTCATTGATGAAATTCACCGTTTGTCGCCAGTGGTCGAGGAGATTCTTTATCCGGCGATGGAGGATTACCGCCTCGATATCATGATAGGTGAAGGGCCAGCAGCGCGTTCGGTGCGCCTGGATTTACCTCCCTTTACGCTGGTGGGGGCGACTACTCGTGCAGGGATGCTGACCAATCCTTTGCGTGACCGTTTCGGTATCGTCTCGCGCCTAGAATTTTATACGGCAGAAGAGCTAGCACGCATCGTACATCGCTCTGCTGGCTTGCTTGAGGTATCCATGCAGCAGCAGGGGGCGTTGGAAATTGCCCGGCGTTCGCGTGGTACGCCACGTATCGCCAATCGGCTTTTGCGCCGTGTGCGTGACTATGCCCAGGTGAAATCTGATGGCATCGTGAGTGCAGATATTGCCGATGCCGCATTGAAAATGCTGGATGTCGACAAGCTTGGTTTTGATGTGATGGACCGCAAACTGTTGTTGGCTGTGCTGGAAAAATTCGATGGTGGGCCGGTGGGGCTGGATAACCTCGCCGCGGCGATCGGCGAAGAGCGCGATACTATCGAGGATGTACTTGAGCCGTATCTCATCCAGCAAGGCTACCTGATGCGTACTCCGCGTGGGCGCATTGCCACCCAGCAGGCTTATCAGCATTTCGGTTTGGCAGTGCCAGGAAAATTGGGCACGGGAGAGCTTTGGCAGCAATGAGTTCAAGCCGGGAGTTCCGTTGGCCGGTTCGTGTCTACTACGAAGATACCGATAGTGGTGGCGTGGTTTATCACTCGAATTACCTTAAGTTCATGGAGCGTGCGCGCACCGAGTTCTTGCGTAGCCTGGGGTTTGGGCAGGCGGAACTAAGAGATGATCTTGGGGTCTTGTTCGTGGTGCGTAGCCTTGCGCTACAATACCGCCGCCCCGCGCGTTTTGATGATGTGCTGGCAGTCGTGACGCGACTCAAGGACTTTAGGCGCAGTCTCATGACATTTGAACAGAAAATCTATCGTGGCGATGAATTGCTGACTGAGGCCACGGTTGATATCGTCTGTATTGATGCTGAACAATTCAGGCCGGTCATTATTCCGGCTGTTGTACGCAACATGATTGATCCTGAGTGATCAGTCTACATGATCAAACCCAATGGAGCTTGAATGAATCCTACTGAAGACATGTCGTTTATCTCGCTGATTGCGGGTGCCAGTGTGCCCGCCCAGTTGGTGATGGCTATTCTGGTGCTGACATCGCTAATTTCTTGGTGGTATATCTTCATCAAGTTTTTTGCTATTCGCAGTGCTGATCGTGATGCGGAAGAGTTTGAGCGTGTGTTCTGGAAGGGTGGCGATCTCAACCAGCTTTATGAAAGCGTGAATTCCGGTCGCCGTAGCACGCAGGGTATGGCCAGCATTTTTGAGGCTGGCTTCAAGGATTATGCCCGCCTTAAGCGGCAATCCGGCCTGGAGGTGAGCGATGTCACCGAGGGTGCGCGTCGGGCAATGCGCGCTGCTTACAATCGCGAAATGGATGATCTGGATTCTCACCTGCCATTCTTGGCATCTGTTGGCTCTGTCAGCCCGTACATCGGTTTGCTGGGCACGGTCTGGGGCATCATGAATGCTTTCCGCGGGTTGTCCAATATGGCGCAGGCCACCTTGTCGCATGTTGCACCCGGTATTGCCGAGGCATTGGTGGCGACGGCCATCGGCCTGTTTGCTGCCATCCCTGCCGTGATTGCCTATAACCGCTTCACGGCATCTGTGGATCGTTTGGCCGTACGCTACGAGAGTTTTATCGAAGAGTTCACCAATATCCTGCAACGCAAGGCTTAAGGAGGGTGTGATGAGTCGTCGCAAATCACGCCGCCTGATGAACCAGATTAACGTCGTGCCGTACATTGACGTGATGTTGGTGCTGTTGGTGATTTTTATGGTGACTGCGCCCATGACTAATCCAGGGGTGGTCGAGTTGCCCCAAGTGGGCCAGGCCCTCAAGCAGGCGGCTGCCCCTGTTGTGATTACTGTCAAGGCGGATGGTCGTGCCGAGCTTGATGGCAAGGTGTTGCAGCGCGATGAGCTACTGTTTGCCGTCAAGACACAAATCGAGCAAACGCCTGATCGGGCGATCGTGATCGCTGCTGACAAGAATGTCCAGTATGACAAGGTGGTGACTTTGATGGACAGTCTCAAGCAGTACAAGGTGGGGTTGTTGCTCAAGCCAGCCAATTGATGCATGAAGCCACGTAATAAAAATCCTTACAAGGTCCGCGCTGCGGCACTTTCACTGCTCACCCATCTGTTATTGCTGGGGGCGTTGTTTGTGTCTTTCGATTGGAAGACTCATCAGCCAGTGACTGTCGCACAAGTTGAACTTTGGGAAAACTTGCCTGTTGCCCAGCCGGTGACTAAACCACCACAGCCACAGCCGACTCCTGAGCCACCAAAACCGGAACCCAAACCAGAGCCTAAGCCTGAACCAAAGCCCGAGCCAGCACCAGAGCCTCAACCTGAAGCTGAAATCCAGGTAAAAAAGGAGCCCGAGAAAAAGGTGGTGAAGCCGGAAAAAAAACCTGAACCAAAAAAGCCGGAGCCCAAGCCTGAACCAAAGAAGCCAGAACCGGTAAAGCCTGAGCCGAAGAAAGAGGATAAGGTCAAGCTGGATGAGCTGAAGAAGTTACAGCAACAATTACTGGAAGAAAGCGCCCAGCCTGCGGCAGCTAAAAAACAAGGGCCTACTCAATCTGGTGATAATGTGGTGAATCAGAGTGAAATAGATAAATACTTGGGTCAGATTCGCGACAAGATCAAGCGCAATGTCAACCGCCAGCTATGTGGCACGGGCAAGCCTGAGTTGGAAGTGGGCATTAGCCTGATGCCGACGGGAGAGGTTATTGGTGTGCCGCGCATATTGAAGAGCAGCGGCTTGCCAGCTTGTGATGAGGCGATTGAGCGGGCAATATTGCAGGCTCAGCCTTTGCCTGTCCCTGCTCAGTCCGAACTATTCTCGCGATTCCGCGATCTCAGGCTCAAATTCCGCCCTAATGAGGATGGTTAATCATTGCGGCTGATGAGGTGCTGGCTGCTTTTGTGATGCGGAAGTGTGAATTGTTAGCACATATCAGTTGATAGTTACATCATTGACGGCTGGAAAGCATTGTTTTGTCGAGCCCCATGGCAAGATGTGGCGGGAGTTTGATAGAATGTGCGCTTAGCTATCGGGGAACTTTGCATTATTTTATCGCCCTAAACCCTCATGAATAAATTACGCTTATTTCTCAGTCCCTTAGTTTTTCTCCTGTCATTTGGTCTCACCCATGGCGCGCATGCGGCCTTGACGGTGGAAATTGTCGGTGGTGCAGCACAGCAGATCCCGATTGCCATCGTGCCGTTTGCACAGCAGGGTAATCTCCCTGCCCAGCAAGACACGATTGCCAATGTGATTAGTGCCGATTTGCGGCGCAGCGGCTTGTTTCGAGTGCTGGAAACACGTGGTGTTGCTAATCAGCCTAGCGATATCAGCCAAGTGAGCTATTCTGATTGGGCAGCTATCCAGGCGCAGGCATTGACGATAGGTAAAGTCGAAGTATTACCAGACAATCGTCTTAAGGTGTCTTTCCGTCTGCTTGATGTTTACAAGCAAAACCAATTGGTGGGCATGGAGTACAACATTACGCCAGCCCAACTGCGCCTGACAGCGCACAAGATTGCTGATGTGATCTACCAGAAACTGACAGGTGAGCAGGGTGTGTTTGCCACCCGTATTGCCTATGTCAGCAAGTCTGCCGGGCGTTATGCCTTGCAAGTCGCGGATTCTGATGGGTATAACCCGCAGACCGTAGTTTCCTCTGTCGAGCCTATCATTTCTCCGGTGTGGTCGCCTGAAGGTAGCAGGCTGGCTTATGTTTCTTTTGAAAAGAAGAAGCCTATTGTTTATGTGCAGTCACTGGTCTCCGGTCAGCGCACCGTATTGGCCAATTTCAAGGGCAATAACAGTGCGCCATCCTGGTCACCTGATGGCAAGAAGCTGGCGATTGTATTGACGCATGCAGCCAATTCACAGGTATATAGCATCAATGCCGATGGCACTGGTTTGCAGCAGTTGACCCGCACTACTGCGATTGATACAGAACCTACTTGGTCGCCTGATGGACGCTATATCTATTTCACATCTGATCGTGGCGGTAGCCCGCAAATTTACCGTATGCCCGCCACTGGTGGCGATGCCAGTCGCATGACGTTTGAGGGCGGTTATGTGGTGAGTCCGCGTATTTCGCCAGATGGCAAGTCTCTTGCTTATATCCGCCGTGATGCCGGGCTGTTTAAGGTCGCGATACAGGATCTCCAGTCTGGTCAGGTGCAGGTGTTGAGCGACGGCCCTAAGGATGAGTCTCCCAGTTTTGCGCCTAATGGCCGCATGTTGTTGCATGCTACTCGCATCGGTGGACGTGGTGCCTTGGCCGCGGTGTCTGCTGATGGCCGCGTCAAGCAGCGTTTGAGCGAAAGTGGTGGTGATGTGCGTGAGCCTGCTTGGGGGCCGATTATCAACCAGTAGGGTGATGTAAAGAATAACAAGCAAGTTTTTGTGAAAATAGCCGTTATGCGTACGTCGGGTGTTTTTGTAACAACAGGCAAGTTTGTAGTGATGTAACAGTTGATGTGTGTCTTTAGATAATTTAAAGGAGAGAACAAAGTGAACAAGAATATCGTGATCAGTGTATTGCTCGCAGCGATGTTGGCAGCTTGCTCAAGCAAGGCAGTGAAAGAAACTCCACAAGCGGCTGTTGAAGATAAGAGTCCAGCTACAACACAAAGCAGCAGCTCCAGTGGTTCTGCTACCAGTGGCGTATCTGACTCTTCTCTGTCCAGCAACCCGCTGAAGGATCCTAACAACATCTTGTCCAAGCGCAACGTATATTTCGACTTTGACAGCGATGCGATCAAGGCAGAGTTCCGCCCATTGATCGAGGCACATGCGCAATACCTGAGCTCACATGGTGATGCCAAGGTGTTCCTGCAAGGTAATACCGATGATCGTGGTACACGTGAATACAACTTGTCCTTGGGTCAACGCCGTGCTGTTGCCGTCAAGAAGGTGTTGAACCTGCTGGGCGTACAAGATGCACAGATCGAGACTGTCAGCTTCGGCAAGGAAAAGGCTAACGCTGCTTGCGCTGACGAAACTTGCTGGCAGCAAGATCGCCGTGTAGAACTTCAATATCAAGGCGAGTAATTCATGATGCAGCGTTTACTGGTGTTGGTTGTCGTCGGTTTTCTTTCTCTGCCTCTTCTCGCGCAGGCTGCGCTATTTGGGGATGATGAAGCAAGAAAAAAGATTGCAGATCTGCAACAGCAGGTACAAACCCAGCACCAGGAAACGCAAGCTGCATTAGCGGAGCTGAAGAAAAGCCAGCAGGCCTTGGAAGCAAAAAGCCAAGGTATGCTGGACCTGATGGGGCAAATAGATAGGCTCAATCAGGAAATTAGCCGCCTTAGGGGTGATCTTGAGGTGGTCAATCACAATGTAGACAATACCCAGCAGCGTCAGCGTGATTTGTATGCTGATACTGACGGGCGCTTACGCAAGCTGGAAGAGGGCGGTGTATCTGCACATGCGCAGGCTGGTTCAGATGAGGGGGCAGCCCCTGCCTCGAATGGTGGTAGTGCTGGCAATCCTGAAGCGCGTGATCTGGATGCGGCCAAGGCGCTCAGTGCATCTGGAAAATTCAAGGAGGCATTTGACGCTTATAACAAGTTCCTGCAAGCCTATCCTGGCTCATCTCTGACGGCAGAGGCATTGCTTGGCTTGGGTAGTGCCCAGTTTTCATTGAAGAACTACAAGGCTTCCATTAGCACCCAGCAGAAACTGATTTCGCAGTTTCCGAATAGCGACAAGGTGCCAGATGCCTTGTTTAGTATTGCCAATAGCCAGATCCAGCTTTCTGATGTGGATGGTGCCAAGAAAACCTTGCGTGGTTTATTGGAGAAATTTCCCAGCCACGAATTGGCGCCGAGTGCCAAGCGACGCCTGAATGTGCTGGACTCAATCAAGTCCAGATAGTTTCCTGTGTTACGTATTCATGAGATTTTTTACTCCCTGCAAGGGGAGTCATCGCGTGTAGGCCTGCCTACCGTTTTTGTGCGCCTTACTGGGTGCCCGATGCGCTGCGTCTATTGTGATACCGAGTATGCCTTCAAGGGCGGTAGCAACATGACACTGGATGCTATCCTTGAACAGGTGGCCAGCTACGGTGCGCACTATGTCTGTGTGACCGGGGGCGAGCCTCTGGCGCAAAAGAAAGGCTGTCTGGAGCTGTTAAAGCGACTGTGTGACGCTGGGTATGAAGTTTCGCTAGAAACCGGTGGTGCGATCGCCACGGATGGTGTTGATGAGCGCGTGGCGGTGATTCTGGACATTAAAACGCCAGATTCAGGCGAGCTCGCCAAAAATCACTGGGATAATCTCTCTCGCCTCAAGCCTAATGATGAAATCAAGATCGTGCTCTGTAGTCGAGCAGATTATGAGTGGGCCAAGCAATTGCTGGCCGAACATGCGCTCAACGAGAAATGTCCCGTTATTTTTTCACCGGTTTACAGCCAAGTGAAGCCTGCAGAGCTTGCTGACTGGGTGTTGGCAGATAAATTGCCAGTGCGTATGCAAGTGCAGTTGCACAAAATTCTCTGGGGCGAGACCCCGGGAAAATAATCAAAGCTGGTTACCACTCGGTAGCCATTCTTGAGGAATTAACGTCATGAGCAAAAAAGCCGTCGTGCTATTGTCAGGTGGCTTGGATTCGGCCACTGTGCTGGCGATTGCCCGCAGTCAAGGCTATGAAGCCTATTGCTTGAGTCTTGATTACCAGCAGCGCCATCGCGCCGAGCTTGATGCGGCTGAGCGTGTTACCCAGGCGCTGGGGGCTGTCATGCACCGAACGGTCAAGCTTGATCTATCGATTTTTGGTGGCTCTGCCTTGACCGATGCCTCAATTGCCGTACCTGAGGCACCAGCGGAGGGGATCCCCGTAACTTATGTACCTGCGCGCAATACCATTATGTTGTCGCTTGCGTTGGCTTGGGCAGAGGTACTGGATGCGCGTGATATTTTCATTGGTGTCAATGCCTTGGATTATTCTGGTTACCCGGATTGTCGCGGTGAATACGTTCGTGCTTTCCAGGCCATGGCTAATCTTGCAACCAAGAGTGCTGTTGAAGGCCGTACAATCAGCATCCACGCGCCATTGATCGAAATGACCAAGGCGCAAATCGTGAAGCAGGGGACTGCACTAGGGCTTGATTATGGCATCACTGTTTCTTGCTACCAGGCAGATGCGCAAGGACATGCATGTGGTGTGTGCGATTCTTGCCGATTACGGCGTCAGGGCTTTATTGCAGCAGGCTTGGCTGATCCCACGCGTTATGCATCGACAGCAAAAACTGCATGATGGACTTGCCAAGACTATAAAAAATAACGTAAAATCCGCGCCTTTCAGTCCAATCCAAAGAGAACAAGATTATGGTGATTATTCGTCTCGCCCGCGGTGGCGCGAAGAAAGCTCCTTTTTACAGCGTTGTTGTAGCTGATTCCCGTAACCGTCGTGATGGTCGCTTCATTGAGCGTGTTGGTTTCTACAACCCACTCGCGAAAGAAGGCCAAGAAGGCCTGCGTCTGAACAGCGAGCGTATCGCTCACTGGCGTAGCAACGGTGCTCAGTTGTCTGAGAGCGTAGCCCGCTTGGTTAAGCAAGCTCAAAAGTCTGCTTAATTTAAGGACCGCTGTGCAAGCGGTTATTAGCAAGCTGTGAGTGAATTAGTCATTATGGGGCGCATCGTCGCCCCTTATGGCGTTTATGGTTGGGTAAAAGTCCAGCCAGATACCGAGTATATCGATAGCCTGTTTGACTATGATCGCTGGTTGCTGGGACGTGCTGATCCAAAATATCCTGAGCAATGGCAGTCATATGAAGTAGAAAAGGCCAAGGTCCATAACGATCTCCTGCTGGTCAAGCTGGAAGGCGTCGATGACCGTGACCAGGCTTTCGCTTGCAAGGGTATGCATGTCGCGGTACGCCGAGACGAATTACCTGAGCCAGATGAGGGCGAGTATTACTGGTCTGACCTGATTGGCTTGCAAGTGCGTAATCAGTCTGGTGTCGATTTCGGTCAGATTGCCGATGTATTCGCGACTGGTGCTAATGATGTGTTAGTGGTCAAGGGTGATCGGGAGCGTTTGGTGCCGTTTGTCGGGCAGGTCGTGCTTGAGGTGGATGTAGTCGCTAAGACCATGCTGGTGGATTGGGATGCTGAATTTTGAGCGATGCTGATCAGGCGCAGGAAAAGCCTGCCACGCAGTTTGACGTGGTGACGTTGTTCCCGGAAATGTTTGACGCGCTGACCAAGTTTGGTATTAGTTCCCGGGCACAAGAACGCAAGATTTATGAGTTGGCTTTGTGGAATCCCCGAGATTTCACGACAGATAATTATCGTACCATTGACGATAGGCCTTATGGCGGTGGACCTGGTATGGTGATGCTGGCAGAGCCATTGGAAAAGGCGATCGCTGCGGCCAAGGCAAGGCAGCAATTGCGTGGGGTCGAAAATCCTAAAGTGATTCACCTCTCGCCACAAGGTATTCCGCTCAAGCATGAGCATGTGATGCAGTTGAAAGATGTGCCGGGCCTGATTTTATTGGCTAGTCGTTATGAAGGTGTAGATGAGCGATTGCTGTCTACCCTGATCGATGAAGAATACTCTATCGGGGACTATGTGTTGTCTGGTGGTGAAATTCCTGCCATGGTGATACTGGACTCGATCATCAGGCAGTTGCCTGGCAGTTTGGGTGATGCTGGCTCGGCAGAGGAAGATTCTTTTGCTGATGGATTGCTGGATTGCCCGCATTACACGCGCCCCGAGGAGTATGCGGGGCAAAAGGTGCCGGAAGTATTGCTCTCCGGTAACCATGCAAAGATCAAGCGCTGGCGGTTGAAACAATCGCTGGCGCGAACTCGGGCAAGACGCCCGGATTTATTGGCCGCAAGGTCGTTGACGAAAGAGGAATCTCGGCTGCTCAATGAAATAGAGCAGGAACAAGACTCCCATAACTAAAAGGAAGCAAGAAATGGCTGATATCATCAAGCAACTGGAACAGGAAGAAATTGCCCGTCTTGGCAAAACCATCCCTGATTTCGCTCCCGGTGACACTGTTGTGGTGGGTGTTAACGTAGTTGAAGGTACACGTAAGCGTGTGCAGGCATACGAAGGCGTTGTGATCGCAATCCGCAACCGCGGTTTGAACTCCTCATTCATCGTGCGCAAAATCTCCTCTGGTGAAGGCGTAGAGCGTACTTTCCAAACTTACTCTCCACTGATCGCTAGCATTGAAGTGAAGCGCCGTGGTGACGTACGCCGTAGCAAGCTGTATTACTTGCGTGAGCGTTCCGGTAAGTCCGCACGTATCAAGGAAAAGCTGCAACTGCGCAACAAGGAAACCAACAGCGCAGAATAAGCGTCTGGTTTTTCGTAGTTCAAAAAAGCCCCGGTTTTCGGGGCTTTTTTATTTTCTTGATGCCGAGTTTTATCTACCTCGCTATTTTCCTCTATGATCTTGCTATGAAACCAAAGTCAGAGCCCGCTTTTGATGCTGTCGTGGCAGCGCCATTCGGAGCAATAGGTATTGATGTCTCGAATGACTACGTGACGGGAATGCGCCTGCTCTCTATGGAGTTGCCAGCATCTTGTAGCGACAACCCTTTTGTTCAGCAGGTTGCTCGCCAGGTTGCACAATATTTACAAGATGCGACCGTACCGCTGGATTTTCCTTACTTATTGCAAGGCACCTTGTTCCAGAAGCGTGTGTGGCAGGCGATGGTTGAGATTCCGCTGGGGAAAGTGTGGACGTATAGTGAACTTGCGGAGCGTGTACGATCTGGTCCGCGGGCAGTTGCCAATGTTTGCGGTGCCAACCACCTGACTTTGGTGGTTCCGTGTCATCGTATTGTTGCCAAGAGCGGCTTGGGTGGTTTCATGCAAGGCGATGCCAAAGGCCTGGAGATCAAACGCTGGTTGTTGCAGCATGAGCAAGCCGATGGATACTACTGAGGCGCTGCTTGATCATTTTCTGGACCATTTGTGGCTGGAGGATGGCTTGGCAAAAAACACCCTGGCTAGTTACCGCCAAGACCTTGCTGCATTTGCTACTTGGCTGCAACAGGATAAAGGTAAAGTCATGCTGCAAGCGGGGCCTGAGGATATCCAGGGTTTTATTGCGTTGCGCTTTCCCCAAAGCAAGCCGCGCAGTATCAGTCGCCTAGTGGCTAGCCTACGGCGTTTTTATCGTTTTGCCCTGCGGGAATCGCATATTAATGTAGATCCCAGTCTTCACCTCGAGTCGCCCAAATTACCACGCTCATTGCCTAAGAGCTTGAGTGAGGACGATGTAGAGCAACTCATCAACTCCCCCGACTACAATACGCACCTTGGTCTGCGTGATCGTGCCATGCTGGAAACCTTGTATGCCACAGGTTTACGAGTTTCGGAACTAGTTGGTATGCAGGTGACAGAGCTTAGCTTAACCGATGGGGTGGTGCGTATTACCGGTAAAGGCAGCAAAACCCGGTTGGTGCCCTTGGGTGAACAGGCGGTGGAGTGGTTGTCGCGCTATCTTGCAGAAGCGCGCCCGGCAATTCTGCAGCAGCGGTTGAGTGATCACTTGTTTGTAACCCAGCGTGGCGAAGGCATGACACGTCAAGCTTTTTGGTATTTGATCAAGCGGTATGCCGCTATTGCTGGCATCAAGGTTTCCTTGTCACCCCACGTATTGCGCCATGCCTTTGCTACCCATCTCCTCAACCACGGCGCCGACCTGCGCGTAGTGCAGATGCTACTGGGCCATGCCGACATCTCTACTACGCAGATTTATACCCATGTTGCGCGTGAGCGCTTGAAGCAGCTGCATCAGGTGCACCACCCTCGAGGCTAAGAGGGGTGCTGATTGCCGCGCTCTATTACCACTCCCAACGCCTTCAACCCCGGTAAGATGCCTGGCTTGGCAACGCGTAATTTGACCCATGGTGCACCGAATTCTCCCATGATGAGCTGGCAGATATGTTCTGCCAGTGCTTCGACCAGCTTGAATGACTTTGATGTGAGTGTTTCTCGGATGCGAGAGACCACAACGCCATAGTCTATGGTGTCTGTAATGTCGTCAGTCTGGCACGAGTGGCTGTGCGGCATGGCGATTTCAATGTCGAGAATGATCGTTTGTGCGACCAGCCGCTCCCAATCAGGCACGCCCAAATGAGTTTCAACTTTGACTTCGCTGAGAAAAATAATGTCCATAAAGGCTGGGATCCTGCGTTAGAGCTTGAGGGCTGATAGAATACTGCAATTCAATTTTAATCCAATCTTCATGAATAACGCAGTTTTCGTCATCGCCGCTTATCTTCTCGGCTCAATTTCTTTTGGCATATTGGTGAGCAAGGCCTTTGGTTTGCCTGATCCACGTACTGTCGGTTCTGGTAACCCAGGTGCAACCAACGTATTGCGCAGTGGCAAGAAGCTCGCAGCGTTACTAACATTGCTCGGGGATGCGGCTAAAGGCTGGTTGCCGGTTTGGCTGGCGCAATATTATGCATTGCCGGCAGATGTAATCTGCTGGATTGCCCTCGCGGTATTTCTGGGTCATTTGTATCCAGTGTTCTATCGTTTCAAGGGCGGCAAGGGGGTGGCGACTGCTTTGGGCGTCTTGCTTGCATTCTCGCCATTATTGGCTGGGCTGGCTTTGTTGAGCTGGGTTGCGGTGTTCGCCTTGACGCACTTTTCATCGCTCGCGGCATTGACGGCGGCGGCCTTGGCACCAGGATTCGCCTGGCTGTTGCTGACTCAGGTTGGATATATCATTGTGGTATTTGTGTTGTCCCTTCTACTGATTTGGCGCCATCGCAGCAATATCCGCAAATTGCTTGACGGTACAGAATCTGGTTTTAGTAAAAAGCCTTGATTCGCTTGCTTAAGGCTTGGTCAATTCTGCCAAATCCCATCGTGGCCTGACTGTGAAGCTGTGGTCGGTTTGCTTGGCGTGTTGCATCCGCATCGCGCCAGCAAAGGCGATCATAGCGCCATTGTCAGTGCAGAACTCCAGCCTTGGATAGTGCACTTGATATTGCCTGCGCTTGGCTGCCATGTTCAAGCGTTCACGCAGGCGCGCATTGGCACCTACGCCACCTGAGACAATCAATTGCTTTAGCCCGGTTTTGTGTAATGCGTTCATACATTTTTTGGTAAGCACTTCGGTGACTGCTTCTTGAAATTCGTGAGCAATATTGGCGCGTGCGGCATCGTCCAATGTATGGTTGTGTTGGTTAACGAGTGTAAGTACGGCGGTTTTTAAACCGCTGAAGCTGAAATTGAGATCTGCGCTATTGAGCATGGGGCGAGGTAATTGGTATGTGCCGGGTTGTCCTAGGCTGGCAAGCTTTGAAACTGCTGGGCCGCCAGGGTAGCTGAGGCCCAGCAGTTTGGCTGTTTTGTCGAAAGCTTCACCTGCGGCATCATCTAAGGTATCGCCCAACAATTCATAATCACCAATCGCGGAAACGCGCATTAATTGAGTGTGGCCTCCTGAAACTAACAAGGCGACAAAAGGAAATGCGGGTGGGTTAGGCTCAAGTAAGGGGGCAAGCAAGTGCCCTTCAAGATGGTGTACGCCTATGGTTGGCACATTGAGACTGAAGGCCAGGGATTCGGCAATGCTGGTGCCGACCAATAATGCACCGGATAGGCCAGGGCCTTGCGTGTAGGCGATGCCGTCTACATCGGCGAGTGATTTACCGGCTTTTTCCAGGACGTGTTGTGTCAGGGGTAGGGCTCTGCGAATATGGTCGCGTGAAGCGAGTTCTGGTACTACGCCGCCATAAGCCGCATGCATATCGATTTGGGAGTGCAATGCATGTGCCAGCAAGCCTTGCTCCGTGTCGTACAGGGCAAGCCCGGTTTCGTCGCAGGAAGATTCGATGCCGAGAATTAACATAAGTTTCAGGATAATGTTGATAAAACAATAATGAGGCGCTAGAATAGCAAACTTTTTCACCCTTTCTCAAAGGTAAAGTGATTTAAATGTCTAGCGTACGTGTAAAAGAGAACGAGCCGTTTGACGTGGCTCTGCGCCGTTTCAAGCGCATGATTGAAAAAACAGGCCTTCTGACTGACTTGCGCGCTCGCGAGTTCTATGAAAAGCCAACATGGGAGCGCAAGCGTAAGGCTGCTGCTGCTGTTAAGCGTCATTACCGTCGTATCCGCAGCCAGACTCTGCCAACCAAGCTTTACTAAGCGTTAGGTAGTACTGCTGTGACAATTAAGGCAAAAGTTGCCGAGGATATGAAAGCCGCGATGCGTGCAAAAGATAGTGCACGTCTCGGGGCTATTCGCCTTTTGCAGGCGGCGATCAAGCAGCGTGAGGTGGATGAGCGTATTGAGTTGGATGATGGTCAAGTAATTGAAGCGATCGAAAAGATGCTCAAGCAACGCCGTGATTCCATCACGCAGTACGAAGCTGCCAATCGCCATGATCTGGCTGATGTCGAGAAGTTTGAAGTCACTGTCTTGAAGGAGTATCTGCCAGCAGCGTTATCCGACGAAGAGGTGGATGCTATTCTTGATAGTGTTATTGCTGAAACCGGAGCTGCCAGCATTAAGGATATGAGTAAGGTGATGGCGGCGATTAAGCCTAAGGTGGTTGGGCGTGCCGATATGGGCAAGATTTCAGGATTAATCAAGTCCAAGCTTGCTGCGTGAACCTAATTGCCCGGTTGTATTGAAAAGGGAGCTTCGAGCTCCTTTTTTGCTTTTTTGCGCTATTATTTTCACTCATGATTCCTGATTCCTTTATTCAAGAGTTGCTCAATCGCGTCGACATCGTCGATGTGATTGACCGTAGCGTGCCCTTGAAGAAGGCGGGAGCCAATTACTCTGCATGTTGCCCGTTCCATAACGAAAAATCCCCGTCTTTTACCGTGAGTCCTACCAAGCAGTTTTATCACTGTTTTGGCTGCGGTGCACATGGTTCCGCACTGGGCTTTGTGATGGAGTATCAAGGCATCAGTTTTGTAGAAGCGGTGCATGAGCTTGCGAAGTCTGTTGGCATGATCGTGCCGCAGGAGTCACGCCCAGAGGACGCGGTGAGGGCTAAGGTTATCCCGGGTTTGCAGGAGGTGATGCAGCAAGCAGCGGATTATTATAAGGCTGAATTGAAAAAGTCACCACGTGCGATTGAATATCTCAAGGGGCGCGGGTTGAGTGGTCAAGTGGCGGCGCGTTTTCAGATTGGATATGCGCCTTCAGGTTGGCAAAACCTGGAGGCTATATTCTCTGATTATCGCCACGAAGTACTGCAAACTGCAGGCTTGGTGATTGATAACGAACAGGGGCGTCGTTATGACCGCTTTCGTGATCGTATCATGTTCCCTATTCATGACCAGAAGGGCCACGTGATTGGGTTTGGTGGTCGAGTGTTGGAGAGTGCGGATGCGGGCGCGAAATACTTGAATTCTCCAGAAACGCCCTTATTTCAAAAGGGTCATGAATTATATGGCCTATTTCTCGCACGACGAGCTATCCGTGAAGCATCCCGAGTGCTCGTTGTTGAAGGGTATATGGATGTGGTGGCGCTGGCGCAGTATGGTATTGACTATGCCGTGGCGGCACTCGGTACGGCGACAACGCCTACCCATATCACCAAGCTCATGCGCCAGACGGATGATATTGTCTTCTGCTTCGACGGTGATAATGCCGGCAAAAGTGCAGCTTGGCGTGCTGCGATGAATGCATTACCTGCGCTCAAGGATGGGTTGCGGCTGAGCTTTTTGTTTTTGCCGGCCGAACATGATCCAGATAGTTATGTGCGCGAATTTGGCAAAGAGGCGTTTGAAGCGTTGATGGGGCGTGCTTTGCCTTTGTCGCAATACTTGGTGCAGGAGCTGAGCGTCAATAATCCTCTTCAATCGCAAGAGGATAAGGTGCAGTTCCTCAATGAGGCGGAGCCTATCTTGAAGCAGATTCAGGCACCGAGGCTGGCGTTGTTGTTGCGCAAGCGTATTGCTGAGTTGGCCGAAGTTTCTGGCGATGAAATGCGCCGCATGATGAAGCTGCCGGAAACTAATCGTCCGCAAAAGCGGTCTGCTCCCAAGCAGGCGCGTACCACAATGTCGTTGCAGCGCAGATTTGCATTAATGGCGATCATGCAGCCGCGTTTGGTGCAAGAGAATGATCGGGAGTGGTTAACAGGAACCTCTGATGAAGATGAGATGGTGCGCCAGGTGGTGGCATTGGCACTAGCGAATTCCAATGCCAAGCCGGTTGCCATGTTGCATGCACTGGAGCCGCTCATTGATGTGCGTTTGCTGCCGGATTTGCAGCGCGAATTGCATCAGCTTGATGAGAGCTTAGACTTGGCATTGGAGTTTGATGGGGTCCGCAAGCAGTTAAAAGATATGTCTACGCAGCGCCAGAAAGCGTTTGCGGTGGATAGGCTCAAGGAGAAGAGCCTGAGCCAGCTTACAGATGAAGAGCGAGAGCTATTGAAGTCCATTAGCACCCGTTAAGTGTGTCATGGCAGATAGTAAAACTGCTAAAAATTGTAGGTGTTTTTAAGGTATAATCTAGGGTTTTTCGTACTCAACCGCAGTTCGATGGGGTCAAGCATGGCTAAAGAGCAACAGAACGACAATCAAAACGACAAAGCTGATATCACGCTGAATGACGCGGATATACGTCGCACGCGGTTGAAGTCCCTTATCGTCTTGGGTAAGGAGCGTGGGTATCTGACCTACGCTGAAATTAACGACCACTTGCCAGATGATGTGCAGGATTCTGAACAGATCGATGGCATTATCGGCATGATCAATGACATGGGTATTCAGGTGTATGAAGAAGCACCGGATGCCGAAGCGCTGCTGATGTCCGATGCTCCTGCGCCGGTGGCTGATGAAGATGCTGTTGAGGAAGCTGAGCAAGCGTTATCCACTGTTGACTCCGAATTTGGTCGTACCACTGACCCTGTGCGTATGTATATGCGCGAGATGGGTACGGTTGACCTGCTGACCCGTGAAGGCGAAATCGAAATCGCCAAGCGTATTGAAGATGGCCTCAAGCACATGGTGCAAGCTATTGCAGCCTGTCCCAGCACCATTACTGAATTGCTGTCTATGGTAGACCAGGTCGAGAAAGGCGAGCTCGGGGTTGATGATCTCGTAGATGGCTTGATTGATGCCGATGATGGCTTAGGTGCCGAAATCGCGGCCGAAGAGACAGCCGAGACAGATGATGTCGCCGACGAAGATAGCGACGATGAAGACGAAGATGATGATGGTGCCAAGGCAGCTGCGATTTCTGCGGAAGCGCTAGCCAAGCTTCGTGAAGAAGTGTTGGCACGCTTTGCCGTCATTCGTGGCGCCCATGAGAAAATGACAGTTCTTTTGACGAGCAAAGGCTCTCAGGATAAGGAATATCTCAAGCTGCAAGCAGCCATTATTGATGAGCTCATGGCTTTCCGCTTCTCTGCGAAGCAAGTTGAGGCCTTGTGTGATCGTGTACGTGGCATGGTGGATGAAATCCGTAGTCACGAACGCAAGATCATGGATTTCTGTGTTGAAAAGGCCGGCATGCCTAGGCCTCATTTCATTAAGAGCTTCCCTGGTAATGAAGGCAATTTGGAGTGGTTGGCGGTGGAGTTGGCTGTCAATAAGCCTTATGTAGAACGCCTGGAGCGTTTCCGACACTCGATTGATGATCAGCAGCAGCAATTACTTGATATTCAAGATCGTGTAGGTATTCCGATCAAGGAGCTCAAGGAAATCAACAAGCAGATGTCCACAGGCGAAGCCCGTGCACGTCGTGCCAAGCGCGAAATGATCGAGGCTAACTTGCGCCTAGTGATCTCTATCGCCAAGAAATATACCAACCGTGGCTTGCAATTCCTTGATCTGATCCAGGAAGGCAACATTGGCTTGATGAAGGCGGTGGACAAGTTTGAATATCGTCGTGGCTACAAGTTCTCGACTTACGCTACATGGTGGATTCGTCAGGCCATTACCCGCTCCATCGCAGATCAGGCGCGTACTATCCGTATTCCTGTACATATGATCGAAACCATCAATAAGATGAATCGTATCAGCCGTCAAATTCTGCAGGAAACTGGGTTAGAACCAGATCCAGCGACCCTGGCGGAAAAGATGGAAATGCCGGAAGACAAGATCCGTAAAATCCTCAAGATTTCCAAGGAGCCAATCTCCATGGAAACCCCAATTGGCGATGACGATGACTCTCACTTGGGTGATTTCATTGAGGATGTGGCAACGCTTGCTCCCGTCGACGCGGCAGTGTACGCAAGCTTGCGCGATGCGACCAAGGAAGTGCTAGAATCGCTGACCGCAAGGGAAGCTAAAGTGTTGCGTATGCGCTTTGGTATCGAAATGAACACTGACCACACGTTGGAAGAGGTCGGTAAGCAGTTCGATGTTACACGTGAACGTATCCGTCAAATTGAGGCTAAGGCATTACGCAAACTGCGCCACCCAACTCGTTCTGAACGTCTGCGCAGCTTCCTCGAAACTGGCAACGACTAAGAGCGCAACAAGCTTTTAGGGCCTCTAGCTCATGCATGGTTAGAGCAGCGGACTCATAATCCGTTGGTGCCCGGTTCGACTCCGGGGAGGCCCACCAAAGAATCAAGGGGTTACGTGAAAACGTAACCCCTTTTCTGTTTCTAGCGTCAACACTATGTCAACATCGCTAGAGGGTTGAAGGTTTTGGCTTCTTGCAGGTGTTCTGGTGCGAGGTGAGCATACTTCATAGTCATAGTGATCGAGCTATGGCCAAGGATACGTTGTAGGGTGAGGATATTGCCACCGTTCATCATGAAGTGGCTGGCAAAGGTATGGCGCAACACGTGGGTGAGCTGGCCTTGTGGTAAGTCGATATCCAGGGATGCAATGCAGCGCCGGAAGTCTTCGTAACAGTCCTTGAATAAACGCATGCCAAAACCTTTGTTTTGGCGATTTGCGATTTCATCAACCAGGTCTTGTGTGATGGGTATGGTGCGATTCTTACCTGACTTTGTTTTTGTGAAGTGCACCTGGTTGTTTTTGATCTGGCCATTGCGTAGTTCTTCTGCTTCGCTCCAACGTGCACCGGTGCTTAGGCAGATTTTGGCGACTAAGTATGTGTTGGTCTGCCTCAGCTGGAGAGCGCCCAGAAGGATTTTGATTTGTTCGTGATTGAGGTAGGACAATTCACGCTCTTCTAGCTTGAATTGCCGAAGATCCCGCAATGGGTTCTCTTTTGTCCATTCGCCTACGCGGCGCAATTCGTTGAATACTGCGCGTAGGTAGGCGTGTTCCCTGTTCATGTTGTTTGCAGTGACACCGCTTTCAATGCGCTTGGTTCTGTAGCTGGAGAACATGGCCGCATTGAATGTGGCAGCGGTAGGGTTCTGCATGGCTTTTGCCATGGATAGCAGGCGCTGATAGGTATCTTTGCCTGATCTTAGTTGATTGCCGTGGTGTTTATACCAGAGTTCGATAAGGTCGGTTAGGCGGCGATTATCTCGCTTTTGTGGTTGCCATGCTGGCGTTTGAATGACTTGGGTTTTGACCCAGGCTTCCCAGGCCAAAGCTTCAGCTTTGGTGGATAGGGTTTTGCGGAAGCGCTTCGCGCCCCGGCCACCGGGTTGGATGTCTACGAGCCAGCCAGAAGGAGTTTTTTTGATGGTCATGATTGGGGCATCTCCGAAGTT
>NZ_BAAILT010000005.1:0-69523 GCF_054588515.1 Methylobacillus methanolivorans
CTTTCTAACTAACTTCGCTTCACATCACCTCGTTCAGCGAGCCGCGCATTTTACAGACCTTTTCGATCCAGTCAAGCAGTTTTTTTAACTTCATTCAAAACTTGCTTAACAGCGCTTACTACTAAAATCGTTTGGTTGCGGGGACAGGATTCGAACCTGTGACCTTCGGGTTATGAGCCCGACGAGCTGCCAGACTGCTCCACCCCGCGACCGATGTCGTTGCAACTCACTTCGTTTAGATGTGTGCTGCGTCGAGAGGTGAAACTATAGCAAAACTGAAACTTTGATGTCAACGCATTTTTCAATCAATCTATATGACATCGAGCTTATTGGTAGCGCTATTCACTTGCAATCAAGTGCTTAGCATTCACAATCACAACAGTTTATTTTCACTACTGATTACAACCGAACGTACATAAGCAAGATCAGCCTCTGTATCCACGCCACTGGCGGGGGCCTTTTGTGTAATTTCCACGCTAATTTTGTATCCATGCCAAAGGACTCGTAACTGTTCTAACGACTCAAAGTGTTCAATCGCTGAAGGCGTCAGGGCCGCATAAGCACGCAAGAAGCCAGCACGGTAAGCATAGATACCTATATGTCTATATATAGGCATATCAGCAGGAATATCTTGGTTAGCGGCAAATGCATCACGAGGATAAGGAATAGGAGCACGACTAAAATAGAGTGCGTGCCCTTGGTGATCAAGCACTACTTTGACAATATTAGGGTTGAGGATAGAGGCTGTATCATGGACAGCATGACACGCTGTTGCCATTGAGGCCTCAACATGAATAGCAAGGTTACTGGCAACTTCGCGGATTAAGGCAGGATCTATGAGCGGCTCGTCGCCCTGCACATTAACAATGATCGTGTCATCACCCCATCCTTGTTGCTGCACCACTTCGGCAATACGATCTGTACCCGATACATGATCAGCGCGGGTCATGATCACATCATAACCATAACTTGCTACAGCATTGCGGATAAGCTCATGATCCGTGGCGACGACCACTTCAGTCGCCCCACTGGCAAGAGATTGCTCAATCACCCGAACGACCATAGGTTTACCGGCGATATCGAGCAACGGCTTGCCGGGCAAACGACTGCTGGCATAGCGGGCAGGGATCACGACCTTAAAAGACATTACTCAACCTCTTCTTCAGCAGGCAACTTACGAGCTTCATCTTCCAACATCACAGGAATGCCATCCTGGATAGGGTAGCCCAATCGACAGGGCTTACAAATTAACTCCTGCTCCGGCTTTTTATAATGTAATGGTCCTTTGCAAATCGGGCACACCAGGATTTCCAGTAATTTTGCATCCATTGATCAAGCTTCCTTTTCTATAAGTCGCGTCAGACGCGCTAGTATCTTTTCTGCAAGTGCTCGATCTATCTCGGCTGTGATCGGCATAAACCACCAGTTGTCCCGAGCAAAGGTCGTGCACTTGACCGCATCTTTCTCTGTCATGAGGACGATGTCATCCTTGGCAAATTGGAAATCATCCGCGCTGTAAGCATGATGATCTGGAAAAGGGTGGGCCTCAACAACAAGGCCCAATTGTTCCAATTGACTAAAAAAGCGATGAGGATTGCCAATGCCAGCGACAGCGTGCACGCGCTTACCGATTAGCTCACTCAATTCCATCCGATCTTCCGGAGCACGCAACTTGCGTAGATGATCGGGCACAAGGTGCATGAGATAACCACCCGCTGCTGGCGCCCCGCTATTGAATACAACAGCATCTACCTCTTCAAGGCGTGCGCTGGTTTCCCTGAGAGGCCCGGCAGGCAATAGCTGTCCGTTACCGAATATGCGCTCGCCATCAATGATGACGATTTCCATGTCACGCTCTAATGCATAATGCTGCAAGCCATCATCGCTAATAATGAGATTGCACTCTGGATAGTCTCGCAGTAAGTGACGAGCTGCACGCGTACGCTTACGCCCTACATATAAAGGCAAACCAGTACGCTGAACCAATAAGACCGGCTCATCTCCGACCTGCTGCGGCAGACTATCCTTTGTCACTTGGTGAGTATGAATCACGTTGCCGCCGTAGCCACGGCTAATAATGCCGGGGTACCAGCCATTTTGACGCAACTGCTGCACCAGCCAAATAACGAATGGTGTTTTGCCAGTGCCGCCGACATTAATGTTGCCAACGATAATAACGGGCACTGGCAGCTTCAACGATTTAAACAAGCGCAAACGATAGGCCAGCCGGCGCATCGCAGTCAGGATGTAGAACAGCCAGGAGAATGGCCTAAGCACGACTTGCCAAGGAGTATGTTCGTACCATTGGCGCTCCAGCCAACGGCTGAATGACTGGTTCATCGTCAGCGACTCCCAGTAAAACGACTATTAATGAAACTGTTTCTGGTAAAGCTTGGCGTAATGCCCACCCAATGCCAACAACTCGTCATGACTACCCCCTTCGATAATCTGCCCCTGCTCCATCACCATAATCCGGTCTGCGTTTTCTATGGTGGACAGTCTATGAGCAATCACAATCGAGGTCCGGTTCTGCATTAATTCATCCAGCGCAGCTTGCACATGACGCTCAGACTCGGTATCCAATGCTGAAGTGGCTTCGTCTAACAAAAGAATAGGGGCATTCTTGAGAATGGCGCGTGCAATTGCCAAGCGTTGACGCTGTCCACCTGAAAGTCGAACCCCCCGATCACCAATTTCGCTCTGCAAGCCATTAGGTAACTGCTGGATAAAATCCCAGGCATGCGCAGCCTGAGCTGCGGCAATCACTTCTGCCTCTGTCGCATTACGCAACATGCCGTACGCAATATTATTGAATACCGTGTCATTGAAGAGGACTACATCCTGACTCACCAGGGAAAATTGTTGGCGCAGGTTTTTCAGGCCAAGTTGACGGATATCCACCCCATCAATCAGCACGCGCCCTTGTTGGGCCTCATAAAACCTTGGCAATAAATTGACTAACGTCGTCTTGCCGCCACCAGAACGCCCCACCAACGCCACCTTTTCACCAGGCTTGACTGTGAAATTCAAGTCGATCAAGGCCGGACGTTTGGCAGCGGGATATTGCAAAGAAACATGCTCAAACACAATCTCGCCTTTAGCACGTCCGATTTCCTGACCACCTTCATCCACCTCAGGAATGCTATCAATCAACTCAAACACGCTATGCGCAGCAGCCAAGCCTACCTGCAACTCCTCATTCAGACTGGTTAATGTTTTTACCGGGCCGATCAGCATCAGCAATGCCCCAATGAAAGCAGCAAACTCACCTGCACTAAACTTACCCACTGCATAAAACACCACCAAGGCCAAGGCAAGACCAGCCAGCAACTCAACCACCATACTGTTCATGCCAGAGAATCGTGCCAGGCGAATCTGCATATGACGATTCTTGCCTGCCACTTTGGCAAAGCGCTGGTATTCGTAATCACCGCCACCGAATATTTTCACCATACGCTGCCCTGAAACCGCCTCTTCAACCGCCTGCGTCATTTCGCCCATGGTTTGTTGCACGGCTTTGCCGGAGCTACGCAGGCGAGGCGTCATGCTCTTGAGATACCAAGCCATGGCTGGTGCCACTACTGCAAAAATCAGGGTAAGCTGCCAATCCAGATACAGCATGTATCCCACCATGCCAACAATCGTCAGCGTATCCCTCACAGCGCTCATCGCCACCTTGGTCGCCGCACCAGCCATCTGCTCAGTGTCATATGTGAGCTTGGAAGTCACCACGCCCGCAGAAATCGCATCAAAGAAGCTCACCGGCAAGCTCATCAGGCGGCGGAAAGTATCCTGGCGCAAATTTTCCACCACCCGCCGTGCAACCCAGCGCATGGCGAAATTAGAAATGAAGCCAGCCAGCGCACGAATAGCGAGCAGGCCGAACAGCATAAATGGCAGTAAGTGAAGTTTGCTAGAGTCCTGATTAACGAACCCTTCGTCAGTCACCAACTTAATAGTTGCAAGGAATCCGGTATTGGTGGCGGAGAAAGTAACCAGCGCAATGACGCTGATCAGGAATACAAGCCAGTAGCGGGCTGCGTATTTGAGAAGGCGCAGGTAAAGAACCCGCGCACTTTGCACGGAGGCGTCAGCCTTCCCAAGTGCATCTTTAGACATGATGAATACTTTTTAAAATTCAAGAACCAGAGCGTGCTTGTGTGGCGAAGGTAATCTGGCTATACCCGGCTTGGCGCGATGCCTCCATGACATTCACCACGGATTGGTGACTGCTCTTGGCATCAGCACTGATGATAATCGTGGGATCCTTGCCATCACCAACCGCCTTTTTCAAGGCATCAGCAATCCCTGCCACAGAACCATCTGCCACATCCTTGCTATTAACGACGTAGTGACCTGATTCATCGACACCAACATTAATCACCAATGGCTTATCCTGTGGGCTTTCCGCCTCTGCAGTTGGCAGGTTGATCTGCAACTCCGTCACGCGTGAGAAGGTTGCGCTCACCACTAGGAAAATGATGATCACCAATAGCACATCGATCAAAGGCACGAGATTCATCTCGAGATCTTCGTGCTTTCTACCTCGTTGGAAATTCATTCCTTGCGCTCACCATGGATAATTTCAACCAGCTTGACTGCCTCTTGCTCCATCTCGACGATGAAACCATCAATCTTGCCACGGAAATAACGATAAGAAATCATGGCAGGCACCGCTACGACAATACCACCCGCCGTATTGTACAGAGCCACGGAGATACCACGTGCAAACTGGGCGACATCATGGCCAGTCGCGGTAAATGCGCCAAACAGTTCCACCATCCCGATCACGGTACCAAGCAAGCCCAACAGGGGAGCTACTGTGGCAATCGTACCCAAGGTATTAAGATATTTCTCCAGCCTATGAGCTACAGCACGACCAGATTCCTCCACGGCTTCCTTCATAACCTCACGTGGTGCGCCCAGGTTTTTCAACGCACTGGCGAAGACTGTTCCTAGCATGGAGTGCTTTTCCAACCTGGACAACGCCTCTTGCGTGACACCAGCGCGGCCTTGACCCAACCAGTTCTGCACTTCGGGCAACAGGGACTTTGGCACAATCTGCTGCTCACGCAATGCGATGAGACGTTCGATGATAATGGCTACTGCGACGATTGAAGCAAAGATCAGCGGCCAGATTGGCCATCCTGCCGCTTTAATGATTTCCCACACAAAAGTGCCCCTAAGATGTTCTGTAAAGTGGCGTTACTTTATCGTGCGTTGCCAGTTTCAGCAAGGGAAGCTGATGTAAATCCAGCGGGCTGGTTGTACCAATAGCGCTGCGACTTTTCTCGCCAACCTGTCACACTGATCCCTTGATGCTGCCGAAAATCAAACAGCACTGCCCCATCATGGTCGGAACGATACAGACTAGCTCCTGCATTGGCATATCTGCTGACCACCTCATTCCGTGGATGATGAAAGCGATTGCGATACCCCACAGTAAAAACTGCCACTTGCGGACTAACTGCATGGATAAATGATGACGTTGAGGATGTGCGACTGCCATGATGTGGCACGACCAGCACATCTGCAGCCAGTGCAGGAGCCACGGTATCAAGCAAGTCAGCCTCGACAGAACGCTCAATATCACCGGGCAATAGCAATGTCCCCGCTGCACTGCGCACATACAGCACACAACTACGATTATTAGTTTTCACCCCAGCAGGAAGGCGAGCTGCATCAGCAGGATACAACATGGAAAACTCTACCCCATCCCAACGCCACTTCTGCCCGGCCTGACATGGAGAATGTGGCAATTTCGCCAGCTCAGACTTGTTAGCTGGTAATGAGCTTAGTAGCCAATTAACTGGCAATGCCGTCAATACGGAGGCCAAGCCACCAGTGTGATCCAAATCGTCATGACTCACGACCATGCCATTGAGGCGGCGAACACCAACACCATTCAGGTAAGGCACGATCACCCGGTTGCCACTATCACTTTCACTTGAGAATGTGGGGCCCGTGTCATACAACAACACATGCTTCTGTGTAGCTACGACCACCGCCAAGCCTTGACCCACATCTAGCACAGCCACTCGCATATCACCATAGGCTGGGCCAGGAGGCGCATTAAGCAACAATGGCAACAAACCCGCCAACCCGAGCCATCGCAACGGCATCCCCTTAGGCAACAATAAACAAGCCACCCCAGCCATTGCCAGCAACATCACTGGGGTGGATGGAATGTGTTGCTGCCATATTGCTGACGGCACCTCGCTTAACCATGCCAGCAACTGCATGGCTAGCTGCATGATCCAATGCGCCAGCAACAACAATGCATCTAACGGCAAGAAGCTACCAAGCAACGTCAATGGCACAATCACCAGGCTAACCAACGGAATGGCAAACGCATTAGCAATCGGAGAAATTAATGATACTTGTCCAAACAACATTAGCAGGACAGGAATCAAGCCTATCGTCACCGCCCACTGCGTCATGACCGCATCACGCAGCCAGTGCGGCTTATGCAAACGACCACTCATTGCGTAAGCCATGACTGCGACAGCCCCGAACGACAACCAGAACCCCGCCGCCAACACCGCCCATGGGTCGATCAACACGACGACCAACAAGGCAAGTAGCAACACTCTACCTATCTCCACCCGGCGCCCCGACCAGAACGCGAATGCCATGACCGCTAGCATATATAAAGTACGCTGTGTTGGAATGGAAAAACCGGCCAGCAGCGAATAGGTAATCGCTGTCACCACACCTGCGACCAATCCCACCTTGCGCACTGGCCAATACAGCGGCCCTTTTGGAATACGACGCCAGAGGCCAGCAGCCAACGTATAGATCAGCCCGGCAAGCATGGTGATATGCACTCCGGAAATACTGACAAGATGCACAATCCCGGTACGCCGGAAAACCTGCCAATCCTGCTGGCTGTGGTCTATGACATTAAAGTCCTGGTCCGTGCCAATAAGTTCTGTTCTGGCGCCGTTGTGACAATACATTCTGGCCCACAGCGGCTTTTTAGCCGAGCAGTCGTGACATTAAAGTTCTGGCCCGCCTTGCTACGCGGCCTGTTTCGACAATTTTGCCGATAGAGCTAGAACGGGCTCTTGACTAGCAGTTGGCTAGCTTGCCCTGATCGCACCTCGTACAAATCCTGAAGATTTGCTCATTTCTTAAGCAAATTTGCGACGAGATGACAATAAGTTCTGCTCCAGATTTCGAGATGACATTAAAGTTCTAATCTGGAACTACATCTACATGAGCTCAAAGCAACCAGCCTAGTGAATACTCGCAGGTCTTTTTCTTTGCCCTTGAACCCGCATAACCACAACGTCGTATACAGTCGTTTGACCAGGAGGCGTCCAAGTCTGTAATGAAACTTGCTCTGCAAGATGGGGCTGAGCACCATTTCTATCGAATAAATCCAATACAAGGAGAAATCCGAACGTGACGTTTGTCGTCTGGTATGCGGCAGTCTGTGGCCCGTGGAGATGTATGATGTCCTCGTGGCTTAGATCCCGCATCGTTCGCTTCACCTCTGTGACCGTGCTGACACCTAACGCTGAAAAATAAACGTCAGCTCGTCCAGCACCTTGATCACGAACCTCCATCTTCACATGGTTATGAAGACTAGACATCCTCAACAACCGGAAGTAATCTTTCTGGAGAGCATGCTCAAGTGGGAGGCTTTCTGGGCTACGGGCGAAAAGGTAATCCCCATCAGGATCACTTGCAGTACCTGTATCGTGTCGGTGGCTCAAGAAATATACCGAGAGAATTAGTATCGCCGTGAACAATGACCTGGCACTACTCAAAGTTGAGTAGTGCCGATTTCTTTCCATCTTAGTGAGAATGCCTTCAACAATCTGTGCGATTATGGGATTCTCGTTTGCGGAGAGGTCAGCCACCGTGGATTGAAGTAATGCCGCGACGCTTTTTCTAGCTTCCAGAGGCACTCGGCCGGCATCGAGTATTGCTTGGAGCGCCGGCCCGTCACTCCAGCCCTCGAAAGGGTGGTGCAGCAAACTCGCCTCGCGAGCCTGATATACCGCTTGTCGCATAGCCTCTGCATCTGGCAACAGAGGTGAACCCTTTTTTTCATCTATCCATTGATCAAGCTCATCCAGATGCCTTCTATTCACCAACAATGAGGCTGCTAATTTCGGCCGAAGGATAAGTTCAATCCCTGTATCGCCCTCTTTGAACAGGATGGACTGACTTGCTCGATAGACTGCCAGCAGTTCGTCCTCTATGATTCGAACTGCATTAATCCAAACTCTTTTGTTGAGCTGAGCCCCCAAGGTGCCGAGCTTTGAGGCCAGTAAGGTCCAATGCAAACGCTCACTCGACTGCATTCCTAGCCACGAAGAATGGAGTTCATCGTCAGACCCAAGGTATGCAGAATACCTCCAAGCGGCGTCAGATAAGCCAGCAATGTCTGCAATGGGATTATCTGTAAAGCCATCACGGTGCACTTTTACAAGGATGTCGAGACAGAACACGTAAAGTTCGGCGTCGACACGTTCTTCGCTAAACTCTAAAGAAGTGCCGAACCAATAGAGAGCATTCTCGAACGCCTTTGCAGCCGAGTCAGCGGTCACGGCATCTAGGCCAATCCTCAACTCGTCGAGACCTAACGCCATGGCAGCTTCATCTTTAACTTCGCTGAGCGCCAACAGAGCGTTTAACTTGTCGCGAAACTCTGGCTCCGGAGAATGCGCCAGCATGACTCCAAGTATTTTCGCAGCATGCCGCAAGAAGTGCGGCTCATCATCAACGTCCAGATCAGCAAGGAACCCCTTTAGTCTATGCAGCAAGCCTTTCTGACTTTGTGCCAGAAGTAGCATGCCATGCAGAGCCTGAGCTCTGACGCCATAGCTTAAGCTCTTATTATCCGTGCAGCTCAGGAATGTATTCCACAGTCGCCGCCGGAGCACGTCACCAAGATCCTGCCTGGACAAAAGAGATACAACCTCCGCTAAAGTAGCAGGGTCGCGGGTAGCGGAGATAAGCTCCACCAATAAATCACCAGCTATTGAGTCTTCAGCCTGCGCGCAAAGCCAAGAGAATAGGCGAACAGCATAAGGTCCGTTCGACTCTTGCCGAACAAGCTCTACGATTTTTCCTCGATCCAAACCTACCGACTGAATGGATTGATTCCGCAAAACCGCTGCGTTCAATGAATTTGTGTCTGCCATGCCCGGACCTAGAACAGTGAGTCAGAACCCTTAGCATGTCTACGGTGGGAGTTCGGCACAACACCTTCCAGCTCCTTTCGATAAATCGTGCCAATAAACACTTGAACACCCCCCATTTCACGCGCCACCCTCGACACGCTAGCCAACATCTCATGGAAATCCGTGTCAACAACCTCCTCCGCACCAGGTGAGTCAAGGATTAGTAGTCCGGGATGTCGCCCCATCCCCCTCGCGCGAGCAACTTCTACAGCGGAAAGTGCGGCAGCAATCTTGACACGAAGTCTTTCCCCCTTGGTTAAGCGGGAAAAGCTAGTATCTGCTCCGCCTTGTAGCAACTTAAGGTGCCCTTGACTGTTCAAGGTTGCTTGTGTCAGGTTTCTAACCCCAAAGGCTGTAGACAAACGCTTGATAGCATCAGACACGTCCTTAAGGATCTCCGCTTGAAGTCCATCTATCAAGGCGCGCGTCTCTTTTTCGGCAGCGGTCAAAACTCGCCTATCCTGCTCCTCCTTAGATTTTGTTGTGTCATCTGGATCAGGGCTACCGAGCAATGCTCGTAACTCCCTAGCCGTAGCATCAAGCTCAGCGAAGCGGAGTTCTGAGTCGTCACTTTTCTCACCCAACACTGCTTGTACACCTTCAAGTTCAGAAGCTAGGGCATCACGTGTCTTTTCCAGCTCACGCAGCCCCATACTTGCGGACTTCACCTCGCACGCGGCAATTTTTCGTGCACTGGATATTCCCTCTAAATCATGTTCCGCTTCTGTCAGCCGATCGTCGGATACGTCCTCCTCTGTAGGATGAAGCTCGGATTTACAAAGGAGACAGTTCGAATCTGCGAGGGGAGCGGCATGCACCCGAAAGTCCGCTGCGCAAGCCGGACAGTGTTCCGGCCGAAGGCTACGAAAGACGTAACCCGCATACTTCTCATCTTTGAGTTCTTGGACGAGACGCGCCTGGGTGGCCCATTCACCTTCAGTACGATCACGATGCTCAATGAGGTCTTGCAGAGCGTTTCGCGCGGCCGTTACCTCAATCTGCTTGTCGGCGAGCTTAGAATCAAGCTCAGACATTCGGCGACGCAGCGCCGTTCTTTCAGCAACGGATGAAGATTTTTCCTGGATAGCCAAAATCTCCCGCTCCACTTCTTCCAGACGATTGCGAAACACGGTAAGAGGAGAGTCTAGGGGTTTTGAAGATGGCGCCAAGATCTTCTTCGCGGCAGTTATTGCAGTCAGGGTAGATACCCAAGGCATTCCAATGAATAGTTGTAACAGTCGGAGCGGAAGCCCATCAACGAGCAATTCCCCGAAAAGTGCCTTGGCTTCTGCATTACCGCCTATGGTCAGCGCACTGGCAATTACGGGCCAGCTATGCTCGTAAGGCGTACCGGCATCATTGACCGCATATATTTTGGAAAAACCCAACTCCTCCATAAATAGGTTCTCTACATGCCCCTTCAGCCCCGACAGCCCTCCGTCATACAAGACAGTCCAGTTCGCATCAGACCGCCTCGTTAGTTTTGCAGACCCTGTACTTGCGCTTTGGTCCCCACTTTGCTTTGCAACGGCAATGCGGTAGTCAATCTGGTCGATCCGGAGGTCGACTTCCACACTTGATAACCAACGCCACACATCGGGCTTGATGTCACTGGGGAAATCTCCTTGTAATGCAGCCTTTAGAACATTCAAGACGGATGATTTGCCTCGTAGGTTGACATCAGACATTACCGCCCATAGCCCAGTATCCAGACCATTCCAATCGAAGCGAAAAGGAGTAGAACCTGTATTCTCTTCTTTAATGCCTGCAAATGAAATCGAGGTGAACGTTACTTTCCTGGCACGTGGGACCGTCGCCTGGGCCCGCACCCCGTATCGTCTAAGGGTCTCCTCCACAACGCTTCTCTCTAGTTGTGAAGCGTTAACAATCGCATCTATCCAATCACTTTCACTAGCCAGCCTCACGGCCAAACCCTGCGTACTCATGTTTGAGCCCCCCTCAGCCTATCCAGTCTGGCTTTAACCTTGCCAGCAATGCTCGGTATAACAGCACCTTGTGGTGTATTGCTGTACTCATCATGTTCATACTGCCAACCCTTCAGCTTGGAGCCGCTTTTGGCGAACGCCACTCTCATTGCTAGCTGGACTCGATCTCTGTACCACTCGAGATCGGGAACTTCTGCTATGGCAGTTTGCAGAAAGGAGAATGCCTTGGGATAGAGATGGTAGTCGTATCGCTTGTTCGCTCCATCTTTTACGAGTTTCATTGGGCGTACCAATCCGAAGGCATGGAGAGTCGCGAGTGCAGTCTCGATCTTTTGATATGCGCCATAATGCCAACGAACCATACTGATCACCCGTACCGATGGCTCTTCATTAGCGAAGATAGCCTCCACGATGCGAAGCAGCTCACCGTCATGTTCGGCCTCGCATAAATCCAAAAGTGCATCAGCAAGGTAGTCTGGATAGCGAATCAAGAAATCAATCGCCATCAAGCGCTTTTCACTCTGAAAGAGATGCGTGGCTCCATCAGCAGCAGGCTGCTCTAAAGCCTGACTTCCTCCTGCAAGGATGAACAGCAATCGGAGTGCATCCCGGTGCCGTGTGCCAGGTGCCGCAGGCATTGAGTAACAATTGGCAGCTGTAGTATCTGAGGAAAGCGGAATCGATTCGTTCAACGTATTGCCTCCATCAACCCTCGCGAGAATAGCTCGCTGGCACGCGCTCCAGGTACTTCTTTAAGACCCAGCCCGTTCTATATTCCTCGTGCAGCCAGTGGTAGTACTCAACCTCAATCCACTTTCCCTTTTTATCCAGCGCCTTCACGACTTCATTAGGTAGAAGCTTACCTTCCACCCCAGCGCCGTGCTCGGGCTTTGAGCGCACCGTAGCGGTTCTCTCCCTAACAACAAATCGCTCATCATGCGCCTGAGCAGCAGCGACTAGCGCCCGCTCAAGAAGGACCGTGAGACTACGGATCTGATTAGCTTGAATCTCCAGGATTTGGAAGGTTTGGGTCTGAAATTCCTCAGCCTTCCTTTTATCCTGCTGACTGGATGACTCTTGATAAATAAAAATTAGGAAGGTCAAGAGCAGACTCAATATAGCCAGCGCATCAGACTGCTTCCGACTGAGGAGCCCTTTTTCCGGGAGCTCACCGGCTTCATGCAAAGTGCCATCGGGATCAATGCCCAGATGCGCAAGTTGCCCTTCCAGGCCTTCCTTGCCCAGCAGCTGTGCGAGTGCCCCTGCTGAGCTCCAGTCGATGGCGGGCAAAGCCACCTTGCCGAATTGGTCTTGAAGCTCTTTGAGCGGGCCCACCAGACCCAGCACCTCACTGGGCACTTTCCACTGCTTGTTGGCCTGCTCGAATTCTTTCAGATAGCTCTGTAGGCTGGAACCGATAGCCGCGCGCTCGAATATCTCCCTGGTATGACGAGAAGCCTCAAGCTGCAAAACCCCAGTTTTAGCCACTGAACCCAGGACGGATGTCTGATCTAGTAAACTCCTGAATTGCTCAGTTATGGCTCCAAGCCCTGCAAATTCCTTGGCCATTCGGTGAGTTGACTCAGCAGCTATCAAGCTCTTACGGATGTCGGCCAAGGGTTCGAGCATTTTGCGAATACTCGCTTGTTGCTCTTGTTGCGCCGCCTGCCACTGTCGAATAGTTTGCATAGCGGCTGTGTCTTCCCCTAAGAGAGCCTTGTACTGGGAAGCCAGAGCCATCGCTGGGCTCTGAAGATCTTTGACTAGCTGCGCATACACTGATCCAACCTTCGATAGCTCCTGCCATTGCTTGGAGAGCGAATTAGCCTGGGCCAGAGAGTTACGCCAACTCGCACGATCTTCTTCCATGCGAGCCAACTCTCGAGCGACGCCCCCTACAGATCCAATAGCAGCTAATTTTCCGATATCAAGCGTCACTGTTTAAGCACCCAGCTCAAGAAAAAGCGTCTTTAATCGCCTGCCAGTTCTTATTCTCTACCCAAGCAAAACGGCAACGACCTCCACTACGCCGTGCCCAAAGCTCCCCGATCCGCTTTTTCTCCTTGCTATCGGAGCCGTCCGCAATGTGGTCGCCCTTGTACTCAACAGCGAGAAATACCCCAGACTTCATTTTCACAACGAAGTCTGGATAGAACTTGTCCGACGCGGTCTGCAACCAGAAGGAAGTTGGCTTCTTCTCGACGTTCCGTACCCACCATTCGACATCTGCAAGTTGGTTGGCGATGAACTCGGCACACTCAAACTCTTCGCCCTTGGCCTTTAGATTCCCGATGACCGGGAAGAAATGGCGCTTCAAGGGAATAAACCCAGCATAAGGGATGTCGTAGGCGTATCTGCCCTGTTCGAACACCACTGCGTGCTCATCTCGAATCTCGAACCGACTATCGTCTCCCAGCAAATCCTCAAAGACCCTCTGTTTCGCGAGCTTCAGCCCGGCGACCAGTTTTCGCTCCAAGGCACCTCTAAGCCGGAATTTTCGGTACGCCAGTTCGTCCAGTGTGAAGCCGCGCGACTCCATCAAGTAGGTCACCGCTGCATTCAGCCAGGCCGCTTTCTGAGGGCCATCTGCATAGGGAAAATAGATATTTCGATCCAGCCAATGCACCAGATCGGTAGCCTCCCAGCCTTGTTCATGCCCGAACAGCGCAAACTGGCTATCCAACCGGTCATAGACGTCGCACTCAATCCTCTCAAGCTGGGAAATGCTCAAGGACGCGCGGCGCATCGCCTCTACGTCATGAACGAACTCGGCTTCGGTCAGCTTGCAGTCGAACTCGTCAATCTCCCAGTCCGCGTCAAGAAGCGGCGTCTCATCGAAAACGTCAAAGAAACCTAGCTGGTTGAACGTCAGAAGAGGTACAGAGGCTGACTGACCAAGTTCCGCAGGCGTCTTCTGGCGAGCAGGCGGCGCCGCTCTCACAGCCATCTGAGTATCCAATTGCTCCCGAACTGATTTGGCTACCTCAGGCTGCTTGAAGGTTTCGGCGATCTGCTTAAGCTGGGCGGCCGTCACCGATCCTTTCACCGTCAATGTGCCAGCTTCCGGGGATAGCTCCACCTTGTCTCGCACTGATTTCGGCAACGCCGCAATCGCGTCCTCGTCGGGCATCGCAACCGTGTCACCGACCTCCGGTAAGGGAATAGTGAGGTCGAGCTCGTTAGCGAACAGGCCTCCAAGCTCCCCATCATCCTCATCCTGGGTGCGAATCAGATCTTTGGTTTCGAGCCGCTCGAACCCGCTCTGCACGAGACCATCCTTGAGGTTCTGAACGGTGGCAGCAAGTTCGTTCGAAACTACGTAGGCATAGCTTCGATTCAGTGCCTCTCGCTGCTTCCTGGACACGTGCGGCATCCGTAGTACGCGTCCCAGCACTTGCTCAACCGCGGTGGCCGATGTCGTATTTCGGAACGAGAATAGAACGTAGGCGTAGGGGCAATCCCACCCTTCACGCAGCTTATCTACCGTGATGATGAACTGCGGATAATCCGGGTCGCCAAGCTTTTTGCCGCTCAGCTCATCCAAAGCGCCGGTCGCAATGGCAATCGAATCAGCCGGAATGTTGAAATCGTCTATAAGGTGCTGACGCACCCGATCTGGCGTGAAGGTTTCCCGATCTTGAACTTTGCGCTCGGCCTGGATCAACATCACTACTGGGCTGATGACTTCGCCAGTGAACTGTTGTTCTTCCGCTGCCTCGTTCTCAAGCTGTCGCAAGCGAGCGATCGCCTCAGTCAAGGAAACACGCCATTCCGGATGGATTGCCAGTTCCAACGGCAGCTTCAGCATGTTCTCGGCTTGAAGGGTTGCGGCGGAAACGCTGCGCAAAACGTTGGATGGCTGGCTTGCTCGGTCTGGGGTTGCGGTAAGCTCAAGGATGCACGAGGGGTTCAGCCGAATCAGGGTATCTACCGCAAGCGGTGTTCCCTGGTTATGGGCCTCGTCCACGATAATGTAAGGACGCCGCAGTCGAATCACATCAAGAAGCGAACAGTCCCCTTTTTGCGCACTGGAGGCGCCATCAAAATGAGGCATCAACGCCCCATTCTGCCTGTACACCCGAAGCCCATCTGCCGTGTCACGCTTAAAGCTCTGCATTGTTGCAACAATGATGGTGTTGCCGGTATTCAGCGTGGCAGGTAGAACGTAGAGAGCCTCGTCAATGTCAAGGACGTTTACGGCACCAAAGAGCTCCCGCATGTCCTCATGCAGAAGCTCCCCCTTGGTTTTTAGGGCGTACAGCGTTTGTTCTCGAATTGGGTCTGATGGTACCAGCCAAAGAATCACCGAATGATCCGTAGCCAAGAACGATTCGTTGACGCGTTTGATCGACTGGCCTGCAATGCGTGTCTTACCCCCGCCGGTGGGTACCCGCAAACATACGTACGGAACTTCATCCGCACCAGGAAGTGGATGGTATGGAAGTGCATGGCCGAAAAAGGCGGTAGTGCTCTCAGCAAATGCAACGGCAGGACTCTTGACCTCTCGAGTACGAGCCAAAAAACTTGATAAGGCATCCAAAAGCTTCTGTTGATAATCCTTGAGGTTGTAAGTCAGAACCATGTTTTAACCGCCAATTCATAGGGAAGCTGGTGGAAAGTTATGCCAAGTTTTACCAGCTTTGATTTATCGAAGCGAGTCCGTGCTCCATAAACGACCATCGGACCGTCAAACTCCGGAACCTGTTTTTTCAGGTATGCGAAAGTTCGCGAGTTAAGAACATTCCCGCCTGTATCTGCCTTATCTTTAAGAATGCCGTTGTACAGCAAGAAGATCGCTCGACCTTTATGAAGTCCTAGATATGGAGTGGGCTTCTCATGATTTTTCAGCGCTGAGTCGATAACACCAGTCCCCGTCTCCATAAACCAGACAAACTCTGCCAACTGGTCGAAACCAATATCTGGTCGAATCTGACCATCGGCCGAAAAGAGTGGATCAGCCGACAATCGGAAAAATTGGAAACCACCTCCCAGGCCCTCAACATGTTCGCCTTTTACATTTTTATAGCCTTGAGATGCCTTTCTCAAGCGATCAGCCGTGATGTTTTCAGCAATACTGGATTTCATCTCCGCCAATATGAAGCGTCGATTACCGCCATCCGCAGCATTAAGCTTCAAGATCGCGTGACCAGTGGTACCAGAACCAGCAAATGAATCAAGAACTATGTCATCACCGCTAGTGGTGAAGCTTAATAGCTCTTCAATTAATTCTGTAGGTTTTGGGAAGTCGAAGGGTCGCTTATCCCCAGGGAACATGTCCTTAATTTCGTTAGTACCGGCACGTCCGTCCAACTCAAAAAGACTGGAAAGCTTTGCCCTATAATCTTTAACGTAGACTTTCAACTCAATTAGTTTTGTCTCATCATCGCCAAAAATAATACGTTTTTCCTCTAACAATCGGTTCATAGTTTCCGGAGGAAAACGGTATCCCATCATCGGCTGCGTGCAAGGCTTACCTGTGCTGGGATGAATGACATCGTATCTATAGCCCTCTTTACCTGGGTTATGCACGCTGCGCATTCCGGTGTAAATGCCCCCTGAGTCTATGAACTTATAATCTTGAAATGGCCACAACTGGTCTTTGTTTTTTCTAAACCATTTTGTATATTCAGCCTGTAGAACTTCCTGGTCCCCGTAATTCTGAATGAAAGAATCCCCAACCTCAAGCAATCTTGACTTTACCGTCAGATTGGTCGACTTCCACTCTTTCGGAAGTCGCTCTTTCTTGCGGGCATAGCACAAAATATATTCGTGTTCGATTGCGATATTCGTAGGGTTGTTGTCGGTCACGTTTTTCCAAACAACAGTTCCGACTCGATTTGACACTCCAAATATTTCATCCAGCAATAAGCGCAAACTTGCGTACTCATTTTCGTCGATGCTGACTAAGATCACCCCGTCTTCACGCAAAAATTGCTTTAACAAGAAAAGGCGGGGATACATCATGCAGAGCCATTTATCATGACGAGATAAATCCTCTGCTTCAGCGCCGACAACCTTTCCTAACCATGCAACGATTTCAGGGCTAGTGACGTTATCGTTGTAGACCCATCCAGTACGACTGCCTCGCTCATCTCGATCATCGACGCCTGTGTTATACGGGGGATCGATATATACGCATTTCACTTTTCCTGCGTAGAGTGGAAGTAGTGCTTTCAGCGCATGCAGATTGTCTCCTTGGACAAGCAAGTTCCCGCTTTCCGCATCACCGCACGACAATTCAGGTACTGGCTCCAACAGGCGGAATGGCACCTCCCTGTGATGAGTTTCAACAGCCTCTTTTCCGATCCAGTTCAACGTTGGCATTCAATTCTCAAATCTTATATTTTCTGATTAATCGCGCTTTTCACGCCTGCACTTTATTTCAAATAGCGACAATGCCAGCTACAACGCTTTGATCGGAGCGTTGGGTGCATCTGGCCTAGGATCGCGATATCCTGGAGCCAATCGTGCATTGCTTGCTCCGTACAGTGCCAGAGGATCCTTCAGCCAAAGAGCATACTCAAGCCCTTCAAGGCTGTGATCAGGAGAACAGTCGATCGTAGACATACGTAGCATGTAGCCCGCATTCGCTGCCCGGACTTTGACATGCAGGACACCCTCAGGCATGTCGTAATCCATCATCACCACCTCGGGGCGTGGGTGGTTTGGATGTGGGACCAGCTCAAGCTCAATGATCCGATTCCACTGGACGTCCTTTTCGACTTTCTCTTCCTCGCCGATGAGGCTCTCCTCTAAAACGACGGGACTTTCCATACGAGTGAGGACGAAATCACGGAATCCTTTACGCCTGCGATCAAAGGCCCGCACGTGCCATCTAATGCCGATGTCGACAAGGGCTATGGGAACGATCTCGCGTTCAGTACGACCACTTTCTACTGATGTGTAGACCAGCTTGACCGCCTTGCCGCGGTTGATAGCACGCGTAATAGGCGCCAAGACTGACATCTTGGGCTGATTCAGCGCTGTAGGAAATTCGCATCGGACCATCGACTTCAGGGAATCTCCCACCCCTTCACCAAACCCATGGGACAACGCGGTTAGTACGCGTTGCGGGGAATGGTCGAACAGAGGAACAAAGCTCTCCGTAGGGCGATAAACCTTGTCGACATTGTCAAGAATCAGGTTTTCAGGCGCGATCTCCCTGTACTGCGCGATGTCACGAGTAGCCGCAGCTGGACCAGTGCCAAAGCGGCCTACTACATCAGCACGTCGCAACTCCCCGAGGAAGTACAACTTGAAATCTATATGCGACAGGCGCTCACGCTGAGCTTGAGTCAGCTCATCCAGTAGCGCGCGTCGCTGTTCATTCGTGTTTGTAGTCATCCCGAAATAATAACAAACCATGGGACATAAGGCGATATATTTAGATGCTTGATCTAATCATTTTGATGATGTAAAGTGATCGAATAAAACATGAATGGAGGCTTCTATGGCAAAAAACAATCCCATCGGCGACGGCCGTCGAGTTGGCGCAGTGCGAGACCGCAGCCAAACCCAGACCCCATCCGGTCATTACGTCAAACGTGATACCGAAACAGGCCGCTTCCTGGACGTCAAGACGTCTGACAAGACCCCGTTCAAGGGTGTACGTCGCGAGAAACGGTGACCTGCATGCTAGATCAACGTCCATCTTGCACAGCACAGGCGGCTCGCCCGCCCCTGGCAAATCCCCTCCTGACCGAGCCTCTGCGCTGGTCCAACTTGCTCGCGATGAAGGAGAAATCCGGATGTTGACTGAGCACGACACTCATTTGCCGAACCTGGGCACAGAGCCTAGTCATGATCTGGGAAGCCAGACTGGCGCTACAGCTCCCTTCCATGTTTTAGCGCTATCCGGCGGTGGCTTCCGGGGGCTGTACACCGCTACCGTCTTGAAGCATCTGGAAGAGCAGCTAGGAACACCGCTGGCCAAGCGGTTCGATTTGATCTGCGGAACCTCAGCTGGTGGATTGCTTGCTTTGGGGCTCGCAGCCGAGATTCCAGCTCCCCAGCTGCAAGACATGTTCGAGCACCATGGCAGTCGCATTTTTGGTGGCTCGACGGGGGCCCGACGTTTTTTCCCTCAAATCTTCAAAGCCAAGTATTCGCCTGACGGATTAAAGGCTGTCCTGACCGAAAATTTTGGCGATCTCACCCTTGGCGACCTGAAGCACCGCGTACTTATCCCGACGGTTAATTACTCCAAGGGTAACGGGCAGTTCTTCAAGACGCCGCACTCACCAAGGTTCTTCATGGACTACAAGCACAAGCTTGTAGACATTGGATTGGCAACTGCTGCGGCTCCAACCTACTTCCCGCTGCACGCCATCGGAGAAGAAGGCGTCTTTGCTGATGGAGGGCTGGTCGGCAACTCTCCCGGCTTCTTTGGCTTACATGAGGCCCACCATGCCTTGGGAGTGCCGCGCGGGAAAGGAAACGTCCGAGTCCTTGCGATTGGAACGATGACCCTGGGGGCAACGAAGAGTGGCAGCACAGGCCTTGACTGGGGTATCAAACAATGGGGAGCACGAATCTTCGACCTCGTCATTTCTTCGCAAGAGCACTCTGTCGACGCGATGCTGAGCCATCTGCTGGATGAAGATTATGTCCGGATAGATGACCCCGCCACACCAGACCAGAGCAAGGACATCGCAGCTCTGGATGTGGTCAGTTCGGCCTCCATCCAAGTGCTGAAGAGCCGAGGAACACAGGCCGCCCGTCGGGCGCTGGGTGATAAAGCACTGACGCCATTCTTGAATCACACCGCCGCTACCCCCGTGTTCTTCCACGGGCCTAACAAAACCCTGGAGAACCACCATGCTTAATCTGAGCTCTCTCTTCTACTCTGGCGTGGAACAGCCTACGCTCCTGGATAACATCACCCTTTCGGATCGGCGTTGCGAGTTCATCCTCGAAGCCAAGGAAGCTATCCGTGCCCAGTTGCGCACGGGGCTCCCGGCCGTTCTTAAAGAGCTCGGGCACCCAGGGGCGGCGGTTCAACCGCGCTTCTTCACGCAAGGATCTTGGGCATACAAGACGCTCAACGCACCTGCGCACCCTGAACAACAAGCGGACATTGATGATGGCGCCTACCTGCCGCTGAGTTTCATGCGGCTCACCTCGAAGCCGAGCGTAGCCAGCAAGGTGTTTTTCGCGGCAGCTGAAACAGCCCTGATGCCGCTGGTTCAAGAACGCAAATGGCGCCTCATTACTGACAAGCCAACGTGCATTCGTATTGAAATAGCTGAGTTCGCGCACATCGACGTGCCTTTGTATGCAATTCCAGACGACCAGTTTGAGCAGCTGCGCAAAGCCGCTCTGTCTGCGCACGGCTACTACGCGCTTGATGAGGCAATGAAACGCGCCGAGCGCGATGCTTGGACCGAACTACCGCACGACCAGGTGCTCCTCGCTCACCGTGAAGACGACTGGTTTAAGTCTGACCCACGACCAGTAAAACGGTGGTTCCTCGGCGAGGTAGATCGACACGGCGAGCAATTCCGTAGGGTTGTTCGCTATCTCAAGTCTTTTAGGGACTGGCAGTGGGCGCAGGGTGGCCCTTCATCGATTCTTCTTATGGCTGCGGCGGCTCCTTTATTCGAGTCTCGTGATCGCAGAGACGACCTTGCCTTACTCGACCTGCTTGATAAGCTGCCAGGGGCCCTGCGACAAGGCGTTCTTTGCCCGACAGACCCCAATGAGTCGCTAACGGATCGCCTCGGAGCGCCCGGAGTTGAGGATGCCGCCAAAAAGCTGGAGCAGCTTGAGAAGTCGCTGCGAGGCGCGATTCACGCAAGCTCGCCAAGCCAAGCACTTAGCTGGGCACGCGAGCAGTTCGGACCAAGGTTCCCGAATGACCCTGAGCGCGTCAAAGTAAGTTCCGCTACAGCAGTGGTCCAAGCCACTCCGGCAGCGATTGTTTCAACGCCACTCGTAGGACGCACGCAGGCAGGCTGATGAACGACGAGACACAGCTGTCTAAGCTCACCCGCGCGATGAAATCGCGAGGGTTCACCTACCTAGGACGGGATGCGGGCGATTGGCTAGCGTTCAAGGGCGCATTGACAGCAGCAGGTACCACTCATGCAGCGCATGTAGCTGTTGATCCGACTGGGGTGGATCTTCCTAGGATTGGTGTAGAGCTGCCACTGGGAACACCGAATGTTTTGGCCCATGTCGGTGCTAACGGCCAAATCTGTTACGCCGCTCAAGGGAGCGTCGTACTGGATATTTTTGACATCGCTGGCCAGGCGCTGGGCTGCATTGATCGGGCCGAAGAAATCTTGGATCTTTCGTTGAGAGGCAAGATGGATCAGGACCTAGAGGACGAGTTCTTCGCGTTCTGGCACGGTGATCTCTGCTTTCTCGACATCTACCCCGGCGATCCTGGGGCACTCGACATCCTGTTTGCCAAGCGCGGCAATGCTGGAACAAGCGTCGTATTTGTCACAAACGATGTAACCCGCACTCGAGAGAAGCTTCAGGCCATGTCGCTCCAAGAGCGAGAAGTACTGAAGGGAGCTGCCTTCAGGGTAAGCACTTCCGCCAAACCAAAACCGTCACAAGGTGTGTGGCCCCCTCCAACGGTAGCTGCGCTATTGAAATGGCAGGGACTGCTTGATCCGTCGGCAAAGCGCAACATAGAACGCCGACTGCTTCAATCGATTGCCTCCAGGCGAAACGCATCACTGTGCGTCATAGATTCGCCACTTACACAGTACGCTTTCTGGACGGATTTCGAAACCGTGGATGATCAGGTCAATCGATCACGGCAAGATCCAAGAGTAAAGCTCTATTCCTCGAAAGTGTATCCAATGATTTCGATCAGAATGGACGACAAATACGTCGCCGAACGCAACGTGCCAGAGAGTCCAACTCTCGCCGGCAAGCGCATCGCCCTTATTGGGTGCGGCACCATAGGAGGCTTCCTGGCGGAATTGCTGGTGAAGGCTGGCGCCGGCCTGAATGATGGAGAGTTGGCTCTCATTGATCCGGATATCCTGCTCCCGCAAAATGTCGGCAGACACCGCCTAGGCCTAAATCGGGCATTGCAGTACAAGTCCAATGCGCTAAAAGAAGAGCTTTCCCTCGCAGCTCCGACAGCCAAGGTACGAAGCTTACCCGTGAAAGCGGAGGAAGCCGACTTGAACTCCTTCGATTTGATCATCAATGCAAGCGGAGAAGAGGCCTTGGGCCACTACCTCACACGTACGTCCACTGATTCGGGGAATTTTGTCCCGACTCTGTCGGTTTGGGTTGATGGTCCCGGAGTCGCAGTACGAGCACTGTTTCGGGATACTACGCAAGCAGCATGTACTCGCTGCCTTTCCGACACCCATCGAACCTCGCTCTATCCTGTAGTGAATGAGCCAGTGCCGATCGAGTTGGCGGGGCACGGATGCGAAAGCTTGTACGTACCTTTCCCTGCCAGCGTCTCGGTTCAGGCCGCGTGTCTGGCTATCGAAATGGCAACCAGTTGGGTGGCGAACCAACCTAGCCCACGGCTGCGTACCCGAGTGACTCGACACGGATTCAGTCAAGCAGCACCAGATGGAGATCCAGTGCGGCAACCCACGTGTGCAGCATGCCATTCGTAACCGAATGGTCCACTACGGATCAACGAAACCTGGTGGTTTTTGCACCGGATGTTCTCAAGGTTTTTAAGCATTATCGTCAGCGGTTTTTTTGGCAACCGGAGGGTGGGGGCATTCTCTTAGGGCGCCGGAGAGGCAAGCATTTGGAGGTCATGCTTGCAACCGAACCAAGTCATAAAGACAGGCGCTCAGCATTTTCCTTTGTGCGTGAAGCTGACGGGCATGCGGACATTGCTGAACAAGCTTGGCGCCAAGGCGAAAAGCTGATCGACTACCTTGGGGAGTGGCACACTCACCCGCAGAGGGTACCGACTCCGTCAATCATCGACCGGCACGAATGGGGGAAACTGACACTACAACGGTCTAAGTTGACGCCCATTCTAGTCGTCGTGGTCGGTACGAAAGCAATACATGCTGAGCTCATTGATGGCGTTCAAGATAAGATGCTGTCGCCAATCGGATTGTCGGAATAGGCCCTCCTACTCAACCGATAACTTATCGGGCTGAACTATGGTTTGTAGGGGTGCTGCTCTCGTACATCAGGACAACGAATCCGGCACCCAGGCGGCCAGCGGCCGCAGCAGCGTCCTGGAGTTGAATCTGCGCCCCATAGGGGACTGGTCGATGTAACGCCTGCAACTATCCCATCTTTGGGCTCAGTTAATCCTTCGCTTCATAGAGCACCTCCGATTCAAGTTGAAGCATCGATATATACCTCGTAACAGCTGAAAATAAAGAAGCCGCTCATGACAGCGGCTTCTTTAAGCGAAGGGGTTGGCTAGATCACCTTGCAGCCTCATACGCTCCACACTCGTTGATTATCTCGTAGCCACACTTAGCTTTCCAGGCAGAGATCTCGAAAAACAACCAGCCTTCGCCATGGCCGACAACCCCTGTGTCAACGCGGATAATATTACGCCCCTCCCTCAGATAGGGCTTCAAGTCAATGTTTACGCCATAGCTCCAATTGGTGGCGCGCTCCCACTCCGATCGGAAAGCTTGTCCATACTCCGTACAATATCCCTCATTGTCGGACGCGATACAAGTCTGATAATACTTCCCCCATCTATCGTGCGTTGGACTGTAGCTGCCGCCGTTGTAATCGCTCCAGATCCACGTGCCGTTAATCGACAATGCGAGCAAGTCGTCAAAACTCACATGATAGACTCTGAATGTTTTGACGTTTGTTACATCGCGAATGTCAATCGCAAAATTTCGGCTGTAGTAGCCCGTGCGCCAGTAATCGTCACCTACTGTCCCAAAACGATATTGATAGGTAACCGGATCAACTTGACCGACCAATACGATAGATGAGTCAGCTGCTTGCGCTGTCAGGTCAAGACCACCCGATGAAATAACCGATTCTTGAGTGCAGTTAGCGGGCCGAGCGTAGGTGGTGCAGGCGTACTCGGCGGTCACACGCTCTTCGTGGCAAATCTCGGTGGTGCGGGTGCGCGTGTAGGACACCTTCTCCATGGTGTAGTCCTGCTTGGTCGAGCAGCTGCGCATGGCCAGCGGCACGTCGGCACTGCAGGATTCTTTCCAGGTGTTGGTGTTGACCACTTGCTTGAGGCACTGCGGCACGCTGCTGCAATCCTGGCCTTCCGTGGCCACTTGGGCCGTCAGGGCGATCGGCCGGATGCCCGACTCGTTCGTGTAGCCCTGGTCGCACACGCTGATGATGCCGTCGCTTGCGATGCCGTTCTGTATCTGCTGCAGGCACTCGCTGCCGTTGGCGGCATACTGAGCCTGGTATTGCGGGATCAGCGCGTTGCCCTGCAGCTTCTCGATGGTCTCCCAGCTCGAGGAGTGGCCCTTGGGATTGGGCACGGCAGCGCTGCCGCCGGCGAGCATGTCCTTGGTGATCTGCACCTTGTAACGGTAGGCCACGCGCAGGCCGATCGCCGAGGCGCCGGTTTCGTTGTCCTTGAAGGACTGCACGATCTTCAGCGCCGTCATGTTGTCGGAGTCGGCCGAGAAGCTCGGCGCCGCACCCCCGGTGAGCGCTGGATAGAACACCATCGCCAGGCCGTTGTTAGACTTTTCAGCCTCGGTAGCGTTGGACGGAAGCGAGGCCTTCCAGGTGATCGTCGCCGGCGAGCTCCAGCCGTTGAGGCTGTTCACGGGCTCGGTGTCGCAGGCCGGCTTCATGCACACCTGGCCGAAGGGTGCCTTGAAGTTGGGCGCCGAGGGGTCAGAGGAGCACGGCACGGCATTGTCGGGGTTCGCGACCGGATTGCCGCGGGCCGTGGCCGTGCACACCTGCACCTTGGCCTGCGCGTTGCCATTGGCCGCCACGGAGCATTCCAGCATCTTGATCGACACGCCGGCCACGAGCTTGACCTCCTTGTCGCCGCAGGCCAGGGCCGCGGTGCCCATCTGCGAGGAGATCGAGTTGGAGGAGTCGTCATCGCCGGCGAACGAGTAGGAGTCCACCCCGGTCAGCGCCTTGGTCGACATCTGCATGGAAGCGTAGTCCATGCCATCGTCGTCACCAAAGAGGCTGCGGCAGTTCTTGCCCTCGGCGTCGCACTCCTGGGCGCCTTTGCTCATGAACGTGGTGATCGCCCCGACCGCCTGGGCCTTGGCGATATTCTGGTTTTGCACCAGCGTGGGGTCTTTGATTACTCCATTGACCGTGGGTGGCCCTTCTTGTGCGCTAACCACGCTAGCCACAACGATGGCGGAACTGAGGATTAATTTTTTAAACATAGACTACTTTGCTGGTACGTTGATCACCTTTTGGCGTGCGCATGCAACTTTTCGCATTTGCAGGCCAACCCTAACCGAATCGAATAAACCGATGCTTTCAGTCAACTATTTATCCGGCAATGCAGCGAGACGAAGTGAAATACAGCCAAGCGCTTCCGTTGCCATCCTGTATAGGCTGACCAAGCATCCGATGATTTGGGTTGATACGTCAGGTCCTATCCGGCAATGCTCTCCAAGACAAAGATAGGTGCGCTTATTGCATTGATATCTGAAGATGAGGCATATGGGGCATAGCTTGGACGCTAGGTTGATGAGGCCGCAGATGAAGCCAAGTGAGCAATGGCTCTGACACGCCACTTCAACGCCACGGTACGGGCGCGCAGACGTTAAGTTTCTGAATCCCGAGCTGTCGGTCAGAGCGAAAGAAAAAATTCCTGCCGCTTTCACCCCGGCTCATGCCCAGCAGATCCGAAGCCTCATTGAACAGCTCCCACCAGCGATCTCATCGGTCGTGGTGCATTGCGAGGGAGGCATTTCCAGATCCTGCGCAGTGGTGCCGGGGCTGCACAAGCTGTATGGCTTTCAGGTTGACATGTCGGAGCTGGAGCAAGCCAATCCATCGATTGTGCGGTTGCTGATGTGGCAGCCAACTGCGAAGAAGAGATGAGGTCTGTGAGAGAGTTTGAAAAACAGGCTGTTTTCCAGAACGGCAAAAAGCCCGAAGCGGCTCTTGCGACTTCGGGCCTGGGTGCGTAGGCTTAGCGCAAGCCCTTTATAAATTAAGGGACTACATCCACCGGTGCGGGCTGGTTTGTCAACGCCGTGTCATCACCGAGCTGTCCGTAGTTGTCACCCCCCCAGCACTTGAGTCCACCTGCCGTGGTCACCGCACAGGTGTGGTAGCCCCCCGCTGCCACGCTAGCCACTCCTGAAGTCATTCCGAGCACGTCCACCGGCGTGGGCTGTTTCGTCAAAGCCGCGTCATTACCCAACTGACCGTAGCTGTCACCCCCCCAGCACTTGAGCCCGCCCGCCTTGGTCACCGCACAAGTGTGGAGTACCCCCGCTGCCACGCTCGCCACGCCCGATGTCATGCCGAGCACGTCCACTGGCGTGGGCTGTTTCGTCAAAGCCGCGTCATTACCCAATTGACCGAAGCTGTTATTGCCCCAGCATTTGAGGCCGCCTGTGCTGGTCACCGCGCAGGTATGGGAGTTACCAGCAGCCACGCTCGCCACACCCGATGTCATGCCGAGCACGTCCACCGGAGTTGGCTGGCTTGTAAAAGCAGCATCATTGCCCAGCTGGCCGTTGATGTTATACCCCCAGCATTTGAGCCCGCCTGAGCTGGTCACCGCGCAGGTGTGATTGCCCTTTGCTGTCACGCTAGCCACACCCGATGTCATGCCGAGCACGTCCACCGGAGTTGGCTGGCTTGTAAAAGCAGCGTCATTGCCCAGCTGGCCGTTGATGTTATACCCCCAGCATTTGAGCCCGCCTGAGCTGGCCACCGCGCAGGTGTGGTTGTCCCCTGCTGTCACGCTCGCCACACCCGATGTCATGCCGAGCACGTCCACCGGAGTTGGCTGGCTTGTAAAAGCAGCGTCATTGCCCAGCTGGCCGTTGTTATCCAGCCCCCAGCACTTGAGCCCGCCCGCCATGGTCACCGCACATGTATGCGCGATCCCGGCTGCGACACTCACAACACCCGAGGTGAGCCCCAGCACGTCCATCGGTGTGGGCTGGTTCGTCAAAGCAGCGTCATTGCCCAGCTGACCGTAGCCATCAAATCCCCAACACTTGAGCCCCCCCGCCGTGGTCACCGCGCAGGTGTGGTAGCCTCCTGCTGCAATTTTGCTCACCTGAAGCACCTGGCCGCCCACCTCGATGGTGTACACAGCCTGACCATTCTGACCCTTGTAAGAGGCCAGCACCGTGAAGCTGGCTGGCGAAGGCATTTTGGCCGTCGGTGTGCCGGCCACGGCGCCGGTGGTGGCGTCCAATGACAGGCCCGCTGGCAAGGCGCCTTCCACCAAGCTCCAGCGCGCGGCCGCAGAGTCAAAAGCTGCATCACCCGTGACGCTCAAGTACGGACGCAGGGATTCGCTGTAGGACTTGTTGACGGTTGCCTTCGGCAGCGCAGCGCCAGCCAAGGACACAGTGATGGCTTCCACTGGCGCTTTGGCAGCAGTAGGAACCGGCACCACTAGGTAGAACGAGGATGCAGCGAAAGCGGGCGCTGCAATGGCAGCTAGAAGCGCGGCTGCGCTAGCAACGGAGAGAACTGTTTTCTTGAGCATGAGCATACCTTTTAACAGGGGTGTCCAAGGTATAGCTCCGGCGACTAGCGATGAGCCGCCTTCAAGAGCGCGACGGCATACCGTCTGGCTACTTCTTCTCGAGAACAGCAGAGTCGATTTTTGTATCGATATCCACAGCCTTGATCCCGATCGCCTTCATGCATTGCAAAAAGAACACAAAGGAGAATTTCCCTCGTGCGATTTTGTTGGAGAGGTTGGCTTCACTTTCTTCAATGCCGAGCGCAGCCAGCCGGACAGCAAGAGTCTTGTATCCGACGCCGGCGCGAGCAAGCTCCGCTCTGAGTATACGGCGAGCCTCAACTTCCCAAGTAAGCATTGATGTAGGTGACTAGAAGGAACCCGAGTCATTCTACAGCTCACGCCTATAGTGAGAAAGAAGCCCTATAGTTGCCAACAATCCATAAATGATGTATTTTCATCACAAATGATGATTAAACTTTGGTAGGGATTATTTTTCGATATACGTGATTATTACTTTACTTCTAGCAGTTAATACCGCTTAGCCGGCTCACAGATTTTCTTATACACGCTGGCTCGCATTGAGCGTACGGAATGAGGAGGTCAGTATGTCTCGGATTAAGTGGACCGAGAAGAAAATCGCAGAACGCCAAAAAGCGGGATATGGGGAAGGCTCGGGCTCAGCTTACAACCCGTGGCTTGAAGTGTTCGATCTCAGTAGCACTGGTCGCTCTCGTCGCGTCTGGAGCTCCAAGACCGGTCGCGCTCACCATCTCTTCTCCGACGTAGAGCACGACATCTTCATCGCGGCCGAGTGGTCGCGTTCCGTAATTGATATCCGCGAGCAGTATCCGCTCGATCGGGAGATCACCCAAACGGTCGCCCACGATCTCAAGATCCGCCACCCGCACTACCCAGGCACCCAGGTTCCGACAGTGATGACTGTTGATTTCCTATTGACGGTTCGCACCGCTGACGGGGAAGACTACATTGCGCTGAATGCCAAGCGAGACGAAGAGGCGGAGGACGAGATATCCCTGGAGAAGCTGGAAATTCAGCGCAGCTACTTCCAAGCACTTGGGATACCTCACCACCTCATCTATCACTCGCGCATACCCAAACAGAAGATCGCCAACATCTACTGGATCAGGGACGCGCAACTCAAAACTGGCGAGACCGAGCCACACGCTGGATTCTATGACCAGCTAAAAAGTCGCATGGCGGGCGAACTGGCTTCATATGACGCTTCGGAGGCCACCTCACTGGCGGCGTACTGCGCCTCCTTTGATGCGCGATACGGCGTCGAGCCAGGCACAGGCCTTCGCATCGCACGCATGCTCATGCAAGAGCGCGCTCTTCTCGCCAACCTCAACTCTCCAAACTTGGCAAACGATCCCATTGGATCCTTCCTCATGACATCCAGGGCTGGTCGACTGCGCGCGGTAGGTGGCAAGAATGCTGTTTAGCAATGACCTTTTCATGCTGGACGGGATGCAAATGCGCCTGCTCCAAGCCGACACCTCCACGAATAAAGCCTGGGTCATAGCGCTGCACTCACATGCCTGGCCTGAGTGCCTTCCGTATTCCGAGATTCGTGATCTTGAGCGCGTCTCCCCGCCGGCGACGCCTATCCATGGCCACAGCCAAGCGCGCATTCGCAGATGCGAGGCGGCATGGAAACGCCTCAATCCGCTTCTGTCTGCGCATGGAACGGCGCTATTCGAGCCAAAGACCCGAAAGCACGCCATCGCGGAACATGCGAGGAAGACAGGTTGCGCGCCGACCACGCTTTACAAAGACCTGCGTCGCTACTGGCAAAGGGGGCAGACCAAGTACGCGCTGCTTCCGGATTACGACAAGTCTGGCCGCACCACGCCTGCTGCTGACGATGCGAGCGAAGCCTGCGCGATCACAGCTGGGCGAGGACGCAAAGCCAAGAATGGCTATGACACCTACCAGATCACCATGGCGGACAGTTCGTTCTTCCGCAAAGTGATTGAAAAGGAATACCTGCCAAACGCACAGATATCCGTCCCTGCGGCTTATCGATCATTGGTCGAGCAGTTCTACCGCTACCCTGACGGCAACGGCGAGCTTCACGTCAATCCTTTGGGTGCTCGACCGAGTCTGCGCCAGTTTCGCCATTTTCTCCTCAAGGCCTACGACATTGAGACACGGCTGCGCGGCCGCCAGGGGAACTCAGACTTCGAGCGGGAGCATCGAAAGCGGCTCGGAACCATCATGGCGGATTGCCAAGGTGTCGGACACTATTATGAGATCGACGCCACCATCGCGGACATCTACCTCGTGTCAAGCGAAGACGTCACCAAGATTATCGGCAAGCCGACGCTCTACCTCATCATTGACCGCAAATCTCGTCTCATCGTCGGGTTTTACTTTGGCCTGGAGAATGCCAGTTGGAACGGAGCGATGCAGGCCATCCTGAGCATCGCCGAGGACAAACGCGCTCTCTGTGAACGGTACGGCGTACCTTACGCGCCCGAAGACTGGCCGGCACACCAAGTATTCCCGTCTGAGTTTCTCGCTGACCGCGGAGACATGATCTCGCACGCCAGCAGCAATGTCGCTGAAGGGCTGCATGTCACCGTCACCAACCTGCCCAGCAAGCGGCCGGACTGGAAGCCACTGGTTGAATGCGGCTTCCGACTGCTTCACAACAGTATCCAGCCCATCGCTCCCGCGTATGACCCGCCATCCAACGCCACTCGGCGCCGGGGAAAGCACTACGAAAAAGACGCCTGCCTCACGCTGAGAGATTTTGGCCATCTGATCCTTAACACGATCATTGCGTACAACCAAAGGGAGATGCTTGGCTACGATATGGACACCAAGGAGCTTCTGGACAACGTCCGTCCAAGCCCTATTGAACTATGGAACCACGGCATCCAGTCCCGTGCGGGCCTGCTGACGCGCTACGAGGAATCCGTGGTCCGGTTTGCACTGCTGCGCAAGAAAAAGGCGATCGTCACCGACAAGGGAATCGAGTTTGAAGGCTGCTTCTACAGCTTCCCTGAGGCCATCGCACAAAAGTGGTTCGAGACCGCCCGCAAACGTCGATTCTCGGTGACGGTCTCCTACGACACTCGCCTTGCCGACTCAATCTATGTGCATTCCTTGGATGGCAAGCGCGAGCCCTACGTGGCGACGCTGACGGAGCGAAGCGCCAAGTACAAGGGAATGAGCTTTGATGAAATTGCGTACTACGAATGCCTGCGTGCAGTGCTTCGCATCGATGCCGAGCACTCTCGCCTGCAAAACAGCATTGATCTTTCCACCACAACCCGTCCGGTGATGAATGCCGCTCGAGAACGCCTGAAATCAGCGCCCAAAGTGTCGCGTTCAGCCCGCCGTGCCGACATCAAGGAGGTGCGCGAGGAGGAACGCAAGCTCGAACGCAAGACCTTGGCCAAGATTGAAGGGGGAAAGCGCAGCGAGGCGCCCGCTCTGCACCCAGAGCCGCAGAACTCCAGCCCGACAACGCCAACTCCAACGGCAGCTTCCGGCTCCCTTGCAGAGCGCATTGAAGCAGCACGCGCCCGGATGCGCTCATGACAGAACACAGCTTAGAAATACATATGCACGATACCTCTCACATCGTCTCGGCGAAGTACGCCCAGCAGTTGATTCCTCAGTTCCGCGGCAACCCGCTGATTGAAGCGCTGCCGCCAACCATGAATGACGATGCGCTTATTGACGCCCTTACGCTGATGCCCGAATTTGATCCAAGCCAGCGTCAGTGGTCGACCGCTGACCGGTTCATGATGCTCAAGAGCTTGCAGAACTTCATGATCCCGATGCAAAACCATGTCGAGTTGAGCCGGGCCATGGATTCAATGATGCGGACAGGCTACGTCGGCCGCGCTCCAAGGACGCCGGGACACGCAAAGATATTCCAGTCGATCTACGAAAAGCAGCTTGCCGGCCTAGGATTCAGCCAGACCGCATCGTCCCGAACACCTCAGATCTCGACGTCCCTGGTCGGCATTTCAGGCATGGGAAAGACGACGACCGTAAATCGATGGTGCGCTCACCTACCTAAAGTGATCTACCACGAAGAGTACAACCTCTATCAGATACCTTACCTGCACGTCGAGATGCCGAGCGACGGTTCATCGATCAAGGGCCTTGCTCACGGCATTCTGCAAAAGATCGATGAGCTAATCCCTGGCGCCGACTATTACAGCCAGTATGCGTTAAAGGGGAAGACAGGTGCAGACACGATCATGCGAAGCGTTGCCCGCCTGATGAATCTGCACCTGGTTGGCCTGCTTATCTGCGATGAGGTACAGAACCTGACCAATGCGACCAAAGGTGGTCAGAAGGTCATGACAGAGCTCGTGTCAGCCAGCAACGACTTAAAGGTCCCGATTCTTTTCATTGGCACGAACAAGGCATCCAAGGTCTTGGGTATCGACTTTCGACAGGGTCGCCGCTCGAGCGGGCACGGCATCTCGACGTGGGATCGATTGCACCCAGGGACGGCGGGCCAAGAAAGCGAGTGGGATGCTTTCCTGGACATCCTTTGGCAGTATCAGTGGACACGCAATCCCGTCCCGCTGGATCCCATTCTCAGCAAACGCATGTACGACTGTAGCCAAGGCGTGATCGACCTGGCCATCAAGCTGTTCGCATCTGCGCAGGCACGGGCAATGCTCAATAGCACAGAACAACTGACACCGGAGCTCATCCTCGATATCTTTGAGGGCGAGTTCAAGTTGATGCATCCGATGGTAGAAGCCTTGAGCCGCGATGATTTGGAAATGCTTTGCCAGTATGACGATATCGCACCATTGAATCTTCAGCAGCACATCGATAACGCCCACCGCAAGTTGAACCACCTGAAGTCTCCGCTTTTCAGTGTTCGGGCAACAGACAACACATTCACGCCTCGGCTTGCCGCCGGCCTAACCGCCCTGGGGTTCAGCGCTGAAGAATCCAGCGAGGTGGCTGATGCGGTAGCCCAAGCAGATTCAAGCATCAATCTTGCCCAGGGCGTGAAGCAGGCGGTTTCCACCTTGACGAGCCCCCCGTCAGCGAAGAGGAAGCGGCGGACGAAGATACAGGAGGAGCTTGCGCCAGACAGATTCGATGAACGGCCGGAGGACTACCGGCGAGCCATCTCCCATGCCAGGTCGAGAGGAGTTCCAGTCTTGGAGCAGCTACAGGAGTTTGGAATGGCTCCGCTGCTCGAGGAAGTCATCGAGATCTGACCATGCACCTCCTTCGCCCATACCCTGATGAGCTTTTAGGCAGCTTGTTGAGTCGGGCGATGAGGCAACTCGGCTTGTCGCAAAAGCGCTTGATGCGGCATCTGACCGGCCGAAACATCACCACGATTTCTACGGTAATAACGGGCCACGAAGGGATTGCGAGAGCTTTCGGGATGGACCTGGAGGAATTCATCCATAGCCACACCTTGCTGCCCTACGCGGTTGCATTCATGGCGCGACGGGACAAAGAACGTATCCTGACCTCGCTCTTGAGCGGTAGCTCGGATCTCTGCGTCGCGGCGGTCGCTCAAAACGCAACGAAGTCGACGAGCCTGCTCAAGCTTTGTGTGGCCTGCAAAGCGCAGGATCTGCTGCAATACGGTGAGACGTACTGGCGGCGATCGCATCAACTCCCTGGCGTCTTGCTGTGCGCCGTACATGAGCAACCTCTGCGCTTGAGCGATGTTGATATCCGTGCGAAGCGGCTCATGGTGCCGCCCAATGAGGTGCAGTCAGTTCGGGCCTGCGCTTACGAGGTTTCACGAGTTGTTTTGATGGATATTGCAAGGTTCTCGGACCAGGCATTGAGGTTTGGCCTTTCGTATGGTGATTGGGCGGAGCGCTACCGAGACGTTGCCGCGAGCTATGGATATTCTTTCACCAGTGGTCAGATATTCGGGGAGGTTCTTTCGGCGGACCTCCGTTCGTTCTACGGCGACGCCTACCTGTCCTCCCTGGGTGCCAATATCGACCTCGCTCGGCGCAACGCCTGGCCGGCACTATTGGTGCGCTCTTCAGGGGCCAGCACCACAGCGTTGAAGCACGTTTTGCTGAACATTTTCCTGCTGAACGCTCCGAGCCCATCTCGATCCCCTTCGGAGTACGAGCGCCGCAAAAAAGCAAAACCCAGGGATTGGGACCTCATCCAACGCAAGGCAATAGCGGTCATGGATAAAGAGGTCGCTCGGTGCAAACGGGAGGGTCGAAGGATCACCGTCAGGGAGCTGGCACAGAAGGCAGGAATTGTGTCGCTCCTGCATCACTTCCGCCATGAAATTCCAACAATCTTGCTGTGGATCGAGAGATTCAAAGCAACGCCGCAGTCCGAGCGGCAGGCAGGCAAACGGCCTCGAACTTACCCCAAAAAAAGATAGCTGAAGGCTCAACATGGGCCTGGTGTTTTTCCTATACGAATTCCTATTATTGGAGTCGTGTATGGAATGGGCACTCGGTGTTTCTCTGGACACCAGCAGCATTGAAGTTTTTACGTCGAACGAAGGTATTGAGCACAGGCGCATCGAGGAGATCGCGAGCGAGCGGCTCAAGGTGCCTCGCACTACTAAACCTTATCGCGTCCTGTACGAGGGCGGCCTATCGTCGTGGTCCCTTTCAGATCCTGATGAATACCTTGCAGGGATAGGTATTGAGCTGCCCGAAGGATGTCTGAATCGCCACGAAGTCTTCAAATTCATGGGGAACGACGACCTGACGGTACATGTGCCGGCGCTGGTATTGATGCGGGCCTTCTTTAAGCCCAGCGCGCTATTGTTTCCAGCAGCTTTCAAGATCACTGGCCCAGACCTCCTCGCTTACGTGGACTACGGCCAGACGCCACCTACTGTCGTCGTCGACAATCCGGCGTACACACGACACTATTCCCGCTGCAGGGAGAGCGCAGCGCCTAACAAACCCGTGGAATGGTTGCAGCTCTCAAAGTCAGCCAGAAAGGCAATGCACAGCGTCTATCTAGCCGCTTCAACTGGAGCACTACGACTGCATCTTCCACTTGGTGATTTTCGCATTGCATTGCATGGACCAAGGCTTGGCAATCGGGTATTTGTGACGACTGCAACGTTGATCGCGATGACCATACCAGCAGAGGACAGCGTCACGGGCATGCGCGAAACGATGATTTTTCACTCGATGGCGGACCCTCAACGAAAAGCCAAGGCGTCAGTAGCTGGCATCAAGGTCCCGTTGCAGTTGGACGGTGCCTCATCGGTCAGCGACCAGGAGTGGCAGCTGATCGAGCCGATTCTGACTCCAAGACGCAAAGCCCAAAGTGTCATCCACTCACGTAGGGATCTACTGGACGCCATCCTTCTAAAGCTTTCGTCAGGCATCTGGTGGGCGAAGGTGCCTACCAAGGGGTTCAAGACAACAGACTTGAGTTGGGCATTCCGTCGCTGGAAGGCCGATGGCCTCTTTGATCAGGTTCTTGAGGTATTGAGGATCACAAGGGCCGACGGCCCACTAGTGGAGTCCGTCGCCCGAAGAGGACGAAAGCCAGTTATGGCTAACGAAAAGGCCTGATTGCAGCCAATGCTCGCAGAGATGTCGGGGCAGGTTGCCGCGTATAGAGGGTTGGCGTGAGACGCCGTCTATCTGCCCGGAAATAAATAAGGCCGCGATTGTCCGATCCAGTTCAATTATCGCAAGCACTTGAAGCTATACCTTGGACAGTACTATCCCCAAAGGTATGCTCATGTTCAAGAAGACATTTCTCTCCCTTTCCTGTGCCCTGGCCCTTAGTCCCGTTGCCGCACCTGCTCTTGCTGCTACCTCGTTCTACCTAGTGGTGCCGATCCCTACCGCAGCGAAAGCACCGGTGGAAGTCATCACCGTGGCGCTGACCGGTGCCGCGCTGCCAAGTGCGAAGGTTGATCAGGCGTACAGCGAGAGCCTGCATTCGTACCTGGCGGTGACCGGCGATTCGGCATACGACTCGACGGTTGTGAGTTGGAGCGTCGTGGGAGGCGCTTTACCCGCCGGCCTGACGCTGGACCCCGTCACTGGGGTGGTAGGCGGCACTCCTACAGAAGCCACAACTTCCCCCGCACCCTTCACCGTGCGGGCTACCTACAAAGGACAAAACAGGCAAGCTGACTACTCTGTTGATGTGGCGCTCAATATCGCGGTGAACCTGGCTGGCACCACACTACCCAAGGCCACGCTGAACAACGCGTACAGCGAATCCCTGCGCAATTACCTGAACGTTACAGGAGATGCCTCATTTGACTCGGCGGCCGTACGCTGGAGCTTGGTTGACAGCACCTTGCCGGCAGGTTTGACGCTGAATACGACTACCGGGGACATTACAGGTAAGCCTACCGACAAGCCCGATGCGCCAGTTAACTTTACAGTGAAGGCGGTTTATAAGGGAGCCAACGGACAAGCGGTTTACACCCTTGCAGTTGGAGGAGAACAATTCAATATTACGCAATTGGTCGCAGGTTATGACTACACCTGCGCGGTGACGACCGAAGGCGCGGCAAAGTGCTGGGGTTCAAATACTGCCGGTCAATTAGGCGACGGCTCTACAGTCAGCAGCAAAACCCCAGTAGCAGTAGCAGGACTATCCTCCAACGTTACTGCGCTGTCTTTGGGCAATTATCACGCCTGCGCTATTCATGCTGGTGCCTTGAAATGCTGGGGAAAAAATAGTGCGGGGCAGCTTGGTGACGGAACTACCGTCGATCGCCTAACGCCAACTGAAGTATCTGGCATGACTTTAGGCGTAGAGCTCATTGCGGCAGGAGAAACGCATACATGCGCTAGCTTGACTTCGGGGGTGAAGTGCTGGGGGTCTAATAGCACCGGGCAGCTTGGTGATGGAACTTATTTGCAACGATTGGCGCCAGTAGCAGTCAATGGGTTGATCGGCAAAGTCACAAGCTTATCCGCAGGTCCCGGGGGATCCTGTGCAGTGATCTCTGGCTCAGCAAAATGCTGGGGGCTGAACTCTCAAGGCCAGTTGGGTAGCGGCTCGACAAACAACGAAACCCAGCCCGTACAGGTGTATGGACTAACGAGTGGTGTCACTCAAATTGCGCAGGGACAGCTACATGCTTGTGCCATCGCTTCTGGTGGTGGGGTGCGGTGTTGGGGTCATATGAACTATGGTCGGCTTGGGAATGGAGGAGCTACCGCGTCTTCTTCTTATAGCGCTTACCCCGTGCAAGTCAGCGGTCTTTCGGGGGTGACCAACTTGTCTTCCAAAGGAAGCTTTACCTGCGTAACCACAACTAACGGCGCAGTATGGTGTTGGGGCATTAACTTGTCTGGCCACCTTGGTGATGGCACCACAACTAACAGGAGCGCTCCAGTGCCCACCGTTGGCTTGACCTCTGGCACGACTAGCTTGAGCGCTGGCAGCTCCCACGCGTGTGCCCTTGTGAGCGGCCAGGCAAAATGCTGGGGACGTAATGATTTTGGTCAATTTGGGGTAGCTACGCCAACGGGCAGCTTAGTGCCGTACGACCTGCCGGTGGGCCAATAATGGTTGGCAAACGCTTGGCTGGCGCCGGCTTGCCAAGCTCGGCCTGGCGAAATACACGATCGAGGTCGATGGGAAGGTGTTAAATTGTCAACAAGATTGCAGCAGGCAACGATCACACATGCGCCATCATGGAATCATCTGGCAGAAATGCCGGAGCAGGTTGCCGCGCGCAGAGGATTGAAGCGAAATGCCGTCTATCGGTCCGGAGAGAGCCGAGGCCACGGTTCTCCGGGCTAGTTCAATTATCGCAAGCACTTGGAGCTATACCTTGGACACCCCTGTTCAAAAGGTATGCTCATGCTCAAGAAGAAATTTCTCTCCCTCTCGTGCGCAGCAGCGTTGGCTGCTGGTATCCCCCCTGCGTTTGCCTCTTCCACATTTTTCCTTGTGGTGCCGCTGAATGCGCAATCAAAGGCGCAAGAACCGGTGGAGTCCATCACTGTGTCCTTGGCTGGCGCAATGCTGCCAAAGGCGACGGCGAACCAGGCCTACACGCATTCGCTGCAAGATTATCTGACGGTCACCGGCGACTCGAGTCTTGATAAATCGGCTGCGCGCTGGAGCCTGGTGGAAGGCACCCTGCCAACAGGGCTGGCGCTGGATGCAACCACCGGGGCTGTAGTCGGCGTACCGGCCACCAAGACGACCTCGCCGGCGAGCTTCACCGTGCTGGCCACCTACAAGGGCTCCGATGGTCAGGCGGTGTACAGCATTGAGGTGGGTGGGGTGGTGCTGAACGTCCGTGAAATATCAGCAGGCCATAAGCATACTTGCGCTATTACCAATGTTGGCGGCGTAAAGTGCTGGGGAGATAACACTTACGGACAGCTGGGAGACAACAGTACGACATCACGCTTGCTACCGGTAGATGTGGTTGGCTTTAGCGCTGGCGTGGAACACATTGCGGCAGGCGGCAGTCACACCTGTGCGGTGACGTCCGGGGCGGTCAAGTGCTGGGGCTTTAACTCCTCTGGACAGCTAGGAAATAACAACACGACAACCCGACTGACGCCCGGGAGCGTTGTAGGGCTGTCATCTGGGGTGGCGCGCATCACTACTGGAGCTAGCTACACCTGTGCGGTGACGACCTCCGGTGGCGCGAAATGCTGGGGGCACAATGGTTACGGGCAGCTGGGCGACAACAGCACTACCAAGCGCTTAACGCCAGTGGATGTCGTAGGTTTGACGTCCGGAGTGGCAAGCATTTCGGCTGGCAACACTCACACTTGCGCGGTAACTACGACTGGCGCGGCGAAGTGCTGGGGGCAGAACACCTACGGCGCGCTGGGCAATAACAGCACCACCGATCGCTTAACGCCTGTGGATGCGGTAGGACTGACAGCTGGGGTTGCGAGTATTACTACGGGCTACCAACATACTTGCGCGATGACGACGTCCGGTGGCGCGAAATGCTGGGGGCGTAATAGCAACGTGCAGTTGGGTGACAACAGTGCCACCAACCGATTAACGCCCGTGAATGTTGTCGGGCTGACTTCCGGAGTAGCTAGCATTTCGGCAGGCAACTACCATACCTGTGCGGTGACGACGTCTGGTGGCGCCAAATGCTGGGGTAACAACATTAACAATGAGCTTGGCGACAACAGCGCGACAAATCGGTCCACCCCCGTAAATGTCGTAGGGCTGACGTCTGGAGTGGCTAGCATTTGGGCGGGCAATAGCCACACTTGCGTGGTTATGACCTCGGGAGCGGGAAAGTGCTGGGGGTATAATGCATCCGGACAGTTGGGAGACAACAGCACTACAAATCGTAAGACCCCTGTTGATGTGTGGGGCCCTTAACTAAGCGCTAAGCCCTCACACGAAGCCCGAAGCCCGAAGCCCGAAGCCCTAATCGCAGCTTAGGGCTTTTTTCTGCTTGGCGACTGATCTTAATTACGATCAGTAAGCGGCTATGTAGGCCAGAACTTCCTGCTCTAAGGGTGTGAGTTCTTTCCCGATTTTCTCCCCGAGACGCTCTACTGCATATAAGCCCTTGAGTAGCGCTACCCCCTCCTTGGTTTGTGCTATTTCGTCCACTATGGTGAACGCTTCATCTTCGGTACTTGCTTTGAGAGGATTACGTGCCGCTTTCAAGGCCAGCACCCTGATTTCTTCGCCAGTGCTATTTAGGCTGCACTGGGCAATTTTGTAGCCTTCGCTGGGATTGTTGCAGTGTACTTTCGATCGTTCTTCGTCTATTTCACGACCTAGCGCAGCTTCTATAAGCTTCGCTTTTGTTTTGGCTTGCTTTAGGTACACCAAGATGATTTGGTCCTCTGGATTCGTTTCGTCCAGTTTCGCAAGGTACTTAATCGCATCCTCTATTCTTAGCTTTTGCCTTGAGCCGGAATCATCGATAAAGATGGCAAGGTCTCTTTTATCTATTTTTATCGCTTTGATTCCTGTTTGCTTTTTATAAAATACCGTCGACATCGCTGAATCACCCGACTATTCTTACCTCGAAACTCAAGAATTTCTTGAAGCTCGCTTCCCTCTCAGGTCGCGGATCCATGCTTAACTGCGCTGGGTCGCTTCCTGAACATGGCGTAGTTTACTCGCTACCTACCGCCGTATACCAAGATATTGCGTTTGAGCGCAGGTGATTGAGCTTACAGTGCCGCTAATCAGGCGCGCCCCCTTGCCAAGACGTAGCGATCAGCCGCTTCGGGTGCGTCTTTGGCAGCCCGAGCGGCCACTCCGTCAAGTCCCCGCATGGGCACCAAAAGTCTTGTATGTGGCCTCCAAGGCCACTTCGACAGTGGCGGCAGACTGCTCCTCGATGTCTGAAAACTACTCGATTACCCCGAAAAACAGGGCAAGAATGTCTGAAAAGTAGTTGATTGCCGCTTGTTTTGTCTGAAAACCAGTCGATTCCTGCCTGATCTGTCTGAAAACTAGACGATTGCTGCGTTGCGATAGCCCCTACGTCAGGGCATAAGCCCTTTGACCTTCGCTGTCGCGGCCTTCAGGAATCGCGGCAAGTGCACGACGGCTTCCCAGGAGCCATCATTCTCAGCTCCGACAAGGAAGACAAAAGCGCCGGTCATCAAGAAGTTCTTTCCATCCGCTCGACTTGCTCCACTCAAGACCATGTCGTAGTACGGCGCCGTCCAAACCGCCTGCAAATTCCCCTCGGCAGGGTCCTTCCATTGGATGCTCTCACCATGCATGATGCAATTGCACGCTCGGCGAAGACCAAAGTTCAGAGAGTCTTTGGGAGGGTTCTTTGCGTAGAAACCAATGCTGTCTTTATCCGATAACGGATGCATTGCGTGGTGTTTGCGCTCCTGCGGAGACATCGCACTCCACTCTCGATCTTGAATCCGTCGAATCGCCGCAGCGATGGAAACCAGAAGATGTCCGGCCTCATTCCGAAAGAATTCATCGTGTAGCCCGCCCAGCCAGGCAATATCGTCGAAGCGAGCGCTATGTCTGCTCGCTCCGAACTCCAGCATTAACGCAAGACGATAGACGTCTCTCAGAACCAGATTGTGATCGAACCAGTGCATTAACATTCCCATGGAACAATAGAACCGTACATCGACAACGGCATCAGGTTCGGCCAGCAAACTCCGCGCGATCGTTGGTGCGTGCGCAGTATCCAGACCAGAATTTTAATGTCACGCGCCTAAACATAGGGTGCAAATCCGGGCCAGAACTTTAATGGCATGGATTTTTCCGCATTTTCGAAAAATCCTTTCCAATCAATGACGCGCCAGAACAGAACTTTATTGTCATTCACCAGCTGATCGCATCGTCTTCACCAATCGCTAGTGCCTTCAACACACCAGCATAAGGCTTGCCTTGCAGTACCTCAGCCATACGTTGACTCACTGACTCCCGCGCCATTTCCATCCAGTAGCCGGGTCTATTAACGTGTGCATCCAGCCGGGTGGCAGCAGGTGCTTGCCTGACATAACCACTGGCGCGAATGTTGCGCTCCAGCATCCACAACTCAAAATCGTAGCCGTATGGGTTAGATGTGCTGTGTGGTCGCTTCAAGCGTACCGTCAATTGCCAGCGCTCACCGGCATGGAATCGTGCCTGGTTGATAGGCTTTACCGTAGGAACACGGCTGCTTCCCCTGGAAAATCCGCCGGTATACTGAATTAATGAAATGCGGCTAGGTACCACTGCGCCTGCCGTCTTGACTTGTTCGACATCGAAATCAAACCGCACCCCTCGCTCATGGGCAACGGGTAAGCTTGCCACCACTCCGACGATAGCAATATCACTACCCTCCCAGGCAACAGGCAGCTCGTCCGCCATTCGACCATGCGCCATCCATGCGGCCCAGAGGAAGCCAAAAGTCATCCCCAGCAACGCCAACACCGCATTACGCATCACTGCCTGAGAACGCAAGCACCAGAAAAGAATAATAAGAGGAAGCAATGCCCACCCCAAGGACAGGGTGGGCAGGTTAGGCAGCTGCTGCAATACCCAGGCACCGGCTACAAATGTCAGTGCAAACGTGGGCATATACAATCACCCGCTCAGATAGCGTTTAACCTGCCATCTTGCAGACGATATTGCCGCTGCATGCGCGCAGCCAGTTCAAGATCATGAGTCACGACCACCAGGCTTACGCCCTGATCACGGTTCAACTCCAGCAAAAGATCAAATACGCCTTGGGCCGTATGCCGATCAAGATTACCGGTGGGCTCATCAGCCAATACGCAGCGAGGATTAGTCACTAGCGCGCGTGCTACCGCTGCACGCTGGCGTTCACCGCCCGAAAGCTCGCCCGGCATGTGTTCCAACCTGTGGCCCAATCCAACCTTGACGAGCACTTCCTGCGCACGCGCCAATGCCTCATCGCGTGACAAGCGCCGTATCATCAAGGGTAGCGCCACATTTTCTAGCGCGGTAAATTCCGGCAGAAGATGATGAAACTGATAGACAAAACCCAATGCCTGGTTGCGCAACGCCCCACGCTGAGCTTCATTAAGGGCAGCCAAGGGCTTACCCATGACATTGACACTCCCGGCACTCGGCTCATCCAATCCGCCAAGCAAGTGCAGTAATGTGCTCTTGCCAGAGCCTGAAGTCCCGACAATCGCAATCTGTTCACCCGCGTCGACTTGCAGGCTGATGCCGTTAAGCACTGCAACATCAAGGCCAGTGTAGGTTTTCTGCAAATCCATGCATTGCAGGATAGTAGGATTACTCATAGCGCAAAGCCTCCGCCGGATTGATCCTAGCAGCACGCCAGCTAGGGTAAAGGGTCGCCAGAAGACTCAGTACGAAAGACAAGACGACAATCACCGTCACATCCGACCACATTAATTTGGAAGGCAAATCACTGATGTAATAAACATCTTTGGCAAGGAATTGCACACCAAACATACGCTCAATGAAGGGCACAATGGTATCGATATTGAGGGCAAGTAATACGCCAAAAAATGCGCCCACCACGGTGCCAATCACACCTATCAAAGCCCCTTGCACAATGAATATCTGCATGATGCTGCGCGGGCTGGCACCAAAGGTGCGCATGATGGCGATGTCCGCACGCTTATCCGTCACTGCCATCACCAAGGTAGAGACGATATTGAATGCAGCAACTGCGACGATCAGCGCCAAGATAATGAACATCACGCGCTTTTCCATCTGGATAGCACGAAAGAAATTAGCATGCTGCTGGGTCCAGTCACTAATATAATAGTTACCCACACCCATCAGGCGCTGTCCCAGTTGCTGTGCCACCGCAGGTGCATTGAATAAATCATCCAACTTGAGACGTACCCCGGAGACAGTGTCCCCCATGCGATAGAGCTTGGCAGCATCATCAAGATGAATGAGCGCCAGGCCGGAGTCATACTCGAACATGCCGATCTCGAACAAGCCCACTACTTTAAACTGCTTAATCCTCGGCACTACACCCGTTGGCGTAAACTGGCCTTGCGGCGCCATCAACACCACCTTGTCACCCAATACTACGCCTAGAGATTGCGCTAACTCAGAGCCAAGCACCACACCAAACTCACCGGGCTTGAGATTGCTTAACTGCCCTGCCCGCATATGACTACCCAGCTCGGCCACTTTATCCTCGGCATCAGGCAACACGCCACGGATAATTGCTCCTTGCACCGCCTGACCAAAAGATAACATGCCCTGCGCCATGACATAAGGTGCGGCAGCCTGTACATGTGGCGCCCCTTCCACCTTCTGCTCCAAGGCACGCCAATCCTCCAGCACGTTATTTGGCCCAGTGATCTGCAAGTGTGAAGCCACGCCCAGAATGCGATTACGCAACTCCTCCTGAAAGCCATTCATCACTGAAAGCACCACAATCAAGGCAGCAACACCCAAGCCAATGCCAACCATGCTAGTGAGGGAAATAAAGGAAATGAAATGATTGCGCCTTTTGGCCCGCGTGTAACGCAAGCCGACAAAAAGCTCGAACGGAATTTGTTTAAAAAATGTCATGCCGCATTCTAGCGTGAAAGGAAGACAAGTACAGCATGAGCATCATCACGAAACCAATAAAAAAGCCCTTCCAACTGGAAGGGCTCTTGTTACTGCCAAACGCTGTTTAGAAGCGGATGGTGTTGGCGCGGCGACGGCGTGCAACCAAGGTCATCACGCCCATGCCCAACAGCAACATACCATAGGTAGCTGGCTCTGGGACTGCTGCGACTGCGGTGAACACAACCAAATCCTGGTAGCTCTTGTTCTTCAGGTAGGTCAAGCTGTAGTCACCAGTAGCCAGCACGCTGTCATCATTGACACCAGCCAACCATGTTTGCGCAAGATCAATAGCTGCCTTAGACTCTGGATCAGTGACCCACTTACCAAATATCAACCAGCCTTGCCACTCTTCTGTTGCCTCAGCTTGGAATTTGTTCTTTTCCAAATTCAATGCATTACCTTGCTGCTCATAAATAATTTCCCACACGGCAACCTGGAAAGCAGCGGAAGAAACCGCATCGCTCACGGAAGAATAGTATTTGTTTGCCAAAGAGGTCAGATTTCCAGCCACAGTTGAACTAAAAGTTCCCTCCGTGTAATAGGCTGATTGACCAAAAGGCTTATAGGCCTGGAGCAAATCAACACAGAATGCAACGAAAGAAGTGTTATCAGCCCATTTGCCGGAGTATGCGCCGGCATCAACATCACCACTAATATTCACCCAGTTAGGTTTATTAGTTACGCTCTTATTAATCCAAGCATCAACATTAACCTCAACAACATCTTTTTTGCTGGAAAATTCGTAACCAGTCAATGTGGCCTTGATACCAACAGATGGTGTAGCAAATGCTGACTGGCTAATAATAGATGCACCAATAAGTAGTGCACCAATAACTGTCCCCTTGAAATTCAACATCACAAGCCTCTTTTCGAATTGTTACTGCGTCGCAACTGACTACAGTATTTTTAAAATGAATACGGACTTAAAATTTGTCCCGCTTGATACTGGAGCGCAGTATATGAGTGATTTCACTTTTTGCATTTAGTACGTCTGGACTAATTAGTCCCATCGGACTAATCTCAGAAGCCTCAAATTAAGTCACTAATTTCATTACCACTTTACAAATGTGACACGCTCAAAGAAAGCGTTTAGCTCCCAAACAAAATTCCGCCAAAGACCGCATCACGTCTGCTAGAATTCACTCTATGTTTACCGGCATTATTCAGGCCCAAGGCCATATCAAGACCATCACCCCTCATGGCGATGACGCAAGGCTTGTGATCGATACAGGCAACCTCGACCTGCAAGATGTTGCCATTGGCGACAGCATTGCAGTCAATGGCGTATGCCTGACCGCAATTACGCTAGGCACTTGCACATTTGAGGCCGATGTTTCCAAGGAAACACTGTCATGCACCGTGGGGTTAGACACTCTGCGCGAGGTTAACCTCGAAAAAGCCTTGCGGCTTTCTGACCGCCTAGGTGGTCACTTGGTCAGCGGCCATGTCGACGGCGTAGGTCAGGTGATCCGCTTTGAACCAGTTGGCGAGAGCATGTTGTTGATTGTGCGGGCACCTCACCAGCTATCACGCTACATTGCAGTGAAAGGGTCGATTACAATTGACGGTGTCAGCCTGACGGTCAACCATGTGGATGGCGATGATTTCAATGTCAATCTCATTCCCCACACCGTCGAAGTCACCACCTTGAAAGGCCTCGGCGTAGGCAGCCGCGTTAATCTCGAAGTCGACTTGATCGCACGCTATGTAGATCGCATGACGCAGTGGAACGACATTCCCGCATAAGCAGCCAGTATTCACTTAAACATCTTTACCCATCATGATCAGCCCAACCACAGACATCATTGAAGAAATGCGCCAAGGGCGCATGGTGATCCTCGTTGACGAGGAAGACCGCGAAAACGAAGGCGACATCGTGCTCGCCGCCCAGTTCACGACTGCCGAACACATCAACTTCATGGCAAAGCATGGGCGTGGATTAATCTGCCTGACTTTGACTGAAGATAGATGCAAGCAACTTAACCTACCTGCCATGGTGCAAAAAAATGGCAGCGGCATGGGTACCAATTTTACGGTGTCGATCGAAGCAGCAACAGGAGTGACGACAGGCATCTCTGCGAGTGACCGCGCCCGTACCATACAAGCAGCCGTCGCCCCGAATGCTAAACCAAGCGACATAGTCAGCCCCGGGCACATCTTTCCGGTAGCAGCACAAAATGGCGGCGTGCTAGTGCGTGCTGGACATACCGAGGCAGGATGTGATCTGTCAGCACTGGCGGGCTTAACGCCTGCATCTGTCATTTGCGAGATTCTAAAGGAAGACGGCAGCATGGCCAGGCTGCCGGACCTGATTGAGTTTGCCAAGCAGCACAACCTCAAGATCGGCACCATCGCCGACCTGATCCAATATCGTAATGAAAACGAATGTCTCGTCAAACGTGCTGCAGAGCGTAACGTGGAAACTCCTTACGGCCCAATGCGCCTGATTGCCTATGCCGACATGATTGCCAAGGAAACCCATCTGGCGCTGGTGAAGGGCGACATTACCCCGGATAAAGAAGTCCTGGTACGCGTACATGAACCACTTTCCGTCTTCGACCTCATTGATGAGAGTAGTCGCTCACATTCTTGGAACACCTTGCAAGCCATGCGTAAAATCCAGGAAGCCGACGCTGGCGTTGTTGTGCTGCTGCACAATAGCGAAGATGCAGAAGATCTGGTCGAACGCATCAAGTTTGCAGACGAACCGGTGCGCCTGCGCCAGGATTTGCGTAACTACGGCATAGGTTCACAAATCTTGTTGGACTTGGGTGTTAGGAAAATGAAATTACTCGCCGCACCACGCAAGATGCCAAGCATTGTCGGCTTTGGGCTGGAAATCACCGGTTACGTCGAAACACCCTGACCAGCGACAAGCCATGATGTGAAAATCGTTATGTGAGATAATAGCGGCGTGGAAAATGTTAATCTCACTGGTCAGTTTTTGGTTGCCATGCCCGCCATGACTGATCCTTACTTTGCAAAGTCGGTCACCTTCATCTGTGAGCACAATGCCGACGGCGCGATGGGCATTGTCATTAACCGTCCTATCGACATGACGCTGCAGGCCTTGTTCAAGCAACTGAACCTACCGCTTTCCAGCACATTGACGGATAAACCAGTCTATTTCGGTGGGCCAGTACAGTTGGATCGCGGCTTTGTCCTGCATCAGCCACTAGAAGACTGGGACTCAACGCTCAGCATTGATGCCAATACAGGCCTGACCACCTCCAAGGATATCCTGCAAGCTGTTGCCGAAGGCCACATCCCTGAGCAATTCGTAGTCAGCCTTGGTTATGCCGGTTGGTCGGCAGGCCAGTTGGAACAAGAGCTCGCACAAAATGCCTGGCTCACGGTGGAAGCTACGCCAGAACAACGCAATCACTTATTATTCGGCCTGCCTGCAGAAGAAAAAGTACAAGCCACCATGGCATTGCTGGGGCTGGATTTTGCCCGTTTTGCCGAGGAAGCCGGGCATGCCTGAGGCGGCAACTAGCTTGCAAGGGTGCGTGCTCGGATTTGATTTCGGTGAAAAACGCATCGGTGTCGCCATCGGCGAACACTTGCTCGGCATTGCTCATCCACTCGTTACCATTGACACAGAAGCCAATGACAAACGCTTTGCTACCATTACCAGCCTAATCGAAGAGTGGCAACCGGTAGCGCTGGTCGTAGGCTTGCCAAGTTATCTCAATGGTGACGAACATGCATTGACCCAGCTTTGCCGAAAATTTGCACGCCGCCTGGAAGGGCGCTTCAACCTGCCAGTTCGCTTAATTGATGAACGCCTGAGTTCAGCAGAAGCCAGCCAGACCCTCAGGCAAAGCGGCATTACTGGCCGCAAGCAAAAACCCATGCTGGACCAAGTAGCGGCACAACATATATTGCAATCCTATTTTGACGGACTTGCCTCATGACATTGAACACTCAACTTCCCAATGCAGAAGCCCTGCTGCTGACACTAGAGCAAAAACTCTCTCCATTCATTCAGCCGAAAACCGCTATCGTCGGCATTCATAGTGGTGGCGCATGGATTGCAGAACGCCTATTCCCCACACTGCAAGCCTCGCATCCAGACTGCTCCCTGGAGCTAGGTATACTCGACAGCTCCTTCTACCGCGATGACTACAACCAACGTGGCCTGCATGCAGATACACGCCCATCCCAAATCCCGTTTGATGTGGAAGAGCGCCACATCATCCTGATTGATGATGTGTTCTACACCGGCCGCACGATCCGCGCCGCCATGAACGAGCTTTTTGATTACGGCAGGCCTGCCAGTATCACCCTGGCTGTGCTGGTAGACCGTGGCGGTCGCGAGCTGCCGATCTGCCCGCAAGTTGCCGCGCTGCAACTGGATATTCCCTTTGATCAGAAACTACAATTATCCCGCGATGAACACCATCAACTCCAATTTAGCCTGGAGGCAAGTGCCTGATGCATAATCCCCAATTGACCAAGGATGGCAAACTCAAGCACCTGCTCACAACAGAAGGGCTACCACGCGCCATCCTCAACCAGATTCTCGACACTGCCGAATCATTTGTCGGCGTAGCTGAGCGCGAAGTGAAAAAAGTGCCTCTGCTACGAGGCAAGACCGTATGCAATATCTTTTTCGAGAACAGCACACGCACACGCACCACATTTGAAATCGCCGCCAAACGCCTTTCGGCGGATGTGATCACCCTAAATGTGGGTACCTCCTCACAATCCAAGGGTGAGACTATCCTCGATACCATAGATAACCTCACAGCGATGCATGCCGACATGTTCGTCGTACGTCACGCAGAGTCTGGTGCTGCCCATTTCATTGCTCAGCATGTCGCACCGCATATCCATGTCATTAATGCCGGCGATGGTCGCCATGCTCATCCAACCCAGGGCCTGCTGGATGTGTTCACCATACGCCGCTACAAGCCGGACATGCATAACCTGCGGGTCGCCGTAATTGGCGACGTATTGCATTCACGTGTCGCCCGTTCGGAAATTCATGCGCTCACTACCCTGGGCGTACCCGAGGTACGTGTCATTGCGCCCAAGACCTTATTACCGCAGCATGTAGAAAAACTTGGCGTACAGGTTTATCACGACATGCGAGAAGGCCTGAAAGACGTAGACGTTGTCATGATGCTGCGCTTGCAGAATGAACGCATGAACGGTGCCTTGCTGCCCAGTGCGCAGGAATACTTCAAGTGTTACGGCCTCACACCAGAAAAGCTTGCACTTGCCAAGCCAGATGCGATCGTCATGCACCCCGGCCCAATGAATCGCGGCGTGGAAATCGACTCTGCGGTGGCTGATGGCAAACAATCCGTGATTCTTCCCCAAGTGACTTATGGCATTGCGGTACGCATGGCCGTCATGAGCATCCTCGCAGGAAACTCCGAATGAATATCCATATCAAGCAAGGGCGGCTAATCGACCCCAGACACAAACTTGATGCTGTACAAGACCTTTACGTCAGCAACGGCAAGATTACCGGCATAGGCAATGCGCCCGCAGATTTCAAAGCCGACCAGACCATCGATGCCAAGGGCTTAATCGTCTGCCCGGGCCTAGTAGACGTATCCGCCCGCCTGCGCGAACCGGGCAACGAATACAAAGCATCATTAAAAAGCGAGCTTCATGCTGCCGTAGCCGGTGGTATCACCAGCCTAGCCTGCCCGCCAGACACCGACCCTATTCTTGATGAATCTGGCCTGGTGGAAATGCTCAAGCACCGCGCCAAGCAATTGCACTTGAGCAATGTCTACCCCTTGGGGGCGCTGACCCGTCAGTTGCTCGGTAAACAACTCACCGAAATGAGCGAGCTCACTGAAGCAGGCTGTGTCGGCTTTGCCCAAGCCGATGCACCGATTGTCGACACTCTAGTGTTATGGCGTGCCCTGCAATATGCCGCCACTTTTGGCTTCACCGTCTGGTTGCGCCCACAGGAGCCTTATCTGGCAGAGGGCGGCGTTGCACACGACGGAGAGGTTGCCGCACGCCTGGGTCTCAGGACTATTCCAGTTGCAGCGGAAACGCTGGCACTCGCCACCATCCTACATATCGTGCGTGAAACCGGGGCCAAGGTGCATCTATGCCGCCTATCCAGTGCCGAAGGTGTGGCCATGGTACGCGAGGCCAAAGAACAGGGCCTGCAGATCAGTTGCGATGTCAGCATCAACCACCTGCATCTCACCGAACATGACATCGGCTTTTTCGATGCCAACTGCCACCTGCGGCCACCACTACGCAGCCAACGTGACCGAGAAGCCTTGAGACAAGGGCTAGCAGATGGCACGATCGACCTCGCATGTTCAGACCATGCGCCTGTGGATGAAGATGCCAAGCTGGTACCTTTTGGCGAGGCTGAGGCTGGGGCAACAGGCTTGGAACTACTGCTGCCACTCACGTTGAAATGGGCTGAGGAACAGAAGGTTCCCCTGATCGAAGCATTGGCACGCATCACCAACGCGCCAGCCACCAGCCTAGGGATCAGCCAAGGCCATCTGGGACTGGAGGCTCAAGCCGATATTTGCATCTTTGACCCACAGCAATACTGGAAAGTAGAAGCAGCAAACCTCTTGAGCCAGGGAAAGAACACGCCGTTTGACGGGCTAGAGCTGGGTGGCAAGGTTCGCTATACCTTGGTAAATGGCGAGATTGCCTATCAAAGTTAGTACTAGACGCCCGGCTTACCGTCGGGCGTCTGCATTGCACATCCGCAGATAAAACTAAGCATCTCGCGCAGGAAAAATCCCTTTCTTCACTACCGCATGCACACCCCAGTTACCATCCACGACTTGGGTAACCCCAAAGTCGACCCCGATGGACATCAGCGAGACCGCCTCGTCCTCACTCAAATGCTGGGTATGCATGAGGAAATGCCGCATCTTGCGGAATGCATCCTTGAGTGCCAAATCCAACGAAGACTTTGAGAAAATGCTGTTCTGCGCATCAGCGCCCAAGTCTGCAAGATAATTGGCATAACTAAAGCCATGCAATACCCATTCATCCTGAGTCTCCAGCAAGGGATATTGCAGGTCGGCCAGTGGAGTACCCACGAGATCGGCTTTCTTATGCAGAATGAACTGGAATGTGCCGGTCAACGAGCATTCGATGGCAGTGCCACACATCTCTGAATCCCCCTGCGAAGCATGTGGATCCCCCACCGAAAACAATCCCCCGGCGACCGACACCGGGTAATACATGGTCGCACCCTTACCGATACGCCAGTTATCGATATTGCCACCGGTATAGCTGGGCGGTATCGAATTGACCATATCGGCCTCCTTGGGTGCGAGGCCCATGGTGCCGAAATGCGGCCTAACAGGGACACGGATATTCTTCAGTACATTAAAGTTCTTGCTGATAGTGCTGTGGTCAACCGGTACGCCGGGATAATCGATAATGGGGTGCACAACACCAAAGGGGTCGGTCTGCGGTGTCCAACGGAAATTGTAGAATGCGCGTGCCCAGTTGCGCTCGCCGGTAGCATCCAGTTCATAGATCGTCACTACCTCGCGCTTCTTGGGCTCCTCTATCAAATCATTGTAATGAAAGCCCCAATTAGCCGCCGCATTCGAGCCAAATGCCTTGCCCTTATATTCCGGGTTGGCACTCGGACGCAGGGCGACATCAACGATACGCACCTCAAGCACATCGCCGGGCTGGGCTCCCTTCACCGCCACAGGCCCGGTACAGATATGCACTCCCAAGCCACCACCAGCGCCAAGCTTGTGATCCATTGGCCCCATGCCGCGTCTGTCCACGTTTTTATGCTTGCTATCCCAGTAAAACACGCTTTCGGCACCAGGATCACCTTTGACCATCAATGACGCATCATCATTGGCATGATGGGTCAATGTTTCTATGGTGGCAAAATCACCGGATTCCAGCTCAACGACAGGCTTGAGTGACTTACTGAAGAACCCCCAACTGACCGTTTTATCACTGGCAGGAATGTAGTAATGAGTAGCATGACCAGAAGATGTTCCGGATTTTGGCATAGCCTGGCCAAAAGCACTGGCGCTGATGCCCAGGCTGGCCGCTGAAGCCAAGACCCCGCCCACGGCAAAATCACGCATGAAATCACGCCGCCTCTCTTGGAACTCTTGCTGGACTTCAGCATGATCCGCCGCATGTGAATGATGACTACACCCTGCCTGGCACTCATGTTCACTCATTTAGCTAACTCCCATGACATTGAGAAAATAATCAAGAGAACTGAAGCAATATGAAGACCAAGCCAACGTATGTATAAATTCACATATTTTTCAATGTATTAAATCAGCTTTACAACCAAACCATAGCCTCACATCGGCACCATGAAGCAATCACATGCACCATCTTGGATGACAGACGGTCACTTATTGCATCGACTTTTTGCGCAATTTCACCGGCTTTCTTTTACTCATGCGTTTCCGCATGTTGATATTTAGCATTTCCACCGCCACCGAGAATGCCATGGCAAAGTAGATATAGCCCTTGGGCACATGCACATCAAAACCTTCCACCATCAAGGTTACACCTACCAAAATCAGGAATGACAAAGCAAGAATCTTGATGGTGGGATGGTTATCGACGAAATCCCCTATCGACTTTGCAGCGAACAGCATTACGCCAACCGCGATGATGATGGCCGCAGCCATGACTTCCACGTGATCGGCAAGGCCAACTGCTGTAATCACGGAATCCAGTGAAAACACGATATCGAGGATGGCAATCTGTACCAGTACCATACCCATACTATTGACGGCGACATTAGCCTCTCCATGTCCATCAGCACCTTCCAGGCTATTGTGTATTTCATGCGTAGCCTTGGCCAGCAGGAATAGGCCACCACCAATCAGGATGAGGTCGCGGCCTGATATTTCCAGCCCAGCAACCTCAAACCACGGTTGCGTCAAACCCATCACCCAGGAAATGGAGAATAGCAACGCCAGGCGCGCAATCATTGCCAAGCTAAGACCTAGCCTTCTGGCGGTATTACGCTGCTTTTCCGGCAGGCGGCCAACGAGGATGGAGATGAAGATGATGTTATCGATGCCCAGGACGATTTCCAGGGCTGTCAATGTTGCAAGCGCAATCCAGGCTTCAGGACTTGCCAACCATTCGATCATTGTCGACTTTCAGAAAAGTAAATGAGGAATGCCAGCAACCAATGCTAGCAGGCTCACACTATACCGAGATTATCCAACCCTGCGGAGAGGTCTTTGTCATGAGCATCTTTGCCCTCCAGCTTGACCCTGAGCCTCAAGTCATTAACCGAATCAGCATTACGTAACGCATCCTCATACGTAATGAGGCCAGCCTCATGCAGGTCAAACAGGGACTGGTCAAACGTCTGCATCCCTGACTCGCGCGACTTGGCGATGATCTCCTTGATCTCGTGCACATCGCCCTTGAAAATCAAATCTGAAATCAAGGGAGAATTGATCATGATTTCCATGGCAGCGACCCGGCCAGTAGTACTTTTGCGCGGAATCAGTCGCTGCGAGACAAAAGCCTTGACGTTGAGCGACAAATCCATGAGCAACTGATGCCTGCGCTCCTCTGGGAAGAAGTTGATGATACGGTCCAGCGCCTGATTGGTGCTGTTAGCGTGCAATGTCGCCATACAAAGGTGACCGGTTTCAGCAAACGCAATGGCGTAATCCATGGTTTCCCGGTCGCGGATTTCACCGATCAAGATCACATCAGGTGCCTGTCGTAAGGTGTTCTTGAGGGCGATCTGCCAATTATCGGTATCCACGCCGATCTCACGCTGGGTCACGATACAATTCTTGTGCTCATGCACAAACTCAATCGGGTCTTCTATCGTGATGATATGCCCGTGGCTGTTTTCATTACGATAGCCCACCATCGCCGCAAGAGAAGTAGATTTACCAGAACCCGTGCCGCCGACGAAAATCACCAGCCCGCGTTTGGTCAGGGCAACGTCCTTAAGAACATCGGGCAGGCCAAGTTCCTCCAGCTTGGGAATATGCGTAGTGATCGTCCGGAATACCAAGCCCACACTACCACGCTGCACAAAAGCATTGACGCGAAAACGCGCTACCCCTGGCATCCCAATCGCAAAATTGCACTCGCGCGTGGCCTCAAACTCTGCAGCTTGCTTATCATTCATGATGGCACGGGCAATTTCACGTGCCTGTTGTGGTGATAGCGCCTGCTGCGTCACCGGTGTCATCTTGCCATCAATCTTCATCGCTGGCGGGTAGCCTGCCGTAATGAAGAGGTCGGAAGCCTTCTTGCCCAGCATCAAGCGTAACAGGTCGAATACAAATTTTTCCGCTTGGCCTTGATCCATGCTCATTCTTCTACCATCCTAACCGACGAAGGCGTCCTTGTTGGCTGCCTTGGTTCTTGCTTCAGCCAGCGAAATCACATTGCGGCGCACCAGGTCTTGCAGGTTCTGGTCCAGCGTCTGCATACCAACATTCTGTCCGGTCTGGATTGCAGAATACATTTGGGCAATCTTGTTCTCGCGGATCAGGTTACGGATGGCAGGGGTGCCTATCATGATCTCGTGCGCGGCAACACGGCCCTGCTCATCCTTGGTCTTGCACAAGGTTTGGGAAATCACGGCACGCAAAGATTCAGAGAGCATGGAGCGCACCATTTCCTTCTCGGCGGCAGGAAACACATCCACGATACGGTCTATGGTCTTGGCAGCAGAGCTGGTATGCAAGGTACCGAACACCAAGTGGCCGGTTTCCGCAGCAGAAAGTGCCAATCGTATCGTTTCCAGGTCACGCATTTCGCCCACAAGGATGACATCTGGGTCTTCACGCAGGGCGGAGCGCAAAGCGTTGGAGAACGACAAGGTATGCGGGCCAACCTCGCGTTGGTTGATCAGACACTTTTTAGAGGTATGCACAAACTCAATCGGGTCTTCCACAGTGAGTATATGCCCGAACTCGTTTTCATTGATGAAATCAATCATCGCAGCCAATGTAGTAGATTTACCGGAACCAGTCGGGCCGGTCACCAGCACGATGCCACGTGGGTTCTGCGCAATCTCGCGGAATATCGGCGGGCAGCCGAGTTGCTCCATCGTCAGCACCTTGGATGGAATGGTTCGGAATACCGCCCCGGCACCACGGTTCTGGTTGAAGGCATTGACACGAAAACGCGCCAAGTTGGGAATCTCGAAGGAAAAATCACATTCCAGCGTCTCTTCATACACCTTGCGCTGGCCATCGTTCATGATGTCATACACCATGTCGTGCACGGCGCTGTTATCCAGTGGCGGCACATTGATCTTGCGCACATCCCCATGGACCCGGATCAGGGGTGGCATACCCGCGGAAAGATGCAAGTCAGAAGCCTTGTTTTTGACCGAGAACGCCAGCAAATCAGAAATATCCAAGAAAGGCTCCTGTTATAATTTTGGCCCGGCTATGTACGTGCCGAGATATGGTTGCAATCACGAAGGATGAACGGATTATGGACACAATTGGCAAGCGCTGGCAAGCCATCAAGGCCCGTATCGAGGCCGCTGCGCTTGATGCCGGCAGGGAAGCAAATAGCGTGAGCCTGCTGGCCGTGAGCAAGGCGCATCCAGCTAATGCCATCCGTGAGCTTTTCATGGAAGGTCAATGTCAATTTGGCGAAAACTATCTGCAAGAAGCACTCGCCAAACAGCAGGAACTGAACGACCTGGCAATAACATGGCATTTCATCGGCCCGATCCAGAGCAACAAAACTCAGCCGATTGCCCAGCATTTTGACTGGGTGCACAGCATAGACCGCAGCAAGATCGCTGATCGGCTAAATGCTGCACGTGACGCTAGCCTGCCAGCATTGCAGGTCTGCATCCAGATCAATATCAGTGATGAAGATAGCAAAAGCGGTACCAGCGCCGCAGAAGCATTGGCGCTGGCAGAACACATCAGGCAATTACCCAGGCTACACCTGCGCGGATTGATGGCCATTCCAGCACCGACCGACGACCCCGCCAAGCAACGTGCGCAATTCCACGCAGTACGCGAGATTTACCAACAATTACAATCCGCTGGTCATGCACTGGATACATTATCCATGGGTATGTCAGAAGATTTTCCCGCAGCCATTCAAGAGGGTGCGACAATAGTCAGGGTGGGCTCCGCCATTTTCGGCGCCCGGATCAAACCAACCACAGAACAATCAACATGAAAATCAGCTTTATCGGCGGCGGCAACATGGCCCGCGCCATTATCGGCGGCCTCAAGCAAAAAGGCTTCAACATGGCTACCATCAATGTCATCGAGCTTGATGCCGCCAAACGTGAAGAATTAACCAACGAATTTGGCGTGCATGCCACGGAGCACCTGCCCAGCGTTGCCAACTCCGACATCATCGTACTGGCGGTAAAACCACAGCAACTGCGCGACCTGGCGATCTTCCTCGCCAGCTTCCTGACCGAGCAGCTTGTCATCTCGATCGCCGCCGGCATCACCTGCGCTGCGCTCAGTCGCTGGCTGAATGGCTACAACGCCATCGTTCGTGTCATGCCCAACACGCCGGCGCAAATACAGGCCGGCCTATCCGGCCTCTATGCTGCAGAGGGAGTTTCCATTGAGCAACGGGAACAAGCCGACCAATTACTCTCTGCGGCAGGCACTACATTATGGGTAGATGACGAAAGCAAGATTGATGCAATTACTGCCATTTCAGGCAGCGGCCCTGCCTATGTATTTTATTTCATCGAGGCGCTGGAGCAAGCTGCGCTTGATCTGGGTTTTGACGCTGATCAGGCACGCACCCTGAGCTTGCAAACATTTCTTGGCGCCAGCCAATTGGCTGCCAGCCAAGCTGACATCCCAGCCGAGGCCTTACGCGCCCAAGTGACATCCAAAGGTGGCACCACAGAACGCGCCATCCTCTTCATGGAGCAAGCCGACATCAAGCCAGCCATTATCCAGGCCGCACACGCTGCAGCTGAGCGCGCGCGCGAGCTGGGTGAACAATTAGGGAAAGACTAACATGCCATTCACCATTTTCTCCCAGGAGCCTGCATGATTAACAACGCCTTGCAGTTCCTGCTGCATACTATCCTGGGATTGTTTACCCTGGCCTTGTTACTGCGCTTTTACTTGCAGCTCACACGTGCACCGTTTCAAAACCCGGTGTCCCAGGCCATTGTCGCCATCACCAATTTTGCAGTAAAACCCGTGCGGCGCTTTATCCCTGGCATTGCGGGCGTGGATACTTCCACCTTGTTGCTCGCTTTCATTACCCAGTTCCTGTTGCAGACTGGCTCGAAACTGATCAGCAACTATCCGCTCCTGGTGGCCGACAACACTATCTGGATCGCCTTGCTGGGGCTGGCTTTTGTCGGCCTGCTCAAGCTCAGTATTTATATTTTTCTCTATGCCGTCTTTTTGCAAGCCATCCTGAGCTGGATCAACCCTTATACCATCCTCACGCCAGTGCTGGATGCGCTGACCCGCCCAGTACTGAAGCCTCTGCGTAACCGCATCCCCACCGCAGGCGGCTTTGACCTCACGCCACTGGTCGTATTCATCCTAGCTGAATTGATTCTGATTGTGGTGATCACGCCAACTGAAATGCAGCTATTACGCTTGTTCTAGGCAAGAGGTGATCAACTAGCGCACATAAAAAAGCCGACGATATCGTCGGCTTTTTTATGTCACTCTCGTAGACCTACATCAAAACAATATCGTAGGTTTCCTGCGCGTAGTGGGTTTCTGACTGCAGGGAAATCGGTTTACCAATAAAATCAGAAAGATTGGCTAAGCTCTGAGCTTCTTCATCCAGTAACAGGTCTATCACCTTGGGGGCTGCAAGGATGCGGAACTCACGTGCGGTGAATTGCTTAGCGTTACGCAAAAGTTCGCGGAAGATTTCATAGCAAACCGTTTGCGCAGTTTTCACTTCACCGCGTCCCTTGCAAGAGGGACAAGGCTCACAGAGCAAATGCGCTAGGCTTTCGCGCGTGCGCTTGCGCGTCATTTCTACCAAGCCCAGGGTCGAGAACCCATGAACACCAGTTCTTGCCCTGTCCTTGACCACCGCTTTTTTCAGCTCCGTCAGCACAGCACTTTGCTGCTCCTCTTCATCCATATCTATAAAGTCGATGATGATGATGCCACCGAGATTTCGCACACGCAGTTGCCGCGCAATGCATTGTGCAGCCTCGAGATTGGTCTTGAAAATGGTATCGGACAGGCTACGCCCAGTGACAAAGCCACCAGTGTTCACGTCCACGGTGGTCAGCGCTTCGGTCTGGTCAAAAATCAGGTAACCACCTGATTTTAGTTCCACCTTGCGCGACATGGCCTTGTTGATCTCGTGCTCGACATTGTACATATCAAACAACGGGCGTGCGCCCTGATAATGCTCGAGACGCTTGACTGCCCCCACGGCATAGTGGCTGGCAAAATCCAGTAGTTTTTGATAAGTCTCGCGCGAATCCACCAGAATGCGATCAGTGTCATCATTCACGACATCACGCAACACGCGCATGGGCAAATCGAGGTCTTGGAACACTAGGGAGCGGTCAGCAGCCCCATGGCTAGCCGCCTGTATATTACTCCAAACCTTTTGCAGGTAATCAACATCGGCCAACAACTCCTCATCGGTGGCCGCCTCCGACATGGTACGGATAATGTAGCCGCCTTCGCGCTTTTCCGGCAGTAGGCGCAACAGGCGCTCGCGTAACAATTCACGCTCAGCCTCATCCTCAATGCGTTGCGATACACCGATATGCTGCTGTTGCGGCAAATAGACGAGGAAGCGTCCTGCAATGCTGATCTGCGTGGTGAGGCGAGCGCCCTTGGTACCTATAGGCTCCTTGATCACCTGCACCATGATAGGCTGGCCTTCGTGTAATACCTCCTGGATAGCCTTTTCCTTATCCGGACTACAACACTCAAGGATATCCGCCACATGCAGGAAAGCTGCGCGTTGCAGGCCAATCTCGACAAAGGCAGATTGCATGCCAGGCAACACACGACACACCTTGCCACGATAGATATTGCCTACCAGCCCTAGCGAAGTAGCACGCTCTACATGTAATTCTTGCAATACACCCTGTTCGACAATCGCAACACGCGTTTCCTGCGGGGTGACATTGATCAGTATTTCTTCACTCATGACGTTTTTTATTTTGCTTTTTAATTTCCAAATCGCAATATTCAATCAGCATCGCAGCCAATCACCTAGCTAGGTATCGTAAAGCCGCAATTCCTCAACAACCTGGCAGTTTCATACAGCGGCAGCCCCATCACACCTGAGTAGCTACCTTCAATTCGCTCAATCAGGGTGCCACCCAAGCCTTGTATGCCATAGGCACCAGCTTTATCCCGAGGTTCTCCGCTCGCCACATAGGCCGTCATCACTTCATGGCTCAACGCCATCATCTTGACGCGCGTGGTTGACAGCGCCACTTGCATGCCATGTGTACTTGCTAGAGCTATCGCAGTATGCACCTCATGCCAGCCACCTGACATGGAGGACAACATGGCATAGGCCTCATCGTCATGCTCAGGCTTGCCGAGAATCACGCCCCCCACGCATACCGTCGTGTCTGCAGCCAACACCGGCATATCCAGCACTGTCAGCCTGGCAGCGCAAGCCTGCGCTTTTTCCTGTGCGAGACGCAATACATAATCCGCAGCCGACTCCGCATTATATACAGACTCGTCTATATCGGAAGGAATGACGACAAACTCCACACCGATTTGCTGCAATAACTCTGCGCGCCGCGGTGAACGAGAAGCCAGATAAAGACGTGTCATGTTGGTGCCCATGCCTATTAGTATTGGGCGGATAGTACCTGATAGGCCCTGGCCGCACCAAGCAAGTTACCATCACCGGATAACACCTGCGCTGGCCTCACAGGCAATCCCGCTGTAAAATTATGGGTTTACGATTGCTGGGTGAAAAACACCCGCTTAGCTGGCACATAAACCCATGATCTGGAAACCCCATACCACTGTTGCTGCCATTGTCGAGCAACAAGGCCGCTTCCTCCTGGTGGAAGAAGAAACCGCAGACGGTATACGCCTCAACCAGCCTGCCGGACATGTGGAAAATGGCGAAAGTCTGCTGGAGGCAGCCGTCAGGGAAGCACGCGAGGAAACCGCTTATCGTTTTACCCCGCAAAGCCTGCTCGGCATTTACCACTGGCGTCATCCGCTCAAGGACATTACCTACCTGCGATTTGCCTTTATCGGCCAGGTGGACGATCATCAAGCGGACTTGGCGCTGGATGACGGCATTATTCGCGCCCTTTGGATGACAGCAGATGAAATCCGTGCCACCAAGGCCCAACACCGTAGTCCGCAAGTGCTCACCTGCGTTGAGCACTATCTAGCGGGGCAGCATTTCCCGCTCAACGCGATTACCCATTTATAGAATTACTACCAAGATAGAACACGCATCATGAAGAAAAAAGTCATCGTCGGCATGTCAGGTGGCGTCGATTCCTCCGTCGCCGCACTCTTGCTCAAAGAACAAGGATATGAAGTCACCGGCCTGTTCATGAAAAACTGGGAGGATGACGATACTGACGAATATTGCCCAGCCAAGCAGGATTTGATTGATGCTGCCGCAGTCGCGGACAAGCTCGATATTGAGCTGGAAGCTGTCAACTTCAGCAAGGAATACAAAGAGCGCGTGTTTGCCAATTTCCTGGAGGAGTACAGCGCAGGACGCACGCCTAACCCTGATATCCTCTGCAATTCCGAGATCAAGTTCAAGGCCTTCCTCGACCACGCCATGGCGTTGGGTGGCGATATCATGGCAACCGGCCACTACGCCCAGGTACGTGAGAAAAACGGCCTGTTTCAATTGATGAAAGCCGATGACGGCACCAAGGATCAAAGCTATTTCCTGCACCGCCTCAGCCAGGCCCAGCTATCGAAAACCCTGTTTCCACTTGGCCACCTGCTGAAGCGCGAGATTCGTGACATCGCCCGCAAGGCTGGCCTGCCCACCAGCGAGAAGAAAGACTCCACCGGCATCTGCTTTATCGGCGAGCGGCCTTTCCAGGAATTTCTCAGCCGCTACCTTCCCCGTACACCAGGCGAGATACAAACCCCGGAAGGCAAAGTGGTTGGCCAGCATAACGGCCTGATGTATTACACCATGGGGCAGCGCCAGGGACTGGGCATTGGCGGCTCACGCGAAAGCAATGGCGAACCGTGGTTCGTGGCTGGCAAGGATATGGCACACAACGTACTGATCGTCGTACAAGGGCACGACCATCCCTTGCTACTGAATGACGGCCTGATCGCGAGCAAACTGCACTGGATTGCTGGCGAAGAACCCAAAACTCACTGGGTCTATGCCGCCAAGACACGCTATCGCCAGCCAGATGCCCCCTGCGAAATCGACAGCCTGCAAGGCGATCACGCCGAGATTCGCTTTGGCCACAAGCAATGGGCGATTACCGCAGGCCAATCCGTTGTTGTGTATGAAAGCAACGTCTGCCTGGGCGGCGGCATCATCACCTCATCGCTGTAATGCCTTGGCACGGCTCCCGTGTGTTAAAGAACGGGAGCCGTATCCTTGAAGGAAGCTCGCTTCATCATCGCGGCATAATGCTTGGCAAGGTTGGGATACTGTTGCTTCCAGTCTAACTGCTGATACCGCAACTCCAAGTAACCCAGCATGCAACCTAGTGCAATATCGGCCAAGCTAAAGTTATCCTGCACACACCACTTCTTCTTTTCCAGATCGTCATTCAGGGTTTTCAGGCCACGTCCTACCTTGCCCAATTGCTTGGCAATCACTGCAGGATCCTGCGCATTTTCCGCCCGACGTCCTTCCATCACCGCAGCAACAGCCGCATCCGTCACCCCATCAGCCAGAGCCTCCCAGCGGCGCACGGCAATCTTGGCGGTATGGTCTTGCGGAATCAAATGAGATACCGGCGTACGATGATCGAGATACTCCACGATAACGCGTGAATCATAGAGGCTGTCACCATCCGGCAAGATCAGAACTGGAATCTTCCCCAAGGGATTATGATCATTGACCGGGCAATCGGGATCAGCGAGCACAACCTGTACCATGTTCACTTCAATGCGCTTTTCTGCCGCCACTACGCGCACCTTGCGCGCATATGGGCTGGTATTCGAGTATAGGAGTTTCATCTTGGGGAGGATTTGATAGATGGATGAGTGCATTATAATGTAAATCATGGAATCCACATCACAGCACACAACACTCTCCAGCTCCCTACAAAAAACTATTGAACAAGACATCCAGCATGCCTTGGGAGAGGACGTTGCCACAGGTGACCTCACCGCACAATTGGTGCCAGTTGGTCAACTAGCAACCGCCACCATCCTCTGTCGGGAAGAGGCTGTCATCTGTGGTATTCCATGGGCTACTGAAGCCTTCAGGCACATATCCAAGGACATCGTCCTTGAATGGCAAGTACAGGAAGGTGACAAAGTCGCCCCCAACACCATCTTGTGCCAATTATCTGGGCCTGCACGCGCATTACTGACCGCCGAGCGCTGCGCGCTCAACTTCCTGCAAACCCTCTCCGCCACTGCCACAGCGACACGCCGCTATGTCGATGCGATTGCCGGCACACGATCGCATATCCTCGATACGCGCAAGACCCTGCCTGGATTAAGACTGGCGCAAAAATATGCCGTACGTATCGGCGGTGGGATGAATCAGCGCATCGGGCTTTATGACGGCATCCTGATCAAGGAAAACCACATCGCTGCAGCAGGAAGTATTGAAGCAGTATTGCAGAATGCCCGAGCACTCAATGCCGGTGTGCCAATCCAGATTGAAGTGGAAACACTGGAGCAACTGCGTATTGCACTAGATGCAGGCGCCACACTCATCCTGCTGGATAATTTCGATACAACCCAACTGAGGGAAGCCGTGAAAATGACGAATGGTCAAGCCATTCTGGAAGCCTCCGGCGGCATCGAACTGGATAACGTCAGGGAAATTGCACTGACCGGCGTTGACCGTATCTCAATTGGTGGCCTGACCAAACATGTCCACGCGATTGATCTGTCCATGCGTTTTCAGCCTGATCCTATTTAATGGCAACTTACAGACAACACAACGTCTTTTACCGCATCGACTTTTGCTGCATGACTCTTTAGTATTCAGCTCATGACTCTATCCAGCGCCATCTTCCACCCGACTCCTGGCCGCCTTTCCCTAGGCGACACATTACGTATGCTGGTTAATGATGGGCTGGTGCACAAACTGCAGGCGGAGCAATTATTCAAGGACCGCAGGCTAGATAGCTCCAACCTGCACCCACTGATCATCATCAGTGAGCAAAAGTGGAAAAACCTGCAACCGCCGCACAAGCAACTATCCCTGGAGGTACTCACTGCCTGGCTGGCGAAGCGCGCCCAGCTGGAACACTTTCACATTGATCCGCTCAAGCTGGATTTTAGCGCAGTGGCACAAGTCATTTCCAAGGCCTATGCCGAGCGGCTTAAGATCATGCCAGTAAAAATCAGCGGGCAAGAAGCCATCATCGCTACCGCCGAACCATTTTTTACCGAATGGATACCCGACCTGGAGCGCATCCTCAAGCTCAGCATCCGCCTGGTGGTCGCCAACCCGCGTGAAATCAGCCGCTACCTGCCTGAGGTCTACAATCTCGCCAACTCTATTAATCTTGCCAATACCGCAAAAACTGGCCAAGTGATTGGTGTGCAAAACCTGGAGCAATTGGTCGAGTTAGGGAAGAACAAGAACCTGGATGCCAACGAACAGCACGTCATCAATATTGTAGACTGGCTGTTCAAGTACGCCTTTGAGCAACGTGCGAGTGACATTCACCTGGAGCCGCGCCGCAACATGGGCATCCTACGATTCCGCATTGATGGCGTACTGCATCAGGTATATCAGTTACCCAGTGCCATCATGAGCGCCATCACCAATCGCATCAAGCTGCTGGGGCGCATGGATATGGTGGAAAAACGCCGCCCACAAGACGGGCGCATCAAGACCTTGACCGATGAAGGCGAGGAAATTGAGCTGCGCCTCTCCACCATGCCAACCGCCTTTGGCGAAAAGCTGGTGATGCGTATTTTCACGCCAGAAATCCTAGTGAAGGATTTTGTCGAACTGGGCTTTTCCAACGAGCAAGCTCAAAAATGGACCCAGTGGACACAAAGTCCGAATGGTATTGTGCTCGTCACCGGGCCGACCGGCTCAGGTAAAACCACCACGCTCTATTCCACGCTCAAATTGCTGGCAACACCTGAAGTCAATGTCTGCACCGTAGAAGACCCCATCGAAATGGTCGAGCCAGCCTTCAACCAGATGCAGGTGCAGCACAACATCGGCCTGACATTTGCAGATGGCGTACGCACCCTGCTGCGCCAAGACCCAGACATCATCATGGTCGGCGAAATCCGCGACGTAGAAACCGGTGAAATGGCAATCCAGGCCGCCTTGACCGGCCACCTAGTACTATCCACCTTGCATACCAATGATGCCCCCGCAGCAGTGACACGCTTGCTAGACCTCGGCATACCTCCTTACCTCATCCACTCTTCGCTTATTGGCATCATGGCGCAACGGTTGGTACGCACTTTGTGCCCGCACTGCAAAACACCTGCCGACATCAGCCAGGAGCGCTGGGATGAACTAGTGGGGGACTGGAAACTTCCCAAGCCAGCGCAGATATATACCGCCAACGGCTGCCTGGAGTGCCGCATGACAGGTTATCGTGGTCGTAGCGGCATTTATGAGATGCTCTCACTCTCACCCGAGCTCAAAAAACTTATTACGCCAGATGCTGACCTGGCCAGCATTAAAAAGCTGGCATATCAACAAGGCATGCAGCCATTGCTGATGAACGGTGCCGAGAAAATTGCTGCAGGCTTGACCACGATAGAAGAACTGCTCAAAGTCGCCCCGCCGCCTTTTGCATGACCAGATATAAAGTGGCTCTCTACCAATCAGACGAGTAAGTCACAAGCCACTTAAAAATCACCAGCTTAAAGCAGGTATTCACTTAATCGACCTTGACCAAACAGGCACAAACCGTTAGTGTTCTAAGTTTCCCAAATTCTCGGCATAACAAGCAATATCTATGGAATTATCTGGCGCAGAAATCGTCATTCGCTGCTTGCAGGAAGAGAACGTCAAATACGTTTTTGGCTATCCTGGTGGCGCGGTGCTCAATATTTACGATGAAATATTCAAACAGGACAAGTTCAAGCACATTCTTGTCCGCCACGAGCAAGCCGCTGTCCACGCAGCCGATGCCTACTCTCGCGCTACCGGTGAAGTCGGCGTTGCCCTGGTGACCTCAGGCCCGGGTGCAACTAATGCCATCACTGGCATTGCCACCGCGCATATGGACTCCATCCCCATGGTCGTCATCAGCGGCCAGGCACCCACGCCGGCCATCGGTCTGGATGCTTTCCAGGAAGTCGACATGATCGGCATTTCACGCCCTTGCGTGAAGCACAACTTCCTGGTGAAGGATGTCAAGGATATTGCGCCCACCATCAAGAAGGCATTTGTCATCGCCGCCACTGGCCGCCCAGGCCCGGTAGTGGTCGACATCCCCAAGGACATCACCGCGCACCTTGGCGAATTCGAATACCCAAAAACAGTGGAAATGCGTTCCTACACGCCTATTCTCAAGGGACACTCCGGCCAGATCAAGAAGGCGATCAAGCTCATGCTGGAAGCCAAGCGCCCCATGCTATATACCGGCGGTGGCTTGGTATTGGGTGACGCAGCCGATCAACTGATCAAACTGGCACGCCGACTGAACTTCCCCGTTACCAACACATTGATGGGGCTGGGCGGCTACCCTGCAACTGACAAGCAGTTTGTCGGCATGCCCGGCATGCATGGCACGCTGGAAGCCAATATGGCGATGCAGAACTGTGATGTGCTGATTGCCGTTGGCGCGCGCTTCGATGACCGCGTTATTGGCAACCCACAGCACTTTTACAACAAAGATCGCACCATCGTTCATATTGATGTCGATCCATCCTCCATCTCCAAGCGTGTCAAGGTAGATGTGCCTATCGTCGGCCACGTGCAATCCGTGCTGACTGAGATGAACGAGCTGTTAGATGCCGAAGCTCGCTTGCCAGATGCAGCAGCCCTCAAGGCCTGGTGGACTCAAATTGAAGAATGGCGCGGCCGTAACTGTCTTGGCTACAACCGTAACAGCGAGATCATCAAGCCACAATTCGTGATAGAGAAGTTATGGGAAGTCACCAAGGGCGATGCCTATGTGACCTCTGACGTTGGTCAGCACCAGATGTGGGCAGCACAGTATTACAAGTTCGACAAACCACGTCGCTGGATCAATTCTGGCGGCTTGGGCACCATGGGTGTTGGCCTGCCTTATGCCATGGGTGTACAGTTTGCTGACCCCAAGGCCAAGGTAGCCTGCGTCACGGGCGAAGGCAGCATCCAGATGAACATCCAGGAGCTCTCCACCTGTAAGCAGTTCCACCTGCCGATCAAGGTGATCTTGCTCAACAACCGCTATCTGGGCATGGTGCGCCAATGGCAGCAGTTCTTCTACGAGAACCGTTACTCCGAATCCTATATGGACAGCCTGCCTGACTTCGTCAAGCTCGCCGAGTCTTACGGCCATGTCGGCATGAACATTGAAAAACCGTCCGATGTTGAGGGTGCACTTACTGATGCATTCAACATGACAGATCGCTTCGTGTTCATGAACTTCATCACCGACCAGAACGAAAACGTGTTCCCGATGGTGCCAAATGGCAAGGGACTCTCCGAAATCATCCTGGCTGAAGACCTGTAAGAAGAACAGCATGAAACATATCATCTCCATATTGATGGAAAACGAAGCCGGTGCCCTCTCTCGTGTGGCCGGCCTGTTTTCCGCGCGTGCATACAATATCGAATCCCTGACCGTGGCACCCACTGAGGACGCCACGCTGTCACGCATGACCATCGTCACCTCCGGATCGGATGAAGTGATCGAGCAGATCATCAAGCAGCTCAACAAGCTGATTGATGTGGTCAAGGTACTGGACCTCAACGATGGCCGCTTTATCGAACGCGAGCTGATGTTGGTCAAGGTAAAGGCGACAGGATCGTTCCGCGATGAAATGAAGCGCATGTGCGACATTTTCCGCGGACGCATCATTGATGTAGCAGACGGTAGCTACACTATCGAGTTGACTGGCTCCGGCTCCAAACTGGATGCCTTCCTGGAAGCGCTGGACAAGGCTGCCATTCTCGAAACCGTTCGCACTGGTGCCTCCGGCATTGGTCGCGGCGACAGGATACTCAAACTTTAAACACTCATGCCGCCCTACACGGGCAGCAGCCTCCATTTGTATTGAAAGGTAAAAAATGAAAGTCTATTACGACAAGGACGCAGACCTCTCCCTGATCAAGAAGCTGAAGGTCACCATCGTCGGTTACGGTTCCCAAGGTCATGCCCACGCGCAAAACCTGAAGGACTCCGGTGCTACCGTGACTATCGGTGCCCGTAAGGACGGTAGCTCCTTCGCCAAGGCCGTCAATGCCGGTCATGACGTCAAGGAAATCAAGGATGCGGTCACTGGCGCTGATGTCGTCATGGTCTTGCTGCCAGATGAAACCATGGCAGAAATCTACCATGCTGACATCGCTCCTAACCTGAAGAAGGGCGCTGCGCTGGCTTTCGCTCATGGCTTCAATGTGCACTACAACCAGATCGTGCCTAGCAAGGATCTGGACGTGATCATGATCGCGCCTAAGGGCCCAGGCCACACTGTACGTTCCGAATACCTCAAGGGTGGCGGCGTTCCTTCCCTGATCGCGGTTTACCAAGATGCTTCCGGCAAGGCCAAGGACATTGCTTTGTCCTACGCTGCTGCCAACGGCGGCACCAAGGGTGGCGTAATTGAGACCAACTTCCGCGAAGAAACTGAAACCGATTTGTTCGGCGAACAAGCTGTTCTCTGTGGTGGCGCTGTTGAACTGGTCAAGGCTGGTTTCGAGACACTGGTTGAAGCTGGCTATGCTCCTGAAATGGCTTACTTCGAGTGCTTGCACGAGCTCAAGCTGATCGTCGACCTGATGTACGAAGGCGGCATTGCCAACATGAACTACTCCATCTCTAACAACGCAGAATACGGTGAGTACGTCACCGGCCCTCGCGTGATTGCAGATCAAGCCCGTGCTGCAATGAAGGAATGCCTAACCAACATCCAGAATGGTGACTACGCCAAGCAGTTCATCCTGGAAGGTCGCACCAACTACCCATCCATGACTGCTCGCCGCCGCCTCAACGCTGCTCACCCCATCGAGCAGGTTGGTGGTCAACTGCGTGCCATGATGCCTTGGATTGCCAAGAACAAGCTGGTAGATCAATCCAAGAACTAGTCGGTGTTTAGTTCTTGGTTAATTGATCATACTCAAGCCCAATCCAAGAACTAACAGTTATGGATGACTGCTACACTTAACTCTCTTCCAGAGCTAAGCAAGCAAAGTTCTACGTTAGAATAAAAGAGGCTGGACATTGTCCAGCCTCTTTTTACATTCCGTCATTTGTTAATTAAGAGGTTTGTGTGTCCACACCCAGCTCTATCAAACTACAGTACCTGATTCCCAAAACCGCACTCACCGCCTTGGCAGGCAAACTTGCCCACTTACGCGCTGGCTGGTTGACAACTGCGGTCATCCGGTGGTTTGCCAAACGCTATCAGGTCAATATGCTGGAAGCAGCAAACCCTGACATTAACAGCTATGTCAGCTTCAACGACTTCTTCACCCGCGCCCTCAAACCCGGAGCACGCCCACTGGCGAATGCCACGCAAATCTGTCCGGTTGATGGTGCGATCAGTCAATTCGGCCAAATCGAGAAAGACCAAATTTTTCAGGCCAAAGGTCACCAATACTCCACGACAGCATTGCTCGCCGGCAACAGCGAGATGGCCAAGTACTATGAGAATGGGCACTTTGCCACCATCTACCTCAGCCCTCGCGATTATCACCGTATCCATATGCCATGCGATGGTAAGCTACTGTCCATGACCTATGTACCCGGCGACCTTTTTTCCGTCAATCCACTGACAGCCGCACATGTCCCAGGCCTATTCGCGCGCAATGAGCGCGTGGTATGCGAGTTCGCACATGGAGACACCAAGTTCGCCCTGGTGCTGGTCGGGGCCACCATCGTCGGCAGCATGGCTACCGCATGGCATGGCATCGTCAATCCGCCGCGCACGGGCAAAACCCGCACCTGGCTTTATCACGAACAAGGCATTTACTTGAAGCAAGGTGAAGAAATGGGGCGCTTCCTGCTCGGCTCCACCGTGGTACTGCTCTACCCGGAAACCGCACGGCTTAGCTTCCAAGGCGGCTGGCAGCCCGCACGGCCAGTCCGGCTGGGAGAAGCCATGGCAGACAAGCGCTGAATGAAAAAAGGGTTACAGAAAAAACTGTAACCCTTTAAATCTTCAGACATAAAATTTAGCGCATCGACTGATCCAGCTTTTCCACTATTCTCGTGCGACGACGCTCGGTCAAATGAGAAGAAAGCTCTTTCAGCGCCAGGCGATATACATCGCGCTTGAACTCAATCACGGAGTCCATGGCAACCCAGTAATCACTCCAGCGCCAAGCATCAAACTCCGGATGCGTGCTGGCACGCAACGATACATCGCTATCACGCCCCACCAGCCTCAGCAGAAACCATATTTGCTTCTGCCCTTTGTAACTGCCACGCCATTCGCGCTTGATCCAGTTGGTAGGCACATCATATCGCAGCCAATCTCGGGTACGCCCCAAAATTTTGACATGCTCGGGACGTAACCCGACCTCCTCCATCAATTCGCGGTACATGGCTTGCTCAGGGCTTTCACCATATTTGATCCCGCCTTGCGGAAACT
>NZ_BAAILT010000005.1:69666-273127 GCF_054588515.1 Methylobacillus methanolivorans
TCCATATTGAAAGCTGGGCAAGCCCGCTCTACCGCTTTGCAATCCCGGGAAACACAGGAGAAATCCAGTCTTGACGCTGTTTGCGGCACGCCCGTATACTGCCAAGTCAACCTTAGCAGACATTGTCGCGTTATTTTATTCAATCAGCAAAACCCGATCGCAAAATAGCCATCAACAGTGAAACACAACATCCGTACCCTCAGTAGCTTCCTACTTCTCCTGACACTCTCGTTTTTGGCTTGTGCCGATGAGGCTTACATTACCAATCAGGGCGAAAATACGGTTTCCGTGATTAACCTTGCCAATCACAGCATCATCGCCACCATTGCCGTAGGCAAAGCGCCAGTTGGTGTAGCCACTTCGCAAAACCTCGGCAAGGCTTATATCAGCAATGTTGATAGCCATTCGGTTTCAGTCATTGACACCAATACCTATACCGTCGTCGATACTATTGATATTTCTGGCTCACCAGTCGGCATCGCCCTGTCACCGGACAGCAAAAGCCTTTATGTCGCTGATTGGAATGACAACCGTGTCCTGGTTATCGATACTGCTGACACATCTCAACGCCGCGAGGTCAGTATAGGCAAAGCCCCGGCTGGTATCGTCATCAGCCCTGACGGCAGCAAGCTTTATGTTGCCAACCGTGATAGCAACGACCTGGCTATTATCGACACGCAAACGCTCAAGGTGCTGCAACGCGTTGCCACAGGCGAACACCCGTTTGGCATCACGCTCAGCCCTGACGGCAAACAACTACTTGCCGTCAATGTGTATTCCAACAGCCTCTCTGTAATCAATCTGGACACTTTTGATACACATACAATTGCCGTGGGAGAACACCCATACTGCGTCACGGTGAGTCCAGATAATCGTTATGCTTACGTCACCAATACCCAGGCCGACACCGTATCGGTGATTGACCTGACACAGCATAAAGAAGTGACCAAGATTCGTGTTGGCGGCTTCCCCGAAGGTATCAATTATGATGCCGCCAGCAACAAAATTTACGTTGCCAACTGGTTTGACAACTCGGTTTCAGTGATAGACGCCAGTAGCCATAAACATGTCCAGGACATCCCCACAGGCAAGCAAAGCCGGGCGTTCGGGCAGTTTATACTCAACAAGACGTCACATTGATTAGGAGCTAGTTAGTCGCTGTCCCGCCCCACATCCTGTGGTAGCAAGACAGCACATTAATCGTTCCGCTTTTTAACTTGCAATAACATGGAGAAATATAGATGAAGAAAATCCTCGCACTCTTGGCTATAGGCCTGCTGCCATTGACCGCAGCCGCTCACGGCCCAGCTCCCCAAAAGGTGGAAAAGACCATCATTATCGATGCCACCCCCGATAAAGTCTGGGCATTGGTCAAGGACTTCGGCAACATGCAGAAATGGCACCCAGCCGTTGAAAGCACCAAGCTCGACAAACGCAAAAATGATGCTGGTGAAGAAGAAACCGTGCGCCTGCTGACCCTCAAGGGCGGTGGCACCATTCTTGAAAACCTCAAGAGCATCGACGAAGATAGCAAGCAACTCAAGTACGGCATCATTGAAGGCGTGCTGCCAGTTGCTGACTACTACTCCACTATCACAGTTAAAGCAGCCGATGGCGGCAAGACGGAAGTGAAGTGGATGGGCCGTTTCTACCGTGTCTACAAACTCAACCCACCAATCCCACCAGGCCAGGATGACAAATCTGCACTTGATGCCGTCAACGGTGTTTACGATGCAGGCCTAGCTAACCTGAAAAAGGTTGCCGAAGGCAAATAACGACTTGTCTTGTCACTTACTGACAATTTTTGTCAGTAAGTGACGCCAAAAAAAGCGGAGCAAATGCTCCGCTTTTTTATTCAATCACAGCAAAACCCTTTAAATTCAAATACAAACTCATCACGCCCAAAAGTTGGCATATCCATTGCAATAAGCTAACCATGCGGTACTCCTCCAACCGCAATACAAACTCAACTCAACTAAAAGGGGTTTATGATGAAAAAAGTACAACAAGGCTTTACGCTGATCGAACTGATGATTGTCGTAGCAATTATTGGTATTTTGGCGGCAGTGGCAATTCCAGCTTATTCAGACTATCAAGCAAAAGCAAAAGTAACCGCAGGTTTAGCTGAGATTGCTGGTTATAAAACTGCATTTGAAGTACGTGTGAACGATGGTGGCACGGTAGCAGCTATTGCCGATATTGGTGTTCCAGCCGCCACTACAGGCAACTGCACCATTTCTGTTACTGGCAATACTATTGCATGTGCATTACAAAATACCCCTAGTCAGATTAGTGGAAGAACGATTACTCTAACCCGTGACACAACAACAGGCGCATGGTCTTGCGGCTCTGATATTTCAGATAAGCCTAAATACGCGCCAAAAACCTGCCAAGGCTAACTTACTACACTAAGGTAATAGCGAAAAAGAATTAATCTTCCTCCACAGGAGACAAAGCAATTATCAGCTTGTCTCCTGTTTCTTTTTCAGGATAGCAAAGCTCCATCCTGTCACTACAATCTCAGACTTCATTCAATACATGACACTGGGCATACAAAAAGCTACTCTCAACTGCCTTTGTCACTTAGTGAGTAGGCAATGCAATATTATTAAAAATAAATCGCCTGCACCTGTTGCAAAGTTTTTGGCTTTAGTACATACATCGCCTCATAAATCTCTCGCATAATCACCCTCGCCTCACCCGGTTTCAAATGTGTGATCCAGACCTGTGGCTGAGATTGCAATTGATCCAAGCCATGCATCAACAATGCTGGGCAGTAATGTCGAGAAACCAGGGCCAGGGCGATTTCGGCATTGGTAAATGAGGTTTCGATAATCACGTGGCGTAAATTATCCACTTGATTCAGGGCCTGCCAAAATTCGTCACAACTTGTGGTATCACCACTGAATGCCAGGCTAGCTTCACCACTATCAAGCAGATAACCCACGGCTGCAACGGTATGATTGGCGGGTAATGCCGTGATCTTTCTTCTGCCAATCTCAACCACATCGCCGACAGTCAATGGCGCATAGACAAGGGAGGGTTGCTCAATGGAAGGAATTTCGCTGAAATCAGGCCATATTTGACCATTGAAGATGTGGGTTTGCAGGCTAATGATGGTGTCAGGCAAGGCATATACGATGAGAGGTTGATCACGCTTACCAAGTACAGCATCCAATAGCAGTGGAAGGAAGGCAATATGATCAAGATGGGAATGGGTGAGGAAGACATGATCAATCACCGCCATTTGCTCCAGCGTCAGATCACCTACGCCAGTGCCCGCATCAATGAGGATATCGTCATCCACCAGCAAGGAGGTGGTGCGCAGGCCCTGGCCTATACCACCACTACAGCCCAATACTCTCACCATCATGCTACGCCTCGCTTGCTTTCAAAATTAAATACCCCATCCCAATCTACGCTTGGTGCATGTTGGCTGAAATAGGTGATCCGCTCAAGGTAGATTGAGTAGATCATGCGTGCACCATATGTCGCTTGCAATGCCATGAATGCCGATTGGGCCTGCGACCAGTGCTGCTGGCGATAAGCCGTTAATGCTAATTCATACTGGCTCAGCTCTTGGTCCATTGAGGCATCATCACTTGCAACCGGTGCGAATATCCTCACGGGAACATCCTTGCCCTTGACGCGCACTAGGTCTAATTCACGGTAACGATATTGCGTTGCGGCCTGCGCGGTGAACTCACTCACGATCACCGGCGCTGCATAATAAGCACTCAGGCCTTCCAATCTCGCGCCTAGGTTGACTGCATCACCCAACACGGTATAGGCCATGCGGAACTCGGAGCCCATATTACCCACGGCCATATCACCGCTATTGAGGCCAATGCCGATTTCCAGCACGGGCCAACCTCGTTGCTGGAAATCGGCATTGATTTTTTCCAGCTCTCGCACCATGTCCAGCGAGGCATTGACAGCATGAGCGGCATGCTGCTCATCATGCAATGGCGCACCCCAGAAGGCCATGATGGCATCTCCAATGTATTTGTCGATAGTGCCCCGATGTTGATGGATAACGCGCGTCATCGCTGTGAGGTATTCATTCATGAGCCTGGCTAGGGTTGGCGCATCCAATGCTTCCGACAGGCTGGTGAATCCGCGGACATCGCAAAACAACACCGTCATCTCACGACTTTCGCCCTGCAGCCCTAGCTCATGTTGATGAGCCGCCATTTCCTCTACCAGTTCAGGAGGAACATATTGACCGAATAGTTGTGTCAATTGACGTTTGCTGCGTGATTCGATGAAATAGCCGTAACTCATGTTGAGCACGTAAATCACGACGACCAGCAGCAAGGCCGAAGCCAATGGCAATACCACGCCAATCTGCCACGACAGCAGGTTAAACAATATCAACAGTAAAAATACCGAGACCACCAGTACCGAAGCTGGCGCTGGTCGCATCCGAGGGAGCAAGACAGTCAGCCCGACACCAAGAAAGAGTAACAGTAAAAACTCCGCACCCAAGGTATAGGCAGGCTGTTGTTTGACACTGCCATCCAGAATTCCCGCGATCATGTTGGCATGGATTTCCACGCCTGGGTAAACACTCTGTGCTGGCGTTGCCCGCAAATCCATCAATCCAGGCGCAGTGGTCCCTATCAAGACAATACGGTTTTTTAGCTGTTGTTGCGGCACTTTGCCATGCAACACATCTGCGGCTGAGACATAGACAAAGCTACCTTGCCTGCCACGATAAGGGATCAAGGCATTCAGGTGAGCATCCACCGGGATATTGTGCTGCCCTAGTGCCAACCACTCCACACCAGCACCTTGCTCGCCACCCGCGAAGCCTAACTTCAACGCTACATCACCCAGCACTTGTCGGGCCACTGCCAAGGACAGCGCTTCATAAACACCACCCTGATACACGACTAGCAGAGGAATGCGGCGGGTGATGCCATCCTCATCAGGGTCGGGGTTAAAGTGTCCTGCGGCTTTTGCTTGCTGTTGCAAGCTGGGAATATTGGCACCGTAGCCACTGGCATAAAGATAAGCAATATCCCGCCCCTCCAATACCCCAGCCTGGATAACCGGTGATGGCAGCACGCCAATATTCTGCTTGAGGCGTGTATTGTGCCGGAAATAATATCCCAGCACGACATCACGCCCCCGAATGCTATTAGCAAATAATTGGTCGTAATCGAGCGTGGGAGCCAACTCATCAATCACACTTGCCAACCCTGGCTGTTGCCGCGCCTTCTGCAAAGCCTGCAATGCTGCCAAACCAGAGCTTTCATTCTTTTCGGCAAACACAACGTCAAAAGCCACTAGCCTGGCTTGATAATGATCAAACAATTGATCCAGCAAATGCGCCAACTTATTGCGCCCCCAAGGCCAGTGGCCCTCCTGCTGTAGACTGGCTTCATCAATGTCGACAATCACGATGTGCGGATCTTGCCCACCCGGCATCAGTAATTGCAGGCGAGCATCATAGGCAAAACGCTCCATGGCATTCACAAAGCCCATGTTGAATGCGCCTACAACATGGGCCAACAGCAAGATGGTCACTAACACGCCAAGTAACAAGCGGATATAGTGATGGGAAATAAAATAAGAAAGACGCATGCAGGAACAGTGACAGTCTGGTTATGCAAGTAAGTACTGGTTTTTCAGAAGCATAGCGTAAAGGGCGCACGAACACAGTAGCAACATGCCACCATAGCCATTACATGGCAAAATGCCATTTTCGCCCAACACTAGGCTACATTGATGTCTTTATTAGATTTTATTGAAATTGCTTCCGACGATACCATCCAAAACAGCGTGATCTGGCTGCATGGCCTGGGTGCAGATGGCAACGATTTTGCACCAGTAGTGCGTGAGCTTGCGTTACCCCACACCCGATTTATTTTGCCCCACGCCCCTGCGATGGCAGTGACCGTCAATAATGGCTATGTCATGCCTGCCTGGTACGATATTTATAGCTTCCAGCCTGGTGCCATACAAGATGGCAAGGGTATACGTGCTACCCAGCAAAAAATTGAAGCCTTGATCGCGCATGAAATTGCCCGCGGGATTCCAGCAGAACGCATCATGCTGGCGGGGTTTTCGCAAGGTGGCGTCATTGCCCTGCACACAGCCTTACGGCATGACACCCCACTGGCAGGCGTACTGGCACTTTCCACCTACCTCGGGCTAGCTGACAGCCTGGCAACGGAAAAACATCCCGCCAACCAAGCCACCCCTATCCTCATGGCGCATGGTTCCCAGGACAATGTGATTCCGCTTGCGCGCTATCAAGCCTCGGTTCAGGCCCTACAAGGCGAAGGCTATGCACTGGAGTTGCACGAATACCCGATGCCACATTCGGTTTGCATGGAAGAGATTGATGATATCCGCCGCTTTATGCAGCACCAGCTGGGATTATCATTAACTTAATCATGGTTTACAGGGGCAGTTCAGCGTAAAATGGCACATTATTTTCAATAACTGCAACGAGCAGCAGTGATGCTATCTGCTCCTGCACCGGTTGTTTTCATGAGTAAAAAAACCAAAGCTGACGACCAGCAATCCAGCATATTTGAAGCGTTGAGCTTTGAAGCCGCCATGACAGAGCTTGAAAGCCTGGTCGCACAGATAGAGTCCGGCCAGTTGCCACTTGAACAATCCCTCGCGGCCTACAAGCGCGGCTCGGAGCTTGTGCAACATTGCCAGCAATCCCTGGCAGATGTTGAGCAACAAGTACGTATCCTCACTGAATCCAACCAGCTACAACCCTACAACGATACTAAATGACCGATTTCCAAAGCTGGGCTCAACATACCCAACAACGTATGGAGCAAGTGCTGAATAGCCTGCTGCCAGCCTCCGATATTGCTCCCGACCGTTTGCATGAAGCCATGCGCTACGCCGTGCTAGGTGGTGGCAAGCGTGTGCGTGCATTGCTGGCCCATGCCGCAGGTGAGCTCTGTGGCGCCAATCCGGCAAAAGTGGATATTGCTGCCGCTGCCGTGGAATTGATCCACGCCTATTCCCTCGTGCACGACGACATGCCCTGCATGGACGACGACGACCTGCGCCGTGGCAAACCATCGTGTCACAAGCAATACGATGATGCTACCGCCCTGCTAGTTGGCGATGCGTTGCAAACCCTGGCATTCCAATCGCTGGCAACCCCGGGCCTATGTACCGAGCCTGCTCGTCAACTGGACATGGTCAATCTGCTCGCCATCGCTAGCGGTTCACGTGGCATGGCAGGAGGCCAAGCGATTGACCTCGCCAGCGTAGGCAAGGCATTGGACCAAACCGAGCTGGAATATATGCATATCCACAAAACCGGTGCATTAATCCGTGCTGCGGCCCTGCTGGGCGCACACTGTGCCGATGACTTGGACCAAGATCAACTGCATGCCATTGATCACTATGCCCAAGCCATTGGCCTTGCATTTCAGGTGGTGGATGACATTCTTGATGCAGAAGCGGATAGCGAAACCCTTGGCAAGACTGCAGGCAAGGATGCGGAAAGTAATAAACCTACCTACGTCACCATTCTGGGCATAGACCAAGCGAAGCGATTGGCGCAGGAGCTGCTTGACGATGCACTGGCACCGTTAGCCTCATATGGCGATGCCGCGCAGCAGCTCAAGCAGGTGGCATATTTCATTACTCAACGTAGCTTTTAAGCGGGTCGGCCATGTATAAACTGCTAGAAAGCATTAACTCACCAGAGCAACTGCGCAAACTAGACCGCAGGGAGCTACATGAGCTTGCCAAGCAATTACGTGGCTTTCTCGTCAATAGCGTTGCGCAAACCGGCGGACACCTGTCTTCCAACCTCGGGGTAGTCGAGCTGACCATTGCCCTGCATTATGTCTTCAACACACCAGAAGACCGTGTCGTCTGGGATGTAGGTCACCAAACCTATCCACACAAGATACTCACTGGCCGCCGTGAAGCCATGAGCAACCTGCGCAAACCAGGTGGCATTGCAGGCTTTCCGCGTCGAGATGAAAGCATTTACGATACCTTTGGCACTGGGCACTCCAGCACTTCCATTTCAGCCGCGCTCGGCATGGCGATTGCGGCACAGAAAACTGGCTCTGACCGCCATTCGATCGCCATCATCGGCGATGGCGCGATGACCGCAGGCATGGCATTTGAGGCACTCAACAATGCAGGCGCGATGGATGCCAACCTACTGGTGATTCTTAACGACAACGATATGTCGATCTCGCCCAATGTTGGCGCACTGACAAACTATCTGGCTAAGCTGCTTTCCGGACCGCTTTATACCTCAATGCGCCGTTCTGGCGAGAAAGTACTAGGTGTAGTACCGCCTGTGCGTGAATTCGCCAAACGCGCGGAAGAGCACGTCAAAGGCATGGTGACTCCAGGTACGTTGTTCGAGGAATTTGGCTTTAATTACATCGGACCGATTGATGGCCACGACATTGATGTGCTGATTGCCACATTGCGCAATATCCGCGAGCTCAAGGGCCCGCAGTTCCTGCATATTGCCACGCAAAAAGGCCATGGCTACCAGCCCGCAGAAGACAATCCCGGCAAGTATCACGGCGTAGGCAAGTTCGATCCGAGTAATGGCTGCTCCATCACGCAGGCTGGCAAAAAAACCTATACGCAGGTGTTCAGCGACTGGCTGGTCGACATGGCCACGCAAGACGAGCGCTTGATTGGCATTACGCCTGCCATGTGCGATGGCTCTGGCCTCAACGCGTTTGCCGAGCAATTTCCTGACCGCTTTTATGATGTCGGCATTGCCGAGCAACATGCCCTCACGTTTGCCGCTGGTATGGCCTGCGATGGGCTTAAGCCTGTTGTCGCCATTTACTCGACATTTTTGCAACGCGCATACGACCAGTTCATCCACGATATTGCCCTGCAAAACCTGCCCGTGATGTTTGCAATTGACCGCGCAGGCTTGGTAGGGGCAGATGGCCCAACCCATGCGGGCAGCTTTGATCTTAGCTACCTGCGCTGTATTCCTAATATCGCCATCATGACACCGAGCGACGAAAATGAGTGTCGGCAGATGCTGTATACGGCCTACCAGCATGATGGCCCTTCTGCCGTTCGCTACCCTCGTGGTGGTGGCCCTGGTGCCACCATTGAGAAGAACATGCAGTTGCTGCCGCTGGGCAAAGGCGAGGTTCGCAGGCAAGGCAAGCGCGTAGCCATCCTCGCCTTTGGCAGTATGCTAACGCCAGCGCTGCAAGCGGCCGATACTCTCGATGCCACCGTGGTCAACATGCGCTTCGTCAAGCCGCTCGATATTGCATTGATCAGCGAGATAGCGCAAAGCCATGAGCTCATCGTTACCGTGGAAGAAAACGCCATTATGGGCGGGGCGGGTGCTGCGGTGATGGAAGCCATGCAAGACATGGACATTCACACACCTGTGCTGTGCCTGGGTCTGCCTGACACCTTTATCGAGCATGGAGTACATGAAACCATGCTGGCGGAATGCGGTCTCAACGCTACAGGCATTGCTGCCGCAATTGAGAAAAAATTAACCAAGTAGTATACTCAACTATTACCGAATTCACTTATAGCGTCTCAGGAATCTCATGAACCAACCCTCTATTCCACCGATTGAAGATGTGCAGAACACCCCGGATACCCGGCAACTCGCCATTGACAAGGTAGGGATCAAATCCATCCGTCATCCAGTGAAGGTCAAGGACAAGACTGGCGGCGTGCAACATACCGTAGCCAATTTCAATATGTATGTGTTCCTGCCACACAACTTCAAGGGCACGCACATGTCACGCTTTGTTGAGATTCTCAACAACAACGAGCGCGAAATTTCCGTGGAATCATTCGAAAGCATCCTGCGTGGTATGGTGCAACGGCTGGATGCAGAGTCTGGTCACGTTGAGATGACCTTCCCTTACTTCGTCAACAAGGCGGCTCCAGTATCGGGTGTACAAAGTTTGTCTGACTACGAAGTCACCTTTATTGGCGAAATCAACCAAGGCAATTACGACATTACCGTTAAGGTAGTGGTACCCGTAACCAGCTTGTGCCCTTGCTCCAAGAAGATTTCTGACTACGGTGCGCACAACCAGCGCTCCCACGTTACTGTCACCGCATTGATCAATGATTTCATCTGGGTGGAAGACATCATTCGCCTGGTGGAAGAACAAGCCTCCTGCGAGGTTTATGGCTTATTGAAGCGTCCTGACGAAAAATACGTCACCGAGCGCGCCTACGACAACCCGAAATTCGTCGAGGATATCGTGCGTGATGTGGCGGCCCAGCTTAACGCCGAAGCTCGCATCGTCAAGTACACGGTGGAATCAGAAAACTTCGAGTCCATCCACAATCACTCTGCTTACGCACTGATTGAAAAAGACAAGCGTCACTAAGCAAGCGACGCAGGATAAAGATGGCCATACAGCCATCACCTGAATAAAAACGGCAGCCTAGGCTGCCGTTTTTATTTGCCGTTATTCATGCATCAATACTTCTTGGTCAAGGTAAGCGCAATCCCATCACGCTTCATCTCCATCCGATTAAGTGCACTCATGCCCAGCAACACAACTGCTGGAGACCCACCCTCCATGACTAGCGCATCCACTTGGTTCAATATCAAACTATTCAAGCGCACATTACCAATCACGACTTTATAGGCGTTAGCGACACCGTTAGCGGTTTGCACTGAGACTGGCGTACCGCTTTTGTAATCAATCTTGGCATATTTGGCATCGCCGCTATTCATCACGATCGCCGATGCCCCGGTATCGACAAGAAATCGCAAAGATGCACCGTTGATATAGCCATCAGCGAAATGATGTCCCGTAGAGTCAGCATACAAGGTGACGCTACTGCTACCTGCCATGGCATTTTTGCTAGGTAACGCAATCGCCTGCCCCATGCCCAATTCGCGCCTGATACCATCCACCTCGATAACTGCCTTATCGCTGCTGGCAGCCACCAAGCGTATGCCTTCAGGGCTGAATTCGCCTGCTGCAAGGGTACGTGGTTTGCCGCCATTGATGACCATGATGGCTTTACCCTGAAACAAACCCACAATATTCACCTGGGTTTCTGCCCACGCCAATGATGACATCAAGCATGGTAGCAGCCACATCCATGTCCGCATGGTTTCCCCTTTTAATCTTCCTGCATCATGAACATGAAAAAGATAAAGCCGAGCATAGCGCATAGTGCAGAAACGGTAAATGTCCAGCTTGGGCCTATGCTTTCCCAGGCAAAACCGCTAATCACGGCTCCCAGAGTGCCACCAACACCATAAGAGATACTGGTATACAAACCTTGCCCCTTGGACTGATGCTTACCCTTGAAATAGCGGTGTGTCAGCGCAACCGCTGCCGCATGATAAGAACCAAATGTCGCTGCATGCAATGTCTGCGCAAGCACAATCAGCCACCAGACATCCACAGCCCAGCCGATCACGAAAAAACGCACAAATGCCAAGAACAAGCTGGCAAGCATGATATGCCGCAGGCCAAAACGCGCCGTTAGCTTGGGCATATACAGGAATACCATGATCTCGCACATCACGCCCAAGCCCCATAGCCAGCCCACGATCCCTTTGCTATAGCCATGATCCACCAGGTAGATGGAGTAAAACGTGTAATAGACACCATGCGCAGCAGACATGGCAAAACAGGCAACCATTAGCGCAATCACTTCTCGCCTGCGCAATATCGCCCACCATGAACCATCACCATCATGATGCTGCAACGCCACCAGCGGATCCGCCAAGCGCCATGACAAGACCCAGACAGCAGCCAACAGAAACAGGATCACCCACAACAAGGCCATCATGCCCAGGTATTGCACGGCATACCCTAGTCCAATCACAGCGACGACAAACCCTATCGATCCCCAAAGGCGGATATGCCCATAGCGGTCCAACCTGTCGCCAAGATGTCCCAGTGTCACTGCCTCGATCAAGGGTAAAGAGGCGCTCCAGAAAAAGCTCAAGGTCAACATGATGGCAAACAACCAGTAAAAACTGTTGCCGAAAAACACACCCACATAAGCCAGCAAGCTGGCCCCAGCCAGGAATTGGATAATCGGCACCCGATGGCCGCGATGATCCGCCACCCAACCCCACAGGCTAGGTGAAAAACTGCGTGCAATCTGGAACAAAGACATCAGGATGGCGATCTGGAAGGCATTGAATGCCAGAGACTTGAGATACAAGGTCCAGAATGGGGTAAACGCACCGACAAAGCCAAAATAGGCGAAGTAAAAGCCGGATAAGCGCCAGTAAGGCAGGGAAACATGATGTTTCATGCTGATTGAATGCATGGGGGCCATTGGATCATGATCAGCACACAGCTCCCCGCCTGGTAAAAATTGTTAAAGCTTGATGGTATCTACCGAGACATCCGCGTTCTGGGCACGATGGCGCAAAGCATGATCCATGAGCACCAAGGCCATCATGGCTTCAACGATTGGCGTAGCACGCACCCCCACGCAAGGATCATGGCGACCTGTGGTCTGCATTTCCAATGCCAGACCTTGCTTATCAATAGAATGGCGTAGTTGTGGAATGCTAGAGGTTGGCTTGAACGCGACATGGGCGACAATCGCCTGCCCACTGGAAATACCACCAAGGATGCCACCAGCATGATTGCTGGCAAATCCATTTGGCGTAAGTTCATCACTATGTAGCGATCCACGCTGTGCCACACTGGCAAAGCCATCCCCAATCTCTACACCTTTGGCAGCATTGATGCCCATCATTGCATGGGCAATGTCTGCATCGAGGCGATCATATACCGGCTCGCCCCAGCCTACGGGCACACCATCAGCAACCACGGTAATACGCGCACCTACAGAATCACGCTCGTTACGGATGTTGTCGAGATAGTTCTCCAGCTCAGGCAGGATGGATTCATTGGGTGAAAAAAATGCGTTTTGATTCACAACATCCCATGAGCTGAAAGGAATATGGACTTCCCCCAACTGACTCATATAACCACGGACAGTGACACCATAACGCTGCTTGAGCCACTTCTTGGCGATCGCCCCTGCGGCAACACGCACCGCCGTTTCACGCGCACTGGAACGACCGCCACCACGGTAGTCTCGAATGCCATACTTCTGCCAATAGGTGTAATCAGCATGTCCGGGACGGAAGGTTTCCGCAATCTTGCCGTAATCCTGGCTACGTTGATCCTGGTTGCGAATCAGCAAACCAATCGGCGTGCCTGTGGTCTTGCCTTCAAATACGCCAGACAATATCTCCACGGTATCCGGCTCCTTGCGCTGCGTCACATGGCGCGAAGTCCCTGGCTTGCGGCGATCCAGCTCCTGCTGAATATCTTCCACTGTCAACTCCAGCCCTGGCGGACAACCATCAATCACCCCCCCAATGGCAGGGCCATGCGATTCGCCAAAAGAAGTCAGGGTAAACAGAGTGCCTATGGTATTGCCGGACATGGATGGTATCTACTATGGAATATACGAATAAGAACCGGAGTTTAACATATCCGGCTCCATGATTTGGCAGGCTAAATCCGCTTCCACTCGCCAGGCGCTATCCCATCAAGCACATGCTGCCCAACGGCATAGCGAATCAGGCGCAAGGTAGGAAATCCAACCTTGGCGGTCATGCGACGCACCTGGCGGTTTTTTCCTTCGCTAATGATCACCTCCAGCCAAGTGGTAGGGATAGCCTTACGCTCCCTGATCGGCGGGTTGCGCGACCATAGATTCGCAGGCTCTGCAATACGCCTGACCCTGGCAGGCTGGGTAATAAAATCTCCCAGGTCTACGCCGTGTCGTAATGGCTCCAACGCTTCATCCGAGGGGTCGCCCTCCACCTGCACCCAATAAGTTTTGAATTCTTTATGCTTGGGATGCGATATGCGGTGTTGCAGTCTGCCATCATCGGTTAGAATAAGCAGACCCTCACTGTCAGTATCAAGCCGCCCGGCGGCATAAACCCCAGGCACGGCAATATAATCCTTCAATGTCTCGTGCTTTTCATGCGGACTGAACTGGCAAATTACACCATAGGGCTTATTGAATAAAATCAGCATCTTGGTCTCATGGAATGATGACGCCCGTCTTTCTAGCGTTTGAATAGGATAGTTCTGAATGTCTACAAAAATCAAAGTACCAGCCACTGGCGAGAAAATCAGCGTTAACGCTGATAACACGCTTAATGTTCCCGATCACCCGATTATCCCATTTATCGAAGGCGATGGTATCGGTGTCGATATCACCCCGCCTATGCGCCATGTCGTGGATAGCGCCGTGGCCAAGGCTTATGGCGGCAAGCGTGCGATTGCCTGGATGGAAGTTTACGCTGGCGAAAAAGCTGTCAACACTTATGGCGACAACACTTGGCTGCCTGATGAAACACTCAAGGCCGTCAAGGATTACGTCATCTCCATCAAGGGCCCATTGACCACACCAGTTGGCGGTGGCATTCGCTCACTCAACGTAACGCTGCGCCAAGAACTTGATCTGTATGTCTGCCTACGCCCCATCCAGTACTTCCAAGGCGTACCAAGCCCAGTCAAGCACCCGGAAAAAACCGATATGGTGATTTTCCGCGAGAACACTGAAGACATTTACGCAGGTATCGAATGGGCAGCTGGTACAGACGAAGTCAAAAAGGTCATCGATTTCCTCAGCGACATGGGCGTACGCAAGAAGATCCGCTTCCCCGAGGCTTCTGCCATTGGCATCAAGCCTGTGTCTGTTGATGGTAGCAAGCGCTTGGTGCGCAAGGCCATCCAGTATGCTATCGACAACAACCGCAAGTCAGTCACTATTGCCCACAAGGGCAACATCATGAAATTCACTGAGGGTGGTTTCAAGAACTGGGGCTATGAAGTCGCCAAGGAAGAGTTCGGTGCCGTTGAGATTGACGGCGGACCATGGTGCAAATTGCCTAACGGTATCATCATCAAGGACTGCATCGCTGATGCATTTTTGCAGGAAATCTTGCTACACCCAGCTGATTACGATGTTGTTGCCACGCTGAACCTGAATGGCGACTACATCTCAGATGCGCTTGCAGCACAAGTTGGCGGTATTGGTATTGCCCCTGGCGCGAATATTTCCGACACCGTCGCCATGTTTGAAGCTACGCACGGCACTGCACCCAAAATTGCAGGTAAGGATATCGCAAACCCGAGTTCATTGATCTTGTCTGCAGAAATGATGTTGCGTCACTTGGGATGGACTGAAGCCGCTGATTTGGTATTGACTGGCGTTGCCAAGGCAATCCAGGCAAAACGTGTCACCCATGACTTCTCCTCACAAATGGAAGGTGCTACGCAAATAGGCAGTGCCGAGTTTGGTGCCGAGATCGTCAAGCACATGTAATACTCTGGCCCACTGTTCTCAACGATAGACAATGGGCCAGATAAATAAAAAAGGCCGGATTTCTCCGGCCTTTTTTATTTTTGAAGACTATACAGTCATCAGTGAGCCAAGCTTAGGCCTTCTGAATATTAGAAGCCTGCTTGCCCTTAGGGCCTTCGGTAACATCAAATGATACGCGTTGACCTTCCTTCAGACTCTTGTAGCCAGCTTCTACAATCGCGGAGAAGTGAGCGAACAAATCGTCGCCACCATCGTCCGGGGTAATGAAACCAAAGCCTTTGGAATCATTAAACCACTTTACGGTACCTGTTGCCATTTCAATACTTCCTTGCATATATCTAAGGGGAGGCGACCCCAAAAGTTTGTACTTCAAGAATTAAAGTCGGTAGTTGCCGGCTACAATGCACTCGAATTCCAAACGCCTTTTGCGTTTTTACGTGGGTTATTCAAATAAGTCAAGCGCTTTTAGATGCTAATTGTTATTTTTATCATAATGATGTCTTTACATTGATTAACGCAGTATAAAATTCCTGAGCGCTTTACAAAAAAAATCCCAGCATGCATCATCGCCGGAGACACTGCGTAAACTATGGAAAAGGCTGGCTTGAAGATCAATGGCTGCTGTCACTTCACCGAATAAATTGGGCGGACTGGCCCGGGTATTGATTCATCAAGCACTGCTGAACGAGGATGAAGCAATCAGCATCCAGACCTCAGCCGACAAGAAGCAAATCTCATTCATCAGCCAGTTGTTGCAATCCCGCCGGTTCACAGCCTTGCAAATTGCCCAAGCCTGCTCCCAAGCATTCGGCTATCCACTGTTTGACCTGAGCACGCTCAATCCAGAGTTCATGCCCAGCAAGGGCATCAGCCCGCAACTCATGCAAAGTTATCGTGCGATCACGCTTTACCATCGTGGCAATAACATGTTTGTGGCTTTATCCGACCCGACTAATCTGCACATGCTGGATGAATTGCAGTTCCAGACGGGCAAGACATTGATGCCCATCATTGTCGAGGACGACAAGCTGGGTAAATGGATTGACAAGCTGGTAGAAGCTAGCGATACCACCATGCAATCGCTGGTCAGCGAAGACGACTTCGGCCTGGAGATAGAGGATAAAGACAGCGAACCGGAACCCACAATAGAAATCGACGATGCCCCTATCGTCAAATACATCCAGAAGATTCTGATGGATGCGATCAACATGGGCGCCTCTGACTTGCACTTTGAGCCTTATGAAAAATTTTATCGTATCCGCTACCGAGTAGATGGCATATTGCGCGAGATCGCCCAGCCACCGCTCGCGATCAAGGACAAGCTGGCCTCACGTATCAAGGTAATTTCCAACCTCGACATCTCGGAAAAACGCGTGCCGCAAGATGGCCGCATGAAGTTGGTGCTCTCAAAAACGCGGACTATCGATTTTCGTGTGAGCACACTGCCATTGATTAATGGCGAAAAGATCGTCATGCGTATCCTTGACCCCAGCAGCGCCAAGCTCGGTATTGATGCGCTCGGCTATGACCCTGATCAGAAGGAAGCGTTGCTACATGCCGTAACACGGCCTTACGGTCTGGTGCTCGTCACGGGACCAACAGGATCTGGCAAGACCGTTTCTCTCTATACCTGCCTCAATATCCTCAACGAACCCGGCGTGAACATTTCCACCGCGGAAGATCCAGCAGAAATACCCTTGGCAGGCATTAACCAAGTCAACGTTAATGACAAGCAGGGACTCACTTTTGCCGCCGCGTTGAAGTCCTTTCTGCGCCAAGACCCAGACATCATCATGATTGGGGAAATCCGTGATCTGGAAACTGCTGACATGGCGATCAAGGCTGCCTCTACTGGGCACATGGTGCTTTCCACACTGCATACCAATGATGCGCCATCAACCTTGACCCGACTGGTCAATATGGGGGTAGCCCCCTTCAATATTGCCTCTGCCGTGTCGTTAATAACAGCACAACGTCTGGCACGCAAATTGTGCCCGCATTGCCGAGTACCTGCAGACATTCCACGTGAAGCCTTGCTGGACATTGGCTTCAAGGAAGCAGATTTAGATGGTAGCTGGCAACCTTATGCCGCTAATCCAGATGGTTGCGACCACTGTAACCAAGGCTATAAAGGACGAGTGGGCATTTACCAAGTCATGCCGGTTTCCGATGAAATGAGCCGCATCATCATGAAAAATGGCACATCGCACGACATTGCAGATCAAGCCCAGCGAGAGGGTGTCCGCGATTTGCGGCAATCAGGCCTACTCAAGGTCAAGCAGGGGCTAACTTCGCTGGAAGAAATTGAAGCTGTCACCAACGAATAACACACAATAGGAAGCCATGGCTGCCAAAGAAACCAAGGAAGTCACGTACGCCTGGGAGGGTACGGATAAAAAAGGCAAACGCGTGAAAGGGGAGATGAAGGCCAGCGGTGAGGCATTCGTCAAGGCCACCCTGCGCCGCCAGGGTGTCAATGTCGTCAAGATCAGCAAGCAACGCTTCAAGACTGGCGGCAAGATATCGGACAAGGATGTGACCCTCTTCACGCGCCAGCTCGCCACCATGATGAAGGCAGGGGTGCCCTTACTGCAGGCTTTCGACATCGTGGGCAAAGGTCATAGCAACCCGGCAGTCAGCAAATTATTGGGCGACATCAAGGCTGACGTAGAGACTGGCAGTAGTTTGAGCCAAGCCTTTCGCAAGTATCCCCTGTATTTTGACAATCTGTTCTGCAACCTAGTCGGTGCGGGTGAACAAGCCGGTATTCTGGATTCCTTGCTGGATCGTCTGGCTACCTACAAGGAAAAAATCCTCGCCATCAAGGGCAAAATCAAGTCCGCCTTGTTTTACCCAATTTCCATTCTCGTCGTGGCATTCGTCATTACCGCGGTGATCATGATTTTCGTGATTCCCGCCTTCAAGGAATTATTCAGCAGCTTTGGTGCCGACCTACCCGCCCCCACCGTCATGGTCATGGCGATGTCCGACTTTTTTGTCGATTACTGGTGGGCGATCTTTGGCTCGATTGGCGGCGCACTCTGGTTCTTCTTCTATACCTGGAAACGCTCGGAAAAAATGCAGGCCAGTATGGATAGGCTTTTGCTCAAGATGCCTATTTTTGGCGAAGTGATCCGCAAAGCCACCATCGCCCGTTTCTCCCGCACCCTCTCCACCATGTTTGCAGCCGGCGTACCACTGGTCGAGGCACTGGACTCGGTAGCGGGTGCCTCTGGCAACCGCGTCTACTATGACGCCACCAAGAAGGTGCAAAGCGAAATCAGCACCGGAGCCAGCTTGACTGTCGCCATGCAAAATACCGAGGTATTCCCTAATATGGTGTTGCAAATGGTAGCGATTGGTGAGGAGTCTGGCGCACTGGATTCCATGCTGGGCAAGGTGGCAGATTTTTATGAAGGTGAAGTTGATGATGCCGTGGAAGCCCTGTCCAGCCTGATGGAACCGATTATCATGGTGGTACTGGGTACGCTGATCGGCGGCTTGGTGATTGCGATGTACCTACCGATATTCAAGATGGGCCAAGTAGTGTAGGCCACAGCGCTCAAGAAAAAGGGAGCCTAGTGCTCCCTTTTTTGCTCACTTCTTCAATGTGGTGCTCATGCTTGAATCAAGCACGACACAGTCTTTTACTTTTTACTTGCTGCCGCCGTCATGGCCTTCTCAATATCCTTGGCTGGATATGCCCCCAGCATGCGCTTGCCATCAGCGAAAATCAGGGTTGGCGTGCTGGTCACATTGATCTTGCGGCCCAGTTCGGCCAGCTTTTCAATCGGGGTATCGCAAGTGCCTTGCGCCTTGGGTAATTGACCATTCAATATCCAGTCATTCCACGCTTTGGCACGATCAGGTGCACACCAGATCGCACGCGACTTGTTGGCAGCATCAGGGTGCAATTGCTCCAGCGGGAACAGAAATGTGTAGATGGTCACATCCGTGATATTGCTCAGCTCTTTTTGCTCCAGGCGCTTGCAATAAGGGCAATCCGGGTCAGAGAACACCACCAGCTTGCGGCTACCATTACCCTTGACCACCTTGACGGCTTGGTCAAGCGGCAAGGCGGCAAAATCCACCTTGGTCAATTCGTCCATGCGCTCGCCAGTAATATCACGCTTGGTCTTGGGCTCCACCAACCGACCTTCGGCAATGAGGAAGCTGAATTTTTCATCTGTGTAGATAATTTGCCCATCGAGGAACACTTCATACAGGCTGGCATAAGGCGTTTTCACGACGCTCTCCACTTTCACCTTGGGATAAGTGGCTTCTATGGTTTTCTTCAGGCTAGCTTCATCAGCCCAGGCATGCGCCGCAAACAACGAAGCTGCCAATATTGCAATCCACTTCTTAGACATAAGTTAAATTCTCTCGCTGTAATTCAAAGCTTTAGATAACGGCATGCTGTATCAATTGCTTTTTTAACGTCGGCATGCGATTCAGGCATTGCATACCCCCATTGCGCAACATCCTGAGCCAAGGCGCAGGATGCGCATACAAACTGTTCAGGCCATGCGTCAATAAACGCATGGACATCATATCGGCCTTGCGTGTCCGCTCATAGCGACGCAAGACCATCATGTCACCAGGCTGTCGCCTGGACTGTGGCGCCGCAAGTGCTGCAGCCAAGGCTTGTACATCACGGAACCCCAAGTTCACGCCCTGCCCCGCCAAGGGATGCACCTGGTGCGCAGCATCCCCGACCAGGGCCAAACCTGGGCGTATCAAACTACTACTCTCCTGCATCGCCAGTGGAAAAGCCTGAGCTGGTGTTACCACGCTCAAGCGCCCAAGACGATACTCCCCGGCGGCGGCCACCTTCTCTGCCAATGCCTCAGCATCCAGCGCCAGCAAGGACTGAGCGTTGACATTATCCACCGACCAGACCATGGAAATATGCTGTTGCGGCAAGGGCAGCCAGGCTAATACATCATTACCGCTGAACCACTGGCAGGCTTGCGACAAGTGCGGGCGCTCACAAGCAAAATTAGCTACGACGCCCATTTGGGCGTAATCATGACGTTTCACCGTCATATCGGCCTGCCCACGTACCCAGGAGGCCGCGCCATCAGCCCCCACAAGTAATCCAGCGCCATATATTTCGCTATTCGCTGCCTGTAGTTCAACAGCACTAGCCCCCCATGTCACATGGTCAATGCTCACGCTCTCGATGATGGGCACATCCAGAGCATCAAGCCGCGATAGCAAAGCCTGCTGGAGGCGGTTACCTTCAACAATCACACTCAGGCTGGCAAGATTGGCAGCATAGGCATCCAGCTCCAGGTAGGCACCATCATCACCCCATATCTGCATGCTCTCCACCGCACAATAGCGGCCAGCATCCATTGCCTGCCAAGCACCTAGTTCCGTCAACCAGGCAACATTGCCTGGGCTGAGGGCATAGATCCGGCTATCCCATTGCTCGCTGAGCTGAACGCCAACCTGTCCACGTTCCAGCACAGCCACACGGTAACCTTGCAATTTGAGCGCCACCGCAGCAGCAGCTCCCACCAAGCCAGCCCCGAGTACAATCATGTCAAACTCATGTTTCAAATTTGCCATGTCAGCTTACCCCTTGGGCCCAAAACTCATTTTGCTCACTAGGTGCTGCTTGGCAAATGGCACCAGATCCATCAACCCCAAGCCCAAAGAGCGAATGTTGCGTAAACCAACCATATCATTGGAAAACACGTTGATCAGGAAGTCTGTAAACAACAAACCACCACGAGTATCAGCTTTGCGGCTGGCCTGATAGGCCTGCATCATTGCTTCATGCCCCCATGTGGAAAGCGGTGTAGAGGCCAGCAACTGCGCCAGCTCCCAGGCATCACGCATGCCGACATTGAAACCCTGCCCTGCGACCGGGTGCATGGTCTGCGCGGCATTACCAATAACGACGAGATGCGGAGCAGTGACAGGCTTGAGATAAGACAGCTTGAGCGGAAACGTGAGACGCTTGCCAACAGTCAGAAAACGTCCGACACGGTCGCCAAAATGGGCATGCAAAGCCTGGAGAAAAGAAGCATCATCCAGCGCCAGCAGGGCTTGCACTTCTTCAGCCTTACCAGTCCAGACCAACGAGAAATCCCGAGGACCATTGGGGAGCAAGGCGACCGGACCAGCAGGCGTAAAACGCTCATAGGCGATGTTGTCATGCGCCAACTCGCATGACACCTTGCTCACCAGCGCATCATGTCCATAGTGTTTAGTTTCACGCTCCAACCCTGGAATATCACCCAAACTGCGTCCACCATCTGCCAGCGCAACCATCTTGGCTTGGATGGTATAGGTTTGGCCTTGATATTGGTACTTCACCTGCGCCGTGTCATGGCCAGGCTCAATTGCCAGCGCTTCGGCCTCGTAATGCACCGTGATACCTGGCAATTTCTCAATGGCCCGATCTAGCGCCGCAGAAAGATCACCATAAGCCAGCACATAGCCCAAGGCTGGCTGACCATGCTCTTCGGCCTTGAGCAAGCTACGCCCCAGGCTGCCGCGTTGTGAGACATGAATGGTATTGATGGCCGTCGCCTTTGGCTCAAGTTCATCCCATAATCCCAGGCGCTCCAAGATCAAGATACTGCCATACGATAATGCCAGGGCACGCTGATCCTGATGCGCAGCACCACGGCCACGCGCTTCAAGTACGGTGGCATTGATGCCCTTGAGTTGCAACGCCAGCGCCAAGGTAGCGCCCACCGGGCCACCGCCGACAATCAACATATCTTGCTCACTTGTACTACTCATCGTGCAGCCATCCAGTCCTCGATTTCCTGTATGGTTTTTGGTGCGGCTACAGTGGTGATCTCATGTCCATCAGCGGTCACCACGGCATTATCTTCAATGCGGATACCAATATTCCAGAAATGCTCAGGTACGTTGTCGGCAGGCCGGATATAGCAACCCGGCTCCACTGTCAAGACCATGCCCGGCATCAATGGTCGCCAAGCACCATCAGCCTGCTTATATTCCCCGGCATCATGAACGTCCAGGCCCAACCAATGCCCAGTGCGATGCATGTAGAAACGACGGTAATCGCCTGATTCCAGCACGCTATCCAGCGAGCCCTGACACAGCCCGAAATCGATCAAGCCTTGCGCCAGCACATGCAATGCTGCTTCATGCGGGGCATTCCAGTGCTGTCCTGGTCGGACTTGTGCCATCGCGGCATCCTGGGCTGCCAATACCAACTCATAAACATCTTTTTGCACCGCACTGAACTTGCCATTGACAGGGAAAGTGCGGGTGATGTCAGCGGCATAGCCCTGCCACTCACAGCCAGCATCTATCAGCAACAGATCACCATCCTTGAGCCGATCCTGGTTGGTGATGTAATGCAGCACGCAAGCATTGCCACCACCAGCGACGATGGAGGTGTAAGCTGGCGCACGGCTACCACGACGGTAAAACTCGTGCAGAATCTCAGCCTCAACTTCGTACTCCATCATGCCTGCCTTGGTCATCCGCATGGCGCGCTTGTGCGCATCAACCGTGATATCGGCTGCCTCTCGCATCAAGGCCAGCTCAGCAGGCGACTTGATCAAGCGCATCTCGTCCAACAGGCGGCGTACATCAACAATCGCTGCTGGTGCGGCGATGCCGCTACGTGCCTGGCTGGCGAGGTGCTTGAGCCAGCCGCCTAGCCGCTGATCCCAAGCGGCATCCGCGCCTAATGCAAAGAATAGTTGCGGCTGATTGGCCAGCAAGTCGCCAATGCGCTGATCAAGCTCGCTGACACTGTACGACTCATCAAAACCAAAAACCTCCCGCGCGCCTGCGGGACCATGACGGAAACCATCCCAGATTTCACGCTCCATATCCTTGTCGCGGCAGAAGAGAATACTCTTGGGGCTATCCCCGGCAACAATCACGACGACAGCCTCTGGTTCATCAAACCCTGTCAGGTGATAAAAATAACTGTCAAAGCGATAGGGATAATGACTATCACGATTGCGCACTGCCTCGGCTGCAGTAGGAATCACTGCCACGCCATGGCCCATTTTCTGCATCAGCGCCTGTCTACGCGCCTTGAATTCTTCGATTTGCACTGTTTCAACTAGCCCTGTTCGAGCACTCCATGGGGAGGATTCATATTTAGTCATGCCTGGCTCAAATGTTGATCCAAGCTCCTGAGGCGCTCTGGCGTGCCAATATCATGCCATACGCCCTGATGATGAAAAGCCGACGCCTGCTCCCGCATAATCGACTCTTTGAGCAAGGGTGCCAACTTAGCCACATCACCTCTCAACACGCCCTTGAATAAGGCTGGATCATAAACAGCCACACCAGAAAAAGTCAGGCGATGTTGACCATCAAGTAGCAGCTTTCCATCATCCAGTGCAAAGTCACCATGCGCATGTTGTGGCGGGTTATCCACTAGTGCCAGATATGCCAACTGCCCTGCTTGCAAACCATCGCGCATCTGCACGAAATCAATATCGGTAAACACATCGCCATTGACTACAAGGAACGGTTGATCGCCCAGCAAAGGCAAAGCATTAGCTATGCCGCCTGCGGTTTCCAGAGCGGCTTTTTCCGGGGAGTATTGAATGGCAACACCCCAACGCCCACCATCGCCAAGTGCATCTTCAATCTGCTGCCCGAGGTGTGCATGATTGATAACTACCTCCTTGAAACCAGCCGCTGCCAGTCGCTCAAGATGCCAGACGATCAGCGGCTTACCGCCTACCTGCAACAACGGCTTGGGAGTCACATCGGTCAATGGCCGCATGCGTTCACCACGACCAGCAGCAAGAATCATGGCTTTCAAGGCAAGGTCCTCCTTAGAAGGTATAGCCGAATTGCGATTCGCGTTTTTCCAACTCATCGAGCAAGCGTAGCAACGGCTTCAACTCACCATAACGGACACAGACAGCGCGCACATAGTTCATGAAGCGCGGAGTATCCGCCAGATATTTGGGCTTGCCGTCGCGATAATGAATGCGGGCGAATATGCCCAGTACCTTGAGATGACGCTGTAGCCCCATCCATTCAAAGTCACGGTAGAAATCGCCAAAATCAGCGGCCACAGGCAAGCCAGCCTTGCGCGCCTTTTCCCAATAGCGAATCACGCCATCCAGCACCCGCTCCTCTTCCCAGCTGATGAAGGCATCCTTGAACAGCGATGCCACGTCATAACTGATCGGGCCATAGACCGCATCCTGGAAATCCAGAATGCCAGGAGAAGGCGTACTCACCATCAGGTTGCGCGGCATATAGTCGCGATGCACATACACCGATGGCTGGGCCAGGTTGTAACGCACAATCGTGCTAAAAGCATTTTCCAGCACACTGCGCTGTGCATCGTTGAGCTCGACATTAAGGTGGCGCGCTATATACCAATCCGGAAACAGTGCCAGCTCACGTCGCAACAAGGCCTCGTCGTATACAGGTAATACGTCGGGCTTGCTGGCAAGTTGCCAGGTGACTAGCGCGTCAATCGCATCGCGGAACAAGGCATCAGCGTTTTCCTCGTTCAGCACGTCCAGGAAAGTCTGTGTTCCGAGATCACTCAACAGCAGGAAGCCATGCTCCAAATCCTGTGCCACGATATTCGGTACATTCAAGCCTTCCTCCTGGAACAAGGCCGCCACTTTGACGAAGGGCGCGCAATCCTCCTGCGGAGGAGGCGCATCCATGGCAATCAGGGTAGTGCCATCCGCCAGGTGGACACGGAAATAACGCCGGAAACTGGCATCGGCAGAAGCTGTAGTCAGATGATGAGATTTGCCCTGCAAGACCTGGGCGAGCCAATCATTCAATTGATCAAGACGCGACACGAACGATTTATCCTAGAAATATGCGATCACTTTGTGATCGTACAACATGAAAACCAGGCACATTTACAACATGCCGGAAAATTTAAACTTCCTTTTAATTCAGCCACAAAGCAATCCTTCGCACGATTTATGGATTGCCTAAAGCAGCAAATTATGCGATTTTATCACCCATAAAACAAACACGCGCTTACTTAAGCCTCCTCACCACTGAATCATTGTGAAAATTCGCCCCATCACTTTTCTTGTCGCGCTTGTTTGCCTGGGACTAGGTCACGCGTACGCCGAAGACACCCTGGAAACAGATGCCAGCAATACCCCATCTGAAAACCTGCCAGATCCTGATGCCATCATTATTGAAGGCGACAAGGTACAGGTTTACCTGGATCGCAAGCTTAAATCCATAGGCAATGCCTCACTGACAACAGGTGCTCAGGAAGTGCATGGCGACACCATAGAATATGATGTGCAGAATGAGGAGTTGCACGTTATTGGCAACGTTCGCCTGGAAACCAAGGGTGGTCGTATCAAAGGCCCCGAGCTGCGCATGAAGCCATCAGAAAGCATCGGTGAAATGAAAAACCCGACTTTCGAACTGGATTCGCAATTTGCCAACCTGCCGCAATTCGGCACCACTGGCAACCAACGCCAGGACAATGACAACCTGATCTACAACAGCAACAATACAACTCCATTAACGCAGCAAAACATTGAAGACAGCGGCTATGCGCCTGGCCTGAGCCGCAAGCAGGGTGCCTCACGCGGCGATGCAAAAGGTGTCGTATTTGAAGGTCCTGATCGCAAACGCCTCAAGAGTGCACGCTATACGACATGTGAAGTAGGCTCCGATGATTGGTACATCCGCGCCAAGGAGCTGGAGCTGGATGATTACACCAAAACAGGTACTGCGCGTAACGCACGTGTGGAATTCCAGGGCGTACCTATCCTATGGACACCCTGGGTCAACTTCTCATTCCTGAACCAGCGAAAATCTGGTTTTCTGGCTCCTACCTGGGGTACCACCAGCCGTAGCGGTTTCGAATTCCTGGTACCGTTCTATTGGAATATTGCACCTGACATGGATGCCACCATAGGTACACGCTTCCTGAGTAAGCGCGGCATGCAATACCAAGGCGAATTCCGCTACCTGAACGAAGACTACCAAGGGACTGCCAACCTAGAGTATCTGCCTAGCGACACCAGTACGGGCGACAACCGCTACTACGCCAAGTTTGCGCACCTGCATAACTTCCACAATGGTTGGACTGCGGCGTACAACCTGGAAAAAGTCTCGGACGATAAATATTTCTCCGAAATGTCCACCCGTATTGTCACCACCAGCCGGGTGAACCTGCCGCAACAAGCCTACGTGAACTACGCTGATGAAAACTGGACGTTCAATGCACTGGTGCAAAAATTCCAGACACTGGATGGACTCAACTATCCTCTGCAACGCCTGCCACAACTCACATTGACCGGCAATGACGAATGGGGCCCATTCGACGTCAAGCTATTGACACAGTGGGCAAATTTTGACCGCAACAGCAATGCTATCAGCACGCAATCCACCTTGAGTGGCGGCACTCTCGACACGCTGGTTACAGGCAAACGACTGGTCGCCTACCCCAGCATCAGCCTGCCAATGGCACAACCTTACGGTTACATCACACCGAAGCTAGGCCTGCATTACACAAAGTATGAAGTTGATAATGGCGCGTTTACCATCAGGGATAGTAACGGCAATATTACATCGCAGGACGAATATCAATCGCAAAGCCGTACCTTGCCAATATTCAGTATAGACAGCGGCCTCTACTTTGATCGCGACGTACGCATCGTCAAGAACCGTTACACGCAGACACTGGAGCCAAGGCTTTACTACGTCTATATCCCTTATCGTGATCAATCGCTGCTGCCGGTCTACGACTCCAGCCAAGCTGACTTGAACATGGGTTCGCTGTTCCTGGAAAACCAGTTCACCGGCCAGGATCGCATTAATAATGCCAACCAGTTGACGATGGCTTTCACCAGCCGCATGATAAGCAAGAAGACTGGTGAACAGCGCTTAGCTGTCACGGTGGGACAGCGCTATTACTTTGCAGATGAAAAAGTATATCTACCCGGTGTGAACCCACGTTCTGGCGACACCTCTGACATCATCGGAGAAATCACTGCCCGCCTGCTTAATAACTGGAACATTGATATCTTTGGTCAGTACAACACGGACCGAAATGTCTATGTGCGTAACAACATCAGCGCACGCTACAACCCCGAGCCCGGCAAGACGCTCAACCTTGGCTACCGCTACACCGAAGATCGCCTAGAGCAAATCAATATCTCCGGCCAATGGCCTCTAGGGAAGGGTTGGTATGGGCTTGGGCGCTGGAACTATTCGCTGCGCGAGAACCAACCGATTGAAGGGATTGCCGGCCTAGAGTATGACGCCGATTGCTGGCAAGCCAGAGCCGTCATGCAACGTGTTTCCACCGCGACCGCAGATGCCAACTATGCACTCTATTTCCAGCTTGAGTTGGGAGGCTTAGCCTCTATCGGCCAGAACCCGCTCAAACTTCTTAACCGCGCCATTCCCGGCTATACTAGCTCCAGCCTGATCCCGGATTCCTACCAGTAATCATCTTATGCACAATCACGTTTTCAAGACTATCGCCAAGCATGGCCTGCTGGCCCTGTTTTTGTTTTCCAGCATCTCCGCCATGGCAGCAGACATTGCCAAGATGGATCGTATTGTCGCCATTGTTGACCAAGGCGTCATTACTGAAAAAGAGCTCAATGACCGTATCCAGACCGTGACTGCCCAACTGGAAAAACAAGGCACGCAGCTCCCCCCGCGCGAAGTGCTGCAAAAACAGATTCTGGAACGCTTGATCAACGACAGGCTGCAACTGCAATATGCAACGCAGACGGGCTTGCGCGTAGATGATGCGCAGCTCGACAAGACCATTGAACGGATTGCCGAACAGAACAAGCTCAGCACTGGCGAATTCCGCAAAGCGCTTGAAGCCGAAGGCATACCTTACCGCAAGTTCAGGGAAGATATCCGCAATGAGATCATTCTGGCCCGATTGCGCGAGCGTGAAGTTGATAACCGCGTCAATGTCACCGAGTCAGAAATCGACAACTTCCTTACCACGCAGTCCTCTCGTAACGATATCAAGGATGAATTCGAGGTAGCCCACATTCTGGTGCGCGCACCGGAAGAAGGTACGCCAGAAGAATTGCAAAAACTCAAGGCCAAGGCGGAAACCGCCTTGAAAGAATTGCAAGGAGGTGCAGACTTCGCCCAAATCTCAGCAGGTTACTCGGATGCTCCGAATGCACTCGAAGGTGGGGTATTGGGCTGGAAAACATCTGCCCAGCTACCTGCCTTGTTTACGGATGCCTTACAAGGCCTGCAACCAGGTCAATTCTCCCCAATATTGCGTAGCCCAAATGGCTACCACATCCTGAAGCTGCTCAATCGCCGCGGCGGTAGCTCACCACTGGTCGTGGATCAGACCCATGTTCGCCATATCCTTATCAAGCTAAGCGAAGTCGTTTCGGAGATGGAAGCTGAGCAGAAGATTAAGTCGATCAAGGAGCGGCTGGATCACGGCGCCGATTTTGCCGAACTGGCACGCCAGTATTCAGAAGATGCTTCCGCCAATAATGGTGGCGACTTAGGCTGGACCAATCCTGGCGACACCGTGCCCGCATTCGAGCAAGTGATGAATGGCCTTGCCATCAACCAGATCAGCGAACCAGTGCGTAGTCCATTTGGCTGGCATATCCTGCAAGTGATGGAGCGCCGTAAGCAGGACATGACCCAGGAATCCGCACGGATGAAGGCAAGACAAGAAATCCGCGCGCGCAAGGCCGATGATGCCTTCCAGGATTGGCTGGGCGAGCTGCGTGATCGTGCCTATGTCGAATATCGCCTGGAAGACAAATACTAGGCCAGCCATTGCAAACTTTGCCCCGCATCGTCATCACGGCTGGCGAACCTGCCGGTATCGGGATTGACCTCTGTGTCATGTTGGCTGGCCAAGCATTGCCATGCCACCTGGTTGTGATTGTCGACCAGGATGTATTGGCAGCGCGCGCCCAGGCCTTAACACTGCCATTGCAGCTTCAACGCTACGCGCCTGACAACTGGCCTAGCCACCTGGGACAAGATCAACTCACCGTCCTGCATCAACCCTGCCCTGCCGAGGTCATCGCCGGGCAGTTGGATACACACAACGGTACCTATGTGTTAGAAACACTTGAACGTGCGATTGATGGTTGCATGCAAGGCGAGTTTGATGCGATGGTGACAGCGCCGGTGCATAAAGGCGTCATCAACGATGCAGGCGTTGCATTTACCGGACACACAGAATTCCTCGCTGAGCGCACCCACACACCGCAAGTCGTCATGATGCTAGTCGGTGGTGAATTACGTGTTGCACTGGCAACCACGCACCTGCCATTGGCTGAGGTTAGTCGGGCTATTACGCAAGATAGCCTGGAGACAACTATCCGCATCCTGCATGAGGACCTAGTCAACAAATTCGGCATCCGCAACCCGCGTATCTTGGTCACCGGCCTCAACCCTCATGCGGGTGAAGGTGGACATCTGGGGATGGAGGAAATCACCACTATTACCCCGGTGCTGGAAAAATTGCGCGCCGAAGGCATGCTCCTTAAAGGCCCATTACCTGCCGACACCCTTTTTACTCAACACAATCTGGCGCAAGGAGATTGCGTGCTGGCGATGTACCACGACCAAGGCCTGCCTGTGCTCAAACATGCCAGCTTTGGTGGTGGCGTCAATGTCACGCTGGGGCTACCCATGATCAGGACATCGGTCGATCACGGCACTGCGCTTGATCTTGCAGGCAAAGGCAATATCGAGATTGGCAGTCTGCTCAGTGCAATCCAGCTCGCCATCACCCTAGCCAAGAACCGTAAGCAAGCACAATGAAGCACATAGCAAAAAAACGCTTCGGCCAGAATTTCCTGACCGACAAAGCCATTATCAATAGCTTGATTGAAGCAATCTCCCCCAAAGCGGAAGATTGCATGGTTGAGATAGGCCCTGGCCTGGGGGCTATGACCAAACCATTGCTGGAGCGCCTGGCGCACTTACACGTGGTGGAAATAGACCGCGATATCATCGAATGGATGCAGGGTTATTACCCCGCAGGCAAACTTAGTATTCACGCCAGCGATGCACTCAAGTTTGACTTTGGCAGTATCGCCCCACGCCTGCGCGTCGTCGGCAATCTGCCTTACAATATTTCCACCCCAATCTTGTTCCACCTGCTCGACAATGTGCCGCATATCATCGACATGCACTTCATGTTGCAGAAGGAAGTGGTAGAGCGCATGGTGGCAGAGCCTTCCAGCGCGGCTTACGGCAGGCTGTCGGTCATGTTGCAATACCGCTTGCAGATGGAATACCTGCTCACAGTGCCGCCCGAGGCCTTTGACCCGGCCCCAAAAGTAGAGTCGGCTTTCGTACGTGCTGTACCTTATGCCACCCTGCCTCATCCAGCCAAGGACGAAGCCTTGTTTGCGAAAGTGGTCACCGCAGCATTTGCCCAGCGCCGCAAGACTCTACGTAACACCCTCAAGGGATTACTGGATGACGCAGGTTTTGCAACGCTCAACATCGACCCACAATTGCGGGCAGAAAATATTTCACCAGCCAAATTTGTTGCGATTGCTAACTATCTAGCAGCATGAAGCGCGGCTGATATAATCGCGGATTGAACAGAGGAGACCACATGAGAGTCATACTATTAGGCGCACCAGGTGCAGGTAAGGGCACCCAGGCCACCTTCATCAAGGAAGCATTCAACATCCCACAAATTTCCACCGGCGACATGCTGCGCGCCGCAGTAAAAGCGGGCACCCAGCTTGGCCTGGAAGCCAAGCGCTATATGGATTCCGGTGGCCTGGTGCCCGATGACGTGATCATCGGCCTGGTCAAGGAACGCATCAAGGATGCAGATTGCCAGCAAGGTTTCCTGTTTGACGGTTTCCCACGCACCATCCCCCAAGCCGAAGCAATGAAGCAAGCCGGTGTGGACATTGACTATGTGGTTGAAATTGATGTGCCTGATGAAGAAATCATCAAGCGCATGAGCGGTCGCCGCACTCACCTGCCTTCTGGCCGCACCTACCACGTGGTGTTCAACCCACCCAAGGTTGCAGGCAAGGATGATGTCACCGGTGAAGACCTGGTACAACGCGATGATGACAAGGAAGAAACAGTCGCCAAGCGCCTGGAGGTATACCACAGCCAGACCAAGCCACTGGTGGACTACTACTCAACATGGGCTGCTGAAGCCAGCGCCAAGGCCCCCAAGTATGTCCGAATCACAGGCCTGGGCGAAGTCAGCAATATCCGTGCGCAGGTACTGCAAGCCTTAGGTAAATAATTCATCTAAATAATTTAGGTACATAATCCACCTAAGCAAACCTGCCACTAATAAAAAAGCCGAACCATGATGGTTCGGCTTTTTTTATGCCAACGGGTCGCTAACTAAAACTCAGCCCACTCATCTGCGGAGCCTGCACTCGCAGGCATTAAAGATGCCACTGCTTTTACAGGCGGTGCTGACTTAGAGACTTTAGACTTAGCCACAACAGGTTGAGGTTTGCTGGCTGCACGCGGGGCTACTGCCCGAGCCTGAACATGACTGACCTTGAACACGCTCACCGCCTGTGCCAAGCTAGCCGCCTGATCCTGTAGCGACTGCGAAGCCGCTGCCGCCTCTTCCACCAATGCAGCATTCTGCTGTGTCACTTCATCCATCTGGCCAATCGCCTGGTTGACTTGCTCAATGCCCGTGCTCTGCTCATGGCTGGCAGCGCTGATCTCACTAACAATATCTGTGACACGTTGCACGCTGTTCACCACTTCGCGCATGGTTGCTCCAGCCTGCTCGACCAACTTGCTCCCTACCTCCACACTTTCCACGGAATCTGTGATCAAGCTCTTAATTTCCTTGGCAGCATTGGCAGAGCGCTGCGCCAAATTGCGCACCTCACTTGCCACCACAGCGAAACCGCGCCCTTGCTCGCCAGCGCGGGCTGCCTCCACTGCGGCGTTCAATGCAAGGATATTGGTCTGGAAAGCAATTCCGTCGATCACGCCGATAATATCTGCAATCCGCTTTGAGGAATCACTGATGGACTGCATGGTAGAAATAACCTGCTCGACCACCTGCCCACCTTGCACCGCTACGCCAGAGGCAGATGCAGCCAGTTGATTAGCCTGCTGCGCATTGTCTGCATTCTGCTTCACGGTGGAAGTAAGTTCCTCCATCGCTGAAGCCGTCTCCTCAAGGGAGCTGGCCTGCTCCTCGGTACGAGATGACAAATCCAGATTACCCGAAGCGATCTGTGAGGAAGCTGTGGCAATCGTTTCTGTACCAGTACGCACCTCACCGACAATCCCCGCCAAGTTGTCATTCATTTTCTTCAAGGCCTGAAGCAACTGACCGATTTCATCCTTGGAATGCACCGCAACAGAAGTCGTCAAGTCTCCCGCTGCCACTGTCTCCGCCACCTCTACCGCTCTGCCTAAAGGACGGGTGATACCTAATGCCAAGCGCCATGCAGACATCGCCCCCACCAAAATTGACACCACCGCCAATATGGCCAATATCAAGCTGCTGGAATACTTGACACTTTGGATATCAGCATTAGCAGCATTCAAGACCTCTCGCTGGAAATCTACAATATCATCCATGCTGTCGTAAAAAGCTTGGCGGGCCGGTAGAAACTCATTTTCCACGATTTGATCTAGCGTAGCCTGATCCACATTGTGCTCGCGCATATCAACCAACTTGTTGCGTAAGGTATTGAATGCATCGCGCTTTGCTAGCGCTGTCGCCATTTTTTGTTTGCCGTCTGCACTTTGCAGCATGGGCTCCAGCTTTTGCACCAATGCAGCATTGACCGCGATTGTTTCCTGCATCTGTTTTCTATAGCGCTCCAACGTTGCCGGATCACTAACTTTCAGGAACGCTAGCGTCCTGACGCCATTTTCCTTCACGTTCCCAAACCACTGCGTTGCCAAACGCTCTTTGACCAAATCTTCATCCGCCATCTTTTGTGCAGTGGCACCAACAGCAGAAATCCTAGTCAAGCCAACTGTAGCCATGATCGCCATCAACACCAAAATCACCGAGAAGCCGACCCCCAAACGCACTCCAATGTTCAAATCTGCAAACTTCATAGTTGTTTCTCCTTTTATTGTTCTTACTTATGCCGACACTTGCTGAATGGCACTGCCCAATGCCACTGAGGTCATAAGCTTGTCGATGCTCAATAGCATGACTGTGAGTTCATCCACAGTTGCTACCCCAAGCAGGAATGTAGCTTCCATTGCGGCACCCATAGCTGGTGGCCCTTTGATCTGGCCAGCATCAAGTGCCATCACATCAGACACACTATCCACCACCATGCCGATAATGCGCTCTTCCAGATTCAATACGATCACCACCGTATTCTGGTTATATGTAGGTTCAAGCTGGCCAAACCAGATACGCATATCGACAATCGGCACAATAATGCCGCGCAAATTGACGATACCCTTGAGGTATTCAGGCGCATTGGCGATCTGCGTCACCTGCTCATAACCACGAATTTCCTGCACACTCAGGATATTGATGCCGTAGTGCTCCCCTCCCAGGGTAAACATCAACACCTCTAATATGGACTCCTGATCCAACATCGTCCCCCTTTATAAATGACTGAACACACTCATGTCCCAACGGCATTTAAAAAGAGTTTCTTTAATTTATTTTTACTAAAAAATGTTAAATTTTTGTAAAAAATAGATTACCCACCTTAAGCCAAGGCGTATCAAACCTTTCAAAAAAATCAATGCTTACATAATCCTGACAGCTCCAAAAAAAGCAACACCCCAATTCCTGCATTGACTTTACCATCACGCTTATTTGCAAATTACATTATGCAAAACAAAGTGCTTAACACTTCGATAGCCATCAGCCATGCACGGCTACACTTTCATTCATGCATGCCACCTATCTCATTAGATGCTCGCGCTTGTCTCGGGAAAATACTGCCGCTTCAGGTATAATTTTGCTTTCCGAATTTTTACCCAGACCACCATCATGCAGCAGCAGTATCCATTCCGTGAAATCGAGCAACAAGCGCAATCCTATTGGGAATCCAATGCCACTTTCGCGGCCACGGAGCAGTCCGATAAGCCCAAGTACTATTGCCTGTCCATGTTCCCCTATCCATCTGGCAGGCTACACATGGGGCATGTGCGCAACTACACGATTGGTGATGTACTGAGCCGCTTCCATCGCATGCGTGGTTTTAACGTCATGCAACCCATGGGCTGGGATGCTTTCGGCTTGCCTGCCGAGAATGCCGCGATCAAGAACAATGTCGCACCAGCAGGCTGGACCTATAGCAATATTGAACATATGAAAGGCCAGCTCAAAAGCCTGGGCTTGGCCGTAGATTGGCAGCGTGAGATCGCGACTTGCAAACCAGACTATTACCGCTGGGAACAATGGCTATTTACCGAGCTTTATAAAAAAGGCCTGATCTACAAGAAAACTGCAACCGTCAATTGGGACCCAGTCGACCAAACCGTGCTGGCGAATGAACAAGTGATTGATGGTCGCGGCTGGCGCTCTGGTGCGCTGGTTGAAAAGCGCGACATCCCGCAATACTTCATGAAAATTACCGCCTATGCGGAAGAACTGCTGGCAGACCTCGACACACTGGAAGGTTGGCCCGAGCAGGTCAAGACCATGCAACGCAACTGGATCGGCAAGAGCTATGGCTGCGAAGTGGAGTTCCCACTCGCCACCGGTGAAGGTACGCTCAAGGTCTACACCACTCGCCCTGATACGCTCATGGGTGCAACTTACGTTGCCGTTGCAGCAGAACACGCGCTAGCCACAGAAGCCGCCAAAAACAACCCCGAGTTACAAGCCTTTATCGACGAATGCAAGCGAGGCAGCGTTGCCGAAGCCGACCTGGCCACCGCCGAGAAAAAGGGCATGGCCTCCGGCCTGTTCGTACTGCACCCGATCACTGGCGAGCAACTACCAGTATGGGTCGCCAACTACGTGCTTATCAGCTATGGCGAAGGTGCAGTGATGGCCGTACCAGCGCATGACGAGCGCGATTTTGAATTTGCCAGCAAGTACAAGTTGCCAATCAAGACTGTCATCAAGCCTGCTCATGGCGAATTGGAGCTGCCCTTACAAGCAGCCTATACCGAGCATGGGATTCTATTTGACTCTGCTGACTTCAACGGTCTCGACTTCAACCAGGCCAGCGATGCCATCGCTACGGCATTGGCTGCGAAGAACCTTGGCAACAAGCGTACGCAATATCGCCTGCGTGATTGGGGCATCTCGCGCCAACGTTACTGGGGTTGCCCTATCCCTATCGTGCATTGCCCAAGCTGCGGTGAAGTGCCTGTGCCAGCAGATCAGCTGCCTGTTGTCTTGCCGGAAGATGTCGTCATGGATGGCGTCGGCTCGCCGATCAAGAAAGACCCTGGGTTTTACGACACTACTTGTCCAAGCTGCGGCGAGAAAGCCACGCGTGAGACCGACACCATGGATACCTTCGTCGAGTCCTCATGGTATTTTGCCCGTTACGCGAGCTTTGATGCCAGCAACGGCATGGTGGATGAGCGCGCCAACTACTGGCTGCCTGTTGATCAATACATCGGCGGCATCGAGCATGCCATCCTGCACTTGCTCTATGCACGCTTCTTCAACAAGCTGATGCGCGATGTCGGCCTGATCCAGCATGATGAACCCTTCACTAAGTTGCTGACGCAAGGCATGGTATTGAAGGACGGCAGCAAAATGTCCAAGTCCAAGGGCAATACGGTAGACCCGCAGGAGTTGATCGACAATTACGGTGCGGATACCGCACGCCTGTTCATGATGTTTGCAGCACCACCCGAGCAAAGCCTGGAGTGGTCCGATGCGGGTGTCGAGGGCGCGCACCGCTTCCTCAAGCGCGTCTGGGCTGCTGTCGCCTCGCATGTAGAAGCCGGTATCACAACGGCTTTCAGCACCGGCGAACTATCTGCCGAACTCAAGGCCTTCCGCCGCCAATTGCATCAGACGATCGACAAGGTCAGTGATGACTATGGTCGCCGCCACTCCTTCAACACGGCAATCGCCGCGGTGATGGAACTCATGAACGCCTATGCCAAGCTGGAAGGCGACGACACCATCACGCGTGCCATCCGCCAAGAAACGCTGGAAAATGTCGTGCTATTGCTTTCGCCTATCGTGCCGCACATCAGCCATACGCTCTGGCAAGAGCTACGTCCCAATAGCCAACTGCTTGATACTCGCTGGCCAGTTGCCAACAAGGCTGCCATGGTGCAGGATGAGATTGAACTGATGCTGCAAGTCAATGGCAAACTGCGTGGCAGCATGACCGTCGCCCGTACGCTGGATAAGGCAGCCATTGAAGCACTGGCGGTACAACAGGAAAGCATCCAGAAATACCTGGCCGAAGGCAGCGTGCGTAAGATCATTGTCGTACCCAACAAACTCGTCAACATCGTCGTAGGATAAACCATGTATATGCGCGCTACCCGCTGGATTCTGCTTGCCATGCTATTGGCCCTGACAGCCTGTGGCTTCCAGATGCGGGGCGTTGCCGACCTCAAGTTCCACACCCTGTACATACAAGGGCCGACGATCTCAATTTCCAAGCCATTCAAGCGCTCACTCGCGGTGAATGGCGTCAAGATTGTCAGTGCCAAGGATCAGGCTGAACTCCTGCTGGAAATCATGAGCGAAGCGCAGGAACAACGCATCTTATCCTTGAGCGGACGCGGCCTGGTGCGTGAATACGAGCTGTTCTACACCGTCAATTTTCGCCTGCGCGATCCTTCCAGTGAAACCTGGGGCGAGGTACAAACGATCAAGGGCAGGCGCGAGATTACTTATGATGACTCGCAATTACTGGCGAAACAGCTTGAGCAGGAACGGCTTTACAACGACATGAAAGACGATGCAGTGCGCGAACTATTGCGTCGCCTGATGGTGGTCAAACCGGTTCAAGGCAAGCCTCGCGCTGCAGACTTAAAATCGCCGCTGGACGACACCGTGGAATGAGGCTCAAGCCACAGGAGCTGGAGCGTCACCTCGCCCAAGGCCTGGCACCGCTATATGTGCTCATGGGCGATGAGCCACTCGCCCAGCGCGAAAGCCTGGATGCCATCCGTGCCACAGCGCGCGCCGCAGGGCATGACGAACGTACCCGCCTGACTGTTGAGCGTAACTTCAACTGGCAGCAAGTGACTGCCTTTGGCCAATCCATTTCCCTGTTTGCCAGCCGCCGCATCCTCGAAATCGTCATTCCTTCCGGCAAGCCTGGTGTAGATGGTGGTAAGGTGCTGCAAGCCCTTGCGATGGAGCCTATCCCAGACACCGTCACCATCATTATCCTGCCCAAGCTGGAACGCGATGCCAAGAACAGCGCCTGGTTTGCGGCACTGGAAAATCACGGCGTCTCGCTTGCGCTACATGAGGTTGCACCATCGGCATTGCCACAGTGGATTGCTTCCCGCCTCTCCCAGCAAGGACAGCATACCGACCAGGAAACACTGGAGTTTCTTGCACATCAGGTGGAAGGCAATCTGCTGGCCGCCCATCAGGAAATCCAGAAATTGGGGCTACTTTATCCCGAGGGAGCACTGGACGGCAGCAAAGTAAGGGAAGCCGTACTCAATGTATCGCGTTATGATGCTTTCCAATTGGGCGATGCAGTCTTGAGCGGCGACAGCGAACATGCTGTACGCATCCTGCATGGCTTACGCGATGAAGGTGCGCAGCCAGTGGCTATCATGAGTGCACTGGCCTGGGTCTTGCGCGGACTAATCAAGGTAAAATATGCTGAAACCCAGGGCAGCAACGTCAGCAGTGCCATGCAGCAGGCCAGGATTTATGGTGATAGGCAAAACCTGGTTAAACGAGCGCTATCTCGCCTGAATATGCGCCAACTAGAAGCAGCGCTACAGAAACTGGCGGAAATCGACAAAGCGGGCAAAGGCTTGTTGAACCAGGATCCATGGCTGGAAATCTCGCGCTTGTGCTTTGGCCTGGCACGCATAGGCAGCAGGAAATAATAGGCATAGAGGCAAGAATGGAAGACATCAAACACTATATGCAACAGCTTGGCATGGAGGCACGTGCTGCCTCCCGCGCCATGGCTCGCGCTGATACAGACACCAAGAACAAGGCCTTGCGCGCAATTGCCACGGCCATTCGCCGTGAGCGTGACACGTTGCTGACAGCCAATGCCGCCGATCTGGAAGCCGCGCGCAACAATGGCCTGGAGCCTGCCATGCTGGACCGCCTGGTATTGAGTGAAAAAGGCATCACCACCATGGCCGAAGGCCTGGAGCAGATTGCCAGCCTGCCAGACCCTATTGGCGAAATGTCCGACTTCAAATATCGTCCTTCCGGCATTCAAATTGGCAAAATGCGTGTGCCGCTGGGCGTGATCGGCATCATCTATGAAGCGCGCCCCAACGTCACTGTAGACGCTGCTGGCCTCTGTATCAAATCTGGTAATGCTGCCATCCTGCGGGGCGGCTCCGAAGCCATCCAGTGCAATCGCGCCCTGGCAGCCATCGTACACGAAGGTCTCGCTGCTGCGGGGCTACCTGCGACAGCAGTACAAGTCGTCGCTACCACTGACCGCGCTGCCGTAGGTGAGCTTATCACCATGAAAGAATACGTTGATGTCATCGTGCCACGTGGCGGCAAGGGCCTGATCGAGCGCATCTCCAACGAAGCACGCATTCCCGTGATCAAACACCTGGACGGTAATTGCCATATTTATGTCGACGAAAGTGCCGACCTTGATAAGGCCTTGCGTATCCTGGAAAACTCCAAGACCCAGCGTCTGGGCACCTGCAATACCGCTGAGTCGCTATTAGTAGCGCGCAGCATTGCACAAGAAGCCTTGCCAGCATTGGCTGCGATGCTGGTCAGCAAAGGTGTGGAAATTCGTGGTTGCAACGAGACCCGTACACTGGTGCCGCAGGCCAAACCAGCCACAGAAGAAGACTACTACACGGAGTTTCTCGCTGCGATCATCTCGGTGAAAGTGGTTGCCGATGTGGACGAAGCAATCGCCCACATCAACCAATACTCCTCTCAACATACTGAAGCTATCGTCACCGAGAACTACACTCGCGCCCGCCAGTTCCTGCGCGAAGTAGACTCCAGCAGCGTCATCGTCAACGCTTCCACCCGCTTTGCGGATGGTTTTGAATATGGCCTGGGTGCCGAAATCGGCATTTCCACCGACAAGTTGCACGCTCGTGGCCCGGTTGGCCTCGAAGGCCTGACCAGCCTGAAATACATTGTGCTGGGCGATGGAGAAGTCCGGGCCTGATGCCCTCACACCTGCACTTCACCAGCATAACGATGGACGTGGGCGACAACCCTCAAGCCCAGGTTTTACCGCTCATCGGCATCATGGGCGGCACCTTCGACCCCATCCACTTCGGCCACCTGCGCATGGCGCAGGAGCTGGCCGAAGGACTGAATCTGACAGAAGTCCGCTTTATCCCCTCAGCTACCCCGCCCCACCGTGACCTGCCCATGACGTCGGCCCAGCAACGAGCAGACATGGTAGCGCTTGCGATTGCCGATAATCCACTATTCAAGCTGGATACGCGGGAACTACAGCGAGAAGGCTACTCCTACACTATAGACACCTTGCAATCGCTCAATGAAGAGTTGCAAGGCCAGGCAAGACTTTGCCTGCTGATGGGGTTGGATGCTTTTGCTGGCATTACCAGTTGGCACCGCTGGCAGGCGTTGTTGCAGTTTGCGCATATCGTGGTCGCAACCAGGCCGGGGACGACATTGCCTGTGAGCCATACAGCGCTAGATGAATGGTCGCAACAACATGCAATCGCCAGTGCACAATTACTGTGTAGGCAAGCAGAAAATGGAATATTGAAGCAGGAAATTACCGCGCTGGATATTTCCGCAACCCAGATTCGAGAACAGTTTGCGGAAGGCAAAACTCCACGTTACTTATTGCCTGGCAAGGTGCTGGCATACATCAACCAACAGGCCTTATATCACCAATCGTAGGCATTTATGCGGCAACCTATCTATCGCCACTCACACTCAAGCCAGTCTATTTCAATAGCTCGCTGACAATATCTATTATATCAGTAGTATGCGACGGACCAATCCAAGCCACAAACCCCAAGTATGCAGCCGGCATACGCTGTCGCAAAGTCTGCAAATTTTCCTCAAGCATTGCCATGTCAGGATCGACCTGATTGGCCACCCAGCCAGCTAAGGTAAGGCCGCGTTGCTGGATCGCTACTGCAGTGAGCAAGGCATGGTTAATACATCCCAGGCGCATGCCGACCACCAGTATCACTGGCAAATCAAGCTTAAGCGCCAGGTCGGCAATGTCATGCTCGTCATCCAGTGGCACGTAAAAACCACCTGCCCCTTCAACGATAACAACTTCAGCATAAGCCTGCAGGCGCTGGAAGGCTGACTGGATATGATCCAGGTCTATCTGCACACCCGCCTGTTTAGCTGCGATATGCGGTGCAATGGCTGGCTCAAAAGCATAGGGATTAATATAGGCCAATGGCAAATCAACATTACTGGCCGCCAGCAATTGGGTAACATCTTCAGAGATCAACTGACCATCGCGCTTCTCACATCCTGAGGCGACGGGCTTCATGCCCACACTGCGTAGCCCTCGCTGGGCAAATTGGCGTACCAGCAGACTGCTGATCATGGTCTTGCCAACACCAGTATCGGTGCCAGTGACAAAGTAAGCTTGCTTGTTGCTCATGCTGGTTTTCTCGGATGCAAGGTCACGGTCGACAACCCTGGCTGTTTCGGCTGCGCCTTCCAGGCATGGCCGTATACCACTTCATAAGTCGCGGGCAACTTACCTTCGTGACGGAATTGCTCATAAGCCTCTGTCAGACGCCCGAGGAAGCCCCGTCCCAACAGGCCACGCGCACGGCCTTCGGCAGCATTGTGGGCACCTATGGCTTTCAGGTCTCGCATGACAGCCATGACATCATCGTAAGTGAGCACAAAGCGCTCGACATCGAGCACGGGGTCAGCAAACCCAGCTCGCACCAGAGCATCGCCAATATCATGCATATCGATAAACCGGCTGACATGCACATTGCCATCGCTGGAAGCCGCGCGCAGCTCCTTCAGTGTATCAGGGCCAAAAGTGCTGAACATCAACAAGCCCTCTGGGCGCAACACGCGAGCCATGCCTGCAAAAGCCGCATCCAGATCATTGCACCACTGGATAGCAACGTTGGACCAGATCAAATCCACGCTGCCAGGTTGCAACGGCAGGTTTTCAATATCGGCACATAATGCCACAGGTCGTTTCTGGCCGGTGAGCGGCGCAAGCATGCGCTTCATCAATGGGTACTGTCCCAGGGTTTGCTGCAACATGCCCATGGCAATATCCAGCGAGATCACCTGGCTATCGCGATAGCGCTTACCCAGTGCCACCGTGGCATGCCCAGTACCGCAGCCCGCATCGAGAATAACGCGTGGCGTCAGCTTGATGAGTTCAAGGCGTTGCAACATGCGCTCGCGCACTTCGCGCTGCAAGATAGCCGCGGCATCATAGCTACCCGCCGCACGGTCAAATGAGGCGCGCACTCTGGATTTGTCTATGCGATAACCGTCACTCATCCGTTCACTTCTGTATTGGGTTGAAGAAAGTCGCGCACACTATCGACAAACTGCGATGCGTGAGAGAGGAAAGGAGCATGCCCTGCACCAGCAATCACGCGCAGGCTGGCATGAAGCAAATGCTGGGACAACCAATGTGCCGCCTGCACGGGTGCCAAAGTATCACGATCACCATGTACCAGCAGCACAGGCTGCTGCAATACAGTCAGGTCTGGACGTAAATCATTTTGCAGCAATACATCCAATGCCGATTCGAGCGTCAACGGCGATGGTGCAGGACGTGCAGCCAAGGCTAGGCGCAACTCCTTGATAGTGGCACGTGCATCTTGTGCCCCCATACACTGCAAGGTGAGAAACTTGATTAGGGTGGCGGCATAATCCTCGCTCACCTGGCGCGCAAATGCCTGGAATACGCTGGCATTAATACCATGCTCCCACGGTTGGGGATGCCCGGATGGCGTATTGATAAAACATGGCGTACTCCCCACCAGCACCAGCTTACTCACCCGCTCAGGATAATGTACTGCCAATCGCATGGCCACCAGACCACCTAAAGACCAGCCTAGTACATGTGCATGTGATGGCAAGACAGGTAGCAGCGCTGCCACCATTTCATCCAGATTACTAGCAATTCCCTCCTGGCTTAGGCCCATGCCTGGCAAATCGACAATGTGCAGCTCGAAGGACTGCGATAGTTTTTTCACCAAGGGTTGCCAAACGCCACCATGCATGCCCCAGCCATGAATCAGCACCAGTGGTTGGCCTTTGCCGACGATCTCGACATGCAGATGGCTCATGTGGCTTCCAGTGTATGTAATGCTTGCAGCAATTGCTCAATGTCCTCATGCGTATGCGCGGCAGAAAGGGAAATGCGTAACCTTGCCGTACCCTTGGGTACGGTAGGTGGGCGAATCGCTGGCACGATAATGCCCTGCTCCAGCAAGCGCTTGCTTACCTGCAAAGCCTCGTCGTTACTGCCGATGATGATGGGTTGGATGGCAGTGGCAGAAGCCATCAATTGCCAGCGCTGCAATTGGCATGCGGCCCTGAACTCGGCAATGAGCTGATGCAAATGTGCACGTCGTGCATGATCTTGCTGGATCAATTGCACACCTGCCATGGCTGCTGCAGCTACTGGGGCCGGGCTGGCAGTGGTATATATATATGGCCTGGCAGTTTGCATCAGGTAATCGGTCAATATCTTTGGGCCAGCAACAAATGCACCAGCCGCGCCAGCAGCCTTTCCCAACGTCGCCATGTAAATAATTCGCGGCGAATCAAGCGCAAAATGTTCGAGAATACCGCGCCCTTCGCTCCCTAACACGCCAAAGCCATGGGCGTCATCCAACATCAAATAAGCATCGTAACGCTCACATAGCGCGAGTAACTCAGGCACAGGAGCCAGGTCACCATCCATGCTGAATACAGCATCAGCCACCACCAGCTTACGCCTAGCCTGGCTCTGCGCCAGCAAACGTTCCAGGCTGCTCAAGTCGTTATGGGGGAAGCGCTTGAGCTCCGCACGCGACAGCAATGCTGCATCATTGAGCGAGGAATGGTTAAGCTTATCGGCAAAGATGGCATCGTCGCGCCCGCAAAGCGCAGTGATCACGCCCAGATTTGCCATGTAACCGGTGGTGAACAATAGAATGCCTGGCAGGCACATCAAGGCTTGCAAGGCTTGCTCTAGTGCCTCGTGAGCTTGCTGGTGTCCGGTAACAAGATGCGAAGCCCCACTACCCGCCCCGGCAATCGCTGCGGTATCACGCATCGCAGCGATCAAATGAGGATGTGAAGCCAATCCCAGATAATCATTGCTGCAAAACGAGAGCAAGCGCTTACCGTCAACCTCGACATGCACACCCTGCATGCCATTTAAAACGCGACGCTGGCGCAGCAAACCCAGGCTCGTACGTTCGGCGAGCTCGGCCTGCAATGCTTCAAGCAATGGAGGGTTTGCCTTCACCGGCTGAGATTCCAGCATGGAAGACATGCGGCGGATTAAAGCGGATGAATGCCGAGCTTGCCGAAGAGCTTACGGTCAGTTTCGGCTTCTGGGTTATCCGTAGTCAGCAGCTTCTCGCCGTAGAAAATCGAGTTAGCTCCTGCCAGGAAACACAAAGCCTGAATGCCTTCATGCATGCTTTGACGGCCAGCGGATAAGCGCACAAAGCTCTGTGGCATAGTGATGCGCGCAGCCGCAATCGTGCGTACGAACTCGAAAGGATCCAGCTCATCCATACCATACATCGGGGTCCCTTCCACCTGGGTTAGCAGGTTGATTGGCACACTCTCGGGCGGACGCTCCATATTGGCAAGCTGAGCCAGCAAGCCAGCGCGTTGCGCACGGGATTCGCCCATGCCGATAATACCGCCGCAGCAAACATTGATGTCTTGCTCACGCACGCGATCCAGCGTATCCAGACGATCCTGATAGGTACGTGTGGTAATGACATCACCATAATATTCTGGCGCGGTATCCAGGTTATGGTTGTAATAATCAAGGCCAGCATCCTTCAATTGTTCGGCTTGACCATCTTTCAGCATCCCAAGCGTGGCGCAGGTTTCCAGGCCCATTGCCTTGACTTCGCGAATCATGTTCAAGACTGGCTCAAGATCGCGCTGCTTTGGGCTACGCCATGCAGCCCCCATACAGAAGCGGCTGGCACCATTTTCCTTGGCGGCACGAGCCGCAGCCAGCACTTCCTCCAGTTGCATCAAGTCCTGCTTTTCCACATCAGTATGATAACGAGCCGCTTGCGGGCAATAGCCACAATCCTCGGAACAGCCGCCAGTCTTGATCGACAGTAGCGTACTCACTTGTACGCCATTCGGGTCGAAATGCTCGCGATGTACAGATTGTGCACGGTGCATCAAATCTGAAAACGGCAACTCAAATAGTGCCACGATTTCATCAACAGTCCAGCGCTGTGGCGCCTCCACGCGCGCTTGGACCTTGGCACGCTCTACACGGTCCAGGCCACGTATATCAATCACTGAATCTCGCATGTGTTTCCTTTTATTCTGTTGTCTCGACGGTATATTCCTGCCATGGCTCCTTGCGTGCACGCAAGATATCGCGCACCCCCAGTGGGACGATCACCAGGATACTGATTGCCCAGATGATGAGGGCCAGATTCAAGCCCCCACCCACCCAACCTGCCATATTGGAACTAAAGTTGAGCAGTACCACCCAGGCGCCCAGCAAACCATAAAAACGATACCCCGCGGGCACGAGATAGTCACACACGCGAGTACAGGGATGGTTTGCCATGGCACAGTAGGTAAAAATGGAGGCGGCAATCCAGAAAGGGATCAACACTGGTACCACCACAGCAAGACTCGAAAAGAAGGGGAAGCTTTGCGCCGCCCGCATCTGCTGCTTAGCCGTGATGATTTTGGTAGCCATGATATTAAAATGGAATTGAAAACCCGGATTATAGCTTGTCAACATTCAAGTCAACAACAATTAAACAACTGATTAAATATTAATCAAAACGGAATCATTAATGCGAGAAAGCCTCCCTGACAGGCACTGGGTTATTTAGACTTTTTCTGTTGCACGTCAGTGCCACCTTGTTCAGGTTGTTGCTTGAAGCGCTGGCTTTTTTCCTTGGCATTACCTGGCACAGCACCGTCTTTCATTTGCTCTCCACCGCTAGTACTTTGATCCTGTGGCTCCAAGTAATTCCCGTGTTCAGTGGAATCAGGAACATTATGTTTTTGTTTGTGTGCGGGTGGCATATCCACGGAATTATCCGCATGTGCGTTCGGCATAAAGATGACAAGAAAAGCTGACACGATGGCGCTATTGAAAATCTTCATCACGTTCTCCTTTAATGTAGTCATTGAAATGAAACTTCATGCTAAAGGAGATTTTCACCCACCTATGTAGGCGAGCGATTGATCTCGCTGTCAGTCTAGGCTCTGATGAATGTAAGAAATAATTTCATGTGAGAAAGTAGCGCATCAGCATATTGCGCTATTAACATAGATAAAATATTCACTAATTTAAATTAATTTAATATCAATTTTTTATAATCATGGATCATAACTTACTGCTGACATTTCTTGAGATCACCCGTACAGGCAGCTTTATCAATGCGGCAAAAAAGCTTCATATCACCCAGACTGCTGTCACCACACGAATCAAGAACCTGGAAGAAGCCCTGGGCTGCATCTTGTTTGTCAGGAATCGTAGCGGCGCAAAGCTGACGTCGCATGGCGAAAAATTTGTTTCCTATGCCAGCCAGATTGTCCAGACCTGGGAAGCGGCACGTCGAGAACTGCCGTTCCCCGAGGGCACCAATGCCATGCTCACCATTGGGGGTGAGGTCAGCCTGTGGAACCCATTACTTTTATCTTGGACATCCGCTCTCAAAACCACATATCCCACGCTATTTGTAAAAGCAATTGTGGCAGACCCCAAGCAACTTCATAGCCAAATGGTCGCTGGCACAATGGATGCAGCACTAGTTCACCATCCTGACTATTGGCCAGGCATGCAGGTCACGGAAATCCTGGAAGAAAAACTCATCTGCATTCGCTCCAAGCAGCAACCCGAACCCTATATTTTTATTGATTGGGGAGATGAATTCCGCCTGCAGCATGACACCGCATTATCGGGCCGGCTGAAATCCAGCATGGCTGTCAATCTTGGCCCCCTGGCACTTTTTCATATTCTTGAGCACGGTGGCAGTGGCTATTTTAGGACCCGGGTCGTGCAAAAATACCTAGATGAAGGGATATTTGAGATTGTGGCGCAAACCCCGGAATTTTCTCATCCCATATACCTCGTGTATCCACGTGAACGGCATAATCAGGAGCTCGCCAGCTATATCGCTTTATTGCACGACGTAGCCAATGCTCCTTCCAATTGGTCACAACATACGGAATTCGTTCTTCCCGCCAAGATTTAATATAAAAATATTAAATAATAAATTCAAATAAGTTTCGTTATATTTATCTTAAAAAAGCGCTCATCATTGATTGACCATCACTACTCGGTCATCAAGATCATGAGGCAACAAGCAAGCCCTACCATCAGCGCTCAATCTCAAAAGCGATGCGCCCAGATATTCAATCTAGGCTCGATCATTGCGACTTTGCTGATGCCAGCCTTCCCTGTGCTATTTATCTGGATAGGGATTTCCATTTTTGTATACTCGGCAAATATTCAGCACCCCAGCCCGCAGGTACGGCAATATACCCAATATGCGGGTTATAGATTCTATGGCATATCAGGCTGCCTGCTTGCTTCCATGATCTTTGCGGGTGTATTGATTCCAATGGCCGGAAGTGCCGTACATTTAATCCTGATCCTCTGGGCCATTGCATTTTTAGTCGTTGTCCCTGCAGGACTCTCCGCCTTGATAAAGGCACAAAAGGAATCCTGGCAGGACATCAAGCTAGAAACCCAGTAAGCAAGGTAGGCCACATGACTGCATATTGAGCCATGTGCCAACAGGCAGAAATTAAGCATTACAATTTAGCTTCCTTCTGCGACTGAATAACAAGCGATGCATCTTGCAGGACTCATCGAAGCACTACTCCCCCAGTCATGCCTGCTTTGCTCAAGTCGGCAAGGCGGTACCTTAGGGCTATGTGATGGCTGTCTGCGCGATATGCCTTGGCACACTGATCATGTCTGCCCCCAATGTGCACTGCCCAGTAATGGCAATCTGTTATGCGGGCAATGCTTGCAGGCCCCGCCCATGTTTGATGCAACGCGCAGTTTGTTTCAGTACCAATTTCCACTCTCTACAGTGCTGCAACAATACAAATATGGACAATTATTTACCCTGGCACGCACCATGGGAGTATTGTTTTCTGCTCATATAAGCCAGCCATTACCAGCCGACTGCCTGATTCCCATGCCATTGCACCGGCAACGCTTGCAAGAGCGGGGCTTCAACCAATCTGCGGAAATTGCTAAAGTCATTAGCAAACAACTACATTTACCCATTCACCTAGAGGCCTGCCATCGCATCAAACCTACGCCACCGCAGGCCAGCCTGCCTTACAAGCAACGCATCAAGAATATGCAAGGAGCTTTTGCGTGTAACGCTGACCTGACCGGCCAGCATGTGATATTGCTGGATGATGTGATGACGACGGGCGCCAGCCTCAACGCCTTGGCAAAAACGGTGAAGGCAGCGGGTGCAAGGTATGTAGAGTGCTGGGTGGTTGCGAGAACAGTATCGGAGTAACATCAAGCAGGGCATGGCCACTGCCATGTAAAATGGCGCCTGATTACCAACTCTTGCCTTTATATATCATGTTCGACATCGTGCTCTACCAACCGGAAATCCCGCCCAATACCGGCAATATCATTCGCCTTTGTGCCAATAGTGGCACGCGCCTGCATTTGGTCAAACCACTCGGCTTTACTCTGGAAGACAAGCAACTCAAGCGTGCTGGGCTGGATTACCATGAATATGCCAGCCTGGTTGTCCACGAAGACTGGGAGGCATGTAAGCAAGCGTTGGCAAGCCGCCGGATGTTTGCACTCACGACCAAAGGCAGCACCAATCACCACCATATCCAGTTCCAGGCTGGTGATGTGTTTGTGTTTGGCCCGGAAACCCGCGGACTACCAGAAGAGATTCGTGCCGAATTTACCCCCGAGCACAGAGTGCGCCTGCCCATGATGCCAGAGAGCCGCAGCCTTAATCTGTCGAACTCGGCAGCTATATTGCTTTACGAGGCATGGCGCCAACATGACTTTGCTGGCGCGGTATAAGCATCTAGTGTAATTAGGTGCAAGAATACCCCAGCGACTCAAGCTCCCATTGAATAGTCCTTAAAAACAAAAAAGCACCATCACTGGTGCTTTTTTGTACAAATCATGTCGTGATTATAACGACTCTGACTTCTGCTCACGGCTCAACAGATTTTCCATCGCTTGCCGTGGAGAGCGGCCATGTGACAGCACCTGATCCACCTCATGCGTAATCGGCATTTCCACACCCAGCAGGCTGGCGCGCTTGATGACCTCACGCGCCGTATGCACACCCTCAGCCACATGGCCCAGGGTCTTGAGAATTTCCTGCAAGGTCTGACCGTTGGCTAGACGTAGGCCCACTTCACGATTCCGTGAATATTGCCCGGTACAGGTGAGTATCAAGTCACCGGCCCCAGTGAGGCCCATAAAGGTTTCCTTGGCACCGCCCAGTGCCACACCAAAACGCGTCATTTCAGCCATGCCACGCGTAATCAAGGCTGCACGTGCATTGTTGCCACACTGCATACCATCGCTAATACCGGCTGCGATCGCCAATACGTTCTTGAGCGCACCACCAACCGAAACACCGGTGACATCAGTACTGGTGTAAACACGGAAATTACCTCCATGCAGCATTGCACCTGCCTTTGCAGCAAAATCTGCATTATTCGCGGCTAACGTGACTGCTGTTGGCAGGCCGCGCACCAGCTCAGCTGCAAAACTCGGCCCAGACAACACGCCCCAATCGCGACTATCACCCAGCTCATCTTGCGCAACTTCATGCGGTAACTTGGCAGTAGCAGCTTCCAGGCCTTTGGATGCCCATACCACAGGAGCATTGCAGCCCAGGCGCTTGATGTCTTTTAAGGCATTACGGAAACCATTGGTTGGCACGACAGAAACAATGAGGTCTGCACCATCCAGTGCGCGAGCAAGATCTCCCTCCACCGTCAGCTGGTCGCCAAAGGCAAAATCACCAAGATACTGCACATTGGCACGTGTCACCTGCATATCCATGATATGCGCCTGGTTACGCGTCCAGAGCGAAACTTGATGCTGACGGCTGATTTGCAGGGCCAGCGCCGTACCCCAGGCGCCAGCGCCTAAAACTGAAATTTTCATCATGAACTACTTATAAAGCCGCATCAAAAGCCCCACAAGGATGAAGCTAACACATACCCTGTCATGCCATCCCTGTGCTTGACCTTGACCCAGCCATTGACCGGAGATTCCAGCATATCAAGCACAACATCTTTGTCGATCTTGCCCAGCAATATCGACGCTGCATCGGCAGCCTGCCGCACATCGGCCTGGCCACCCTTGACCAGCACGGTCCGCTTGTTGGCTAACTGCTTGGCCTCTACCCAATTGAGGCCGCCCTGCGCATCACGCACCTTGATCCAGTCGCCCAGATTGACGATCACCTCGACGGGATAACCCTGGCCGAGAATGAACACCTTTTTTCCCTGTGCGGATGGCGCGTCATACAGCACGGCCTTAGGTACGGAAACAGAACGGAACTCAACTGCTGATGCCAATGCAGGCACCAGCAGCAGAGCCGCCGCCAGCAACCACTTAGTGGGTTGTTGCGCCATTAGCCTTGGCCTGTTCTTGCTTTTGCTGTGCATACAACGCTTCAAAATTGACAGGGTTCAGCAAGACAGGTGGGAAGCCAGCACGAGTCACGATATCGGAGATAGTTTCGCGTGCGTACGGGAAAATGATGTTCGGGCAAGTCACACCCAGGATGATATCGAGATTGTCTTCGGGCACGTTGCGAATCTGGAAAATACCAGCCTGCGCAACTTCCACCAGGAACACAGTCTTGTCAGCAATTTTGGAAGTGACCGTTACCGTCACGACAACTTCATAAATGCCTTCTTCCAATTGAGTCATCGCATTGCTCAACTCAATCGCAACTTGGGGAGCTTCGCGCTGAATGAAAATCTGTGGGGCATGCGGGATTTCAAGTGAGAGATCCTTCACATAGACCTTCTCAATACCGAATGCTGGTTGTTGCTCTTGTGCTACTGCCTGCTCTTCTGCCATGACTCTTCCCTTGATTCAGGTCGCGCTAAGCGCTTCCCCATATATAAATTAAATAAAATATTTAGATGCGTCTAAAATTCAAGCTTGTCATTCTATCCGCATCAGCGCAGGTTTTGTACTACAAAACCATGACACTACTTCGCCAGCATCGGGTCCAGCTTGCCAGCCATATCGAGAGCACGTAGATCATCGAAACCACCCACATGCACATCGTCGATATAAATTTGTGGAACAGTGCGCCTGCCAGTCTGTTCCATCATTTTCACCCTGAGCTCTGGCTCAAGGTCTACACGTACCTTATTAATCTGGGTCACGCCCTTGCTCAGCAACAAGCGCTCGGCATTGATGCAGTAAGGGCAAGTACCAGTGGTGTACATGAGGATATTCGCCACACTCTATCCTTTCACTAAGGGCAGCTTGGCATCCTGCCAAGCTTTGATTCCGCCCTGTAATTGCTGCACCTGCTTGAATTCATTTTTAGCTAGGATAGCAGCCGCCTTGGCAGAGCGAGCGCCACTTTCGCAATACACCAGCACCGGCTTATCCTTGAACCGGGTCAACTCCTTCAAACGGTCTGGCAACTGTGCCAAAGGGATATGCTTGGCATCGGCAATATGCCCGGCTGCAAATTCAGCATCATCACGCACATCCAGCACGACGGCATGGGCGCGATTGATCAAGATAACAGCTTCACTGGCGCTGACACTTGCCCCAGCACCACGCTTGATCGTCGGCAATAGCAACATCACGCCAGAACCTATTGCCAGCCCAATCCACAATGCGTTGTTTGCAAAAAAATCCACAGTCACCTCAAGAATATGCCCGAAAGGCACTATTGTACTCAAATTACCCCGCCTGACAGGCGGCCATTTGTGACTAGATGATGCCAGCCAGGGAAAATTCAAGCCCTGATTGTAAAAATCGGAACAAAAACCATTCCCGGCAGACGAAATCCATGATTAAACATGCGTAACTGGCAAAAACTCTCTAAAATACAGGGCTATTGATTGAGTTCACCGGAATCCTGACCCCAATGACTGTAACACCCGCCCTACTCGTGATCCTCGATGGCTTCGGCTACCGTGAAGATAGCCGCGACAACGCCATCGCCCAAGCCAACACCCCCAACATTGACCGTTTCTGGAAAGAATACCCGCACACCCTGATCAATGCCTCCGAGACCTTCGTCGGCTTGCCGGGCGGGCAGATGGGTAACTCTGAGGTCGGTCACTTGAATATTGGTGCCGGGCGCGTGGTATTCCAGGATTTCGAGCGCATCAATCGCTCGATTGCATCAGGCGAATTCTTTACCAACCCAGTATTGCTGGAAGCGGTGAACAAGGCCAAAGCTGGCCATAAGGCAATTCACATCCTGGGCCTCGTCTCTGATGGTGGCGTTCACAGCCATCAGGATCATATCCACGCCACAATTGAAATGGCAGTCAAGGCAGGCGTGGAAAAGGTATATGTGCATGCATTCCTTGATGGCCGTGATACCCCACCCATCAGTGCCCAACCTTACCTGGAAAAACTGGAAGCAGCCTGTGTACGCATTGGCGGCGGCAAAATCGCCTCGATTTGTGGTCGCTTCTATGCCATGGATAGAGACAAGCGCTGGCCCCGCGTCGAGGCTGCTTACAACCTGATCACCGATGGGCAGGGTGAATTCACTGCCACCAGCGCACTGCAAGGCTTGCAAGCGGCTTACGCACGCGACGAGAAGGATGAATTCGTCAAGGCAACTGCCATCGTCCCTGCTGGCGAACAGGCGGTAAGCATGGAAGATGGCGACGTGGTGATTTTCGTCAATTTCCGCTCTGACCGTGCCCGCCAATTGACCCATGCATTGCTTGACCCTGACTTTGAAGGCTTCAACCGCCGTCGCCAGCCCAAACTGGCAGGCTTCTACACCCTGACCCTGTATGACAAGGCAGAAACCCGCGCCACGCCGATCTTCTCTCCAGTGGAAATCCGAAACACCTTTGGCGAATATGTCGCGCAGCAAGGCCTGACGCAATTACGCATCGCCGAAACAGAAAAATATCCTCACGTCACGTTCTTTTTCAACGGCGGTGAAGAACAGGTGTTTGCCGGGGAGGATCGTATTCTGGTGCCATCCCCAAAGGTTGCCACCTACGACCTTCAACCAGAGATGAGCGCCTTTGAGCTCACTGACAAGCTGGAAGCCGCTATCCTCAGCAAGAAATATGACGCCATCATCTGCAACTATGCCAATTGCGACATGGTTGGCCACTCCGGCGACCTAAATGCCTCCATCAAGGCAGTGGAAACCATAGACACCTGCCTCGCCCGCATCGTCAAGGCGATGGAAAGCATAGGCGGACAAATGCTCATCACGGCAGATCACGGCAACGTCGAGCAAATGCTTGATTACGAGAATAACCAGCCGCATACGCAACACACCACCAATGTGGTGCCGCTGTTCTTCATCGGCAAGCCAGCAACTCTGGCTGCCCCTGGCACAGGCTCGCTTTGCGATCTGGCCCCCTCGCTGCTCGCCATGATGGGCCTCAGGCAGCCTTCCGACATGACCGGAAAATCCCTGGTCAACTTCCAGGCGCAATAGCTGATGTATAAACGCTGGCTCTGCATGCTGCTGGCAAGCAGCTTTTCTGCCGTGCCAGCAGCATGGGCTGCCAAGAGCGAGCCTGAAAAGCCGCGTGAAGCACTAGATGTCATCCATCAGCGCTTGGAGTCACTGAAGAAGGAGCTGGGTAGCTCGCAGGAAGCACACGCCGAAGCTGCCGATGCCCTCAAGAAAAGTGAAAAGGCGATCAGCGATGCCAACCGCAAACTGGTTGACCTCAAACAGCAGCAACAGGAAAGCAGCCAGACCTTGCAAGCGCTGCGCCGTGAGAAAACCGCACACGAAGCTGAGCTCAAGCAACAACAATCACTGCTGAACCAGCAGTTCTATCAACAATACCTGCATGGCAAACCCAACCAGGCCCAGGTTCTGCTGCAACAGCAAGACCCGAACGCCGCCACGCGCCAGTTGCATTATTTCGGCTACGTTTCACGCGCGCGCAAGGAACTGATGGATGCAGCCTCCGCAAACATTGCCAAGATAGAGACGCTCAATGCGGAAACCAGCAAAACCCTGGCGGAACTGGATACCCTGCAAGAGCAACAGGAAAAAGAACGCGCGGAGCTACAACAACAAAAAAGCCAGCGCGATAAACTAGTCAAACAGCTGTCGAGCAAGATCAGTGCTCAACGCAACGAGATCGACAAACTCAAGCGCGACGAACAACGCCTGACGCAATTGATGGAAAAGCTTGCCAAGGCCGCACGCGAACAAGCAGCCCGTGAAAAGGCTGCCAGGGAAAAAGCACAACGTGAAGCCGCTCGGGAAAGATCCAGACAGGCAACCACTTCACCCAGTGAAAAAACACCCAGCAGCAAGATCGTTGGCCGCAATGAAACCTTGCCCAGCAATGCCTTCGACGGCACCAATTTCGCCTCACTCAAGGGTAAGCTCAACCTGCCGGTACGCGGTGAAATCACCAATCGTTTTGGCAGCAGTCGCGCCGACACCGGTATCTCATGGAAAGGCCTGTTCATTCGCGCTAATGAGGGCAGCGAAGTCAAGTCCGTCGCCAGTGGCCAGGTAGTATTTGCAGATTGGCTACGCGGTTTTGGCAATCTCATCATCATCGACCACGGTAGCGGCTACATGAGCCTATATGGCAACAATCAGGCCGTATTGAAACAGGTCGGCGACAACGTCAAGGGCGGGGATACGATTGCCTCAGTTGGCAATAGCGGCGGCAACGAGCAACACGGCGTTTATTTCGAACTCCGGCTCCAGAGCAAGCCTTTCGACCCGCTGAGCTGGAGCGTGGTAAAGTAACCCCCCTACCGGGCACCACTCAACTCCGGACTATAAAAAGTATATTCAAACCATCAGAAACCACGCGCTTTTCTGTCGTTTCTATTCACCGAGCAAGTGCAGCAACACCTTACGCGTATGCGACATGCGTCGGTGCTCATAGAGGAAGATGCCTTGCCAGGTTCCCAGCGCGGCCTTGCCATCCATAACCGGTATGGAGATGCTGGTCTGCGTCAATGCAGAGCGTACATGCGCTGGCATATCATCCGGTCCTTCGGCAGTATGAATGAACAACGCATCGCCATCAGGCACCAAGCGCTCAAAGAAGCTTTCCATATCCACAAGCACATCAGAATCGTAATTCTCATTAATGAGAATACTGGCCGAGGTGTGCTGGATATACAACGTCAGCAAGCCGTGCCGAATAGCGGAGTCTTCCACCCACCGCGTCACAGCAGGCGTAATATCATACAAACGGCGCCCGTTGGTATGCTGGATGATCTGGTGATGTTGCTGCTGCATGAAATGACTCCCGAGAGGCTTAGCCTGATGGGAAGAAGTATAACGGCTGAATGCGACAGCGAAAAATAGAGAACTACTTCCCACCTCAAATCTGCGCAATCACAAAAGACAATCTCGATAGTCCATTCGGACCATTAACAGGCAATATCAATATACTTTTAAAGCGCCCATAATCATAGTCTCCATCACCCTGGGAGATTCAAAATGAAGATGCGTTACTTGAGTGTCGTCGCCATACTCGCAACCGCTGCTCCCGCACTGGCTGCCCCTACCACCATCAACTCCAACGCCGTCGATATCAGCTACGATCCGGATACATTCCAGTTCCAGATCAATGATGCATATTACGGCGAGCAAATACTGGATAACAGTATTGCTTCAATATCCGGTGTTACCAACGGCGTCTCCATCAACTTTGGCGGCTCGCTGTATGTCAGCGCAGACGGTGGCCGTTATTTTAGTTACGAAAGTTTTTCAGGCGCTTTTTCCCTGCCTTTGTCCTTTACTGCGCATCCCGGCCAGATCATCGAAAGCTACTCCATCACCTATTCCGGCACTTATGACGCGTCAAACGGTAGCCTGGGTGCCGCGGGTGTGAGCATTGGCGGCCCAGGAGCATCATTTTCCGGCACTGACGGGTATGGCTCCAGTTTCAGCGCAACAGGTATCATTCCTGGTACGACTCTACCCACAATCGCTGGTTCTTTTGAAGCTTGGGCAGACTACACCATGATTGATGTCTATATGGGTCAGGAGTGGATTATCACCGGCGGCTATTACGTGCCAGGGCCTTGTGACGAATATGGAATCTGCGAACCCGACCAATGGGTAGAGGAGGGTTACTGGCAGGATATATATGAGTCCCAAGGCGTGATAGGCACCGCGGCGATCAACCTGCAATCCATCCAGGTAGTTGCCAATATCGCCGCCGTGCCGGAAGCAAGTGCCTATGCAATGCTGCTGGCCGGATTCAGCGTATTGGGCCTGGTTACACGTCGGCGCCGCCAGCGCAATTAACCTGCCAGAAATCAGGCTTGCTACCATCCCGGGCGGGCCTGGTTGCTTGTTTGCACTGGCCCAGCCAACTTCACGCTGCAATTCATCCTTGCTTCGCCGCTGATCCTCTTGCGATCCCCCCTTCTCCGGATAGAATAGTCGCAATACAAGTCCAGAGCCCACTCATGCTACTCAACCGTTTCCGCCACCCCATCGCACCCCACCATCAGATGGTCTTACGTGAAGTGCCATTACTAGCAGGGCTCAGCAACCACGAACTGGATACACTGAATAATGTGCTGCACCAGCGTAGCTACGTGCAGGACGAAATCATCTACGACCCGCAAGAAGAAGGGCAAGCGATCTACTTCATCCTGGCAGGGAAAGTACGCGTCACGCTGGATGGGCAAATCCTTGGCACACTGGAAGCCGGTCAGTTTTTTGGTGAACGCGCACTACTAGAAAACATGCGGCGCCACACCCAGGTACGTGCGATTGAAAACTGCGTGCTTGCTGTGCTGTTTCGCGATGATTTCCTGCATTTGCTGCATACACACCCGCAAATTGCAGACACCATTTCCCAGCATTGCAGCCTACGTCGCAGCCAGTTTCCAGAACTTGAACAAAACACCATACAGCAGCCTCCCGTGCTCAGTGAGAACCATGGCCCTGGCCCTGTCGCCTGGGCCGGCATCATTACCACCACTTGTTTGTTATTGTTGATCTTCAAGAAAATCCTCTGGCTGGTCGTGCCCTTCCTGCTAGCCTTGATCCTGTATTACCTGCTGGCTCCATTGGAAAAGAAAATGGTAGCTGCAGGCACGGGCAGGGGTATTGCTGCGGTCGCGCTCAGCGGCGCATTCCTGATGGTGACTGTGATTGGCTTATTGCTGGTTTATCCATTAGTCGTCGCCAGCGCGGCATCATGGCAAGCCGGGATTGCACACTACTCCGCGGGTGGGGCCGTGCTGGCTGAACAACTGGTGGAAGGCATACAAGAAAAATTCAGCTTCTTGCAGACATCGCACTTTGGCGACAATATTTCCCAACAGATCACTGACGTCTCGGAACACTTCTCCGACAAATACCTGGGCAAAATACTGAGCGGCCTGGCCACTTGGCTCCCGTCATTATTGCTCACCCCCATCATCACCTTCTTCATGCTCAAGGACGGTGCCAACTTCAGGAAAATGCTTGGCGCTGCGGTTCCCAATGCCTTTTTTGAAAAAACGCTTTATCTGATCCACGCCGTAGATCAAACAGCACGACTATATTTTGTCGGGCTCATGAAAATGACGGTGATTGACACCATCCTAACAACGTTAGGCCTATGGGCACTGGGCATCTCCTCACCGCTCATGCTCGGCCTGACAGTCGCCATCCTGTGCTGGATTCCCTACTTGGGGCCGCTACTGGGTTTTGCCATTGTAGCGCTGGTTGCCTCCACCGATATGCCAGGCAACATCAGCGTTATTTACAGCCTTGCCGGGCTATTTATCCTGATTCGCATGCTGGATGATTTTTTCTTCCTGCCAGCCATTGTGGGTCGCAGCCTGCGTATACATCCGTTGCTCACGATCATGATGTTTCTGGTGGGAGAGGCAATTGCTGGCGTAGCCGGATTAATGCTGGTGATCCCCATCCTTGGTGTGGTGCGCATCCTGGGCGAAACGCTGGAAATCATTCTTAAAGATACCCGCTTACAGGCACGGCACCGCTATTCGGAAAAACTACGCTGGCGCGCAGCAACACGTGACATGGATCGTTAAGCCAAGCCATCACTCACGACAATAAAAAAGGGCTGGAAAACTCCAGCCCCATGATTGCATCTACCGCTTACCACCAGCCCCAACGCGGGCCATAATAACCACGCCAATATGGTCCGTAACCTGGTCCCCAGAATGGATCGTAGAATCCGCGATTGCGCCATTGATACTCACGGCGCAGCTTTTCTTGCTCAAGCACTTTTTCCTTTTCGCGCTTGTTCAGCTCTTCAGCAAACCCATCCCGCAAGGCCTGCTCACGGCTACTGTAGATATAATCCAGCACCTTGGCATCTACACCCTGCTTGCTCAACTCCAGCGCCTTGGAAGGCGTCAGGTCGTAACGGGAGTGGCTTTCCTTGATCTTGGCGATAATGTCGTCGGCGCTGGTGCCGGCCTTGGACAAGCGCACCAACTCATCATAGGTGATGAATGGTGCAGGTTGCGGCAACAGCTTTTCCAGCTCCTCCGCAGAAATGCGCTGAATCTGGGGCTCCTTCTGCTGCTGGGTCGTCGCGCATCCTGCCAGCACCAAGCTGCCTAGCAAGGCAGCAATCACTAGTCTCATCTCATCCTCCTGGCAATGTGCCAGATCTAACCAGGCCATGACAGGCCATACTGAACTCTAGGACAGCACAGCCGTTGCCGAATTCCCATCATCCCCAATTTTTATCGCCATCATGGCAGAGCTGCATTTGGAAAAAAGCCAGTTCGCACGGCTAGCGTGCGGACTGGCTCCAGAGGCAGCTCAATGCAGAAACCCGGCCTTAATCGCCCAGCGCCTTGACTGCCGCCTGGCCCTGCGCAATCGCCTGCAACTGCGCCTTGTCGAAGCCCGAGCGCAAATGCACATCCACCTTGCGGATATGACCGCCGGTAAACGGGAAGCCATGTTCGTAATCGCCTACCGGTGAACCGGTATCCACCCCGACATCCAGCCCCTCGCCGCTGATGGAGAAGAGGAAAGGCACGGTCTTGTCTATGCGCCCCTGCGCCACTTCTGCGCCATTGACCAGCAGGCGCGCCAGGCCGCCCTTGCCGAAGCCGCCGCCGTCATAGGTAAATTCCAGCGTCAGCGTCACCTCGCCAGCTGGCAGCGGCTGCTCGGCTGTGATGCGGAAGTGCTCGTGACCATACCAGTTGTAGAGATACACCGGGCGGTTATTCTCCACATACAGGCTCCAGCCGCCGACGATGCCGCCCTGGCAGATCACTACGCCTTCGGCGCCAGTCGCGGCAATCTCAAGATGCGCGGTGATGTCGAAAGAGCGGTTTTTCAGGCTGACGGTAGAAAACTCGTTGAGGCGGATATTGCCTGGGTAGAAAGTGAAATGGTCGCGGTTGTCCGTCAGGCTGGGGCGCGCGGATGCCTGTAGATCCACTCCCAGGCCGTCATTGATCGGGAATACGTTGTTGCGCAACGCCTCCACGTGGAACAAGGCTTGCAGCTCCTTGAGCTTGTCCGGGTATTGCCCGGCCAGGTCGATGCTCTGGCTGAAATCCTCAGCCACGTGGTACAGCTCCCAGGTTGCGGTCTCGGCCCGGCTATTGGCTTCTAGCTTGCCGATTTCCCATGGCAGGCGGCCGCCAAAATAGGCCGCGACCCAGCCATCGTGGTAAATGGCGCGATTACCCACCATCTCGAAATACTGCGTCGTGCGCTGGTCGGGCTTGTCCGCTTGCTCCAGCGAATACAGCATGCTCACGCCGTCCAGGCTATCCTGCGCCGTGCCGTTGACCACCTCCGGCACTGCTATGCCGGCCGCTTCCAGCACGGTGGGGAAAATGTCGATGACGTGATGAAAATGGCTGCGGATGCCGCCCTTGTCCTTGATGGCCTTGGGCCAGGACACCACGGTACCGTTGCGCGTGCCGCCAAAATGGCTGGCGACCTGCTTCATCCACTGGAAGGGCGTATCGAGCGCCCAGGCCCAACCGATGTTGTAGTGGTTCTCGCAGCGCTTGGTGCCGATGTCGTCGATGTGCGCGAGCAGCCATTCCGGGTCCTCGCCGCCGCTGAAGCCGGCAATTTCATTCCAGGCACCGTGGATCGTGCCTTCGCCGCTGGCACCGTTGTCGCCAACGATGTAGACAAACAAGGTGTTCTCCCACTCGCCCAGCTCCTTGATGCTGTCGACCACGCGGCCCACCTGCGCATCGGTATGCGCCAGCATGCCGGCGAAGGCTTCCATCAGGCGGGTAGCCACTGGGCGGTAGCGCTCGGGATAGCTATCCCAGGAAGGGATTTCGTCCGGGCGCGGCGTCAGGCGTGTGCCTGGCGGGATGATGCCCAGCGCAAGCTGGCGCTGGTAGATGTCCTTGCGCAACTGATCCCAGCCCTGGTCGAACTGGCCCTTGAATTTGTCGATCCATTCCTTGGGTGCCTGGTGCGGCGCATGGCAGGAACCGGGGGCAAAGTGGATGAAGAATGGCTTGCCGGGGGCGCTGGCTTTCTGGTTGCGTATCCAGTTGATGGCCTGGTCGGCCAGGTCAACGTCGAGATGGTAATCGGGATTGTCGCGGTATGGCTCTCTTGGCGTGGTCTGGTCGTAGATCGCCGGTTCCCATTGCGAGGTCTGTCCGCCATGAAACCCATAGAAGCGCTCGAAACCCAGGCCGGTAGGCCAGCGGTCAAACGGGCCGGCCGGGCTCAGCTCCCACATCGGCGTCACATGGTTCTTGCCGAACAGGGCCGTGTTGTAGCCATTCTGCCGCAACACTTCGGCCAGGGTGGCGGTGCTGCGCGGGATGACGCTGTCGTAGCCGGGGAAACCCGTCGCCGCCTCGCCCACCGTGCCCATATGCGCACGGTGATGGTTGCGCCCGGTGAGCAGGGCTGCCCGTGTTGGCGAACACAGGGCGGTGGTATGAAACTGGTTGTAGCGCAAACCTTCGCCCGCCAGCGCATCCAGCGTCGGCGTCGGGATCAAGCCGCCGAAAGTGGAGGAGCTGCCGAAACCGACATCATCAAGCAACACGACCACCACGTTGGGAGCCTGCTTGGGCGGATATTGGATCTCCGGCCTGGAAGGGCGGGATTCGCCCACGGTTTCGCCGATCTCGCCGGCAAAAGGTGGTGTTGGTTTAGGTAATACTTTTGACATTTTCTTTCCTTGTTTAAATGATCATCGTCAATCACTGGCGGCTTGCGCCGCTGCCCTGCCACGTTCGACCAAGGCCTGCGTCTCGGCATCGGGGAATGAGCGCAGGTCTACATCGACCTTGTGAATCGTGCCGCTGAAAGGGAAACCGTTTTCATAGGGGCCAACCTGCGCACCAGTATCACGGCCCACATCAAAACCCTCTGCATTCCAGGACATGATGAAAGGCATGGTTTTTTCCACGCGACCTTGTGCGCTCTCCACGCCATTGATGAAAATACGGGCCAGGCCACCCTTGCCGACACCGCCACCGTCGTAGTCAAACACCAGCTTCAATTCAAGCTCACCGGCAGGCAAGGGCGTTTCCGCGGCCACGACATAATGCTCATGGCCAACCCAGTTATAGAGATAGACCGGCTTGTTATCCTTGACATAAAACGTCCAGCCGCCCATGTTGCCACCCTGGCACACGATCACGCCCTCTGCGCCCTGCGCTGGAATATCGAGATAGGCGGTGAGGTCAAAGGAGCGGTTCTTGAAATCGACAACGGCAAATTCCGACAGGCGCACGTTTTCCGGGTAATAGGTCACGCGCGATAGTCCATCCGTCAGGCTGGGCCGCAAATGCAAGGCGCAACGGTCAATCAGCCGGTCATCAAGCGGGAAGACGCGATTCGCCTTGGCTTCCTCGACGAACTTCTGCTGCAGTGCCTTGAGCTTTTCCGGGTAGCGCGCAGCAAGGTCTTCGCTCTGGCTGAAATCGGCAGCCACGTGATACAGCTCCCAGGTCTCGTCGTCACCGAATTCGACCTGACTCAATTTCCATGGCAAACGTCCATGGAAGCAACACGCCATCCAGCCCTCGTGATAGATCGCACGGTTACCAAGCATCTCAAAATACTGGGTCGTGCGCAGGCCGGGATGGTCGTCCTTATCGAAGCTGTAGAGCATGCTGATGCCATCCAGCGGTTCTTGCGGCGTCCCATTGACCACCTCCGGCACCGTGATACCCGCCGCCTCCAGCACCGTCGGAAAGATATCGATGACGTGATGGAACTGGCTGCGAATACCGCCCTTGTTTTTAATACCCTTGGGCCAGGACACCACGGTACCGTTGCGCGTACCGCCAAAATGGCTGGCAATCTGCTTCATCCACTGGAAAGGCGTATCCAGTGCCCAGGCCCAGGCCACATTGAAATGGTTTTCACTATGGCGGGTACCAATCTGATCAATACGCTGCAAAATCCATTCGGGATCTTCCTGCCCCTCGCCACCGGACAGAAATTCTTCGTTCCAGGCACCGTGGATCGTGCCTTCACCACTGGCCCCGTTGTCGCCCACGATATAGATGAACAAGGTGTTGTCCCACTGCCCCAACTCCTTGATGGCATCAACGACACGGCCTACATGCGCATCGGTATGCGCCAACATGCCGGCATAGGCCTCCATCAGGCGCGATGCGACCGGCTTGTAGCGGTCTGGATAACTTTCCCAGTCAGGAATCTCCTCCGGGCGAGGCGTCAGCCGCGTGCCGGGCGGGATGATGCCAAGCTTGAGCTGGCGCTGATAGATTTCCTCGCGCAACTGATCCCAACCCTGATCGAACTGTCCCTTGAACTTGTCTATCCACTCCTTGGGTGCATGGTGCGGCGCGTGGCAAGCGGCAGGTGCCAGGAAGGCAAAAAATGGCTTGTTGGGCGCAGTTGCTTTCTGGTTCTTGATCCAGTGTATGGTCTGGTCTGCCAGGTCTTCATTGAGGTGATAGTCCGGCTTGTCGCGGTAAGGTTCCTTCGGCGAAAACTGGTCAATGATGGGCGGCTCCCACTGGGAAACCTGACCGCCATGAAAACCGTAGAAACGCTCGAAACCCAGGCCTGTTGGCCAGCGGTCAAACGGCCCGGCCGGACTGACTTCCCACATCGGCGTCGTATGATTCTTGCCGAACCAGCCGGTGTTGTAGCCATGCTGACGCAGTACCTCGCCCAGGGTAGCTGCACTCTTGGGCAGAATGCTGTCATAGCCGGGGAAGCCGGTTCCGCCCTCCCCGACGGTCCCCATATGTACGCGGTGATGGTTACGCCCAGTGAGCAAGGCAGCACGGGTCGGCGAACACAGGGCCGTGGTATGAAACTGGTTGTAACGCAGGCCCTCGCCGGCCAGCGCATCCAGTGTCGGCGTCGGCACCGGGCCGCCGAAAGTGGAAGCGCTGCCAAAGCCCACATCATCGAGCAGCACAATGACGACGTTGGGAGCCTGCTTGGGCGGATACTGAATTTCCGGCTTGACTGCGCGTGATTCTTGTATGGTTTCGCGAATCTCACCGGTAAATGGCTGTTCTGGTTTGGGCAAAATTTTTGACATGGTTATTTCCTGGATCTACTGTGGTTCAAAACGAAGTCAGGCCGCCGCCATGATGTCTTCAGCATTCTGCCCCTTGGCCAGCAACTGGGTCATGCGCGTCATTGGGGCGTCGATGTGATTGAAAAACTGCCGGTAGCCGGCACACAGGTAATTGAGACCTGGCTCGCCGTCCGGCGTGTTGATGAAGCGGTTACGCGGGCATTCGCCGTAGCAGGCGAACAGCACCTCGCACTGGCGGCAGTATTGCGGCAGCTTGTCGAGCTTGTCCTGACCGAAGGCCTGCTGCGCTTCGGCGTCCAGCATGGCCTCGAACGTGTCCTCGGCGACGTTGCCTATCTTGTAGCCCGGCTCCACGTAGTGATCGCAGGCGTAGACGTCGCCGTTGTGCTCCATGGCGAGCGAGCTGCCGCAGGTGGGCGAGAAGATGCACATGGAATGCATGCCCAGCCAGTTGCCCAAGGCCGCATCGAAGGTCTGCACGAATACCTGGCCAACATCGCGGCTGACCCACTCATCGAAGATCGCGCTGAGGAACTGGCCAAACGGTTCGGCACGCACCGAGCGCGAGGTCACCAGGTCGCCCTGTTGCAGGTAGATGGGCCTGCGCTTGCCCCAGCCGATTTCCGCCACCGGCAGTAACTGCGGCGTGACGCGCTCGACGATGGGGATGAATTGCAGGTGGCGCGCGCCCAGGGTATCGCGGAAATGCCGGTAGACCTCCAGCGGCTGCTCCATATTGGCGCGATGCACGCAGCAGAGGATATTGGTCTCCACTTCGTGCTTGCACAGCAGCCACCAGGCACGCTCCACCAGTGCATAGGTGCCGCGCCCGCCCTTGTCGACCCGGTAGGCATCGTGCAGGGCCTGCGGCCCGTCCATGCTCAGGCCGACAAGGAAATTGTGCTGCTTGAAAAAACGGCACCATTCGTCATTCAGGGCCACGCCGTTGGTCTGTATGGTGTGGCGCACCTGCTGGCGCGGACGCTTGTGGCGCGCCACCAGTTCCATGGCCAGGCGGTAGAAATCCAGGCCCATCAGGGTAGGCTCGCCGCCCTGCCAGGCAATCTCGACTTCGCGCTCGTGGTTGTCCAGGCGGCGCTGTATGTATTGCTCCAGCAGTTCCGGCGTCATGCGCGGTTTTTTGTCCTCGTAGAGATTGTCCTTGGAGAGGAAGAAACAATAGGTACAATCGATGTTGCAGGCCGCCCCTGCGGGCTTGGCCAGCACATGGTAGGGACCTGCTGCCAGACTCATGCGTGCACCTCGGCCACCGCGGTCCTGTACTCTGCCGTACGCTCGAAATCACGGGTGTAGAAACGCTTGGCCACCAGCAATACTGTCGCTGCCAGTACGCTGCAACTTGTCGTCATGAACAACAAGGCATGGGTCAAGCCATAGGCATCGGACAACAGGCCAGCCAGCCATGGCCCCGGCACCGAGCCAAGCAAGTGCGCAGTGACGATGCAGCACGTTGAGGAAAAGGCCCGCATCTGCGAGGGCACCAGTTCCTGCGTTACTGTCATGACCATGCTGATGATGCTGAAATTGACGAAGGTTGCCAGCATCATCAGGCCCAAACGAGTGCCCAAGCCTTCCACCACGCCGAATACCAGCAGGTAGATCAAGGCAGTGCTTAAAAAAGCAGTGATGGCAAAAGTGAATTTGCTGGCTGGCCTGATCTGGGCCCGGCGATCAAGAAACCAACCGCCCACCGGGCCGGCAATCGCGCTGCACAAAATGATGGCGCTGCTGATATAAGCCGCCTGCTGCAAGGGCACGCCATGCACGCGGTTAAAGAAAGTCGGCATAAAATATTGCAGGGGAATCGCGGACAAGGTCATGGCGGACAAGGCCAGGAACATGATCCACAGCGAAGGTCGATGCAGTACCAGGCGCAGTTTCGCCCAGGCATCGTGCAGCGAAAATACGCGAGCTGCCGGCACTGCCTGCCCGGTATGCAATGATTGGGTGCTGTTCTTGAAATCCTTGCTGAAATACACCAGCCACGCCACCAGCAGGCCCGGCAACGCCAGCAAGCCCAGGGCATAGCGCCAGCCGAAATGACTGGCGATGAAGCCGCCGAGAATCAAGCCGGACAAAGTGCCGACCGACTGGCTGGATAACAGTATGCCCGTGGCCAGTTGCTTGCGCCGGAACGGGAAGGCCGAGGACAACCAGGCCAGGGCGGCAGGCAGATAACCTGCCTCGCCCACGCCCACCAGCGCTCGCGTTACCAGCAAGTGCGGGAAGCTGACGACAAATGCGCCTGCGCCGGAAGCCAGCGACCACAGCCCGCCCATCAACCCCGCGGTTTTGGTACGGCTCCAGTTATCGATGAGGAAGCTGGCAGGAAAGGCGAACAGCACCATGCACATGAACAATGCCGAGCCCAGCATGCCAGATTGCGCATCGCTCAATTGCCAGGTTGCCTTGATTTGCGGAAGCACCGCTGCGATCACCATCCGATCGGCAAAATCGAAGATCATCAGCAGGCAGAACAGGGAAAAGATACGCAGGGTCTTGCTGCGACCTAACAGGTAGTCGTCTTGCGGCGAAGGTAGGCTTGTGCTCATGTGTTTGTCACGTCCAGAATAAAAAACTTATGCGCGTGATTGCGCGTCCTGCTTGGCCAGCTCGACCGCCGTGCCCTTGAAGAAATCCGGGTTGTTGGCGGTGTAGAACTCATAAGGCTTGTCCGACACCATATGGCGGAAATTGGCCTCGGTGATCACGCCTTCTTCCACCAGGCGCCAGGTATCGGCCAGCACCTGTTCGGTGTCGGGCACGTCCCAATGGCCGGAATCCGACGAGTAAAGGACATTGACCTGCGCGTTCAGCGGCGTGGCGCGGGTGTTGAAGGCATTGGATACGGTGCGGTCGTCCGCCTCGTTACCGAAGTAGAAGTTCTTCACCCAGCGGTCGCGGATGTCTTCCACCGAGGTAATGCCTGCCAGGGCGAAATCATCCAGCTCGTCCGGCTTGGGAGAGTGGTCGCCAATTTCCAGCCCGCCGATGTGGCTGATGATTTCCTCGCGGCTGAAGTCGCGTCCGCGTGTGAGGTCAGCGCCATAGCGCAGGAAGAGCTCGTAGTACAAGTCCTTGTCGATGCGTTCGGGGTTGTAGCGATGCACGGTTTCGCTGTTGCGCTTCTGGTAGCGATCGACCAGGTGGGTGAATACGTCGGCACCCCAGGCTGCGCCGCCTTCAAGCAGGGCCACGCGCAATCGCGGAAAGCGGTGCGTCACGCCGCCGAAGAACAGCGCCTTGGCAAATGCCTGCGAAGCATCGGCAAAATGCCCGATGTGGTTGAACATATAGTTGCTGACGGAGGAACGTCCAGACCAGCCCATGGAATGCGTATGCGTGGTCGGGTTGACGCCCAGTTCTATACTCTTGGCCCAGAACGGGTCGTAATCGTGCTCACTGTCCAGGCCGAGAAAATCCAGCCACTGGGTGCGGCCCGCCAGCTCAGGGTAATCCTTGGCCGGGTATTTTTCCGCCAGTGACTTGATCGGGCGGCGGATGGCGCCGGGGATCACTGCGGTTTTAAGGTGCAGCTCCTTGACGGCGAACTCCAGCTCTTCTATGCCTTCCTGCGGAGTATGCAGGGGAATGGCAGCCACCGGCGTCAGACGATCCGCATACGGACGGAAGATATCGGCATGATAGTGATTGAGCGCCCGGCACAGCGACTGGCGCAGGTCGTGGTTGCCGGAATGCTGCGGGAACAACGCCAGGTTGGGATAAACCACGGCAAAGTCGCTGCCCTGCTCCTGCAAGCGTTCGTGCAACAGCGCAGGCAGGCCGGTGGCCGCGAGGTCCAGCGTATTGGCCGCCGGCAAAACCCAATAAGGCGGGCGGAAGGCACGCTGGTTGAGCCGCTCCTGCGGCGACAGCTCGAACCATTTGGCAAAGATGGAACGCCCGCTTTTCACGGATTTGCGGAACTCGTCGACGATATTGACGCCGCCATACTGTGCCACATAATCCTCCAGCAGCGGATTGAATTCGTTGGTGTGCACATCGGTATCAATGACCGGATAGTCCAATTGCGCCCTGACCTTGGCGGAAGCGCTGCTGCCGCGCTGGCGGGACTGAAAAGCATCAGCAATCGTGTTCATGCTTGATTCCTTTTGTAGATGGTAAGCGTGTCCAACATATGGAAAATCGGCAGGCACCAGGCCTGCCGTCACTCGCTAGAAATCGAGTCGGGCAGTGATGCCTACGGTGCGCGGTGCACCTGTGGATGCAATATAACCTCCGCCGAGTGATGGCAGGGCAGTGAGGAAATAGTGCTTGTCCAATGCATTCTTCGCCCAGAGGGAGATGTCCCATTCATGCTTGCCGGTGGTAAATTGCCAGCCGGTAGAGAAATTCAGCAGCCCATAGGAAGGAATACGGGCATAGCGCGATGTATCAATGCTGCCCTCGGCTTCCGAGCGCCAGGAATAATTGACCACCAGGTACTGGTTTACGCTGTCACCCACCAGCCAGTCATAGCGCCCACCGGTATTCACCGTCCAGTCAGGTGCGCCAACCAAAGGCTTGCCAGTGAGGTCGCACACGCTCTTGCCTGCGGCTGCCGCTTCTGCCGAGCAAGGCGCATTGTCGAATGACGTGTAGCGCGCATGGTTATAAGCACCGTTGAGGTTGAACGACAGCCCGCGTACCGGCGCGGTCTTGATATCAAACTCCAGGCCATAGCTTTTGGCATCGCCGGCATTGGTCAGGGTTGCTGTCGCCAGTCCATTGGTATCGAGGATATAACCAGTGGTCTGGTAGTCATAAATCCTGGTCTGGAACAGGTTGACGTTGGCAAACAAGCGCTTCTCGAACCAGGTGCTCTTGACGCCCAGCTCCACATTGCGCGCACGCTCAGGATCGATCTTCAGGCTGTTGGCCCCTGCCGTGCGCCCGGCACCAACGCCGCTGATATTGATCCCGCCTGACTTCTCGCTCTGCGCCACCAAACCATAGCCCATGATATTGGGCGTGAACTGGTAGTTGAGCGATGCCAGTATCGATGGGCTGAAATTGGTGACTTCCAGATTGCCAGAATCCCAGGCTGCTGTGGTTGGCAGGGTCTGGTAAGTGCTTCCTTTCTTGATTTCATAAGTGCCGCGCAAGCCGGTGGTCAAATCCAGGCGCGGGGTTAGGTGCCAGTTGCTCTGGCCAAACAATGAATAGCTATTGGTCGTCGACTCGCCGTAAGTCCTGATTTTCGAAACACCCAATGGGGTACTACCAGGATCGACAAAATAATCACTTTTGATCTTCTGGTAATAGAGATAAGTCCCTACGACATAATCGAAATGCTCGCCCTTGGGCGATGCCAGGCGCAATTCCTGGGAAACCTGGTTGTGATCGACATGGAAGCCTGTGTTCTCGATACGATTGACCGTAGTAAAATCGGCATCGTTGTGTGGATCGAACTGCCAGGTGCGCCAAGCAGTGATCGAGGTGAAATCAAAACCACTGGGCAAGTGCCAGTTGGCCTCGGCCGACAGGCCACCCTGATTGACCTCCACCCGCTGCCTGCTGTCGATATTGACCTTGTACTTCTTGGGGTCGGTAATCAGTGGCTGCCCTCCCCAACCGGCAACCAATTGCTGCCAGGTAGACCCGGTCCTGACCGGGCCGAATCCATAAGGAACCAGGGTACCCTGGGAATCATCCTCGCGGTTGTAATCGGCAATCAGGCGCAGGTCGAAGGTTTCATCGGGCTTGATCAGCAACTGGCCGCGCACACCATCGCGATCAATGCTGTTGAGCCGCTTGCCATTGCTGACGTTCTTGATCCAACCATCGTCATGGGTCTTGGCAAAGGACAAGCGCCCAGCCACGGTATCGCTGATCGGGCCGGAAATGGTAGCCAGGGTTTGATAGTAGCCGCGATTGCCGGCGGAAAATTCCAGGCTCTTCTCCGGGGTGAAGGTCGGTTTCTTGGTGGTGAGGTTGAGCACGCCGCCGGTGGTGTTCTTGCCAAACAAGGTACCTTGAGGGCCGCGAATCAGGTCTACCTGCTCCAGGTCGATCAGGTCGATGGCTAGCATGCCCGGTCGGGCATAGTAGACGTTATCAACATAGATACCAACACTGGCCTCCAGGCCTTCATTGGCGGGGTTGCTGCCGATACCGCGCACGGCAACGCTGGAAACGCGTGCATGCATAAAGGCCGCGTTGGCACTAGGTAAGACTTGTTGCAGATCCTGCACCTGGCTGATCTTGCGATCAGCCAAATCGGCACCGGTGACGCTGGTGAGCGAAGTCGGCACGCTCTGGCCGCTTTCTTCGCGGCGACGCACCGTCACGGTCACGGTGCCCAGGGCCACGCCTTCATCCGCTGCTGCCTCACTGCTCTTGGCAGCAGCATTGTCCGGCTGCGCCTCCTCAGCCACTACCGGCATGGCAGCCAGCAACAAGGCCATCCCCACGCCCATCAAGCTGCCGTGGTTCCCTGCTTGATTCTTCTTTTGTTCTTGCCCAGTCATTCCAGCCCCTTTCACACACGATCCATCAGATCAGGATTTACAATACCGCCTAGTGTATGAACTCAGCCGTCAAAACAATATCAAGATGTTTACAATTTTCTAGACTTATAATTATTATTAATATTCCAAAATAGAATATGAAAAAGAGATAGGATTTAATCCAGACTTAATACACCGGCACCTTCCTGCTTGGTCAGAGGGTGGTAAAATCTGCACAACTTCAGGATCACACCCTCATGAGAAGCCCACATCAGTTCAATATCCATCATGAAATTGAACAACACTCGATTTTTCGGCTGTTCCCGCCCAGGGCACGGGAAGCATTGATCGCCGCCGCCTTCATCAAGCACTACCGGCGTGGACAGAAAGTGATGGATGCCAATGAAGATCCTCCCCACCTGATTATCGTGTTGACCGGTATTATTTTCGTCGAGCTGGCTTACCCTGACGGCAGGAAACTCACCTCCCCCACCTGGGATCAGCATGGTGATATGTTGGCCTTGATCCAGATATTTACCGGCACCCCCATTCCCTGGGATTTCGTCGCCCGCACACAGACCAGCCTGATCCTGATCCCCAAGCAGGTCATCCTGAATATATTGGCTAAATTACCGCAATTGATGGCCCCCTTCATGAATGTGCTGTGCGAACGCCTGCATGGCATGGCAGTGCAAAACAGCCATGCCCTGATCCAGCGCCCCAGGGAAAGGCTGATTCATCTGCTGCTCAACCTGGCAGAGCGTTATGGCAGCATCACGGCAGAAGGCACACTGATAGACCTGCGGATTTCCCAGGATGAAATGAGCTTCATGCTTTCGCTCTCACGCCAGAGCATCAACAAGGAGTTGAAAGGCCTCTCGGAACAAGGACTCATCCAGCATGCCTACGGCACCATCACCATCTTGCAGATAGAAGCATTGAAAACGCTGGTACAGAAAATTCCGTACCCGCTCATGCAACAAAGTGGGCTGGGAAAATCCACCCCGCTACTGCAGGCTGCGGGCATCGAGATTCCTGTATTGCCGCAAGCATTTAACCCGTAAATATCTTAATCGCAAGCACGGTTGCCTCACCGTAGAAATGACACTGGCTGCTAGAGCAGCCAGTGTTGTCGTGAAGCATGGGCAAGGGCTGTCATGCCCTTGCCTGACTTAGGCCTTGCTGAACAGCATGCGCCCGCCCTTGAAATCCACGTGCACGGTATCCTTCGCAGCAAAGTTGCCGTTGAGGATTTCCTTGGCGAGTGGATTCTCGATCTCGGACTGGATGGCACGCTTGAGTGGCCTCGCGCCATACACCGGGTCGAAACCAGCACTGGCAATTTCAGCCAGGGCAGCATCGCTCACATCCAGCTGCATCTCCAGAGCAACCAGGCGCTTGGCAAGGTTCTGCAACTGGATGCTGGCAATCGATTTCACATGTGATTCGCCCAGTGCATGGAACACCACAACCTCGTCAATACGGTTGACGAATTCCGGTCTAAAGTTAGCCTTCACTTCGCCCATGACAGCCAGTTTCACAACCTGGTAGTCATCACCACTCATGTTCTGGATCATTTGCGAACCCAGGTTAGAGGTCATGATAATCACCGTATTCTTGAAATCGACAGTACGACCTTGTCCATCCGTCAGGCGGCCATCGTCCAGCACTTGCAACAGCACATTGAACACATCCGGGTGGGCCTTTTCCACCTCATCCAGCAAAATCACCGAATAAGGCTTGCGGCGTACAGCCTCGGTCAGGTAACCACCTTCCTCATAACCCACATAGCCAGGAGGTGCGCCAATCAGGCGCGCCACGGAATGCTTTTCCATGAACTCGCTCATGTCGATACGGATCAGATGGTCTTCCGAATCAAACAGGAAGCCCGCCAATGCCTTGGTAAGCTCCGTCTTGCCGACGCCAGTAGGCCCAAGGAACAAGAAAGAGCCATAAGGTTTATTCGGATCGGACAGCCCAGAGCGTGAACGACGGATCGCATCGCTGACTAAGCGAACTGCTTCATCCTGCCCCACCACACGCTCGTGCAACTTGTCTTCCATGTGCAGTAGTTTATCGCGCTCGCCTTGCAGCATTTTGGAGACAGGGATGCCTGTTGCACGCGAGACCACCTCGGCGATCTCTTCTGCACCAACTTGCGTACGCAGCAAGCGGTGTGGCTTTTGCTCGCCCTCTTCCGCACTGGCAGCCTGCTTAAGTTGGGTTTCAAGCTGCGGCAGCTTGCCATATTGCAACTCAGAGACCTTCTGCCATTCACCCTTGCGCGTGGCTTCCTCGATTTGCAGCCTGACCTTCTCGATTTCCTCTTTTAAATGCTTGCTACCTTGAACCTGGGCTTTTTCTGCCTTCCAGATTTCTTCAAGATCGGCATATTCTTTTTCCAGGCGACGGATTTCGTCCTCAATCAACGACAAGCGTTTTTGCGAAGCCTCATCCTTTTCGCGATGCACAGCTTCACGCTCAATCTTGAGTTGAATCAGGCGGCGCTCCAGCTTATCCAGTGCCTCCGGCTTGGAATCAATTTCCATCTTGATGCGCGAAGCAGCTTCGTCGATCAGGTCGATGGCCTTGTCCGGCAGGAAACGGTCAGTAATGTAGCGATGACTCAATTCGGCAGCAGCCACGATCGCAGGATCAGTGATCTCCACGCCATGGTGCACTTCATACTTTTCCTGCAGGCCGCGCAGGATGGCGATGGTTGCCTCAACTGAAGGCTCGTCCACCAGCACCTTCTGGAAGCGGCGCTCCAGCGCAGCATCCTTCTCAATGTACTTGCGGTATTCATCCAATGTAGTTGCGCCCACGCAGTGCAGCTCACCACGCGCCAACGCTGGCTTGAGCATATTGCCCGCATCCATGGCGCCTTCCGCCTTGCCTGCACCCACCATCGTATGGATTTCGTCAATAAAGACGATGGTCTGGCCTTCATCCTGCGCCAGCTCCTTCAATACCGCCTGCAAGCGCTCCTCGAACTCGCCACGGTACTTGGCACCCGCCAGCAGGCCCGCCATATCGAGCACCAGCACTCGCTTGTTCTTGAGCGTTTCTGGCACTTCGCCATTAACGATACGCTGGGCCAAGCCTTCAACAATGGCGGTCTTGCCCACGCCGGGTTCGCCGATCAATACCGGGTTGTTCTTGGTGCGACGCTGCAATACCTGAATGGCACGCCGGATCTCATCATCACGCCCGATGACGGGATCCAGCTTGCCGTGACGGGCACGCCCGGTGAGATCTACCGTGAACTTCTTCAAGGCCTCGCGATTGCCCTCAGCCTCCTGGCTATTGACGTTATCAGTGCCACGTACAGCATTCACGGCTTGCTCAAGTGCGGGCTTGGTCAAGCCATGGGTTTTCAGCAGGCGACCGGTATCACCCTTGTCATCCGCCAGGGCGAGGAGGAACATTTCGCTCGCGATATAAGCATCATTCCGCTTCTGGGCGTTACGGTCAGTGACATTCAGGAGGTTATTGAGCTCACGGGAAATAGAGACTTCACCGCCGTTACCTTGCACCTTGGGCAGCTTGTCAATCGCAGCTTGCAAGCCAGCTTTCAGTGGGGCGAGGTTGGCACCTGCACGTGCCAATAACGATGCCGTACCGCCATCATCCTGGCCCAATAGTGCCAAAAGCAAATGTGATGCTTCTATATTCGGGTTGTCATTGCCGACGGCAATACTTTGAGCATCGGCTAATGCTTGTTGAAACTTGGTAGTCAGTTTGTCGAAACGCATGCTTGCCTTCCTTCAATATGTAAGTTGCTTGACTACTAAGTGGTGGCCATCTAGGTGAATTCAAGCACCAACAGCAACTAAATCCTACATTCTGCTAGCGCTGCTTGTTCCAGGTGCGGCCCTCATCGTCAGACATCATTTGATGCAATAATGAAGAGCCATCATTGCGAATCTCCAGCCAATTGAGGTTGACCTGTGTATTGAGCGATGTCAGCTCGATATAACTGACATCATCGGTGGACATACGCTTGGGCGGTGAGGATACCCAGGCCGCACCATCCATGCGTGCGTAATACACCCCCTTATTCATACGCATCCAGACCAAGTGCCAACCCCATTGCCCGCCCTTGACGATGGCGAGCAAAGGAAAGTGGCAACCCAGACTGCGACTACCGCCATAGGTCACGCGACGAATCCCTTGCAGGCGGCCCTCGAGTGAGGTCGCCATCACCAAGTCACGCGTACCGTCATTAAATGTGTGTTGCCAGAAAAATACCGGCTGATCGTTGCTGTCTCGCGTAGCGGCCACCCGGCAATTGCTAGGGATACGTTCTGCCAACTGGCGTAGCTTGATATCGTCCTCCTGATTGACGACATCGCGACCAACTTCGGCCGCCAGAGCTGAGCAACTGAGTAATACCCCGATAATTCCAATAATCTGTTGTTTCATGTTTCATTGACTCATGTAGAGCATGACGCAAATGGTATAGGTGCGACAATCTGCCGCACGCTTAGCAAATCGTTTTGTTGTTATTATCCGCGCCTGGTTGCTGGTAGGCAAAAAAACACAAAGAACTCATTGGCACAGCTTTTATAGAGATGAATACACACGCTGACCATCTCTACCTATGCAACTGACAAGACATTACCCGACCAGCTTTAAACCAGACGGCAAGTATATGCTTTTCTTGCGTAAACCGGCAGGCTTCATGGTAGTTGCCTCATGACCAACATATGCAATATCGTTTATAAAATTAGCCGCATCAGGAGCATCTTCATGCCTTATCGTTACCGCGCTATTGTGCTGTTGATCATGACAGCCTGTAGCCAGCGAGCTGTTGCTGACCATGTCGCAACAACAGCAAATGAGCAAGATTCGACCATGACAATTGGTGGCATCGTTGTCACTGGCAACCGCTCCTCCAGCCTACCTGCACGTAGCATCCTTTCCTCCGTGGACGTGATTGGCAAGGACGCTATTGAAAACCAGACCGTACAAAATAGTTGGCAGCTGTTCTCCCGCGCACCTGGCGTTATGCTGACCGAGTACCGCATGGGGACCTCGACAGGAAAATTTTCATTCCGTGGCTTCAATGGCGAGGGCGAGATCAATGCCGTTAAGTTATTGATCGACGGCATCCCCAGCAACAGCAACGATGGCAACATGCCGTACCTCGACATGATCATGCCACTTGATATCGAGGCTATCGAAGTAGTGCGTGGTACCAATGATCCACGTTACGGCCTGCATAACATTGCTGGCAATGCCAATGTTGTGACCCGTATCGGCGGCAACTATACGACAGCACGTGCCAGCTATGGCAGCTTCAACACACGTGAATTGCAAACAGCCATGGGCATTGAGAAAGACGGCTTCAGCCAGAATTATTTTGCCGCAGTGCAGGAATACGATGGTTATCGCGCCCACTCTGATTCCCGCAAGCACTCAGTAGCTGGCAAATGGTTTTACGACTCCAGTGACGGGCGCTTGCGCACCGGCTTGATCGCCCGTCATTACCGACAGGATGCACAGGAGGCTGGCTACCTCACCTACGATCAGGCACGCGCCCACCCCCGTCAATCCATGCCGCACAACAGCACAGATGGTGGCGAACGTGAGCTCAACCAGCTCAGCCTGCACCTTGACTGGAGCATCAATGAGCGCTGGTTTCTTTCCAACAAGGCCTACCTCAACACCATGGATGATCAGCGCTGGGTGCGCTTTTCCATCATGAACCCCAATCAGCAGGAGCGTCTACTCAGGGAAAACCATACCGGGCTACTCTCCACCCTGACGTGGAGACCAAATGTCGAGCATCTGGGCCTGCATAGCCTAGCGATTGAAAGTGGCCTGAGTGCCGAATGGCAGAACAACGAGAACTACCGATACACGACGAATGCACGTCAGCGACTCAGCGCAACACGCAACCAGCACTATGCCTTCGATACCTATGGTGTTTACTTGCAAGCCGTCATCCGCCCGACAGCGAAGCTCAAGATCGTGCCCGCCTATCGTGTAGATCGCGTAGAGGGGGATTTCAGAAATATCCTCACGGGCACCACGGCAGATATCCAAGACTATGGCGCGATCCGCCAACCCAAGCTCAGCGCGGTATATAACTTTTCAGAACATTACAGCGCCTATGGTAATTGGGGGCGCAGCTTCCAGGTGGGCATAGGGGCAGCGACTTATAAAACCAACCCGCTCGCCCCCGACCTCAAGCCCTCGATCAATGAGGGTTGGGAACTGGGCCTGAAGTTCCAGCCGACTAATTGGATAGATGGACGCATTGCCGCCTGGGAACAAAAAGCCAACAATGAAGCTCGCCGCATCTTGGGCAGCGCCAGCAACGACTCTGAAAACATCGGCGAGACCTTGCGGCAAGGGATAGATTTCCAGGCTAACCTGCGTCCAACTGAAAAACTGGATATTTGGGCCAATCTCTCGGTGCAACGCTCCGAGATCACCAAGCCCGGGAATACCGAGCTTTCCAACAAAGGGAACGAGATTGATCATGTGCCCCGGCAGATTTATGGCCTGGGCGCAGATTACCGCCTATTGTCCACGCTCAAGCTTTCAGCCTGGGGCAATGGCCAAGGCGACTATTATCTTGAGCGTTCCAACACTTGGGGAAAATATGGCGGTTATTTCCTGCTCAACCTCAGCGCAGCCTGGCAAGTGCAGAAAAACATCAGCCTGGAGTTGCAAGTACGTAATCTAATGGATCGTTACTATGAATATGCATATTACGATACTGAGTACGCGCAAACCCTGCACTCTCCTGGCGAAGGTCGCGGCGTATATGCCTCGCTCCGGTTGGATATCTGACAGCGATAGCTGCTCATCAACCTCAAAGGGATAGATGGCAACTTCACTAGGATTAAAAACAAAGAAAAAGGCTGGGTACCAGCAAGTACCCAGCCCCTGAAAAAAGTCCATAGACCTTTAGATGAGGAATCCTTAATCGGATAAGGGAAATATAAATGCTGTCCTCCAGCCTGTGAATGCGACACGTTGTCGCAGCCCCCAGCCCCTCTTACTCCGACATAGCGATGATACATACGTGACATTTTGTCACATGCCCTGCCTGATCATGTCTAGGTTAACATTACGCCATGTCTTCCCTTGCCTTTACCACTAATCTGCGTCGGTTGTTGTGGCTACGTGTAGTCATGATGACCGCGCTGGTTATGGCTAGTATTGTCGCCACTCAGGTATTTGATATCGTGCTCCCCACGCTCAAGGTCGTCAGCGCTATTAGCTTGATGCTGGTCGTCAACCTCATCAGTTGGTTGAGACTGTGGCGCCAGGCCCGCATCCATGAACTGGAGTTGCTGACGCAGCTATTGCTCGACATCACCCTGCTCACATGGCTCTTTTACGCCACGGGAGGCTATAGCAACCCTTTTGTCTGGATGTACTTACTACCTCTTTCAGTTGCCGCCGTGGCACTCCCTTGGCGTTACACTTGGCTGATTGCCGCACTAGTCATCACAGCTTATAGCTTGCTCATGTTCTGGTACGAACCGTTGACCATCCACAGCCATATGCAGCATGGCGCGCCATATCACGAGCATGATGAAGGCTTCAGCCTGCATTTGCTCGGCATGTGGGGGGGCTTTGTCGTCAGTGCCATCGTCATTGCGTTTTTCGTCGAGCGCATGGGGCGCAACCTGAGGGAATATGACAAACTACTTGCAGAATCACGGGAAAAAGTACTCGCCAGCGAGCGCATGCTAGCGCTTGGCACACTAGCAACAGGGGCCGCTCACGAGCTAGGCACGCCACTTTCCACCATGGCAGTCCTTACTCAGGAGTTAGTGCAGGAGCATCAGCACGATAAGGAGCTGACAAGCTCACTCACGCTGTTGCGCAAGCAAGTTGACCGCTGCAAGGAAATACTTTCCTCCATTACTGCATCGGCAGGCATGATACGTTCCGATGCTAGCAGCGCAATGCCTGCGCATGCATTTATCCAATACGTCGCAGAGCGCTGGCAAGATATGCGTCCCGCCACCCCGCTCGCGATGGATATACAGCTCCCGTCACCTTCTCCCGTCATCGTCGCCGACCTGGCACTAGGCCAGGCTATCAGCAACTTGATCAATAATGCAGCCGATGCCTCGCCAGAGGGAATTAGCCTGGTGGCCAAGATAGCCCAAGACAACCTGGTGATTGATATTGATGACCAAGGGCAATTCCCTGGCGCGGACCACCCTGCCTTGCTGGGAAAACCCTTCAACAGCAGCAAGCAAGCCGCGGGCGGATTAGGGCTGGGTATCTTTCTGGCCAAGTCCGTGCTGGAAAAATTTGATGGCGAAGTCACCTTTACCCCGCGGGAGACGCAAGGCACGCTTACCCAAATACGTATCCCACTGAAGAAACTACAATTAAAACTGCCATCGACACCAGCACCATGACACAAGCACCCTTACCTGACCAACCGACGATGCTACTGGTGGACGATGATGAAGTCTTTACCCAGGTGCTGGAAAAAGCCATGCATAAACGCGGCTTTCTTGTGCAAGTCGCCCACAATGTTGCAGAAGCCATCTGCATGTATGTGGACGAAAGTCCCGAATATGCCGTGATTGACTTGCGCATGCCCGGAGACTCCGGGCTGGCATTGGTCAAACACCTGCATCAACTGGATAACCAGACGCGCATCGTAGTACTCACTGGTTATGCCAGCATTGCCACCGCCGTAGAGGCCGTCAAGCTGGGAGCCACGCACTATCTTGCAAAGCCTGCAGATGCCGACCAGATTTTAGCCGCTTTCGAGCGCGTCGAAGGAGACATCAACGCCCCAGTGCCCAGCAACGCGCTTTCCGTCAATCGTATGGAGTGGGAACACATCCAGCGCGTGCTACAAGAACACGATGGCAATATCTCTGCCACGGCGCGTAGCCTGAATATGCACAGGCGCACACTGCAACGGAAACTGAACAAGCATCCTGCCAAGAAGTAAGCGCTGTCATATTTAAGATGATGGATAACAATCAGTGCCTAGCCCATTTGGACTAGTGCCTTGCCTATCCGAACTGACGACTCAGCGTTTACAATCTAATATTATTGCGTTTTCAAGGTGATTTTTTGGTGTCACCGCACAGTGACAGGTGACACCAAAGCCCAGAATAAGGCAAAATATTGGTTTTCTTATCTGCATCCCCTTAAAATCTTTAGCTTTTTTAGTATCCCGATCCCCAAGCAGCTCAACAGCTCAGTGGAAAGCCATACTGAAACAAAAACTTACGTGCGCCCAGCGCCATGTAATTGATGGAGAGTAAACATGTTGGATTACGTAATCGCCTTTGACAAACTGCGCATCACCGATGTGCCAGCAGTTGGCGGCAAGAATGCCTCTTTGGGCGAAATGATCAGCCAGCTCACTGCAAAAGGCGTACGAGTGCCAGGTGGTTTTGCCACAACAGCCCACGCTTATCGCGAATTCTTGGCAAAAGATGGCCTGGATAAGCGCATCAATGCAGAGCTGGACAAGCTGGACGTTGATGATGTTGATGCATTGGCTACCACCGGCGAGAAAATCCGCCAGTGGATCGTGGACACTCCGTTCCCCAAGGAGCTGCAAGACGCCATTGCAGAACATTACAAGACACTGACCGCCGATTCTGGCGACGACATGACATTTGCCGTACGCTCTTCAGCCACTGCAGAAGACTTGCCTGATGCCTCCTTTGCAGGCCAACAGGAAAGCTTCCTCAATATCCACGGCCTGGACAACATCCTGCATGCCATCAAGGAAGTATTTGCTTCCCTCTACAATGACCGTGCTATTTCCTATCGCGTTCACAAGGGCTTCGTTCATGCGGATGTCGCCTTGTCTGCTGGCGTGCAGCGTATGGTACGCAGCAATCTGGGGAGCTCTGGCGTCATGTTCACCATGGACACCGAGTCTGGTTTCCCAGATGTTGTGTTCATCACTTCATCCTACGGCCTCGGTGAAACCGTGGTCCAAGGTGCGGTAAACCCCGATGAGTTCTATGTGCACAAGCCATTGCTCGCCAAGGGCTTCCCTGCCATTGTGCGTCGCAACCTTGGCTCCAAGCTGATCAAGATGGTATTCAGCGACAGCAATGTCGCCGGCAAGAGTACCCACACGGTAGAAAACAGTAAGGAAGAAAGTGCCCGCTACTCCATCGCTGATGAAGAAATCCTCGAACTCGCCCGTTTTGCCGTATTGATTGAAGAGCACTACAAGTGTCCAATGGACGTAGAGTGGGGCCGTGATGGCGTAGATGGCAAGCTCTACATTTTGCAAGCGCGCCCGGAGACTGTGAAGTCCCAAAGCGGCAACGTTGTTGAGAAGTTCCAGATCAACAGCAGCGGCAACACCGCGATCATCACTGGTCGTGCCGTGACGCAAAAAGTAGGCTCTGGCCCGGTTCGCGTGGTCAAGCATGCTTCTGAAATGAACACCGTACAACCTGGTGACGTACTAGTTGCCGACATGACAGACCCGAACTGGGAACCCGTCATGAAGCGCGCATCTGCACTGGTGACCAACCGTGGTGGTCGTACCTGCCACGCAGCAATCATTGCGCGTGAACTGGGCATCCCTGCGATTGTTGGCAGCGTGAATGCAACTGATCTGCTGGAAGACGGCCAGATCGTCACCGTTTCCTGTGCAGAAGGTGAAACCGGTTACGTGTATACCGGCGCGATTCCATTCACCGTGACCCAGGAAGAAAAGGCAAAACTGCCACCTGCACCGGTCAAGGTCATGATGAACGTTGGCAATCCCGACATGGCGTTCAGCTTTGCACAAATCCCGAACGATGGTGTTGGCCTGGCCCGCCTGGAATTCGTGATCAACAACATGATCGGCATCCACCCCAAGGCCATCCTGAACCTGGATAGCGTACCTGCCGAACTGCAAGAAGATATCAAGCGCCGCGCTCAGGGCTATGACAGCCCACGCCAGTTCTATATCGACAAGCTGGCAGAAGGTGTCGCCACCATTGGTGCAGCATTCTGGCCCAAGCCAGTCATTGCGCGTATGTCCGACTTCAAGTCGAACGAATACCGCAAGCTGATTGGCGGCGAAATCTACGAGCCAGAAGAAGAAAACCCAATGCTGGGCTTCCGTGGCGCAACACGCTACATATCACCAGATTTCGAAGACTGCTTCGAGCTGGAGTGCATCGCTATGCGCAAAGTACGTGAGCAACTCGGCCTCACCAATATTGAATTGATGATTCCATTTGTCCGTACGCTGGATGAAGCACGCAAAGTGGTCGAGATTCTCGCCAAGCACGGCCTCAAGCGTGGTGAGCATGGCTTGCGCCTGATCATGATGTGCGAAATTCCTTCCAACGCCTTGTTGGCTGAGCAGTTCCTGGAATACTTCGATGGCTTCTCCATCGGCTCCAACGACCTGACACAGCTCTCGCTGGGTATGGACCGTGACTCTGGCCTCGTTGCAGCAGGCTTTGATGAGCGCGACCCTGCGGTCAAGGTATTGCTGGAAATGGCGATCAGCACAGCTAACCGCCTGGGCAAATACGTTGGTATTTGCGGTCAAGGGCCTTCCGATCACCCAGATTTCGCGGAGTGGTTGGTAGAAAAGGGCATCAAATCTGTCTCGCTCAACCCTGATACCGTGATCAATACCTGGCAACGTATCAGCAAGAAGTAATTCATCAGGCTAAAGGGATAGCGCGCCATGCAACAACGTAGTGTATTTTTCATTTCCGACGGTACCGGGATTACTGCCGAATCCGTCGGGCATTTGCTGGCGCACTTCCCGACGGTGAGTTTCAAGCATATCCGCCTGCCTTTCACCAACTCTGAGCAGAAGGTGGAAGAGGCATTGGTGAAGATTGCCGATACGGAAAAAGCCGATGGTGCACGTCCTATCATCGTGATGACCCTCGTCAATACCGATCTGCGCGACAAGCTCAAGCAAAGCAATGCCGTGCACCTGGATGTGTTTGGATCATTCGTCGATCCATTGGCAGAAGAGTTGCAAGAGCAACCCTCGCGCACCTCGGGCATTGCCCACAGCGTGCTGGGTAACAGCTATTACGAGCGTATTGATGCCATCAACTTTACGCTCAATCACGATGACGGCATGACCGATTTCGGCCTGAGCGAGGCACAAGTCATTCTGGTTGGCGTATCCCGTTGTGGCAAGACACCCACCAGCCTATACCTGGCCATGCAGTTCGGCATCAAGGCCGCCAACTACCCGCTCATCCCGGAAGATCTAGAGCGTGGCACCTTGCCCGAAGCCTTGAAGAAATATCCAGAAAAGCTCTATGGCCTCTCGATCAACCCAGAGCGCCTGCACAGCGTGCGTAGTGAGCGTCGCCCTGATAGCCACTATGCATCACTGGACAACTGCCGCCAGGAAATCCGCCTGGCTGAAGACCTGATGCAGCGTGAAGGTATCAACTGGATCGACTCTACCAGTCGTTCAATTGAGGAGCTATCCACCATCATCCTGCAAAAAATCCGAGTAAACCCCCATCAATAAGGTAGCTAGGGCATACAGAAAAAAGGAGCTTATGGCTCCTTTTTTATTGCACTTCTCTGCATAAATCAATTAATTATTCTTATCAACAAAATAGAAACAATCAATTTTTAGTACATGAACGTCATAGGTAAGATGGTTGTCATCCAAGAGGCGCTGTTTTATAAGAGTACTGTGGTATGAATAAAACATTGCCCGAGATAAATAAACAATATACAGCCACCAACCCAGGAGAAAGTCATGAGCACCTTGACCACGTCAGCAGGAGCCCCGGTTCCAGACGATAACAACAGCATTAGTGTTGGTCCACGCGGCCCTCTCACGTTCGATAACCACTACCTGTTCGAGAAGCTTGCCCATTTCAACCGTGAACGTATCCCCGAGCGTGTAGTTCATGCGCGTGGTACAGGCGCCTATGGCACATTCACACTAACCAAGAGTTTGAGTGATCGCACGATAGCGAGCTTTTTGCAGCAGGTAGGTGATAAAACCGAGGTATTCGTACGCTTCTCCACAGTAGGTGGTGGTCAGGACTCCAGTGACTTTGCCCGCGACCCCAGGGGATTTGCCATCAAGTTTTATACGCGCGAAGGCAATTTTGATCTCGTCGGCAATAACACCCCGGTGTTCTTCCTCAACGACCCAATCAAGTTCCCGGACTTTATTCACTCGCAGAAAAAAGACCCGCAAACCAACCTGCCCAATCCCGCTAACGCTTATGAATTCTGGGCCAACCACCCACAATCCTTGCACCAGATGACCATCCTCATGTCTGATCGCGGCATTCCTGCATCTTACCGCCACATGCATGGCTTTAGCTCGCATACACTCAGCTTCTGGAATGACAAGGGCGAACGCGTATGGGTCAAGTGGCACATCAAGAGCAACCAAGGCATCAAGACCGTAACAGCAGATGAGGCGGCCAAGTTGCCCACACATGGCACACAACAAGACCTGGTGGAAGCGATTGCCAGGGGCGAATTCCCCTCTTGGACTGTCAAGGTGCAAATCATGACGGAAGCTGAGGCCCGCACTTATAAGATCAACCCGTTCGACCTCACCAAGGTCTGGCCGCATAGCGACTACCCCTTGATCGAGATTGGCCAACTTGAGTTGAACCGCAATGTCGACAACTACTTTGCCGAAACCGAACAATCGGCATTTGCGCCCAGCAACCTGGTGCCAGGCATTGGTGCCTCGCCAGACAAAATGTTGCAGGCACGCTTGCTAGCCTACCAAGATGCACACCGCTACCGTGTTGGGGTCAATGCCAACCAACTGCCCGTCAATGCCGCACGCTGCCCAGTACACCATTACCAACGTGACGGCGCCATGGCCGCAGGTTGCCCGGTGACAGGCCATGGTGCATCCGCCAACAGCCTTCACCAAACACCTAACTTCTATCCCAATGACAGAGCAGGCGTGTCGCCAGCCCCAGCCGCCCATTATGCTCAACCAGCCCTTCCCGTGCTGGAGGATGCATGGATTAGCTATCACGATCAATCGGATGAAGACTACTTCAGCCAGCCAGGTGCCTTGTTCCGCCTGATGGATGCAGAGCAAAAACAGCAATTGGTTAACAATATTGCCGCTGGGTTATCGCAGGCGAATGCCTCTATCCAGGAGCGTATCTTGGCGCAATTCCACCGGGCAGACCCAGCTTATGCATCAGGCGTGAAAGCTGCGCTGGAGGCCATCGCCAAGGCATAAGCGGCATCTCAGGTGGTATAGATGTGTGCGTCAGCATGGCATCCACGGCAAAATTGTTTTATGGTGGAGCTTGGCGGCAGGTGATATTGATCTGTCGCCAACTATTCCAAATATGAAGCCGAGGAGAAATGAATGAACCAGTATGCACATGTCGTTGGACGTATCCTGCTTGCCATCATTTTCATTGTTGCAGGCGCAGGTAAAATTGCTGATCAGGCTGGCACTATCGCTTATATGGAGTCTGCCGGAATACCAGGCATCCTGTTATGGCCCACCATTGCACTTGAGCTTCTTGGTGGTATTGCCATCGTCATTGGCTTCCAGACACGACTGGTTGCCTGGGCGCTCGCGATTTTCTGTATCGCAGCTGCCTTCCTGTTTCACTTCGATCTCAAAGATTCAATGCAAACTATTCTGTTCCTCAAGGATCTAGCCATGGCTGGCGGCTTCCTGATCCTGGCAAGCTCTAGCGCACTGTGGTTTGCGGTCGATAACCGTCGCAGCTAATCTCAACACCACTTTAACCCATACCCCAACTGGCCTATCCAGGCCAGTTGGTGATTTTATTATTCATTTTCCAGGAATTGTGAAATGAAGTTATTTCCATTCATTGGATCAATGAAGCACGGCATAATCATGTCATCCTCTGACCTCTGATTATTAACCGTTTTTCATTTCGCTAGGAGCATCGCCATGACCAAAGCCATCAGCTATGCAGCACATGACCCCAAGTCACCGTTATCCCCGTTCACATTCGAGCGTCGTGAGGTAGGAGCCAACGATGTGCAGATCGAGATTTTGTACTGTGGCGTCTGCCATTCAGACTTGCACCAAGCAAGGGACGAATGGGGCAACTCCACCTTTCCCATGGTACCTGGTCACGAAATTGTTGGCCGCGTCACCCAGGTTGGTAGCAACGTGAAAAAATTCAAGGCTGGCGACCTTGCTGGCGTCGGTTGCTTGGTGGACTCATGCGGCACTTGCCCAGACTGCGCAGAGGGACTGGAGCAATTCTGCAACCAATCCGTGTTCACATATAACAGCCCAGATAAACAGTCCCCCGGGCAGTCAACTTATGGTGGTTATTCCAACTTGATCGTTGTCGATGAGCGTTTCACTCTCAAGATTTCAGACAAGCTGAATCTGGCTGCCACAGCGCCCCTGCTCTGCGCAGGCATTACCACTTACTCACCACTGCGCCACTGGAATGTAGGCCCTGGACAAAAAGTCGGCATTGTCGGCCTGGGTGGTCTTGGCCATATGGGTGTGAAGTTTGCCAAGGCATTTGGTGCGCAAACCGTATTGTTCACGACTTCTCCAAGCAAAGTAGAAGATGCCAAGCGCTTGGGTGCCAATGAGGTAGTAATCTCGAAAGATGCTGCGCAAATGCAGCAACATGCGCTCAGCTTTGATTTCATCCTTAATACTGTCGCTGCGCCACACGATCTTGATCAATTCATGGGCCTGCTTAAGCGCGATGGCTCCATGTGCCTGGTTGGCGTGCCCGATAGTCCACATCCATCCCCCAGCGTCGCCAACCTCATTTTTAAGCGCCGCAAGCTGGCAGGCTCATTGATCGGCGGCATCAAGGAAACCCAGGAGATGCTCGATTTCTGTGCCGAGCACAACATTACCTCGGATATTGAATTGATCCCCATCCAGGAGATCAATACCGCATTCGAGCGCATATTAAAGAGCGATGTGAAATACCGCTTCGTGATTGATATTGCCAGCCTCAAGCAAGCAGCTTAAGTACACTTCATATAATAAAAAAGCACACCGAGGTGTGCTTTTTTGTTTTTCCATGTCGCAACTGTCTCAGGCCTTTTTCCTGAAGCTATCCAGTATCAGCAAAGCCACACCTACGCAAATCGCCGAATCTGCCACATTAAAGGCTGGCCAGTAATACTCCTGGTAATGAAAGAACAGGAAATCAACCACGTAGCCCAAGGTGACGCGATCATAAAGATTGCCCAAAGCGCCGCCCAACACTAAAGCCAGCGCAAAACAAAACAGGTGCTGCTGCGGATATTTGCGTAGCAGGCGAATAATAATCGCTGACGCGACCACGGCAATCGCACTGAAAAAGATGCGCTGCCAGCCACCAGCTGCGGCGAGGAAGCTGAATGCAGCACCCTCGTTGTGATAGCGCACCAAGTCAAAAAATGATGTCAGCGGCAGGTGTTCGCCATACTCAAACGCCTTGAGCACCAAGTGCTTGGTATATAAGTCCAGTGCGATCACCATGCCACTCAGGCCTAGCCATTTAAGCATAATGACGTGACTCGCCTTTGCCAAAGAGATTACTTACGCACCGACCACAGATCGTGGGGTGATCAGCATCGCTACCCACATCGGCACGGTAGTGCCAGCAGCGGTCGCACTTGGCATGCAAGCTAGCACTGACCTGTACCTCCAACTCGCCTTCACGTGCATGCAAGGTAGCGCGGGAAGCCATGAGTACGAAGCGTAAATCCTCATGCAACCTTGCCAGTGCGGCATGGGTCTCACCGCTGGCGTAGATATCCAGCTCTGCCTGTAGCGAAGCGCCTATCTTGCCTTGAGCACGTTCGTTCTCAATGGCTTTATTGGCAACATTGCGCACTTCAAGCACGGCTTGCCAATCTTGCAGCACTGATGCATCCAGACCATGCGCCGGCAATACATACCATACCTCTTCAAATACCGTGGCCTGGGCATCCAAGCCTAAGGTATTCCAGATTTCATCTGCCGTGAAGCTCATGATAGGTGCCATCAGGCGCATCAAGGCATGAGTGATGTGATGTAGCGCACTTTGTGCGGAACGACGCGCGTGGGATTGATCTCCCGAAGTGTACAAGCGGTCTTTCAGGACATCCAGATAGAAGCCGCCCAGCTCCTCGGAGCAGAAACCCACCAGCTTTTGTACGGCAAGGTGGAATTCATAGCGGTCAAAATCGGCAATCACTTGCTCCTGCAATTGCTGCGTCAACGCCAGGCCGAAGCGATCAAGCTCCAGCCATTGCTCAACCGGCAGCATATCCTGCTTGGCATCGAAATCTGCCAGGTTGGCCAGCAGGAAGCGCAAGGTATTACGGATTCGGCGATAGCTATCAGTCACACGCTTGAGGATTTCCTCGGACAACGACATTTCGCCGGAATAATCAGTGGAGGCAATCCACAAGCGCAGCATGTCAGCACCCAAGCGGTTGCAGATGTCCTGCGGCTCAATACCGTTGCCGCGAGATTTGGACATCTTGTAGCCCTTCTCGTCCACGGTAAAACCATGTGTCAGCAAGGCATGATAAGGTGCACGTCCATCAATGGCGCAACCGGTGAGCAGCGAAGACTGGAACCAACCACGGTGCTGGTCCGACCCTTCCAGATAGAGGTCGGCAGGGCTTTGCAGTTCAGGACGACGCTTTAATACCGCCGCATGCGTAGCACCGGAATCAAACCACACGTCCAGCGTATCGGTCACCTTTTGATATTGGTCGGCATCATCTGGCGCATGCTGGGCCAGGAAAGCCGCGCCATCCAGCGAGAACCAGGCTTCAATGCCTTGTTGCTCGACTTGCAAAGCCACGGTTTCCAGCAGTGCCGCAGTTTGCGGATGCGGCTCGCCTGTCTCCTTATGCACGAAGAACGGCATAGGTACACCCCAGTTGCGCTGGCGCGAGACACACCAATCAGGACGATTCTTGATCATCGCTTCCAGGCGGGCACGACCCCAGGCCGGGAAGAACGCCGTATCATCCACTGCCTTGTTAGCCAGTTCGCGCAAAGACTTGCCATTGCTACCTACCTGGTTCATGCCGATGAACCACTGGTGAGTGGCAAGTTGCATGAGCGGTGTCTTGTGGCGCCAACAATGCGGGAAACTATGGTTGAGGCGTGCGCTGGCGAATAAAGCGCCTTTTTCCTGCAATACGGTGAGGATGACCTTGTTGGCCTCTTGGCGGTTAAGTCCGCGGATAGCAGCAAGCTCGACCAGTTCGCTAGTGAAGAACTTGCCATCGCCGCCGATCAGCACACGCGGTTTTTCCTCAGGGTAGTTGGTACGCATCACCAGCCAGTCGTCATTACCGTGAGCAGCAGCCGTGTGCACCAAACCGGTACCAGCATCGGTAGTCACATGCTCACCGGTGATGACAGGCACAGTACGTTGGTCGAAAGGATGTTGCAACAGCAAGCCCTTGAGTGCCGCGCCCTTGGCAGAGCCCAGCACTTGCGCATCTTCTTCACCATAGCGCTTGAGCGTTGCCTCGACCAGATCATGCACCAGCACCAGTAGACCTCGCGAGGTTTGCACCAAGTCGTAATCCAGCTCAGGGTGGACACTCACTGCCTGATTGGCAGGCAAGGTCCAAGGGGTCGTCGTCCAGATCACCGCATAAGCATCGCCAGTGATGGCGGCATTGAACGCTGCGCCCAGCGCGGCATTGTCGACAAACTTGAAACCAACATCAATCGCGGGCGAATTGACATCTTCGTATTCGACTTCAGCCTCAGCCAATGCCGAGCCGCAATCCACGCACCAATGCACAGGCTTGGAGCCTTGGTAGAGATAGCCATTACTGTAAATGTCGCCGAGAGCACGAATAATGTCAGCTTCGGTATGGAAATCCATGGTCAGATAAGGATGATCCCAATCCCCCAACACGCCGAGACGGATGAAATCCTGCTTTTGCTTGGCTACCTGCTCGGCAGCATAAGCGCGACACAACTCGCGGAACTTGGCAGGCGGAATATCCTTGCCATGCTGCTTCTCAACAGCAAGCTCAATCGGCAAGCCATGGCAATCCCAGCCCGGCACGTAAGGCGCATCAAAGCCGGATAAGGTCTTGGACTTGACGATGATGTCCTTCAATATTTTGTTGACCGCATGTCCGAGGTGAATCGCACCGTTGGCATAAGGAGGGCCGTCGTGCAGGATGAATTTCTTCGCACCTTTACGGGCATTGCGTATACGCTGGTACACCTGTTTTTCCTGCCAGCTCTTCAGCCATGCGGGTTCACGCTTTGCCAAGTCTCCTCGCATAGGGAAGCTGGTTTCTGGCAGGTTCAACTTGTATTTGGTGTTTTCGCTCATCGGTCTAGTGTCTATCTATCTTTAAAATCTTTTTAAGGATAGCTGCGGAAATAATCACGCGCCATCTCTGCATCCTTGGCAATCCAGTACTTCAATGTATCCAGGCTATCAAACTTCATCTCATCACGTATCTTGTGCATGAACTTCACCCGCACATGCTTGCCATAGATATCGCCGTTAAAATCGAACAAATGCACTTCCAGCGTCGGCTTGCCATTTTGCTTGACGGTTGGCCGCACGCCAAGGCTGGCGACACCGGGCAGGTCTGCACCATTGCCTTCAGCCAAACCTTCTAATTTTACCGCATAGATGCCAAAGAACGGTGGCCTATCATGCAGCATATGGATATTCGCCGTCGGGTAACCTAGCTCTCGCGCCAGCTTATCGCCATGCACCACCTTGCCGCTAATGCTGTAAGGACGACCCAGCAAGCGCGCAGCCTCCACAAGCTGGCCTTGGGCGAGCGCTTCACGAATGGCAGTGCTGGAAACACGCTTGCCATCGAGGTTGACCTGCGGCTGGCTTTGCAGATTAAACCCGGCACGGACAAAGTCCTGCATGCTTCCCTGCCGCCCTGCGCCAAAGCGGAAATCTTCGCCAACCAAGACCGCACGCGCATCCAGCGCGTTACGCAAAATGTCCTGCATAAAAGCTTCGACGGTGATCGCAGCGAAACGACGATTAAAATGGCAAACATAGACATATTCCACGCCAGCCTCAGCAAATAGCTCCAACTTCTCGCGTAACGAAGTCAGCCGTGCAGGTGCCTGATCAGGCGCAAAAAACTCCCTTGGATGCGGCTCAAAAGTCATCACTGCCGATTTCAGGCCTTGTGCTGCTGCAACTTCATTGAGGCGCTGTAACAAAGCCTGGTGCCCTAGGTGCACACCATCAAAATTGCCAATTGCCACAGCGAGTGGATGATGGGCGGCTTGGTGAAAATGACGGAATATCTGCATGCAGCTAAGCTCCTCAGCTCACACTACGCTTGATGAAATCACGCACACGCAAGCCCATCAACCACAAGGCAGCAAAATAGACCACCACGCCCAAGCCCACCAATCCAATCAAGTAAACAAGCTTTTGCCATAAGGTGGCTTGGAGCCAATATGCGCTATCTCCTGCGCCCCACCAGAGCACAACACCCATGACGAGCAAAGCCACGACGACACGTGCAATAAAGCCCAACCAACCAGGCTGTGGCTGGTAAATCGCGCTCTTGCGCAGGTTGTAATAAAGCAAACCTGCGTTGATGCACGCTCCCAGACCGATAGCCAATGCCAGGCCAGCATGTTGGAAGATGCCGACAAACGCTAGATTCATCAGCTGAGTCGCAATCAAGGTCACCACAGCAATCTTGACCGGCGTCTTGATGTTTTGGCGTGCATAAAAACCAGGAGCTAGCACTTTCACCAAAATCAGGCCGAGCAGACCCAGGCTATACGCGATCAAGGCCTGGCGCGTCATCCAGACGTCATGCTCGGTAAAAGCACCATAGTGGAATAAAGACGTCACCAAAGGCACAGACAACACCGCCAACGCCACGGCAGAAGGCAAAGCCAGAATCAAAGTCAGACGCAAACCCCAATCCAGCAACGCGGAGTATTCCTGCTCAGCCTTGTCTGCCACGCTCTTGGATAAGCTAGGCAGCAGAATCGTCCCTAGAGCCACGCCAAGCAAGCCAGTGGGGAACTCCATTAGGCGATCTGCATAATACAGCCAGGAAACACTGCCAGTAGCCAGGAAAGAAGCAAAAATGGTGTTGATCAGCAATGACAACTGAGCAATGGAGACACCGAATACTGCCGGCCCCATGAGGCGCAGGATACGCCAGACACCTTCATCACGGAAATCGAAGCGTACGCGAGGCAACATACCGATCTTGCGCAAGAAAGGTAACTGGAAAGCCAGCTGTAGCACACCGCCCGCAAATACCGCCCAAGCCAGCACCATGATAGGAGGGTCAAAGTAAGGCGCAAAAAACAATGCTGCAATGATAAAGGCAATATTGAGCCAAACTGGAGTAAACGCTGGCACAGAAAACTTGCTATAAGTATTCAACACCCCACCAGCAAGCGACACAAGGGAGATCAGCAGGATATAGGGGAAAATAATGCGCAGCATATCTATCGTCAGCGCAAAGCTTTCCGGCTCGCTATGCGCCCAACCAGGTGCGCTAACATACGCAATGACAGGAGCAGCCAGCATACCGAGCAAGGTCACCCCCATGAGCACGAGGCCCAGTAGGGTGGCTACTTTGCTGATCAGGTCATAGGTTTCATCATGACCGCGACGATTCTTATACTCTGCGAGAACCGGCACAAATGCCTGGGAAAAAGCCCCCTCGGCAAAGAGACGGCGCAAGAGATTGGGTATCTTGAAAGCGACAAAAAAAGCATCGGTGTAGATCCCGGCACCAAATACGCGTGCGATCAATGTATCCCTGACAAACCCCAAGATGCGGGAAACAAATGTCATGCTCCCGACAGCAGCCAACGCTTTTAACAGATTCATTGCACACGCATCACAGTCATCAAGTCCAACGGCTAGACCAAAGTGGTGATTTTATCACGGCTAGTCCATCAACTCACTGAAAGCGCAACATAGGGATTGCGTTTACTCAGAATATTAGTTAATATGCTTGGCTTCGATTTCAATTTACAGGAATTATCATCCATGGCTAATAGCGCACAGGCGAGAAAGCGTGCACGTCAGGCAATCAAGCAACGCGCCCACAATGCAAGTTTGCGCTCGGCTCTGCGTACCGCGGTCAAAAAGATCATTAAAGCGGTAGAAGCCGGCGACAAGACTGCAGCACAAAGCGTGTTCAATGAAAATGTCAGCGTGATCGACCGCATTGCAGATAAGAAAATCATTCACAAGAACAAGGCAGCTCGCCATAAGAGTCGCCTGAGCGCAGCAATCAAGGCTCTTGCCTAATTAGCTAACTCACCTACTTGTGTAAAAAAGCCGGGATATCCCGGCTTTTTTATTGCCTCAATTCAAGAAATTCCAAATACTCTCCTTAGCCACTCCAGCGCTACCCGATGATGAAAATAAAAAAGCCAGGCACTTGACCTGGCTTTTACATGATCAGACGGAAGCGCCTTAGTCTTCAATTCCCAACGCATGGCGCACTTTCAAAGCCCCTTGCAAGGTCTGCTCCATTTTCTCGCCAATGACTGTAAAGTGGCCCATCTTGCGACCCGGCCTGGCTTCATGCTTGCCATACAAATGCATCTTCAGGCCAGATTCGGCATAGGCTTGATCCCATGCAGGCTCACCATCACCCCAGATATCTCCCAGCAGATTGACCATGACCGCAGGGCTATGCTGGCGCGCGTCACCCAGCGGCAAGCCAGCCAACACACGAACCTGCTGCTCAAATTGGTTAGTGACACAAGCATCAATGGTGTAATGCCCGGAATTATGTGGGCGCGGCGCCATTTCATTGACAAGCAAACGGCCCTCACTCACAAAGAATTCAACCCCCAACACGCCAGTGTAATTAAGTTTTTGCGCCACTTCAATCGCTAGCTGACGTGCCTGATCACGAATAGAAGCATCACCACGCGCTGGAGCAATGCTGACATCCAGAATACCATTGAGGTGACTGTTTTCCGCTACAGGGAATGTTTCTACATTGCCGTCTTCGTCACGCGCCAGCACCACGGAAACTTCATAATCCAGCTTGAGCATACGCTCCAAGACGCAGACTTCCGCGCCAAATTTCTCAAATGCAGCACGCGCTTCCTCTGGCGTTTTTACACGCGCCTGGCCTTTTCCGTCGTAGCCAAAACGCGCCACCTTGAGAATGGCAGGGTAAAGACCACTATCTGCCGCCGGAATATCAGCTTCCTGCTGGATCACGGCATAAGGCGCCACAGGCAGGCCGGAATCACGGAAAAAGTTTTTCTCTGCTACGCGGTTCTGCGCAATAGCAACAGAAGCCGCAGCAGGACGCACAGTCCTGTGCTGCGCAAGCAACTCCAACGTCGAAGCTGGCACATTCTCAAACTCGGTAGTAATAGCGGCACACTGCTCGGCCAAAGACTGCAATGCCACTGCGTCATCATAAGCCGCACAAAGGTGGACATCGGCAATCTTGCCAGCAGGACTGTTACGGTCAGGGTCCAACACTGCCACCTTGTAACCCATCTCATGCGCCGCAATGACGAAGAAACGGCCCAATTGACCGCCACCCAACATCCCCAGCATCGCTGGGGGCAATATGGTTGTTGCACTACTCACGTACAAGCTCCTTAAAACTCAATATCCAGCATTGCAATCAAGGCTGGTCTTGCAATGTCATATCCAACACGCGCGCAGACTGCGCAGCACGGAAGTCAGCCAGCTTTTGCGCCAGCGCAGCATCGGTGGTCGCGAGAATGGCAGCAGCAAAAAGGCCAGCATTTGCAGCCCCCGCTTCGCCAATGGCGAATGTCGCCACAGGGATTCCCTTAGGCATTTGCACGATAGACAGCAAAGAATCCTGCCCCTGCAAATGCTTGGAAGGCACTGGCACACCCAGCACCGGCAATGTCGTCTTGGCTGCCACCATGCCCGGCAAGTGCGCAGCACCACCAGCACCAGCAATGATTACTCGCACACCACGCTCGGTTGCCTGCTCGGCAAACTCGAACATCAGGTCTGGCGTGCGGTGCGCCGAGACAACGCGAGCCTCATAGGCAATACCGAAATCCGCCAGCATTTGTGCGGCAGCACGCATCACGGGCCAATCGCTATCAGAGCCCATGATGATGCCTACTAATGGTTGAGACATGATTTCCCCTTATACCAGAATCAGGTTATCGCGATGAATGAGTTCAGACTCATCGACATAACCCAAAATATGTTCAATGTCGTGACTAGGCTTACGCAATATGCGAGCCGTTTCCAGGGCACTGTAATTTATCAAGCCACGTGCAATTTCCTGCCCTTGCGCATTGACGCATGACACAACCTCGCCACGTTCAAAGCTACCCTCAACGGCGATCACGCCAATCGGCAACAGGCTACGTCCACCTTCAAGCAATGCCTTGGCAGCGCCATCATCCAGCACTACCTTACCAGCCAAGCGCAAGTGATCGGCCAGCCACTGCTTGCGTGCCAAGGTCTTGACCTGGCCCGCCTCGAGGTGAGTACCAAGCACATCACCCTGCGCCAGCCTTATCAGCACGTCAGACTCACGCCCAGAGGCAATAATGGTATGCGCACCGCTACGTGCAGCACGCTTGGCAGCAAGTATTTTCGTTAACATGCCGCCACTACCAATCAAGGTACCAGCACCACCCGCCATTTTTTCCAGCGCAGGATTTCCAGCGGTTTCATGCTGGATGAATTCCGCATCTGGATGCTTGCGCGGGTCAGCTGAATACAACCCAGGCTGATCGGTCAGGATCACCAAGGCATCAGCCTCAATCAGATTGGCCACCAAAGAACCCAAGGTATCATTGTCGCCAAAGCGGATTTCATCCGTCACCACCGTATCATTCTCATTAATGACAGGGATAACACCTAGATCTAGCAAGGTGCGTAAGGTAGTCCGTGCATTCAGATAACGCTTGCGATCTGCAAGATCGGCATGTGTTAACAGGATTTGTGCAGTGTGTAGCCCATGTGAAGCAAAGCAGGTTTCATACATCTGCACCAAACCCATTTGCCCCACAGCCGCTGCCGCCTGCAATTCATTGATAGCTACCGGGCGTTTTTTCCACCCCAGGCGCTGCATACCCTCGGCAACCGCGCCACTGGAGACCAGCACCACCTGCTTCCCAGACTGAACCAACCGGGCAATCTGATCCGCCCAGGCGGCAATGGCCCCCTGATCCAAACCAGCACCATTATTGGTGACCAGACTGGAACCGACTTTGACTACCAAGCATTTCGCATTCAACAACAATGACGTCATGTCTGCCTATCCGCCAGCCTAATATCCAGTGACTGAGTCAGCCCCAGCACTCGCAGTTGCTTCGTGATCGGCACGACTAGTTTCTTCCACATGCTCCATGATGGCATAGGTCAATTCACGGCAGCCAATGCCAGCCAAGGCGGAAATCGCAAAATAACGGCCTGTCCAGCCAAGCTTCTGGACAAATTCCGCGACCTTTTCTTCGCTGTCTTCCAGCATGTCAACTTTGTTGAGCACAAGCCAGCGCGGTTTGTTATACAACTCTTCGTCATACTTGCGCAGCTCTTCCGTGATAGCGATTGCCTCGCGAACCGGATCTACTGCCTCATCAAATGGCGCCAAATCAACCAAGTGTAGTAACAAGCGGGTACGCGAAAGATGGCGCAGGAATTGGTGGCCCAGGCCTGCACCTTCAGCCGCCCCCTCGATCAGTCCAGGTACATCGGCAATCACGAAGCTGCGATTAGCATCGACACGAACAACGCCAAGGTTGGGATGCAAGGTGGTAAAAGGATAATCCGCCACCTTTGGCTTGGCCGCAGAAACCGAACGAATAAACGTAGACTTGCCAGCGTTAGGCATTCCCAACAAGCCAACGTCAGCCAACACCTTCAGCTCAAGATAAAGCTCGAATTCTTCTCCTGCATCGCCCTTGGTACACTGGCGCGGAGCGCGATTGATACTGGACTTGAAGTGGATATTGCCCAAGCCGCCATTACCACCCTTGGCAACCATCACCCGCTGATCATGCTCCGCGAGGTCAGTCAGCACTTGTCCCGTCGCCTTGTCACTAATGACTGTTCCGACAGGCACCCGCAGCACCATATCATCGCCACCCGCACCATATTGATCCGAGCCACGACCATTTTCACCACGCTTTGCGCGGAACACACGGGTATAACGGTAATCCACCAGGGTATTGATATTACGATCAGCGATCATGTAAATAGAACCACCACGACCACCATCCCCTCCATTGGGACCGCCCATGGCTTCATATTTCTCGCGGCGGAATGTGGCAACACCGTTACCGCCATCACCTGCGTAAACCTTGATCGTGGCTTCGTCTATAAACTTCATGATCGCTATCTGTTAAGGATTGAACCGATTAAGGCAGTTATCATACCGCCTGAAATAAAAAAGCCCTATCAATGCGATAGGGCTTTTTCCGAATCACGCCAGTATTAAGCTGGAACGATGCTGACCAACTTGCGACGCAATGCGCCTTTCACGGAGAAAGCCACCTTGCCGTCAACCTTGGCATACAAGGTATGATCCTTGCCAATACCAACATTTTCGCCCGGGTGCATCTTGGTACCACGCTGACGAATGATAATGCTGCCAGCGGAAACAAACTGGTCGCCAAAAGCCTTAACACCCAGTCGCTGCGCTTGTGAGTCGCGACCGTTACGGGAACTACCGCCTGCTTTTTTGTGTGCCATTTTTCACTACTCCTTACTTAGCAGCAATCTTTTCAATCTGGATTTCAGTAAAGCTCTGGCGATGACCTTGAGTTTTACGATAGTGCTTACGACGACGCATCTTGAAGATCAAGACCTTGTCGCCACGACCGTGAGCCACAACCTTGGCTTGTACGCTCGCACCCTGAACCAGAGGAGCACCAATGGTGGTGTTTTCACCATCAGAAACCAACAATACCTTGTCGAGGGTGATTTCGCTGCCGACTTCGCCCGCCAACTTTTCTACCTTAAGCTTGTCACCAGCGGCTACGCGATATTGTTTGCCACCAGTTTTGATAACTGCATACATGGTTATGCCTCGTTTGCTACGCATTCAAATGAATCGGGCATTATACGGAAAACTGCACGGAAAGCAAATGCTATTATTGACAATGCTAATTAGCCCGGAAAACGGCAATTTTAAAATGCCTCTCCGGCATGCGGGGGCTGTTTCCGCTATTGCGTATGCTAGAATCCCGAGACTAATTTTTGGCAGCCAGACGTGTCCCTAGCTTTTATTCAATCCTGCATCGCAGAAGACATGCAAAAAGTCGACGCGGTGATTCGCAAATCCCTGCATTCCGATGTCGTCCTGATCAATCAGGTGGCTGATTATATCGTCAACAGCGGTGGCAAGCGCTTAAGACCTGCCTTGGTACTACTCTCTGCCGGGGCATTTGGACACATCGAGCCTCAGCATCACGAACTGGCCGCCGTCATTGAGCTCATCCACACATCGACGCTGCTGCATGATGATGTCGTCGATGAGTCTTCATTGCGGCGCGGTAAGGCAACTGCCAATACATTATTCGGCAATGCAGCCAGCGTACTGGTGGGTGACTTTATTTACTCACGCACTTTCCAGATGATGGTCAGCATCCAGAGCATGCGGGTGATGGAAGTATTATCCGAAGCGACTAACACGATCGCCGAAGGTGAAGTACTACAACTACTTAATGTGCACGATGCCGACATCACGGACGCAGCCTATTTAAAGGTCATCCACTACAAAACCGCCAAACTGTTCGAGGCGGCCACACGACTAGGTGCGATTATCTGCGGCACCAACGCTCAGGATGAAGCGGCGATGGCGGAATACGGCATGCGCCTGGGCACTGCATTTCAGCTGGTTGACGATGTGCTCGACTTGAGTGGCGACAGCACAGAAATTGGCAAGAACCTAGGGGATGACCTCGCTGAAGGCAAGCCCACCCTGCCCTTGCTATATGCCATGCGCCATGGCACTGAAGCTCAACGTAAGATTATTCGCCATGCCATCGAGCAAGGTGGCCTGGATGAGCTACCAGCTGTGATTGATGCAGTCAAAAATACTGGCGCATTGGAGCATGTACGCAAAGTTGCCAGCGATGAGGCTGCCATTGGCTGCAAAGCCATTGCCCACCTGCCGGAAACCCCTTACAAGCAGGCCTTGTTACAGCTGGCCGAGTTTGCCGTCTCGCGCAGCTACTAAGCGTAGCGATGATTTAAGAGCCAAACTCTATCTGCCCATATCCCAACAGGGTACCAGTGTTATAAGCCACATCAATCAGCGCAACCTGGTAATCCACCAGGGCACGTATTTCCTTGATCTGTGACTCGCCTAGCCTACTCAGCATTTCCAGCACCTCGGTCATGTTGCGCAAGCCCTCATTGAACTGTTTCAGCTCACCATCATAATTGACACCAGCCAGCATCACTTGCTGCCGAGCCGCAATCATGCGCTGCCAATGCTGCTCGGCCCGATCTACGCCATCATGAATCTCGCGCTTGACCGTCAATACTTGTAATTCCTTGGTTGCCAAGCGCTGCATGCGCTGCTGCACAGCCTGCTGCAGTTGGTTACGACGCGCCTCATTGGTCATGGGCAACTCGAAACGCAAGCCCACGGACCAATCATTAAAGCGATTATCGAAGGGACTGTTATAGGCTTGGGAAAGACTATTGGCGCCAGCAGACAGAGCCCCATAACTGTAATCTAGCGTAAATAACGGCAATGTCTGGTTCTGCAAATACTCGATCTTGTTGAGATCGGCAGCCAGCTTCAGTTCAAGCTCAAGCAACTCAAGCCTTCCCTTCATCGCTGAATCCACCAGCCTATCTCTATCAAATTCATAATGCACAAGGATGGGTTCGGATTGCGGACGAATCAACGCATGGCCTTCAAAAGTATATTGCGGATCATTAAGCAGGAACTGCAACTGGCGCTGGCTAAGCTGCAAGCGGGTCTTCGCCATGATCAACGCCTCTATGCGATCAGACACCCCGATTTCCGCACGACTGGCCTCAATACTTGCAACCAGCCCCTCTTGCACCTTGCGGCGCACCATCTCAAGGTTACGCGCCGCCAGTTCGTACTGCTGTTGCCTTACCTCCAACTCGGCCCAGGCAGCATACAAATCCCAATAAGCCTTGTCTATCAAGGCAATGACACGTATGGACTGCAAGCGGGTACTAGCATCTACCGCCCGCCTATCCAAGTCGGCAATACGAATACTGGCCTCGTTGACCTTGCTACCAGCATTGCGCAATAAGGGTTGGCTAATTGAAAACCGTGTGGCGCGCCTGTACTCATCAGTACCCAACGCCCCCTCGGTGAGCTTGCGTTCAAAAGGCGTACTGACACGCACCGTACCACCGGTCCTGAGCGGAATGGCAATACCAGCTTCACCATCCAGGTAATCGATTTGCTGCTCAGCCTTGTTCAACTTGACCAATTGCCCATCCAGCGAGGTATCCTCCGCCTTGAGCTGCACAATATCGCCACTGGTCAATGGGCGATTTTCGCGCGTGCGTCGCAAGCTTGCATAGATAATGTTATCGAACTTGGCGCGTTCAGCCCCCAGCACGCTTTGCGCAATTTGTGGATCAAACTGCACCACTTTAAGAGAGAGGTTGTTACGTAAGGCGCGTGCCCTTACATCTGCAATCGTTAGCCCATGCTCAACGCCAGTTGGCATCAATATCTGCTCAGGATGCTCCGCCAACACATCATCGAGTTTGATATTGAGCTTGTTGGGCGAAGATAATTTATATTCTTGCTGTGTCGCAGCATAGTCTTCATCCAACGTAGTAGCACGCCCTTGACTCATCCCATTGAGGTCCAGGCGCTCTGGCAGGCGAATAGCCTGCGATTGTCCATCCCCCGCCATTTCTGTTGCAGCCCAGGCCGCGCCTGGTACCAAAGCGACAAAACCCAAACACACCAATACTCGGCAATGGTTGATGATTGATCCCGGCCTCATACGCTTCATCATCATCCGCCTTGATTACTCCCAGCCGTGACCTGCGGCACACGTGGAGGGAAACCATTGAGCACACGCCAGATTTCATAGCCGATAGAGACCTCTTCCAACAGTATCCAGCCTCGCGATGAACTGCCCTGCCGTAAGAAGCGCTCACCAGGCCATTTTTGTACACTTTCATCGGGCACTACCATGACGCGGAAACGTCCCGTGCCGTCATCACTGGCATCCACAAAAGCCACTTTGCCAGCGAACGTGCCGATAGCCACATTAGGCCAACCAGATACCTGAAGCGCCGGCCAACCATCAAACTCTAGCCGAACGCGACTTCCCGGCAAGATCAAGGCAGCATCAAGACCACTAACCATCAACTCCACTGCCTGTTGCTCGGTATCAGGGATAATCACCAATAGCGGCTGCCCCTGGCTGATCACCTGGGATTGCGAATTCACCGGCACTCTGAACACCGTACCTGATCGTGGTGCCCTCACCAATTGCGATTCCTGGCGCGAAACGCTGATCTCGAGATTGGTCAATTCATTCTGCGTATCGGCGACCTCAGAACCTATCTTGCTCAACAACGCGCGACTTGCATCAATATTGGCCTGGGTTTCCGCCTTCACCTGCACCAGATTGGCAGCCGCAGTTTTTTCCTCGGCCCGCGCTGAGTCCAGGGCGGCCTTGACGCTATTCACACTCCTGAGCGCCACCGCCCTGTCTCGCTCCGCAACTTCGACATCGCGCCTGGAAACCAAGCCTTCCTGCACCAAGCGCTGCATTCTGCTCACCTGAAAATCCGCTGCATCCAACGTGGCTTGCGCTGATTCGACATTTTCCGCCGCTGCCACCACCTTCTGCCTGGCGACATCTAATCCATACTCTGCAGCATTGACCCTAGCCTGGCGCACGGCAAGCAAGTTCTGCAACTGCACTTCGTAAGCCTGTAGCTCATCCTGCTTGGCCTTGAGTTTAGCCGCACTGGTCTGCCGCTGCGCAGCCAAACGCTCCTTAAACTTTGGGTCCACATCACTAATTTGTAGTAGAGGATCGCCCGCTTTCACGCGCGCACCTTCGCGCACAAACCATTGCTTGATGACCCCTCCAACTGGGGCATCCACGCTTTGACGCCTTTCCAATGGTGCAAATGCGGTCACCGAGCCCATCGCTTGTACGTTCTGCTGCCAGGGCAGGAAAAGCATCAAAGTTGGCACAATAAAACACAATACGACGATCCATACCAAGATGCGCTTCACCATCTTGGGAGTTGCGGTATATTTCTCGAACTGCTGATGATCGCTCAGCTTATATGCCATGATCATGCACCTCCAACATCAGCACCTGCGCGCAGCGCTGAGCGATCGATGCATGACGTGTCAAAATAACGACACTGCATGCGGGCAACTCCAGTAATAATGGCAGGGCCCGATTCAAATCTGCCTCATCAAGATAATCCAGCAAGCCATCGACAATCAACAAACCCGGCTGACCAACAATGCCGCGGGCCAGCATCAGCAAATTAGCCTGGGTCGTCGAAAGCGGCGCTCCATTCACGGCAAGCAAGGTATCCAGGCCACTAGGTAATCGATTGATACTGGACATCAAGCCTAGCTTGTTCAGCAACTGCGTCACATCCCCTAGCGGAATATCGTCCCGCCCGACCAAGACGTTTTCAAGAATACTGCCTTCAATCACCTCCAGCTTACCTACACAACCAAGATGTTGACGCAGGGTATTCAGGTTGTATTGTTCAAGCGCAATGTCATTGAACTCCACATGCCCTTGCTCAGCTTGCTTCAAGCCCGTGAGCAAGGCCGCCAATGAGGATTTTCCTGCGCCAGCAATCCCGAGCACAGCCAAGCTGCTACCTGGCTGTAACGTAAAACTGATGCCAGACTGTGAAGCGGTATGCCGCAGATAATCGTAACCAAGGTTCACTGCGCTTAACTTGATGGGGCGCTTGATCTCGAAGTGATGGGTAGATACCTTTTCCTGCGGCAAATCTTGGATATAACCGATCTTGTCGAGACTGGCGAGCAGATCGTAATAATACTCAAGTTGGCCGATAAACCTCAGGAAAGAAGCCAGCACGGCAAAGATGATTAGTTCAGCCGCAACAAACTGGCCCAAATTGATCTGCCCCTGGATCACCAGCGTTCCTCCTAAAGCCAGCATCGCCGTACCACCCAAGGCATAAATGACCACCCCCCCGAGATACTGCTTGATGAGCACACGGAAATGCGCACTGCGCTTTTTCAGGTATTCAGCCGCCAATTCGCCAGTTCGCTCCTGTGCCAGACGCACCCCGGAGGAAAACTTGAAGGTATTGAGGTTACGGGCAATGGTTTCCAACCATGCCGCCAATTCAAACTTGGCATGGGATTCCGCAATTGCAGTCAGTGGTGCCTTACGCCCGATCACATACACAATGACCAGGATGATGAGCATGACCAAGGCCACTACCACGGCAAAATAAACGCTGTAGAACACCAGGATAATACTGCCCACTACCCCCTGAAGGATCGTGGCCACACCTATGGTCAACAAGGTGGCAACAGACTTTTGTACCGACGTGACCTCAAAGAAGCGGTTGATGAGCTCCTGCAAGTCATCCGCACTTGCCACATCGTATTTTGCCCCTTGAGTCTTGCTGGCCGAATCTATGGCAATACGACAGAAAATCCGCCGCTGGATCAGCTCGACAATAAAAATCTCGAGCACGTAAAACAATCCCGCCAATAGCAAGAATATGAATAACATGAAGGAGATAATGAGCAGCGGCTTCATCAAGCTGCCCATCGTGACCGTATTGATGAGCGCCTGTACTGAAATAGGTATGGCGAGATTGATGAAACCAACCCCACCCATCAGGATAATAATCAGTAATATATCTTTGCGCTCTAGGCTCAGGAGATCAATCAACCTTTGCCTAGGTAGCATTTTGTATTCAGCGTTATTGTTCATACTCTAGTGATCACATCAGGCCCTGCAAAACGACACTAAACGCTGGAACTTAGTTCCTGAAACTGAACAATAAACACATTAAAAAGCCCTGCAAGCAGGGCTTTGGTTCATCCTCAATTCAAGGTGATCAATTCTCCGTTCTCTGCATGGTAGTAGCTGAGATGCGCGCAATCACTGGTTCTTGTGGTCAAGGAACCATCAAATAAGGATTGCCCATCGACATCAACAGTAGCATAGCCATTATGATAAAGAGTAATTTCCGCCTGCTTACGTCCATGACGCATGGCAAAACTCATATAGTTTTCGTCCTCGGCTTCATCATAGACCTCCCAATGCGAGTTCCCCGTCAGTTGTTCCAGCCAACCCGACAAATCGACTTCAACGCGGCAAATAACAGGGGCATCCCATGCAGCTTGCGTTTCGGTATTCATCATATGCATTCCTTTCAGGCTAGTGACGAGAAAATGTGAGCAACACTTACATGGCGATCTTCTTGCCTATTTCAAGCCCATCCGGGCCAACGCCACTGCGGTTGCCATACTTATATAACGGTGCGATGATGCGGAAAGTTTACCGACAATCTAATTTATGCCTGATTTTGTTTTTGTATTCCTCAATACATTGAGGGACAGCCCCGGCTTCTTCATTACCTTTTCCACACTGCTTGGGCTGATGGTAGGCAGCTTTCTCAATGTGGTCATACACCGCCTGCCGCGGATGATGGAACTGGCCTGGCAAGCAGAGCGTCTGGAAGCAGAAGGTAAGCCTCAGCCAGAGCAAACCCGTTACAACCTTGTCACGCCCAGGTCACGTTGCCCCCACTGCCAGCATGCCATTGGCGCCATGGAAAACATCCCTGTCGTCAGCTATCTGCTATTGGGCGGCAAATGCAGGCAATGCAAAACCAAGATCAGCCCACGCTACCCACTGGTAGAAATATTCACTGCGGCCCTGACTGGCCTGGCCAGTTGGCACTTCGGCTACTCAAGCCTGGCCGTGGCAAGCTGGTTCATCATCTTCGCACTGATCGCATTAACCTTTATCGATCTTGACACCCACTTGCTACCGGATGACATCACCCTACCCCTGCTTTGGGCTGGTCTGTTATTCAATATCAACGATGGCTTTACCGACTTAACCTCTGCCGTAGCAGGCGCTGCGGCAGGCTATCTCGCATTATGGTCGGTATATTGGCTATTCAAGCTAGTCACCGGCAAGGAAGGTATGGGCTATGGCGATTTCAAGCTTTTGGCTGCACTGGGGGCATGGTTTGGCTGGCAATTGCTACCCGCTGTCATTTTATTATCATCTATCGCTGGCTCCATCATCGGGATTGGCTTGATCGTATTAACCAAGCATGGCCGAGAAACCCCCATCCCATTTGGGCCTTACTTGGCATTGGGAGGGGTTGCCGCACTTTTCTTCGGCAAACAACTCTCACAACTATATCTAGGAGGCTGATCAATGTATGTAGTTGGATTGACTGGCGGCATTGGCGCCGGTAAAAGTGAAGCAGCAAGAATGTTCAGCGATCTGGACGTACCCGTCGTAGACGTCGATGTCATTTCCCGCCACCTGACGAGCGCAGGTCAACCACTGGTCAGCAAAATTGCAGAGGCCTTTGGCACAGAATACGTCACTGAGGATGGCGCCATGGATAGGGGAAAAATCCGTGACCGTATCTTTAACAATAATGCAGATCGCCGGATGCTGGAATCCATCTTGCACCCTGCCATACACAGCGAAGCCCTACGTGAGCTCGAGCAATACAATCAGTCACCCTACCAGATACTGGCTATCCCATTGTTTTTTGAGTCCAATCGCTACGAAGGCATTGTCAACCGCACTTTATTGATTGATTGCGACGAAGAGAAGCAGATCAGCCGCGTTGTCAATCGCAATGGCTTTACCGAGAAGATGGTGCGTTCCATCATCGCTGCACAAGCGTCACGCAGTTTCCGTCGCGCACTAGCCAACGACATTATTGACAACAATGGCAGCATTGAAGAGCTGCAACAAAAAATTCATCAAATGCATGAAAAATTCATTAAGACTTGCATAGTTAGCGAATAAATCTGATAATTCACGACAACTACTATAAACAAACGGATCAGCCTCGAGAAGCCCGTGCCTAGTTACGATTACCCCTTTAATGAACGCATCCGTACCCTGTTGCGTCTGGAAGACCTCTTTATCAAGGTCTTGCACAATATTGAGGGTGAACACGAGTTTATCCACCATAGCGTCCTGCTTTCCATCTTCCAGATACTAGACATTATTGAGCGCGCAGAGCTCAAGATGGATCTGCTGCAGGAGTTGGACCGCCAGAAAATGGTGATGAACAACCTGCGCGGCAATCCATCCATTGAGGAAAAAGTCCTCAATGATCTGGTCACTGATATAGAAAACGCTGCACGCCCCTTGCGCAACACACCTGGCAAGCTAGGGCAAACCCTGCGCGACAATGAATGGTTAATGAGTATCAAGCAGCGCTCGGTGATCCCGGGTGGTGTCTGTGAGTTCGATTTACCGTCTTACCATTACTGGCTGGGCTTGAGCAGCGAGCGCCGCAAGCATGATCTCAGTGTCTGGATGAGTCCACTGATGCCGTTACATGATGCCATCCGCATCATCCTGCACATTTTGCGTGGCAGTGGCATGACTTCCAACATGACAGCAACCAACGGGGCTTATCAGCAGATGTTAGGCGGCGCCAAACCAGCCCAAATGTTACGCGTGGAGATCAGTGACGATACGCCCTGTTTCCCCGAAGTGAGCGCTAACAAGTATGCTATTAATATCCGCTTCAATAGCTTAGATAATGCGCAGCGCCCTCGCCCCTGCGATCACGATATCAACTTCTCACTGACACTGTGCAACCTGTAAGCAAGAAAAAAATGGTCGCCTGCCCACAATGCGGGGAGCTGGCTGAATACTCCAGCACCAATGCCTATCGCCCGTTCTGCTCAGAGCGTTGCCGCCTGATCGACCTCGGCCAATGGGCCAGCGAAAACTATCGCATCCCCGATAACACTCCCAAGCTCGACGAAGAAGACTACTAAGCCAATCTGTTACTGGGTAGTCAATGTCAATTGATAATGCGTTGGCAACGCTTGCGATGAATGCTTAATGTCAATAAGCATGACCCAGTCACTGCGCCCGCTGATGCACACCGGCAATGTCACCATAGCGCGCCAACCCCCATCGGGCTGACGCTGGAAGCGATACCGATTCATCCCCATCTGCATATCCACCATATCGAAGCTCGCATACACAGACTCTGCGCCAGGCGAGCTGATACGCACCTCGAATGCCCGCATAGTAGTAGGCAGCGTCATTGCCCGTACCGTCAGGTCTCCATGCGCACAGCCCTGCACAATATCATCGCAGACAATGGTTTCAATTACATCATGGCTTGATTTCAGCCAGAAATAACCCAAGCTGCCCAAGACCAACAGCAAAGCAATCCCCCATCGCAGCTGTCGCTTGAAGGACATGATTAGCTCCACACTCCGCGCATCATGGCAATACCATGAGCACCCTGTTGCCAGGCCTGCTCCAGATACTCCGGCTGCATGCCGCCAAGCGCATAAACCGGCAGGCTACTGCCATGCGCCAAGCCAGCAAAACCGTCCCAACCCAAGACAGGGGCATCAGGATGACTCAGTGTTGGCAGTACAGGCGACAACACGACAAAATCCAGGGAAAGCGATTGTGCATGCGCCAACTCGCGTGCATCGTGGCATGAAGCCGCACACAGCATTTGCTGAGGACGCTCCGACAATGCCATCAAACTTGCAGCGGAGAAATGCACACCTGCAAAACCCAATGCACACGCAGTGTCGACATCGCCGTTGAGTAGCACTCTCGCTTGATAAGGCTGCACCATGCTTAACACTTTCTCAGCGAGACGCTGCAATCCGTCAGCAGACAGATGCTTTTCACGCAATTGCAGCAAGCGCAACCCCTGATCCAAGGCATAACGTAAGCGATCCAGAAAACCCTTTTCACCCAACTCACCAGCATTGCTGATGGCATAGATGGATGGCAGACCCAAGGCAGCAAGAATAGGTTCGTTCGCTGGCAACATCGGGCCTACAGTAAGTGTAGTCGGGTACTGCCAGCTTAATTGCTGCCCCTCGCAACTACGCGGCTCATGCTGCCAATCACGTACAATAAAGAAATGTAACTCGACCTTGCGATCCGGGTAGTCAAAGCGACGCAACATCCAGGGTGTCGCCTTTTCCACCTCGACACCAAGCTCCTCGCGCAACTCGCGCACCAAGGCATGAAAAGGGGTTTCGCCTGCCTCTATCTTGCCTCCAGGAAACTCCCACCAGCCTTCCCAAGGCTTGCCTGCTGGGCGCTCGGCCAACAACACCTTCCCATCAGGGCGTTGCAAGATAGCTACGGCAGCACGCACAACACTCATGACACCTTGCCTCCCACTAATGCTTGGCGGCCTACATGGTCACGGGCAAATTGATAGGCCACTCGGCCACTACGTGCGCCACGGGTATGAGAAAACAGTAAGGCTGCGCTACGGGTTGCTTCATCCACTTGCTCAATACCGTAATGCTTGAGCCATTGCGCCACCACCGCTAGGTATTCGTCCTGGTTGAAGGAGTAAAATGAGAGCCAGAGGCCAAAGCGCTCCGACAACGAGACTTTCTCCTCAGTTGTATCCCCAGGCCGGATTTCCTCGCCATGTCGCGTTACCTCAAGATTCTCCGACATGAATTCAGGCATCAAGTGGCGACGATTGGAAGTGGCATAGACCACAACATTATCGGACGTCGCGGCAATCGAGCCGTCCAGCACCACCTTGAGAGCTTTGTAACCTGGATCACTGGACTCAAATGACAAATCATCACAAAAGATGATGAATCGCTCCTTGCGCTCACGCAGCAAGCTGACGATTTCCGGCAATGCCACCAAATCCTGCTTGTCGACTTCGACCAGGCGTAATCCCTGGTCTGCAAATGTACTCAGCACCGCTTTGACCAATGAAGATTTGCCAGTGCCACGGGCACCAGTCAACAACACATTATTGGCGGGATAGCCATGCACAAACTGCTCGGTGTTGCGCACAATCTCGGCCTTTTGTTCATCCACATTGCGGATGTCGTTCAAGCTGATGTGATGGGGATGCTCCACAGCCACCAAATGTCCACGACCATTGAGGGTTTGCCAGCGCCAGGCCATAGCATGCCAGTCAGGTGCGGAAGCAGGCGGTGGCAAGAAGTTTTCCAGCCTTGCCAGCACAGCTTCGGCTCGCGTGATCAACTGCTCAAAATCAGCCATCCTGCACCCTAGCTGCGGTAGTCCGCATTAATGCGAACATAGTCATAAGAGAAGTCGCAAGTCCACACCGTGGCATTAGCCTGCCCACGATTCAGCACCACACGCACGGTAATTTCAGCTTCCTGCATCACGGCAGCGCCCTGTTCTTCGACATAGCTTGCAGCACGACCACCATGCTCTGCCACCAGCACATTACCCAGGTAAAGCTGCATGGCATTCACATCCAGATCATCAACACCAGCATAACCAATGGCAGCCAAGATGCGGCCTAGATTAGGATCTGAGGCAAAGAAAGCCGTCTTGATCAATGGTGAGTGCGCAATGGCATAAGCGACCTTGCGGCACTCTTCCACATCTTTGCCAGCTTCCACCTGGATAGTCATGAACTTTGTCGCACCTTCACCGTCACGCACAATCGCTTGGGCCAACTCGATGGACAATTCGGTAATGGCATCCTGCAATTGCTGGAATTCTGCACTATCCACATCACTGATCTCAGCATTGCCCGCCTGACCAGTCGCCATGACAATAAAAGAGTCGTTGGTAGAAGTATCGCCATCTACGGTAATACAGTTGAAGGAGCGATTGACGGCATGATCAATCAAGGCCTCCAGCGCAGCCTGGCTAATGGCAGCATCAGTCGCGACATAACCCAGCATGGTTGCCATGTTGGGGTGGATCATGCCCGAGCCCTTGGATATGCCGGTAATCGTCACGGTCTTGCCACCTAGCGTAACTTGCCGCGACGCCCCCTTGGACACAATATCCGTGGTCATGATAGCTTCGGCAGCATCAAACCAGTGCTGTTCGCCCAGATCGGCAACACATTGTGGCAGGCCAGCAAGCAAGCGCTCCATGGGTAACGGCTCCAGGATAACGCCAGTAGAAAAAGGCAAGACTTGCTCAGGCTTGATGTTCAGCAACGCAGACAGTGCTTCACAAGTAGCTCTTGCATTCTGCATGCCTGGCTCGCCAGTGCCAGCATTGGCATTGCCGGTATTGACCACTAGCGCGCGAATACCATGCCCTGCTGCCAAGTGCTGTTTACACACGGTCACAGGTGCTGCACAGAAACGGTTTGTGGTGAATACGCCAGCTACGCGTGCGCCTTCTGCCAGTTTGATCACCAGCATATCCTTGCGGTCTGGCTTACGGATATGCGCCTTGGCAATACCCAGTTCCACGCCTGGAACCGGCAACAGGGAGTGCGCCTCAGGCGCGACAAGATTGACTGGCATAATGGCTTTTCTCAGAAAGGCAAAAACCTGATTTTACCGTAATCAGTGACGCTTGCCCCATGGCAGCATGGCATGTGCACAATAAAAAAGCCGGGAAATCCCGGCTTTTTTATTGAATTGCAAAGCTGTCATGGCTAATGCTTGGCAGTAGGTCGCCTGGCTTCAATCACTTTGAGCACTTGCAAGCGCTCGCGGTCACTCATGGTACGCCAGCCCCTGATTTCTTCGAGGGTGCGCCAGCAACCAGTGCAATGTTGCCGCTCGCTATCCAGCGCACATACACCAATACAAGGAGAAGCGACCTGAGGAACTGATTGCATCCCTGCCGACGCTTAACTCAGCTTGCCATGGCACTGTTTGTACTTCTTGCCAGAGCCACAAGGACATGGATCATTGCGACCGACCTTGGCACCTACGCGCTCGAATGTCGATGCTGAGGCTTCATCATCGGCTTCATCGCTGTTGCCAAGCGCCTCATCATAATCCGCATGCTGGTATTGCACATTCTCAAGCTCAGCAGGCTTCTCAACCGCCTCGACATCAGCCTCGCTCTGCACCTTCACCAGCATGGTCACCTGGGTCACTTCACGCTTGACGGTATCCAACAGGCTGGAGAACAGGGCAAAAGCTTCGCGCTTGTACTCCTGCTTGGGGTTTTTCTGGGCATAGGAGCGCAGGTGAATACCTTGACGCAAATGATCCAGCGCAGCCAAGTGCTCGCGCCAGTGGTTATCCAGGCTTTGCAGCATCACGGCACGTTCGAACTGGCGCAACACAGACGCAGATGCCTGATCTTCCTTAGCCTGATAAAGAGCATTAGCGGCATCCACAATGTGTTCACGCAGCGTTTCTTCATGCAGATTGGGGTTTTCTTCCAGCATCTTTTGCAATGGAATTTCCAGGCCCAGGTCTGCCTGCAACGCTTTCTCCAACCCAGCGACATCCCACTGCTCTTCGAGGCTTTCTGGTGGGATATAAGTCGCAATCAGGTCATGAATCACGTCTACACGCATCACTGCAATGGTTTCACCCACATCAGCGGCTTCAAGCAACTCGTTACGCTGTTGGTAAATCACTTTGCGTTGATCATTGGATACATCGTCATACTCAAGCAATTGCTTGCGAATATCGAAGTTACGTCCCTCAACCTTACGCTGGGCGTTCTCGATCGCACGCGTCACCCAGGGATGCTCAATCGCTTCGCCCTCAGGCATTTTCAAGCGCTCCATGATGGCAGCAACACGGTCAGAAGCAAAAATGCGCAACAGTTGATCTTCCAACGACAGATAGAATCGGCTGGAGCCTGGGTCACCCTGACGGCCGGCACGACCACGCAACTGGTTGTCAACGCGACGGGATTCATGGCGCTCTGTACCGATAATATGCAAACCACCGGCAGCCAGCACGGCATCATGCTGCACTTGCCACTCCGCCTTCAACTTGGCAATACGATCAGCCTTGTCTGATTCAGACAGACTCTCATCCGCCTCAATCACGGCAATCTCAGGCTCGGGGTTACCACCCAGCACAATATCGGTACCGCGGCCAGCCATATTGGTTGCAATCGTGATCATGCCAGGACGACCCGCTTGCACAATAATGTGCGCTTCACGCTCATGTTGCTTGGCATTCAGTACCTGATGCTCTAGCTTGGCTTCATTGAGATACTTTGAGATTAACTCGGAGTTTTCAATGGAGGTAGTGCCGACCAGCACAGGCTGACCACGCTTCTGGCACTCTTTAATATCTTCAATAACAGCCTGATACTTCTCCTTGCCTGTGCGATATACCTTGTCCATCTGGTCTTTACGTTGCAAGCCACGATGAGTAGGAATCACGACAGTTTCCAGACCGTAAATCTGGTTGAATTCGTAGGCTTCGGTATCGGCAGTACCCGTCATGCCGGACAGCTTGCCGTACATGCGGAAATAATTCTGGAAGGTAATCGAAGCCAGGGTCTGGTTTTCCTTCTGGATGGTCACACCTTCTTTGGCTTCAACAGCCTGATGCAAGCCATCAGACCAGCGGCGACCAGCCATCATGCGGCCGGTAAATTCATCAACAATCACGATTTCGCCATCGCGCACAACATAATGCTGATCGCGGTGATAAAGCGATTGCGCACGCAGTGCAGCATACATATGGTGCACCAGGCTGATATTGGCAGCATCATAGAGACTGCTACCTTCAGCCAACAAGCCGGCTTCGGCCAGCAGAGCCTCTGCATGTTCATGCCCTTGCTCAGAAAGCAAGACCTGGTGTGACTTTTCATCCACCCAGAAATCACCTTCGCCATCTTCTTTTTCCTGGCGAATCATCTTTGCAGCAATGCTGTTCATCTGCAGATACAGATCAATACTGTCATCAGCCTGGCCGGAAATGATCAATGGTGTGCGCGCTTCATCAATCAGGATGGAATCCACTTCATCGACTAGGGCATAGTTCAGACCGCGCTGCACGCGCTCCTCTGCGGTAAACACCATATTGTCGCGCAGGTAGTCAAAACCGAATTCGTTGTTGGTACCGTAGGTAATATCGGCCGCATAAGCCTTTTGCTTCTCGTCATGCGGCATTTGCGACAGGTTGATACCCACGCTCAAACCAAGGAAGTTGTACAGGCGGGACATCCACTCAGCGTCGCGTCGTGCCAGGTAATCATTCACCGTGACCACGTGCACGCCCTTACCACTGAGAGCATTCAAGTAGGCTGGCAATGTCGCCACCAGGGTCTTACCCTCACCGGTACGCATTTCGGCAATCTTGCCTGCGTTCAATACCATGCCGCCAATCAACTGTACATCGAAGTGGCGCATATTGAGCACACGACGGCCACCTTCACGCACCACGGCAAACGCTTCTGGCAACAACTTGTCGAGCGACTCGCCCTGCTGGTAGCGCTGTTTGAATTCATCTGTCTTGGCTTTGAGCTGTTCGTCCGTCAATGCCTGCATGCTGGGCTCCAGCGCATTAATAGCCTTGACGTTTTGTGCATACTGCTTGACCAGCCGTTCGTTACGGCTACCGAAGATTTTTTTGAACAACGCGGAGAACATGAAGTGGCACCACTTTTCCGTTAGACGGAAACCTCTAGGTTAGCTTTATAAGTTAGTTAATAAATCAAATATTTAATTTGCACTTTGCAAATACTTGCGTGGATCCAGAGCTGCTCCATTCAAGCGCACCTCGAAATGCAGGTGTGCCCCGGTAGAGCGCCCAGTACTACCAACGCGGGCGATTAACTGCCCACGCTCAACCCGATCCCCCGCCTTCACCAACAACTGTGAGGCATGGGCATATCGTGTTTCCAGCCCCGAGCCGTGGTTAATCTTCACGATTCTACCATAGTCGGGGGTCTGCTCCGCAGCCGTTACAATTCCTGCGGCAGATGCATAAATCGGTGTTCCGCTATCCGCCACAAAATCCAGGCCTTCATGAAAAGCCTCCTTGCCAGAGAAAGGATCCACCCGCCAACCATAACTGGAAGAATTGTAAGCCACCTCCGTCGGCATGGTGCTCGGCAATGTACTCGCCTTCAAGCGCTGCTGCAACATCGTGGCCTCCAGCAAGCTCAATTTATCGCCATTAAGCGCTATGGATTGTGTCAAGGCGTGAATGTGCTTCTCCAGCTCAACACCTGACATAGTGCGCGCATCTACCATGGGGCCGCCACGCCCCGGCGGCAGGGCATCTGCATCCGCCCCCTTGACCCCAGCCAGGTTCGAGAGCCTTGCCCCCAGGGCATCAAGCCGCAATACCCTGGCCTCCATCTCGCCCACCTGTTGCGCCAAGGCGTCAATATGTGACTGCTCGCTGGCACTGACGAAATGGATCGAGGTGGGGATGCCTTTGTGCTGGTGTGTGCCATGTGGCACAATAAGGGCCCAAACCAGCAAGGCTGGTAGCAAACTCAACAGCCCGATGATAAGCAAGACCAGTGGCAACGAGATGCTGCGCGTCCGTGCTGTACTATTCGATACTAAAATGATGTTCATTGCTTCCCCTTGGGAGAGTCCGGCATGCTGCGTGTAAGTGCATTGTTTACTGAAAGTGCCGAACTGGCAGCGCTTTCGCAACAAGCAGAACAATTGACACTGTCGCAGCAAAAATGGAATGCCGTCGTTCCCGCTGCACTGAAACCTTATACGCAAGCAGGAAGTCTCAGCCACAAGCGCCTGACGGTCTATGCCGCCAATGGCGCCATCGCTGCAAAAATCAAGCTAATGCTGCCCAGCCTGATGCTTGGGCTGAAAAAACAAGGGCTTGAAGTTACTTCAATTCGGGTGGAAGTGCAAGTGCAATCTGTCGCAGGAAAACCTGCCAAACAAGTGCGCACGCTCAGCCCGGCCGCAGCAGCCAGCCTTGAAAAACTGGCGAAGGAATTGCAGGGTTCTCCGCTTGGAGATGCGATCGCACGACTTTCGAGCCGCCGATAGTACCCCTCCCTTCCTCTGTTATTGATCAGGATAAAGTCAGACCTTCACTATGGAATTTTTACTCTACTTCATTGCCGGCGCCGGGGCAGGTATCCTTTCGGGTCTGCTAGGCGTAGGCGGTGGCACGGTGATTGTGCCCATTCTCGTCTTCATCTTTACCGCGCTCGCGTTTCCGGCACAGCACATCATGCATATTGCGCTAGGCACATCGCTGGCAACCATCATCGTCACCTCGATCTCTTCAGCCCGAGCACACCATAAAAAACAGAATGTACATTGGCCTGTGGTCAAGCTCATTACACCCGGCATTGTCATGGGCACCCTACTCGGCGCCGTCTTAGCGGGCCAACTCAACACTGTCATACTCAAAGTCATCTTTGCCGTATTCGCATTACTGATTGCCACCCAGATGGTGCTGAACTTCACACCAGCCTCCCATCGGCAATTGCCCGGCAAGCTCGGCACTTTGAGCATGGGCGGTCTTATTGGCGTCTTGTCCAGCCTGGTCGGCATTGGTGGAGGATCCCTCTCAGTGCCTTTCCTCCTCTACTGCAATTTCAACGCACGCTATGCCATCGGCACTTCCTCGGCGATAGGACTACCGATTGCCGTCGCTGGCACCATGGGATTCATCATCACCGGATTAACGCAAGGTAATTTGCCGCAATACAGCCTGGGCTATATCTACCTGCCAGCATTCATCGGCATTGCACTTGCCAGCATGCTGACCGCCCCTTTAGGCGCCTACATGGCACACAAATTACCTGTTCCGGTATTGAAAAAATTATTCGCACTATTGCTTTACATCGTTGGCCTTAAAATGATCTGGAGCTTGATATGAGCCCAGCACTCGTTATTGAAGTCCAGGGCCTGTTCAAATACTTTGACCAATTCTGTGCCGTCAACAACCTGAATTTCCAGGCGAAGCGCGGCGTTACCACCGCCTTGCTGGGTGGCAATGGCGCAGGAAAAACTACGACGATTGCCATGCTACTGGGCTTGCTCACACCGAGCCAGGGGAGCATCCGCATATTGGGTGAGGATATGCTGCAGCATCGCTACCGCCTGTTGCACCGCATGAACTTCTCCTCACCTTACGTAGACCTCCCACAAAGGCTGACCATTCGCCAGAACCTCACGGTTTACGGCCATCTTTACCGCTTACCCGCACTGAAGCAGCGTATTGAGGAGCTAGCCACTGCCCTTAACCTTGATACATTGCTGGACAAGCGCTACGGACAACTTTCTGCAGGGCAAAAAACCCGTGTTTCCCTAGCGAAATCCCTGCTCAACAAACCAGAATTACTACTGATGGACGAACCGACGGCATCCCTTGATCCTGATACTGCCGACTCCATTCGCAGTTATCTAGAGCAATACCAGCGCGACACTGGTGCCAGCATCCTGCTGGCTTCACACAATATGGCCGAGGTCGAGCGCATGGCGACGGATGTCATCATGATGCGTAAAGGGCAAGTTGTGGACATTGGCACCCCAGCCAGCCTGATCGCAAAATATGGCCGCAACAACCTTGAAGAAGTCTTTATCGACATCGCTCGCAGCCAGGAGCCCGCTTGATGCAAGACGTACACTTTTCCTTGCGCCGCATCGGTGCAGTAGCATTACGCCACCTTTACCTCATGCGTTCATCCTGGCCACGGGTGCTGGAGATGGTGTACTGGCCCACAGTGCAAATGGTGCTATGGGGCTTCATCACCTTATACCTGCAAGGCAATAGCAGCCTGATTGCACAGGCCAGCGGCATCCTGCTTTCGGGAGTATTGCTATGGGACGTTCTCTTCCGTGGTCAACTCGGCATCGCACTCGTCTTCATGGAGGAAATGTGGTCACGCAACCTGGGGCATTTATTCGTCAGCCCTTTGCGTCCGTATGAAATGGTAGCGTCCCTGCTGCTTATGAGCCTGATCCGCACCTTGATTGGCATCGGCGGTGCAACACTAATCGCTATTCCACTATTCGGTTACAACATCTACGACATGGGCCTGCCTCTTATCGCCTTTTTCCTCAATCTCATCGTCATGGGTTGGGCGATTGGCCTGATGGTATCCGGCATCGTACTGCGCTACGGCATGGGGGCTGAAAGTATTGCCTGGGTCAGCGTCTTCGCTATCCAGCCTTTATGCGCTATCTATTACCCAGTCGCCACATTGCCGCACTGGTTACAGCCTGTTGCGCTGGCATTGCCTGCCAGCCATGTGTTTGAAGGCATGCGCGAATTACTGCTTGAGCACAGCTTCAACCTGCATCACATGCAATGGGCGATAGGCCTCAATCTTGTCTTTCTCTGCATTGGCATTGCCGTCTTCCTCGGCTATTTCAGAGTCGCACGCCAGCGTGGCCTGCTACTACAAGTGGGTGAATAAACGCAAGCAACAGCAATAAAAAACGGCGCTTAAGCGCCGTTTTTTATTCATCTTATAAGCTGGCTTACTTGCTGAAGCGTTCTACACCAGAGACGATTTCCGCCTTGGCCTCGTCTACGCCCTTCCACTCACCAACCTTGACCCACTTACCCTTTTCCAGATCCTTGTAGTGTTCAAAGAAGTGAGCAATAGGTGCCAACTGGAATTCTGGAATGTCATGATAGCTCTTCACATCCTTGTATTGCGGGCAAATCTTGTCCACAGGCACAGCTAACACCTTCGCATCCACACCACCATCATCTTCCATGGTCAGCACACCAATCGCACGGCAACGGATCACAACGCCTGGCTGCAACGGGATAGGCGTGATCACTAGCACATCAACCGGGTCACCATCTTCTGACAGCGTTTGTGGGATATAGCCATAGTTGCATGGATAGTGCATGGAAGTACCCATGAAACGATCAACGAATACTGCACCGCTATCCTTGTCCACTTCGAACTTGATGGGCTCGCCACGCATGGAGATTTCGATAATGACGTTAAAGTCGTTAGGGATGTCTTTGCCTGCTGGCACATTAGAAAGGGACATGCGGTTATCCTTAAAAGATGGGTTGATTTGAATGATGGATGGTTTTTGTAAACCATGTAAAGTTAACGCGGGATTTTAGCCTAAATCAGCAGTAAAAATCACCTTGGGCTTGCCTCGCGTGCTGCGGCTTCGCGCCTGCATTCCACGATCACCTCTATCGGCACGCACCTGACCCCCAGGTAGAACAAGGCTGGAACAATGATCAAGTCATCCAGTTGCCCAAGGATGGGAATAAAATCAGGGATCAAGTCAAATGGTAATAGCAGGTAACCCACGGCCAAACCCAGCAACACCCTGGCAAGCCAAGGCGTCTGTGGGTGGCGCAACACCAAGCGATACACTTCCAACTCAGCCTTGAGCTGTCGCGCCAGTGATTTCAGCTTATCCCTCAATGGCACTTCTTCAGCCACCCAGAGTTAAAACGGCTTGCCAGTCAGACGCTCGTAAGCTTCGCGATACTTGGCTGCAGTGCTTGCCGCAACATCGTCAGGCAATTGCGGGCCTGGAGGAGTCTTGTTCCAGCCGGTAGATTCCAGCCAGTCACGGACATATTGCTTGTCAAAACTGGGAGGATTGCTACCCACCTGATATTGATCTTGCGGCCAGAAGCGTGATGAATCAGGGGTTAATACTTCATCGATCAAGTACAGCTCACCAGCTTCATTCAGGCCAAACTCAAACTTGGTGTCCGCGATGATAATGCCGCGGCTCAAGGCATAAGCGGCAGCCTCCTTGTATAACTGTACGCTGATACGGGCGACTTTATCAGCCAGTTCTTTTCCAAGTAACTGGGCGCATTTTTCCAGGGTGATGTTCTCATCATGATCACCCACTTCTGCCTTGCTCGAAGGCGTAAACAATGGCTCTGGCAACTGTGATGCCTCTTGCAGGCCTGCTGGCAGTGGAATTCCACATACGCTCTGGCTGGCCTTGTATTCTTTCCAGCCGGAACCCGCGAGGTAACCACGAACAATCGCCTCGATTGGCAAAGGCTTCAACTTTTTAACCACCAATGCACGCGGCCCAAGCTGGGCTTTCTCGGCAGGGTCAGTCACCACACTATCAGGGTCAATACCCGTCAAGTGGTTGGGCACTACATGCTGGAGTTTATCGAACCAGAAATTGGCAATCTTGGTGAGAATCGCGCCTTTATCCTGAATAGGCGTCGGCAGGATCACATCGAAAGCTGATAGACGATCACTAGCCACCAGCAACATGTGCTGGTCATTAATATCGTAGATATCCCGCACCTTGCCCTGATTGATCAGTTTCAGGCTCTTGATACTGGACTGCATGAGGGGAGTAGTCAAAACGCTTACCTTTATCAAAAACTATTTCGAGTGATGGTCCTGTTCAGGGCCATCGGAATAAGGGAATTTCACATGCCCGTAGCGCACCACCAAAATGGCAATTGCTATCAGCAGGATAGAGGCCGCCACGGCAAAAATACGCCAGGCTTCCAGTTCCTTGATGTCGAGCACCAGATAACGTGCCAGCGCAATAATGCCGATATACAAGGGGTAACGCACCGGCAATGTGCCCGAGCTCAAGTAATGGTTGAGCATGGTGAGAATTTCGAGGTAAAGAAACAACAGCAGCAAATCTGCCACGGTTACCGCCCTCATTTCCCATATATGCAGTGCGGCCTGCCCGGTAGCCACGATCGTCGCCAGCGCAATGAATACCAGCAAGGCCTGCTCGACCAAACCGATGCCTTGTTGACCTAATTTACTGTATTTATTGGGCTGCATAGCGATAATTACCAGGCAAATAATCCCGGCATTATACGCTGTAAATTCTGCACAACGTGAGCAATGAGATCAGGCGAAAAAATAGCGCTGAGCCATTTTCTCGAGTGAAATGGGCTTAATTTTCGCCGCATGCCCTGCTGAGCCAAATGCCTCAAAACGCTCCCGGCATAACCCCTGCATCGCCTGGGTCGCCGCCGCCAGTATTTTGCGTGGGTCAAATTCGACCCGGTGTTGCGGCTGCCCAAGAAAATGTCGCAAAGCCCCGGTAAAAGCAAGGCGCAAATCAGTATCAATATTCACCTTGCGTACCCCGCTCTGGATACCCTTGACGATTTCCTCCACCGGCACGCCATAGGTTTCGGGAATCTCGCCACCATAATCATTAATGACCTTCAACCACTCCTGTGGCACGGATGACGAGCCATGCATCACCAGATGCGTATTCGGCAGCTGCGCGTGTATTTCCCGAATACGGCTGATGGAAAGCGTTTCGCCGGTGGGGGGACGCTTGAACTTGTAAGCGCCATGCGATGTACCAATAGCGATTGCCAGGGCATCCACACCTGTCTGCGCGACAAAATCCACTGCCTCATCCGGGCTGGTAAGCAACTGGCTGTGGTCAAGATGCCCTTCCGCCCCGACACCATCCTCCTCACCTGCCATACCAGTTTCTAGTGAGCCAAGTACGCCTAGCTCCCCTTCCACCGACACGCCCATCGCATGGGCTGCCAGCACCACCTGTCGTGTTACCTCGACGTTATAAGCATAGCTCGATGGCGTCTTGGCATCCTCCAGCAATGAACCATCCATCATCACACTGCTAAAACCGTGCTTGATGGAATGCATGCATACCGCTGGGCTGGCGCCATGGTCTTGATGTAGCACAACAGGAATATATGGATAACTGCTGATCGCCGCCTCCATCAACTTGAGTAGAAACTCCTCACCCGCATATTTGCGTGCACCGGCAGAGGCTTGCATGATCACCGGGCTATCACAGGCATCCGCTGCCTGCATGATGGCCTGCACCTGCTCAAGGTTATTCACATTGAACGCCGGCACACCGTAATCGTGCTCGGCAGCATGATCCAGCAATTGGCGTAAGCTAATCAGTGCCATGGGCACATCCTCTCATGTTGTGAGCAGCCGCGCCGCTCTCGCTAATGTTGTTCCCGCCGGTGCTCGCCCACTTTAACAATCTGCAAGGTATTGGTGCCCCCTGCCTTGCCGATGGGCTCACCAAACGTCAACATCATGAGATCATCCCGTTGCACCGCCCCAAGGCGTAATAACAACTCTTCGGCATCGTAAAGAATCTTGCCCAGCTCCTGGCTGGGCTGCTCGATGTGATAAGGGTATACCCCGCGATACAGCGACAGCTTGCGCCGTGTATTACGCTCTGTTGTCAGCGCATAAATCGGCACATTAGTATTGGAACGTGACAACCAGGTGACGGAAGACCCTGACTTGGTGAGTGCCGCAATCGCCTTCACATCCAGGTGCTTGGCCGTATATACCGTAGCCATCGCAATCGCCTCATCGATAAAACCAAATTCATCATGAATCGGTGCTTTCAGGTGCTGGCTGTCGTATTCCTTTTCCGCTTCCAAGCAGACGCGATGCATGGCCTGGATAGCTTCCACCGGGTAATGCCCCACTGCCGTCTCGCCCGATAGCATCACCGCATCCGTTCCATCCAGCACCGCATTCGCCACATCAGATACCTCCGCCCGAGTCGGAATCGGGCTGCTGATCATGGACTCCAGCATCTGCGTGGCCGTGATCACCAGCTTGTTGCGCATTCGCGCAGTGCGGATCATGCGCTTCTGCAAACCAGGCACGGCCGCATCGCCGACCTCAACGCCGAGGTCACCGCGCGCCACCATGATCACATCCGCCGCATCGATAATCTCTTCCAGCGCATCAATCGCTTCCGCGCGCTCGATCTTGGCGACAATTGCTGCATGGCCGCCAGCCTCTTCCACCAACTGGCGCGCAAGCTCTATATCCGCACCACTGCGCGGGAATGAGACCGCAATATAATCCGCTTCTAACGCCACTGCGGTCTGGATATCTTCCTGATCTTTCAGTGTCAGAGCCGGGGCAGAGAGCCCGCCACCTTGACGATTGATGCCCTTGTTGTTGGAGAGCATCCCGCCAGCCGTGACCGTACAATACACCTCGCCACCATTTACGGTGTCCACACTTAATACAATACGTCCATCATCCAGCAACAACACAGCACCGGCCTCCACCTCAGACGGCAAGGTCTTGTAATCCAGCCCCACCCGCTCCTGATTACCCAGCTTGCATGCTGCATCCAGGATGAACTTGTCTCCGACCTTGAGCAAAATGCGGTCATTCTCAAATTTACCGATGCGTATCTTCGGCCCCTGCAAATCACACAACACCCCCACGGGGCGTCCACTACGCCGCGATATATCACGCACCAGTTCAGCGCGGTCTATATGATCCTGCGCCGACCCATGCGAAAAATTCAACCGCACCACATCTACGCCTGCATCCACCAACCGTTCAATCACCGACTCCTCACTGGAAGCCGGCCCCAGCGTCGCCACAATCTTGGTTTTACGTAATGCCATAAACCGTTTCCTAACATTTTCTTCAAAGACTCATGTTAAAGCTGACAGCACTTAGGGGGAATGGTGCATATTTTGTGCCATCAGAAAGGCAATATATAAAACTAATGAAAAATACCTCAAAGACAACACTTGATAACACGTTCTAAGTAAACAAAAAAGGAGCCCACAGGCTCCTTTTTTATCAAACTAATCTAGACAATCAACTCTTGGCACGCTGCTCCAAAACCTCCACTGCGGGTAATTTCTTGCCCTCGAGGAATTCCAGGAACGCCCCACCGGCAGTCGAGATGTAAGACACCTTTTCGTAGATGTCGTATTTCTGGATGGCAGCGATGGTGTCACCACCACCAGCCAGGGTAAAGGCCTTGGTCTTGGCGATGGCATCGGCGATGGTTTTGGTGCCTTCGCCGAATTGGTCAAACTCGAATACGCCGACCGGGCCATTCCAGACCACGGTGCCTGCGTTGAGGATAATCTCGGCAAGTTGCTTGGCAGACTCTGGGCCAATGTCAAAGATCATATCATCGGCAACGACATCGTCCGCAGACTTGAGCACGGCAGGCTCATCTGGGTCGAATTGCTTGCCACAGACCACATCCACGGCGATCGGCACAGCTGCACCGCGCTTGGCCATTTTTTCCATCAGGCATTGTGCGGTCGGCACGAGATCATCTTCGCTCAATGAACGCCCAATCGGCTTACCTGCAGCTTTTAGGAAGGTATTGGCGATGCCACCACCGACGACCATTTGGTCGACTTTTTCAGCCAGGCTTTCCAGCACTGTCAGTTTGGTCGATACCTTGGAGCCACCTACGATAGCGACCATGGGGCGGGCAGGTTCGCACAAGGCCTTGCCCAGGGCATCCAGCTCACCAGTGAGCAGCAAGCCAGCGGCAGCGACTGGTGCATATTGGGCGATGCCATAGGTGGAAGCTTCTGCACGGTGAGCAGTACCGAAAGCGTCCATGACAAAGACATCACACAAGGCAGCGTATTTGCGTGCGGTTTCTTCGAGGTTCTTTTTCTCGCCCTTGTTGAAGCGGCAGTTTTCCAGCAACACCACTTCGCCTTCTGCCACATCAAAGCCGCCATTTACCCAATCCTTGATCAGGCGCACGGGTTGACCGAGCTTGTCAGCTAATACATCCGCCACGGGTTGCAAAGAGTTTTCCTCGGAATACACGCCTTCTTCCGGACGACCCAGGTGGGAAGTCACCATGACGCGTGCATTAGCATCCAAAGCCTGGCGAATCGTTGGGATGGATGCAGTGATACGCGCATCGGAAGTTACCTTGCCATCGCTGACTGGCACATTGAGGTCTGCGCGAATAAAAACGCGCTTACCCGCCAAGTCGAGGTCTGTCATGTGGATTACGGTCATGGTCTCCCCCCTGCTTAGCTGGCAATATGACGCACCAGGCGCATCATGTTGCAGGTGTAGCCGTACTCGTTATCGTACCAAGCCACGATCTTGACGAAAGTTGGATCAAGCTGGATACCGGCATCAGCGTCAAAAATAGAAGGGTAGGCATTGCCACGGAAATCGGTAGAGACGACTTTTTCATCGGTGAAGCCAAGCACGCCCTTGAGTGGACCACTTTCAGAAGCAGCCTTCATGGCAGCAACGATCTGCTCGTAAGTCGCTTCCTTGTTCAACTCAACGGTCAAATCGACTACGGATACATCGCTGGTCGGGATGCGGAATGCCATGCCAGTGAGTTTTTTGTTCAGTTCTGGAATCACTTTACCCACGGCCTTGGCTGCGCCGGTGGAGGAAGGAATGATATTTTCCAGGATACCGCGGCCGCCTCGCCAATCCTTGTTTGATGGTCCATCAACGGTTTTTTGTGTGGCAGTGGCTGCGTGTACCGTAGTCATCAAGCCACGCTTGATGCCAAAGCTGTCGTTCAATACCTTGGCAACCGGTGCTAGGCCATTGGTGGTGCAGGAAGCAGCGGAAACAATCGCTTGTCCCTTGTAGGTGTCATGGTTCACACCATAGACAAACATGGGGGTATCGTCCTTGGAAGGGGCAGATTGCACAACTTTCTTGGCACCTGCATCAATGTGTTTCTGACAGGTTTCTTCGGTCAGGAAAAAGCCGGTACATTCCACCACAACATCAACACCAACTTCATCCCATTTCAGGTTGGCAGGATCACGCTCTGCGGTCAGGCGTATAGCTTTGCCATTGACGATCAGATTGTTGCCACTGACGGCTACATCGCCATTGAAGCGACCATGCACTGAGTCGTGCTTGAGCATATAAGCCAGATAATCTGGCTCCAGCAGGTCATTGATTGCGACTACTTCGATATCAGTAAAATCCTTGATCGCCGCACGGAATGCCATGCGACCGATACGGCCAAAGCCATTGATGCCAACCTTGATTGTCATGAGTTTTTCCCTGTCCTGATTGTGTTCTTCAAAAACAAAAAGGGAGCCAGCATGACTGGCCCCCTTTTTTAGTTACTACCTGTCATTACAGCACGGACTTGACGGTCTTCACTACGTTTTCAACAGTGAAGCCGAAGTGCTTGAACAGCGCACCACCTGGAGCGGATTCGCCGAAGGTATCGATACCAACGACAGCACCTTCCAGGCCAACATACTTGCGCCAGAAGTCGGTCACGCCAGCTTCAACAGCTACGCGCTTCACGCCTGGAGTCAATACGCTGTCCTTGTAGGCTTGGTCTTGACGATCGAATACGTTGGTAGATGGCATGGAAACCACGCGCACCTTGGTACCAGCGGCATTCAGTTCAGCAGCAGCCTTGATCGCCAGATCCAGTTCGGAACCGTTACTGATGATGATCACGTCTGCCTTGCCTTCAACGTCGGAGAACACATAACCACCCTTGCGAACCAGGTCGAAGTGCTTCTCGTCGTGCTTGATGCCAGGTACGTTCTGACGGCTCAACACCAGGCTGGAAGGACCATCCTTGCGTTCAACAGCAGCAACCCATGCAATCGCAGTTTCAACGGAATCAGCAGGACGCCATACATCCATACGAGGAATGTAACGCAGGCCAGCAGTGTTTTCGATAGGCTGGTGAGTAGGACCATCTTCGCCCTGACCGATAGAATCGTGAGTCAGAACAGCGATAGTACGCTGCTTCATCAATGCAGCCATACGCAATGCGCTCTTGGCGTAGTCGGAGAACATGTGGAAAGTACCACCGAATGGCAACAAGCCACCGTGCAGTGCCATACCGTTCATGATCGCGAACATACCGAATTCACGCACACCGTAAGAGATGTAGTTACCTGGGTTCTTGCCATCAACGTGCTTGAAGCTGGAGCAGCTAGTCAGGTTAGAACCTGTCAAGTCAGCAGAGCCGCCAAGGAATTCTGGCAATACTGGAGCCAGAGCAGCGATCGCGTTTTGTGAAGCCTTACGTGTAGCAACGCCTTCAGCCTTCTCGTTGGTTGCCTTGATGAATGCATCAGTGGCTTCCTTCCAGTTAGCTGGTAGGTCACCTGCCATACGACGCTTGAACTCAGCAGCTTCTGCAGGGTAGATCTTAGCGTAAGCTTCAAACTTAGCATCCCAATCGCTTTCCAGCTTGGAACCCTTAGCCTTGCCATCCCAGCCAGCGTAAACTTCTTCAGGGATAACGAATGGCTCGTGGGTCCAACCCAGTGCTTCGCGGGTTGCAGCAACTTCTTCCAGGCCCAATGCAGAACCGTGGCAGTCGTGGGAACCAGACTTGTTTGGAGAGCCCTTACCAATGATAGTCTTGGCCGCGATGAAGCTTGGCTTGTCAGTAACTTTCTTCGCTGCTTCGATTGCAGCGTTCACAGCATCAAAGTCGTGACCGTCAACGCTAATCACGTGCCAGCCGTAAGCTTCAAAACGCTTCACTGTATCGTCCGTGTACCAACCTTCGATGTGACCGTCGATAGAGATGCCATTGTCATCCCAAACCGCGATCAGCTTGCCCAGGCCCCATGTACCAGCCAGCGCAGCAGCTTCGTGGGAAACACCTTCCATCAGACAGCCATCGCCGAGGAAGCAGTATGTGTAGTGGTCAACGATGTCGTGACCTGGCTTGTTAAACTGGTCAGCCAGCAGCTTTTCAGCCATCGCGAAACCAACAGCATTGGTGATACCTTGACCCAGAGGACCAGTCGTGGTTTCAACACCAGGAGCATAGCCATATTCAGGGTGGCCAGCGCAACGGGAATGCAATTGACGGAAGGACTTGATGTCATCCATGTTCAGGTCGTAGCCTGTCAGATGCAGCAAGGAGTAGATCAACATCGAGCCATGGCCGTTGGACAAAATGAAACGGTCACGGTCAGCCCAGTTAGGGTTGGTTGGGTTGTGGCGCAGATGGTGGTTCCACAGAACTTCTGCGATATCTGCCATGCCCATCGGTGCACCAGGGTGTCCAGAATTTGCCTTCTGAACTGCGTCCATGGATAACACGCGGATGGCATTTGCCAATTCTTGACGAGTTGCTGCCATACATATCTCCCTACGGTTGAAGAGAAAAAGGCTTCTCCAGCACATACAAGGCTGGAGGAGCCTCACTCAAATTCTTGAAAACCTCTGGACAGTCAGGATGCTGAAACGATTTCAAGCCCCAGCGACTAAGAGGTATTTAGCCCATAATTATTCCTTAGATGCGCAGTTTCAGCAATACTAACTCGTGATTAATGCTGCTGATGTCATCGCATATTCATCTTTACAAGCAAACAACTATGCCACTTCCCGCCACTTGATCGAGCAACCAATTGAGGACAGCTGCTCCGCCGGGCCTCGCCCGGTTTCCGCCACCAGCTTCATGGCCGCATATAAATCCCGTGTGGGATTGTCCACTGGTGTCATCACGCGCCCCTGGTTATCAAAACGCCCCCGGTACTGCAATTCCAGATGGGCATTGAAGCCAAAGAAATCTGGCGTACACACAGCGCCATAAGCCTTGGCGACTACCTGACTTTCATCAAAAAGGTAAGGAAAAGGAAAGTGAAACTCGCGGGCCACCTCGGCCATTTTATCAAAGGAGTCATCAGGGTATGCCTCTGCGTCATTGGAGGAAATCGCGACGGTATTAATACCCAACTCACGCAAAGCACGCACATCTGCCACCAGTCGCTCGCGAATGGCCTGCACATAGGGGCAATGATTACAGATAAACATCACCAGGGTGCCGTTGACGCCTTTTACCTGAGACAGCGACCAGTCGCGACCATCAACACCTGGCAGCTTGAAATCTGGTGCGTTCCAGCCAAAATCACACACTGGTGGATTCAGACTTGCCATAACACATGCTCCTTCCATTAGAATTCTTGTAAATTAACCGCCAATATTACACCACCTCATGTCCGCACCCCGCTTTTACCACCCTGGCGCACTATCTCCCGGCCACGAAACCACATTGCCAGACAACGCCGCGATTCACGCGTGCAAAGCCCTGCGCATGCAAGTGGGGGATGCTGTCATCCTGTTCAACGGCGATGGACACGATTACCTGGGCAAGCTGACGTCTGTCCGCAAGCAGGAAGTCAATGCACTGATGATTGAGGCGCACCCACGCCCCACAGAGTCGCCGCTCAAGATCACCCTGGCACAAGCCATTTCCTCTGGCGACCGCATGGACTTCACCATCCAGAAAGCAGTAGAGATGGGCGCATTTGCCATTCAGCCCATTGCCAGCCAGCGCAGCGTGGTCAAGCTAGCGGGCGAACGCGCAGAAAAACGTCGCGAGCATTGGCAGAATGTCGCCATTTCTGCCTGCGAACAGTCTGGCCGCGCTTTTGTGCCTCAAGTTGCATCACCACTAAGCCTGCCTGAATGGCTAGCGCAAAAACCCGCAGCAGATGCATTGATCACCCTGGCACCGAATGCGCCACAAACACTGCCACAGCTCAAGCTTACAGGCAGCAACATCTGCCTATTAATCGGCCCTGAAGGTGGCCTAACAGACCAGGAAATCGACATGGCCGCACAACATGGCTTCACCGCGGTGCGCATGGGCCCACGCGTGCTGCGCACAGAAACCGCCGCCCTGGCCGCGATCGCCAGCATGCAGACCTTGTGGGGCGACTTCACTGCCTAACACCCTGTCCTGACGCAGATCAAAATTGCACCTGAAGTGCATTTTCTGTAAAAATATGCTTTATCTGCAATTTCAGGACAACTCAGCATGGCGCTAGGCAGTGCAATCCGCAAACGCCGCAAGGCACTCAACATGACCCTGCAAGAGCTTGCACGCAAGGTCAACGCCAATAGTGGCAACCTTTCCCGCATTGAACGCGGCGCACAAGGTGTTTCTGAAGCCATGTTGCGCAAGCTTTGTACGGCACTGGATTGCACCGCAGCACATCTTTACGCACAAAGCGATGCAGAAAGCGGACACAGCACCAATACCTCGCGGCTGACACTGCACCAGCCACAGGAGTTCGTGCGCTGGTTCCGCTCTGCCGCGCCTTATATTCATGCGTTTGGTGGCCGTACTTTCGTCATCGCGTTTGGTGGAGAGGTCGTGGATGACGGACAGTTCGTTGCGCTGTCGCATGACCTTAACTTGCTCGCCAGCCTGGAAGTCCGGCTAGTACTGGTACATGGTGCCCGCCCGCAGATCGAGAGCCGCCTTAAACGTGCCCGCCTACAAACGCGGCTGGTCAATGGCCTGCGTGTGACAGATGACGAGGCGATGGAGGCCGTGAAAGAGGCCAATGGTGCTGTGCGCGTAGAGATTGAATCCCTGCTCTCCATGGGATTGATCAATTCACCAATGGCAGGTGCGGATATCCGGGTGGCCAGCGGCAACTTCGTTACCGCCAAACCGCTGGGGGTACGTGAGGGCATTGATCTGCAACACACAGGCGAAGTGCGCAAGGTCGATGCCGTCGGCATCCAGAAACGCCTGGACGACGGCGAGCTGGTATTGCTCTCACCACTGGGTTATTCACCGACTGGCGAGGTGTTCAACTTGACGCTGGAAGATGTCGCCACGAGTGCAGCCATTGCCCTGGATGCGGATAAACTGATTTTCCTCATGGACTCCAGCGGGGTACATAATATCCGCGGAGAACTGCTACGCGAAATGACCACCGACAAGGCCAACAATCTCCTGCGCCACATCGGCAACAACGGCGCACAGCAAATTACGGAAGACGAATTCTATTATCTGCCCGCGGCCGTCCGCGCCTGCGGCCAGGGTGTAGCCCGCACCCACCTGATCAGTCGACACGTCGATGGTGCCATTCTGCAAGAGCTATTCACGCATGATGGCATAGGCACCATGATCACCGAAGATCCGCTCGAATCCATGCGCCCTGCCGATATCGGCGATGTGGGCGGTATTTTGCAGCTGATAGAACCATTGGAAAACGAAGGCATTCTGGTAAGGCGTGGCCGCGAACGACTGGAAATGGAGATCCATCACTTCCATGTCATGGAGCATGATGGCAAAGTGATTGGCTGCGCGGCACTCTATCCTTTCCCTGACACAAAAACGGCAGAGCTTGCCTGCATGGCGATTCATGCTTCATTCCGTCGCGGCGGACGTGGTGACCGCTTGCTAAGCTACTGTGAGGAACAAGTCCAGGAGCAGGGCCTGAAATCAGTGTTCGTACTCACCACCCGCACCGAGCACTGGTTTCTAGAGCGCGGATTCATGGAAGGCAGCGTCGAGCAACTGCCGGGCGAAAAACAAAAACTCTATAACCTGCAACGGCGCTCCAAGGTATTTATCAAGAAGATTTAAGTCATCGCACAAAAAGGCCAACATTCGCCATTGACCTTTTAAATGATAATAATTAACATTAACGCATTCATCTCTACTCAGTGAGTTGCACACCTCCCGAGCAGCCATGAATGTCTTACCCCGGTACGGCAATCTCCCAGCACTCAAGGGAGGTTGCCGTTTTTACTTGTCCACATGACCTTTCCAAACAATTCTGTTTAATAAAGGCCAGTCACACGACCCTCGTCATCAATATCAATTCTTGTCGCACAAGGCTCCTTGGGCAAGCCAGGCATAGTCATGATGTCATCACAAATCATCACCACAAACTCGGCCCCCGCACACAACCGTACTGCCCGCACCGTCAGGATATGCTCGTGCGGCAAGCCTCTTTGCGAGGCATCGGTAGAAAACGAATATTGGGTTTTGGCAATGCACACCGGGTAATGCCCATAGCCATCGGCCTGCAACTTATCAATCACGGCCCGCACCCGCCTTGGCGCATGCACCTCGACAGCACCGTAAATATTGCGGGCAACCTTGCCCAGTTTCTCCCATAATGAGTCTGCATCTGAATAAACATATTGCATCTGTGCCTGCGCAGACTCCACCAGCCTCAACACACTTTTAGCCAGTTTTTCAGCGCCAGCACCGCCCTTTGCCCAATGCTCGGCCAGCACCACCTCCACACCATGCCCCGCTAGGCGCTCGGTCAGCAAGGCCAGCTCAGCAGCCGTATCATGATCGAACCGATTCAATGCCACCACGGCGGGCAAGCCATATTGCTGGGTAACGTTTTCCAGATGCTTTTCCAGATTGGCGACACCTAGTGCCAAGGCTTCCAGATTTTCCTGCGACAATGCAGAAATCTCCTGCCCACCGTGATACTTGAGCGCCCTGATGGTAGCGACAATGACACAAGCATCAGGCTTAAGCCCTGCCTTACGGCACTTGATGTCGATAAATTTCTCTGCGCCAAGATCCGCGCCAAACCCAGCTTCAGTAATGACGATCTCGCCCAGTTTGAGTGCAGTGCGTGTAGCAATGACCGAATTACAGCCATGCGCGATATTGGCAAACGGCCCGCCATGCAGCAGGGCCGGAGTATGCTCCAAGGTCTGCACCAGATTAGGCTTGATGGCGTCCTTGAGCAGCACGCTCATGGCACCATGCGCCTTGAGATCACGCGCCGTCACTGGGTGACCAGCAAAGTTATAGCCGATGACGATCTTGCCCAGCCTCTCACGCAAATCATGCAAGGAGTCCGCCAGGCAAAACACCGCCATCACTTCAGATGCCACGACAATGTCAAAACCATCCTCGCGCGGCTGGCCATTGACCTTGCCTCCCAGCCCAATCACCACTTGACGCAGTGCACGGTCATTCATATCCATCACGCGCTTCCAAGTCACTTGGCGAGGGTCGATCTGCAATGCATTGCCATGATGAATGTGGTTGTCGATCATGGCAGCCAGTAGATTATGTGCGAGCGCTATCGCGGCAAAATCACCGGTAAAGTGCAGGTTGATATCCTCCATCGGCACCACTTGGGCATATCCACCGCCCGCAGCGCCCCCCTTCATGCCAAATACCGGCCCCATGGAAGGCTCGCGCAAGCAAATCACGGCGCGCTTTCCCAAGCGCTGTAACGCATCGCCCAAACCCACGGTGGTGGTGGTTTTCCCCTCACCCGCAGGGGTGGGGCTGATAGCCGTGACCAGTATCAACTTGCCATCAGGGTGCGCCTGCAATTGTGGATTGGCATCAAGGTCTATCTTGGCCTTGTATCGCCCATAGGGAATCACTGACTCATCACTGAGACCAAGCTGGGCGGCAATGTCGGTGATGTGCTTGAGGGTTGCCCGTTGGGCAATGTCGATATCGCTGGGCATGCGTATTCCTGTTCTGGTTGTTGACGGATGCCAAGAAAGTGAACACCTTCCAAACCGAGTTTACCGCTGCCATGCTGGGTTTGATAGTGAGTTTTAGCGCGCTGTCGCGTGATTTTCATATTAAACCAGTTAAAATGGGAGGATATTTATTCACTCGCATTCAGAGAGAGTCAATGCTCAACCAAACTACTGCTATCCAGAAAGCCCAAACCCTGGCCGAAGCCTTGCCTTACATCAAGCGCTTCTTCGATAAAACCATCGTCATCAAATATGGCGGCAACGCCATGACGGACCCGCACCTCAAGGAATGCTTCGCCAGCGATGTCGTATTGCTCAAGCTGGTTGGCATGAACCCGGTGGTTGTGCATGGTGGTGGCCCACAGATCAACGAACTGCTGGACAAACTAGGCAAAAAAGGTGAATTCATTCAGGGCATGCGTGTCACCGATGAAGAAACCATGGATATTGTAGAAATGGTGCTGGGCGGCCAGGTCAACAAGGAGATCGTCAACCTGATCAACCGCAATGGCGGCAAGGCGGTTGGCCTCACAGGCCAGGATGGTAACTTCATCCACGCTCGCAAACTGCTGATACAGGACCTGCAAAACCCGAGCAACATGATTGATATCGGCCAGGTAGGTGAGATTAGCGGCATAGACCCCAGCCTGATCCAGTTTCTCGACAGTGGCGACTTTATCCCGGTGATTGCCCCGATTGGCGTAGGTGCCGATGGTGAGACCTACAACATCAATGCTGATGTCGTGGCAGGCAAACTGGCGGAAATCCTGGGGGCGGAAAAACTCATCCTGCTCACCAATACCCCTGGTGTACTGGACAAATCCGGCAACCTGCTGACCGGCCTCACTCCCAAGCAGATCGACGATCTCGTTGCTGATGGCACGCTCTCTGGCGGCATGCTGCCCAAGATCAGCTCGGCCCTGGATGCGGCTCGCAGTGGCGTCAAGTCTGTCCATATCATCGATGGCCGCGTTGAACACGCCTTGTTGCTGGAAGTATTGACTGACGCTGGCGTGGGCACACTGATTACTGCCAAGTAACATATAGCAAGCACGCCTGATGTCGCACAAGGTCTGGATTTTCGACCTAGACAATACCCTGCATGATGCAGATGCGGAGATTTTTCCGCATCTGCATGTTGCGATGACACGTTACATCATGAGTGAGCTAAGGCTGGAAGAAGCCGCCGCCTGCCTGCTACGCCAGCATTATTGGCGCATCTATGGCGCGACCCTCAAGGGCCTCATGCGGCATCACCGCATACACCCACACCACTTCTTGCAGCAAACCCACCAGCTTGATGAGCTGGAACACATGGTCAGCACAGTCAAAAGACTGCGACACACGTTGCAGCAACTCCCAGGCCGTAAGGTAGTATTCACTAACGCACCGATGAGTTATGCCAAAAGAGTGTTAAAATTGCTAGCTATCGATGATGTGTTCGATCAGGTTTTCAGTGTGGAGTCTTCTGGGTTCCACCCAAAACCTGCCGTGCGGGGTTTTCAACACTTGTTGCAAACGCTCAAGGTCAACGCTGGAAATTGCATCCTGCTTGAAGATAGCCTGCCAGCGTTAATGACTGCCAAACGTCTGGGTATGAAGACCATCCATGTCTCACCCAAGCCGAGGCGCCCTAGCTATGTCGATGTGCGCATTTCCAGCGTGCTGGAGCTACCGCACACCTGGCTTTATAAAACATATAACAATGCAGAATGTCACCAGAAATAGAGCGCTGGCTTCTGCCTGAATCAAGAGGTAAAAAGAAATGGCTTTGAAACCCGGAGAACGTAAGCAGCAAATCCTGGAAACCCTGGCAAAGATGCTGGAATCGCCCAAGCGCGAAAAAATCACCACAGCATCCCTGGCTGCCAAGCTTGAAGTTAGTGAGGCCGCGCTTTACCGTCATTTCCCCAGCAAGGCACGCATGTTCGACAACTTGATCGAGTTCATCGAACAAACCTTGTTTGGCCTCATCAACAAAATCACCTCGGAAGAAGAAGAAGGCCTGCGCCAGGCACGCCGTATCGTCACGATCTTGCTATTATTCGCGGAAAAGAATCACGGCATGACGCGCGTATTGATCGGCGATGCATTGGTCAACGAAGATCCTGCACTGCAGACCCGCATCAACCAGTTATTTGATCGCATCGAATCCACCTTGAAACAAAGCCTGCGTATTGCGGAAACCCAGACAGGCCGCAAGTTTGACCCAGAATCCCAGGCCAACCTGCTGTTGTGCTTTGTGATTGGCCGCTGGCATCAATTTGCCAAGAGCGGCTTCAAGCGCAAACCCATGGAGTTCGTGCAACAGCAACTGACTTTACTATACGGCCTGGAAGAGTAAGAAAGACAAGCTCAATAAGAAAGCCCCGCATGCGGGGCTTTCTTGTTTTCGAATGCAAGGCTTAAATTAGCCTGACCAATATGCCGTTTAAGCGGCCTCTTTGAGGGGAAACCGGTACATCGACTCCATCGCCGTCACCCTGGCAGCAAATACGGCTTCCTTGATCGCCTCTGGGCTGCTTTGCTGGCGGGCAATTGCTCCAGCATCCACTGACATGACTAGTTTCAATATCTCCAGCAATAGCGGAAACAGCGGCAACGCCTGCTGCTCGAAGCCGGTACGCCCGCGGGCATCAGCCTCGCAGGCGCGGAGAAAATCTGAGAACCGCTGCGGCTGGCGCAGTGCATCGGTCTCTTGCAGGAAACGCAGGACGGTAGCCGCCTTCATCTCGCCGACCTGGTGCACTTTTCCATGAAATTTGGCCACCACAAGCGCAAGTTCCTTGCAATCATTCGGTACGCGTAGACGCTTCACCAATGGCTGTAACAAATTGACACTACGTTCCTCATGCCCGATATGTCTGGGCAGGATATCTGGAGGCGTCGTCCCTTTGCCCAGGTCGTGCGTCAATGCGGCAAAGCGCACCGGCAAGCTAAAGCCAGCACGCGCGGCATAGTCGATCACCATCATCACATGCACGCCAGTGTCGATTTCAGGATGGTATTGGGCAGTTTGCGGCACGCCAAACAGGCGATCCAACTCAGGCAAAATACGTTGGAGTGCACCGCAAGCACGTAGCACTGCAAACATACGGCTGGGTTGCTGCTCCATGAGACCTTTGGCCAGCTCCTGCCACACCCGCTCTGGCACCAAGGCATCGACCTCACCATCCTCAACCATATTGCGCATGAGCGCCATGGTTTCGTCAGCGACGCTAAACTCGGTAAACCTTGCTGCAAATCGTGCTGCACGCAGGATACGCACCGGATCTTCGCTGAATGCGGGACTGACATGGCGCAACACCCTAGCCTGGATATCGTTGACACCGTGATAAGGGTCAATCAATTGGCCCTGTTCGTCCTCGGCAATGGCGTTCATGGTGAGGTCACGCCGCGCAAGGTCTTGCTCCAGTGTCACATCGGGGTCCGCATGCACCTGGAAGCCTTTATACCCCTTGCCAGTCTTGCGTTCGGTACGCGCAAGGGCATATTCCTCGTGTGTGTGGGGATGCAGGAATACGGGAAAGTCTTTGCCCACGGGACGATAACCCAAACTAGCCATGGCCTCGGGGGTGCTGCCGACTACGACATAATCCCGGTCCTTGACTGGCAAGCCGAGTAGCTTATCCCGGACTGCGCCACCCACCGCATATATTTGCATGGCTTAGCGCCTGCCGAAGGTTCTGCCTGCCAGACTACGAAAGCGGTCATAAGCACCGCGCGGGGTATCACCGACCAGATATTCTGGCGCAACGGCTTCCAGTGCCGTAGTCGCATTGCCAAACAGCTCCTTGATTGGCGCTGCACAGACACTATCGACTTCCATGCTGAAGAGATTGTCTCGCGTCATCAGCTTTACAGGCAGCTTTTCCATGACATAGGCTTGGTAGTAAGAGAGCTTATCATTGAGCGGTACGATACGGCGCTTCTTGCCCAGCAAGAAAGCGACAAACTCAATCAACTGCTGCAAGGTATACACCTGCGGACCACCCAGATCCATGCTGCGGCCGTAAGTACTGATATTTTCGAGCGATGCCACGAACACATGCGCCACATCCTCCACCCAGATCGGCTGAAAACGTGCATGAGGCTTAGCAACCGCAATCACCGGCAAGATTTTCACCACATTGGCGAACAGGTTGAGGAATTGATCGCCACGCCCGAAAATGACGGAAGGACGGAATATCGTCACATCAATCTCACGCGTACGCGCCAGCACCGCAGCTTCTCCTGCCGCCTTGGAGCGCAGGTAAGCACTCTTGGCATCTGCACTGGCTTTTAGTGCACTCATGTGCAATAAGCGCTTCACGCCTTGCTTGCAGCAGATATCAGCCAAACGTGCAGGTAACTCGGCGTGCAACTTGTCGAAGCGAGCCTGTGATGTCTCATGCAGAATACCGACCAGATTGATCACGGCATCCTGTCCATGCAAATGTCCAGATAATGCCGTGTCATTGAAGATGTCGCATTCCACGACCTGCACATTGGGCAACAGGATCAAATGCTTGCTGCTCTCGCGCCGCCGCGTCAACACCTTGACGTCATAACCAGCGACGCTAAGCTTGTGCACAATCGCACTTCCCACAAAGCCAGAGCCGCCAATCACACATATTTGCCTGATACGTTGCATTACTTCATGTCCCTTTTTGTCCTGTCTGAATCAGGGTTAATCTTGTTCCGGATTAATAGGCTCTCCCACGCCAGGCACTACGCCCAGGCGCTGTTTCAAGCTCTGGGGCTTGGTGCCCAACTGCTGTGAGTAATACATGGAGTTGCCCAGTACTTTTTTCACGTAATCGCGCGTTTCGCTGAAGGGGATGGTTTCTGCATACACGGCACCTTCCAATGGCTTGTCCGAAGCCCAGCGCTTGGGCCTACCCGGCCCTGCATTGTAGGCTGCGGTCGCCATCAATGGCTGCTGATCCATCCTGTCCATGGTATAGCGCAGGTAGTGCGTACCAAACTTCAGGTTGGTATCAAGTTGGTTAATCATGGCGGGTTTGTAATCACCCATACCCATGCGCTTGGCAATCCACTTGGCAGTTTCTGGCATCACCTGCATGAGGCCGGAGGCGCCCACCACCGATTTGGCCCAACTAACAAAGCGGCTTTCCTGGCGGATCAAGCCATAGATCCAGGCTTCATCCAGTGAATTGTCGGCCGCATAGCCCTGCATAATGTCACGGTAAGGTGCAGGATAACGCAAGGCAAAATCATGCAGTAGCTTGGTGCGATCAGCCGTACTGATCGCCACGTCATACCATCCCTCGCGGAAGGCAATTTCCGCGGTGGCGATCAATTGCTTGTCGTCGAAATCACGGCTGGCATAGCGCCATTCGTCCCGGGACTCTGTACGCATTTCCAGCCGACGCAATGCCAAGGCACGCTGGATACCCGCGTTATCCAATACCGCCCGTATCTCTTCTGCATTGGCTTTATAAGGTGCAGGAGTCGCGGTAATCACATCACCCATTTCCTCTTCTGCCAATAGTCCGTAGTAAGTGTTTTCCCTGGAGAGCTTCACCAGGATCAGATTAGCCGCAACAATCTGCTTTTGCTCCTTGAGTGCACGGGCCTTCCAGTATTGCCAGACTTGCTCTTCCTGCTGAGATTCCGGCATCACCGCGATGGTCAACTGCAACGCTTTCCAGTCACCAGCACGCATGGCGGCCCTGGCTTTCCACTCTTGTTGATCCTTGTCCAGCACCGCGCTTCCAGCCCTCTGGAAATAAGTGAGTGCCGCAGGGTCGTGTTTGCGGGCGGCATGCAAAGCGAAACGGCCCCAGAAATAATCACGATCAGCGACATCAAAGTTAGTATGCAGCTTTTCCCATAGATCCAACGCCAACGCAGGCTGGCTACGACTCAGGCGTTCCAGTGCATAGAGATTAAGCTCCTTGCCCAATCGGCTCTTGAAGCTAATCTGGCGTTTTTCCAGCACTTGCTGCGGGTTCTGGTAGGCCTTGTCCAATAGCTTGAGATTATTATTGTCGATATTCGGCAATCGTTGCAGCACAGTCTTGGCGACCGTCATCTTGGAACCTTGCAACAGCAAGCGAGTACGTGCCCAGATATCTTCCTCGCGCAAGACCCCGCCGGTCTGCAACCGTTCAAAGACGGCGCCACAATTAGCAGGCAACTCATTGCCCGTCATCCACAGCGCCTTGCCATCTCGTACAGCCGATTCCTGCCCCTGCTGGATGCCGCCATCAGCAGCATAGCAACTCACCGCCATATCATCGCGCTGAAGCTTGGGGTATTCCTCGAAAAAAGTACTCCAGTCCTGCCGCCGGGCAAGCACTTTTAACCATTCCCCGCGCAGGCGATCAGCAAATGGGGCATCGCGATACTGCTCCAAGAAAGCCCGTATCGAGGCTTTATCGGCCTGGTTAAGATCAAGTAAAAAACGCCAATAATCGGTATAAGGAGCAAGAATATAGCGTTGCGCATGCAGGGCTTGGGAAGCAGAGGTCAACGCATTGAGATTTCGCGTGTTGTAGGCATTACGGGCACTCAGGAACAGGTCATCAGGGCTGTCAGCATGGACAACTTGACCACAGGCGAGCAAGCCCATCAACAAGCATGAAGCGAATAGCCTCCTGCCAATTCCCCCTGGCAAGCGTGCCAGGGCAACACCAAACTTACTTAACTGCATTGTGTATACCCAAACCATGACGCTTGACCAAGGATAGCATAGCCATCCACCGGATGGCGGCCCTTTGCGCAAGCTAATAGAGAACGATACGACCCATGGCAATAACCAAGGCGACCACCATGAGCAAGACCAAGGTGAACTTGACGAGTTGCCAAGTGAACTTGAGATAACGCTTGTCACCTGAAATGACGTAAATACCCAGCGACACCGCGACCGAGATCAGCCCCAGTATCAGCAGTATGCGTAAGACCAGCATGGCTTAGACGTATTGCAGGGCCGGCGGCATGCCGATTGGCGTTTGGAAGGCTCCGGGCGCTTCCTCGAACTTGTCGAAAGTCGCGTACTCCCAGGCGTCACTGTCAGCAAGCAAGGTGCGCAGCAACTGATTGTTCATGTAGTGACCAGCCTTGAAAGCGCTAAATGCGCCAATGAGTGGATGGCCCAGAACATAAAGATCACCAATAGCATCAAGCATTTTATGTTTGACGAACTCATCGTCATAACGCAAACCATCGTTATTTAATACGCGATACTCATCCAGCACGATGGCATTATCCAGACTGCCACCACGGGCTAGGCCCATAGAGCGTAATGCCTCGACTTCATGCATGAAGCCGAAGGTACGGGCACGGCTAATTTCCTTGATATAGGAGTTATCAGCAAAATCAATGGTGATTTTTTGCCCGGTATGCTCCACGGCAGGATGGTTAAAATCAATGGTGAAGTCGAGCTTGAAGCCGAAATAAGGGTCGAAACGCACCCATTTATCGCCTTCGTGATATTCAACGGTTTTCTTGATACGGATGAATTTCTTCATCGCAGGTTGTTCGACAATGCCGGCCTGTTGCAGAAGGAATACAAAAGGCCCGGCACTGCCGTCCATAATCGGCACTTCGCCTGCATTCAGCTCAATGAGGATGTTGTCTATGCCTAACCCGGCAAGGGCAGACATCAGGTGCTCAATCGTGGCAACCCGGGCACCGTTGCACTCCAGCGCGGAGCACAACTTGGTATCGGTAACGAGATGAGGCTGCACCTTGAATTCAGCGGTGTCGGGCAGATCGACCCTACGGAATACAATACCAGTGTCAGGGGCTGCAGGGCGTAAGGTCAGGGTAACCTTGTCGCCCGAATGCAAGCCCACACCGGTGGCGCTGATTTCAGTTTTCAGTGTTCTTTGTTTAAGCACTGCTGTCCCTCTCGCGAGAGTCCTCATCTATATAGTTGCCACATTATAACACGCGACACTGCGCCCACCTGAGCAGGCAGCCAGCCTCACCATGCCTGTGCAGGCTTATTGCTTAGTCAGCCTGCTTGCGCAGGAATGCAGGAATATCATATTCCTCCACGCCTGACATCTTCATGGCTTCCACTTGGGCACGACGGCCATTGGAACTGAATACTGCAGGGCCTTCGTCATCCATGCCACCCATGTAGACAGGCTGGTTAGTCGTACCATCACGCACCTGGGTCATCACACGCAGCTCAGGCTTTTGTTGGCGACGTGCTACTGCACCATTCAAGCCAGTAGCCACCATGGTCACACGCAGGCCGTCACCGATGGACTCGTCAAATACGTTACCAACGATCACGGTGGCATCTTCAGCGGTGAATTCTTTGATGGTGTTCATCACATCGTAGTACTCCTTCATCTTGAAGGAAGTGCTTGCTGTAATGTTCACCAGCACGCCACGCGCATTGGCCAAGTTCACGTCTTCCAGCAATGGACTGGCAACCGCTTGCTCAGCAGCAATACGTGCGCGTTCGCTACCAGTTGCTGTAGCAGAACCCATCATCGCCATGCCCATTTCGGACATCACCGTACGTACGTCAGCAAAGTCGACGTTCACCATGCCTGGGCAATTGATGATTTCGGCAATACCTGATACGGCGTTGTGCAATACATCGTTTGCTGCCTGAAATGCTTCCAGGAATGGCACATCTTCACCCAACACTTGCATGAGCTTTTCATTGGGGATGATGATAAGAGAGTCGACGTGCTTGGAAAGTTCTTCCAGGCCTTCTTGTGCCACCTTGGTACGCTTGCCTTCAAAAGAGAATGGCTTGGTCACCACGGCAACAGTCAAGATGCCCATTTCCTTGGCAACTTCTGCAATGATAGGCGCTGCACCAGTGCCGGTACCACCACCCATACCAGCAGTGATGAATAGCATATCTGCGCCATCAATGATCTCGGCGATACGGTCACGGTCTTCCAGCGCAGCCTCGCGACCAATTTCTGGCTTGGCACCAGCCCCCAGGCCCTTGGTGATGTCAGTACCAATTTGCAATACCGTCTTGGCCTGGCTCTTTTTCAAGGCCTGCATATCGGTATTCGCGCAAATGAATTCCACGCCGCCAACTTCCTTGGCAATCATGTGTGCCACGGCATTACCACCGCAACCACCCACGCCTATCACTTTGATCACGGCCTCTTGTGAGTCCCTGTCCATAATCTCAAACATGTTAAATTCCTCCAAAGTTACGTCTGCCTAAACTCGAAAAAAGCACTATTGCTTGCACACAATCGCTTACAAACACGCTACTTAACTACTAGAAATTACCCTGGAACCAACTCTTCATCCGGCTCAACACCTGGCTGAAAGAATTGGATTCCATCTGTCCCTGGAGCTGACGTTCCACTTGCTGCTGTCCCATCAATACCAGTCCCACCCCGGTGGCATACCTCGGATTACCTACCACCTCGGACAAACCTCCCACATTGCGCGGCATGCCAAGGCGCACCGGCATGTGGAAAATCTCTTCACCCAGTTCCACCATCCCCTTCATAAGGGAGGAACCACCTGTAATCACAATGCCGGAGGCAATCATTTCCTCCATGCCGCTACGGCGCAATTCGCCGAGCACAAACTCATATAGCTCAACCACGCGCGGCTCGATGACCTCCGCCAAGGTCTGTACCGACAATTGACGCGGGTCACGGCCATCAACTCCCGGCACTTCCACCACTTCGCGTGCATCGGCCAGCTGACGCAAGGCGCAGCCATGCTTGATCTTGATCTCTTCTGCGGATTGGGTCGGCGTGCGGAACGCCACAGCCACATCATTAGTGATCTGGTCACCCGCGATCGGCACCACGGCGGTATGGCGGATCGCGCCCTGCTTGAACACGGCAATGTCGGTTGTGCCGCCGCCAATATCCACCAGGCACACGCCCAGTTCTTTTTCATCTTCAGTCAATACCGCCAGGCTGGATGCCAGCGGTTGCAGGATAAGATCGCTCACTTCCAGGCCACAACGCTTGATGCACTTGACGATGTTCTGCGCAGCAGAAACAGCGCCGGTGACAATATGTACCTTGACCTCCAGCTTCATACCGCTCATGCCCAGGGGCTCACGTACGTCTTCCTGGCCATCGATAATGAATTCCTGCGTGAGGATATGCAGGATCTGCTGATCAGATGGCAAGGCGATCGCCCGCGCAGTCTCGATCACGCGATCCACATCCATCTGCGTCACTTCGGCATCCTTGATTTTCACCATGCCGTGCGAATTGAGGCTCTTGATATGCGAGCCTGCAATGCCGGTGAATACGGTACTGATCTTGCAATCAGCCATGAGCTCAGCCTCTTCCAGCGCACGCTGGATCGCCTGTACGGTGGAGTCGATATTCACCACCACGCCCTTCTTCAAACCGCGCGAAGTGTTTTGCCCCAAGCCGATGACCTTGAGACTACCATCCAGCTGTAGCTCGGCCACAATCGCGACGATCTTCGAGGTGCCAATATCCAGCCCGACTATCAGGTTCTTATCTTCCCGGACCCTGCTCATTTATTTCTCCAATTTTCCATAGTACTCAGGCTGCTCCTGTCTTGCGTTTTGGCGGCAATCCCTCAGGCTTGCGCACGGCAAACCCGTTGGGATAGCGCAAATCGGCGTAGCTGATTGCCACTTTCAGCCCGCCCAATGTCTGTTTGTAAACGCTGGCAAACTTCTGCAAACGCGTTTCCATATCTTCACGGCCCAGTTCAATCACCATGCCGCTGTTGGTCTTGATCTGCCAGGCGCGGCGCGGGGTCAATGCCAGCTGCGCGATATGCATGCCAGTGCTTGTCCCCAATATCTGGCTATACACGCCATATTGCTTGGCCACTTCCGCCACACCATCGCCAGGCCCGTAGAACACCGGCAAATCACTATCCGACGCTGCATGGAACAACTCGCCATAGGTGTTCACCAAGGCAATATTGCCCCAGCGCGCCAGTTCCTTTTGCTCTTCAACCACCACTTCCAGCCGGTCTGGCCAGCGCTTGCGCACGCTGACCTTGCGTGCCCACGGCAGCTTCTGGAAGGCATCCCTGGCCTTCACCACATCCACCGTGAAGAAATTACCCTGCAAGTGCCTATCGACGATGAACTTGATCTGCTCACGCGTCACATGGTCCAGCTTGCCTTCCACCCGCACTTCCTTGAGCGGGAAAATCGGCAGGTGCACAACGACATACACCAGCCCGTACAAAAACATGACTGCCGCCAGTGCATTCAGCAGGTTCGCGATCCAGTTGAGGACGCGCGGCTTATCCCACATGCGCTAGCTCCAACACCTTGAGCACCAGTTCATCGAAACTCAGCCCAATCGCCCTGGCACCCATGGGCACCAAGCTATGGTCCGTCATGCCAGGCGACGTATTCACCTCGAGGAAATAATGCTTCCCGGCTTCATCCATGAGGAAATCCACCCGGCCCCAGCCTTGTCCGCCTACCACGCGGAACGCCTGCAAGGCCTCAGCCTTGATTTTTTCTTCCAGCACAGCATCAAGGCCACATGGGCAGAGATATTGGGTATCGTCGCGCAGGTATTTAGCCTCGTAGTCATAGAACTCGTTGGCAGGCACAATACGGATCACCGGCAACACCTGGTCACCGAGAATGCCCACGGTATATTCGCCGCCGCCAACAAACTGCTCAGCAATGACCAAAGGGTCAGACTTGGCAGCCAGTTCATAAGCCGCCTGAAGACCGCCAGCCGCCTTAACCTTGCTGATTCCAATGCTGGAGCCTTCATTGGCAGGCTTCACGAATAATGGCAAACCCAAGCGCTGCTCTATCGCCGCAAAATCGCTATCGGCATTCACTAATTCAAATTCCGGCGTCACAACTCCGGCAGCACGCCACAGCAGCTTGGTGCGCCATTTATCCATGCCCACGCTGGAAGCCATCACGCCGCTGCCGGTATAGGGGATCCCCATCAACTCGAGTGCGCCCTGGATAGTGCCGTCCTCGCCATAGCGACCATGCAAGGCAATAAACACACGATCAAACGCTTTCAGTTCGCTCAGTTCACGCTCTGCAGGATCAAACGCATGGGCATCTACGCCTCCGCGCAACAAGGCCGCCAGCACGGCTGCACCGCTTTTTAGCGATACCTCGCGCTCACCGGACTTGCCGCCAAACAGCACGGCTACCTTGCCGAAACTCCTACTCATGCCCATCTTCTCCAATCACTCTCACTTCTGGATGCAGTGCCACGCCCTGCTGTTGCTTCACCACTGCCTGCACATGCAGGATCAGCTGCTCAATATCCTTTGCCGTTGCTTCGCCTTGGTTGACGATGAAATTGGCATGTTTCTCCGACACCTCTGCACCGCCTATGCGATAGCCCTTCAAGCAGCTCGCCTCTATGAGTCGCGCGGCATGATCACCCGGCGGGTTGCGGAACACCGACCCTGCATTGGGCAAGTTGAGCGGCTGTGTCGCCAAGCGCCTCGCCAGCAATTGCTTGATCTTTGCTTCAGCCTCCGTTGCATCGCCATCAGCCAAGCGAAACCAAGCGGCCACGAACCACTCATCTGCCACCGGCATGTCTACATGGCGATAAGCTGTGCTAAATGCCTGGTGATTGCGCTCATGCAGCTCGCCAGCGCGGTCTATGGTCAACACACGCTCGACGATTTCCCATGTTTCGCCACCATGGCAGCCAGCATTCATTGCCAGAGCACCACCCACGGTGCCTGGAATCCCCGCCATGAACTCCGCACCATGCAAATGCTGGCGTGCAGCAAACCTGGCAAGCTTGGCACTAGTGACACCCGCCTCGGCATAGACCAGACCGTGATCCTGATGCAGTGCAGTCAACGCTCCATGCATCAGGATTACAGTGCCCCTGACACCACCGTCGCGCACCAGCAGATTAGAACCCAGGCCAATGAAATACAGTGGCTCGCCCGCAGGCAGGCCAGACAGAAACTGTTGCAAATCGTCGAGGCTGGCTGGTACATACAGGCGATCAGCCGCACCACCCGTGCGCCAGCTGGTATAGCGCGCCAGCGACTCGTCATGCAGCAACTTGCCTGTCACGACAGTCGTCATGGCTGCACAGCCTCCAGAGCCATCGGCTGTACAGAGGCCATTTCTTTGGTCTTTGCCGCCACCTGTCCAATAGAACCTGCCCCCATGACGATCACTACGTCACCATCCTGCGCCATGTCGAGAATGGCTTGCGGCAACTCCTGCGGCGTATCAACGAACAGGGGCTCAACCTTGCCCGCAACCCGGATCGCACGCACCAATGAACGACCATCAGCCGCCACAATCGGTGCCTCGCCTGCGGAATACACTTCGGTCAACAGCACCACGTCCGCCCCGGACAGCACTTTGACGAAATCCTCGAAGCAATCACGAGTACGGGTGTAGCGATGCGGCTGAAAAGCCAGCACCAGCCTGCGCCCAGGGAAGGCATCGCGTGCCGCAGCAATCACCGCATTCATTTCGACCGGGTGATGTCCATAATCGTCAATCAGGGTGAAGCGGCCGCGATCTTTAGCTGGCACTTCACCGTAGCGCTCGAAACGACGACCCACGCCTTTGAACTCGGCGAGGGCTTTGACAATCGCGGCATCAGGCACATTAAGTTCGCTTGCTACGGCAATGGCCGCCAGCGCATTCAACACGTAATGCTTGCCCGGCAGGTTGAGCGTGACATCAAACGTGGTGGTCACGCCATTGATGCGGCTCACGGTGAAATGCATGCGGCCATTCTCCGCACGCACATTGCTGCCACGGATACGCGCTTCCTCCGAGAAGCCATACGGCATCACCGGCTTGGAAACTTGCGGCAAGATGGCGCGGATATTCGGATCATCAATGCAAACCACGGCCATGCCATAGAACGGCAGGCGTTGCAGGAATTCGACAAAGGCCCCCTTGAGGCGCTCGAAATCGTGACCATAAGTATCCATATGGTCGGCATCGATATTGGTAACCACGGAGATGATGGGGGTCAGGTGCAGGAAGGAAGCATCGGACTCATCGGCCTCGGCCACAATGAACTCACCTGTGCCCAATCGTGCATTGCTGCCAGAAGCTTCCAGCCGCCCGCCAATGACAAAAGTGGGGTCCATCCCGGCCTCTGCAAGGATGCTGGCAATTAGGCTGGTAGTCGTGGTCTTGCCATGCGTACCGGCAATCGCAATGCCCTGGCGGAAGCGCATAAGCTCGGCCAGCATCAAGGCGCGCGGCACAATAGGGATACTGCGCTCGCGTGCTGCCACGACCTCAGGATTATCATCCTTGACCGCGCTGGAAATCACCACCACATCCGCTTGCCCCAGGTTTTCTGCCGCATGCCCCAAATGCAAGGTGGCACCAAAGCCAGCCAGTCTGCGTGTTGTCGCATTATCTGCCAGATCAGAGCCGCTCACGCTGAACCCCAGGTTAAGCAGCACCTCGGCGATACCGCTCATCCCAGAGCCGCCGATACCAACAAAATGTACTTGTTTTACTTTATGTTTCATGGGCGCGTCCCTCCCTGCACTGGCAGGGCAATACTTTCCAGTTCGTTGGCTATCGTCTCTGTTGCCTGTGGCCTTCCCAGCTCGCGCGCAGCTTGCGCAATGGTCAGCAAACGGCTGCGTGTTAACTCCTGCAACAAGCCAGCTAACCTTTGCGGCGTCATTTCCTGCTGCGGCAAATGAATCGCCGCATTGTGCTCAGCCATCCAGCGCGCGTTGTCGCGCTGATGTGAAGTTGTCGAAACCACCAGTGGCACCAGGATGCTGGCAACACCTGCGGTAGCCAACTCACTCACCGTGATAGCCCCGGCGCGGCATACCAGCACATCGGCTTGTGCATAGGCTCTGGCCATATCATCAATAAATGGCACCACATTGGCCTCTACCCCAGCTGCGGCATAAGCTGCACGCAAGGCATCAATATGCTGCGCACCAGATTGATGCGTCACCAGCGGACGCTGTTCGGCGGGCAACAGGGCCAAGGCCTTCGGTAAAGTGGCATTGAGCACTTGCGCCCCCAGACTGCCTCCCACCACCAACACATGCAGCGGGCCACTCCGTTGGGCGAAGCGTTGCTCTGGCGTTGCAATATTCATGATCTCGGCGCGTACCGGGTTACCTGTCACGCGTGCCTTGAATGCCATATCGCCCAATGAGATCGCGCCACCATCAAAACCAAACAACACACGGCGCGCATGCTTGACCAACGCACGATTCGACATCAATAAGGCTGCATCCGCGTTGACCAAAGCTAGTGGCACACCAGCCACACGCGCCGCCCAGCCTCCTGGCACAGTGACGTAGCCACCCATGCCAAGCACAACCTGCGGCTTCAATGTACGCATCAAGCGCCATGCAGACACTGTTGAACTGACCAAGCGGAACATACCCAACAGGCTATGCTTCCAGCCCTTGCCACGCAGGCCCGAGAACTGAAGCTGCGTCATCGGCAAGCCACTAGGCGGCACCAGGCGGTTTTCCATGCCATGCGTCGTGCCTAGCCAATGTACCGTCCAGCCGCGTGCCTGCATGGCCTTGGCGATGGCTAGTCCTGGCATCACGTGTCCACCTGTGCCTGCTGCCATGATGAGTAGGGTTTTGCTCATGCTGGCAATCCTTTTTGAAGACGCCTGTTTTCCCAATCAATACGCAGGAGAATTGCCAGGGCAATGCAATTCGCCAGAATGCCGCTACCGCCGAATGACAGCAGGGGCAAAGTCAGCCCCTTGGTAGGCAGCACGCCCATGTTCACGCCGATATTGATGATGCTTTGCACGCCTATCCACACGCCTATGCCTTGTGCAAGCAGGGCGGAGAAGTAGCGCTCATTAGCAACCGCTTCCTTGCCGATGCGGAAGGCACGGATCACCAACCAGGCAAACAGGCCAACCACCACCATGACACCGATAAAGCCCAGCTCCTCGGCAATCACCGCCATCAAGAAGTCAGTATGTGCTTCAGGCAAATACAGTAGTTTTTCCACGCTGGCACCCAGGCCAACGCCTAGCCACTCACCACGGCCAAAGGCAATTAAGGCATGCGACAGCTGGTAGCCCTTGCCGAATGGGTCGGCCCAGGGATCCATAAAGCCAATCACGCGCTGTAAGCGATATGGCGAACTCCAAATCAGGCCCACCACGGCCACCGGCAGCAACGCCACCAGTCCGCCAAAAATACGGCCATTAATCCCGCCCAGCCAAAGAATCGCCATCGAGATAGAAACGATCACGCTGAATGCGCCGAAATCAGGCTCGCGCAGCAGCAGCCAGCCCACCACCACCATGACGGCGACCATGGGCAGGAAGCCACGCTTGATGCTATCCATCACCTCGGCCTTGCGGATGGTGTAATCGGCTACATAAATCGCGGCAAACAGCTTCATGAATTCAGAGGGCTGCAAATTGATCACGAAGAGCGACAACCAGCGCTGGCTGCCATTGACGTTGCGCCCCACGCCGGGAACCAATACCAGCACTAACAGGAACAAGCCCAGCATGAATAGATAAGGGGCCATCTTCTGCCAGAAGCGCGTAGGCACCTGGAAGGCGACCAAGCCTGCCAGCAGGCTGATCACCAGGAATATGCTATGGCGCACAAGGAAATACGTGGGTTGATGCCCTGTCATCTTGTCAGCCTCGGCCAGCGCGATGGAGGCGGAATACACCATGACCAGGCCAATGCCCAGTAGGGACAAGACCACCCAGACCAATGCCTGGTCATAAGTGGAAGAGGATGAAGGCAGACGATCACGGCCACTGAGCATATACATCATGTTCTTCATGCCCGCACCTCACTCACTTGCAGGTCATGCACCGCCTGCACGAAAACCTCGGCACGGTGCACGTAATTGCGGAACATATCCAGACTGGCGCAGGCGGGAGATAGCAGCACGGCATCGCCTGGCTCGGCGAGGTTAAAAGCTTGCACCACGGCACTTTCAAGGCTGGCTGCAGGCTCAAGTTGCACTCCTGTATCCTGCAAGGCAGCAGCGATCAAGCCAGCATCGCGCCCGATCAAGACGACAGCACGTGCATGCTGAGCCACGGGGGCTTGCAATGGGCTGAAATCCTGCCCCTTGCCATCACCACCAGCAATCAGGACAACTTTGTTTGACAGTCCATTGAGTGCTGCGCAAGTAGCTCCAACATTGGTGCCCTTGGAATCATCATAGAACGAGACACCATCCACATCGGCCACCCACTGCACGCGATGCGGCAGGCCTGTGAAATCACGCAAGGCTTGCAAAGCCACGGTTTCATCAATATTTAGCGCACTGCATAACGCCAATGCAGCTAATGCGTTGGCTGCATTGTGCAAGCCAGCAATCTTGAGTTGTGAAACCGGCATCAATTGACGCTGGCCTTGTCCCAACCAGACATCACCCGCTTCGTGCAGCAAACCAAAGTCCTGATCACTAACAGGCACACCCAGGCCAAACGTCAGCTGATCTATGCCGTCAATCGCCATCTCGCGGCTCCAGACATCATCGGCATTGAGCACTTGCAGGCTGGCATGGGCAAAAATACGTGCCTTGGCATTGGCATAGGCCTGCATGCCTTCGTAACGATCCATGTGGTCTTCACTGATATTGAGCACCGTGGCTGCATCAGCCTGGAGACTATAAGTCGTTTCCAATTGAAAACTGGATAGCTCCAGCACATAAACCTCAGCAGCTTCATCCATGGCATCAAGCACGGGCAGGCCGATATTGCCTGCCACCACGGTTTTGAGGCCAGCAGCCTTGCATATTTCACCCACCAGCGTGGTAACAGTGCTTTTGCCGTTAGCCCCGGTAATGGCAATCACCTTGGCATGAGTCGACTTTGCCTGGGCAAATAGCTCAACATCACCTACAACCGGGACACCACGCGCGATAGCGGCCTGGATTTCAGGCTCAGCAACAGGAATACCCGGGCTGACCACGATCAACTCTGCATGTTCAAATGCCGCTGCAGTCAATGCACCCAAATGAATATTGAGCTCCGGAAACTCTTGCCTGATGCCCTCCAGGCCAGGCGGCGTTGTACGCGTGTCTGCAACGGACAGGCGCGCACCCTGGCGCGCAAGCCAGCGCAATGCCGACAGGCCGGTATTACCCAGCCCTAGCACCAGCACTTGTTTGTCCTTGAGTTGCAGCATATTGTCTTGACCGGCTTCTTATCTCAGCTTCAATGTAGAAAGACCAACCAGCACCAGCATCATGGTGATGATCCAAAACCTGACAACGACTTGCGTCTCTTTCCAGCCCTTAAGCTCATAGTGGTGGTGCAAAGGCGCCATGCGAAAAATCCGCTTGCCAGTGAGCTTGAATGAACCGACTTGCAACATCACTGAAATAGTTTCCATCACGAACACGCCCCCCATGATGAACAGCACGATTTCCTGACGCACGATCACGGCAACGGTGCCCAGTGCTGCCCCCAGTGCCAGCGCGCCAACATCCCCCATGAACACTTCTGCCGGGTAAGCGTTGAACCAGAGAAAGCCCAACCCAGCGCCACCGATGGCGGCACAGAACACGGCCAACTCCCCTGCGCCCGGGACATACGGCACACCAAGATACTTGGAGAAATACAGGTGGCCCGCCACATAGGCGAAAACGGCCAATGCACTCGCCACCATTACAGTTGGCATGATGGCGAGGCCATCCAGGCCATCAGTGAGGTTGACGGCATTGCTGGTGCCGACGATAACGAAATAAGTCAGGACGATGAAGCTCACCACGCCCAATGGCAGCACCAAATGCTTGAAGAATGGCACGATCAATTCGGTTTCAGCAGGCACCGTCGCGGTGTAAAACAAATAAACCGCGACACCCGCACCGATCAATGATTGCCAGAAGTATTTAGCCTTGGCGGACAAGCCCTTGGGGTTGCGGTAAACCACCTTGCGCCAATCATCCACCAGGCCAATCACACCGAACCCTAGGGTCGTGATCAGCACAACCCAGACAAAGCGATTGGTCAGGTCTGCCCAAAGCAAGGTCGAGACTGCAATCGCAATCAAGATCAATGCACCGCCCATGGTAGGTGTACCTGCCTTCACCAAGTGGGTTTGCGGGCCATCATCACGTACGGATTGGCCCACCTTGTATTCGGTCAACTTGCGAATCAGGGCAGGCCCGACTAGGAAAGAGATAGCCAATGCCGTCAATGTCGCAAGCACAGCACGCAAGGTGATGTAATTGAACACATTGAAGCCGCGAATATCCTGGGCCAGCCAGCGAGCGAGTTCAAGCAACATGATGGTTCTCCTTTTGTTCTTGCAGCAGGTCGACGACCCGCTCCATGCGCATAAAACGCGAGCCCTTGACCAGGACCGTGGTATCAGGTGCCAGTTCAGGCAGTAATGCTGTCGTCAGCGATTCAACCGTGTCATAGTGGCTAGCCCCGCTGCCATAAGCCTGGACTGCCTGCCCAGCCAATGCGCCCAATGCATACAAGCCATCCAGTCCGGCTGCCTTGGCATAAACTCCAAGCTCGGCATGTAATGCCTGCTCGTTCTCGCCAAGCTCACCCATATCGCCCATCACCAACAAGCGCTTGCCAGGCTGGCGGGCCAACACATCAACGGCGGCGCGCATAGAGGCAGGGTTAGCGTTGTAAGTGTCATCAATGATCAAGGCACCTTGCTGGCCGGGCTTACGCTGCAACCGCCCCTTGACGCCACCAAAGCCGCTTAGCCCCGTTGCGATTGCATCCAGCGATGCCCCGACGGATAACGCTGCGGCAGTGGCGGCCAATGCATTCCTAATATTGTGCAAACCTGGTACAGGCAAACGGAATGATTGCTCACCAGTTGGTGTAGATAAATGCACCTCGCTACCATCGGCCTCCAGCCTATATTCTGCCGTGACATCTGCGCCTGCATTGAGACCAAATGTGAGTACCTTGTGCCCAGCAGCCAATGTTTGCCAGAAACCTGCAAAGGCATCATCCATATTGATGACTGCCGTACCATCGACTACCAAGCCCTCGAAAATTTCACCTTTGGCTTTTGCCACACCTTCGACTGACCCCAGGCCACCAAGGTGCGCAGAGGTTGCGTTATTGATCAGAGCCACATCGGGGCAGCCAATCTGCGTGAGGTAACTAATCTCGCCAGCATGGTTCATGCCCATCTCCACCACGGCGTAACGGTGCGTTCCGCGCAAGCGCAGCAGGGTCAGTGGCAAGCCGAGATCATTATTGAGATTGCCTTGGGTTGCGAGCACGGCATCTTCCGAACCTGCCGCAACACGCAAGATAGCCGCCAGCATTTCCTTGACGCTGGTCTTGCCGTTGCTGCCGGTAATCGCCACCACAGGAATGCTGAATTTTTGTCGCCAATAAGCGGCCAGGCGACCAAGCGCCAAGCGTGTGTCATTCACCAAGACTGCAGGCAACGCATCAACCTCATGCGACAACAATACGGCTACCGCCCCCTGCTTCAATACATCGCGGGCATAATCATGGCCGTCAAAATGCTCTCCCTTGAGCGCAACAAACAATTGCCCGGCTTCCAGCTTACGGCTGTCGGTACCGACAGACTGAATCAGTACATCCTCTCCTAATAGGGTGCCGCCCGTCGCCTTAGCAATTTCAGACAAATACATCATGCCGCGACTCCCAGTGCACTAGCCGCCACGGCAGCATCGTTGAATGGATAGCGCACACCAGCGATTTCCTGGTAATCCTCATGGCCCTTGCCCGCAATCAGTACAACATCTCCTGCCTGGGCAGACTTGATTGCCTGGGCAATAGCGCGTTCGCGATCTGGCTCCACTTGCGCCAACCCATGTAAGCCTTTCACCACCTCATTGATGATCGCTGCTGGCTCTTCACTGCGCGGATTATCCGAAGTCACCACCACCTTATCTGCCAACCTTGATGCAACCTCCGCCATGAGTGGGCGCTTACCTTTATCTCTATCACCACCACAACCAAATACACAGACCAGCTCAGCCTTGGCTTGCTCGCGCAAGGCTAACAGTGCTTTTTCCAAGGCATCGGGCGTATGGGCATAATCCACCACCACCAGCGGTTGATCACCACCACCCAACTGCTGCATGCGGCCTGGTGCAGGACGAATATCAGCCAGCACACGCACGGCATCTTGTAACTCAACGCCTGAAGCCAGCAATGTCGCAAGCACCGCGAGCAGATTACTGGCATTGAAACGGCCCACCAGCTTGGCATGCACCGTTGCGGCACCTTGCGGGGTCTGCACTTGCATATGCAAACCATCTGCGTCGAAATAAAGATCATGTCCGCGTACATCGCCACCGCTCAAGCCATAGCTCAAGACTGGCTGACCGCGGGATTTAAGCTCGCTTAGCAGCTCCCGGCCAAACGCGTCATCCTGGTTGAGGATAGCCATTTGTAAACCGTCGACATTAAATAATTTGCGCTTAGCATCAGCGTAGCTGGCCATGTCGCCGTGATAATCTAGGTGGTCACGCGTAAGGTTGGTCAACACCGCTACCTTGAAGGCCACACCACTCACGCGGCCTTGATCCAGGCCGTGCGAAGACACTTCCATCGCTGCAACTTCAGCACCGGCTTGCAAGTAGTCTGCAAGCATGGCTTGCAAGTGGATAGGATCAGGTGTGGTATTAACAGCAACAGATAAAGCACCTGGGAAGCCATTACCCAACGTGCCAATCACAACTGCCTTGCGCTGCAAGGCATTGAATACCTGTGCGAGCCAGTGGCTGCAAGAGGTTTTGCCATTTGTGCCAGTCACACCTATCATCCAGAGCGTACGCGATGGATGACCGTAAAACTCCCCGGCAACTTGGCTTGCTTGCTGCCGCAGGCCAGAAATAGGCTGGTTGAGTACACTCCATGCAGGGTTCCAGTCAAAACCCTCCAGCTCCCAAAGTACGCCCGTAGCGCCTTGCGCAATGGCCTGCTCAATAAAGCAACGTCCATCGGCCTGTTCACCTGGATAAGCAAGAAACAGGTTGCCAGCCTTCACTTGGCGGCTATCAGAGGTAATACCAGTGAAATGGTTTACATCAAGGCTAGGCAGGCTCATACCACCTCCTTGATTTCAGGCAGATCATCTACCGGAATGACGACGTTATTGTTCGGTGCATCCTGCGGCACAGCCAGCATACGCAAAGCACCGGCCATTACCTTGCTGAATACCGGTGCAGCCACTGTACCACCGTAATACTTGCCGCCGCTTGGATCATCAATCATCACGGCAATGATCAGGCGCGGATTGGATGCGGGTGCAAACCCGACAAATGAAGACACATAATGATTAGCCTGGTAGCCACCTACGCCTGGCTTATGCGCTGTACCAGTCTTACCACCCACGCGATAGCCCAGCACCTGGGCCCGTGGCGCGGTGCCGCCAGGCATAATCACGGTTTCCATCATATCTTTTAAATGCCGTGCGCTTTCTGGCTTGTAGACTTGATGTCCTACTGGTGGCTCCTTGAGTTTGAGCAAAGATACCGGCAACACAGCGCCATCATTGGTGAATACCGTATAGGCACGCGCCAGTTGCAATAAAGTCAGGCTGATGCCATGCCCGTAGGACATGGTGGCCTGCTCAATCGGACGCCAGGTTTTGTAGTTGCGCAACTTCCCAGAAGCCTCCCCAGGGAAGCCAATACGCGTGGGAGAGCCAAAACCCACCTGGTTGTAAATGCTCCACATATAGTGTGGCTCCATGCTTAGCGCCATTTTGGCGGAGCCAATATTGGAGGATTTCTGTATGACCTGCGCCACCGTGAGCAAGCCTTGCGGGTGTGCATCACGAATGGTGGCAGTGCCAATCCGCATCGCGCCAGGCGAAGTCTCGATCAACGTACTGGGCTTGTAGCGCCCACTGTCCAAGGCAGCAGCAGCCGTGAAAGGCTTCAGCGTGGAGCCCGGCTCAAAGGTGTCGACAATGGCACGGTTACGTGATCGTCCGCCCGTCAGGTTCACAGGATTATTCGGGTTATAACTTGGGACATTAGCCATGGCCAACACTTCGCCAGTCTTGGCATCCAACACCACTGCAGAACCGGCTTTGGCCTTGTGTTCCTCCACCGCAGCCGCCAATTCCCGATAGGCCAGGTATTGGATCTTGCGATCAATAGACAACGTTAAATCATGACCATCCTGCGGCACCTTGACTGCCTCCAGGTCTTCGACGATACGACCTTGTCTATCCTTGATCACGCGGCGGCTACCCGCTTTGCCTGATAACCATTTTTGGGAATGCAGTTCAAAGCCTTCCTGGCCGTTATCATCAATGCCGGTAAATCCCACCAGGTGAGCAGTCACTTCACCAGCAGGGTAGTAACGCCGGTATTCACGCTGCATGAATACGCCAGGAATACCGATCCCCATCACTTGTGCGGCAAGCTCTGGAGGCAAACGTCGCTTGAGGTACACAAACTCGCGCTGCGTGTTATCAAACTTGGCTTTAACCACTTCCCGCTTGAGCTTGAGTATGGTCGCTAGCTTTGTCAGCTGCTCAGGTGTTGCCTTCACATCGGGCGGACTGGCCCAGATAGATTCAACCGGCGTGCTGATCGCCAGCGGCTCGCCATAGCGATCCGTAATCTTGCCACGATGCGCAGGCAAGCTCAGTAAGCGGCTGTAACGCGCATCGCCTTTTTGCTGCAAGAATGATTTATGCACACTTTGCAAATACACACTGCGCCCCAGCAGAACGGCAAAACCACCCAGCACCATCGCCAACAACAAACGGCGACGCCAAACTGGCAGCCTGACTACCACGCGTGGTTTAGAACCAACGCCACGGGTGCGCATCGCGTGCATCATGGTGCCACCACCTGTATACGAGCAGGATCAGGCACCTGCATATTCAGGCGCTTCTCAGCAATTCGCTCAATACGGGAATGCATGGCCCAGGTGCTTTGCTCCAACTGCAATTGCCCCCACTCAATCTCGTACTGCTTCGCCATTTCCTCTTGTTGCTGCAACTCGATATACAGCTTGCGCGCCTTGTGTTGTGACGTAATCACGCCTAGCGCCGCCACAATGACCACCAAGAAAAGGATCAGGTTGAGCTTCACCATCATTGCACCGCTGTTCTTTCCGCGACGCGCAGCACCGCGCTACGCGAGCGAGGGTTACGCTTCACCTCAGCTTCACTTGGGCGAATGGCACGACCAACCGCCACCAAGCGTGGCTGTGGCAAGTCCTTGGCACGTACCGGGAAATTGGCAGGCAAGTCGTCCCTGTCTTGCTCGGCACGCACAAAGCGCTTAACGATGCGATCCTCCAGTGAATGAAAACTGATCACAGCCAAGCGCCCTTGCGGAGCAAGCACAGATAAACACTGAGGAAGCGTCAGCGACAATTCCTCAAGCTCCTGATTGATGAAAATCCGTAGAGCTTGAAAGGTGCGCGTCGCCGGGTCTTGGCCAGGCTCGATTTTGGGGACCGCCCCTGCCACGATCTTGGCAAGTTGTCCGGTAGTGGAGATGACCATCCCTCCTGTGCGCTGCGCAACAATCGCCCTTGCAACCTGTTTAGCAAACCGTTCTTCACCATATTCCTTGATTACCCCCGTCAATTCCTGTTCAGTCGCCGTCGCAATAAACTCGGCGGCAGTCTGCCCACGACTTTGATCCATACGCATATCAAGCGGGCCATCAAACCTGAAGCTGAAGCCGCGCTCGCCCTCGTCGATCTGCGGAGAAGAAATCCCCAGATCAAGCAACACACCATCTACTCGTTGAATATTAAGATCTGCCAGAACTTGTGCCATGGCAGCAAAATGACTATGGACGATCGTGAATCGCGCATCCTGGATATTCCGCGCCGCCTCAATGGCAGCCAAATCACGATCCAACGCGATCAAATGCCCTTGCGACCCCAGTTGCTCCAGTATTTGGCGACTATGTCCGCCGCGACCAAACGTACCGTCGACATAAATGCCATCGGGCTTGATCGCCAGCGCCTCCACTGCCTCGTCCAACAAAACCGTTACATGCTGAGAAACCTGGGGAGCGGGTACATGGCGAATGCCTGCACTCACAGCGAGAAGCCCTCCAACTCGGCCGGCAACTCCATATTCTCGGCTGCCATCACTTGCTGCAACTGAGCGCGCCAAGCCTCCATCCCCCACAACTCGAAATGGCTACCCTGCCCCACCAGCATCACCTGCTTCTCCAGCCCGGCAAATTCCCGCAGCACCGGTGAAACCAGTAAACGACCAGCGCTATCCAGCTCGACATCCTCGGCAAAACCAACCAGCAACCGCTGCAAAGCACTGGATTGACGATCAAAACTGGAAAGTGCCATCACCTTGGACTGAATAGGCTCCCAAGAAGGCTGGGGATATAAAAGCAAGCAACGATGAGGATGCGCAGTCAGGACTAGACTGCCCTCACTTTGAGCGTGCAGGGCGTCACGGTGCTTGGCTGGCACAGCCAGCCTGCCTTTGGCATCCATATTCAAAGATGTCGCACCGCGAAACATGAGGCCCCTTTACCGGATACTGGCACCATTTCGCACAGGTGACAGCATGTTGTGTTAATGAAATCAGGAGTCGAGAATCGCCAACCGCCTGGAGATGAGCAATCAACTTTTGGCTGGCGATACCCCACAAAACTCCACTTTTCTCCACTAACACCCACTATAGATAAAAAAAAATGCCAATGCAAGGGCTTTTTTAGGATTTTTCCTTTACAGGACAATGACTTAGATGATTTCCGTGAGAAAATTTTTATCCTTAAGAAATAAGGAGATAGGAAATGTAGTGAAAGTGCTTTATGAGAAACGCTAAAGAGGTGATTGAATCTTGGTAGAAGGAATGAAAAAGAGAAAGTATTGACCAGGCTGGTCGCAAAAATACAAGAAAATGAAGCTGGCCGATAAGCCGGGTTTTGTTCCCGCAATGCGGGCGGCAGCCATTCATCTAGGCCTGGCGTTACCACCAGGCTCAAGCAGCCTACCCGGTAGCAGCGCGAGCCACGCCATTGCTACCCTATTTGGCCTTGCTCCGGATGGAGGTTACCGCGTTTCACATCCACCTTACGGCTTACTCGTCTCTGTGGCCCTATTCCTCGCCTTGGCCTTTAAGTTTTGCAACTTAAAGGTTGCTGCGTACGGCCGTTAGCCGTCATCCCGCTCTATGGAGCCCGGACTTTCCTCCCCTCGCTTACGCGAGCGGCGGCTGCCTGGCCAGCTTCGGCACTCAGTTTACCACAAGCCCTGTCTACAGCACTCAAGGACTGGAACAAACCAAGCAAGGCCCTACTTCAAGCGCCAGGCAATGGTACTGCCTGCACGCAAAGGTACCAGCTCATCATCGACAAATGGCAGGCTGACTGGCACTTCCCATGCCGCCTTCTCTAGCGTGACCGTATCCACATTGCGTGGCAAGCGATAAAAATCTGGCCCGTGAAAGCTGGCAAACCCTTCCAGTTTATCCAATGCACCTACCACCTCGAACGCCTCTGCATATAGCTCTATTCCAGCATGTGCAGTGTACATGCCCGCACAACCGCAAGCCGCTTCTTTTGCAGACTTGGCATGCGGGGCACTATCTGTTCCAAGGAAAAACTTGGGATTCCCTGACGTGGCGGCAGCCACCAGCGCCAGACGATGCTCCTCGCGCTTGAGCACTGGCAGGCAATAGTGATGTGGTCGAATCCCGCCATTAAACATGGCATTACGGTTCATCAGCAGGTGATGAGCCGTCACGGTAGCCGCGATATTGTCAGGTGCCTCAGTGACAAAGTCAGCCGCATCCTTGGTGGTAATGTGCTCAAATACCACACGCAAGCCCTGGAAGCGCTTTAACAAGGGGATCATATTTCGCTCGATAAAGACCCTTTCCCTATCAAACACATCAATATCGGCATCAGTCACTTCAGCATGCACCAGCAAGGGTATGCCGTGTCTCTCCATGGCTTCCAACGCTTGCACACAATGTCCAAGATTGGTCACGCCAGAGTCCGAATTGGTCGTGGCTCCCGCTGGATAAAGCTTCACGCCATGGACGATGCCGCTTTCCTTCGCGATGGTGATATCTGCTGCACTGGTGTTATCTGTCAGGTACAAGGTCATCAAGGGCTCAAACCTTGAACCTGCTGGCAAAGCCTGCAAGATGCGCTCGCGATAGGCTCGTGCTAGCGCAGTGGTCGTCACGGGCGGGCGCAAATTGGGCATCACGATCGCACGCCCGAAGCGCTTTGCAGTATCAGGCAGCACGGCAGATAAAGCTGCACCATCGCGCAAGTGCAGATGCCAATCATCAGGACGGGTAATCGTGATCGTAGTCGTAGTCGTCATGAAACTCTCTATTCAATATATCTAACTATAGTATTCAGGATTGCTTGAGGCTGAGGGCCAACTCATAAAGTGCATTTTTCTTGGCCCCGGTAATCTCAGTGGCCAGCTTGACCGCCTGCTTCAAGGGTAATTCAGCCAATAGCAACGTCAGCACCCGCACCGCCTCATCATCAAGTACAACCGCTTCCTTCACCGGCGCAGGCGCTACCAGCAACACAAACTCACCACGCTGGCGATTACTATCAGCCTCTAGCCACGTCTTCGCTTGCGCCAAGGGCAAACGATGTATGGTTTCAAAGGTTTTGGTCAGTTCGCGGGCAATAATCAAGGTACGATCCTGCCCAAGCACAGTAGCCATGTCTTCCACGCTATCCAGCACCCGGTGTGGCGCCTCGTAAAACACCAGCGTTACCGCGACATCTGCCAACGATTGCAAGGCAGAGCGGCGCTGGCTACCACTGGCCGGCAAAAAACCATAGAACTGGAACCCTGGCGTCATCACGCCAGATGCTGACATCGCGGCCACCACGGCAGAAGCACCTGGCAACGGCACCACCTTGATGCCTGCTGCGTGCGCCAAATCAACCACCACAGCCCCGGGGTCACTCACGCCCGGCGTACCAGCATCACTCACCAATGCAACGGATTCCCCTGCCTGCAAGCGTTGTATCAACTGCTCACCAGCCCTGCGCTCATTATGCTCGTGCACAGCCACCAGCTTTTTCTGGATGGCAAAATGTGAGAGCAGGCCGGAAGTGTGACGCGTATCTTCCGCAGCAACCACATCCACCGCCTTGAGCACCTCCAGCGCCCGCAAGCTGATGTCTTGCAGGTTTCCAATTGGCGTGGCTACCACATATAATGTTCCACTATGATCCAAAGACTGCTCGCCCTTCTGTATTTCACATGGATGTTGCTGCCTATGCAGGTCATGGCAGCAACAACTGTTCCCAACACCGTCCCGCCGGAGACTCGATTCCACGAAGGCATGGTATGCCTGCAGACCCGCAACATTGATTGTGCCACGCTGGCACTGAACCGGATTCCCAGCCAGTCGGCTTATGCCAAGCTGCTGGCGGGTAATATTGCTGCTGCGCAACAGGACTTTGATTCTGCTTTCAGGCTACTACTGCCATTAAAAGCCAACCCGTCACTCAACAATGAAGCAGCCGCAAGTTTACACGCAAGCCTTGCGCTCGCCTATGAGCAAGAGCCTGATCCCTTGCGTGCATTGGCCGAACGGGTCACCGCCGAGAGGTTCCTGGATGATGACCCAAGCCGCAATCACAATCATGAGAAAATCTGGGATGGCTTGAGTCAGCTCAGCCACGAGGAACTCGTCAACATCCGTGGTGACAGCCCAGATACTGATATCCAGGGCTGGATCGACCTAGCGCTGGCCGCCAAAGAACAAGACGATAGCGCACTGAAAAACTGGGCCGACTTTTACCCCGGCCACCCGGCAAGCAAAGGCTTTAGTCAAGAGCTCCTTGCCCAGCGCCCACAAAGCGCAGCAACACCCACAAACACTGCAACCATCGACAATCAACCGGGCGGGAAGGTAGGCATTATCCTCCCCTTCGCGGTAGAAGCCTACTACCCAGCTGCGGATGCCATAGAGCAGGGGTTTGCCGCTGCCCAATCACAAGCGAAAGATCAACGCGAACTTACGCTATACGCCACCGATGGCAACCCGGCCAATATTGCCGACACCTACCAACATGCCGTCAATGATGGCGTGCAAGTGATTGTGGGGCCGCTCACGCGAGACGAGGTCACCCGTTTGAGCCAACAGGCGGTTACCATCCCCACCCTGGCCCTGAACCAAAGCGACACCGCTGCCAGCAATACACCCAACCTCTATATCTTTGGCCTGCCTCTTGAAACGGAAATTACTCAACTCGTCAGGCTGGCACAACGCCTGGGCATGCAAACTGCCACGATCGCAACAGGCAGCAACCACTTAGCTGAACGCATGGCCGAAGCCTTCAATAGCGAGTGGACTGCAGCAGGCGGACGCATTACGCAACAGCTGGCATTTACGGAAGGCAGTAACCCCACAGAACTACAGGCAAAAATCACCGCCACCCCGGCAGATATGATCTTTCTTGCGGCCAATTATGAGGAAGCCAGAACAATCCGACCTTATCTTGATACAGCCACGCCGACCTTTGCCACCTCACACATCTATGCAGGCGTAGCACAAGATAAGGAAAACGATGTCCTGAATGCCATACGTTTCCTGGATATGCCCTGGTTGCTCAAGCCAGATGCGACGGAATTTGCGAACCTGCGTCCATCCGCTGCCGACCTTCCACCAGGAGAAATGCAGCGTTGGTTTGCCTTGGGTGCAGATGCCTATCGCATCCTCACCCACCTGAGCCAGCATCCGCAACAAGCACAGACTTTGCAGGGACTCACAGGCAAGATTAGCATTTCACCTGAAGGCGTCATTAGCCGCGAATTAGCCAATGGTCGCTTTAGCGCACAAGGTGTTGTGTTGGAAACCACACCTTGAAACAACTCGGAGATGATGCCGAAGCCCTGGCCGCCAATTACCTGCAAAGCCAAGGCTTATCATTGCTGGCAAGCAATTATCGTTGCCGCTTTGGCGAAATAGACCTCATCATGCAACAAGGCAACAGCATTGTTTTCGTTGAGGTACGCATGCGTAGCCAAGCCACATATGGCGGCGCAGCGGCCAGTATCAATCTTCCCAAGCAGCAAAAACTCATTCGCACTGCCGAACACTTTCTGCAACAACACGGCCATCAAGCCGCCTGCCGCTTTGATGCAGTGTTGCTCACGGGACTCAACTCAAACCATATTGAATGGATTCAGGACGCATTTGGCGCCTGATAGCGAAATAACTACCGACATCACACCATGAATGACCTTCACACCCGCATTACCGCACATTTTGAAGAAAGCGGACACCTCAAGCTTGAGCTAGCCGAACTGCTGGCCACGCCCATTGCCAACTCTGCAGAATTAATTGTTCAAGCGCTCCTCAATGAGAAAAAGATTCTCGCCTGCGGCAATGGTGGCTCCGCCTCGAATGCACAATACTTTGCATCTCGCATGCTCAACCGCTATGTGCATGAGCGTCCCGGATTAGCCGCCATTGCATTGCCTGCCGACATTTCAACCCTGACATCGATTGCTAACGACAATCACTTTGAGCAGGTTTTTGCGCGGCAGATCACGGCACTCGGCCATCACGGAGACATCCTGCTGGCCCTGAGCACCAGCGGCAACTCCAAGAATATCCTGCACGCCATCTCCGCAGCCAAGGAAGCAGGCATGCACGTCATCGCCTTTAGCGGCGGGGATGGTGGCGAGCTCGTGGAACTTCTGACAGAAGAAGATATCCATATCGGGGTGCCGCACGAGCACCCTGCTAGAGTCCAGGAAGTTTATATGTTGACCCTGCATTGCATCTGCGATGCCATTGATTGTCTTTTGTTAGGAGTGAATTAATATGCGCGCACTTTCCCGCTTACCACTAGCCCCTTTATTCCTGGCGCTGGCCTTATCTACTCAGCTTGCCGCTTGCGTGCCCGCCGTCATTGGCGGCGCAGCGGCTGGCGGCGCCATGGCTGCCGACCGCAGAACTTCTGGCATTTATATCGAAGACCAGAACATAGAACTCAAGGCCTCTCACGCCGTCAAGCAAGAACTTGGGGAAAAGAACAACATCACGGTCACCAGTTACAACCGCAATGTCTTGCTTACTGGTGAAGCTGTAGATGCAGCCAGCAAGGAAGCTGCTGAAAAAGCCGTGCGCACTGTCGATAACGTACGCAATATCACCAATGAGATCGTGATTGATACCAAGAGTACCTTTAGCGAGCGCAACAATGACACCTACATCACCTCCAAGGTGAAAGCACGTATGGTGAAGGAAAATCGCTTCCCCTCTAACTATGTCAAAGTGGTGACAGAAGCGACAACCGTGTTCCTACTAGGCATTGTGACCAAGCAAGAGGCTGAAGATGCCGTAGACATTGCGCGTAGCACCAGCGGCGTAGGCAAGGTCGTCAAGGTATTTGAATATATCGACTAAGCAAGGCATCGCACTGCCACCCAATCAGCCCGTGCGGCTCGATTGGGTGCTAGAATGACCTATAAGATTGAGCGAATGGTTATATAAGCATGAGCACGACAGAAAAATCAGGCATCAACGAAATCATCATTCAAGGCTTAACCCGTGCTGGCAAGCCTTTCCGCCCCAGTGACTGGGTAGATAGAATGTGCAGCACCTACGCCAGCTTCGGCGCAGATCGCAAGTTGCGTTACTCCCCTTATCTCAAACCTCGCGTTATCGAAGGTGTGCGCTGCTTGGCTGTCGACCTGAAGCTCAAGGATACAAACCCTGAAGGCTTCAACCAACTCATGCATTTTGTCGATGAGAACCAGCTCAATGTACTGGATGCCGACGGCAACAGCATCTCTGCGCCATAAATATTCTCAGACAGTCCACCACTTATAGGTAACAAGCTGGTAAAGCGCCACAGGCTTTATTCAGGCAGTGACAAAACAACCAAGACTAATTACCATCCCCACTTTAAAGGGGATTAAGATGAGGGGATGGTCTTGAATTTGAATGTACCAGTGCTGGTGGATCATCCACTCATTGTCGCGGAGACAAGGCCAGCCAAGATTATCAAGTTCCTGAACGCGCTCCCGGTCACCAATATTCTGGAAACCTCCCAAGCGTTGCAAGAAGAGCTGGAAATCCTGAATAGGCAAAAGGTTGCAGCGGATACCCGGATCAAAGCGCTAGAAACTTACCGCCCGGCGATCATCTCAACCACGGAGTCGCTTGCTAGCCACTACTGCAACGCGCCGCTCCCTCTCCCTGAGCAAGAAAAGCAATATGCGGCCTTAGCCAACACCTTGTGGACAGAAATGGCCTACGGCTACAAGCTTGCCCTGCTTGACTTTGAAGCCAAGCTGTTCAAATTTGGCGGCACTAAACCCATTGCACTGTGCCTGCATCGCATACTGGATGCCTTGCGCATGCAGCTCGAGATTTATTATGAAACCTACCGTGCGCAACCTCCTTCGCTCTGGGGTGAATTGCACCAAGTGTATTCTTTTACCGTACAACGCGAGCTAGAAACCAGTACGGTTGAAGATTCAGTACGTCATCAACTCCTGCCGATCAGCCATATTTACAAGCAAGCTCTCTTGCTCAGCCTGGCCGACCCGCAACATCTCTCCCAGCGAGACATCAAGTTAACCTGCGACTACATTACCCGATTCGCACATCTCACCCAGCTACAACGCCCTGAGACCATTGAAAACCCAGCGGCTATTTTTCTGATCTCCAGCAACCGGGATAAACCACCCGTACCCCTAGGAAAACGCTTGCGCAAAGTCGACGAAGAACAAGATTTCTTCTTATTGACTATGGATCTAGCGCGCCAGATCCATCAACACATCAAACAAGGCCAGCTTGGCCCATTCCCGGCAGAAGCTGGCTTGCCAGAAAGCGCAAGCCAGCCACGCTATCAGGATTTGCTGACCTATTTACTGCGTCATTGGGGAGCATCTCCCAAGCGAATTTTCACGCGCACACCGAAGAATGATGGCATTGAGCTGGCGATTGGTTTACCAGCATTACATCACACACTCATCACCAAGAACCTGTCCACCTCAGACAACATCCCTGGCAAGCTGCCTCGCAATTCACGCTGGCAAGCACTCAACATCAGCGCGGGCGGTATGGCCTTGCGTAAACTTCCAGCGGCGGAAGCACACTTACATATTGGTGACTTGGTCGGTGTAAGAATCAGCCATACCACGCACTGGGCAATTGGTGTGTTGCGTTGGGCAAGCCATACTGAGAATCGCCATCTCGATATCGGCATTCAGCTCTTAGCGCCAGAAGCCAAGCCTATCAACATGCAGACGGAAGATAACGGCACGGTGCCCTTGTTCTTATTGCCCGAAATACCTACGCTCAAGCAGTCACCCTCCCTGATTGGCGCACCGGGCACTTACGGCCCGGCAAAAAACATAGAGCTGCTGCTTGAAGATGGGAGCCATCAACGCGTGATGATTACGCGTCTGATCGAGCGCACCAATCAATTTGATCACTTTCAGTTCAGCGCTGTATAAGCACTCTAATTAAGCACCAGCATAGTGCGTCGCTATGGGTTGGCGCACTATTTCACGCCACCGACCTCGTCACTCCAGTTAAAATCAAAACACAGTACGCTAATCTCGCCATGTAACACCACGGCCATGGATAACGTGACACACAACTTACCTGTCGCAATCGAAAGATAGGGGCGCGTCATCTGCAATGATCCAGGGTTTTGCAAGGCGCGGCGCAAATATGGACGACGCAACCATACCGCCCCTCGCCCATCTGCAAGCGGTTGATAACAACGATCTGTCACATGCCTAGCACTATCCGCCAGGCAACTTGCCCCAAGCTGTACCCCTTGCTGATCAAGAATGTAGCACCGATCTGCACCCCTCAACCCCAAGAGTTCGCCAAATGCTTGCTCCTGCACTTTACCCGCCTGCAATTGAGCGACTGCCTGTACAAAAGCGCTACGATAATAGGCTAGACACTTTTGGGTGGAATCCAGCGCCGACGAAGCCTGATAGCGCTCAAACAAAGACAATATCTTACCTTCACTATGGGACTCATCAAGCGTATGAGCAGGCATGCCAAAATAATGCCCTTGCACCAGATCAACATCGGTCTCCATGGCAACCATGGCCTCTTCCAAGGTTTCTATCCCCTCGATAAGCACCAGACTGCCTGCCTCATGGATCAGGGATACGATACCAGGCAACAAGCGCCGTGCCATTGGCTTTTGCATCGCCTGCACAATCATTGAGCGATCCAGCTTGACGATATCTGGGGCAAGCCGCCAAATGCGCTCGAAGTTGGATTGCCCCGCGCCAAAATCATCGATCGCAACTAGGCATCCCAGGTCTTTGTAGAAGCCCACCGACTCCGATAATTGAAGCTCATCGTCAATCGCCCCTTCCATAATTTCCACAACGACCCGCTCAGGCGGCATATTATTTTCTTCAAGCAACTGCCTGAAAAACGCACCATATTGCTTTCCCTGCACGATCACGCGAGGATCGACATTCAAGAACAGCCACTCTACGCCATCGCGCCCCATGCTACAAAAATTACGCAAATGCAGCGCACGTGACAATCGATCCAAATGCACGATGCTCGCTTCATCGCGAGCCAGGGAAAATATCTGGTAAGGTGAAACCTGCCTACGCCCATCAATGGCACGCAACAAACCCTCATAGCCAACGATACGGCAATGCGACAAGCTATAAATGGGCTGAAAAGCACTATACAACTTCACATGCTCATAAGTCGCGAATACCTTGCCGTGCTCTCCAGGCTCATCCAGGAATTGAAACTTGCCTGTCGCGTTTTCGGTCATTTATGAAGCCCTGTCGTGATGGATTAAGCGATTTCTGCACTATAGATCACAAAAATCCATGCATCCCAGCAATATCTATGCCTGATTCAATACTTCACTTGCAGGATTTTTTTCGCTAGGATAGCGAAATTACTTGGCACTCTCCGCCAATATCAAGCTGGCTAATGCAATGTATCCAGCATAACCAAACCATCACTAGAGGTTCAAATGAGCGAACATATTACCCACATCAGCGACGATACTTTTGATCAGGAAGTCCTGCAATCCCAGGTACCTGTGCTGGTAGACTACTGGGCAGAATGGTGTGGTCCCTGCAAAATGATAGCGCCAATTCTGGACGAAATTTCCAAAGAGTATGCTGATCGCTTAAAGATCGCCAAGCTCAATATCGACGAAAACCAAAATACGCCACCTAAATATGGCATTCGCGGCATCCCCACTCTGATGTTGTTCAAGAACGGCAATGTGGAAGCGACAAAAGTGGGCGCACTTTCCAAATCCCAATTGACAGCATTTATTGACAGCAATATCTAATAGCGCTACCCTGGCGCCAGGTTCCATCTAATAGCTTAAAGCACCACTCGCCACAGGAACCTGGCGGTCATCCTTCAAACAATCCCCGTTTTACAGCACTTCTGATTTCCAACGAGCCTTCCCAAATATGCATTTATCAGACTTGAAGCACCTCCCTGTCACTGAACTAGTCGAAATGGCCATCGCCAATGAGATTGAAGGCGCAAGCCGCATGCGCAAACAGGACTTGATCTTTGCCATATTGAAGAACAAGGCCAAGAAAGGTGACAGCATCTTCGGCGACGGCACCCTGGAAGTATTGCAAGACGGCTTTGGCTTCCTGCGCTCCCCCGATACCTCGTACCTTGCCGGGCCTGATGACATTTATGTCTCGCCTTCGCAAATCCGCCGCTTTAACCTGCATACCGGGGATACGATTCAGGGCGAGATTCGCACACCCAAAGATGGCGAACGCTACTTTGCCTTGGTCAAAGTAGACAGCGTCAATGGCGAAGCGCCGGAGAACAGCAAACACAAGATACTGTTTGAGAACCTGACACCGCTCTTCCCGACCAAGCCATTAGTGCTGGAGCGTGATATTCGCGGTGAAGAAAATATTACGGGTCGTGTCATCGATATGATCGCACCGATCGGCAAAGGCCAGCGTGCACTACTGGTCGCACCGCCGAAATCAGGCAAAACAGTCATGATGCAGCATATTGCACATGCCATTACGGCCAACCATCCAGACGTGGTATTGATTGTACTGATGATCGACGAACGCCCAGAAGAAGTCACCGAAATGACTCGCTCCGTCAAGGGTGAGGTCGTGGCCTCCACCTTCGACGAACCAGCAACCCGCCACGTGCAAGTCGCTGAGATGGTGCTGGAAAAAGCCAAGCGCCTGGTGGAACATAAGAAAGACGTCGTCATCCTGCTCGACTCCATCACCCGTCTTGCACGCGCCTATAACACTGTGGTGCCAGCTTCAGGCAAGGTACTCACTGGTGGCGTGGATGCCAATGCGCTTCAACGTCCAAAACGCTTTTTCGGTGCTGCACGTAATATTGAAGAAGGTGGCTCCCTCACGATCATTGGCACCGCCTTGGTGGATACCGGCTCGCGTATGGACGACGTGATCTACGAAGAATTCAAGGGTACCGGTAATTCCGAATTGCACCTTGATCGTCGCATGGCCGAAAAACGTATTTACCCTGCCATCAATGTCAATAAATCCGGTACTCGCCGTGAAGAGTTGCTCATCGAAAAAGACGTATTGCAGAAGATTTGGGTACTCCGCAAATTGCTCTACCCCATGGATGACCTGGAGGCGATTGAGTTCCTGCTCGACAAGTTGAAGGCCACCAAGAACAACGCAGACTTCTTCGACTCCATGCGCAGAGGCTAATATATGAGTATCAGCCTGTCGAGATTTGCAATTTCTTGACAGGCTGCATATAATGCTCCCCTTTCCTGCTTGGCAGGACCCTACACTGGCTCGCCGCACAAACCGGCAATATAGAGGTAAAACATTATGAAACCTGGCATTCACCCAGATTACCGCGAAGTTGTGTTTCAGGACATCGGTGCTGATTTCAGCTTCCTGACACGCTCCACTATCGCTGCAAAAGAAACCATCAAATGGACAGATGGCAAAGAATACCCACTGATCAAGATTGAAGTTTCTTCTCAATCCCACCCATTCTATACTGGCAAGCAGAAGATTCTTGACACCGCTGGTCGTGTTGAGAAGTTTCGTCAGAAATACGGCATGTAACCCAAAGGGTAATATGTTGTACAAAAAGGCAGCCTGGGCTGCCTTTTTTGTTTTTCCCAGCATCATGATCTAAGCGATTAAAATGCATAGGCATTACCGACCGAAACTAAAGGATATTCATGGCATTCGAGCTTGAGCACGATTGGCAAGCACACTTGGCAACTCCACGCGCACGAGTAGGTGAGCGCGCCAAGACTCATCTGCTGATATTGCTCTGTGTGGCCTGGATATTCCTGGGTTTGGTCGGGCACGAACCATGGAAGCCAGATGAGGCTCAAACCATCAGCATCGTCAAGAACATGGTACAAGGCCAAGGTTTGCTTGTGCCCGTTGCCGCAGGACAGCAAAGCATAGAATATCCACCGCTTTACTACTGGAGCGCAGCAGCCAGTGGCAAACTACTCTCTGGCATTCTCCCACTCCATGATGCTGCACGGTTGATCAACAGCCTGTGGATGACCATTACCTTGCTCATGGTAGGCATGCTGGGTCGTGAACTATGGGGTGTAGGCATAGGCCGCCAAATCACCTTTATCTTTATCGCCTCCATCGGCCTCATTGCCTCATCGCACCTATTGATGCCACAAGTAGCCTCCCTGGCGGGCCTGTCAATGGCGTTGTATGCATTAGCACTAGCTAAACGTCGCCCCTTGAGAGCGGCAGCATTACTCGGCTCGGGAATCGGCATCAGCTTTCTGGCCACCGGGGTTGCGAGCGCGCTCATCGTACTCATCACCATGGCACTATTGCCCATCTTGTTCGCCCAATGGCGCAGCAAAAGCTTCGCCATTGTAGCTATATTGAGCTTGATGGTCGCAAGCCCCTGGCTACTTACCTGGCCATGGCTACTGTTCAACGCTGAGCCTGGCCATTTCAATAACTGGTGGCAAGATAGCATGCGCGGCTCAGCCACCATCAACCACCCTTATATCATGCGCACCTTACTCTGGTACGCTTGGCCAGCATTGCCTATTGCCGCGTGGGGAACATGGCGCTACCGGGCAAACTTGCTAAACAAGCCGAAGATGCAGTTACTTTTGGTATTTTCTGCTGCCAGTTTCGTGATCATTGGGTTGATGTTTGAGCGTCGTGAAATTCAGATTCTGCCACTCTTGCTTCCACTTGCTGTACTAGCCGGAGGCAGCGTAGAAACATTGCGACGTGGCGCTGCTGGCGCACTGGATTGGTTTGGCCTGCTGCTGTTCGGCATGATGGGATCACTGATCTGGCTGGGTTGGTTCGCCATGCTCACAGGCACTCCCGCCAAGATCGCAGAACGCATGCAGTTTCTTGCAGCCACTCAAGAAGCACATCTAAATATCCTCGCACTAGCAGCAGCGCTAACAGTCACCATCATCTGGTTATTTGTTGTCGCCAATAGCAAACGCTCAAATCGTGGTGCATTAACCAACTGGGCCGTAGGCATGACCATGGCATGGGGCTTATTGATGACATTGTGGCTACCGTGGATAGATAACGCCCGTAGCTACAAGAATGTATTTGAAGACCTGAGCAAGGCCATGCCTGCCGAATACTCATGTATCAATAGCTATGGCATCGGCATGGCACAAACTGCCCTGCTTGATTATTACACCGACCTAGTGATCCAACCACAGAGCGCCCCGGCAAGCCACAACCCAGCTTGCGATCTTTATCTGATTCAAGATGATAGTCGCCATGCCAGCTTGACACCAGGTGACAACTGGCAACTGATATGGTCGGGCAATCGTGCACTAGACAGGCGCGAGAGTTTCCATCTGTTTGTACGTCGTGAGTAAACCCTTAAAGTGGCTGTAACATTGACGCCAACGCCTCTGCATCCTGGGCAATACTCAGGTTGGCTTTAGCCTCCATCGCACGATACCGCGTCAGCACATCAAGGCCAAATGGTGTCACCCTGGCACCACCGCCGTGGCTACCTCCTGTTGCCGTTGCCACCAGCGGCTCACGAAAACTCTTATTCATGGCATCCACCAGGTCCCAAGCGCGCTTGTAAGACATGCCCATGGCGCGGGCACCTGCTGATATCGAACCACTTTGATTGATCGCTTCGAGCAAGTCCGCCTTGCCTGGGCCAATGGCAACCAGGTGCTGATAAGGCAGACGAATCTTGATGCTAATGGCGCTCATGTGGAATTTTCACCTCTGCTTGCAGTCATAGAGACAGACTGCAATCCATATTGTTTGTATTGACTGAAGGACTTACAATCCACGCATCTTATCGCATCCAACCTGGGCCTGAAATAGCTGCCAATGTCTGATATCCCCCACACTCCCCAATTGATCGACCAGTTTGGTCGTCGTGTGGACTATATTCGTCTGTCAATCACCGACCGCTGCGATTTCCGTTGTGTCTATTGCATGAGCGAGGAAATGAGCTTCCTCCCTCGCGAAGAGGTACTCTCTCTAGAGGAATGTGGACGACTGGTAAAAACTTTTGTCAGCCTAGGTGTCAGCAAAGTACGCATCACAGGCGGGGAACCCTTGGTGCGGAAAAACGCATTATCGCTGTTTGAAGAAATCGGCCACCTGCCAGGATTACGCGAGTTGACGATGACGACCAATGGCTCACAGCTGGAGCATTATGCCCATGCCCTGAAAAAGGCTGGGCTAAATCGCATCAATATTAGCGTTGATAGCCTTGATGCCGAGCGTTTTCGCAAGATCACCCGTGTTGGCGATCTCAACAAAGTGTTACGTGGTATCCAGGCCGCCAAGGATGCAGGCTTTACCAACATCAAGCTCAACACAGTACTGATGCGAGGCTTCAACGATGATGAAGCCATTCCCTTGCTGCAATTTGCCATTGAACAAGCATTGGATGTTGCTTTCATCGAGGAAATGCCACTAGGTGAGGTCGACCATAGCCGTGGGTCTACCTATGTCAGCAACCAGGCCACACTCAAATTATTGCAGGAACACTTCCCGTTAGTCAGCAGCACAGAAACAACAGGCGGCCCAGCACGTTATTGGCGCGTAGCCCACACGAATACCCGAGTTGGCTTCATCTCACCGCACAGCCATAATTTCTGCGAGGCCTGCAATCGCGTACGCATCACCTGCAAGGGAGAACTCTTCCTCTGCCTGGGGCAGGAAAGCAAAATTGACCTTATGCCCTTGCTACGTGACTACCCACATGATGACCAGCCTTTACGGGACGCTATCCTGGCCTCTATGCATATCAAACCCAAGGGCCATGACTTTGACTTGCAGCGCGCCGCTCCTGCGGTCATTCGCTTCATGTCCCAGACTGGCGGCTAATTTGACTCCGGTAGCCTGCGGGCAATTGGCTGTAGCAAGCATGGAAAATAAAGTAAAATTTCCCCTTCGCAATCAATCACATTTATTGGCACATCTTCATGGTGAGCCAATATTTGACCAAGACATATGAGTATTACAGGAATCGTGCTTGCGGGTGGTCAAGGCAAGCGCATGGGAGGTGCTGACAAAGGCTTGGTGGAATTCAATGACCAGCCCATGATCAAGCATGTATTACAGCGCCTTGCACCACAAGTGAACGAAATACTGATCAATGCCAATCGCGAGATTGATCGTTACCAGCAATTGGGTTATCGCGTGATAGCAGATGAAATAGGTGATTTTGCAGGCCCGCTGGCAGGCCTGCATGCTGGCATGCTGCATGCACAACATCCATATATCCTCACCACCCCTTGTGACTCACCGCTATTACCTTCTAGTTTGGCCAAACGTCTGATGAATGCATTGATAGAGCGGGATGCTGATATTGCCGTTGCTAAAACCGGTAAACAAGCACACCCCGTTTTCTGTCTATGCCGCCGCTCTTTGCTGCCCAACCTTGAGCAATTTTTACAACGAGGGGAACGCAAAATGGCAGACTGGATCGCCCAGCTCGATAGTACCGACGTCTCATTTACCGATCAGGCCCAGGCTTTCGCCAATATCAACACGCCTGAAGAACTACACGGCCTGGAACAGGCCTCGTGAATACCTTGACCGCATTTCCGCGTCCCATTTTGGGCTTTTGTGCCTATGGTAGCGGCTCTGGGAAAACCACACTGCTCACCAAACTGATCCCGATACTCACCGCCCGAGGCCTGCGACTATCAGTGATCAAGCATGCACACCACAAATTCGATGTAGACAAACCGGGCAAGGATAGCTATCGCCTGCGTGAAGCCGGTGCCGTGCAAACCTTGGTTGCCTCTGATATCCGCTGGGCTCTGATGACAGAGCGCCAACGCATTCCCGAGTTGGCAGCGAACCCAGTACACCTTGAAGAGCTATTGCCACAGCTTGATCACGAAACCATAGACTTAGTGCTGGTGGAAGGCTTCAAACAAGCTGACATCAGCAAGATTGAGATTCACCGACCCAGCCTAGATTATCCCTTACTGGCAGTAGATGATCCAAGCATCATTGCCATCGCCACGGATGCACATCTTGGTGCCCTGGCCACGTCCACATTAGATCTGAACAACCCAGAAGCCATTGCCGACTTTATCGAGCAATGGATGAAAGACCTGACGCCATGACCGCAACCCAATCGCTTAACCAACTCATCAGTTGCCAGGATGACTATGATCCCAACTCGATGCCAGTCCAGCAGGCAAGAAAATTTATCCAGCGCTTTCTGAACCCCGTCAGCGACACCGAAACCCTGCCACTAACAGCCGCTGTTGGGCGCGTGCTTGCGAAGAGTGTCATCTCGCCGTTGAATGTGCCCAGCCATGATAACTCCGCCATGGACGGCTTTGCCCTGCATAGCCAGGACATCAACTCTCCTGCCTTGAACATCATAGGCACAGCCTATGCTGGCAAACCATTCATAGGCACTGTCAATGCGGGAGAATGTATACGCATCATGACAGGCGCCTTGATTCCACAAGACACCGACACTGTGATTATGCAGGAGCGCACTGAGGTTTCAGGCAATCGCATGACCATGCTAGAACCTCCCAAACCCCAGGCCAATGTCCGCTATGCTGGTGAAGACTTGAAGAAAGGACAAGTTGTCTTAGAAACGGGTCGCCAATTGCGGCCAGCGGATATTGGCCTAATCGCATCACTGGGTATCGGAGAGGTCTCAGTCTATCGCAAGTTAAAAGTCGCCTTTTTCTCGACAGGAGATGAGTTGGTCAGCATTGGCCAACCATTAGGCGCAGGGCAAATTTACGACAGTAATCGCTACACCCTGCATGGCATGCTGCTAGGCCTGAACGTAGATATCATTGATATGGGTGTTGTGCGTGATGACCCTGCCGCATTGGAGCAGGCGCTCATAGAGGCCGCCACCCAAGCAGATGTCATTCTGACGAGTGGAGGTGTTTCCGTGGGGGAAGCCGACTTCATGAAACAACTACTGGAAAAACTAGGCCAAGTCGTCTTCTGGAAAATCGCCATGAAGCCAGGCCGTCCACTCGCCTATGGCAAAGTAGGCTCGGCTCATTATTTCGGCTTGCCCGGCAACCCAGTCTCCGTCATGGTCACGTTTTACCAATTCGTCCGAGATGCCTTGCTATATCTCGCAGGGCAAAACCCGGTGCCTGCATTGCCATTACTCAACGCCACCTGCACCGAGCCTATCCGCAAACTAGCAGGCCGCACAGAGTTCCAACGCGGCATCTTATTCGCTGATGCAGCTGGCAATTGGCAAGTGCGCCCGACAGGCAACCAAGGCTCCGGCATCCTGCGCTCGATGTCTGAAGCCAATTGTTTTATTGTCCTGAACGACGCGATAGGTAATTTACCCGCAGGTGTAGAAGTACAAGTTCAGGTCATGGAAGGTTTGTTGTAGCCCTGCCCAATGGTTTTTCTCAATTCCGGTAGCCATGATCTGCACCTGAATGAGCAAGCAATATCACAGATAAGATGTGAGTGTATGTATATTCCTGTTGAACTTTCGACACATCGGCGGTTAATATGCAGGTGGATTTTTTGTAGGCCCTATGCGTGACCCCATTAAAAACCACCAAAGCTCATGTAGCCTCGATTACTGATCTGATTCAACTAGACAAGGATGCAACTGAGCCGTTGTATGCACAGTTGTATCGGCAACTTGAAGCCCTGATATTGCAGCAGGAACTCAAGCCGGGGACACAATTGCCGACTGAGACTGCATTTTCCGAGGCCTTAGGCGTCAGCAAAATCACGATCAAGCGCAGCTATATGGAGCTGCGTAACCGTAAACTGATCACCAGCAACCGTAAAGGTGGCACAACAGTGCTGACCCCTGGCCGACTGGATACCCATATGTTCAGGTTACGCGGCTTTACTGATGAAATGCATGAGTTGGGCATGAAGCCCTCTACGCGTATCCTCGAACAAACCATCACCAATGACCGTGGCATGGCCTCCATGTTCGGCCTCAACTCCAATGCCCCAATCCTGAAATTGGAGCGTATCCGCTACGGCGATGACAAACCACTTTCTCACGAAATTGCCTGGTATAACCTGCACCATCTACCAGAGCTCGCTTCTGCTGATTTACAAGGTTCTATCTATCAAGCCATCAACCAGCAGTGCAAGCATCACCTGGAGTGGTGTGAACAAACGGTAGAGGCTGTACTCTCCAATGAAGTCGAGAATCAGGCTTTCGGCTTCAGCTTCGCGCAACCTTGCCTGCTGATCAAGCGCCGTAGCTATTCTCACGATAGCATTCTACTGGAATATGTCGAGGGTACTTTCCGTGGCGATGCTTATGCCTACCGGGTCAAGATGAAAGGCTAGACAACCATGCTGGCAAGCTTCAAACCTAGCAGCTCGAATGCTTATATCCTTGCCAGCCTGATGATCGCGCATGTGTACTTCGTGCGCCGCTTCCCCGCCCCTGGTGAGTCCTTTCAAGCTGAAAACTTTTACTGTGAAACTGGCGGCAAGGGACTCAACGTCCTGGTGGGCCTGCACAAATTAGCCGTGCCTCTGAACGGTACCTTGCCCTGCGGATACCACCCCACATCACAGCAACAACTACAGGACATATTGGCGGAATGGCAACTCAACCATATCGCTCCAGCCATCATTGCCGAGCATAACGGTCATGGTGTCGCCCTGATTGATGCGCAGGGCCAAAACCAGATCATCATTTATCCAGGTGCCAATGCCATGCTTGGCGAGGCCGATATACAAAGGCAAGCCGCGCATATACAACAAGCGGACCTCACTTATGCCCCTTTCGAGCTGCCTGATACCGCCATCATCGCAGCCTTTAGCATTGCTCGTGCGGCAAACCGCATGACGGTACTCAATCCATCTCCCTACCGTAACATCAACCCTACGCTGCTGGCACTCACCGATGTGTTGATCATGAACCAGACAGAAGCTCAAGCCTGGCTAAATGAAACGCCTGAGCATTTTTCAACCCGAAACACCACATTGGCATGGTTAAGACACATCCAGTTCAACCAACGCTTTCCAGGAAAATCTCTCATTATTACTCTGGGTGACCAAGGTGTTGTCGCCCTACTAGAAGATGGTAGCACCCATCAACAAGAAGCTTTCGAGACCCAAGTGGTTGATAGCATAGGTGCTGGCGACGCTTTCGCTAGCGCTTTCCTGGCAAGCCTGCTGCAAGGAAAGCACCTATCTACCGCCTTGCAATATGGTTGTGCCAGTGCAAGCCTGTGTATCCGTCAATCTGGACTGCTAGCCCACCTTCCCACGCGCGACATATTGCAATCTTTCCTTTCCGGGCAAGGTTCCGGTACAAATTCATGATTATCTTGATGGTCAAACTAACCGCTTTCGCCTATGCTCGCCACCTTATAAAACAGTTTAAAAGCATTATTGGGGAGTCAGCATGCATCGTTCTAGGTTTCATCTCAAACTCATTCCACTTGCTGTATTAGGCATATGGAACAGTGGCCCTGCCATGGCAGAAGATGCCTCCACAGAAACCCGCGAAGGCTTACAAGTCGTTTCCCCCGTTGTTGTGACAGCGACTCGCGCAGCGCAACGCAGCTTCGATTTGCCAGTCGCCATTGACGTTGTCAGCAAAGAAAACATTCAAGATGGTCAGGCACAAATGACATTGTCCGAAAGCCTGATCCGCGTTCCCGGTATCACTGCCCAAAACCGGACTCAAATGGCACAAGATCCGCAGATTTCCACCCGTGGCTTTGGCGCACGCTCTGCATTTGGTGTGCGTGGTGTGCGCGTCTATGTTGATGGCATCCCTTTGACTTACCCTGATGGCAGCGGGCAACCTGGCAGTGTTGACCTTGGCGCAATGCAGGGCATTGAAGTCATGCGTGGCCCGTTCTCAGCGCTGTACGGCAACTCATCTGGTGGCGTTGTACAACTGCTGACAGAAAATGCGCCTTCCGGCCATGAGTTATCGGCTGGCGTATTATTCGGCAGCTACAACACCCGTCGAGAAAACGCCCGTGCGGCCGGCACTGCTGATGGTCTCGAATACCTTATCAACTACAGCAATTACTCTTCCGACGGCTATCGCGATCATAGCCGCAACAAGAAAGAACAAGGCACAGCCAAATTCCGCTTCAATTTAAATGAAGATACTAAGCTCACAACGTTGATCAACTGGTTTGACCAGGAGGCGGATGACCCGCTTGGCTTAACACTCGGTGAGACTCGTGCAGATCGTAAACAAGCTGCGCCAAGTGCTTTGCGGGCAGACACTCGGGTCTCACGGAGCCAGACTCAAGTAGGCTTCAACCTTGAGCACAACATTAATGCCAATAACTCTATAAACCTGATTTCTTACGTAGGTAATCGACGTAATGAACAGTACCTCTCTATCAGTCAACTCAACGGGAATGGTCGTGCAAGTTCGATTGAGCGCGAGTTCTGGGGAACTGACCTGCGCTGGAACAACAAGGGAGAGTTGCTCAATCGCCCATACAACATAAGCTTTGGCATAACCTATGGAAAAATGAACGATGATCGTTTGGATATTGTCGCAGTGAATGGTATCAAGACCGGTGCATTGAACCGTGACGAAGAAAACATTGCCACAAACTCCGACAAATACCTTCAGGCACAATGGTCCGTCCTGGAAAATGTGGACCTGCATTTCGGTGCCCGTCGTACAAAAGTCCGACTAGAGGTTGATGATCACCTTGGCTCCAATAATGGCAGTGTAACCTATGAAAAAACTACTCCAGTTGGTGGGATGGTTTGGAAAGTCACACCAACCTGGAACATTTACACCAACTATGGCAAAGGTTTTGAGACCCCCACTTTCGCTGAAGCTGCATATGCCACCGTTACTCCAACTGTCACCGGCCCCAATCTAAATCTCAAACCCAGCGAAAGCCGAAACTTTGAGATTGGAACCAAAGCATTTGTTGGCAGCAATACCGTTGCCAATCTCACCTTGTTCAATATTCGTACCGATGATGAAATTGTGGTTCAGCAAAACATCAATAACAATGTCACGTACATGAACGCCAGCAAAACCAAACGTAATGGTATTGAACTCTCAATTGACTCTAAATTTGCAAATAACATTGCGGTGTTTGGCTCCTACACTTTACTACGTGCAAAATTCGATGATACCTACTCATATCCTGTAACGCGCTTTGGCTCCACTGTCATCAACACAGTTCAGTCTGGCAATTACATCCCCGGAACTTATCGCTCACAAATTTATGGTGAAGTTGCTTGGAAGCACCAAGCCAGCGGCTTCAATACAGCATTTGAAGCTCGCCACAATAGCAAAGTGTATACCGACGATCAAAACAGTGAGTCGGCACGCTCTTACACCCTCTTCAATATTCGGGCCGGTTTTCAGCAAAAATTGCAAAACTGGAGATTCAGTGAATATGTCCGCGTAGAAAATATTTTCGACAAGGATTACATTGGCTCCATTCGTGTCAACGACGGCAATAGTCGCTTTTACGAACCTGCTGCTGGTCGCAATTGGCTACTTGGCCTCAATGCAACTTATATCTTCTAAGCTCTATATTTAAGATAGCTTTATCAAAAGGGGCACTGCTAACACAGTGCCCCTTTTATTTTCTCCTGACACTCAAATCCCTCACACACCCACTCTTCGATTTTACCGAAGTATTGATCAGTTGATCGTATGTTTTTCCCAAGGGGTCACTCCAGTATGATTTACCTCAATGCAACACATACAATAAATTCATTACTTGGAGATCATCATGAAAAAGACAGTTTCTATTGCGAGTTTGGTATTGGCCGCTTCTTGGGTATCTTTTGTTCAGGCAGAAGAGCATAACGCTGCTTTGTTCGATCATCAGGTAGTCGCTGCAGCGACGATCAATCCTAGCCGTTTAGCAACCGATGCTCGTGTGGCTGAGTCTAGCGCTGTGATTAGTCATCAGGATGTGGTGCGAGCACAAAACAACCGTCCTCACCCCAAGCATCATTTCAATGTGAATCGTATTGATACTTCTGCGATCAGTGCAGATCGCCATGCGGGTAAGAAGTTTGTCTATGTGACTCACCCTAAGCATCACTTCAAGGTGAAGCGTTATGTTGGGGTGAACTAAGGCTTAAGGCTCTCCCGCACGACAGTGTTATGCAGGCACTTGCAGGTGCCTGGGCAATACACCCTCACAAGCTATGCTTCTGGGGGTGCTTTTTTATGGTGGGTATTAAAAATTTATTGAAATAAAGACATGCGCTTAAGGATATTGTCTTTATCGATGAGCTGATGCTTGAATACCGCAGCAATATGTAAACCGATCAATAAAATCAGTATGGTGGCAGAGAATTCGTGCGCGTCTACGAAAAAGTCTCGCAAACCAGCATTATCCAATCCGGGCAATACAGGTACAGAGAACCAGTGCAGGCCATATTTACTGTATAGAGTAGTCAATAGACCTGTCGCTGGCATCAATACCATCATGAGATATAGTAAATGATGCGTGCCATGTGCCAGCACTTTTTCCCAGCGCTTCATGGAGTCAGGCAAAGCTGGCGGCCTATGCATCAAACGCCAATATAGCCTTAGCCCAACCAAGAGAAACACGGTGAAGCCTATAGACTTGTGCAAATTGAAATAAAAAGTACGAGAGGTCGCTGCTTCTGCCAGATGGATGCTATATAACCCAAGATCGAACAGATCAATGCTCGTTATCTTGTCTCCCCCCTTGGGAAGCTCATTCATATACCAACCCAAGGCAAATAGGGCAAGGATGGCAATACCAATCAGCCAGTGCAAGATAATAGCGACCTTGGTATACCTAATAGTGTTATTCATGATGTTTCTAGCCTAAAAAGCCCTCTGCACTGAACCAATCTCATGGTGAGTACAGAGGGCCTATATCAACCAACAAGCGGAATTAGTGGACGAAGACACCCCATGGTGTATCACCTACTGGAATTTCCTTCAGCGCTTTGTCATTGATAGTGTCAACGACGGTGACCGAGTTTGATTTCCCATTGGCGACATAAAGCTTCTTGCCGTCCGGTGTCAGTGACATATTCCATGGCCGTTTGCCAACTGGAATGGTTGCAGTCACTTTATTGGTAGCAGTATCAATCACGGACAAACTACCATCGCCACCATTGGAGATATAAACCTTCTTGCCATTTGGCAACACTTGAACCCCATTAGAGCGCTGCCCTACTGGAATAGTCGCGATCACCTCATGCTTGCTGGTGTCAAACACAGAAACCGTACCAGCTGCTTCATTAGCAACATAGGCACGAGAGCTATCTGGCAGGAAGCCAATACCACGAGGGCGCTCGCCCACTTCAACCAGCTTGATGGAAGTACGTTTGGCGACATCTACGACATCCACATACTTAGCCTCTTCTGCACTCACATACATCCATTTACCATCTGGGCTGAATTCGGCATGTTCAGGGTTTTTGCCCTGCATTTTGACGATATAGCTCACTTTGTGCGTATTGGTGTCAATCACAGCGACGCTATTATCTTCCTCATTTGCAGCAGAAATCCATCTGCCATCATGGGAGATTCCTACGCCTTCGGGAGACTCTTCAAGCTTTATCTTATCAGTCACCTTTTTAGTCTGGAGATCAATCACCAGCAAGGAGTTTTGCTTTTGGTCACTGACAAAAATGTATTTGCCATCCTTGGTAATCGCAGCACCACGTGGCTTCTTACCCGCGTCGAAGGTATCGACTACTTTATCGGTTTGGGTATCAATGACAGAAATAGAGCCTGACTTCTCATTGGTGGAATAAGCGAAAGGTGCTGCGAGCAGAGAGCCTGAAAACGCCAGCGCAGCGGCTGCCGTGATGAGCTTTAACTCAAATTTGCATTGCATATACATTCTCCAATAGTGTTTGAATTGCTGTTTTTATCGTTTATATCTTTATATAACGCATTGTTTCAGACGCTGCGATACTTCTCAAGTTCAATTCTAGTGTTTACAGAACAGTATATAGGCATTTAACATGCAATTTTTGCAGGCCCCTTAACTATGTCACTGCGATTTACCCCATACATCACCAGCTTGCTCTACCTCATCGGCGGCTTCTGGCTATTACCCGCGTATGGTGCGCCTGCAGCATTGCCAGTACAGCAGGTTGCGCCCGGGATATATATGCACCAAGGTGCTCATCTTGACTTGGATGAGGGTTATCAAGGCGACATCAGTAATATTGGTTTTATCGTCGGAAAAACAGGCGTTGCCGTCATTGATACAGGTGGTAGCAAACAAGTTGGCCAGGCACTACTAGCCTCCATCCGCCGGGTCACCAATCTCCCGATACTGTATGTGATCAATACCCACATTCACCCCGACCACATTTTCGGCAATGCTGCATTTACATCTGAACACCCTGTGTTTATCGGCCATGCCAAATTGGCTAATGCCATGGCGTTACGTCAAGATGCCTATTTACGCCAGGGCCAACATCTTTTAGGTGAACAATTCTCTGGGAGCGATGTTATCCCTCCCTCAAAACTAGTAGACACTCAGCTGAAACTTGACCTCGGCAACAGAAAACTACTACTGACAGCTTACCCGAATGCCCATACCAATACCGACCTGACGGTATTGGACGAAAATACCCAGACGTTATGGACCGGGGACTTACTGTTTATCGAGCGCACACCCTCTTTGGATGGGGACATCAAGGGGTGGCTATCCGCCATTGAGCAACTCAAGCAGCTGCAAGGTATTCAACATGCTATCCCTGGGCATGGCCCCGCTACGGATAAGTTCGCCATTGCCTTAGATAAACAGGCACTTTATCTCAACCTGTTATTGCATGATGTCCGTGATGCCATCAAAAAAGGGAAAAGCATGGAAGAAACCATGGATACTGCAGCTCATGCTGAAGAAGGCCATTGGCAGCTCTTCAATACCATCAATCGGCGTAATATCAACCTACTATTCCCTGTATTGGAGTGGGAATAATTCCAAACAGGCCGTGATGGTCAGTCTATAATCAGCGAACTTTTCTTCGATAACGCACAGTCATTCATTTTAATACCTTGGTTGCTATCGCCCAATCTGCCTCATTACCAACAACAAGTAATCACAGCATCAGCTGGGCTATCTTGGCATCGTTGGCATTGCACATCATGCTACTGATGCAGCTACCCATGCTAGATTTTACTTCGCAAGAAATTACTGAGCCGCAAATCCTGCAAGTTGAATTAGCGCTAACACCTAGCATTGAACAATCTGCTGCCATACCAGAACCGCAAACCAGCACGCCCATAGAGCCGGTAAAACAGGTAGAGCCGGAGCCTACTCCTGTCACTCCTAAACCCAGCCCTAAAGCTGTGCCACCACCGCTTAAGCAAACTCCCAAACAACCGGATCCTGAACCGGCTCGTACCACAGAAAAACCCGTGGAGCACCAAGCAGAAAATGCAACTGCTCCCGCCATGCCTGAGGTCATGACAGCATCACCACGAGAAAGCGCTGCGCCAGCACCTGTGACGACAGTAGCACCTCCAGCACCAGAACCTACCCCCTCACCACAGCCGACTGGCCCAAGCCAACAGGATATAGATGCTGCCCGTAGCTTATATGGCAGCCTGCTTTCTCGTGCCATTGCCAAATATAAGCAATACCCGCGCATCGCACAGATGCGGGGATGGGAGGGAGAAGTGCTATTGGAAGTCCATTGCGATGAAAAAGGCCATGTCCTTTCGACACATGTAAAAAAATCTAGCGGACATAACGTACTGGATGAGCAAGCCATCACGATGGTTAAGAAGGCATCACCACTCCCTCAACCACCTGAAATATTGCGCAACAGCAAGAACCTTGTCATCCTGGTACCTGTGCCATTTTCACTAGAGTCGTCATGAGTAAGGCTCCCCAGGCAAAATCCCTCAAGGATGTATTGCTAATCCATGAGTTGACGTTCTTCCTTCTGGTTATTCTCGCAGGTACAGCTGGCGTTATTGGCATGCGTATCTGGGATCAATCCTCTCAAGAATCGCAGCGCATCCACCTCATGGTGCAGGAAATCCAGCAAACCCGCGGGGATTTGTACCGGCAAATGAAAGAGTTATTCGACTTGCACTTCCTCAAGGACCCACAAGCGCAAGAGGAATATAACGTCTACACCCTTTCCATTGATGCTCATTTCCGCAAACTATTGGAGTTAACTGCCGATAACGAAGAAAAAACTGCCATCATGGAGTTGAACGCGAGTTATCAGGAATTGATTCAAGAAACTCAGAACATTTTTGCGCTGGTTGAGGATTACAACAATGCCGAATTGGAAAAGGCACTGAATACTCACCTGGAGTCCAGTATTTTCCATCATTATGAAATCATTTCCGCACGTGCCGAACGCCTGCTGCTCCTCAAGCACCGGGAGCTTTCATCCCGGCTGGAAGATGTTAAACACACTGCATTCACCTTACTCATCATTCCCATTGGGCTCGCTTTACTATTGCTCGTGTTTTCCCATATTTTCCTCAAGCGCGCCATCGTTCGCCCTATTCGCAATGTATTGCATGCCACCAGCGAAATCAGCGCGGGGAACCTGGATCACAAGGCACCAGAGGAAGGTGTCGCTGAGTTAACAGCGCTATCGTCAGCCATCAATACCATGGCACAGGAACTCAGCCGTAGCCAGGAAGCACTAGTTCGCTCGGAAAAACAGGCGGCCCTTGGCCTTCTCGTTCCCATGCTGGCACACAATATCCGTAACCCACTCGCCAGTATTCGTGCCACTGCCCAAGTCGCAGACAGCCAACATCTTGACCAGGAAACACGTGACTCATTGATCGCTATCATCAGTACCGTAGATCGCCTGGATCGCTGGACTCGTGGCCTCTTGGCATATCTGCACCCACTCAAGCCTCATCCAAGCCCCACAACGCTACGCTTGGTACTACAAGGTGCCATAGCTCCACTACAGCAAAAAATCCAGGAAAAGAAAATTTCCATTCAACTGCCCGATTGGCAGGACCTCAATGACCGCATGTTTACTGATGAAAACCTGCTGGAACAAGCACTGTATAACTTGTTACTCAACGCGGTAGAGGCATCCCCTCAGGGTAGTGAAATCACTATCCAGTGTGATGCCTTTGATGACAGCCTGCATATTACGATCAATGATCAAGGCCCTGGCATGCCATTTACTCCTGATCCTCATGCAGCCAGCCCAGGACCAACGACCAAGCGTTTTGGCACCGGGTTAGGTATTCCCTTTGCTTTTAAGGTGATGGAAACCCTGTCCGGCCACATCCACTTCAATAACCGGGTCAAAGGTGGCACCTCCACAGAGCTTACATTGCCTCGCGACCATCAAGCTGAATAAGGTATTGAACGTTTTCACCATAAGCTGCTTGCCTTATCTCCCGTTTTTATCAACAATGAGAGCGTCTAGAGTTTATTGTCTACTATGTTGAATCAAGCAATTCCTGATTTTGAATTACCTTCCACCAGCGGAAAAACTTTCAAGCTTTCCGACTTTATCGGCAAAAAACTGATCATCTATTTTTATCCCAAGGACAACACCCCTGGCTGTACCAATCAAGGCAAGGATCTGCGCGACCTTTACGAAGCGTTCCAAACCAACAATACGGAAATCATCGGAATTTCGCGTGATGGCCTCAAGTCGCACGAAAATTTTAAAGCCAAATTCAGCTTTCCTTTTGAGTTGCTATCAGATGCAGAAGAAAAAGCCTGTACGTTGTTCGACGTAATCAAAATGAAGAAGCTTTATGGTAAAGAAGTACGTGGCATAGAGCGCAGCACTTTCGTCATCGACGAAAAAGGCGTGCTTGTCCGTGAGTGGCGCAAAGTGAAAGTGGACGGTCACGCCCAGCAGGTGCTCGAATTCATTCAATCCCTTTAAAAAGGCAGCCAGATGATTAGAAAGCGCGCAGCAAGCACCAAACTGTTTGTACTTGATACCAACGTGCTGATGCACGACCCGTCAAGCCTGTTTCGCTTTGAGGAGCATGATATCTATCTCCCCATGGTCACGCTGGAGGAGTTGGATAACAATAAAAAAGGCATGACCGAGGTAGCGCGCAATGCCCGGCAAGCGAGCCGCAACCTGGAAGAAATCGTAGGAAGCAATTTGGCAGACCTGGAAAAAGGTTGCCCACTTGCCATTAACGGCAATAAGCATGTCAGTGGCAAATTGTTCCTGCAAACCGAAGCAGTGGCTACAGAACTGCCGATGTTGGCTGGCAGCAAAGCCGACAACCAAATACTTAGCGTCGTACTCAGCCTGCAAACCTCGCAGCCAAGCCGCGAGGTAGTCCTTGTCAGCAAAGATATCAATATCCGTATCAAGGCACGCGCGATTGGCGTTGCCGCCGAAGACTATTTCAATGACAAAGTATTAGAAGATACCGACCTGCTCTACTCCGGCATGAAGGAGCTCCCAGCAGATTTTTGGGAGAAGCACAGCAAGGCCATGGAATCCTGGCAGGATGCTGGCAGAATGTTTTATCGCATCACAGGTCCCCTGTGTAAGAGTTTTCTCATCAATGAGTTCGTCTATTACGAATACGAAAAACCTTTTCATGCGATTGTGCGCTCTATTGAGGGCAATACAGCCGTGCTGGAGGTGGTCAAGGACTACACCCAGCCCAAGCATAATATCTGGGGGATTACCGCCCGTAACCGCGAGCAGAACTTCGCGTTGAATCTGTTGATGGATCCCGAAGTAGATTTTGTCAGCCTGCTAGGCCAGGCAGGCACGGGTAAAACCCTATTAACCCTGGCTTCTGCCCTGACCCAGACATTAGACAAAAAGATTTACAGCGAAATCATCATGACCCGTGTCACGGTACCAGTAGGCGAAGATATTGGCTTCCTGCCTGGTACGGAGGAAGAAAAGATGGCGCCTTGGATGGGTGCGCTGGAGGACAACCTGGATGTGCTCAACAAATCTGATGAAGATGCCGGTGAATGGGGACGGGCTGCGACTCAAGACCTGATCCGCACTCGCATCAAGGTAAAATCATTGAACTTCATGCGGGGTCGAACCTTCCTACATAAATTCCTCATCATTGATGAAGCCCAGAATTTAACGCCAAAGCAGATGAAGACCCTCATCACTCGTGCAGGACCCGGGACTAAAGTCGTTTGTTTAGGTAATATTGCGCAAATTGATACGCCATACCTAACAGAAGGCAGTTCTGGCCTGACTTATGTGGTTGACCGCTTTAAGGGCTGGGGACATAACGGACACGTCACTCTGGTGCGTGGTGAACGATCCAGGCTGGCTGATTTTGCAGCAGACATATTGTAATAATTGGTCACTACAATGACTCAATCTGGCATAGCCAGTCATAATGACAGGATAAATACGCCCCTTGACCGGGGCGCAATAAAGCAGCGATGAACTGGGGTTTTTATATCATACTGCTAGCGCAGTTTTTATCTGCGCTAGCTGACAATGCATTGCTATTTACTGCAATTGCGCTCCTGAGAGACATGGATGCCCCGAGTTGGCATGACCCATTGTTACAATGGTTCTTTGTCATCTCCTACATCATCCTCGCCCCCTTTGTCGGCGCATTTGCCGATGCCTTTCCCAAAGGCAGGGTCATGTTTGTCTCCAATGCCATCAAATTCATTGGCAGTACCTCCATGGTGCTTGGCATGCCGCCTTTATATGCCTATGGCATCGTCGGCATTGGGGCAGCAGCCTACTCCCCAGCAAAATACGGCATCCTGACGGAATACCTGCCACCATCAATGCTGGTCAAAGCGAATGGCTGGATGGAGGGATCAACTGTCATGGCTATCGTACTAGGCACTGTCATTGGCGCTATCCTGCCCAGCATCAATATCCAGGTTGCCATGATCGTGATCACAGTGCTGTACATGTCTGCAGCGATATTCAATATTTACATCCCCAAGGTGCCCGTGGATCATAAACCTCCACAGAAAACCCCGACTTTCCTGATCAAGGACTTCTGGCTTGCGACCAAAACCTTATGGAAAGACTCACAAGGCCAGGTTTCACTTGCTGTCACCACCTTGTTCTGGGGGGTAGCCGCTACCTTGCGTTTCGTCGTCCTGGCCTGGGCTGGCTTTGCATTGAACTTCACCCAAGAACAATCCACCTATCTCATGGTAGTAGTTGCTATCGGTATAGCAATTGGCTCAATTGCTGCCGCACGCATGATCAAGCTTGAGCACTCGGTGCGCGTCATCCCTGTAGGCATTGTGGTAGGCTTGCTGGTGATTGGTATGACCTTTGTCAGCAACTGGATAGTTGCCTGCATCCTACTACTCATGATTGGGGCATTGAGTGGCTACTTGGTTGTACCACTGAATGCCTTGCTGCAGCATCGCGGCCACCTATTGATTGGTGCCGGTCATTCAATCGCAGTGCAAAACTTCAATGAGAACCTTGGTATTGCTGCCCTCATTAGCCTTTATACATTGATGATCAAAACAGATATTCACATCAATTTTATTATTGTGGCTTTCGGCCTGTTCGTCAGCCTGAGCATGGGTGGAATATACAAGCTTTATCAAGTGCAAAACGCAAGTCCGCAAAAGCTGGAATAGCATATCTCTGACATATCTAGAATACTTTGTTTGATGCAGTGATAATAAAAAAGCCCGGTTTCCCAAGGCTTTTTTATTATCTTATGTGCGAAGTCACGTTTAGTGCAACTTGACCCTAGCCTCTGTCCGGCGGGTAATCAAGCGTGCAAGAATTTGCAGCACCACGGCAAAGAAACCATGCAACGCCATCAAGTGCAATTGATACAGCGACTGGTACATGAGGCGCGCAAACAAGCCCTCAATATACATGCTACCGCCTGCGATGGCTCCCATCAGGCTACCCACCGTAGAGTAGCGTCCGAGATTAACCAAGGAGCCGTAATCACGATAGGTATATTCAGGCAGGTTATCCTTGCCGGCTACACGTGCCTTGACAGTTTTAACCAACATTGATGCCTGCTGATGCGCAGATTGAGCGCGGGGAGGCACATTCTCATCGTGGCCAGGCCATGGGCAAGCAGCGCAATCACCAAATGCAAATACGTTCTCATCCAGCGTGGTTTGCAAAGTGCGCTTCACGACCAGTTGATTGATGCGGTTAACTTCCAACCCATCCAGTTCACGAACAAAATCAGGCGCTTTGATACCCGCAGCCCACACAACAAGAGCAGATGGAATAAAACGGCCACTGTGGGTATAGACCCCTTTAGCCGTCACTTCTGTTACACGCTCACCAGCATACACATGCACCCGCAACTTACGCAGCTCCACATCGACCGCCATGGAAAGCTTGGGAGGCAATGCAGGTAACACTCGGTCACTTGCCTCAATAATGGAAATCTTGATGTCTTTGTCTGGATCAATCTTATCCAAACCATAGGCGGCTACTTCACGCGTCGTATTGTGCAGCTCGGCGGCAAGCTCAACGCCTGTCGCACCTGCACCAACAATCACCACCTCCAACTGCCCGGCCTGGACAGGTTCAGCCTGGGTTTGGGCCCGGATCAAGGCATTAGTCAATTGTCTATGGAAGCGCTCAGCCTGATTTTGTGTATCCAGTGCGATGGAGTGCTCACGCGCACCAGAAATACCAAAATCATTCGTCGTACTACCTACGGCTATGATCAGGGTGTCGTATTTAAATACCCTACGAGGAATTACCTCGACACCGTCATCAAAATAAGGCGCGACGTGTACTTCCTTCTTGGCCCTATCTAACCCATCCATGCGCCCTAAGCGGAAGTGAAAGTGGCTCCAGTGTGCCTGGGCAATATATTCAAGTTCATGCTTGTCTGGATTCATGCTACCTGCTGCAATTTCATGCAGCAAAGGCTTCCAGACATGGGTTCGTGTGCAATCGATCAGGGTAATATGAGCCTTTTTCTTCCGCCCCAGGCTTTTCCCGAGACGGGTTGCCAGTTCTAGCCCACCAGCACCACCGCCCACAATAATGACACGGTGCAAATCTGAACTTGTTTGCGTTTCCAATTGCATAACTTCACTTTCCAGGACTAATCAATATAAATCCGCACATATCACGGCAAGCACAGCGTAGCTATCTAGTAACCATCTTCACTCAATCTGGTAGCTGGCTTGCGCGACGAAGGAGTCTTCCGATTTTACCTCTAAAGGCTGGACTTCGCGCATAAAAAAACGGTCATTGCATAAACAATGACCGTCTTTTCTTGGAGAGTGGCGAATTGGCAAGTCTGAATCATCGCCCCTTCGCTACATATCATTCATTATTGTGGCTTTTCGTCCAACCAAGGCTTGTTACCACCGCCCTTGTATTGACTACGTAAGAAACCAATAATCTTGAGGATTTCATCAGTAGACACCAAGTCAGGGTTACCAGCTACTTGCTTATGCCAAGTAGCCATACCGCCGTTGGAACCACCAGCGATAGTTTCAAACATACCCTTGTCGGTAATGTGTTTGGCATACTGCCAGCGATCATCAGTGATTGAAACAGCTACTTGACCATCGCCATTAGGACCGTGGCATGTGGTACAAGAGTACAAACCAAATTTTTTCTTACCTTGTTTTGCCTTTTCTGGATCTGCAGCGTAAATCTTGGTATAGGGATTTACACAGGTTTCCAGAAACTGCTTCGCCTCTGGGGTATCATCGTCAGTCACTTTAATATTCAGCGGACTGTTATCCTTGGTCGATACTAAATTGCAGGCAGCACTTGCCTGCAACGGCATTGCCAACCCTACCAGCGCCAGGACTGAGGCGGCCAAGGTTGCTTTGATCACTCCATGATTCAACATACTTTCTCCTTGCTTTTTGAACATTTAAACTTCGACTACATTAATAAAATCATGAGTCTGCAATCCATCTAACGTGTCAGACACACAATAGTTGACCCAGTTCATGAAAATTACTATTCAAATTTGGGAATTACATCACCCTTATTTTTAGATTTTTTCTCAATATCATCTCCCACGACAACAGGCACATGCGGAATACCATACTCATCAAGAATCTTGATGATATCGTCGTGACGACGGTCAAGCACATCCTGCAACTGTGCCATGCGTTCCTTGTCACGCTTGCGCACGCCAACTGAAATATTCCAGTACTCTTTACCATGAATATTTTCTTGCTCATATTCAGGTGCAGGCACAACTACTAAAGGGATAGATGCCTTCTTGGCATAGTAGCCAGCGATCGGCCCCCACAAGATAGCCACATCAATTTCACCTTTAACCAGATCATCAATCACGAAGCTTGGCGGCAGATTCAAGTCACGCTGAATACGATATGGGCGAGAGTTACCCAATAAGCCCTTATCATTCAATGGACGGGAGGGGGGCGTTTGTCCCACAACACCAATAATGCCTTTTTTCAAATCTGGGGAATCCCAGTCCTTAATGTCATAACCGCTATCCTTACGGTAGACAAACACATACCCAGAGCGGTAGTAAGGCTTGGAGGTCAGCATCATGTCATTGCCAGCCACCGTGCCAATAATCACGTCGCAACGACGTGCATTTAATGTATTCCGAATAAAGCCCATACGGTCATACCAAAATTGATATGACAGAGTCTTGCCCAAATCCTTGGCAATCAACTCGGCAATTTTGTTCTCAAATCCTTCTTGCTTGCCATTTGAATAGGGCAAGTTGTCATAATCTGCACAGACTTTCAGCTCATGCGGGTTGTCTTCACGTACCGGCAAGCCACCACGGCCCACCTCACTATCAACTTCCAATGTATTGGCGGCACCCGCCATTGCAAACTGACTGATACCTGCAAGCATCAGCACCCATGAAACCTTCTTCAGTCTTTTCAGCATTGCACTTCCTTCTGCGTTGATAAGCTTGCTAACTAATTACCTATCAAAGATAAAAAGCACCCTGTCCTAAAACAGGGTGCTTGGGAGCAACTAACTTAATGTCAGCTTTGAATCTTCTGCATTAAATCAGACGTCAATTACAGGCTGAATACGTTCAGTGCACCGCCGCCAGGAGCAGCGTTCCACTCTTTCAGCTCCTTGTAACCACCCGCTGCGCCAAGCGCATCGGTATCGTTATCAAGGCCAAGGTTCATCGCTACGCCAGCCCAACCGCCGATACCGGACAGTACGCCAACGTATTGCTTACCCTTGTGGGTGTATGTGAATGCGTTACCGATCACACCGGAGCCAACCTGGAATTTCCAGAGTTCTTTACCAGTTTGTGCGTCAAGAGCCTTGAACCAACGATCCAGAGTGCCGTAGAACACCAGATCGGAAGCAGTTGTCAGAACACCACCCCAAGCAGAGAACTTCTCCTTGTTGTACCACTTGCTCTTGTTGGTCATTGGATCATAAGCAGCAAAACCACCCATGACACCGTCAGGACCAGCAAACATGGTCAACGTAGCACCAACCCATGGCTGACCAGCGATGTACTTGGACTCAACTGGCTCGTATGTCATACAAACGTGGTTAAGTGGGGAGTACACCAAACCAGTACGTGGGGAGTAAGCAGCAGGCTGCTGATCCTTGGTACCCAGCGCTGCAGGGCAAATACCCTTAGCGTTGTAGTCTTGGTGGGTAGAGTACTTACCATCCTTCTGAGGAACACCGCTCTTCAGATCAACACCAGTTGCCCAGTTAACGAATGGATGAACCTTTTCAGCGGCGATGATGCTGCCAGTGTGTGCATCAAAGGTGTAAGCAAAACCGTTACGGTCATGGTGCCAAGCGTATGTCTTGCCGCCCTTGTCGAACAGGATGACTTCATTGATACCGTCATAATCCCACTCGTCGTGAGGAGTCATTTGATAACCCCACTTAGCGATACCTGTATCCAGATCGCGAGCGAAAATAGTCATGGACCACTTGTTGTCACCAGGACGTACATCTGGGTTCCAAACGGACGGGTTACCAGTACCGTAGTAAACCAGGTTTGTACGTTGGTCATATGGCCACCAGCCCCATGTGGAACCACCACCGTGCTGCCAACCATCCTTAACCGCTTGTGGCTTGAGCCATGTCTTCACGCCCAGGTCTTTTTCTGGGAACTTCAGCTTTTCCTTAGGCAGAGCCTTGAAGGAACCGCCTTCTTTGTTACCACCGTTCACGTCTTCATAAACAGACAATGAGCTGTAGTGAGGATTGTCTTTGTTGAAGTCCTTACCGATCAGCACTTCGCTGTCAGGACCAGTGCTGTATGCCTTCCATACCAGCGCGCCATCCTTCAGGCTGTAAGCAGCCAAGAAGCAACGAACACCGAATTCAGCACCAGAACAACCTGTCAGAACCTTGTCCTTGATAACGTGAGGAGCGTTGGTATTAGTAGCACCAACCTTAGGATCGTTTACCTTAACATCCCAAACTTTAGCACCAGTCTTCGCATCCAGAGCAACCAATACACCGTCATTCTGTTGCAAGAAGATCTTGCCATCGCCGTAACCCAAACCGCGGCTTACGTTATCGCAACAGAGAACAGCTTGTACGGAAGGATCTTGCTTAGGGAAGTAAGCCCAGACGATCTTCTGGTTGTTGTTCAGGTCAAGTGCGTAAACATTGTTAGGGAATGCTGTATGTACATACATCATGTTGCCAACAACAACTGGAGAGCCTTCGTGACCACGGTTCACACCGGTAGCGAATTGCCAAGCTGCCTTAACATTCTTGACGTTGCTCTTGTTGATTTGATTGAGGGTGCTATAACCCTGATTGTTATGTTGACCACGTGGATGCACCCAGTTGCTGGCATCCTTCATTGCGGCTTCTTGGTCAGCAGCTGCAGATGCAACCATAGGCATTGCCATCGCCATGCCAAATGCCACACCAAGCGCCAGCTTGATTTTGCTCATCTCCATTTTTATAAATCTCCATAGTGATACTACTAAGGGTTTAACAAGACCCAGCCCCACATACACTACCTCCCATTTATAATTACGGGTTTTTGCAGCATCGTTGAGACTTTGCCTCTTACTCACTTCAAAGCGAGTAGACTGCATCTTAGTGCAGGGAAAAATGTTTTGCAATACTTCATTTACATTTTACTTACAATTAAATAATTCCTAAACTTGCCAAGACAATTTCCCTTGATTGGAATGGCAATCTCCTAGCTGAGTGAGAAAAATATTCATGACCCACACCCTTTTCCCTGAAATTCAACCCTATCAGCAAGGCATGTTATCCGTATCAGACCTACATGCCATTTACTATGAACAATCCGGCAACCCGAATGGACAACCCGTCATCTTTCTGCATGGGGGCCCTGGCAGCGGATGCAACCCCGGACAACGACGTTATTTTGACCCACATCATTACCGCATTATCCTGCTTGATCAGCGCGGCTGCGGCCACAGCACCCCTCAAGGCGAAGTTCGTGACAACACCATCCAGCACCTAATTGCGGATATGGATGCACTGAGACAACACTTGGGTATCGAGCGCTGGCTGGTCTTTGGTGGCTCATGGGGCAGCACCTTGGCACTCAGCTATGCCTTGGCTTATCCAGCACGGGCGACCGGATTAATATTGAGAGGTATTTTCCTGAGCCGCCCAAGCGAGCTAGATTGGTTCCTGCACGACGTGCAGCATTTCTTCCCCGAAGCATGGGAAAAACTCCTCTCCTACCTGCCCGAGAATGAAAGACATGATCCATTAAGCGCTTTTGCACAACACGTGTTCTCAGATGACCCGACCATTAGCGAGCCTGCCGCCATCCACTGGAATGCGTTTGAAGGCAGCATCATGACCTTGCTCCCTGTCGCAGCCACAGGTGAGCATGCAATCAACACACAAGTTGAGTTGGCGCGGGCACGGGTGCAAATCCATTACATTAAGCACCAATGCTTTGTGGGCGATCGCAACTTATTAGCAGAGGCAGCTTCAACGCTACAACATATCCCTACAGTCATCGTGCAAGGGCGTTACGACATGGTATGTCCGCCACTGACGGCGCATGAACTGCATCAGGCCATGCCGCACGCCGAGCTTCATATGGTACCTGACGCAGGACACTCCGGCATGGAGCCGGGCACCAGAAGCGCATTAATTGCCGCAACAGAAAAATTCAAGCAGGCTTAGTAACCCAGCAAAGCAGGGAGATTTTTTTGGCATTCAATCTATCCAAGGTCAAGCACCTCGGCAGCCATCCGGCCATACATAAGTCACGCAGGGCTTATGCACGCCATCGCTACAGCACACCATTCTTCGTGCTGCGTGAAACGCTAAGCAGCTTTCAAACCCACAACGGGTTCGCAATTTCAGCATCCTTATCGTTTTACGCCATGTTTGCCCTAATCCCGCTGATCGTGCTGATGTTCTTCCTGCTAAGCCATTTGGTAGTGTCATCTAACTATGCCACGGTCAAGCTTGCGATTCTTGTCAGCAACCTAGTACCTAACCTCAGCAGCCGCATTATGGTAGAGGTGTATAACGCTTCCAAGCATAAGGCAGCGTGGGGAGTCTTTGGTTTTGTTGCCATGTTCTGGCTGGCTGTTCCGCTTGCCGGAGCGCTACGTTCAGCCTTTTACACTATAGCCAGCGTCAAAGAAACGCCATCATTCCTACGTCGTCAAGTCAAGGATATCCTCGGCGTGCTGGGCATACTGCTGATGTTTTTCCTTTTCACCATCCTAGGCTTAGGAATGGAAAAGGTCATCAACATCTTGGAGCCGCATACGGCACACTCCAAATATCTGAACTCAGCGACCTCAATTGGCCTGACCACCTTGCTAACCGCGATTTTCTATCGTGTTTACTTTCCAGTGAAACTACGTCTATCGCACATATTGATCGGAGCAATCATTACCTCCCTCCTATGGTTGGCAATGCGCCCTGCCTTCAGCTTATTTCTCTCGGTTAACCCAGCTTATGGAGCAGTATTCGGCGGCATGAAGAACCTGTTCATCTCTATCGCCTGGCTCTATTACACCTTTGTTGTCTTCATGCTCGGCACAACACTGATTTCAACCTTACGTAAAAAAGATGTGTTGTTACTGCGTGGGTTATTCGACCAGATGCCGGAAGACAGAGCGATCTATTTAGAAGAACTCATGGACCGTTATGGCAAAAAATTCAAGCGAGGGGAATATGTATTCAGAATAAATGACAGCTGCCACGATTTATATTACCTAGTATCAGGCCGCATTCGCCTCATGCTGGGAGACCGCTTACTTCGAGAGCTCAACAGCGGGGACTATTTCGGTGAGATGGCATTCCTGACGCAAACACCCAGGGTGGCCGATGCTATTGTGATGTCGAATGAAGCCGAAGTCGTCGTCGTCAATGCAGAGAACATTGAAACCTTGTTGCTGGGCGAGCCGCACATCACCATGGGCTTCCTGCGGCAAATGGCGGCGCGCTTACAGCACAACCACATTCAGGGTTCGTAACTCAACTATCAGCCCACATCCGTAATAGATTGTGATACACCCCCGTCAAGCGAATCACTTCGGGGTCTTGGCCACCACGCTCGGCACCAATCGCCTGGATGCTGTTATCCAACTGAAACAATAGGGTACGCTGGGCATCATCCCGCACCATGCTCTGCATCCAGAAAAATGAAGACACCCGCACTCCGCGGGTCACTGGTGTCACATGATGCAAGCTACTGGATGGGTACAACACCATATGCCCAGCAGGAAACTTCACCTCTTGCGAACCGAAGGTATCTTCAATCGTCAGCACACCGCCGTCATAATCCTCCGGCTCAGAGAAAAACAAGGTTGCAGACAAATCACTACGAATACGAAAACTGGTCCCGCGCAACTGCCGGATAGCATTGTCCACATGCGTACCAAATGCCTGCCCAGCCGCATAACGATTAAATAGTGGTGGAAAAACCTTGAGCGGCAAAGCCGCAGAAATGAACAAAGGGCTTTGCCCCAGTGCATCCTGGATCAAATCCCCGATCTGACGCGCCACCGGCGAACCTTCCGGCAACTGCATATTATTTTTAGCCAACGCAGACTGATGCCCTGAAGTCACATTGCCATCCACCCACTCGGTGGTATCCATCAACTGCCGGCATTGGGCAACTTGCTCCTTGGTCAACACACCTGGAATTTCAATCAACATTTTCTTGTATTCACCATAAGCAAAAAACCCTATAGAGGCTACACCTCCATAGGGCTGAATATTGAGATATATAGAACTTAGACTAGCACAATTAGAACTTGAAGTTCAGCGTCACAAAACCTACGCGACCTGGAGCCGGTATAGCATAGTGACGGAAATAAGTCGTATCGAAATAGCGCTTATCTGTCAGGTTCTGGATATTGAGTTGCAGATCAAGATTTTCATTGATTCTGTAACTTGCCATGGCATCCCAACGTACATAAGAAGGAACATGCGCCGTATTGGCAGGGTTAGCGTAGATTTTGCTCATATAGAATGCGCCACCACCTATCGTCAAGTTAGGCAACAGTTTATAGGTTGTCCACAGACTGGCACTGTTCTTGGCAATCCCATTCAATTGTTTGCCCTTGGATTCTGCAGCACCTGGCAAGTTGGTATCAGAGAATGGACCTGCCTTGGTTTGCTCGGCATCTAGATAAGTATAACCACCGAATACCTGCCACTTATCAGTGATTTTGCCAGCCATGCCCAACTCAATCCCTTTTGACTCCACCTCGCCAACATTAGCAAAAGTGTTTTCATTGGTAATAGGCACACGTGCATTTTCCTTTTTGATATGGAACAGTGCAGCGGTTAGTGACAAATCTTCAAATACATTCCACTTGGTTCCAATTTCAAAAGCCTTGGTGCGTTCCGGGCTCAGGTTCTGGGTGCTAGCATTAAGCTGCGTCCCCATATAATTGAAATCCCCCATCGCCAACCCTGTAGGAGAGGATGATGTGGCATACGAGGCATAAACACTCGCGTTAGGCTGCAGTTTATACACCAAGCCCAATTGATAATTAAAGAAGCCTTTATCATTCTCGAACTTTGCACCACGTACGCCTGATGTAACATTTCTGCTTTGAATTTCAGAGTTATAACTGTCGTATCGCACACCTGCGTTCAACAACCACTTTTCTGCCAAGTCAATCGCATCGAATACATAAATAGATTTGTTGACAGTGCGCCCCTCAGAACCTGGATAGTTATTCCAAACCTGTTGACCAGTGAATCCAACGTTGGGGTCTGGATTACCTATAGGCGTCAGATTGTTTACCAGTGGAGTGGCACGATTACCATTATCAGCACCAACGAAAGTCTTGATTTCCGTTTCTTCACGACTGAACTCAACCCCTGCATTCAACTTGTGTTTGATAGATCCAGTATCAAAAGCTACCGATAAATCAGTCAGGTTGGCTAGTGTAGTGGTTTGAACGCCGCGCTGATTTGCACGGGTACGATCCACCATGCCTGCCGGTGTTACGGTACCAGTCAGATAAATATTTGGGCGAGTCGCAAAATACTCATTCTTGGTTAGCCCATACCGAGTGGTATTACGTAGTACTACATCATCCGTAAATGCATGTTGCAGCTTCAAAGTGCCAATATCAGCAGATGTTTCCTGGAAATCCCGGCCTTTAACACCATACCATGCATCTTTACTACCGACAGGCGTACCAAAAGGTGTGCCAGCCGGGTTGCCCAATTGCGCGAATGGAATACCCCAGTCAGGCACATCATCAGTTTCATGGTGATACCAGCTAGCAGTCAGGCTAGTTGGACCATTCAACCCCAATGTGATAGAAGGCATGAAGCCCCAACGCTTCACATCAACATTGTCGCGCCCAGGAGTATCCGCACCATGATGCATACCCACCAAACGAATGGCGGCATCATCTCCCAGCATATAATTGCCATCGAACGTAGCACGACGGTAACGATCACTGCCAATCCCAATAGAACCAGTAGTGAAATTGCCTGCCTTCGCCTGCTTGGTCACGATATTGATACTACCGCCAGCGGAGCCACGCCCATCATAAGCACCACTTGGACCCTTGATCACTTCCATTTGCTCAATCGCAAATACTTCACGCTGCTGGGAGCCGATGTCACGCAAACCATCAACATACATCGATTGAAACGCATCAAAACCACGAATAAACGGACGATCACCAACCGAAATACCCCCCTCGCCGCCCCCAAAGGTAATGCCAGGGGTAGTGCGTAATGCTTCCTTGAAGGTGTTGGAACCAGTATCCTTGATCAACTCCTCGGTAATCACCGTGACCGTTTTAGGCGTATCAATCAAGGGCGCCGTAAATTTCTGGCTGGCAGATTTCTCTGCTTTATAACCGGTGCTCTTCTTGGTCTCCACCTGTAGCTCAGGCAATGCACCACCTTCTTCCACCGCCCACGCAGAGCCTGTAAACATCAGGGTCACAGCTGCCACAATCGGCTTTACCACCTGATCTTTTTTAATGTTTTGCACGATCTTCCCTTTACAACTATTAACAAAAATTAACAAAATGGGAATATAAATAAGAAATATTCTCGATACAAGTCAAATTTTCATTTGTTGCAAATAAACCACACAATAACCCTATGAAAGCTATGGAAATCTAATTTAGAATATTGTCCTTACGATTTGCTCCGTATGCTAAGTAGAGCGTCGCACCATTTAACTGATCTTGTGCTTACACAAGCGTATTATTTATCTGTGAGAATTTGCTTTGTCCCATATTGTCGTTGCCGCCTTATACAAATTTGCCAGCCTGCCAGATTACCAAGCGCTACAGCCAGGTTTACTAGCCCTTTGTAATTTGCAAGAAATCAAGGGGACGCTATTACTTGCGGAGGAAGGTATCAATGGCACCGTGGCTGGTAGCAGAGCGGCAATAGATGCTTTACTCGCCTATCTACGCCAAGATTCTCGACTAGCAGATATAGAACATAAGGAATCCTTCACCGATGAAATGCCGTTTTACCGGATGAAGGTGCGTTTAAAGAAAGAAATTGTGACCTTGGGCGTGCCAGGCGTTGATCCTAACAAGACAGTAGGCACATACGTCAAACCCGAAGATTGGAATGCCCTCATCTCCGACCCCGACGTTATCGTGATCGACACCCGCAATGATTATGAATACGGCATTGGAACATTTAAGGGAGCAATTGATCCGGAAACGACGACCTTCCGTCAGTTTCCAGATTATGTCCGCAACAACCTTGATCCCGCAAAAAACAAAAAAGTGGCAATGTTCTGTACTGGTGGCATTCGTTGCGAGAAAGCCAGCTCCTATATGCTAGAGCAAGGCTTTGAAGAGGTTTATCACTTGCAAGGTGGTATTTTGAAATACCTTGAAACCGTGCCAGAGGAAGAAAGCCTGTGGGAAGGTGAATGCTTTGTCTTTGATCAACGTGTTGCCGTGAAGCATGGCCTGGAAGTGGGGGATTATGATCAGTGTTTTGCCTGCCGCCACCCCATCTCAGCAGAAGAGATGGCCTCGCCAAAATATATGAAAGGCATTTCCTGCCCTCGTTGTTATGATCAGTTGTCTGCTGAAAAGCGAGCGAGCATCAAAGAAAGACAAAAACAAATAGAGTTGGCTCGCCAACGTGGCGAAGAGCACATTGGTGACAATGTACGCAAATATTCAGTGCTTCACAAACAATCCAAGATCAAAAAAGCACCCCCAGAAGCATAGCTTGTGAGGGTGTATTGCTCAGGCACCTGCAAGTGCCTGCATAACACTGTCGTGCGGGAGAGCCTTAAGCCTTAGTTCACCCCAACATAACGCTTCACCTTGAAGTGATGCTTAGGGTGAGTCACATAGACAAACTTCTTACCCGCATGGCGATCTGCACTGATCGCAGAAGTATCAATACGATTCACATTGAAATGATGCTTGGGGTGAGGACGGTTGTTTTGTGCTCGCACCACATCCTGATGACTAATCACAGCGCTAGACTCAGCCACACGAGCATCGGTTGCTAAGCGGCTAGGATTGATCGTCGCTGCAGCGACCACCTGATGATCGAACAAGGCAGCGTTATGTTCTTCTGCCTGAACAAAAGATACCCAAGAAGCGGCCAATACCAAACTCGCAATAGAAACTGTCTTTTTCATGATGATCTCCAAGTAATGAATTTATTGTATGTGTTGCATTGAGGTGAATCATACTGGAGTGACCCCTTGGGAAAAACATACAATCAACTGATCAATACTTCGGTAAAATCGAAGGATTAACCAATCCTGCCACTGGGGGGGTATATATGAATTATAAGCAACTCAGCTATTTTTGGGCCGTCGCTAAGGCGGGCAGCTTGGTGAAAGCGAGCGAGCAACTAGGTGTAACCTCTCAAACACTGAGTGGGCAAATCTCCTTGCTTGAGGCAGATTTGAATGTCACCTTATTCAGACGCGTTGGACGCGGACTTGAGCTTACCGATGCTGGTCGCCTTGCATTGCCATATGCTGAACGAATCTTTGAAATTGGTAGCATGCTGGAAGAAACGCTCCAGCATCAACCGAAGAAACGCCCAAGGGTATTTACAGTTGGCATTGCAGAGTTCGTCCCCAAATCCATCGCCTATCATCTACTATCTGCAGCGATGGAGCTTGAAGACCCAATTCGTATTGTGTGTCGTGAAGACAACTTTGAGGCACTACTTTCTCAGCTTGCCATCCATAAGCTAGATATCGTCCTAGCAGATCGCCCCATGCCTAGCGAGGTCAATATCACAGGCATTAGCCATAAACTAGGAGAAAGCGGCACAGCTTTCTTTGCCACTAAAGAATTAGCCATGAAATATCCTGGCCAGTTTCCTGAGCGACTTCATCGTGCGCCCATGCTCATTATGGGTGAGGACAGCCTATTACAAAGGCAAATCATGCGCTGGCTCAATGAACAGCACATTACCCCCAACATTGTCGGAGAGTTTGACGATAGCGCGCTCATGAAGGCATTTGGTATTGCAGGTACAGGTTTTTTCACAGTTTCATCCGCTATAGCAGATGAAATTGAACAAGAATACGACGTCATTAAAATCGCCGAAACCAACGAATTCACCCAGCACTTCTATGCCATTTCCGTGCCCAAACGAGCCCCCCATCCCGCAGTCATCGCAGTTAATGAATCAGCAGATCGGCTTTTTCTGTTCAACTAAAACGCTTAGAAAGAATCAAGGGATGACAAAACAATTGCCACCCCTTGATTTTATGGTGGGCCTCCCCGGAGTCGAACCGGGCACCAACGGATTATGAGTAAATAAATTGGTACCTCATCGTTAAGCAACGCACATCAAAAACAATAACATAGCCAACCAGCACATCTATACGACTCAATAGTCTGCAATATTGTTGACAGATTGTCGGCCTGTATTGAAACTCATCTGGAACTTTGCGACAAAAGATCAGTGGTTATGCAATGTTCCCATTCTATTCAAACCCCTCATGCATTGAGGGCTTTAGGCCTACCCAAGCCTAGGGCTCTTAAATGCCCTAGTCCAACATACCGCTTTAAGCACCTTTACTCACCTTTGCATTTGACTTTTTAGAATAAATCACATCTTAATGTCACTTGTAAGAATACATTACTGCTCATGAGTGTCATTTTGGGGGATGGAAGATATGGTTTCAAAAGTTATTCTTTTTGATTTCGATAACACATTGGCAAACACCACTAAGCTTAAAGAAATCCGTGAAGCTAGAAAATATGATTTGCTCACAGAAGATATCTTGGAACCAATCAAACCATATCGCCCTATTCCCAAGTTACTTGAATATCTAAAATCGAAAGGAGCAATACTAGGAATAGTATCGAATTCAGGGAGAACTTATATCAATATCATGCTCTCCCATTTAAAAATTTCTGCATACTTTGACACTGTAGTAACTTATACCGATGTAAAAATGGAAGGAATGAAGCCCAGTCCCAAGGGTATTTTGTTGGCATTAGAAAATTTAAATGCATCTCCAAACCAAAGCATTCTATATGTTGGTGATGAATTCACCGATATGGTTGCTGCGTATAGAGCAGGAATAACACCCGTTCTAGCATCTTGGGCTTCAAAAAATCCTATAAATACTGCACCGGCAATAGAAATGTCATCAACGATGCTTGCTCAGTATGTGCAAGAGCCAGATGAATATAAACTTTTTGCTGAAAGATGTGCTGAAACAAACAGCTCTAATTTCTTGAGAAAAGCTTGCTACTTTCTACCTCTAGACGGATCTTGCAATGTAATAACAATGAGAGACGAAATGAGCATTTTCTGCCTAGGTAGATATTTCAGTCAGTCATCTCCCTCAACTGCGCTACTTCATGACACTCATGCACTTTCGCAGGAAATAGCAAAAAAAGAAAAAGTAAAAGATTACTCTGTTCCTAAGTACTGGCATTCAATGATTGGACATGTAATCAAAAATGCTGAAAGCTATCTAAATGATGAATTTGATTTGATATCCGTAATTCCCGCAAAAAAAGGCAAACCAAAACGATTGGAAGAAATGCTAAATGGAGTTCAAGACTATTTAAAAGATAAAAAAACTTACGAATACAACGCCAACCTATTTTATTTTATTGACGATGCATTAAGTCAGAAGAAACTTGATAGATCAGAAAGGAAGCTGGAGTCTGATAGGTCTTTGCATTTAACGGAAGATTTTATTGAATTAATTCAAAACAAAAGAATCTTAATTATTGATGATGTTACAACTACCGGTGCTACATTTATGCGGGCCAACACCCTCTTAATTGAAGCTGGTGCAAAAAAAGTTCTCGGTTTAGTTGTGGCAAAAACCGTTTCCATTATCGATGATGAAAGATTATGTCCAATTTGTGGCAGAGTAATGTGGCTGAGAACCAATGGTCAGACCCATGAAAGATTTTTTTCTTGCTCTGGCAGAGGTGATAAAATCAACCCTTGCGCCCATACTGAAAGTTTGATCAAAAGAAGCTGTCCACAATGTGGGAGACCGATGCGTACTAAGACTCGAAAAAAAGACAATGTACTCTTTTGGGGTTGTACGGGCTGGAATCAAGATCCAGCATGTAGTTATAGCGAAAGCATTTAAGCATAAAACTTGGCAATGACATACGAATTTTCTCCAACTGAAAAACTACTTGTAGCCAGCAAAATTCCTGGAATTGGAAGGAAAACACTCATAAAGTTAAATGAGGACCCTTTATTTCCAAGAATACCATTAGATGAGTTGCATGGTTATCAAGGGGAATTTCTGGCTTTCAAGCCAGGCTCTTCAGTCTATGAGAGAGCTATATCTTTTGCATTGAGAGATATTGAAATAGCTAATGATCAAAGCCACTCCATAATTAGCATTTATGATAAAGAATACCCTAATCTACTTTGGAACATTCCTGACAGACCTGCGCTATTATTTATCAAAGGAAATCTAAATAATTTTAGCGACAAAGCAATTGCAATAATTGGTACAAGAGACCCGTCAAATCATGGAATTGAAATTTGCGATAGAGTAACTCAATTTTTTGCCGAAAATAATTGGCAGATAGTAAGTGGCCTAGCTCTTGGGCTTGATACAATAGCTCATACCTCGGCACTAAAATATCAAACATCTACTGTAGCTGTTCTAGCGCATGGCCTTGACACAATAAGCCCAAAAAGCAACAGATTTCTTGCTGAAGAAATTGTTGATAATGGAGGCCTTCTTGTTAGTGAATACCCTTATCAAACTCCCACTTTTTCATCAAATTTTGTTGAAAGAGACCGTATTCAGGCCGCTATCTCTCGCGGTGTATTTATGATCCAGTCTGGCTTGAGTGGAGGAAGTTTACATGCAAGCAGAGCTATAATTTCATATGATAGATATTTAATGATTCCTTACCCAACAAAACTGGATATGATGAATAAAATTTCTAGTATTGAGGCAAATCTATTACTATCTAATGGGTCAGATAATGAAAAATCTAAATTACTTAATTGCAACATAAATTCGCTAAAAAATTTAATTACTGTTAGATCTAAACTTGACTACTCAATGTTAGAGGAGATGTTATTAAGCATTCCCAGAAACGAAATAAAAATTAAAAGTAACAAATCCACACCTCCTTAAACTTCAACTTTTCATGACCTAAGATTTAATTAAAGTCAGATAGTAACTGTTTTACGAGGTGGAAAATCTTTTGTAGATTATTTCTACAGTCGGCATTGATTCTGCATGCCACCTTATTAGCTCAATACCTGCGGCTCTCAAGCTCTCTTCTTTTTTATTATCCAACTGCTTCACTTTGGGATTACCGTGAGACTTATCGTCTAACTCAACAGCAGCAACTATGGTGAAGTCTTTAAGACATACCAGATAATCAACACTTTGCTGTGCTATGCGGTTTTGCAAGGCATATGACTGACCTGCCTTTTTGTACCAAGGTGCATTTTTGATTTTGATGAAGCGGCTAAGTTGGACTTGAGGAAGGATGATGCACTCGGGAAGTGCTTTCACTAGGCGATAATAAAATACTGCTTCTGTTGCAGTTAATGGTTTGCACTGTTCGTAGGGGAGCTTTTCAGCGGGTGTGGAGGGGGAAGCTAGAGATACAGACTTAGGTTTGGATGAACTGACTGTTTGCCGATCTGGTGGATTCAGTTCAATCGTATCCGGGAAACCAGTAGTACGGAATTGCTTTGGTTTGCTCCACTCACGGAATAGGATCACCGCAACCTTTATCGCGACCAAGATCAATAGCAAGGGTACAAATTGTTTAAATACCCCAAAAATAATTTCTACTGGATTAATCACTAAAGTTCCTCCCAAAAAGTTTAGTGATACTGCTTGTTTTTGTTAAACCATCTTTGTTTTACTTCTCGAGCGATTAACTCGCTTTTTTCTGATCTTCCAATTCCCGGGCCAAAGCTTCCACCTCAGGGTTTCTCTGTTTCACATTAGTGTTATCTGTCAGCAAATAAGCTGCGTACTCTGGCCAGTGTCCGGCAATGATCTCTAACACTCCGGCTTTTGGCTCGT
>NZ_BAAILT010000006.1:0-6332 GCF_054588515.1 Methylobacillus methanolivorans
CGCGAGAACCACATGAAGCAATAAGCATCAAGGGGCGGCATAAAGCCGTTCCGTTTCACTACACTTTTTATACGCCCGGCTTCGCCGGTTTTACCCTTGATCCTTATTTCTCCATGTGTTGCTGGTCGGCCATGCCGTATGGCACGGGCAAGTGTGCCAAAAACGGGCACACCAACCCATACCAACGCCAGACCTAAACGCGGCAGTGTCTTGGGTGATTTTTTGACAGGTAATTTAAACAAGGTAAGATAGCCCCATGGAATACAGGTTAAGCGACCATGCGTTGAAGCGGATGGTGAAGCGCGGCGTAAAGGAAGAGTGGGTTAGGGAGACGTTGGCTAACCCGGACACGACGCGAGTTGATGCAGATGACATTACGTTGGTTCATGCGATCAAGGCTATTGCTGATCGTGGATTTAAGCAGTTGCGTGTCATCTATAACGAAACCACTGAGCCAGTGACGGTTGTCACGGTATTTTTTGAATAGGTGATGAATATGAAAATTGAGTTTGATCCGATTGCAGATGCTTTGTATATCGCACTGAGCGAGAACGATGTAGAGCGTACCGAGGAAATCCGCCCCGGCGTGATCTTGGACTATGACGCCCTGGGCAACATTGTTGGTTTTGAAATGTTGTCGGTCAGTAAACAGAGCGGGAAGCTGAAACACGCTGCCTGATAATGAAGCCCCGCAAGGGGCTTTTTTATTGCCTATGTATTCGGGAACGCCCATTGGCTTTCCTTCATTCTTTCGCGCTGAATAGCGCTAGGTTGGATGGGTTGCTGCTGGACTTGATCCGGCGTTTGCGCTTGCTGCACAGGGTTTGCATTGCGCTTCTCCAGCTCCGCATCCTGGCGTTCCAGCGTGCGTTGCCTGGCTTCTTCACTACGCTGACGATCTGCTGTGACGCGTTCCCGCTCCGCCTGCTGGCTCAGATCATTGGCCGACTGGCCCGGGTTAAAGTCGACGAACATGCCGCCCTGGATGATCTGCTTGCACAAGTATTCCGGGGTGGCGACGGGCGTCCCTTGTTGGCTATAGCACTTACACTGCCCCCGGAAATCCACGCAAGCAGCCGGCACCGGCACGGTGATGGGTTCAGTGAGCTTGTCATACACAGGCGCGGTATACGGCAGCCCTGGCACCCGTTCCTGTCGTGCCTCCAGCCAGGTTGGTTCCTCTTTGACGTATTGCCTGGCTGGTGCATAGGGCTGGGCTGTTGGGTTGATGACCTTCTCGGTCTGCACTTCCAGATTTTCAGGGGTATGGTGATCGGTAAAGCCGTTAATGGTCTTGATCGCATACCAGGCGACCAGGACGAACAGGATAGGCATCAGCACCACCAGTACCAGCCTGGCCGGGATGCGCTTCTTCACCGTATGCAGATCAGCCGACTTGTACCAGCCGAACACCTCCTTCGGATAGACGAAGTGTTTCTCGATGGAGCCTTTCAGGCTCTTGACGTTCTCACGGACGGATTGGAATTCGTGAATGGTGGACTTCTGGAACCCATAGAAGCGCACGACATGGAAATGACGGCCAACGAGCCTACGCACGTTGCCGTCCAGGAGCATGGGATGTTGCGTGATCAGGAACAGGTCATGGCCAGAATGGCGGTGGACTTCCAACTGACTGACACACTTAGGCACCGCAGCGCCATTAGCGCGTGGTCTAAACGTGCCCTGGCATTCATCAATCACGATGATCGCCCCTTGTGGGCAATCCACCCAGTCTTCACCTTTCTGCATCTTCTGCCAGTCCAGGGTGAGTTCTGGAATACCGTGATAGAACACAGGCCGCATTTCCTTGTCGGCCATGTCCTTGATGGTCTTGAGTGTGAACAGGCTTTTACCCGAGCCTGGCAGGCCAGTGATCAGCGTAATCATTTAGTGATCCCGAACTTGGTCATGAGGCCACTGGTGACACCCTGAATCACCAGGCGCGCGCTATAGGCACTGGCGAGCACATTGAGCGCCTTATCAATCTTGAGCGTCCCCAGCATGCCCATCATTTCCGGGGACACAGCGCTAAAGCTGGTATAGGCATGTTGCATCAAGTAATTGATCAACACATCCACGCCCTGGTAAGTGATGAAGCCAAAGCCCAGCGCAATGAGCAGCTTGACCAGGCCGTGCATGATGGATTGACCAAAGCCGCCAATCAGCGCAGCGACGATCCAGGAAGCAATACCAATGAGAGCAGGCATATCAGATGAACCCCACGATACGAAGCGCAGCGAGATAGGCCGCTGCCAACAGGAAATAGCCGATCATTTCCAGATAAGGACAGATCTTGCTGAACGGCACCGACACCGAATGGCCACCAATGGAGAACTGGACATCCGAGATACATGAAGCCCCGAAGGAGTAGGGGCCGGAATCCGACACCAGTGAGCCGACATTGATCGTGCGATTACCATCGCCCTCACGGTTCAGGTAAGCCGTGACGTCTTCGTCTTCTTCACCATGCAGGATGCGTTGCCCACGACCTGCCGCATCAGCAAACTGTTCCATGCCTTCAATGTCATCACAGCGATCCTGGTGAATCTTGCGAGACATGGCGCAATTGGCTGCATCGCCTTCACATTCCCAGGAGCCACAACCGCCGCCCCAGGTGCCTTTCTTGTCCTCCTTGTCAGCTTCTTTGCAGACTTTGGCATTGGGATTTTTTTGGCAGTAGGCTTCCTGCGGTTCGCTGGTACTGGTGGTGCTGCCATCCGGGTTGGTGGTGGTTTCCGTGACGGTAGGTTGGCTTCCAGCACCGCTGCCTGGCGTGATGGTAATCACTGGGCTAGGGGTGACCGTTGTGGTTGGTTCTGGATTGGGATTTTCAGGCGTAGGAGCCGGGGTTTCTGTCTTGACTGTAGGCTTGGGTGCAATATCGACAGGTTTGCCACCTGGTGTGCCTGGCTTGAGACACATGACGGTGGTAGTGCCGTTAGTGGTGTAACTACCCCAGGTCATGCCTTTCTTAGCACAGTCGCATTCCGGGCAAGGGCTGGGGGTTTCTGCTGGGTCTGGTGCATCTTCGGCACCATCGGGTTGTTCGTCTTCGGGCGCGTCGCAGGGAACGCCAGTGTTGTCTTCAACGTCCGTCCACCAAGTCTTTTGTCCGTTGCTGACGACAAGGCCAAAGGCATCGCCCAGGCCGTAATAGCAACCATTGAAGCAGGCCATGGTGCCTTTGCCAGTGAGGGGTTGTTCCGTACCGCAGACACCATTGCAGCCTGGGGTGCATTGCGGAGGAGCTTTACAAGTACCATCAGGCTGGCGAACTGCAGGAGGAACGCAGGCTGGCACCGTGCAATAGTATTTTTCGTTATTGCCAGAATTCCAGGTTGTGTTATCGCATGACCACTGACGATTGACCGTAAAACTAGCATCAACATTTAATTGATTCTTGACCACGCATAAATAGGTCTGGTGATTAACAGCCTGTATGCCTGTATAGGCATAGGTCTTATGGGCAGCAGGCGCAGAGGCATTCTGCTTATCGGCATGGGTTGAGCCGTAGGAATCACAAGCGAGTTGAGCGGTATTGTGAAACCCGGTATTGGCCCCCGACACATTCACTGACCAACGGTATTTAGCCTCTACTTGCTCAGTGGCAGCATACGAAACACCAGTCCATAGCCAGGCCATGATCAAGATCAAGCGTTGAACAGTATCCACAGCGCCCCCAGTATGCCTAACATGACGATCCAGCCTTCCATGTGATCCCTCGTAATAAAAAAGGCCATGAGGGCTTTACGCTCATGGCCGATGGGTTACCTTGCTTTAGTTACCACGAATGCTGTTGTAAGCCTTCTTGGTACCCCATACCAACAACATGGCGACACCCACCGCTGCCACCGCAGTCACGGCATCGGCAAACAGGGTGGTGATTTCCGAGACGTCGATAGCAGCACTCGCACCTTGGGAAGCTAAGGCCAAAGGACTAGCGACAATCGCACCCTTGATCAGACGAGTGCCGTACTTACGAGCTTGGTTAATTGGTTTCATTTGATTCTCCTTCTTTCAACATATGAATGACTGCACGGAATGCAGCCGCGATTGCCCAGAGCAGCCCGATACTCAAGCTGATCTGAACTCCTTCAGCAGCGGTGAGATGCATCACACCGTTCTGCAATTCGGTAGGACTCACCACGAGCGCCGTGCAAGTGGTGTAGTCGCTGGGTTGGGGTACTAGCACCTGGTAGGTGCCAGCACCGAGGTCAATGAGGCATTGCATTTCTGGCCTTGAGTTCCAGATCAAGAATCTTGCGCACAAGCCTGGTAAATAAGGCGACATGCACGATTCCGCTCACCACAAACCCCAACAGAAAAACGCCTAGTAAGAGTTGCCACTCAGAAAATAGAATCATGCGAACCCCACAACGAGCATGCCGCCTAGGCAGAGGCCGATAGCTAGCGCGGCCAAGTTAAGCATTAGGCGTTTCATTGAATTGCCTCCTGTTCTGTCTCAGGGACGAGTTCCCACGCAGAAAACACTGCATAGTCGTCGTCTAGGTTCAGGCGGGCCGTATCCACCGCTTCATGCGGGCAATAGAGTCGCCCGGCTTTCTCTGCAAGGTTGGTGTAGCTCAATTCCTCGGTGAGAAAAGCGCCAGTGCTACGGCACTGAATAATGTAGAAGCGGCGGAAATCGGTCATGATGGTTAGGCCGCTGTCTTGAGTTCAGATTTGCCGACCAGCTTGAAACCCTGGCAGACAATGCCCTTGGTGGTCATTTCCAGATCGAGTTCAGCTTCGACGGGGTAGGGAAGCTGCTTCAATTTCTCGAAATTGACAGACGTACCAAAGGTGACGGTTTGCGCGTTGAAACCCACCTCAGAGCCTGCCGAGGTGGATACGGGCATCACGATATGGATTTTGGTGAAATCGTGCTTGGTGCCTTCAACCACATCGTTGAAGAAACGAGCGCCCAGGACAGTAGCTTTAGTTTTGAATTGCATGATTAAATCCCTTCACAGATAACAGACATGACAAGGGGCATATGATCCAGAGGGGAGTGGTGCATACTGGAGTCAACATGCCGGAAAGATGGAGGGAGTACGCCCTTGGGGAGCTTGCCCTCTCGTTTGATTAACTCAAGGACACGTTCAGCCGTCCCCTCGACGTTAAGCATCAGGTTGATAGCGGCACCACACTGGCGTTTTAGCCATTTCTTGGTGCGCTCATAGGAGATTTCGACGGTTTTTTTTACAGTCAGGATTCGTTCCGCAGTGTCAGAGAAACTGGCGAATACGGGATAAGCCGCTGCAAAATACTCGTGTGGGAATTTAAGGACGTCAAACGGTATAACTCGGTCAACTGACTTGAATTCGACTTCAAGCCGCATCCATGGCGAATCTGCATCACCAAGCTGTTTGCCCTTTTCATAGCCTCGGAAAAACTTCCCATTTGAGCGGTTGCCAATGTAGACGGATCGCCCCTTACCATTAGGACGCTTCCAGTTGCCGCGTTGCTCGATATCAGGATTACGCCCGCCACAGTTGAAGCCTCCATTGTCGTAATTTTCAACCAGGGATTCAGGCGTAAAGAGCTTTCCCGCTACATCGTCGTAAGTCAGGTCAATACGCGTGATCTTTGGGTTGATAGCAGATTTCAGGAAATCGAAAGTACGCCTTTCCCACGCACCCCGAGCAGCAGCGCAGCCCTCACCAGATAGCGAAATCAGTACGCTATTACGTTGCCCGCCGTAGCAAACGAGGCCGTAGTTCTCACCCAGCACATACGACGTATGGTAGAAATTGGCTCCCTTGTCCCGCTTGGAGGTAATGCCGAATCCAAACAGGGATTCACACACCATGGAAACGGACATAATCACTTCCTGATCCGTTACAGCACCCTCAAGCACCTGGAAGGTATCTTCATGAACCGTGAAATTCAGCCAGTCGATAAAACATACCTTCGATGAATAGTGTTTCCGGGGTAACACTTCCTTGATCTTCCCACCCTCAAGAACGAGATTTATAGACTTTCCCCCCGTATTACCTAGGGGGGAGACCAGCACGGCTGCGCCGCCGTCGGCTCCGCTCGCCGGGAACGCAGCCGCGATGGCTGCATCCATGGCGTTAACGCTTTCTTTCAAGCTGGCATTGATTTTCTTGAAGTCGTCAGGTGTCAGGCGTGCACGTGCAAGCACATGGGCATCGGCGTGGAGAATGGGGCGTTTCTTGATGGAAGCCATTAGAGGGAGAACTCCTGTTCTAAGGCGTGTTTGTTGAGCAAAGCGAGGTTCACCAGGCGGTATTTGCCGATCTCAACCACAGGCAAATAACCGCGATTAATCCAGCCCGTGACGGTGTCTTCTGTCACGCCCACAATCT
>NZ_BAAILT010000007.1:0-3129 GCF_054588515.1 Methylobacillus methanolivorans
CAATATCATTGACTTTCAATATTGTCGACATCTAGTTGACGATTTCGACTCAACTTTCAGGAATTCGTACACCACCCGTCAAAAGTGCATTTTTCTGATTTCGCTCCATTCTTGTCAAATGTGTGCGCTTTTCCTTCTCGATCAGTTCCTTCAATCTTTGCTCAGGGTTAAATCGCTCCAAGGTAGGCTTTTGCCTCTCACTTGGTCTTTCATCAAAAGTGCCTCGCTTCAATTCGCGCTGATACTCCCTGCGCATCTTTCTGCTCATCGTGCTGGGATCAACATGACCATTCTCATCAAAAAGCACATCGCCAGCTTCTTTCCTTGAAGACATTGGTTCTGGGGTCTTAGGTTTCACTGGCTCAGGCTGCTGCTGAACAGCTTCTGATTGCTTCACTGCATTCACAAGCACGTCATATGCTCGCTTTGCTTCCTCAGTCTCCATAAAGGCCTTGGCATATCCATTTTCACGAACTGAGGTGACATGAAAAGTACGCACCGCATCCTTCAAACATTTTCTGATATATGCCGATAGCGTGAACTCCATTTTTTTGCACGCAAGCTCAGCTTCTTCTTTCAATTCCCTGTTGAGCCGAATTGTTAACGTAATGTCGTTTTCCATAAAAAACCCCTGTCGTTACGTTGTACATACACGAGTATGAACCATGTACATACATCATTTCCGGTAGAACCCGCATCAATGCTGGTTTTCCCCCTTACACACTCCCATTTAATCTTTCCCCCCGTATTACATAGGGGGGCGGTGTGAGTGCATGATGCAATTGAGGGCTTTTTAAGGACAAGGGGGTAAATTTGAATGGCTTGCAAAGGGGCACAAAGCAATATTTGAATTTCTTATGGTTTTGACCTTATTGATAATCCAGATAGCAAAAGGCCGTTGCGTATAGCCGCCTCTGGCTGGCACAACGCAACGGCCTTTGCTTTTCAGGATTCACCTGATCAGGTCTAATCCCGCCGCCCCTTTCCAGTTATCCACAGCGCTTGCGTCGCATGCGCTGCGCTATGGATAACTGGGGCGGCTAACCTTACTGAAATAATTTATTCGACGAAACTCTAATTTGAGGAAATTCAAATATCTCTCTTAAGTATTCATTTAACTCATTTGAACGAGTTTTTTCATACAACTTATTAAGTCTATCAAGCTTACCTCGTGACCATGGCCCAAATAACTGAGTAATTTCAATTGGTTTAATTGAAGATAAACTCCATTGATATGCCAGAATAGATTGTGAACCCAAGCTGTTTATAAACTCGCCCACTGATGCTTGGGAGAGTTTTAATAACTGAGCAAGAACATATTGATCATCAAGCTTCTTAGCTAGCTCCTCATAAACTTGATAATCAAATGATAATTCATGATAAAAAGTATATTCCTCAGGATAATTTATTAGCAAATAAGTCTCTCCTTTAGGTGCGCCATGCATCGATTTAAATGATACTGAAATTATCCATGCAAGCTCACCAATCAACGGATTTTCGACCAGATATGCTTGAACCATCGCCATTTCTTCTCCCCATTTAAAAAGAGCCTAGAATAATCCCCATTACTTGACTTTGCCAGTCATTGCCCCTTATTCTGAACTCCTCTCAAAAACCATAGCGGCCTGTCGCCCCGTCAGATCGCGGCTATTTTTACGTCCATTGTTTTCTTATGGCGGGGTAGAGACTGGGTATACAACACCGCAAGGAAAGCCCAGACGCGGATCCTATGGTTCCGAGAGTGCGCCCGCCACCCCGTAAGCAGTAGGGTGGCCTCTCTCAAAACCTAGGAGGTCACATGACCAGTCAGCAACTTAATCCCCTGAACGGGAAATTCTGGGTGGAAGCCGAATACGGCGGACGCCACATCCAAAACAAAGCAGCCCAAGCACTCACTGCCACTTATGGCGCAATGGGTGTTGCCCATCTCATCGAACGCAGCATTGCGGAAATGAACCTGGCCCGGGAAACCGAGCATGAGTATTCAGGTCTGCAGCCCGTGCTCCTGGAGAACATTCTTTGTGCGCAGCATGTGTTGCTGAACGTGATCAGCAAGCATGTGGAGGAATTATGCGAGCACCACAAGGAAGGACAATGAGATGGCCATCAAAAAAATGGAGGGTGGCTGGCTAGTCGATATTCAGCCAGGTGGGCGAGGATCTAAACGATTCCGTAAGACGCTAGGAACCAAGAGCGAGGCCTTGGCTTATGAGGCTTGGCTGAAATCCAAGGTCTTGACCACGCCAGCATGGCAGCCAGCAAAGCGTGATCTGCGCAGGTTGTCCGAGCTGGTTGATATTTGGTTTGAACATCATGGGGCCAACTTACGGGCAGGTCAGGACACTTACAATCGTTTGAAGGCGCTTTGTGTTGCCCTGGGCAATCCTTACCTAGATCGTTTCACGACTGGAATGTTTGCACACTATCGCAAGGCACGTGCAGAGGCTGGTATCGCGCCGAATACGATTAACCGTGAGCATGCGTATCTGCGCAGTGTGTTTAACGAGGCCAAGCGGCTAGGACACTGGAATGGCGATAACCCCTTGTCAGCAGTCAGGCAGATCAAGGTGCCAGAGCGGGAGTTGTCATACTTGTCCAAGGAGGATATCAAGCGCTTGCTGGCTGCACTCGAACAGTCCAAGAGCCGAGACACATTGCTGATTGCGAAAGTGTGTTTGTCTACAGGGGCACGATGGAGTGAGGCCGAGCAGCTTAAGCCAAGTCAGGTGCGGGATGGGATGATCCATTTCAGCAACACGAAGTCGGGCAAAAATAGATCTGTGCCGATCCCCGATTTCCTGATCAAGGAGCTAAAAGCGCAGGACAAGCTTCGAGGCGGTTATGGGCGTTTGTTTCAGTATTCCTATAACGCATTCAGGGAAGCAGTGAAACGGGCGCAGCTAGCGCTGCCAGATGGGCAAATGACGCATGTGTTGCGCCATACCTTTGCCAGCCACTTCATGATGAACGGCGGCAACATCCTGGTTCTTCAAAGGCTCCTGGGACATAGCAGCCTGACGATGACGATGCGATACGCGCACCTTTCCCCCGATCACTTACAGGAGGCTAGGAAGCTAAACCCAATGATGAATCTGGATTAGGCGCCATTGCTGCACTATAGGCACCTTT
>NZ_BAAILT010000008.1:0-5465 GCF_054588515.1 Methylobacillus methanolivorans
CAGACATAACCGTTAGTGCGTGTGCTTGGCACATTCACTGATATCTGATGGAATTTGCTTAGCAAATTCGTCTTCAACAAAGAGAAGAAGTAAAGATGGTATTTTGATTGCTGCTTTAGAGCAACCTTGACTTGATGGTTCAAGTTTCAAGGTTATAGGATCAAGCCTCACGAGCAATTAGTATCGGTTAGCTTAACGCATTACTGCGCTTCCACACCCGACCTATCAACGTCCTGGTCTCGAACGACTCTTTAGTGTGCTCAAGGCACAAGGGAAGTCTCATCTTGAGGCAAGTTTCGCGCTTAGATGCTTTCAGCGCTTATCTCTTCCACACTTAGCTACCCGGCGATGCCACTGGCGTGACAACCGGTCCACCAGAGGTGTGTCCACTCCGGTCCTCTCGTACTAGGAGCAGCCCCCCTCAAACTTCCAACGCCCACGGCAGATAGGGACCAAACTGTCTCACGACGTTTTAAACCCAGCTCACGTACCACTTTAAATGGCGAACAGCCATACCCTTGGGACCGGCTACAGCCCCAGGATGTGATGAGCCGACATCGAGGTGCCAAACTCCCCCGTCGATATGAACTCTTGGGAGGAATCAGCCTGTTATCCCCAGAGTACCTTTTATCCGTTGAGCGATGGCCCTTCCATACAGAACCACCGGATCACTATGACCTGCTTTCGCACCTGCTCGACCTGTCCGTCTCGCAGTCAAGCAACCTTATGCCATTGCACTATCAGTACGATTTCCGACCGTACCTAGGTTACCTTCGCACTCCTCCGTTACTCTTTGGGAGGAGACCGCCCCAGTCAAACTGCCCACCATGCACGGTCCCCGATCCAGATAATGGACCTAGGTTAGAACCTCAACAACATCAGGGTGGTATTTCAAGGTTGGCTCCACGAGAACTGGCGTCCTCGCTTCAAAGCCTCCCACCTATCCTACACAAATCTTGTCAAAGTCCAATGCAAAGCTACAGTAAAGGTTCATGGGGTCTTTCCGTCTAGCCGCGGGTAGATTGCATCTTCACAAACATTTCAACTTCGCTGAGTCCCGAGAGGAGACAGTGTGGCCATCGTTACGCCATTCGTGCGGGTCGGAACTTACCCGACAAGGAATTTCGCTACCTTAGGACCGTTATAGTTACGGCCGCCGTTTACCGGGGCTTCGATCAAGAGCTTGCACCCCATCACTTAACCTTCCGGCACCGGGCAGGCGTCACACCGTATACGTCCACTTTCGTGTTTGCACAGTGCTGTGTTTTTATTAAACAGTCGCAGCCACCTTTTCACTGCAACCCCATCGAGCTCCGGACGCGAGGTCCTTCACCCTACCGGGGCGCACCTTCTCCCGAAGTTACGGTGCTAATTTGCCGAGTTCCTTCTCCCGGGTTCTCTCAAGCGCCTTAGAATTCTCATCCTGCCCACCTGTGTCGGTTTGCGGTACGGTTCACATATACCTGAAGCTTAGTGGCTTTTCTTGGAAGCTTGGTATCAATCACTTCGTCTCACAAGGAGACTCGTCGTCACGCCTCAGTCTTAACCTCCCGGATTTGCCTAAGAGATCAACCTACACGCTTAAACCACCTATTCCAACAGATGGCTGACCTAACCTTCTCCGTCCCCACATCGCAGTATATGTAAGTACAGGAATATTAACCTGTTTCCCATCAGCTACGCATCTCTGCCTCACCTTAGGGGCCGACTCACCCTGCGCCGATGAACGTTGCGCAGGAAACCTTGGGCTTTCGGCGAGGGAGCTTTTCACTCCCTTTATCGCTACTCATGTCAGCATTCGCACTTCTGATACCTCCAGCATTCCTCACAGAACACCTTCGCAGGCCTACAGAACGCTCTCCTACCATGCATATAAATATGCATCCGCAGCTTCGGTTACGTGCTTAGCCCCGTTACATCTTCCGCGCGGGACGACTCGACCAGTGAGCTATTACGCTTTCTTTAAAGGATGGCTGCTTCTAAGCCAACCTCCTGGCTGTCTGTGCCTTCCCACTTCGTTTTCCACTTAGCACGTCATTTGGGACCTTAGCTGGCGGTCTGGGTTGTTTCCCTCTTGTCCACGGACGTTAGCACCCATGGACTGTCTCCTGTGATTGCACTTCTCGGTATTCGGAGTTTGCCATGGTTTGGTAAGCTCTTATGAGCCCCCTAGCCATAACAGTGCTCTACCCCCGAGAGTGAGACACAAGGCACTACCTAAATAGCTTTCGGAGAGAACCAGCTATCTCCAAGTTTGTTTAGCCTTTCACCCCTATCCACAGCTCATCCCCTAATTTTTCAACATTAGTGGGTTCGGACCTCCAGTACCTGTTACGGCACCTTCATCCTGGCCATGGATAGATCACTTGGTTTCGGGTCTACACCCAGCAACTGAACGCCCTATTCGGACTCGCTTTCGCTACGCCTCCCCTATCGGTTAAGCTTGCTACTGAATGTAAGTCGCTGACCCATTATACAAAAGGTACGCAGTCACCCCTTACGAGGCTCCCACTGTTTGTATGCATGCGGTTTCAGGATCTATTTCACTCCCCTCCCGGGGTTCTTTTCGCCTTTCCCTCACGGTACTGGTTCACTATCGGTCGATTACGAGTATTTAGCCTTGGAGGATGGTCCCCCCATGTTCAGACAGGATTTCACGTGTCCCGCCCTACTTGTCGTTACCCTAGTTCCACATACGGGATTTCATATACGGGGCTATCACCCACTATGGCCGGACTTTCCATTCCGTTCTATTATCGCGTATGCTAAAAGTAACAGGCTTTTCCGGGTTCGCTCGCCACTACTTCCGGAATCTCGGTTGATTTCTTTTCCTCGAGCTACTTAGATGTTTCAGTTCACTCGGTTCGCCACCTTTCCCCTATATATTCAGAGAAGGTTACCCTTGCGGGTGGGTTTCCCCATTCGGACATTCCCGGATCAAAGCTTGTTTGCCAGCTCCCCGAGACTTTACGCAGGCTACCACGTCCTTCATCGCCTGTAATCGCCAAGGCATCCACCACATGCACTTATTCGCTTGATCCTATAACGTTAAAACCTGAGCCCTTTTAAACTCAAATCTCGTGATGCATGAGACATCCGCTATAGGTTTTCTAAAGCACTTCATCTGATCACACCAAGCTGATGCGATCAAACTAATTTGAACTGTTAATTCTTACGAACCAACGCCGTTCAAATGTTTCGATTTTGCAATCAAATTACCCATTGAATATTTCAGACCTCATCACAAAGTCCTACTTTATTCTCTTTACTTCTTCCATTTTGTTAAAGATCAGTCTAGCTTCTAAAAGCTAGACATAAAAACAGCACGCTGCACTTATGTCTAACTTTTCAACAAAGAGTTGGTGGAGGATGACGGGATCGAACCGACGACCCCCTGCTTGCAAAGCAGGTGCTCTCCCAGCTGAGCTAATCCCCCATTACTTCACAGTAATCTGGTGGGTCTGGTTGGGCTCGAACCAACGACCCCCGCCTTATCAAGACGGTGCTCTAACCAGCTGAGCTACAGACCCTTAAGGCCAATCTTTGTTGCGCTCTTTAAACAACCGATAAGTGTGAATGCTTGCAAGCAAGGCATACTCTAGAAAGGAGGTGATCCAGCCGCACCTTCCGATACGGCTACCTTGTTACGACTTCACCCCAGTCATGAATCCCACCGTGGTAAGCGCCCTCCTTACGGTTAGGCTACCTACTTCTGGTGAAACCCACTCCCATGGTGTGACGGGCGGTGTGTACAAGGCCCGGGAACGTATTCACCGCGACATGCTGATCCGCGATTACTAGCGATTCCGACTTCATGCAGTCGAGTTGCAGACTGCAATCCGGACTACGATCGGCTTTCTGAGATTAGCTCCCCCTCGCGGGTTGGCAACCCTCTGTACCGACCATTGTATTACGTGTGAAGCCCTGGCCATAAGGGCCATGAGGACTTGACGTCATCCCCACCTTCCTCCGGTTTGTCACCGGCAGTCCCAATAAAGTGCCCAACTGAATGATGGCAATTATTGGCAAGGGTTGCGCTCGTTGCGGGACTTAACCCAACATCTCACGACACGAGCTGACGACAGCCATGCAGCACCTGTGTCCACTTTCTCTTTCGAGCACCTAATGCATCTCTGCTTCGTTAGTGGCATGTCAAGGCCAGGTAAGGTTTTTCGCGTTGCATCGAATTAATCCACATAATCCACCGCTTGTGCGGGCCCCCGTCAATTCCTTTGAGTTTTAATCTTGCGACCGTACTCCCCAGGCGGTCTACTTCACGCGTTAGCTGCGTTACTAATGGATTTTACTCCACCAACAACTAGTAGACATCGTTTAGGGCGTGGACTACCAGGGTATCTAATCCTGTTTGCTCCCCACGCTTTCGAGCATGAGCGTCAGTATTAGGCCAGGAGGCTGCCTTCGCCATTGGTATTCCTCCACATCTCTACGCATTTCACTGCTACACGTGGAATTCTACCTCCCTCTCCCATACTCTAGCCTTGTAGTTTCAAACGCAGTTCCCAGGTTGAGCCCGGGGCTTTCACATCTGACTTACAAAACCGCCTGCGCTCGCTTTACGCCCAGTAATTCCGATTAACGCTTGCACCCTACGTATTACCGCGGCTGCTGGCACGTAGTTAGCCGGTGCTTCTTATCAAGGTACCGTCATCCTCACATAGTATTAATATGTAAGTTTTCTTTCCTTGCGAAAGAGCTTTACAACCCGAAGGCCTTCTTCACTCACGCGGCATGGCTGGATCAGGCTTTCGCCCATTGTCCAAAATTCCCCACTGCTGCCTCCCGTAGGAGTCTGGGCCGTGTCTCAGTCCCAGTGTGGCTGATCATCCTCTCAGACCAGCTACTGATCGTCGCCTTGGTAGGCTTTTACCCCACCAACTAGCTAATCAGATATCGGCCGCTCCATTAACGTGAGGTCCGAAGATCCCCCACTTTCCCCCTCAGGGCGTATGCGGTATTAGCTAATCTTTCGACTAGTTATCCCCCATTATTGGACACGTTCCGATATATTACTCACCCGTTCGCCACTCGCCACCAGAGAGCAAGCTCTCCGTGCTGCCGTTCGACTTGCATGTGTAAAGCATGCCGCCAGCGTTCAATCTGAGCCAGGATCAAACTCTTCAGTTTAATTCCGACTATTACTTGTGACCTCTTTCGAGGTCGGTATATCGCTTGGCTTAATCTCAAATGAATCTTAGGTGTAACTAAAAGTTACAGATTTCATTTAAGTGTTAAGCACTTGTATTTTGAGTTTCAGATACATATATATGTATCTTTTTGCACTCACCTACAAGCACCCACACTTATCGGTTGTTCGTTTTGTTAAAGAGCGGTTACTTCGTTACTTCTTTTGTCGCTGCCGATTCGTTTCCAAATCAGCGAGAGGTGCGCATTATACAGACCTTTTTCATTCGGTCAAGCTAGTTTCGAAAATTATTTTTAAACAA